>CAZEHO010000019.1:5575-8655 GCA_964511945.1 uncultured Acidimicrobiia bacterium | reverse complement strand
AGT
This sequence comes from uncultured Acidimicrobiia bacterium, assembly GCA_964511945.1. Classification (GTDB taxonomy): domain Bacteria; phylum Actinomycetota; class Acidimicrobiia; order Spongiisociales; family UBA11373; genus CAZEHO01. Next base: position 8,652 of record CAZEHO010000019.1, on the reverse strand, counting down.
TGCTGGAGGGCAACAGTCGTCATGCCGTGGGCGAGCAGCTCCCGTAGCGCCGCACCATCCGCCGTCCCAACGACATCATGTGGACCTGGTCGGGTCCGTCGGCGATACGGATCTGGCGGGCGTAGGCGTATGCCGATGCCAGGAACGTGTCCTCCGTCACCCCCGCCGCCCCGTGGATCTGGATCGCCCGGTCGATCACCCGGCACGCCATTGCCGGCACCGCAACCTTGATCGCGGCGATCAGATCCCTGGCCTCCTTGTTCCCGACCCGATCCATCTCGGCGGCACACTTCAGGGTAAGCAGCCGCGCTTGCTCAACATCGCAGTAGGACTGGGCGAGGTCCTCCCGCACCGATTGGTGCTGGCTGAGCTTGCGGCCGAAGGTCGAGCGTGAGTCGGCCCGCACGCACGCCAGTTCCAGCGCCCGCTGGGCGCTGCCGATGAGCCGCATGCAGTGGTGCACCCGGCCCGGTCCGAGGCGTCCCTGGGCGATCTCGAATCCACGGCCCTCGCCGAGCAGGATGTTCGACGCGGGGACACGCACGTCTTCGAAGAGGATCTCCGGCTCGCCCATTGGGGCTTCGTCGTACCCGAAGGTGGTGAGGGAGCGGACGATCGTGATCCCCGGGGTGTCCTTGGGGACCAGGATCATCGACTGCTGGCGGTGCCGGTCCGGATTGTCCGGGTCGGTCTTGCCCATCACGATGAACAGCTCGCAGTTCTCCCGCATCCCACCGGTTGCGAACCACTTGCGTCCGTTGATCACGTAGTAGTCGCCGTCGCGCAGGATCGAGCACGCGATGTTGGTGGCGTCGGAGCTGGCGACGTCCGGTTCGGTCATGGCAAAGGCCGAGTAGATCTCACCGGCGAGCATCGGCTTCAGCCAGCGTTGCTTCTGCTCGTCCGTGCCGTAGCGGGCGATCGTCTCCATGTTCCCGGTGTCGGGGGCATTGCAGTTGAAGACCTCCGACGCCCACAGCACCCGGCCCATGATTTCGGCGAGCGGGGCGTACTCGAGGTTGGTGAGCGCTCCCTCGATCCCGTGGTCTGCCGGGTAGAAGAGGTTCCACAGCCCTTCTTGCTTCGCCACCTCCCGCAGCTCCACCAGCATCGGAGGGGTTGCCCATGGCCGGTCCGTTGCCTGCTGATGCTCCAGGAGAGCGGTCTCGTTGGGATAGACGTACCGGTCCATGAACTGCTCGAGTCGCTCGATGAGCGAGGTGACCTTGGCTGAGTACTCGAAATCCATGGGATCTCCCGATGCTCGTGGGCCCACCGGCAGGCTACTCCCACCCTCCGGGGAGATCGCGTTCCGGGGTCCTCGTATCCTGTTCTGACCCCGTTTGGAGCACCCCGGTGAGTATCGAACTGGTCGCATTCGACGCCGACGACACGCTGTGGCACAACGAACCGATCTTCATCGACACGCAGGCTCGGTTCTGTGCGCTGCTCGAGCGCCACATTGCGCCCGAGGTCATCGAGCAGCGGCTCGCCGAGACCGAACTTCGCAACCTCCGGCTCTACGGATACGGGGTGAAGCCGTTCACCCTGTCCATGATCGAGACGGCGATCGAGCTGACCGGCGGCGAGATCACCGGGGCCGAGATCGCCGAGATCCTGCGGCTGGGGCGTGACATGCTGGCAGCTCCGGTGCGGGTGTTCGACGGAGCCCCAGAGGTGGTTGCCGATCTGGCCGGGTCGTACCGGATGATGGTGATCACCAAGGGCGACCTGCTCGACCAGGAGACCAAGGTCGCCCGCTCCGGGCTGGGCGACCACTTCGATGAGATCGAGGTCGTGAGCCGCAAGGACCGGCAGACCTACGAGGAGATCGTGTCCCGCGCCGGGATCACCCCGCCCCAGTTCGCCATGGTGGGGAACTCGCTGCGTTCGGACATTCTTCCGGTCGCGGCAATGGGCGGCTGCGCCGTCCACATCCCCTATGAGGACACCTGGGTCCACGAATCGGTTGCAGACGGCGACCTGGCCGACATCGAGTATCACACCGTCCACCACATCCGCGACCTGCCGGCGCTGCTGGCTTCGGTCGGCGGATACGGAGGACAGTCGTGAGCACCGATCGCGACCACAACCATGACCCTCGCCCCGGCGTCGCCGGGCTGGCCGATCGGCTGCGCTATGCGCTCCGCCACGATCACGACCACGGGGTTCCGGTGGCCGATACGGGCGCAGCAGGGGTGCGGGCGTCGAAGGTGTCGCTGGTCGGCCTCGGGATCACCGCAGCCCTTCAGGCCGTGCTCGTGGCGTTCACCGGCTCGGTGGCGCTGCTGTCGGACACGCTGCACAACCTGACCGATGCCCTGACCGCCATCCCGCTGTGGATCGCCTTTGCTCTGGGCCGGCGCGCCGGATCGAAGCGGTTCACCTTCGGGTTGGGCCGGGCGGAGGATCTCGCCGGGTTGGTCATCGTGACCGCCATCGCCGTCTCGGCCGGGGGTGTCGCCTGGGAGTCGATCCGCCGTCTGTTCGATCCGCGCGCCCTGGATCACATCCCGTGGGTCATCGCCGCCGGGATCATCGGTGCGATCGGCAACGAGGTGGTTGCCGAATACCGGATCCGGGTCGGCCGCCGGATCTCATCGGAGGCACTCATCGCCGACGGGCAGCACGCCCGGGCCGATGCCCTGACCTCGCTGGCCGTGGTCGGCGCCGGGGTCGGGGCGGCGTTGGGCGCCGACTGGGTCGACCCGGTCGCCGGGTTGGTGGTCGCTGCCCTCATCCTGATCCTGTTGCGCAACGCCGCCACCCGGGTCTTCGGCCGGTTCCTCGACGCCGTGGATCCGGAACTGGTCGATCGGGCGACCGAGATCGCAGCGGCCGTGGAACGTGTTGAGGGCATCTCCGACGTCCGGATGCGCTGGGCGGGTCATCGCATGTTGATCAATCTGGTGGCGGCGGTAGATCCGAGTCTGTCGGTGCGGGATGGGCACACTGTCGCCCAGCAGATCAGCCACGAACTCATTCACGCCTTCCCGTTCACGGTCGACGTGCTGGTGCACATCGACCCTGCCGGCGACCCCGGGGCGCACGATCTGATCGCCCATCACGAGTAAGGT
>CAZEHO010000019.1:0-5475 GCA_964511945.1 uncultured Acidimicrobiia bacterium | reverse complement strand
GGTTCCACCCCGCTGCCCTCGTTCGACCCGGTCGACCTCGACTACCAGTAGTCCGTTCCCGTACTCTCGAGGCATGCGGAATCTCTCTGGTCGGGTCGCGGCGGTATGTGTCGGTTCGGTGGGCGAGATCCGGGGCTTCGGCCGCTCCCATCGATCCGCCTTCGTGAAGGAGCCGGTTGCAGGACCGGTCCGGGTGAGTCCCCTCGGCCTGCCCGGCGACGAGCATGTGTATCCGGCCCACGGTGGAGCCGACCAGGCGTTGCTCGTCTACTCCCTCGACAACTACGGCTATTGGCGGGATCACCACGACCTCGACCTTCCGCCGGCCGGGGCGTTCGCCGAGAACCTGACCGTTGAGGGCCTGACCGAGCACGAGGTGTGCATCGGCGACACCTTTGCGATCGGGGGCGTCGTTGCCCAGGTCACCTCACCCCGGAACCCCTGCTACAAGATCGGGGTCCACTACGACGACCGCCTCGTCCCGCTCGTCATGCAGGACAAACGCAGCGCCGGGTACCTGATGCGGATTCTCACCGAGGGCGATCTCGAAGCCGGCCTCGACATGGTGCTGGTCGACCGCCCCGGCGACACGATGACCGTGGCCGAAGCAGTTCGGGTGGTCTCGCGCGATCGAGACGACTGGGCGACCATTGAACGCCTCGCCGCCATTCCCGAACTCGCCGACGCGATGCGCCGCGATCTGGCCGGCCGCCTCGAACGGCGCGATCGGGGGGACGATGCGCCGCGGCTCTACGGCGAGGGTGAAGGCGAGCCGATCGACTGATTCCGATCAGTGGCCGGTCCCCTGCGCCTGGTTGATCGCCAGCTGGATGGTGGTGAGGTCTTCCAGCATTCGGGCGTAGAGCGGCATCCGGCTCGGCGCACAGCAGCCGACCTGCAAGCTGCCGAGCTGTCCTCCCGCATCCTCGAGGTGCTCGAGCGCACCGGCGGAATCTCGGAGCCCGCCGGAGATCTCTTCGACTGCCGAGCGCGCCGCTGCCAGCGTCGTACCGAGGTGCTGCATCCGAGGGCTGCGACCCGGGTCGCAGCACATTTTGTCGAGCTTGGCGAGGGCAACGTCGCAATCGTCGAGCGCAGCGAAGGCTGGCTGGAGGGCGGAGGTGTCGGTCATGGCGGGAGAGGCTATCGGCCGGAGCCCGCTATCGCGTGATCACGTCGGATACTCGCGAGCGGGCAGCCCCATGATCACGTAGGGCCCGTGGCCACCGCGCGACACGAATCCCTCGTAGAGGTCCCGCCACCCGTGATGCCGGTAGAAGGCGTGGGCCGGCTCGTTGCCGATGCGGACGGTCAGCACCGCGGTGGGGTGGGGGAGCCCGTCGAAGAGCGCCCGATACATGAGCGTTCCGATCCCGCGGCGATGGCGTTCGGGCATCACCCCGAACTCGGCGAACTCGAAGTGGTCGGCTAGCCAGGCCTGTGTCATCGCCGGGCCGATTGCGGCCGCCATGTCGTCCCGCCACGACTGGCCGGGTTCTCCGGTGAAGCCGTACGCCATCCCGATCAGTTGCTCGGACCCGGCCTCGGCTGCAACCACGCAGCGGAATCCGGGGAATTGTGACTGGACCGTCAATTGGTCCTGGAACCCGCCACCCTCGCCCGGTGCGACGCCGAACATCCCCTCATAGACCTCCTGGAGGCCGGTCCGGTGGACGTCGATGTCGGACGGGGCGAGCTGGAGGATGTCGAACGACACGAACACTCCGGGGCGGGTCGGGCCAGCGTATGCGCCGGTAGCCTGCTGCCCAACTCGGAAGGGAGCGGTCATGTCGGATCCGGTCATCGAGGCAGCTCGCAGGGTGCTGTCCGGCACTTGCTCGACGTTGCGCGGCGTGGTCGACGGGTTGCCGGCCGAGGCGCTGAACTGGCTGCCGGCATCCGATGAGGACTCGAACACCATTGCGGTGCAGGCGACCCACGCACTGTCGGCGACCCGGTATCTCCTCGGGTTTGCGCTGGGCGAATCGCCGGCGCGCGATCGGGACGCTGAGTTCGGCGCGGTCGCCCAGGGTGCATCCTCGCTGCTCGAGCTGGTTGATTCCGTGGAGGCGGAGTGTCTCTCGCTGCTCGACGGTGCCACCGACCTCGATTGGGGAGCGCGTCGCTCTCGAACCCGATCCGACGGCTCCGCAATCGAGTTCAGTGCGGCGTATGCCGTGCTCCACGCGCTGACCCATCTCCAAGGCCACGTCGACGAGGCTTCCTTGACCCGCCACCTCTGGGTGCAGGCTCACTGATCCAGACCGGAATCCTCTTGGACAACGAGTGAACGATTATTCATAATGAACGAACATTCACTCAAGAAAGAACTCCGTTCATGCCCTGGAACGTCACCGACATCCCGAATCTGAGCGGCACGACCGCCGTCGTCACCGGCGCCAGTGGGGGATTGGGCCTCGAGTCGGCGAAGGCGCTGGCAGGGGCCGGAGCCCATGTCGTCATGGCGGCCCGCAGCCAGGAGAAGGCGAAGGCCGCGTACGAGGAGATCCTGGAGGCGCGACCGGAGGCGTCGCTGGAGATCGCCGAAGTCGACCTGGCGTCACTGGCGTTCGTCCGCCTCGCTGCCGAGAAGATCTCCGCCGACCATCCCGTGATCGACATCCTGATCAACAACGCCGGCCTGATGGCGATGCCCGAGCGGCGCACCGAGGACGGATTCGAGATACAGCTCGGGGTCAATCACTTCGGACACTGGGTCCTCACTGCGGGCCTGCTGAAGCCGCTCCTCGCCGCCGACGCCGCCCGGGTGGTCACGGTGACCAGCACGGCCCATCACTTCGGGCGGCCCGTCGATCCGGGGAACCCCAACATGGAGGGGAACTACGACCCGTGGCGGGCCTACGGACAGTCGAAGCTGGCCAACTACCACTTCGCTCTGGGCCTGCAGCAGGAGTTCGAGAAGCGAGGGCTGAAGGCACAAAGCCTCGTCGCCCATCCGGGCCTGTCACACACCAACCTGCAGGTCCACACCGACGAGCAGGGCGCCACTGGCCGCTCCGGTGCGTTCTGGCGCTGGATGGCCGCCAACACCGGAATGAAGGCGGGTCGGGGCGTCCTCCCGCAATTGCGAGCGGCCACTGATCCCAACGCCAAGGGTGGGGAGATGTACGCCCCCCGATTCGTGAACAACGGAGCGCCGGTGCGGCGGCCCATCCTGCGGCGCGGCAATGCTGAGGCCATCGACAACTTGTGGCGGATCTCTGAGAATGCAACCGGTACCCGTCTCGACTTCGAGGCTGCGTTGGAGGGTTGACCATGACGACGACAACCGATCGGCCTGCACTGATCCGGCGAGCCCTGCGTGACCTGATCGCCGAGCACGGGTTTCACGGCGCATCGATGAGTGCGGTGGCCAAGGCCGCCGGCGTCGCCACCGGCACTGCCTACGTGCACTACGACTCCAAAGAGGAGCTCGTCTACGCGACCTACCTGGAGATCAAGCAGGATCTCGGCGACGCGGTGCTGGCCGATCTCGATCCGGCCGCATCACCGCACGATCGGTACCGGCAGATCTGGCTGGCGGCATACCGGCATCTCCAGCTCCAACCGGAGCGGGCCCGGTTCCTCACTCAGCTCGAGGCATCCCCGTTCAAGCAGCACGCCCACGGGCGGTTGATCGAACAGGGGGACCGTCTGGTGGAGGAGGCCACCCGCCCCGAACTGCTCGCGCTGCTGGTGCCGCTGCCGCCCGAGGTGCTCTATTCGTTGTCGCTCGGGGTGGCGGTGCGGCTCGCCGCCGACGGCGCTCTGCTCTCAGACGACGAGCTGGAGACGGTCATCGACTCCACCTGGCGGTCGATCACGAAGCCGTGAGCTGGCCCGGTCCGAAGCGTTCGTAGTATCGAATCGTTACCGTGCCGGCCCGTGCCGAGAAACGAAGGAGCGCCGATGAGGGTGCACGGGGGTACCAAACCTCCCGTCATCGCCGCCGCCGAGGCGGCCATGCTGGTGGAAGATGGCATGACGCTGGCGATCGAGTCGTCTGGGGGCGGCCTGGGCGAACCGACCGCGCTGCTCCGCGCGGTGCGGGATCGATACGCGGCCGAGGGGACCCCGTCCGGCATCACCATCCTTCATGCCAGCGGGCTCGGCAATCAGGCCGGCTCGGGCAGCGACCTGCTCACCGCGGACGGATTACTCAAGCGGGTCATCGTGGGGCACTACGGCATGACGCCGCGGCTGGCGGAGCTCGCCGGCCAGAACCGGTTCGAGGCCTACTGCCTGCCGCAGGGAGTCATCGCACAGCTGTTTCGAGAGATCGCTGCCGGCCGTCCGGGGCTCATCACCCACATCGGTCTTGGCACCTATATGGATCCGCGCGACTCGGGTGGGCGGGTCAACAAGGCTGCGGTCGACTCGATCGTGGAGTTGGTCGGGGTCGACGGGCGGGAATGGATGTTCTATCGATCCATCCCGATCGACGTCGCGTTCATCCGCGGTTCGGTGATCGACGAGTTGGGCAACCTTTCGATGTCCGAGGAGGCGGCGACTCTCTCCAACTTCCCGGCCGCAGCCGCGGCTCGCAATTCGGGTGGCATTGTGGTCGCCCAGGCCCGGCGCCTGGCGGAACCCCATGGCCTCGCGGCCCGCGATGTGGTCGTTCCCGGCCACCTCGTGGACTTCATCGTCATCGATCCGAGCCAGACACAGACGGCCGTCGACGACTACAACCCGTCGTACGCCGGGCAGTTGAGGGTGCCGCTGCACGGCACTGGGGAGGGGACGACTCTCGAGCGCCGCATCATCGGTGAGCGAGCGCTAGCCGAACTCGAGGCCGGGGCGGTCGTGAACCTTGGGTTCGGCATGCCGGATTCGGTTGCCGCGGTCGCCTCCGAGCAGGGCCGTCTCGACGAGATCACGTTGTCGGTCGAGCAGGGTGGCACCGGGGGCATGCCCACCCAGGGATTGGCCTTCGGTGCAGTCTGGAACCCCGACGCCCTCATCGACCAGCACCTGCAATTCGATTTCTACGACGGTGGCGGGCTGGATTGCACGTGCCTGGGGTTCGCCCAGATCGACGCTGCGGGACGGGTCAACTCGTCGCAGGTCGCCGGGCGCGTTTTCGGTGTCGGCGGGTTCGTCAACATCTCGCAGGGCGCCAAGAAGGTGATCTTCTGCGGCACCTTCACGTCCGGGGGATTGGAGATCTCCGTCGACGACGGGAATCTGGTCATCGATCAGGAAGGCCGCCACAGGAAGTTCCCCGAAGAAGTGGCGCAGGTCACGTTCAGCACCGAGCAGGCCCGGGTGCGGGAGCAGGAAGTGATGTACATCACCGAACGGGCGGTGTTCGAGCTGGCCGATTCCGGGCCGGTGCTCACCGAAATCGCCCCGGGCATCGATCTCGAGGCCGACATCCTGGCTCACATGGACTTCGTCCCCCTGATTGCCGACCCGCTGCGGCCGTTGGCAGTTCCCGACACTTGACCCGGTGCCCTCAGACATGCACCTAGG
>CAZEHO010000018.1:0-55369 GCA_964511945.1 uncultured Acidimicrobiia bacterium | reverse complement strand
GGCGGGGGTGGCGGCGGGAGTGCCGCGGGCCGCCCTGTTGCCGTTATTGCCATCGGTCCCGACGGGATCGAGATCCATCCGATCATCGACATGACCCGGATTGGGATCGCGGCGCTGGCCGCGGTGCTGTCGCTGTTCGGGGCGCGACGCCGGATGCGCGGCTAGGGAATGACCGCCAGCGTGTAGCGGAGGTCGGTCCCGATCATCGCATCGGACGTCCACGCGGTCACCCATGCCCAGGCGTCGTGGCGGCCTTCCTGAGCCGTGGTCTGGATGATGCACTCCGCCGACTGCCCTGGGGCCAGCCTCGTGGTGTCGCACTGAACTGGACCGTGCAGCTCCAGGTAGACGTAGACGCCCCACAAATACTCGCTGCCCTCATTCGTGACCCGGAAGGTCCAGGTCAACAGATCGCCGTCGGTGATGAGGACAGCCTCCTTGCCGTCATGCCCGTTGCCGATCGACACCGTGAAGCCGACTGCAGCGTCGACACCGGGTGGCGGATCAACCTGATACGGCGACGGCTCCGGCTCCGGTGGGACCGTGGTGGTAGTCGCGACCGGGATGGTGGTCGTCGTCGGAGAAACCGTGGTGGTGGTCGCCGAAGTGGCCGGTGCTCCGATGGCATCGGCAACTGTGTTGCCAACCGGGCGGGCATCCACCGGGGCGCCCGAGGCTGCCGAAGGAACGACCGGGTCGGGTTGCAGCCTCGGGAGGAACGCGACGAACAGCCCGAAAGCGATCACCGCGGCGACGACGGCGATGACCCCGGTCCTGCGGCTGGTGCGCACCTCCTCCTGCACGTGTCGCTCCTCGAGTCGGCCAAGAGACCACAGTATGTGGTCGCCCGAGCAGAGTATCGCCACGCTGGGTGGTTGTCTTCACCATTTCCTGCCGCCACGGGTAACTAGTCACCGCGCGGGGTTCAGCCCAGTCCCAGCGCCTGGAGTGCGAGACGGGCCATCGCGGCATGGCCGAATTCATTCGGATGGAGGGTGCCGGTGGTGTCAGGCCTTCGTCCCGGCCCCTGGAGCTGAGAGGATTGCGCCGCCGTCCGGAACCACGATGTGACCCGATCGCCGAAAACCGGGAGGAGTGTGGTCATCCCGGGGTTGCGATAGAAGACACCGCCGCCGTAATCCGGTTCGTGAGCGCAATACCCGTGACCATCGAAGAAGGCGCCGGCCACACCACCCGCGAACACCCAACCGTGACGGGCGGCCGCGTCGCGGGCTGCAGTGTTGAGCGGCTCGATCACACGAGTCCGCCCCTCCTGCTGCTCGTTCCGATCGATCTCGAGGAACCGGAACGGGGAGAAGATATCTCCGACGATCTCACCGCAGATGTCGTCGCCGCCGTTCCGCTGGCGGCCGGTCGGGTCCGGGTACTCGGTGAGGAGTGTGGTATCGACCCAGAGGTCGCGGGTGATCGCATCCGCCAGCCGGTCGTAGGCCCGCGGCAGTCCTTCCAAGCCCGGGATCCAAAACCCGGCATCGGAGCGCACCGAGCGGCAGGTGAGGCCGAACGGCAGGCCGGGGCGGATCGCAGAAGAGCGGTTCCACTCCCCATCCCGAGCGGCGTTCCAGATGTTGGCGAGATCGGTGCGGTAGCAAATCGGGTCGAAGAGGGGATCAGCGTCCACCAGGCCCCTGATGATCCTGGAGAATCCGACGTCGTTGCCGCCGATCGACATGAGGAGAATGTCGATCTCGCGCTCCCCCACCATGGCGGCGACCTGATCGATCTGACCCCTGTCCGCAACACCCTCCTGGGGTCCGAGCAGGCCGGCGTCGATCCGGGCACTGCTGGCGGCGACAGAGACGAATGTCACCGACGACTCCTGGTCGGCGGCCTCGATTGCGAGGGCCAGACGTGCCGGCCACGCCACCGTCGTCCGCCGGGCGGCAGCATGGCCGGCCTCGACCTGGATGTTCCCGACACCATCGGCCCACGCCTCACCGACTCCGGTTTCCTCCTGGGTGAGTTCGGGATTGCCCTCGCCGGAGGCATACGAATCCCCGATCGCGACGACGAGCACGTCGTTCACCGTGAATCGGGCCGTGGTTCGGAGGCGCACCGACCCCCACGGAAGGGCAAGCCGCACGGCCAGGTCGACCCAGTAGTCGCCCTCGGGCAGCCGCAGCTGCGCGAGGGGTCCCGATGCCTCCTCACGGCCCGCAATGCCGAGGCCGACGACCGACCATTCATATCTGAAGATCGGAAGAGTGGCCATCTCCGGGTCGAGCCCCTCGATGCGTCCGATGAGGCGCACCGGGAATCCGGCTTCCGGGCAGGTGCCGGCGCAAGTACCGGGTGGCAGTCCGTGAACGTACTCAAGCGTGTTCGGCAGGTCGATGAGCCCGTCGAGATCGGTGTCGATGCCGAAGCGCGGCAATACCTCGGCATCGACGGCGGGACGAACGGTGATCGCGGGAGCAGCCGCCGTCACCGGAGGCGTCACCAGCGCCAGCACCACGGCGCACGAGCCGACGAGTGCGGTGGTCCTGCGAGTGATCATTCGGTCTCAGTATGCCCCGCCCGCAGCAGGTGTCCGGAGAACGCGCTTCGGGGTGGCGATCCCGCCTCCTACGCTTGCGGCACCTCGCCAAGCGAGCTGCGAGGGAGGATTCGTGAACGTGCTCGTTGCGTATGCCAGCAAGTACGGCGGTACCGCAGGGATCGCCGAAGCAATCGGCGACACCATCCGGTCCGCCGGTCTCGAAGCCAACGTGACCCCGGTGAGTGAAGCGGACGTTGCGGGATTCGATGCCGTCGTGCTCGGGAGCTCGCTCTACGGCGGCAGTTGGTTGGGCGGCGCACTTCAGTTCGCCCACGACCACAGCACGGCCCTGCGGGAGATTCCGTGCTGGATATTCAGCAGCGGGCCCCTCGGAGATGTCGAGCCGCTGATCGAGGAGCAGCCCTCCGAACTCGCCGAGCTGACCCACCTGCTCGAACCTCGCTGGCACACGATGTTCTCCGGCATCCTCGATCCGGAGAAACTCAGCTTCGGCGAGCGGGCGATGATGCGGGCCGTGAAGGCTCAGGCCGGTGACTACCGCGACTGGAAGCGGATCCGCGCCCTTGCCAGGGAGATTGCCGCCGACATCCTGGCCGGAGAGGCCTCCCCGACCTGAACTCAGGCTCAGCGGACTCGGTAGGGTGAGCGGCGATGCGCGCGATCGTGAAACCCGGGCCGGCTCCGGGTCTCGAGATGGTCGACCTGCCGGTGCCGGCGCCGGGTCCGGGTGAAGTCCTGCTCCAGGTGAAGGCAGCGTCGATTTGCGGCACGGATCTCCACATTCGGAATTGGGACCCCTGGGCGGCCGAGCACGTCACGCCGCCGCTGACGGTCGGCCACGAGATGTGCGGGATCGTCGAAGCACTCGGCCCCGGGGTCAGCACTCCGGAGATCGGCACTCTGGTGTCGGTCGAATCCCACGTGGTCGACAACACCTGCTCATGGTGCCGCACTGCCAAGGGGCATCTGTGCCCCCATACCGAAATCCTGGGGGTCCATCGCGACGGCGTGTTCGCTGAATACGTCGTGGTGCCGGCCGCCAACGCATGGCCGGATCCACCCGACATGCCGTATTCCATTGCATCACTGCAGGAGAACTTCGGGAACGCGGTGCACACCGCCTCGACGCCCGAGGTCGCCGGCCGCAAGGTTCTGGTGACCGGTTGCGGGCCGGTCGGGGTGATGGCAATAGCCGCCGCCCGCGCCCTCGGGGCTCGCTCCGTCTACGCCAGCGATGTCAGCGACTTTCGGCTGGCGATGGCCCGGTCGATGGGTGCCGATGCCACCGTCAATCCGCACAACGTGGATGTCGTCGCCGCGATCGAACACGAGACCGAAGGAGAAGGGGTCGACGTCCTCCTCGAGATGTCGGGCGTCGGGTCGGCAATCGATGATGGCTTCCGGCTGCTCAAGCCCGGTGGTGAGGCAGCCCTGCTGGGCTTGTTCTCCAAGCCCATCAGCTTCGACTTCGACGATGCGATCATCTTCAAAGGGGCGACCGTCCACGGCATCGTGGGCCGGCGCCTTTGGGAGACCTGGTTCCAGATGCGGGCGCTGCTCAGGAGCGGTGCGGTCGACATCAGTCCTCTGGTGACGCATCGGTTCACGCTCGATGACTTCGAAACGGCGTTCGACCTCATGGCGTCCGGTGAATGTGGAAAGGTCGTCATGTTCGTGGACCCGGCCGACGCCGACGGCCCTTTGACAACGAGGTGATGATGCCCGACAAGGTCCGCTTTCTCGCCGATGAACTCGACGATCTCCGCAGCCAGGGGCTGTACAACACGATCCGGCACATCGACGGACCGCAGGGCTCCTCGCTGTCGGTGGACGGGCGCCGGGTGCTGAACTTCTGCTCCAACAACTACCTCGGGCTCGCCGATGACCCCCGCCTGGTGGCTGCGGCGAAAGACGCGCTGGATCGTTACGGAGTCGGTCCCGGGGCGGTTCGCACGATCGCCGGCACCATGACCGTGCACGACGAACTGGAGCGGCGACTGGCCGAATTCAAGGGCGTCGAGGCCGCCATCTCGCTGCAGTCCGGGTTCACGGCCAATCTCGGGACGATCTCCACGCTGGTCGGCAAGGGCGATGCGGTGGTGTCCGACGCCCTCAATCACGCCTCGATCGTGGACGGCGTCCGATTGTGTCGGGCCGACCGCTACATCTACGATCACGCCGATCCCGACGACCTCGATCGGGTCCTGGCCGAGGCCCGTTCGGCAGGGGCCGGTCGGATCCTGATCATCACCGACGGGGTGTTCTCAATGGACGGCGATATCGCCCCACTCGACCGGATCGTCGAGGTGGCCGATCGTCACGATGCAATGGTGATGGTGGACGATGCCCACGGTGAAGGGGTCATGGGCCGGGGTGGGCGCGGCATCGTCGACCACTTCGGTCTCCACGGCCGGGTCGAAATCGAGGTCGGCACCATGTCGAAAGCGTTCGGCGTGATGGGCGGATATGTGGCCGGTCCTGCGGTGCTCATCGAATGGCTGCGCCAGCGTGCCAGGCCCTTCCTCTTCTCATCGGCGGTAACACCGGCCGACGTCGCCGCCTGCATCGCAGCCGTCGACATCCTCGAGGAGTCGACCGAATTGGTCGATCGGTTGTGGGCGAACTCGGCCACATTCAAGGAGCAGATGGCAGCCCTCGACTTCGACATCGGGAACAGCGCGACCCCGATCACCCCCGTCATCCTCGGCGACGAATCTCTAGCCCAGGAGTTCAGCCGGCGGCTGTTCGATGCCGGCGTCTTCGCCCAGGCCATTGCCTACCCGACCGTCCCCCGGGGCACCGCCCGGATCAGGGTCATGGTCTCGGCAGCCCACGATGAGACCGACCTGCGCCGGGGCATCGGTGCGTTTGCGGCGATCGGCCGCTCCCTCGGCGTCATCGCCTAACCGGCTCGCGGTGGTGGGGGCTACCGTGGCGGCATGAGCGATTGGGACCGCACTCAGCCAAGGACCGTCTATACCGCCAAAGGGCATGAGACACTGTCGGCGTTCCTCGATTACCTCAGGGAAACCGTCCTCTGGAAGGTCGACGGGGTTTCGGATGAGGAGGCGCGGCGACCGATGGTCGCCTCGGGTACCAGCCTCGGCGGGATCCTCAAGCACCTCGCCTTTGTCGAGCGCTTCTGGTTCCGCAGCGTGTTTGCCGGTGAGGATGTCGAGTTCCCGTGGAGTGAGGACGACCCCGATGCCGACTTCCGGGTCGAGGAGTGGGAGACCGTTGCCGGACTCAGCGAGTTCTACCGGGCGGAGATCGAGCGCAGCCGGGCGATCGCAGCCGGGGTGGCTCTGAAGGTGCAGGCCGCCAATGCCGACTTCGCTATCTCACTCCGGTGGGTCCTCGTGCACATGATCGAGGAGACGGCCCGTCATGCGGGCCACGCCGACATCCTCCGGGAGATGGTCGACGGCGAAACCGGTGACTGACCCGACCGCCTCTCCCCTGAACCCGCCATAATCCCCAAAGACACCGACAGGAGTTCCGTGCCCACGACCCGCCGCTTCCCGTTCGCCCTCCTCATCGGAGTTGCCCTGCTGGCGTCCGCCTGCGCCGCTCCCTCGGGAACGTTCGAGGACGGGGCCCTCCAGGAGCAACTGGGACCGGCGCTGGTCACCCTCGACGAGGTGCTGGCCGCCACAGGTGCTCCGGTCGGGCTCGAGGAGATCGCTCCCGACCGCGCCAACCTCCGGGAGGAGTCGAACCCGCGTGGTCCCTGCGGTGCCGAGATCGATCCACTTCCGGTGCTGGACGGGGCGGTTGCAGTCTTCGGCCAGGACGACATCGTGATCGTCAACGTCGTCCTCACGGCCACCGGTGGCCTGGCCGAGCGACTGGTTTCGGCAACGGCAGCCGATCTCACCCCGGACTGTGAGCCCTTCGAGAAGGAGGAAGCGGAGTTCGACGCTCCCCAACTCACAGAACTCACCGACGTCGTCGACGTGTCCGGACTCGGGGACGACGGCGCCGCCTACATGATCAAGGGCACCGTGGGCGAAGCGGATCCGGCGTACGGCGCTCAGGTATTGATCCGCCGCGGCGATGACCTCAGCGCGATCGTCATCCTCGCCGCCGCTCCGATCGACGGAGCGTTTGTGGCCGATTTGGCAAGCGCCGCGGCCGCTGGGTTGGTGGCCCTTACGCCGTAGAGGCCGGACGCGGTTCAGATCGGCAGCCGGTCAGGTGCGCTGCTCCCAGCTGCGCTTCCGCATCGACTCCAGCAATCGCTCGCCGTCCAGAATCGGCACGTAGGGCAGCGGATCGAGGTCCTGCTCCAAGACGAAGTCGGTGAGATGGCGCCGCACCACGTCATGCAACTCGGGCCGGGTCCACGGCTTGGTGATGTAGTGGTCGAGGTCTGCCTCGTTCACCGCTCGAATCGTGTCCTCGTGGCCGGCCTGTCCGGTGACGAGCACCTTCCTGGCGGGGGCTGTCTCCGGGCTGCCATTGAGCGCCACGAGGAAGTCGGTGCCGCGCGTGCCGGGCAACAGGTGATCACACAGCACCAGTCCGATGGTGTCGCCCGCGGCAACGATCTCGGCCACGACTTCGGCCGCCTCCTCCGCATCACCGGTGGTCTCGATCCGGAAGTGCTCCGCGAAGGTGCGAAGGTCCCGAGCCATGGCGGAGCGGACTGCAGCTTCGTCCTCAACGACCAGGATGACGAGACGGCTCATGCGTCGAGCCCCGGATCCCGAGCCTCTTCCGGCACCGGCTCAGGGTGGCCTGCAATCGGCAGGAGCACGCTGAACCGGGTGCGGCCGGGCTGTGACGAGACGCTGATCTCGCCCCCGTGCCGCCGGACGATGTCCTGGGCGATACGGAGCCCGAGCCCGAGACCGAACTCGACGCGGCCGTGCTTCGTCGTGAAGTGGAGGTCGAACACCTTGTCGATGTCCGCCCCCGGGATGCCGGGGCCGCTGTCAACAACGTCGACCCGGACCCGGCTTCCATCGCTCTCGAGGGACGTGGTGATCTCGAGGCGACCGTCGCCTTCCATCGCCTGGACGGCGTTCGTGACGAGGTTGGTCCACACCTGGTTCAGTTCGCCCGGGTACGCCGCGATCGGCGGCAGGTCGGCATACTCGGTCACCACCTCCACCGTGCCGAACCGGTGACCGAGGAGGAGCAGAGTCTCTTCGATGCCCTCCCGCACGTAGGTCGGCGCGATGCCTTCTGATCCGCCCCGGGCGTAGGCACGCAGGCTCTTCACCAACGCTGCGATCCGGTCCGCCCCGGCCTGAATTCCCCTGATCGAAAGCCCGAGCTGATGGTGGGTTTCGAGCGCCAGGAGGAGAGCTTCTGTGCCGGCCGCGTCGAGGCCGTCGAAGGTCTTGGTGTAGGCCCCGGCGCTGGTGATACCGATGGCTGCGAGGCGCTGGGCCAGAGAATCGTCACCAAGCTCGGCGGCCAGCTCGCGACGGAGCCTGCGTTCCTCACGGCTGGGAAGCGGCTCCCGGGTTCGGGCCGAGTGCAGGGTGTCCTCGAGCAGTTCGGCATGGGGTCGATCGTCCACCAGCCGCGGCACGTCGCGGGCGATGAAATCGGCGGCACGCGTGATTGCGGTCACCGGGTTGTTCAGCTCGTGCCCGATTCCGGCGACGAGTTGCCCCAGCGTGGCCATCTTCTCGGACTCGATCAGCCGGGTCTGTGCCTGTTCGAGACGCCGGAGCGCATCCTCGAGTGCCTCCTTCTCCTCTTCAAGTGCCCGCGTGAGCCGGTCACGCTCGAGCTGCAGTTCGACGCTGCGGAGGTTCCTGCGGGCCAGTGACCGCACCAGGACCGACACGAAGTGCACCGCGAGCTTGGGGCTGCGATGGAGCGCCTCGGAGAGCTGCTCGAAGGACAACGGGATCACCTCGGTGTCGGTCTCTGCGACACAGCTGAAGAACGCAGGCTGGGTTCGAGCCATCCCGAGGAGACCAATGATGCGCCCGGCGGTGCGGCTGTGGAAGGTGACCTCTTCTCCATCTACCGTCCGGAACAGCCTCACCCGGCCCCAGAGCACGATCTGGATCCCGCCGACCGGATCCCCGCTGTGCAGCAGGGTGGCACCCGCCGGAAACAGCTGCCGCTCGGGCCTCCCGAGCACCCGGTCGATCTCCTCGATCATCGCCCGCTCGACGTCGTCGTCGCTCATGCCGTCGTCGGCGAAGAAACTGCTCTGCAACTCCTCCAGCTGCGAACGGGTGACCCGGGCGCGCTCCTCTCCGACGCTGAAGGCGTGTGCCAGCGCCGCAACGTCGACGAGCCCCGGGACCCGCTCGAGGGCCGCCGGGTCGTGATCGATGAAGTACTCCGTGAGGTGGCGGGTCAGCGGCACCCGGAGTTGCTGGTCGGTCCACGGTCTCGGCACGAGGCTGTCCATGGCGCCGAGGCGGATCGCGTGCGACACCTCCGGAGCTTCCGCAGACGCCGCGAGCAGCACCTTGCGAATGCCCCGCGCCGAGTCGGTCTCATGCATCGCCATCAGGGAGCGGGCCCCGGTCCCGTCCATCAGGGTCTCGTCGACGAACACGACCGGAACGATGATGCCTTCGGCCTGGAGTTGCTCGATGCGTCCGGCGAGTCGGCCGCCGTTGCGGAATCCCTCGACCAGGCAGGCTCCCCCGGTCACCCTGCTGAGGGCGTCGCGCAGGCGTGCCAGATCATCGTGATCCTCATCTGCACACAGCACCGCGATCTCGGGTCGGCTCATGACAGGCTCACTCCCAGCAGATCCCACAACAACGGTCCAACGCCAACGTACACCAACCATCCAACGACGCCGACTCCAAAGCCCACGACCGCCATCTGGCGAGTGGTGACCATTCCGGTGCTGTAGCCGATGGCGTTCGGCGCATTGCTCACCGGGAGTGCCATTGCCAGCGATGAGCCGATCGCAATGAAGAAGGCCATCGCCACCGGCTCCACGTCGACGCTCCCGGAGACGGCAACGGTGAGTCCGACCGGCACGAGCAGGTTTGCGGCGGCACTGTTCGAGATCACTGTGCTCACCGCGAGGGCGGCAAACGCCACGACACCGGTGATCATCGCCGGGCTCATGGTCTCCCAGGCCACCTGTTCGATGAGCCACACGTCGAGGCCCGACGCGGTCACCCCGAAGCCGAGGGCGACGCCGCCGGCGACCAGCCAGAGCAAGTGCCACGGCAAGCGCTGCAGATCCTGGGCGGTGAACGTCCCTGTGGCGAGCAATAGCACCACGGGCATGAACCCGACGATCGAGGATGGAACGCCGTGAATGGGTTCGAGCAGCCAGAGAGCCACGGTGACCGCGAACGTCGCATAGAAGACGACGGCGGGCCGGGTGCGATCGACCGCACCTTCGATCTGCAGTTCGATCGTCCCTGCCTGGGGAGGATGGAGATGCAGCAGCAGACGCCAGGCGACCGCCAGGACCAGGAGCATGAATGGCACGGCCAGCAGCATCCACTTCCCGAAGCTCACCTCGATCCCGGCGTCGGCCAGCAATCCGACGGCGATGGCATTCGGCGGCGTGCCGACCGGGGTGCCCATTCCGCCGATGTTGGCGGCCACGGGGATGCAGAGCGCCAGCGCGGTGCGGAACCGATCCGCCGGGTCGAGCGAACCCGCTACCGGCAGGACGACGGCGAGCATCATCGCAGTCGTGGCGGTGTTGCTCATGAACATCGAGAAGACCGCCGTCACCAGCATGAGCCCGGCGAGGACTCCGGCGGGGCGGGTTCCGAACGGGCGGAGCAGGACCCGGGCGAGGGAGCGGTCGAGGCGGAACCGGGAGGAACCCTCGGCGAGGACGAAGCCACCCAGCAGCAGCATGAGAACCGGGTGGGCCAGCGTGGCAAAGAAGTCCCGGTAGTCCGGCGCCACAAATGCGGCCGGAAGGTTCCACAGCGCCCGGTCGCTGATGAAGAGGATCTCGGAGAAGATGATCAACGCCGCGGTGGCGTGCAGCGGAATCGCTTCGGTCACCCACAGCACGATGGCGGCCAGGAAGACGCCGAGGATCCGCTCGCCGGGTTCACTGAGGCCCCCGATGTCGATGACCCATGGCCATAGGGTTGCGAGAACAGCCCCGGCGAGGGCGGCCGGTTTGAACCAGGAGGACCGCATTGCATGGAGGATGGTATTCCCTCGGCGAGGCGCGAAGTGCTCGGTCATCAGTCATCGGTTCTCTGATCTCTGATCTCTGATCTCTGAGAATGACTAGTCCCTCCGTACGGCGGACAACGGCACCCAACTCCCGGGTCGCCGGTGCCGATATTGCAGGAGAGCAATGGACGACACGGAGATCACGTCCCATGCGAATCGAATGCCCCCAGCCCACCCCACCGCCACCGCCCCACGGACTCCCCTGGGCGGTCGGCTAGTCGGCATCGAATAGGCCTCCAGGGGTCGCCCGGGCCGACCGATGGACACACCGATGAAGAGCATCCGCGCGGCGCGCTCATCGGGCACCAAACCGACCCGGTCCCGTTTCGGCGGGATGCGGCGGGTGTGGGTCTTCAGTGTCATCCTGGCCGCCGCCTCAGCAACTCTGGTCTGGTCACAGTCGAGCTGGGTCGTCGCCCACCCGACCGTGTCGATTCCATGGTGGGCAATGGGCATCATCTTCTACGTCGCCGAACGCTCGGTGATGCACCTCCGCTTCCGCAAAGATGCCCATTCCTTCTCGATGAGCGAGATACCGCTGATCATCGGGATGTTCTTCACCTCGCCCCTCGGGCTCGTAGCCGGCCAGGCGCTGGCGAACCTCGTCGTCCTGATCCTCCATCGGCGCCAGCCCTTGATCAAGCTGGTCTTCAACATTCCCCAGTTCGCCCTACAGACCACGCTGGCAGTTGCCACGTTCCGCGCCGTCGTCAGCTTCGGCGACATCCTCGGTCCGGCAGGTTGGGCGGGTGCGTACGCGGGGGCCATGGTCGCCCTGGTGGTCGCCGATGTGCTCATCAACGTGGTGATCCGCCTTTCCGGAGGCCGCCTTGTTACTCGCGAGATCGTTGAGGTGTTCGCACTGAGCACGCTCGGCGCCGGGATGAACACCATCCTCGCCCTGGTTGCGGTCCTAGTGGTCACGGCCCGCTCCGACGCGGTGTGGATCGCGTTCATGCCCCCGGTGGTCCTGTACCTGGCGTACCGGGCCTATGCGAACCAGCGTGAGGAGCGAGCCCGGCTCCAGGCGCTCTACGAGGCCACCCGGGTCCTCCACGCCTCACCCCAACTCGAATCCGCTCTTGCGGCTGCCGCTAGCCACGCCAGAGGAATGTTCGATGCCGAGGTCACCGAGATCACAGTGTTCCCCGGGACCCTCGACGGGGTCGCCTACCGCACCACCTCGGGACCGGGAGAGAGACGAGATGTGATGCGGCCGATCGCGTTCGGCACGGAGATGCAACTCTGGCGGAAGACGCTCGCCTCACCCGAGCCGACGCTGCTGGCGCACTCGGTCGACGGCATCCACGTCGACGGTATCGTCGACGTCAAGGACGCAATGATGGCGCCGCTCATCGGGAGCAACGGACTCGTAGGAGCGGTCGTCGTAGCCAATCGCCTCGGTGATGTGTCCACCTTCGGTCCTGAAGATCTGCGCCTCCTGGAGACGGTCGCCAGCCAGATCGGCGTCTCCCTTGAGAACGGGCGGCTGGAGGATTCGCTGACGCAGCTCACCACCCTGAAGGAGCGGCTCGAGGCCCTGGTGCGATCGAAGGATGAGTTCGTCGCGTCGGTCAGCCATGAGCTGCGAACCCCGCTCACCGCCGTCGTCGGCCTGGCTCAGGAACTCAGGGCCAATCGCACCGAGTTTTCCGATGGCGAGATGGACGAACTCATGGAGATCATCGCCGATCAGAGCGGCGAGCTGTCGAACATCGTCGAGGACCTGCTGGTTGCAGCGAGAGCGGACATCGGCACCCTGAATCTTCATCCGGACAACGTGGACGTGCGCGCGGAGGTGGAGGCGCTGGTGGCGGCCCACAGCAACCGTTTCCAGGCGACCAACGGCATCGCGATCCATGGTTCGCCCCCGCGCATCGTCACCGATCCGCTGCGCTTTCGCCAGATCGTTCGGAACCTGCTCAGCAACGCGGCCCGCTATGGGGGCGACCGGGCATGGATCGACATCGAGGAAGGCCAACGGGTCCTCAGCATCTCTGTGCTCGATGACGGCCTCGGCGTTCCGGAAGAGGCCGCCGACAAGATCTTCGAGGCATACGAACGGGCTCACAACGCAGCCACGCAGCCCTCATCGGTCGGCCTCGGACTCGCCGTCTCCCGTCAGCTGGCCCGGCTGATGGGCGGAGATCTCACATACCGGCGGCGCGACGGGGCCACCGCGTTCGTTCTCACACTGCCGTTGGCCGGCCTCCCGTCGCCGGCCGCCAGGGACGCCGCTCCCGATCCGGTGCTGGAGCGGGCCCAGCTCTGATCGCCGGTTCCCGGGAGTCCCGGCAGCTCGGGACCTCTGACCCTGCCCAGCAGGTGCGCGAAAAGCGATCCTGTGCTTTGGACATGACCGCGCCCCCCGTCACCCCGACTCGGGAGTTCATCGACGGAGCTTCCGCCATCGTTCGAGGCGCCCTCGACGCCGGATGCAACTTCTTCGCCGGCTACCCGATCACCCCGGCATCGCAGATCCTGACGGCCATGATGAACGAACTGCCCCAGCGCGGCGGTATCGCGGTGCAGGGTGAGGACGAGATCGCCTCGATCGGCATGTGCCTGGGCGCTGCGATGACCGGATCGAGGGTGATGACGGCCACCAGCGGGCCGGGGATTTCGCTCTACAGCGAGAATCTGGGGCTTGCGATCATGGGCGAAGTGCCGATCGTCGTCGTCGACGTGCAGCGCCTCGGTCCCGCGACCGGCGGAGCAACCACACCGGCGCAGGGCGACGTGCAGTTCCTCCGGTGGGGCACCGGCGGTGGCTTCCCGGTGATCGTTCTGGCACCGGCCACCATCGCCGATTGCTACCACCTGACCATCAGAGCCTTCGCCCTCGCCGAACGTTTCCGCTGCCCGGTCTTCCTCATGACCGATAAGGAGCTCAATCTGACCGCGCGCACGGTTCGGGTACCGCTGCCGGGAAATCTGCCACCCCTGCCGAAACCGGAGACCGTGCCGGTCGGCGATGGCTCCTACCGGTTCGAGCCACCTGAGGCGGTGCCCGAACTCCGCCCATACGGCATCGGTGGCCCGGTCCGCTTCACCGGTTCGAGCCATGACGAGAGGGCCTTCATCTCCAAGGATCCCGACGTGGTCCGTGCGCTCAATCAACACCTCATCGCCAAGATCGATGATCATCTTTCCGAGCTCGAAATCGTCGAACTCGACGCGCCCGAGCCGTCCTCCGATCTCGTGATCTCCTACGGGATCACCGCCGGCGCAGCCCGGCGAGCGGTGGAGGCGATCCGTGATCGTGGAGGGACCGCATCACACCTCCTAGTGAAGAGCATCTGGCCCATCCCGGAACTGGCGATCGGCACCGCTCTCGAGGGCGTGCAGCGGGTCGCGGTTCCCGAGCTGAATTCCGGTCTCTACCGCCGGGAGATCGAGCGAATCAGCGGAGCGCGAACCGTGATCGGTGTGAACCGGATCGACGGCGAACTGATCGCTCCGGAGGAGATCGTGGAGGCGCTGGGATGACGGAGATCACCGTGACGCCGCTGTCGACCCACCGCAACGAGCGTCCGTATCCGTTCTGCCCCGGGTGTGGTCACAGCTCCATCCTCGATGCGCTCGACGCGGCGTTGGTCAAACGGGACTGTGACCCATCGAAGGTGGTGCTCGTCAGCGACATTGGATGCAGCGGTCTCTCCGACCAGTACTTCCGGACCAGCGCATTCCACGGACTGCACGGACGCAGCATCAGGTATGCCACCGGGATCAAGCTGGCACGTCCCGAACTCGATGTCATCGTCATCATGGGGGACGGAGGCACCGGGATCGGCGGCGCCCATCTGCTGGCCGCGGCGCGGCGCAATATCGGCATCACGGTGCTCGTGATGGACAACCTCAACTTCGGCATGACCGGAGGGCAGCACTCCACGACGACGCCACTGGACGGGATGACGCCGACGACGCCGGCGGGAAACCTCGAGCGGCCGCTGGATATTTGCGCCACCGTCGGCATCAACGGGGCCCAGTTCGTGTGGCGCGGCACGTCGTTCGACGGTGACCTCTCGATTCGCATCGCTGATGCGATGTCGAGCGACGGGTTCGCACTCCTCGACATCTGGGAGCTGTGCACGGCGCATTACGTGCGCCGCAATTCATTTACCCGGCGGGCGATTCGGGAGACCCTCGACGACCTCCAACTCGAGACGGGAGTGCTCTTCGATCGCTCGGAGCCGGAGTTCGCTGCCGAATACCGGCGCCGCGCCGAAACCATGGATCCGCCTCCCCGTCGCCACCCGGGTATCGCCACGCGGTTCGTCGCCAATCTCAGCGACCGTGCCGACATCATCGTGGCCGGTGGTGCGGGCGGCAGAGTCCGCTCGGCCGCCCACCTGGTCGGCGAAGCGGCCATCTCGGCCGGCCTCTGGGCGGCACAGCAGGACGACTACCCCATCACCGTGAAGACCGGCCACAGCGTCTCGACGCTCGTCCTCTCGACCCGCCAGATCGCCTTTCCCGGCATTACGGCGCCCGATCTCGCCATCGTCACGGCTCCCGAGGGGAAAGCGAAGATCGGCCGCAAGCTCGCCGCCATGTCCCCCGACGGCCTGGTGCTCACGACGCCCGAGCTCATCCCGATCAGCACCCCGGCATCGGTCGTGGCCCTCGATCCGAAAGCTGCTTCCACCCCGCTGGCGAAGGCCGACCTGGCACTGGCGCTGCTGGCGGCAGGGATCAAGCTCCTCGACCTCTTCCCGGTCGAGGCCCTGCATCAGCGGGCACACCTGGTCGATCCCCGGTTCTCAGACCGGGCGGTCGACGTCGTCCGGGCGGGCCGGCAGCTAGCAGGCTGAGGCCGGCTCAGGCGTCCCGAGAGCCGAAGAACCGCACCTCGGCTTGTCGTACCAGGCCACCCGCCATCAGGCCCAATCCGGCTCCACCGGTGACGTCCAGAGGGAAGTGGGCGCCGGTGTAGATCCGCAGGATCGCCGTTGCCAAGGCGAGGATGACCAAAACCACCCGCCACCGGCGCGGGAGATACAGCGCTAGGGCGGTTGCGAGGGCAAAGGCCACGGCAGCGTGGCCCGAGATGAAACCCCGCCCGTGCCACTCAGGCCGGAAGTTGCCATCGGGGAAATACTCCTGCGGCCGCCCCCGGTCGGCCAATGCCTTGACCACCTTCGCCCCGCCCCAGGCGGCGACCCCTGCCACCAGGACCGCAACTCCCGGCCACCACGACCGCTTGACTCCGACCGCCACGAGGGCTCCGAGGGCGACCGCGCCCAGCGACCCGAACTGCATGATCGGCCAGGCGGGGCCTTCGAGCCAGTCCGGCCAGTTGTTGAAGAACCGGAAGACTTCCTCTTCCGCCCGGCTCACGTCCGCTGCCGCGAGGGCAATCCAGCTGAGAGCGAGCAGCACCGCGCCGCCTCCGACAATCCACCAGTTGGGTCGCCTCATGAGATCACTTCGATTCCGGCCGCCCCGCCCCGAGCCACTTGCCCCCGACGGGGACCCCTTCGTCGAGGACCGGGGCGATGAGGTCGTCCGTGACCCGGCCGACCACGACCGCCCCACCGACGATCACACCTGCGAATGCCGTTGCCCCGCCAACGGCGATCCTGAACGCGACCGGATGTGCCCGAACGAAACGGACGACGAGCGCGAAGCCCTCCCTGAGGACCTGGCGCATGGACGACGGCGGGGCGAGCCCGGGATCGGCGGTCACGACCGGCCCATGCTAGAAGCCACCATGACGTCGATCGCCGGCACAGGGGCTCCTCAGGCGTCCCGCAGAAGGCGCTGCAGCAACTGGTCGGCGGCGGTGAAGAAGCGATCTGCCTCGAGCCCGGGCTCTCCCGCCCGCTCCAGCAGGATTACGTCGTTCGCCAGGACCAGGGCACGGCCCATGATGAACGTTTCGAGTTCGCCGGTCCGGCGTTCGGGCCACAAACGGACCCGTTCGTAGCCTCTTCGGAATGCTTCGAGCAGGGCCGGGTACTCGGGGCGGCTCACCAGGTAGTAAAGGGCGATCCCGAGATCCTGAATCGGCCAGCCCCAGAGGTGGTCCTCGAAGTCGATCGCAGCCAGACCGCGGCGCGTCTTGAGGACGTTCCAGATGTGGAGATCGCCGTGCAGCACCTGCATCGGGCCGGATTCCGTCGCGAGAACAGCGATCGCCTGCTCCACGTGGGCTGCAGCGGCGATGAAGCGGGCTCGCCGCTCCGGGGGAAGGTGCCGATGATCTCCGTCGTAAAGCACCACCGGTTCATCAAAGGGGAAGACCTCGTCGTGGCGCGGCACCGGCCCCTCTCCGGAGGGCACGAACCCCGCTCCATGCTCGTGGAGCCCCGCGGCGAGGCCGCCGTACGCCTCCATCGTGCCGCTTCCGAGGTCCGCTTCGAGCACGTGGCCCGGGATCCACTCCATCACCACACACGGGCGCGGTCCGGGGATCCCCGGAGTGTCGATCTCCACCACCCGCTCCCCCGCCGCGGTTTCGAGTGGTACCGGTGCCAGGATCGGGGAATCCGCCAGCGCCGCCAGCCAGTTCATCTCCGAGCGAATCTGCCGGATCGGATGCTGAATGGAGCCGACGATTCCGACTCGGACCACAAGGCGCCTGCCGTCTGCCGCTCGCACCCCGAAGACCATGTTCGTGTCGTGAGCAAGGAGCCGCATCGCGGCCGGTTCAACTCCGAACGCGGTCAGCGCGCCAAGGGCCGAGGCTCGGAGTCTGCGATTGCGTCCACGGACCGTCAGTTCTTCGAACGGCTTCAGAATCGCCTCCAGGACCGGCTCGAGTGTACGGCTGCTCCGTTGACAGGAATCGGTGCCGCTCCCACAATCGCCACATGATCTCGATCGAGCTCGCCCGGCAGCTGCGCGATGCCGGGCTCCACTGGGAACCCTCCGACGGTGACCGATTCTTCATTCCCGACCGGGACCTTGACGACGAGACCTTCTCGGTGAGCAACATGACGGTCGGGGTGCGACGGGTCACCGGCGGTGTGGAGATCGCGTTCAACGGTGCCGTGGAATGGGCACTCGATGCGATCATGAAGCACGAGGTGGTCTGGCTGCCGTCTGAGCGCCAGCTGCGCGAACTCCTCGACGAACGCTTCGTTTCGCTGCACGCCGTCGAGGACGCCTTTCGGCGTGATGCCAGGATCGATGGTTCCGAGCGATCGTTTCGTGCTGCGGCTGCGCCGGATGCCTACGCCCTGGCGCTGCTTGCGGGCCTCGGAGCCGATTCCCGCTAGGGCCGTGTCTCATGGTGTTGCCGAGGTTTTCCGGCGATCAGGCCGCGCCCTGACCGACGATGCCGGAGGCGTCCTGAGCCGCAGCTGAACCGCCACCACTACTCGATGATCGCCCGTCCGAGACGGTCGACACCGAGGAACGCGGCGGTGGTCCGCAAGCGATCGACATCACCGAGTGCACTCTCGAGAGCCGGATCGAACGGAACCGAGCCAACGAAGGGGACCCCGAAGCCGAGTGCCAGATCAGCCACTGCATCACTCTCGGCTCGGCGCATGTTCTCGATCACCCCGAGCATCTGGGCGTCGAGTTCGGTGAGGAGTGCGATCGCCCTCCGAACGCTCTCAATGACGACGCTGGAGCCGGTGCCGAGGAGCAGGAACTCGACCCGAGGGATGAAGCGGATGACATCCAGCGCCGCATCCCCGAGTCCGGGTGGCAAGTCGAGCACCAGCACGTCGAGCTCCTGCCAGCGGGTGATCGCCAGGAGTTCAAGGAGCGCGTGGGTGGTGTCGGCTCCGCGCAACGGCGTTGCCGCATCACCTGTGAAGGAGGCCACCGACATCAGGCTGATCCCATGAGCGATATGGGGATCGATGCCGAAGGCCTCATCGGGAAAGCTGAGCTCCAGTCCCAGGATCACGTGGTCGCTCGGCGAGGTGAAATCCAGATCGAACAGGCCGACATCCATCCCCCGGTCCGCCAGCGACAGCGCCAGAGATGTAGACACAACGCTCTTGCCGATACCGCCTTTGCTCCCGGTCACGCCCACTACCCGGCGAATCCCGGCGAGGCGGTGCTCGATGACGGCGATCCGGGGGTCCACGTCAGGTCTCCTCACCCGCTCCTCGACCCTCGACCCTGCTCAGCGTCACGCCGCGGCCGGCGGTGATCTCGAAGTCCGGGCTCCCACAGGCCGGGCATCGCACGAAGGCATGACTGAGCTCCGGGACGAAGTGGGCAGCCTCGGCGTCGTGGTCCGACGGGTCACCGAGGTCGGTTCGTCCGAAAGAGGTTTCACACGGACGGCACTCGAACCGGGCCGCTTCGTGCTCGAGAACGAAGTCGGTGTCGGCCAAGGCATCGTCGGTCTGCGGAATCACCTCGGTGAGGGAGAACTCGAAGAGGTCGGCGCGGATCTGCTGCAGCTCCCCGATCGTGACGACCACCCGGTCGATCACGTCGATGCCTGCATCGTGGGCCGCGCTGCGTGCCGCGGTCACGATGGCATCGGCGAGAGCGAACTCATGCATCGGGGCGGACTCCGCAGGTCGGGCTGCCGATGCTACCCCCGCTTGGGGGGCCGACCGCCCCCTCAGCCGAGGAGCTCGGTGAACCCCCATCCGGCTGCAATCGCCTCGATCACGACCCTGGCGACACGATTCGCTCCTGCTGCGGCGAAGTGAATGCCGTCCTCGTGCCGCAAGGGGATGGGGTCTCCGGCAGCGTTGGAGATCTCGGGCAGATACCGGCCGTAGTAGTCGGTGAGGACTTCCCAGGAGGAAACGAAGGTGACGTTGCTGCGAGCTTTGATCAGCTCCTGGTAGAGCTCGTTGTATTCGGTCATCCGGGCAGTGAAGTTGGGTCCCTCCATCGGTGGGAGACCGACCCAATACACGTGCGACACCGCACCGGCGAGCTGATCTATGAACGCCTCGACGATCGGCCGGTAGGCCGCGAACCACTCCGGAGTGTTGCGTTCGAGGCGCACTCCGTCCGCGTAGAGCGGTTGACCGTCATTGGTGCCGATGAGGGTCACTATCACATCGGGCCACACCTCGGGCAGCCGATCCCTGACGACGTCCGGCCAATCCCACTCGTCGGTCCGCACCAATCCGGACCCCACCTCGGCATCGATGTAGGTGACGACGACACCGGTCGCCCGGCCCATCGGCACCATGCTTCCTCCCATCGGTCCCGCCAGTGAATCCCCAATCACCCAGATGCGCAGTGGCTGGTCGCCGGATATCTCCCGGGTGGCGTGCGGCGCAGACGGATTCGTCGTCGTTGGCGCAGCCGTCGTGGTGGTCGTCGTGGTCGATGTCGTGGTCGACGTGGTTGTAGGGGGTGGCGGTCGCGTCGTAGTCGTCGGCGGAACAGTCGTGGTCGTCGTCGATGTCGTCGAGGTGGTGGACGACGTGGTAGTGCTGCTGGTCGTGGCCGGCAGTGTCGTCGGGAGCGGCGTCGAGGACGATGTCGGCTCGGCCCCCCGGGTGTCGCCCACGGCCCCGTCGCCGCAGGCGACACCGAGCAGTGTCACCAGGCAGAGGCCGAGCACGAAGCGGTATGCCATCGTCCGCCGAGCGTACTCTCCGACCCCGTCTAGGGGCGTTCCGGTGTCGGCTCCTCGAGATCGGGCGGAGCCTTGCGCCAACCCCGGTTGCGGCGCCAAAACACGTACACCCCTGCACCGAAGGGAACCGGCAGGAAGTAGGTGATGAACCGGAACACCAGCACCGCAGCGACCACCTGGGCGGCCGCAGTGTCGCCCAGACCGATGCTGAGATACGCGGCATAGCCGAGCTCAACGATGCCGACGCCTCCGGGTGTGATCGGAAGTGCGGAAATCAGGCGGACGAATGAGAAACCGGCCAGGACGGTGACCCAGGAAACCTCACTGTCTGCGATCCCTACGTGACGGAGTGCAATCAGCAGCACCACGTAGAGCGAGCTGTGGCTGATGAGGGTGGCGACGGTGATCCTGAGCCAGCGGTCCCGCAGGAGGTCGGCCGTTTGTGAGCTGAAGCGCACCGCAGCTTCGGGCCAGCCGCTGCTGGGAGGACGTCTGATCAGCCGCTTGAGCCACGCGACGGTCGAGCCCAGGAAGCGGCCGACGGCCGCTGCGGTGGCCTCTGAGCGAAGCACCAGCGCCAGCAGGATGATGGCCCCCGCGAGTACCGCGAGACCGATGACGGAGGCGATGATGAGCGCCGGACTGGCATCACCGGTGAATGCGAGGAGTGCGAGTGCCACGATCGGGAATCCGAGCTTGGCGAAGTTGTTCCACACGCCGGAGACGAGCGCGGCGAGGGCGAAATCGGCCTTGGTGAATCCCCACGAGCTGTACATCGAGTAGGTCATCCCGAGCCCGATCACCCCGCCGGCCGGCAGCGTGTTGCTCACCGCCGTCGACGCCTGATTAGCAACCGCCGCCTGGCCGTAGCTGAGGCCCGGCAGCACAGCCACCATGACGAACCAGTAGGTCACGATGTTCCAGGCGCCCACGAGCACCAGGGTGCCCACCTCGATCGCGGTCATCGCCTTTAGCGTGTCCCAGACGTCGGAGTAGCTGGCAAGGCGCGGCATGACCCCGATGAAGATCCCGGCCACGATGGCGATTGAGATCAGGCCGCGGAGCAGGCGCTTCCATGTCTCGCCACGGCGCAGTGTCTCGACGAACGCATGAAACCGCTCGTGGTGGTTGTGTTCGGTCACGTCCGTCGATTCTTGCAGTCCCGGGAACCAGCCGTGTCACAGCACGAACGGGATGAGAGCCTTTCGCTCTGCGGGGTAGTCCGGGAAGGTCTCGCGATACCAGCGGCGGTTGGCGATGGCTCGGGGTCCGACGTTGGCCGCGGTGAAGACCGCAAACGCCAGTCCGGGCAGTGACCAGGTGGCGATGGCGTAACCGGCCCATTCGACGATCTCTCCGAGGTAGTTCGGGCAGGCGACGTACTCGTAGAGCCAACCGCGCGGGATCTTGTAGTCGCTCTCCCCTGGTGAGCGCAGGCGGATCAGCATGGTGTCCGCCCGCAGGTTCACCGCCAAGCCGAGCAAGAACAGCGCCGCCCCGACGACAAACCTGGGATCCCGCAACCACGAGGCGTCGTATTCGCCCAGATGGGAGATCCAGCGGGCAATGATGTAGGCGTTCAGCCAGTTGAACACGAAGGCCATCGCCGCGATCACGACAGGCATGCGGTTCTCGGTGGATCGGACTCGGAACGGGAACACGAAGGTGCGATGCACGTAGTGCACCATCCACATCGTGCCGAGTACGACGGGCACCGTATCGAATGCATTGCGACCGGTCAGGTAAATCGCAGCGAAGGCCAGGACTGCGGGCGATTCCATCAACACCCAGCCGACGACGTTCGGGATCGTCGGTCCCCAGCCGGCCCTGCGGTGTCGTCCGTACGGTGCCGTGACGAATACCAGGGCTACCAGGGCCGCAACCGCAAACCCGATCTCTGCCCAGGTCGCCAATGAATGGAGCGCCGGCTCACTCATCCGGATCCCAATCGATCCGTCCGACGGAAGAGAACCACTGATACGTATCGCTGATCGTCTCGACCAGCGGCCGCGGCGCATACCCCAACTCTTCGGTCGCCTTGGCATGGCTCACAGAGGGCGGGTCGTGAACGATCCCGATCGACGCTCTCGTGTAGATCGGCTCCGATCCGGTCACTCCGGCGACGAGCTGAATCGCGGGAGCCACCGCAGCCGCCAGCCGATTGGGCACCGTGAGTCTCGGCGGCCGCCGTCCGGTGATCCGGCCGGCGATCTCGGCGATACCTCGAATGGTCTCGCGGTGGGCCGACAGCAGGTAGCTCGCCCCGGCCGTTCCCCGGCTCGCGGCCGCCTGCATTCCCTCGGCAACGTCCCGCACATCGACAAAATCGAAGGCACCGCCGACGAGCGCCGGCAGGTTTCCCTCGAAGAGCCCGAGGAACACCCTCCCCATGCGCGATGGCTCGAAGTCCCACGGCCCGATCACGCTGGTGGGGTGAACGATGACGGCATCGAGTCCGCGCTCGATCACCGCCCGGACCCGCCGCTCCCCCTCGGCCTTCGACCGGTCGTACGCTGCATGACGCCTGGATTCCGCAGGGGTTCGGGCTGCCTGCTCGTCGATGGGCGATTCAGCGGCTTCCAGGTCGAATGCGTGGATCGACGAGCACAAGATGAACCTGCCGACTCGGGCTTGGAGTGCGGCCTCGGCCGACGCTGCGGCGCCCTCGGCGTTCACCCGTTGCATCCGGCCATCACGATCGCTCCCCAGGGCGATGACGCCTGCAAGGTGATACACGGTTTCGGCGCCATCGAATGCGGAGCGCATTGCAGCCCGATCGGCCACGTCGCCGGTGACGACGTCGACATCGAGACCGCGCAGCGGGGCGCGGTTGCGGTGCACCACTACTCGCACGTCTGTTCCGGTGGCGAGCAGCGACCGGAGCAGATTGACGCCAAGATGCCCGGAGGCACCGGTGACGACGGCCGTCATGACTGCTCCTGCGACAGGGCCGCCGGCGACGGCCGGGGGCCGACTCTACTGCTCTGGCGGCCGGCGTCTCCGGCGCAGCCGGACCGCTGCGCCGGAGTGGCAGACTGCGCCCGTGCATCCGGCGCCCCGCTCAGCCCAACTCCCCGAGATGGAACGGATCGTCAACATCCGCGATCTCGGTGGACTCCCGGCGGGCTCGATGCGGGTTGCCGCCCGACGCCTGGTTCGGTCGGCGTCACTCCATGAGGCATCGGCGGCGGATGTGCAGCGACTGGTCGACCATGGTGTGCGGACGGTCATCGACCTGCGCACGCCTTGGGAACAGGACCAGCAGCCCTCCGGCTGGGACGCCGGGCCGGTCGTGCCGGCACCCTTTGCCAGCGACGAATCTGCGATATGGATCACGAGACGGTTCGAGGCAGGGACGTTGACGGCGGAAGAGATGGAGGATTGGTGGCAGTTGACCGGCGGCTTCGATGCACCCTACGACCAGCTCCGATCGGTCCGCGCTATCTTCCGGTTTCTGCTCGATGCAGCGCCGGACGAGGCGGTGTTGTGGCATTGCCGCGGCGGCAAGGATCGCACCGGCCAGGTGGCGGCGCTGATCCTGATCGCCCTCGGGGTCGACCACGCCGCGGTTGTGGCCGACTTCCTGGAGAGCAACACCTCGCTCGCCGCCGCACCCTCCACCGAGGACATGCAAGAGCTGCGGGGCCTCATTGCCTCCGGTCATCTCATGGAGCCGGCAGTGCAAGCCCTCACCGCTGTGCACGAAGCGTGGCTCGAGCGGTTCCTCGCCGCAATCGAAGCGCGCTCCGGATCGGTGCTGGGGTATCTCCGCAACGAGGTCGCCCTTGGGGACGACGGTCTCGCCCAACTGCGAGCGAGGTACCTGGTGCCCTAGTTGGATGCCGGGGTCGACCCGGTGAACACCCCCCCATCGAGGATTCCGATTTGGCCT
The DNA here is from genome assembly GCA_964511945.1 of uncultured Acidimicrobiia bacterium. Taxonomy (GTDB): domain Bacteria; phylum Actinomycetota; class Acidimicrobiia; order Spongiisociales; family UBA11373; genus CAZEHO01. The sequence goes on along the minus strand of CAZEHO010000018.1, from coordinate 31,297 downwards.
TCAAGGGGTGGTTCGGAGCCGTCCCGATTGCCTGCGACGTGAATCGCCTCGAACGGATCCCGCTCACGTCGTTCAAGCGCTGCCGCAGCGCCCTCCGGAACGCACTCGGCTCCCGCCTTCTCCGGGGTCGCGCCAAGGCCTAGCTCACCTGGCCCGGAGGCCGCCGGCTACTCAGCGGTCAGTCCGGCACTTTCGAGGTCGTCCCGCCACCGGTCGACGATCTCCCGCTGCTGGTACGGGTTCGCTTCCAACCATGCTTCGACATCCACCGCCGGGAAGCGGCGGGCGATTAGATCCACCGTGGCCCGGGCCCGCCGCTCCATGCCCAGTTCGGATTGGGCCGCGGCAAGCACCAGGAGCGCTTCGAGGTTCTCCGGCTGGTATTCGAGTACCCCCTCCGCCAGCGCAGCGGCGTCCTCGAGGCGCCCCCCGAGGAACAGCGAGCAGGCCTTCACCGTCGGATACCAGGGCTTGTTGATCCCGGTGAGACGCATTGCCGTGTCGAGCAATTCGACCGCACGCTCCCACTCGCCGAGATATCGGCGAATACTGCCGGCAAGGCCGTAGGTGACGTCACACGTGGGGCGGATGATCTCCAGGTTCTCGAGCGTCTCCAGAGCCTGATCGACCTCGCCGGAGGACATCAGGACGGCTGCCTCCACCGCCTGAGCCATGCCCGTCGGGTCGCCGAGGGCGGCCGCAGCCGCAGCCCTGCTCCGGGCGTCTTCCAGCATCGCCTGCTGGTCTGCCGCCCACCCGTTGGCCGCGCCGATGTACAGCGCGAACGCCATCAAACCGCTGCCGTACGGCTGCTCTGGATGGGACCGGGCAACCCCTTCGAAGAGTTCGAGAGCGCGCGCCCAGCCCTCCCTGGTATCCGTCCGGAGGTGGTACCAGCCCATGTACACCTGCTCGATGGCTGCCGGATCATCGAGATCGGCGTAGAGCCCGGCCGGTTCGCCCACGATAAGATCGACTTCCATCTCCCGGGCAACCTCGTCCGCAACCTCCTCGTCGAGATCCAGCATCCCGGCGACGGTCGTCCGCCACTTGTGCGAGCCGACAATGTTCATCGTCCCTACATCGAAGAGGGTCGCGTACACCCGCACGTGATCGCCGACCTGGTGGATCCCCGTCTCGAGCATGTATCGGGCACTCGCCGGCACCCGGTCGGTGGCGGGCTCCAATCCGGTGTCGACCACCTTGAGCTGCGGAACTCGGGCGAGGCGGTGGAGCAGTTCCATGCGAATCACGCCGGCTGCTGCGGCCGCTTCCTCGGTGGCGCCTTCGGTATGGATCGGAAGTACTGCCACGGTGGGAGCCTCGAGCGAGAGCGAGGTGTCGCGCCTCACTGCTCCAACCGTCGGGAGGTCGGCAAACTCGTAGACCTCGACATCTTCCGGGATGTTCTTCAAGCGCTGCCGCCCGGTGGCCCGGAACCGCAACGCCGGTTCGTCCAGCGCCTGATAGACCCGCCCCGAGATACTGAGGCCACCCTCCGGGGCAATCGCTTGGATCCGCGCCGCGATGTTGAGCGCGTCGCCGTGATACCCGCCGTCGGTCACTCCCACCGGACCCTCATCGACCCCCATGCGAAATGTGACCCGCCGGTGAGCGGGGAGATCCGCATTGCGCCGCTCCAGCTCGGTCGTGACGGCGATGGCTGCACCCACAGCGTCCTCCGCTCGATCGAACATAGCCATGAAGCTGTCACCGACGAAGTTGGCCAAGGTCCCGCTCCGGGATCCGAGTTCGGCCTCGATCACTTGTCGGTACTCCGCAAGCAGGAGGGTGGTGGCTTCCAGGTCGTCTGCGATAAGGCGGCTGTACCCGACGATGTCCCCGTTGAGGGCCACCGCAGTGCCGGCGCCGGCTGATGTGGCGGTCATGGCCGGGACTGTATTGCAAACGGCAGCGGTTTGCCCGCACCCCGGCGGCTACGGGGACCAGGCCGGCGGCTGTTCGTTCACACCATCGGGAGAGCAGATCCCTTCACTCCGCTGGCAGCTCGGGCCGGTGGCAAGGTCTGCAGCGGTGAACACCAGACCACGATCCTGCGGCAGCAGATCACAGAGGTCGTCGGAGGAGAGGTCCTCGACGTCGGCGAGCACCGGAGGTGCAATGAGCACCGCACACAGCGCCAGGGCCCCGATCAGGCTGAGCGCCGGGCGGCGTGCCATGGCTCAAGTATCGCAGTCTTCCGCCAGCCCGCGTTCGGCCACTCGAACTACGCGAATGCCTCCGGGTAGACCAGATGTCCACGGATTGCCGGGTCATAGTCGCGAAGCGGAAAGACCTGCGCTGCTTCGGCCGGTGCCCAATCCGGGAGATCGAAGGTGATGCCGAGCGGGACCGAGTGCACGAAGCCGAGGCGTCCGTAATAGGCGGGGTCGCCTTCAACCGTCACCATGGGCTCGCCGGCAGCTTCAGCTCGCCGCAGCGCTTCCCGAATGAGGGTGCTGCCGACCCCGCGCCGCTGATGGGCCGGAGCCACCGCGACCGGAGCCATGACCGCAATCCGGCGCGTTCGCGATCCGTCGTGCAGGTCGCCGTACGAGATCATCGTGTGGGCGGCGATCTCCCCGTCCACGACGGCGACGAAGCTCAGCGCCGGCAAGTAATGCTCGGAGGCCCTGATCGCCTCGACCAGATCGGCCTCGTCCTCCGACTCGAACGCGGCCGCAATGACCTCCCGAATCGCTGCGAAGTCGCCGGGCTCTTCACGACGGATCTCAATGCTGGACATGGTGCCTTGCAGGTGAATGGGCCCTGCACGTTACCGAAGACGCCCCGGATGTTCGGAGGATGAGTAGCGTCTGCACAACGGGAGCCCGTATCGGAGGCAGGTGGACCATGCGACGATTCTTCACCAGGCCGGCACTCCTGGTCGCCGCGCTCGCACTGCTCGCCGCGGCCTGCGGGGGCGACTCCACCGCCGACTCCTCGACAACGAGTGTCCCCGGCGACTCCTCGTCCACTACCTCCACCACCGTTCCTCCGGTGGCGACCTCGACCACCGAAGCCCCGGTCGATTCGAGTACGTCCAGCACCACCACCTCGACCACCCAGCCGGCGGATCCGCCGCTGGTGGTTCAAGGCGATCGCAACGAGACCGTGGAGGCATTCCAGTTCCTGATCAACTGCAACGGGTTCGGCGATCTCGAGGTGGACGGCGCTTATGGTCCGGCAACCCAGGGCGCGATCGATGCTTCGCAGGTCAACCTCGGCCGGCCGGCTACCGGTGTCGCCGGAGAGCAGTTGCTCGCCGAGTTGTCCCGGGGGTGTGCTCAGAAACGGCGGATCGACGGTGACGGCGAGGTCATCGTTGTCGGCAACACCTCACCCGAGGACCCGGAACAGTTCTCGATCGCACTGCTCGCCGGCAGCACCCTCGACATTGTCGTGACACCCGCCGCAGAGGCCGACGTCGCGGTGAAGGACCCCGATGGAGCGGAAATGCCGTCCGACGGGCAGAGGTGGACCATCGATACCACCCAGGACTACACGATCGAGGTCATCACCCCGCAAGACGCGGTCACATTCACCCTCACCCTCACGATCGCCGCCGCCGCCCAGACGACCGGTGACTGGATCCTCGAGACAAACGGGATCAACTACCGGGGCACCAAGCTCGCCCTCGGCGATGACGCCGACACGGTGATCAACCGGATTTTCGATTTCCTGGGCCATGGAGTCCGCGGGGTCTACGACGAGTTCGACACTGGTTGGTATGCCATCACGGACCCGCAGGACCTCGGCCTTCGCGGCATTCTCATCGAAGGGTTGGCATTCCTCTTCTACGGGCCGGATCCGGTCAACACCGATACGCCGGAGACCCTGGCGCGGGTGCGCTTTGTAGGGCCGACCCTCGATGCTGCCGGCGAACCCCGCCCCGATGACTACGTCACGACAGCCGAAGGCATCACCGTGGGTGACACCCTGGCCGATCTCAAGGCCGCCTACGGCGGTGGGGTGAGCGCCGGGAGCAATGCGAATGAGCACTACTACCGGTACAGCGATGGTGGTGGCGTCCTCTGCTTCTACTTCGGGGCGGCTGCACCGGACGACTTCGATCCGATCATCGAGATCGCCACGCAGTGCCGGAGCTGATTGTCGGGAGCCCGTCAGTTCGTCACCCCCGAAAGCCTGGGGCCGGGTACCCTCCGGCGGCCGTTCGGTTGCCGAGAGAGGGTCCATGGGTCGCCGCTTCGCTCTGCTTATCACTGCGCTCGCGCTGGTCGCCGCGGCCTGCAGCGACGACGCCGCTGAAGGCCGCGCCTATTTTGAGGAGCTGCAGACACTGACGACCGGCTACGGCACGACTGTGGCAGCGCTCCCCGCAGCTTCAACGCAGGGCAGCCTCGGCGATGCCATGCGGTTCTTCGAAGGGGTCAATCGTGCGCTGCGCGACATGACCACTCAGCTCGCAGAGCTCACGCCACCGGAGCAGCTCACCGGGGCACACACCGGTTTCGTCGACAGCATGACCGAGTTCTCGGATCTTGCCGGGAAGGTCGTCCTGCAGGGTCGCCGGATGCAGGAACCGCAGGATCTGCTGCGGCTGGCGAACGACCCGGTCGTCGGCGTCGCCAACTTCCGAACGCATCGTGATGTCGCCACAGCTGCGTGCCATGAGCTCCAGACGCTGGCCGACGATCGCGCCTTCGAAATCGATCTCTCCTGCTCCTCACTCGAGAGCGCCTGAGGCACCGGATCTGTCGTACCCGGGGTGGCATCATCGATGAATCGAGCGTGGGGTACTCACCGAAGCGATAACCCTCCTGGAGCGCGCCAACACCACGCGGTCTTCCGGAGGTCCGACCTCTCTCGGCAACCTAGGAACTGAATAGTCGCACTTATTGCGAGAGTGTCGAGCGCCCGTGCAGGAGGAGGACGACCGCCACGCGGGTCCCGATGACTGAAGCGTTATTCGGAGGTGACCCGTGACCACCCTTCCAGTCCCACTGACCACCGTCAACGAGTCGGCGCGCCGCTACGCCGCAGCCTCTCTGTCGGCCAATACCCGCCTGGCACTCGACAACGACTGGCGCATGTTCGCCCGATGGTGCGCGTCCACCAAAGCCCACCCCGTAGACCCCACTGCAGGGGCCATCATGCCGGTCCCACCGGCGGTCGTTGCGATGTACCTATCTGCAATGGCCGATGAGGGGTTCAAGGCTTCCACCATCGGCCGACGCCGATCCTCAATCTCAACCTGGCACCGTGCTGCCGGATTCGACTCCCCCACCCGCACTGATGATGTGCGGCGCGTCATGCAGGGGATCAACAACGAGTTGGGGACGGCAACCACCAAGAGGGTCGACGTCAGCCCCGATGACCTACGCGCATACTTCGCCAACCTCAACGGAACCCTGCGAGGCGCCCGAGACAAGGCGCTCCTATCGGTGGGATTTGCGCTCGGCGCTCAGAACTGACGGCGCTCAATGTCGAAGACATCGAGGATCGGCCGGAGGGTGCGACCGTCGCCATCCGACGCAGCAAGACTGACCAGACCGGGCAAGGGCACGTCAGGGCACTCTTCTATGGCCAAGCGCCTGAAACCTGCCCGGTGATCCTGCTGCGGAACTGGTTGCACGGCGCCGGTATCAACAGTGGCGCGATCTTCCGACCCATCACAAACCAGGGCCGGGTGCTCGACAAGCCTTTGTCGGGGCAATCGATCGCCAATGTTGTGAAACGGATGGCCGAGGTCCTAGGAAGGACCCATCTGACTTCGCGGGCCATTCACTCCGCTCGGGATTCATCACGACCGCGATCCGCAACGGGGCATCGGAAAGGGCCGTCATGAACCAGACCGGCCACAAGTCGCTGGTCGTGCTACGTGGTTATGTCAGAAGGGCGTCGGTGTTTGAGGACAACGCAGCCGCCTCATTTGGGCTCGGCGTGCTCGAGGATGGCGGGCTCTTCTGGGCCGGCACGTGGGGCGGCTCGACGTCCGAGGGTGTCTGGGATGAGGACTGGTACGAACCAAAGCGGTTCTAAGCGATTCGCGACGACGATCTGATGCGAGCCATGTACGAGCCGCATTTCACGATCCTGGAGTTCGAGACCTTCAGCCCGAAGGCCGGCTCGGACTGGCACTACCAGTCAGCGCTGCTCCAACGGTTGCAGGCGGCCCGCGGTCGGGTTTCGGACGTCGTCATCTTGGAGACCCGTCGAGCACCTTCACGACCCACTCGTCCTCCTCGATCCCCATGTCCGGCCACCACCCATGCCGGGCCCAGGTGACTCCGGCTTCAGCGAACTCATCAGCCCGCGCGAGGTCGATCCCGAGTGCACAATCGAGTGGGGAGTCCGACTCCCGATATCGGGCGGCGTACTCGACCACTTCCCGGACCAACTCAGGAGTCGGCTCCGAGTACTCATTGTCCGTGATCGAGTAGAAGAGCGGCACCACCCCATCCCAGCGCGCCGCTCGGCGGACCGGAGGTTTGCTGGGCCACATCGCCGCAACCCAGACGGGAATCCTCGGCTGCTGAACCGGGGTGGGAGTGAAGGTGACCGATTCGAGCTCGTAGTGCTTTCCGTGGAACTCGTACGGCTGTCCCGTCCACAACCCGGCCAGGATCTCGAGGCCCTCGTCGAGCATTTCTCCCCTGATCCGCAGATCCTCCTCGCCGTGGAAGCGAGTGACCTCGGGGCCGAGCGCGCCACTTCCGACTCCCAGGATGAGGCGGCCCTCACTCAGGAGATCGACGCTGACACACTCCCGTGACAGCTTCCACGGGTGTCGCCGCGGAATCGGGGTAACCAGCGACATCAGTTTGATGCGGTCCGTCACCATCGCCGCAGCGGCCAGCAATACCCACGGATCCGCGGTTTCCAGGCCGTCCTCGGGGAGGATGTGGTCCCACACGGCGATCCCATCCCACCCGGCCGCTTCCACCCCCCGGGCGAACTCTCCAAACTCGCGGGCGTTGGCCCATCGACCGAAGTTCGGGACATCGATACAGAACTGCAATCGTCCCTCCCTGAACCTCCCCGACCTTATCAACGCGGGACAGATTGCGGGTGGCGAGCCGTTTGTCAGTCGCCGACCGACTCCGCGACGAACCGCATCCCCGCGGCCACCGCGTCGTCGAGTTCAATGGACGTCCCCTCGGACCATGCGGCATCGATCTCCGATTCGGTCAACGACCCGACCGCAGCCTGTCGCGCCGGGGTGATACCGACCGACTCGACGGTCCAACCGCCGCCGTGGACCCGGCGGGCCGTGTCCGCAACTGCGGCCATCCTCACTGCGTCGGTCGGCGATGACCCAACCGCATAGCTGGCGATGGCATCGAGCGCGAATACCTGGATGTGAGCATTCCCGGCATCGGTCGCGGCGCTGAGCGCTTCCCCGGCCTGACGGAGAGCGGCATCCACGTCACCGTCCTGGAAGATCAGAGCGGAGAGGCCGACCATCTGCGATGCCGCGAGCGCCGTGTTGCCCTGCTCCAGCGAGATATCGAGCGATTCCTCCCAGACGCGCCGCGCCGACTTCAAATCGCCACGCAGCCAGAACACCGTCGCTTCGGCCATGAGGACGCGTCCGTACTGAGCCCGGTCCTCCAGGTCCAGAGCGATCGTCTTTCCCTCGTCCGATAGCGAGGCTGCCAGATCGAGCTCGCCGGTCAGCGCCGCCGTCAGGCTCATTCCATACAGCGTCTCCGCCTGCCCGGAGAGGTCCCCCAGGTCTCTCCGCAGTTCCAACGCGGCGCGGTAGCGGCGCAGCGCTTCGGCGAAATCGGCTCGCCAATAGGCAAGCCCGGCCAGCGCCTCCAGAGCCTTCGGCCGGGTCTCGGGAGCGATGCCGTCCAGCTGCAGCAATTCATTCAGCCAGTTCATTCCCTCCACCAGCAGCCCGGAAGCCTGCCAGTACCGCCAGATCGCAGCTGCAAGGCGGGCTCCGACGTCGGGGGCTCCACCGGTACTGGTGTGCCGGAGCGCGGCGCGGAAGTTGTCGCGGTCGTGCCCGAGGCGTTCGATCCACAGATTCTGAGCCACGCCATCCAGCTCCGGCTCGGCCACCAATCCGACCTCTACGAAGTGAGCGGCGTGACGATCGGCGGCCGCCTCCTCGGCCTCGGAAACAGGGCGGCACGATCGGGCGAACTCCCGGATCGTCTGCAGCATCGCGAAACGCTCCTGGCCGACCACAGGGCGAATCGCGAGCAGGCTCCTGTCCAGCAGGCGACTGACGGTGTCCCTGGTGCTGATCTCCCCCACCAGCACGGCATCGGCCGCCTCGATGTCGAATGAACCGGCAAAGACGGCGAGTTGGCGAAAGGCAGCCTGCTCGTCGGGGGGCAGCAGGTCATAGCTCCATCGGACCATGGCCGAAACGGTCCGCTGTCGTGGCGGCAGATCCACCAGCGCCTCCGCGATCGGTTCGAAGTCGAGTTCGAGGCGATCCGCCAGCTCCTGCGGGGTGAAGTCCCTAGACCGGGCCGCAGCGAGCTCGAGTGCCAAAGGGAGACCGTCAAGCCGCTGGACGATCCTGGTGATCGGCTCTGCGTTTTCAGCATCGACGGTCAACCGTCCACCCACTGCCCTGCTGCGTTGCACGAGCAGCCTCACCGAGTCATACATCCTGAGGTCTGAGAGGTCGGGCACAGCATCCAATGGCGGGCCGGCCATCGGCGGAAGATCAAGAACCGATTCACCACGAAGCCGCAACAGAGACCGGCTGGTTGCGATGACATGCACCCCGGTCGTTTCCGAGAGAAGGCCTCCGACCACATCGGCGCCGTCCAGGATGTGTTCGAAGTTGTCCAGCAGGAGCAGCATCTTGCGATCCTGGAGATGCTGAGTCAGCGCATCGCGCGAATCACCGCCAGCCGTGTCGGAGATCCCGATTGCCGACGCCACAGCAGGGGCCACTGTTTCGGGGTCCTCCAACCCTTCGAGCGGCACGAAGAACACGCCGTCCTCGAACGGGCCCAGGAGTGATCTGGCGACATGAAGCGCCAGCCGGGTCTTACCGGTTCCACCCGGGCCAACGACCGTCACCAGGCGCTGCTCGATCGCAAGTTCCCGCAGCGCCGCCATCTCGGCTTCGCGACCGATGAACTCGCTGACGTCCCCGGGCAGGTTATTGGGCCGCACATCGACGGCTCTGATGGGAGGGAACACCACCGGGAGACTGGGTGCCTCGACCTGCCAGAGCCGCTGGCGTTCTGTCAGATCCTTGAGCCAGTACCGGCCGAGTTCGGTCAGCTCGACCTCCGAATCCAGCAGCTGATGAACCTTCCCGGCCACTGCTTCGGAAACCACTATCTGGCCCCCGTGGCCCGCGTCGGCGATCCGAGCGGTCTCGTGGAGGGTGATCCCGGTGTATCCCGTGGGACCCAACTCTGCCTCTCCGGTGTGCAGGCCCATGCGGACCCTGACCGCACCGCCTCCGGGCCAGTCCGTACCCGCCAGGGCCTTCTGAGCGGTGACGGCGGCGGCCACGCCATCCTCAGGGGAAATGAATGCGGCGAACACCGCATCACCGGCGGTCCCGAATTCGATGCCGTCATGATCCCTCAGGGCGGACCGGATCACCTCGTGGTGCACCTCCAGGGCTCTCCCGTACTGCTCACCGAGCTGCATCAACAGACGCGTCGAACCTTCGATGTCCGTGAAGAGAAAGGTGACGACACCGGTGGGGAGATCTCTCACGGCCGGAACGGCCCTCGCTTCGGACAGGCCGACTTGCCAACCATCCCGACCCCCTCATGGGCGACCACAGTTGCCCAACTGTACGCGAACCGCAGCCGGCGCGACTCCTGTGTCGCCCGCATCGAACGGGGACCCCGAGGGGGGCCTTTCCCCTGCCATTGGGCTACCGTCATCGCCCGCGTCGACCTGAGGGGGTTGCGGTGGCCGAGTCGGTGTCTCTGCCCGCCGTTGATGGAGTCGAGGTCACCGTAGTGATGGACAATTCCATCGACCTGCTCGCTGCGCCCACCGACACGGCTGTTCGACCGGAGTGGCAATACGACTGGAGTGACCGGGAGCAGCTTCGCGCGGAACACGGGTACTCACTGGCAGTGACCGTTCACAATGGCGAAAGCCGGGAACCGCTCCTCTATGACGCCGGGCTGACGCGCGACGGAACGATTCACAATCTCGACGTGCTCGGAATCGACCCCGCCGACGCGCGCGCAATCGTGCTGTCTCACGGCCACGCCGACCATCACGGAGGGCTTGAAGGGCTGTTTGATCGAGTGAAGCCTCGACGCATGCCGCTGGTGCTGCATCCCGATGCCTGGAAGGAACGCCGGGTGGTCTTCCCGACAGGCGCTGAGATCCGGCTGCCGCCCCGAGCCACCAGGACCTCGATCGGGAGGGCTGGGATGTGGTCGAGGAACGAGGGCCCTCCTTGCTGCTGGGCGGGACGGTGTTGGTGAGCGGCCAGGTCGAGCGGCTCACTCCGTTCGAGAAGGGGTTCCCCCTGCAGGAGTCACGGATCGACACCGGCCGGGAGCCGGACACCTGGATCTGGGACGACCAGGCGATCGTCGTGAACGTTCGGGGTCGCGGCCTTGTGATCCTGTCGAGTTGCAGCCACTCGGGGGCCATCAACGTCGCCAACCACGCCGTTCGGATGACCGGCGTCGAGACGGTTCACGCGTTCGTTGGCGGGTTCCACCTGACCGGCGGGCTCTTTGAGCCGATCATCCCCGCAACGGTCGAGGCGCTGAGCCGGATCGCTCCCGACATCGTGGTGCCCGGCCATTGCACCGGTTGGGTGGCCCATCGCGAACTGGCTGCAGTCATGGGTGACGCGTATCTGCCCAGCAATGTAGGAACCACGCTGCGCTTCTTTGCCGATCAGGCGGCGTGATCAGCCCTGAGCCTTTCGACCGCTGCCGATGTGACAGACCCCGCGGCAGTAAGTTCCGCGCTGATCGCTCAGCATCACACGACTTGATCAACCAGCGCAGTGCCTGATGCATCGCGGGTGCCTGTCACGCTCCGGCAGGCCCCCCTTTTGGCAATACCCGGATCACCTCGAAGTGAAGGGGTCGGGAGCCCCGGGATGAGCGCAACCCTCCGGGGCTCGACCTTGTCGGAGGGCGGCGTGTTCAGCTGTCGGAGTGCCGTCGGCACCCAGGAGTGCAGTTGGGGGAAGGCCAAACTGCCAAGGACCGGCCGCAGGCCGGGTCCGGTTTCGGAGAGCCTTCGATCGATGAGTCAGACCCTGCGTGGCGGGTCTGGGAATAGCGCCCGTAGAGCCACGTCCCCGGCAAGAGGCCTTCGGCTCTTCCACGATCAGCAGATCCGACCGTCGGTTCCTTCAGGAATCGAATTCGACCATGTTGCGGTGTTGGGCGGTCCATGCCGCGACGCCGATACCGATCACCAAGCCGAGGCCGAATCCCCAGTCCGTCGCCACCGCGCTGGCATGCAAAGCCTCCTTCCCGATCATCGGGATCCAGTCTCCGAAGATCAGCTCCGCCGTGATTGCGCCCAACCCACCCACTACCGGGATGGCCACCACCGCGGCCGCAAGAAGAAGGTCCATGAGTACCAACGCGTACCGCAATGCTGGCACGACCGGGAACGAACCGGGTTGACGGCTGCACACTTGCGACACTTCTCCCGCGCTCTACGAGGACCGGCTCGGTGACGACCACCACCATCTGGTATGCCGGATGTGCAGCGTCACCGTCGACGTCGACTGCATCGTGGGCGATCCACCATGTCTTCGCCCGGGCGACGATCACGGATTCATGGTCGACGAGGCCGAGATAGTCTTCTGGGCGTCTGCTCCGACTGCAGGTAGGCAGTCAGCGCCGCCTGAGTATCCAACGTCCATAGCTACCAAGGGGCACATAACCAATGACGACCGACGATCACAGCACCGTTGATGCCCAAGGCAAGTGCCCGGTTGCGCACGGCGCCCACACCTCGTTGTCCAGCTCCATGATGGATTTCTGGCCGGACGCCCTGAACCTCGACATCCTGCACCAGCACGACTCGAAGACCGATCCGTTTGGGGACAACTTCGACTACCGCCAAGAGGTTCGGCAACTGGATTTCGCCGCGCTCAAGCAGGACCTGCGGGACCTGATGACCGACAGCCAGGATTGGTGGCCTGCGGATTGGGGCCACTACGGCGGCCTCATGATCCGCATGGCCTGGCATGCTGCCGGAACCTATCGCAGCGCGGACGGCCGCGGCGGAGGCAACAGCGGCAACCAGCGGTTTGCCCCCCTGAACTCCTGGCCGGACAACGTGAACCTTGACAAGGCCCGCCGCCTGTTGTGGCCGATCAAGAAGAAGTACGGCAACCAGATCAGCTGGGCCGACCTGATCATCCTCGCCGGCACGATGGCCTACGAGTCGATGGGGCTTCCCTCCTTCGGGTTCGGGTTTGGCCGCCCCGACATCTGGCACCCGGAGAAGGACACGTACTGGGGATCGGAGAAGGAGTGGCTCACCGCGGAGCGCTACGGCGAGGATGACCGCGAGTCGCTGGAGAACCCCCTGGCCGCTGTCGTGATGGGCCTGATCTACGTGAATCCCGAAGGCGTCGACGGCCAACCCGATCCGCTCCGGACGGCTGAGGACGTCCGGGTCACCTTTGGCCGGATGGGCATGAACGACGAGGAGACCGTCGCACTGACCGCCGGCGGCCACACTGTCGGGAAGACCCACGGCATGGGGAATGCCGACCTGCTCGGTCCCGACCCCGAGGCTGCCGACGTCGAGGACCAGGGTCTGGGCTGGATCAACAAAACCGCCCGCGGTATCGGCCGCGACACCGTGACCAGCGGCATCGAAGGCGCGTGGACGACCAATCCCACGGTCTGGGACAACGGGTACTTCGACCTGCTGCTCAACTACGAGTGGGAACTGCGCAAGAGCCCTGCCGGCGCCTCGCAATGGGAGCCCGTCGACATGCCCGACGAGGTCAAGCCGGTCGACGTCGAGGATCCCTCGATCCGCCGCAACCCGATCATGACAGACGCCGACATGGCCATGAAGATGGATCCCGTCTTCCGCGAGATCTCGGAACGCTTCTACAACGACTTCGACGCCTTCAGTGATGCGTTCGCGCGGGCCTGGTTCAAACTCACCCACCGTGATATGGGTCCCAAGGCGCGCTACCTCGGTCCCGACGTACCGGAAGAGGACTTGACCTGGCAGGACCCGATCCCGGCCGGCCCTACCGGCTACGACGTCGGAGCCGTCGCCGGAGAGATCGAAGCAAGCGGCCTGACCGTGAGTGAGATGGTCGCCACTGCATGGGACAGTGCCAGGACCTTCCGCGGCTCAGACATGCGAGGCGGCGCCAACGGTGCCCGCATCCGCTTGGCCCCCCAGAAGGATTGGGTCGGCAATGAACCCGAACGACTGGCCAAGGTCCTGAAGGTGTACGAGCGCATTGCTGCCGACACCGGCGCCAGCGTCGCCGATGTCATCGTCCTGGGCGGCAACATCGGTATCGAGCGGGCGATCAAGTCCGCCGGGCTCGACTTCAGCGTTCCCTTCTCGCCTGGTCGCGGTGACGCAACCGACGACACGACTGATGTCGAGTCATTCCATTGGCTGGAGCCCCTCCACGATGGATACCGCAACTGGCTCAAGGACGACTACGTAGTCAGTCCGGAGGAGATGCTGCTGGATCGCACCCAACTGATGGGGCTCACCGCGCCGGAAATGGTGGTGCTCGTCGGCGGCATGCGGGTGCTCGGCACCAATCACGGCGGCGCCAATCACGGCGTGTTCACCGATCGTGAGGGTGCGTTGACGAACGACTTCTTCGTGAACCTCACCGACATGGCGAACACCTGGGCGCCAGCGGGGAACGGCACCTACGAGGTTCGTGACCGGGTCGCCGGCGACCTCAAATGGACTGCGACCCGGCTTGATCTCGTCTTCGGATCGCATGCGGTGTTGCGCTCCTATGCCGAGGTCTACGCCCAGGACGACAACCAGGAGAAGTTCGTGGAGGATTTCGTTGCCGCCTGGTCCAAGGTCATGAACGCCGACCGGTTCGACCTGGCCTGACGCGACAGGCGCAGACGCCGGCGACCCGCGGCGAAGGGTGTACATCCCTCGCGGCTGCCCGGCGGCGCCAACCGCGAAGTGGTGAGACGGACCCGCTGTGGCATCTCGGATACCGATCTCAGTCGGAACCCTGAGGGTGAGCGGATCCCGACATCTGGGATGGATCGAGAGCTACTCGGCACCCTCCAGCCGTTCCGCCACGGTCTGGAGGATCTTGAGGGAGACATCGGGGTTGGCGGCGAGCACGTCGGCGAATTCGCGATCCGTCATCAGGAGCAGGCTTACGTCTGAAGTCGCAGTGACCGTGGCATTCCGTGGCTGCTGAGTGAGAAGACTCATCTCTCCAACCACGCCGCCCGGCCCGATCTCCCCTACCGTCTTCCCGCCGCGCACTGCCGACGCCGAGCCCGAGAGCAGGACCATCGCTTCCCTGCCGCGGTCCCCCTCCTTGGTCAGCACCGACCCGGCCTTGACCCGCACCTCAGTCACCTGACTCGCGAGGAACCCGAGTTCCTTCTTCGTCAGCCCGGCGAAGAGGGGAACTCCTCTGAGTGCATCGATCTTGTCGGACTGCCGCAACCGTCCCAAGCGAATCCTCCCTCGCGTGGCTTGCGATCATATCGACGGACGGGTTCGATTGCTCGCCGCTTCACGCGGCACAGTTGAGAGCCGATCGACACACTCCCCGGATCGATGAAGAGGCCCACCGGCACTGTGGGTCTTCTCTTCACCGATGTTGAGTGGTCAACTCGGTTGTGGGAAACCGCCAGGGACGCCATGGAAGCGAACCTGGCTCCCCACGACGGATCGTTCAACTCCTCCCCAACAGCGTCAGGCGGGCCTTCTCATCGACCAACTCGCCTGTTGTCGGGTCGACCGCATCACACCCGCCGTCCACCACGGTGACAACTCGCCCTCGTGCCACTCCACTTCCGGCGAGATGGGGGGCATCGAAGAGCCCACTGCGCACAATCCTGCCCAAGGCCTCGGGGTCACCGTCGAAGGCGCTGGGCAGCCGCTGTTCCACCTGGCTGAGGAGATAGTCGGCTTCGGCCAAGAGATGGTCTCGTCGAGCAGCGACCCTCGCGTCGAGGAGGGGATCCGGCGCGTCGGCCAGGGCGTCGGTGATGACCTGATCCGCAAGGAGACACGACGCCACCACCTCATCTGCTTCGGCTGCGTGGTGTGCCTCGGTGTGCCCCACCACGTGGATGATCTCGGGATCCAGAAGCAGCGCCGTCCTCAGGGAGGAAGCAAGCTGCCCACGGGCCCGGTCCGGATCAGGCGGCAAGGAGAACAGTCCTGCCCGGGTCTCCTTCACGATGTGGAGGTCGTCGCCGGAAAACCGTCGTGCCATCGTGTGCATGGCATCCATCTTGGCTACGTCCATCGACGGAGTGATCCCGGGAGGCGTGTTCAGCATCATTTGAAGGACGTAGGTCTCAACCCCCGTTCTGGCACTGAGATGGACGGCCAGCGCCGCAGCCGCGACCTGAAGCGCATCGTGAGCGTGACGAAGGCCCCACTGGTTCTGATCATTCCGCTCCACCGGGATTCGTTCAGCGGCACACCACGCGACTACCTCGTTCTGCTCCTCGATCGCCACCTCCAGCGGCCGCTGCGATCGGCCGTCTAGCTCGGAGTACCAGAAGACGGGAACGGCTGCCCACGCGTTGTCGATCGTCTCTTGGAGTATGGCCGCGAATGCGAGTTGATCGTTGGTCCCGGCGTAGCAGCGCAGCAACGGGTGATTGCCCCGCTGCGATGCCTCCCGAAGCCGACCGAAGTCATCCGGAGACCGCACTGGAACTCCTCCCGCTCCGTCCTCCACCGGGTCCATTCGTTCCGGGTGGAAGAAGTGCTCCTGCGCGTTCTGATCGGGGGCGATCGAGATGACGTCGACGACCCCTGACTCGGCGATACGGGAAATGCCCCCGATCGTTTCCTCCAGATCTGGGAGACCGAAGTGATGCCTGATCACGGGTCTGGGATGACGACGCTCGATCCGGTCAATGAGGTCGTGACCCCAGTCGCGCACTCCGGCTCCCGAAGATGCCCCCGAGAGATACTCTTCGACAGTCGGTCCGCCGGGGCCACCAAAGACCGCCTCGAACAGGCCGCTGCGCAGGGCCACCTGAGCAGAAGGCTCGGTGCCTCCGAAGACCATCCTTTGACCGGGCACGTCAGCCCGAGCCAGCGCCTCCTTCAGTTGCGTGAGGAGGCGTTCGGCGGCAGACGGGGTGAGGCGATAGGAGAGGGCCAGCACATCTGCCCTTCCAGAGGCCGCGACGGCGACGATCTGATCGATCGAGGTGGCCGGACCGAGGAACTCCGTCTCGCAGCCGGAGCGTCTCGCCGCGCTCAGGAAGTTGAGGATCCCCGCGACGTGAACGCAGTTCCCGATAGCGGCGCCGACGATGCGCTGAGTGGTCACGGCCCCTTCTCGATGACCTGACGGATTTCACCCGGGCTCAACCCGTCGAGCCCCAGACTCTCGACCGTCCGTCCCGTCCGCCAGTAGTTCGTGTCGTGGACGAGCCCGGCCAACATGATCAACGCCTCCGCGGCTCTGGTCTTGAGCCCGAACGCTCTACCCGCGGAGGCCACCGGAACCAGGCTCATGGGCACATCTTCGAGGATGAAGCGGTGATCGAGAGTGCTGGGCGCGGCGATGCCCCGGTATCCCACGTTGGCTTGGATCGCTTCGAACAGATCGGCACCGCTCGCCCCATAGGCGGCCGTGAGCCATGTCTCGAGCGGGAGCACCTCGACGCCCAGCAGCGCGGCAACCGCGCGTCGCTCCCGATCCACCGCGCCGAGGACTCGTGATACGCCGGGGCTGATCCCATCGGTGTAGAAGTCGAACCTGCCAAGCTCGTTCTCGATCCGGGCGGCGTTCAGCAACGCGATCGTTGGATGGATCACCGCTCCCACGTTGCCGAAGCTCGTCTCGAGAGCGTTCTCGGCAGCCGTGAACTGGGGGTACCACGGCGCCAGCACCGAGACGACTTCGGGTGTCCGGTCGGCCGGCAGTGCGGCGACAGGGACAGCCTGCTTGACACGAGTCACACGTGATTGCGCCGGCCCGGTGGTGCGAGCCGTCATCACGAAGGTCGCCGTCTCGGCTACGGCAACATCGGCCCGACAGTTGGCCGCTCTCAGCGCGCGCACGAACTCAAGGGCTCCGAAGGTCCGCCCTGGATTGAGAACCACCGTCTGCCCATTCCGCAGTTGGCGAGCGCAGGCGGCTGCTACCTCGGCGTGTGCACAGGCGGGAACGCAGACCATGACCAGGTCGACCCCGGCCAGCGCCAACCGCAGATCGGCGGTGACCATCTGGATCCTGCCAAAGCCCTCTAGCTCCCCCTCGAGTTCGACTCCGCCGCGGGCTTCGATGCCGACCAGGTGAGCTGCGGTCCGGTTCCAGAGGCTGACCGCTGCTCCCCGGTTAGCCAGATCGGCGGCAAGCGCCCTGCCTGCATTGCCTGCCCCGAGCACCGCGATCATCGTGATCCCCCTGGTGCAACCTCTCTCAGGTTAAGCCTACAGGGGAGGGTGCCCGCTGGGACGCTCCTGAAGTCGGAGACTCACGGAAGCTGTGGGAACGACCGATCGGCGCCTCGACCAGCGGTGTCGGAGAGCCTTCGGGAGATGGATCAGACCCCCAGACGCGAATGAGTTCCGGCTCACGCCGGAACTCGCAAGGAACCCGAAGGGTTCCCGGTGTCGGAAAACCGACGGGCGATGTGACCGACCTTGGGTGGAGGCTGCGGTCGTGGTCTGACCTCCTGCCGTGGAGGTTGTGAACTACTGTCCCTCCGAGTCGATCCCCCGAGGTGTGGAAGCCAAGTGCTCGCCGGCAGTAGCGGGGGATCCGGATAACCTCCCTGCTCCATGTGAGCAGCGCGCCGGCCGAACACGAACTGCTCTGGTTCCCTCGCCCCGGGCTGGCATCCAGTCGGCTCGCGCATCGGGCGTCGACAGAGCCGTTCGCTTCATCGTGGCTGCCTCCGGCGTCGGAGCTCAATGGCCGGCAGGCGCTCGGGAACTCCAAGATTGGGCGGTCCAACAGGGACCAACTCAGGTGGTTCCGGCTGGCCGCTTGCCTTGGAGTGAGCCGCTCACGCGCGATGCCGTGACCGGCGCGATGAAACATCTGTCCGAGGTCGAGAGTTGCGGGCCAGGCGACGGTACGAGCCGCCCAGCCCGAGCGGAGTCGATGGTCACCGGGTCTCTGGTATCAGGCACCAGCACATTCCGTCGTCGGTGTCAGCCACTTATGCCCGGCAACAGCCCTGCGACTAAACAGGGGCAACCACACTCGGAGTTCCTCGCAGGTGCCGTCGACTCGTCGAGAAGGGGCGTCTCCTGTCGCCTTCCCCTCCAGCGCCTCAGTGCCGGCACGGCGCGATGCCTCAGGTAGTCGAGTCGGTTTCGAGGGAGCGGACGTGATGGTCGTCCCCCGGCGTGTGACCCGAAGACCCATCGACCACGATGCGGTCTCGGCCTTCGCTCTTCGCACGGAACATGGCCCTGTCGGCGATCTGACACAACTCCTCGACCGACCCCGCGTCGTTTGAGTTAGCTACTCCGAAGCTGGCTGTGAAGCCGGGAACGGTTCCCGCCGCCAAGGCGACGACCAGCTCCTCCTGCACCCGGCGGAGCGCCTTGGCAGCCTGCTCTGCGGTAAGTTCGGGGAACATCACCACGAACTCCTCGCCGCCGAAGCGTGCGACCAGGTCGTCGTCACGCAGCACGGATCGCATCACGCGACCGAAGAGGCGCAGCGCCCGGTCACCAACTTCATGTCCATGGGTGTCGTTGAGCTCCTTGAAGTGATCAAGGTCGATCATCGCCAGCGCGGCAGGATCGCCCTGCCGGATGAAGCGGCTCGCCTGATCCTCGAAGGAGCGGCGATTCATTAACCCGGTCAAGGGATCGGTGTTGGCCTGCACCGCGGTGGCCGACATGACGCGAAGCATTCCGATTCGGGAACCGAACTGCGTTGCAATCGATTCCAGCACTCCGATGTACTCCTGAATGGGTGGCCGCTCCGGCTCGCAGGTGGCATGCATGACGCCGATGCTGTGACCGCCTACGCTGACTGGGACACACACGGCCGAACAGGGGCCTGTGAGCCGGCCCTCCAGGAACCGACAGGCGTCGAGGGCTTCACTGTTCTCGAAGACGAGAGTCTGAGAGAGCCGAATCGCGGGGCACTCGAAGGGCGACTCCACCGGACAGCGGGCCCTCCCATCCTCTTTGGCCGAGAGAACACGCTTGAGGTGAGCCTCGCTCGAGTCGGCCAGCAGCAGTTCGGCGTCATGGCCATCCAATCCGAGCACCAGAGCCTTGTGAGCCAGTCGATGGGCTTGCTCCTCTGTGTCGACCATGTCGAGTGCCCGATGCAGCTGGCCTTCGAATCGCTGATGCGCCGCAGCCACGGCGAGATCGCGCTGCCAGGCCTCTGCTTCAGACCGATCCTCGCTGACCCGCTGGTAGAGGGGCCGGAGCACGCCGAACCACAGGGTGCCACTCACCGCGGTCGCGGTCAGCAGCATTTCGATCACCTCGCCCACCTGGGACTCGTGATCCGCGAATCCGGCAACGAGCCGATGGCCGATCAGCGAGAACACGGCGACCACCATCACGGTTATGACGAGCGTTACCCCCATAGTCTTCAGAGGTGCTCGGTCCTCGGAGACCGGGCGTGGGGATCCATCAGCCCTATTGTGCATGGCTTCCTATCGGCCAGAAGTCCGCCGGAGTTGAGCCTCGCAGGCAACGTCGACATCACCGGTGAAACAGCAGCAGCAAGTCGTGCTCATGTTCTATGCGGAGCTCCGCGGCTTCCTCCCCGCCGCTCACCGCGACGGCCCCCTCGTGCGCTCCTTCCACATCCGGGGGAACATCAAGGACTCGATCGAGATCTGTGGGGTGCCCCACACGGAGTCTGAGTTGAGTGCCTGATGGCTGCGATCCCTCTCCCCCCGACTCCCGTGAGCCGGTACCGGGTCACGGCCCGGGAAGAGAACATCCTCGGCCGGCGGTCCACTCGCCGACTCACCCGGGAGTCGAAGCAGCGTTCCGAGCACTACTGCGCCTCGCCGAAGCAGCCCAGTTGGGGGAACGCTGGGCCACTACCGCGGATGGCACCGACGCGCTGCACCGTGCGCTGGCAGCACGCGGTGCCACCCACCTCAACGACCTCTCGGCGTCGGAGCTGCGGGAACTCGCCGCCCAAGCATGGCAAGCCGCAACCGACGACCTCGCTGCAGCCCAGTCATGACTTCTCAATGCCTCCGACGGAGGGACTTCCAGGGTCAGAGTCCGGAAATGCGCTATGAACTGAGCCCTAATCCTCGGCTCCGGCGATCCCAACGATCGTACGCGTGACCGAATCGTCTCTTCCGAGGCGTTGTGATCCAGGACCGGCGCTGAACGGGTCGCATCAGCTTCGCAGGGCCCAACGCGATCCCGGAGCCATTGAGGGATCACACAGTCGCAGGTAGCGCGTTGAGTACGGAAAGGAAGACCAGGAAGTGCACGCTGGCCATCCGGCAGAGGCGTCGATTGCCACCTCAAGTCTCCGGGGATTCATGTCGATGAACGAGCACCAAAGGTGCCGCAGCCGAGAGGGGAATGGCGTGAGGCTTGCGATTCCGGTAATCAACCGCAGATCCGCCGTCATCGCGTCGACGCTGGTCTGGGTGCTGATGGTATTCCTGTTTGGACAGGACGGCACGATCGCATCAGCGGCGCCGATAATCCTCCTGGGTACCTTCTTCGGTCCGCGGTGGGGTGTGATCGCAGGGCTGGTCTCATACCCGGCGAATGCCATAGTCGTGTGGCTGGCGCTGGGCTCACCGATGCCTTTTCTGAATTCATCGGGAGCGGTGCTCGGAACGATTGCTGCGGTGATCATTGGGGGGATGATCGGGCATTCGGGAATGAAGCGCTACCAGGCCGAGTCACTATTTGGCGATGCCTTCAAGTATGCGCCGATCGGAATGGCGATCGTCTCTCCAACCGGGGTCTTCGAGAGGGTCAATCCAGCGTTCGCCGAGATGCTCCACCGGTCAAGCGACGAACTGGTGGGACTGAACTGGCGCGACATCACTCCCGAGGGCCTGCACGAGGAGAACAAGGCCTCTGCCGCAGGGTTGTACGACGGCACCATGGACAAGATCCGATTTGAGCGGACCCTCATCGCCGACGGGCAAGAACGCTTGGCAATGGTGCACCTGTCTGCGGTACGGAGTCCCGACGGGCAACCGACGCATGTGCTCGCACAGATGGAGGATGTGACCGACATCGCCCGGACCAACTCAAAGCTACGCCAGCTGCTCGAATCCAAGGATCGGTTCCTCTCTTCGATCTCTCATGAACTACGGACCCCTCTCTCCGCCGTGCTCGGCCTTTCCTCCGAATTGCGCGACTCCCCAGGGGACTTCTCCCGATCAGAGATCTCCGAGCTCGCCGGGTTGGTCGCTCAGCAGAGCGCTGAATTGGCCGGACTGGTCGAGGATTTCCTGGTACATGCCCGAGCCGACACGGGCCAGATCAGGGTGAACCGAGAACCGGTCGATCTCGTCGCCGAGACGGAGCGGGTTTTGAGGGTCATGCAGCCATCGGAGTTGGCCCAGATGCGCCTGATCTCAGACCACGAAGCGGTGGTTGCCATCGGTGACGGCCTCCGAGTCCGCCAGATCATCCGCAACCTCGTGCAAAACGCGCACCGCTACGGAGGCCCGACCATCGGGATCGAGGTGCGACACCTCGACGGGCAGAGCACGTTGACGGTGACCGACGACGGGGACGGGGTCGAGGAAGGTAGTCGCGATGCGATCTTCGAGCCATACGAGCGTTCTCACGAGAACACGGGACTGACGGAATCCCTGGGAGTTGGCCTCTATGTCTCGCGCACCCTTGCCCGGCTCATGGGCGGGGACATCACCTACCACCGGGAGGGGGGGAACACTCACTTCGTGTTCACACTCCCCGGTGTCAAGTACACGGAACCCGCCGTGCCTTCAGACCGATCCCTCGCTCAGTTCTCCCAATTGCAGAGTCTGTAGACGACTAGAGGGCTCACCCTTCCTCGAAACGGGCAGTTCGGGTTGCGTTCCCAGTGATTGCAGGGACATGAAGCAACCCCCAGGTAGTTGACCTGGGGGTTTGTGGTGTCGGAGAGCCTTCACGAGATGAGTCCGACCCTGGGTGGAGGATCGGGCCGTGGGTTGGCCATGATGGGTGAGTCAGCTTCCGGGTCGCAGTCTTGCGCAGCAATCACCAATCTGCAGCGTCTCTGAGCCAGTCGGGACGGTGTGTTTCCGGCGTTGGCACGCCGTAGAGCGCAAACAAGCCATCGACGGCCCCGTGTACAACTTCGTGGGTCTCCGCCAAGAGCTCCTGAGTCATGTCCTCACTCGGCTCGACAGAGTGCTCGTCGCTCTCATCGACGACCCACCCCGGACGGTGGTGAATCATGGCGTTGCGTAGCTCGATGTGTCGGTCAAGCGCCGCGAACCACGCCACTTCGTCTGGATCCTCACCGTGGAGCTTGAGGAGGTTTGAGAGCTTCTTGCTGAACCCCATTCGCTTCTTGAGTTCCCAGATGTGTATTCATTCGGGTGCTGAGCGGCGAGCAGCTCGTTGACGAGGGATTCAACCGCCGCCAGGGCCAGGGCTCTAGCTCCCCGAACCGCGGCGCTGCGCCGTGCTGTGACCGTGATCCACAGCGGCCATGCGGCGCTTCCCAATTCAGGATGGCGGTGATCGAACCTCGCCAAGATCTCCTCACACTCCTGCCACAGTTCTTCGGCCAGGTCGGCTAGTGCTGCCGCGTCGACGAGGAGTAGCCCCGACTGCACCTCGTACTTCAACGAGCCCCGATCCTCCCAACCAGCGGAGAGAATCGCGTCATGGGCTACGGCCATGTTCGGCGGCCGAATGTCCTTGCGAATGGCGTCCAGGAGCTGCTCGAATGCTTCCAGGTCCTCAGGTGTTGAGGATCCTTCAGGCGATTCCTCAACCGTGTGATCATCAGCCCAGAGCACAACTGCATTGACGCCCTGGTTCCGGTCGGTCGTACGCTCGCCGGGTCGTTGGATACGTAGTGCAGGTCACGAGGATCGCTGGGAATGCCCCACCAGCTACCGATCGGAGAAGGTGGCACGCAGCAGGATCGTTGATCCTTCTGGATCATCGGCGGCAAGCTGGGTACTGATTCGGGTGTTGCCGACTTCTCGTGAATCTCGCCCTCAGGTTGATTGATGGGACCCGGGGAGGCGCCAGCGGGCTCCCCGGGCCCCATCTCGCAGGCCTTCCGTGGCCTGGATTTGGTGGCTGTGCTATTGCGACTGTGTGCCGTGATCGGTTGTGTGTGAGGGGTCGACGCCGAGTTCGCGCCAGCATTGCTCGGTGCCGAGTTGATTGGTGAACCGTGCGATCTCGTCCCGGGTGATGATTGCGAGTCGCGCGGCGCCGAGGCTTTGGAGCACGGTGACGACCCGCTTGTTTGCCTTGCGGGTTTGGATGGTGCCGCAGGTGGGACAAGTGAAGCCGTAGCGAGGGTGCTGGGGCTTGCCCTGGAGCACCAAACTGGTCGCCGGCAACGGCTGGTTTCCGCAGAGGAGGCAGGGAACGACGACTGTTGGGGGTTGCATAGACGGCCTTCTGCTCAAGACCCTCCACACACTGAGCGTGCGCTCACTGCCTAAATCGGCGACGACCGTTGCTCCTTGAGGGGATATTCCCGGATCGGACCGTCCGTCAGTTTGGGGCCAGCCTGGTGGCGCTGCGTCTTGGAGTGGAGGGTCATCCTTCTCCATTTCTGGCGCCGCCACCAGGCTCAGCCCTCGTGATTGATTTACCGCTAGGGCGGTTCCGGTTTCCCTTCCTGGGTTGAAACCCCGCGCTGAGGTTCGGGAAAGCAGAGAACGACGACATCGGTTGCTGTCAACCTAGGAGGGTCGATGTTCGTTCGTTCCTATCTCTTGAGGCCACTGCGACGGTGGCTTGTTCCGTTCGTTCTCATGCTGCTGGTTGTGGGGCTGAGCTTCCCGGCCGCTGGCGCACGGCCACCCGCCGAGGAGCATTGCGTCATCTCCGTCGTTGGTGAGGCACCCGATGGGGAGCTACTGACGGAACTGGTCGGCTGCTACGACAGCTTCGCATCCGCGATGTCAGTTGCATCGGGCGGGGCGATGAGCCTCGACGCCGAAGCCGCCGGGGACGTGGTGTTCACCGATCCCGAAGCCGGGATGTTGGCGTCCACGTTCACGTTGGGTATCCACTACGACGGATTCAACGGGACCGGAAGCTCCATCACCGTCGTCGGGTCGAGTTGTTCGGGGGGCTATTGGAACACCCCGTGGTGGTTCGATAACAGGATCTCGTCGTCGTACAACGGTTGCTACCACTTGACGCACTACGACTACCCGTACATGTCTGGCGTGGCCTATCACACCTACGGGGCGGGGCAGATCGACAATCTCGGCTGGTTCAGCAACCGGACCGAGTCGGTGCGCTACACCAGCTGGTAGCCCCGTACTCCGCTGACCCGTCCGGGGAGGGACACAGGGTGTCTCTCCCCAACGGGTTCCCAGTTTCTGCGAATGTTGCGTCGTGAGCGACCGCCACCGCAGCGACAGTGACCTGATCCGTGAGTCGCTGCGCGACCCGGTGGCCTTCGAAGAGCTGTTCGTCCGTCATTTCGATTCGATACACCGGTTCCTGGTGGTGCGGGTCGGTCGCGACGACGCCGACGAGCTTGCATCAGAAGTGTTCGTCCGTGCCTTCGCGGCTCGTCACCGCTTCCGGCAGGAGTTCTCCTCGGCTCGGCCTTGGCTGTTTGGGATCGCGCTCAACCTGGTGCGGCAACGGGCACGGTCGCTGCGTCGCCGCGCCGTCGCGTTGCAGCGGCTCTTCAGCCGCGACGCCACCACAGCTGAGCCAGCCGACGTCGGCGTTGATCGTGCCGCCGCGCAACTGGAATGGCCGCGGTTGGCTGTGGCGCTGAGCCACCTCAGCAGTGACGAACGCAACGTGGTGGGTCTGCATTTGGTTGCAGACCTGACCCAGACAGAGACTGCCGAGGCTCTCGGAATCCCACTCGGCACCGTCAAGACCCGTTTGGCGCGTGCCCGCCGAAAGCTGGAAGAACTCCTCGACACCGATCGGCAAACCAGCCCTGTGGAGGGCACCGAATCCGGGGGCCAGGGTGAGTGACCTGAATCACCTCCACGAGATGGTCCCGGCGCCACGAGCCGAAGTAAGAGCGGATGCGCTCAAGCAACTGCGCTCCGCCATAGCAGACGAGGCCACGGCAGCGCCGGCCAAGCGACACTGGGCATTCGCCGCCGCCATGGCAGCGATCGTGCTCATCTCGGCGGTGGGCTGGCTCGTAGTTCGGATAGGACCCTCGGCCGATGCCGCGCTGGAGCGGCTGGCAACCGCGGTCGAACAGATCCCGGCCGAAGAACTGCCCGACGGCGCCTACCACTACACCCGATCCGAGCAGGCAACCCTGAACCGGTTCCCAGCCGACATACTCGGCATAGGTGGCACCGAGTTCGCACTCGTCCTTCCCGAAACCCGAGAAACCTGGATCGCCCAGGACGGAAGCACCCTCCTGCGGATCACGGTCGGTCAGCCGCACTTCTTCGACCCGACCGCCGCCGAAACCTTCAGGGGAAGCGACCTTTCCCAGCAACTCGGCATCGGAACCACCGCAACCGCCAGTTACCCGCCCTCACCCGACTACGTAGACCCACAAAGCATCCCAACCGACCTCGATCAGCTCAACGCATGGATACGCCTCGAAACCGGCGACCCACAACCCAGCCCAGCACAGATCCTCGACACTGCCACCCAGCTCCTCACCGAAACAGGCGCCCCGCCCGAACTACGCGCCGCTGTGCTCAGAGTCCTCGCCCGCACCGACGGACTCCAAGTCCAACCAGGAACCCTCACCTACGCCATCGAAATCACAGCGCTCACAGAGACCGGCAACCTCGAACGGACCGTCCTGATCGACCACAACGGCCATCTCCAATCCACGAGACTGGTCACGCTCGATGGCATCCCAGACATCGGAGTTCCACCCAACACGATCCTCCACCAAGCCAACTACCAACCCACCACAACCGTCACCAACCTCCCCTCCCAAACGAACTGACCCGGCATCTGCTCGGTACCTGCCCGATAGGTGGTGGCGGCGGCGAGGGTGGTTCGGGGCGGAATGACTTACAGCAGTGCCAACAGTGACTGACCGCCTCGAATTGTGTATCGCAGTGGACCTGAGCGGCGGTCAGGTCGGTTCGCAGTCCACCAGCGCGGCATTGATCGTTTCGAAGTGGAGTGGATTGCCGTCGATCAGGCATGCAAGGCAAGGCACGAGCACGGTCCCGGGCATCGGACTGTTGGTGGTGTCCCCTTGCTGGTTGAGGTCGACTGGAGGTGACTCCAGGCAGACGAGGCAGTCATAGCCTGTGCTTGAATGCGTCGATGAACCGGGCTGTTGCTGCCGACGCCTTGACCCTGTCCAGGTTGGGACTGGGATTGGGGCTGTTCTGGCTTGTGGCGCTCGACAACCTGGGTTGGGGAGCGGCGCTGGTGTTGCTCACCTGGATCACCGATTTCCTCGATGGCCGCCTGGCCCGCTCCACACCTCATCGGACCCGCCTAGCAGCGTGGGACTTCCGTGTTGACACCACAGTGGGTGTTGGATTGGTCTGCGGTTTGGCAATGGCGGATCACATCCCTTGGATGGTGGTGATCGGGATGCTCGTCCTCGCAGCCGTCACCGCGATGCTTGGCAACCCGGCTCCGGCAATGGTGATGATGGGTGTCGTCTATGGGTTCTTCATGTGGACGCTGCTGCTCCGTCGCCCCTTTGGATGGTGGCTCCCCTTCGCCGGCGGAGGCATCATCAGCATCATCGATTGGCACAGGTTCACCAGAGTGATCATGCCCGCCTTCTTCAAGGGGCTCGCAGCCCTAGTTCGGGGGCGGTCGCCAACCCCACGAGGCCCCGCACTCGACGACTGGGCCTGAAACCCACACAACAACAGGCCCCCGAAACCACCAACACGTTCCGAGAGCCCCGCGGCACCGAGATGACATCCGCTGCGGAACCACCACACCGAATGTCACCCCATGCCAGTCAGTAGGAGCGTTCCACCGCGGTGAAGAGACCCCCGCTCGAACCCGTTGCGAATCGCCGGCTACCGGGGCTCCACCGTCAAACACCCCCTCGCCGCCACTCTGAATCAGTACAGGGTGCATCTCCGCGGATGCAACGGTGAGTTCGGTCTCTCACCCACCGCACGCCGGCGCCTCCACCTCACCGCTGTTCACCGCGACCTCGCCGACGACGTACTCGACTGACGTAGGGTCGACCGCATGACCATCGCAGCCTTCGTCATCGCCGCTCTCAGCTTCCTGCTTGCCCTCTACGTCGCCTTCGCCGAACGAACCTTGAGAATCCACCAGACCGACCTCCAAGACCGCCAAGCAGCCCTGCAAGAGACCAACGCCGACCTTCAGGCCAGGATGGTCAAGATCGAAGAGACACGGGACCAGCGCCACGAGGACGCAACGAAACGCGCTGACGTGACGATCCGCCACAGCAGGATCGAGGAGCGATTCATCATCGAGAACCGGGGACCAGCCCGGGCCCCCAGTCCTTGCTCGCGACGTACTGCTCCAAGGCACCTGTGAGTCCTCCCACTGCGGGGATTCGGCTGCCTGTTGCGGCGGCTGAGAACCCGCTGCCAAGAACGAACACATCGGTTCCACCGACAGGTTCCATGCCATCGACCCTACAGATCCGCCGCTACGGAGGCCTCGGAGCCAGCGTGCGCGGTGCGGGCTTGCAGCGGCCCAGACCTCAGGTGTAGGCAGAACTGTAGACACCCGCGGTTGCGTTCCCAGTGATTGTCAGGGCATGAGGTAACCCCCAGGCGCTTGACCTGGGGGTTTGTAGTGTCGGAGAGCCGACGGTCGATGAGTCAGACCCTTCGTGGCGGCTCAAACAGTGGTGTGAGATCAGTGGGTAGCGCCGCCTTGAACTTCGGCATCCAACCGGTCTGACAAGCGTTTGAGAGGCGAAGACTCCAGTGGCGCTCCTCTAGCGCGGCAGCTTGGGGGTTCGCCGGCGCCTTATGAACTCGCTGATGCCGACGACGCCGCCGCCGATCAGAACCCACTCCCACCACGGGATGGTCTCCCACCATGAGACGTCCTCGTCTTCATGCTCCGGAGGTGGGGGTGGTGGGAGAGTCGTGGTAGTCGTCGTTTCTTCGGTGGTGGTTGCCGTTGTCGGAACCGTAGTTGTCGGAGCCGTAGTTGTCGGAGCCGTAGTTGTCGGAGCCGTGGTGGCGGCATGTGTGGTCGTCGATGCGCCGAGCGGGTAGAGGACCTCGGCCGACGACCCCAGCGAACCAATGACATACAGGCGGTCCTCACCATGAACCGGCTCGGGCACGATGCCGTCGACGCTGAAGCCACCGTGATCGTCGCCAGTGGCCGTGGCGATGACCTGACCGCGGAACTGAATCTCGAGATCCTCATGGGGCTGGAACCCGGAGCCTTCGATGCTGATGGTCTCGCCCGCCTCTGCGTCTGGCGGGTCCACTGTCACGACGGGACCTTCGCTCGCAGCGGCTTGTGCGCTCAGAAGACCCCAAGCGACGGCTGCGACCGCCACCACCTGAACGACAGCCCGCATCGACCCGTAGCGGTTCATCATCCCCCAGGAGTTGCCCGACCGAGTATACGTAACCCGGCTGACGGTCGATGAGGCAGAGCCCTCCCGGACGCTGAACCCACAGGGGCCTGTGTCCTACCGGCAAGGAGAGCCTTCTCCACATGAGTCAGAGGCGCATTGGCGATTGAGTCCGTGGCCTCAGCAGGCAATGGAAGACGAGGCTGGCGATGCCTGGAGTGGCAACTCTTGAGCACATACCTCCTCACGGCAAGGTCAGGGATACCGAGCGGTCCTTGAGAGTCGCCCTGCCATGCAATCGAGGGCGAACTGGGGGTTGGGGGCGAGACGAATCGCCATAGGGGATCTCTCGGTCTTGGAGCGGTACGATGGAGCGATGACCGCTTCGTCCAATGTCAACTCGGCTCTTCGCGACCATGGCTATCGGCTTACCAGTTCCAGGTCGCTGGTCTGGTCCGTGTTGAGGACTGTAAGAGGCCACCTCACCGCCGAAGAGATTGCATCCCGGGTCAACGAAGCCGACCCCACCATCAACCGCTCCTCCGTATACCGCTCACTGACACTCTTCGAGGAACTCGACCTCGTGCGCAAGTCGCATTTCGGAATCGACGAGTCGGCTAGGTGGGAAATCGCCCACGCGGATGATCAGTTCCACTTGGTCTGCCGCCACTGTGGGTCGATCGATCACCACGTCGGTGAGCTGGCCAAGCAGATCAGATCACAGCTCGATGAGTACCACGGCTTCTCCGCCGAGAACATCGACGTCGTTGTCACCGGAGTGTGCCCGGACTGCGCTCCGTCGACGTAGCGCCCTCGAGCGGCATTCGCACCGCTGTCAGCTGGTCCGAAGAGGTTGAACCGGTGATCCGCCCTGCGAGCTGCACCGACGTCGGTTCAGGTAGGGAGAAGGCGAGGACGTGCGGCCTGCCGATGACTCCGACGCTGGGTGCCACGCTGTAGGCCTTACACCCGCTATGGGAGCACGAGGTTGATCGTGGGAAGGTTCCCGTAGGGATCCTGAGTCAGTCTTGTTCTCGCTACTCCCTGGGCCAACGTCGCCAGATGCCATAAACGGATCGCGTGGGGAGGGACCCCCTACGTGAGGATCAGGGGGTCTAAGGGAACTGCTATGCTTACTGCAAGCGATTTGCAATAAGGAAGAGCATGCACATCCCAGATGGGTTCATCAACCTGCCGACTTCAGCCGGGTTTGGGGCGGTCACAGCGGGTGGCGTCTGGCACGCGTTGCGGCGTGCCGCCGACTTCCTTGATGATCGTCGTATTCCTCTGGCGGGTCTGGTAGCGGGTTTCGTATTTGCGGTGCAGATGGTCAACTTCCCGGTGGCTGCCGGTACCTCCGGGCATCTGCTCGGCGGCGTACTGGCGTCAGTGCTCGTCGGACCCTGGCTCGGGTCGGTAGCGCTGACAGTCGTGCTGATCGTCCAGGGTGTCTTTTTCGCAGACGGAGGCCTCTCGGCAATCGGACTCAACGTGTTCAACATGGCAATCGTCGGCGCCTTGGGCGGTTACGTGATCTTCCGGGCGCTGCTTCGCCTACTCCCGAAGGCTCGGTCCACGCTGATCACAGCTGCGGGAGTCGCCGCTGGACTGTCGGTGGTGCTGGCAGCCCTGGCCTTCAGCCTGGAATACGCGCTCGGCGGAGAGGGTGGAGCCTCGGTGGCCACGGTGACCGGAGCCATGGTCGGCGTGCACGTCCTTATCGGTATCGGCGAGGGCTTGATCACTGCGCTCGTGGTCGGGGCGATCCTCCGATCCAGGCCCGAAATGGTCTACGGCGCTTGGGAACTCGAGGAGGCGGTCCATGGATAGGCGCAGCCGAGCCTTCATTCTGGCCGGCCTGGTGGTGACACTCGCCATTGCTGCAGTGGTGAGCGGCTTCGCCTCCAGCGAGCCCGATGGTCTCGAGAAGGTGTCCATCGACACGGGCTTCGACGACACGGCCTCGGACCACGCGCTCGCTGAGTTGCCGCTCGCCGACTATGGCGTCGAAGGGATCGACAACGACAGGCTGTCCACGGGCATCGCCGGTCTGATCGGGGTAGCGTTGACCCTCGCCGTCACAATCGGACTGCTATTCGCGGTCCGGCGCCTGCGACGAACCCAGCAAGGAACCGGATAGCGCTCGTTCGTCGAGCGGAATCACCCTTGACTGTACCGGTGTTCGAGATCGGGAAGACCAAGGCAGGCGAGGTTCGCAAACCGACGACTCATCTCGTTCAGCGGGCCGAGAAGCGACTGGTCCGGGCTGGCAACCGTGAGCACGAAGGTGACGCCGACCACCCCTCGAGGCCGTGGGGCTGGTCGTCTTCGATCCCGACACCAAGAGCGTTGATCCCGATATCCCGGAGGCCGGGAATGGCCTGCGCTGGGACGAGTTCATCGAGCGCCTTGCGGCTGCCTATGAGGGCCGGTTCGGGGAGTAGCTGACCCCTTTGTGTCAGGGTTGCTGTGGGGTGGCCGGGCCCTGGGGGTGTGACTCTTCGTTTGCGTCCCTTTGAGTGGTGTAACTGGGGGCGGGGGTCCGTGACGCGGTAG
>CAZEHO010000017.1:0-55734 GCA_964511945.1 uncultured Acidimicrobiia bacterium | reverse complement strand
CGCAGGCAATCCACGACGTTATGCGGACAGGGCCGACCACCCCATCATGACTAGTTGCGCCGAATCAGGTCGACCAGGCTGCGGCGCGACCGTTCGTTGTGGTGCGGCGCCGACGGTCCGGCCGACGCATCACGGCGTACCGGGCTCCGGTTGTAGACGTACCCGGCGATCGTTGCGCCGAACAGGCGTGCCCGATCGTTGAGATCCTCCAGGGAAGCCACCCGGCTGCCGTGGGACACGACGACCAGGGCCCGGTCGACGTAGCGCTGCAGGGCGCCGGCGTAGGCCGCATGGAGCAGCGGCGGCGTCGATGACCACGAGGTCGAAGCTGGCCTGGAGTTCGGCGAAGCAGCGAGCGACTCCGGGTGAGTGGAAGAACTCGTTGGGAGCAACCGGGAGCCGGCCGCGGCCGAGGACCCGGATCACGGTGTCGTCCTGGAGCCGAAGCGGCCGGGCCGCTTCGTCGATTGCGGCATCACCGAACACCACATCGGTGAGGCCGGGGCCGCCGGCCGATCGTGGCGCCAGGAGCTGTACCACACGCTGATCCTGGAAGTCTGCGTCCACAACCAGGACTCGCTTGCCTTCGCGAGCCGCCGCCAGAGCGATGTTCGCTGCGACCACAGACCGGCCATCACCCGGATCGGCCGAGACCACGGCGATCGATCCGGTTCCGCCGATCACCAGCTCGCGTCCGTTGACCGTCGGGATGTTGAGGGTGGCGGCGGCGAAACGGAACGCCTCGGCCGCTGCAGATGCTGGAGCCTGAACGACCGGGATCTCTCCGGGGAGGCCCTCCATGTCGAAGTCCGGCACGGCCGCGACGAGCGGCGCTTCGAGCGTTTGCTCGGGCTCCGCCCGTGACCCGAAGAACCGGCGCCGGCGCAGCGTCAATCCGAAGGCGACGGTGGCGCCGATCAATCCGCCGGCCATGCCGCCGATCAGTACGGCCTGCCACAGGCGGATGCCGGCCGGCTCGGCCTCGAGGGCGGGAGAAAGGAAAACCACGCCGCTGCCGGCGATTTCCGAATCGACCGTCAGCTGGTCGCGTCGGGCAATGAGGTCCGACAGCCTGCGGATTGCTTCCGACTGCTCCTCGAGCAGTGCCCCGATCGTCGGCAGTTGCGATTCGATGCCGACGACCAGTTGCAGGGTGGAGAACTGTCGCTCCAGCCGCGAGAGCTCACCCAGGATGTCCTCATCGAGCTCACCGGCCAGCAGTCTGCTCTGCAGGTCGGCCAGATCGCCGAGCGATGACTCGAACAGGGCTTCGAGCTCGGCGCGTGCGTCATCGCCACCGAGTTCGGTGATCGATGACTGAATGTTGGCCACTTCCTGTTGGCCGGCAGCGATCGAATCCTCGAGCTGTTGCAGGGCAAAGGCGTAGCTCCGGGCGGCCTCCGTCCGGCTCACTTCCTGGTAGGCGGCGGTGAGGGCGTCTGCTCCGCCCATCGCCAGATCGGGGTCGTTTGCGGCGAAGGTGATCTCGACGAGGTCGCTGTCGAGCTGCCCGTCGATCGACCTTGCATCCTCCACGGCTTCCGTGTTGAGATCCGCGTCCGGGAAGCTGCCGGCGAGCAGTTCCGCAGCTCGCTGCGCGACCACGGGAGAGCGGAGGATCTCGACCTGGTTCTCTGCGTAGCGCTCCGGCCGCTGTTCGGAACCCAGTTCGAACAGTGCAGAGGCCCGGGGGTCTTCGACCACCAGCGAGGCCGTTGCCTTCCACCGGTCGGGCTGAAGCACCGTGACCATGGCGCCCAGATAACACCCGGCGATGACCGCGCCGAGCACCATCCAGCGGTGGCTCCAGATCGCCCTGGGAATGG
The DNA here is from genome assembly GCA_964511945.1 of uncultured Acidimicrobiia bacterium. GTDB lineage: Bacteria > Actinomycetota > Acidimicrobiia > Spongiisociales > UBA11373 > CAZEHO01. Next base: position 53,908 of record CAZEHO010000017.1, on the reverse strand, counting down.
TGGGCTCGACCGCCGTGGAGCTTCGTTCCTGTTCCATTTCCCGTCCTCACAGCCTTCGCCGGAGCGGTTCTTTGGGAGAGCCGACCCGATGCAAGTACTGAGAGTAGCCGAAAACTGCTCTCGGTGGCTAGAGTTTCTGTTGTGCAGTCATCTTCCGTTCCTGCGAACAGGTATCGGCGGTTCGGGAAGTCGGTGATCGATCGGCTCCTCGGAGCGCTGCTGCTCGCCGCGGCGGCGCCGGTGATCGGATTGATCGCAGTGGTGATTCGGGTGGCCATGGGGCCGCCGGTGATCTTCCGTCAGGACCGGGTCGGTGCCGGCGGTGAGGTGTTCACGATCTACAAGCTCCGGACCATGGGCCCGGACCGGCGGCTCCGTGTGGTCCCGGTGGAGGTCGACCGGCGCGTGACCCACAAGTCGCCGCACGACCCTCGCCTGACCCGCCTGGGCCGCTTCCTCCGCACCTGGAGCCTCGACGAGCTTCCTCAGTTGTGGAACGTGGTCCGGGGGGAGATGAGCCTGGTTGGTCCCCGGCCGGAGCTGGTCGAGATCGTGTCCCGCTACGAGCCGTGGCAGCACCGGCGCCACGACGTTCGCCCGGGGTTCACCGGGTTGTGGCAGGTGTCTGCACGAGGCGAGACGGCAATGCACGAGGCAACCGATGTCGATCTCGAGTACGTCGACTCGGTGTCGCTCGGGACGGATGTACGGATCTTGCTGAAGACGATTCCGGCTGCGCTGGGCCGGCGCAAGGGGTTCTGAACAAACGGCGAGGGTGAGTCAATGAACATCCTGATACTCGGAGCCGGGGGCTTCATCGGCTCGAACATGGTCGAGTACCTGCTCGCTCGGGACGAGCACGATGTGGTCGGCATCGATGTCGACGGCTCCAAGCTGCGCGGTATTGCCGGACCACGGTTCCACTTCCGGCGTGCCGATGTCACCCGGGCGACACGTCTGGTGGAACGTGAGGTCGCCGCAGCCGACGTGGTGGTCGATCTGATCGCCTATGCCAACCCCAGCCTGTATGTGAAATCGCCGCTTGACATCGTCCATCTCAACTACACCACCAACGCGTGGATCGTTGAGTTGTGCGTCCGCCACGGGAAGCGGCTGATCCAGTTCTCCACCTCCGAGGTGTACGGGAAGCCGAGCGGGGAGACGTTCATCGAGGACGAATCGGACCTTCGGCTCGGCCCGGTGACCCGGCCCCGCTGGATCTACGCATGCTCTAAGCAGTTGCTGGAGCGGGTCATCCACGCCCACGGCCAGGCCGGCGATCTCGAATACACGATCGTTCGTCCTTTCAATTTCATCGGCCCCCGTTTCGACTACCTGGTACCGGCCGGGACGAAGGGCGGTCCCCGGGTCTTTTCCCACTTCCTCTCGGCGATGCTGACCTCGGGACCGATCTACCTGGTCGACGGCGGTGACCAGCGGCGGGCGTTCACCCACATCAACGATGCGATGACCTGCTTTCAGTTCTTCCTCGACGAACCGGCGGCCCGGAACCAGGTGATCAACGTTGGGAACCCCGCCAACCAGACGTCGATTCGCGATATGGCCGTCATGATGATGCGGCTCTACGAGGAACTCACCGGCGAGGTCCCGCGGTGCGAAATGGTCGAGATCGACGGCCCCGAGTTCTACGGCGCCGGTTACGAGGACAGTACGCGGGTGCCCCCGGACATCTCCAAGGCGCTCAGCCTGGGGTGGGAGCCCGTCTACGACCTCGAAACCACCCTGCGCGACTCGATGCGTCACACGCTTGAAGCAGAAGCCGCATCCGCCGGCGTCAAGAGCTACCTGGCCAGAGGTCTGGCCGCTGCGAGCTCGCTGCGCTACATGTTCCGGTAGCGCCGGACCGGGCTCACCATCATCAGGCTGCAGTATGCGATTCGGCCGGTCCGCCCGCAGCCTGCCTCCTCATCTGCCCGGCGATCCACTCGTAGGTCGCAGCCACCCCGTCGGCCAGCGGTTTCGAGGCCTCCCACCCGAGTTCGGCGCGAAGGAGGGCATTGTCTGAGTTCCGGCCCCGGACACCCTGGGGCCGGTTGGTGTCGTACACCTTGGTTGCGGTCCTTCCGGCGGCCTCGAGGGCCATGTCGACGAGCTGGTCGATGGTGACCATTTCCTCAGAGCCGATGTTGACCGGACCCGTGAAGTCGGACTGGGTGAGCCGGTAGGTGGCCTCGATGCACTCGTCGATGTAGAGGAACGACCGGGTCTGCTTCCCGTCCCCCCAGATCTCGATCTCACCGCCTGACTGTGGGAGTTCGGCGACCTTGCGGCAGATGGCGGCCGGTGCCTTCTCCCGGCCTCCTTGCCACGTACCTTCCGGACCGAAGACGTTGTGATAGCGGGCGATGCGGACCGGGATCCCATAGTTGCGGCTGTAGGCCAGGTACATCCGTTCGCTGAACAGCTTCTCCCAGCCGTACTCGCTGTCCGGGTCCGCCGGGTACGCAGAGTCCTCCCGGCACATCGGGTTGTCCGGATCCATCTGGTTGCGCTCCGGGTAGATGCAGGCGCTGCTGCTGTAAAAGATCCGGGCGGTGTGCCCCGTCGCCGTCTGGGCCCGGGCTCCATCGAGCACATTGAGGTTGATTGATGCCGAGTTGTGCATGATGTCGGCGTCGTTGTCACCGGTGAAGATGAAACCGGCTCCACCCATGTCGGCGGCGAACTGGTAGATCTCGTCGAACGGCTTCCCGTTCGGGTCTTCCAGCGACCACCGCACCACCGAGACGTCGCGCAGGTCTCCGATCACGAAGTCCTGTGCAGCACTCGGACTGAATTCTGGGTGCTTCAGGTCGACGCCGCGGACCCAGTAACCGAGCCCGGTGAGGTGGCGGGCCATGTGGCTTCCGATGAACCCACCGGCGCCGAGAATCAACGCCTTCTTGCTCATGCTGTTTCCTCCGGATCTGCCGCCGTGGCAGGGGCGGCACTGACGGCGGTGATGGTCAGCGCCAGCACGGTGAGCAGCACACTCGGGAGCCCGAAGCCGTAGTCGGCGAGACTCGCTACTGCAGTCACCATCAGCACACCGAGCGCCGAGGACGCAATCGGACCCGGAGCTCTCCGCTGAACCGAGATCGCTTTGGCCAGGGGCCATCCCACGAGCGCCAGTCCGAGCCCGACCCCGCCCAAGCCGAGTCCGATGAGGAGCCCGAGCCATGAGTTGTGCAGGTGGCCTCCCCAGTGGAACTGGTCGAGAAAGATGATCCGCTCCGAGGCATAGCCGCTGCCGAGCACCAGATGGTCGGCCGCGTAGTCCCAGGCTGCGGCCCACAGCTCAGTCCGCTGGCTGAACGTGGACAGCCGCTGGAGGGTCTCACCCCGCAGCACGTAGTCCATCAGGACATCGGAGAACACGGTCACACCGACCACCGCGAGAAGAGCGGCAAACGGTAGGACCAACGCCCGCAGGTCGAATCGCCTTGCGGAGCGGGTCAGGTAGACGGCCATCGCTCCAATGGCGAAAGCGAGCAGTGTGGTCCGTGACCAGTTGAGGAACAGAAAAACGAGGAAGACGGCCAGCACCACTCCAACCGCTCGCAGCTCCCGCAGGGGCAGTTGCCAGCCGCGCTCCACGAGCATCGAGAGCGCGACCACCGCTCCGAGCGCAAGGAAGGTGCCGACCCAGATCGGGTGTGTGCCCGGCCAGGCGAAGCGCGCCAGCGGGACCCGGGCGACGATCCCGAACAGCAGCAGTGCGCCGACCAGGATGCCGAAGCGGAACCAGAGTCGTGTCCAGTCTGCGACCAGATCGCGCCTGCCGCTTCTCCACGCCTCCAGGCTGACGATGGAGAGCAGCGCCAGGACGATGATCTGCGATCCGCGGACTGCCGTGAAGAGGGGAACCTCGGACCAGATCGTCGAGGACACCGCTGCCAGTCCGAACACCATCAGCAGGATCACTCCTGCCGAACGGGTTGGAGGATGGCGGTGCCGGGCCAGAGCGGCGAGACAGCCGGCCGCGATCAAGGCGTAGATGCCGAGCTCGACCAGATTGTCGATGGAGGCGGACCCGCTCGGTGCCAGCCGGGGGTCTCGAACGTTCGCCCTGAGATTCGACGCGAAGAGCAGTGCCAGCCAGGCCCAGAGGAGCCAGGGCAGCGCATCCGGGCCGCGAGCGGGACGGACGGCCTGTTCGTCGGGCTTGGTGCGCGCATCGTGCATCACACGTCACCACCGGGCGCGTCCCATTTCCGGCTCCCGGATGACAGCGGGGCGCGGCGAAGGAGGGAGGGCGTCCGTCGTGTCCTCACTCCAAGCTCATCGGCGCAGGAGTACGGTCCCTGAACACCTCTCGCGGAGCCGCGCCGGCCTAGCGGGTGCCGGACCGGTGCTCGGCGGCCCGGGCGTAGACCTCCAACAGGCGTTCGTAGTTCTGCTCGGCGTCGTAGTGCTCGAGGAACTCCCTGCGTGCCTCTTCACGCATTGCTGCCAGACGGCTCGCATCGGCGTAGAGCTCTTGGACCGCTCGCGCCAGGTCGTCCGGGTCGCCGACCCGGACGTGCACACCCGTTCGGTCGTGTTCGACGAGTTCCTCCATGGCCCCGAACCGCGATGTCACCGCCGGGGTGCCGCGGGCGAAGGCCTCGAGGATCGATACGGGCAGGACCTCGTAGAACCGGGAGGGATTGACGAGGAACCGTGCGCCCTTCAACGATGCGTCGAAGACTGCCGGAGGGGCAAATCCCCGGTAGTCGATACGGGAGTCGCGGCGGGCCGCGGCGGCGACCTGTTCCTGCAGCGGTCCCGCTCCGAAGACGTGCAGCGGGATCGGTTCGGTGATGCGCTCCCATGCATGCAGGAGGGTATCCACTCCCTTCTCGGGGGCCAGCCGTCCGAGGAAGACAACATGGTCACCGGCTCCGGTGCCCGTTCCCGGATCCCGGTCGAGGAAGTTCGGCTTGATGTACACGAGGCCGGCGGGGAATCCGACGGTGCTCAACGCGTCTGCGGCGAATCGGCTCGGTGAGATCACGGCATCGATCGAATCGACGATCGTGCCGAGGGCGCCGTGGAACGAGAGCGCGGTGACCGCGACCGCTGTGGCTGCCCTGCTGTCGTGATAACACGCGTAGCGGATCGCGGGGAGCGCCAGCCGCCGGCCGACACAATCGCGACACGTTGCTCCATCTCTGAAGAGGATTCCGCTCGGGCAGATGTAGCGGTAGTTGTGAAGGGTGTGCACGACGGCTGCTCCGGCTTTGCGGGCGGCGGAGAACACGGTCGGCGACATCAGCGGCAGCCAGTTGTGGATGTGCACGATTTCGGCGCCGGTGTCACGTACGAGTTGGGAGATCTCGCGCGCCGCCGAACGGCCCCAGACCGCACCGGCCGCGGTTGACACCGCTTGGAGTCCGGAGACCGCCTCGCTCCGGCGCGTGAACTCATGGACCTCGTGTCCGGCCTTTCGAAGCATCGCCGTTTCGGCTTCGAAGACGTGGTCCTCACCACCGCGCTGCTGGTAGTAGTTGTGAGCGGTGATGATCCTCACGGCCCGGCCTTCCTTTGGCGGATCCGGTGTGCCACCACCTGCCGGACGAGCAGGAACCCGAACACCGGAACGTTCCACACGTAGCGGCGCCACAGCCGGCCCGGCTCCTGGATGAGGCGGAACAGCCACTCGAGGCCTGCCTGCTGCACCCATTTCGGGGCCTGCTTCTTTGAGCCGGCGATGAAGTCGAAGGCGGCGCCGACCCCGATGAGCGCCACACCGGGGAGTTCATCCCGGACCCGCTGCATCCACAGTTCCTGCTTTGGCATGCCGAGCCCGATCCAAACGACATCGGGGTCGGTTTCACGGATGGCGGCCAGCGTTGCAGCGTGTTCCTCCGGCGTCGGCGGCCGGAACGGAGGAGCCTCGGATCCGGCGATCACTGCGTCGGTTGCCATGTTCTCGATCACCGTGCGCAGCTCCTGCAGGCTGTCGGGAGTTCCGCCGTAGAGATAGTGGCGGCGGGCACCGGGCGGCGAAGCGATGAGCGCCTGCTTCATCAGCTCCGGGCCGTACACCCGCTGCTGGGATCGGTTCGCGGTCCTGCGGATTCCCCATACCAGAGGCATCCCGTCGGGTGTGGCGACCTCGGAGGATTGCAGGGCCCGGCGAACCTCGGGATCGCGTCGCGACTCCATGATCCCGTGCATGCTGCAGACGGCGACCACGAGCGGACGATCTGCGGACCGGTGGGCGATCGTGTCAATGACCTCGTCGTAGGAGGTCATCGAGATCCCGATGCCGACGATATCGGCCTTCGGCGGAAGGGCCCGGTGCTCCGGCATGGAGCCACGATACGTGGCCGACCGCGTGCTGCTCGGCCTTCCGGCGAATCGGGAGCAAGTCGCGCGTGGGCTCGGCCCGAAAGACCTCGTCCGCAAGGCAACGACCGTGCTCCGACGCGGAGCCGAGATTTGTGCGGTGCTGGCCGTCGGAGCCCTCACCGTGATGTCTCTTGTGGTCCGGCGGCGCTCGCGGGATGTAGTGGCCGCCTAACCCAACCCCACTTCGAGCAATCGCCGTGCGCCCACCTTGTCGAGCGGTTCGTTGAAGTTGCCGCACTTCGGGGATTGCACGCATGAGGGGCATCCGCTTTTGCAGGGGCAGGCGCGGAGAGCCTCGAGGGTCGCCTTGAGGTGACGCTCGCCGGCGGCCCACCCCACCGGTGCGATGCCGGCGCCACCGGGGTACCCGTCGTAGATGAACCACACCGCTCCACTCGCATCAGGGTGGAATGGAGTCGACAGTCCGCCGACGTCCCAGCGATCGCAAATGGCGAAGATCGGCAGCATTGCGATGGCGGTGTGCTCGGTGGCATGCAGGGTCCCGGGAAGCGCTTTGCCGCCGACCCCGGCCTCGTCGATCAGGTCGTCGGGAACCTCGAACCACAGCGCCTCGGTGGTGAATCGCCGCGCCGGCAGGTCGAGCGGTTCGTACCCGAGCACGCTGCCGTCGTTGATGCTCTTGCGTTTGTATGCGACGACCTGATGCTCGACCTCGACCCGCCCGTGTCGATGAGGAAAGCGCCCCACCCGCCCGACCTCGGTGGTGCCGACGACGCTGATCCAGGTTTCCTCCTGGGGTTGGGTGTAGTACCCGACCTCGCCCTTGCGGGCGATCACGATGCGGCGCTCCAGGTCGAGCTCCTCGACGACGTACCCATCACCCTGGTGGAGGTAGACCGCACCCGGGTGGGCCTGGCTGAATGCCCTTCCCTCGTCGACCGAGCCGATGATCTCGCCGTGTTCGTCGAGGATCGAAAAAGGCGGCCCACCGGCGGTGCGGATATCGATCCCGGGTGCCGGAGGTACCCGGCGGGCCCAGTAGAGCTTCCCGTCGCGCACCCGCAGGTCCCCGTCCTGGACCAGATCGGTGACCCGCTCGTCGATGTCCTCACCGAAGAACTCGATGTCGTTCGGCACGAGCGGGTGCTCGTGGGCGGCGCATCCGAGGTGTGCTCCCAGCACGCTCGGGTTCGACGGATTCACCACCGCCGCCTCGGCCGGCCGCCCGAACAGCTGGTCCGGGTGGGTCATGAAGTACTGATCGAGCGCATCCTCACCGGCCACCAGCACCGCCACCGATTCTTCGGCCGAACGCCCGGCACGGCCGGCCTGCTGCCTGAACGACGAGATCGTGCCCGGGAAGGTTGTGACGACCGCGGCATCCAGTCCGCCGACGTCGATGCCGAGTTCGAGGGCATTGGTGGCGATGACCCCCAGGAGATCGCCGGAGAACAGCCGCTGCTCGACTTCCCGGCGCTGTTCGGGCAGATATCCGGCCCGGTACGGGGCGATGCGTTGTGACTTCTCGGGGTCCAGCCGGTCACGAGCCCAGCGGAAGACGAGCTCGGTGCCTTTGCGGCTGCGGGCGAATGCGATGGTGTGATGATCGCGTCCGACGAGGTCGACGAAGACGTCGGTTGCTTCGGCCATGGCGCTGCGGCGGCGATCGTCGTCCTCCAGTTCCGGATTCCACAGCACGTAGTGCTTGGCACCGGCGGGCGAGGTGTCCTGCTCGACCGTCTCGACGTCGACCCCGGTGATGCGTGAGGCAAGGTGTCCCGGGTTACCGATGGTCGCCGACGACATGAGGAACACCGGGTCCGATCCGTAGTGGCGGGCGATCCGCCGGAGGCGGCGGAGGACGTTGCCGACGTGGCTGCCGAAGATCCCCCGGAGCACGTGGATCTCGTCGATCACCACGTAGCGCAACTCGGAGAAGAACCGTGACCAGCGGCCGTGGTTCGGCAGGATGCCGATGTGCAGCATGTCGGGGTTCGTGAGCACCGCATTTGCGTTGCGCCGCACCCAGACCCGGGTCTCTCGATCGGTGTCCCCGTCGTAGATCGCTGGGGTCAACTGCTTCAGTTCGAGGTCGTGGAGGCTGCGGAACTGATCCTGTGCCAGCGCCTTGGTGGGGAACAAGAGGAGGGCGGTGGCGTTGCGGTCGGCGAGAGCCGCTTCCGCTATCGGGATCTGGTAGCAGAGCGATTTGCCGGAGGCGGTACCGGCGACCACGACCGTGCTGGTCCCGTCCCGGGCCCGCCGCACCACCTGCGCCTGGTGCCGGTACAGGCGGTCGATGCCCCGTTTCCCCAGCGTCGCCGTCAGCGGCGGAGCAAGCGGCGGGTCGACGTCCTCGAATATCGAATTCCGGGCCGGCACCGACTCGACGTGCACGATTCGTTCGGCGAGGTCGGAGTCGGCAGCCCAGGCGGCGAGGAGATCGTCCATGGGTGCGAGCGTAGAGGGGAGGGGTAACGAGAGAAGGAACGACGAGCGACGAGCGATGGGCGACGGGCAGGGTGCAAAGCGCGTCGCCCGTAGCCCGCAGCTCGTGGCAGGGCAGGACAGCAAGGGCGTCGGACCCGACCCCAAGCTTCATTACCCTTCCGCCCATGACTTCCACCGGGGTGGGCTGGCACGCGCGGCCGGTCGGGGAGGTGCTCACAGCGCTCGAGACGGATCCGGGGCGCGGCCTCGCCGAGATCGATGCCGCCGCTCGGCTCGAGCAGTACGGGCGCAACGAGGTGGGTCACGATGAGGGGCCGAGCCGCCTCGATCTCATCGTTGATCAGTTCCGCTCGGTCCTGGTGTGGATCCTGATTGCCGCCGCCGTGATCTCGGGTGTCGTGCTGGACGAATGGATCGACGCCGGAGTGATCCTCACCATCGTTGTGCTCAACGCGGTGCTCGGATATGTGCAGGAGGCTCGGGCAGAGAATGCACTCGCCAAGCTGAAGGCACTTTCGGCGCCCGAGGCCGTCGTGGTTCGCGACGGTGTCCAGCGCCGGGTGCCGAGCGCCGAGATCGTGCCCGGAGACGTCGTCATCCTCGAAGTCGGAGACCGGGTCCCGGCCGACGTACGATTGATCACCGCCAGCCACCTCGAAGCCGAGGAGTCGATGCTCACCGGCGAATCGCTGCCGGCGCACAAGGCGGTCGACGCGGTTGCAGCCGAGGGAGCGCTGGGGGATCGCAGCAGCATGCTGTTCTCCTCCACTTCGATCGCCGTCGGGCGGGGCCGTGCTGTGGTGACCGATACCGGGAACGACACCGAAGTCGGGCGCATTGCCGAGGTGCTCTCCCAGGACGCTCCGCCGACACCGCTCACCATCGAACTCGACCGGGTTGGAAAGCGGCTGGCGCTGCTGGCACTGGGGACCGCCGGTCTGGTGTTCCTCACCGGTCTGCTCCGCTCGAACCCGGCCGAGACCATGCTGCTCACCGCAGTGGCACTGGCCGTTGCGGCGATCCCTGAGGGGCTGCCGGCGGTGGTGACGATCACCCTCTCCGGCGGCACGCAGCGAATGGCCGAACGCAACGCCATCGTGCGCCAACTCCCCGCCGTCGAGGCGCTCGGTTCGGCGAGTGTCATCTGCACCGACAAGACCGGAACGCTGACCCGCAACGAAATCCGGGTGCAGCGGGTGCTCACCGCAGTGAGTGACGAGGACATCGACGAGGTCGACCCCGATGCGGAGGTCGGCCAGCGCTTCGTCGCCGTGGCGTCACTGTGCAACGACGCCCGCCACGGCGATGACGGCTACCTGGGAGATCCCACCGAGACCGCCCTCCTGCTGGCCGTGGAGGAACTCGGTGCCGATCCGGAGGCCATCCGGGCCGAGCTGCCCCGGGTCGATGAGTTTGCCTTTGACTCGCGCCGGAAGCGCATGACCACGATGCACGAGTCGGAGGAGGGCATCCTGCTGGCGGTGAAGGGGGCGCCCGAGGAAATCACAGGACGCTGCACCGCCGAGGAACTGCCGAGCGGAGTCCGCCCGATGACGGGGGAACGCCGTGCTGCGCTGCTGGCCGCAGCGGACGGCCTTGCGGCACAGGGGCTGCGGACGCTTTCGCTGGCATATCGGATCGCCGATGGCCTGCCTGCCGACATCGAGGATGCCGAACGCGACCTCACCTTTGTGGCACTCGTCGGGATGAGCGATGAGACCCGGCCCGAGGCTGCTTCGGCGGTGGCCTCCGCCAGAGCGGCCGGCATCAAAGTCGTGATGGTCACCGGGGACCACGAGGTCACCGCCCGGGCCGTGGCGACCGAGGTGGGAATCCTCAGCGGGGATGAGGATGTCATGCCCGGTGCCCGTCTCCGTGAGATGACCGTCGATGACCTCGCCGAGGAGGTCGATCGGTACCGGGTCTACTCCCGCATCGACCCCCTCGACAAGGTCAAAATCGTCGATGCCTGGCAGCAGCGGGGCGAGATCGTGGCGATGACCGGAGACGGTGTCAATGATGCCCCGGCGCTTCGGGCCGCCGATATCGGTGTGGCCATGGGCAGCGGCACCGACGTCGCCAAGGAAGCCTCCGGCATGGTGCTGGCCGACGACAATTTCGCCTCGATCGTCGCTGCTGTGAAAGAAGGCCGCAGCATCTTCACGAACCTGAAGACGGTCGTCTACTTCCTGCTGTCGTGCAATGCCAGCGAGGTGGTAGTCATGCTCCTCGGGTTCCTGGTGTTCGGGGCACTGGGTGATCCGTTGCTTGCGGTGCAGTTGCTGTGGATCAACCTGGTGACCGATGGGTTGCCCGCTCTCGCCCTGGGGGTCGATCCTGCCGCCGCGGGCATCATGCAGCGGCCGCCCGATCGGCAGCGCGACATCCTGAGTGGACGGCGGCAGCTCGCTCTGCTCCGGCACGGAACGGTGCTGGCCGCGGCGACGCTGGCGGCGCTGATATTCGGCCACTACGTCATGAGCTACGAGTGGCCGGTGGTTCGCACGATGATCTTCACAACGCTGGTCGCGGTGCAATTGGTCCACGCCTATGCGGTGCGGGCTCGCCACAGCGGGCGTCCCCAGGACGGTCCCGGCCGCAACCGGCTGCTGGCGATCGGCGCCCTGGTGTCACTCGCACTGCAGATCGCGGTGGTCTACCTCCCGATCGGCCAGACCCTGTTCGACACCGCGGCACTGCCGGCTTCGGCATGGCCGGTGATCGCGGTGCTCACCGCGGCTTCGTTCACGGTGGTGAGCGTGGTGAATTGGGTGCTGGCGCGGAGGAAGGCGGCCTGAGGTGAGACCCGTCCCAGGGACGGGTCGGAGGGGGGTCTGGAGGCCACTGCAGACGGAGACGGATGCCCCCTGCGCTCGCCTGCCTTCGGCTGGCTCGCGCCTCCCCTGGAACGCACCGTTCCGGAGAGGTAAGACCGGCTCTATTGACTGCTCAACGTTCCCGGCGGGAGGTCGATCGTGACCAGCCCGTCGTCGAGGTCGGCCAGGAGGTCGTATGCCCCATCGTCGAGCACAACGACACTGGCGCCTCCGACCGTCCGGATCGCTCCCGGCAGGACCACGTTGGGCACCGTGGCCGGGTCGATCTCGAATGCGGTGGCGGCGACGGTGAGCAACTGCTCGGCACTGAGGTCGGTCCAGGTGAACGTCAGCAGCATCTCGAGCAGCCCCGGGACCTGCATCAGACCGAGGTCCTGGGTCTTGTCGAGCGCCCCGAGGATCACCAGACCCTGGTGCAACGACCTCCGGAAGTCGCCGTTGGCGATGGTCCGGTTTCTCGAGAAAGCCAGTGCGTTCTGGCCCCACAGCGTCTGAAATCCCGCAACGAGATAGGCACCGGACTTCGGTTCGGCCATTCCAAACGGAACCGTGACCGGGATGCCGTCGAACGCATCCACGAGTTGCTGGAAGCCGAGGAATCCGGTGATCAGGTACCCCTCGATACTCAGGCCGGAGAGATCCTCGGCGATGTCGACCATCGCCTCGGGTCCGAAGAACACATTGATGTGGGTGTACTTGTCGGTCCCTCCGGAAGGTGTGGAGACGTGTGAGTCGCGGGGGAAGCCGACGATGGCCCCCGACCCCTCTGAGATCACCGAGGTGAGCACGTGGATGCTGTCGGCCCGGAAGCGTTCCTGGTCCTGGCCCGGCCTGGCGTCGGTCCCGATCACCATGATCCGCCGCACAGGATCGCCGTACCAGGCCGCCGAATCGAACCGGGTCAGCTTGGTTCCGACGACCCGCCAGCCCGATTCGTCGTTGACCAGCAGCACGATGTCGGAGCCGAGATCGGCAACTGCGACGCCCTCTCCGGATGGCAGATCTGCGGCCGCCCACTCGCCTCTCACGAAGAGGTCGCCGGCAGGCTCGATGTCGCTGAGATGCTCGACCAGTCCGGCGGGGAGGTCTGGCTCGGGGTGGGCGGCGGGATCGGCGAGCCAGGCGTACAGGGTGGTCAGAGCCTCGGCGAGGCCTTCGGGAGCGCCGTCCTGGTCGTCGAGGGCTACGACGACCTCAGCCGCGGGTACTTCCGTCGTCGACGATGCAGCCGACGTCGTTGTCGATTCCTCCGCCGAAGTGGTTTCGGTGACGGGTTCCGTCGTCGTCGTTCCGGAGTCGTCGGGCAATGTGGAGGCGAAGCCCTCCGGAGCAGCGGTGGTCGCGGGTGGATCGGTGGCAGAAGTGTCGTCATCCGCCGACGAACAGGCGGCGGCGATCAGGGCCAGGAGCAGAAGTGGGATCAGGCGTCGCACAGTGGGAGGCTACCGGCCCGCGGTGGGCCACTCCATCCAAGGAGCGGGCGGCGTCAGAGCAGGGCGATGATGGCCAGCACCGCGAATGCGACCAGCACCAGGCCCATGGCGGTGGCCAGCACGGGACGGGCATCGTCGGCATCGAACGGCTGGCCTGGTTCCGCGGGCCCGGCGCCTCCCACAAACCGCTGCAACGCCGGGGCCGGATTGCGCAGCACCCGGGCGATGCCGGCGGCGGCCCGCTCGGTGGCCCGCTCGACCGCGGCAAACCCGTCTGCCACCGGTCCGACGAACCCACGGCGCAGGGCCGGCGCCGGCCGCCGGTAGATCCAATCCGTGTCCAGCGCCACCTTCGGCTCTCCGGCCAGCTTGACCCGCAGGAACCAGAAGGCCACGAACGTGAGGGTGAGAATCTGAGTCGTCTCCACCAGATGCGCCATGTTGTAGGGGTGGTAGTGCATCTCGAACGGCAGGTAGCGGTAGAGGACGCCGGGGGCGACCCCGAAGAAGGTGCAGAGGGTGGCCACCAGGCCCATGCCGACGTACATGTTGCGGGGGGCGGGGCGTACCTCGAGGCCGCGGTCCTCGCCAAACCAGGTCCAGTAGGGGAGCTTGAGGCCGGTGTGGAGGAAGGTCCCGATCGATGCAAGCAGCAGCAGCAGCATGATCGCCACGTGGTGGGCTTCGCCGGCCGCCTCGACGATGATCGACTTCGAGATGAACCCGTTGAACAACGGGAATCCGGAGATGGAGAACGCTCCGATCATGTAGAGCCAGAAAATCGCCCGCTGTCGTCGGAAGATCCCGCCGAGTTCTGTCAGCTTGCTGCGACCGGTGGTGGCGATGGCCGCACCGGCGCCCATGAACAGCAACCCCTTGTAGAGGATGTGACTGAAGGCGTGGGCCACCGCCCCGTTGAGTGCCATCTCGGTGCCGATGCCGGCGGCGGCCACCATGTAGCCCACCTGGCTGATGATGTGGTAGGCGAGGATGCCGCGGATGTCGTTGGCGAGAACCGCGTAGACCACTCCGTAGAGGGCCATGATCACGCCCGCGTAGATGAGCACCTCGTAGCCGGCGAACATGCGCACCAGCACGTAGACGCTGGACTTGGTGGTAAAGGCGCTGAGGAACACGGCCCCGGTGATGGTGGCCGCCGGATAGGCATCGGGCAGCCAGGCGTGGAGGGGAGGGATGGCACCGTTGATGGCCACCCCGATGAGCATGATCCAACTGGCGGCGAAGCCCGGGTCCATGGCGCCCACCGAGATGTCTCCGGTGCGGCCGAGATGCATGAGGATGCCCCCCATCAGGAAGGCACCGCCGGCGAGGTGGGCGAGGATGTAGCGGGAGCCGGCCCGCCGCGACTCATCGGATCGCCGGGCCCAGATCAGATAGGTGCTGAACAGCGCCATCAGCTCGGTGAAGAACAGCAGGCTGAACAGGTCGCCCGAGAAGGTCAGACCGATGGCGCCGCCGCCGTAGACGAGGGCGGCCACCTGCTGACCGGCATCGTTTACGTGCCAGGCGTAGATGCCGCCGGCGGTGGCCACGATGGCGAAGATGGCTCCGAAGATGCGGCTCAGCGAGTCAACGTGGAGGGGCTCCAGAGTGAGGCCGAGCGCATCGATGGTCACGGAGGCGCCGTCGGCGAGTGACCAGAGATAGACAAGGGTGGCGGCCGGGATCGCCACAGCCGCGATGGACCGCAGCCGCCGCGGCAGGAATGGCAGCAGGGCGGCTCCCACGATCATGATCAGGGCGGGCGGGAAGTTCACGACCGCCCCTCCTCATCGCCGTGCTCGGTGGTGGCGGGCGGGTTCCCGGCCGCTTCCGTCAGCGCCCGGTGCTCGTCCTCATCGCCGTAGCGGTCGTAGTAGTCCTCGTCACGCTGGACACCGAACTTCCCGTACCACTTAGACAGGAAGATGATCGCCACACAACCGATGAAGCCGTACATCACGAAGTAGCCGGGGACGTGGTGGAACCAGTAGTCGTGATGGTGATGGACGAAGCGCTCAGCAACGAGCGAGCCGATCACCAGCGCGGCAATCAACATCCAGTGCACGCGCTTCATAAGGAACCTCCGAACACCGCCCCGGCAACCCCGGCCGCCAGGTCGTAGAACTGGACCAGCAGGTTCGGCCAGATGCCGAGGATCAGCGAGAGGACGGCGGTCGCCACCAGCGGGACCACCATGAGCGGCGACGCCTCACCGACTCCGTCGTACTGCCGGGATGGACGCAGGAAGGCACGGTGGACGATCGGGAAGAAGTAGGCGGCGTTGAGCACCCCGCTGATCAGCAGCACGATCAAAGCCAGTTCCTGGCCCGACGAGGCGCCGCCGAGCCCGATGAGCCATTTGCTCGCGAAGCCGTTGATGGGCGGTAACCCGGCGAGCCCGATGCTTCCCACCGCGAAGGCACCCATCGTCCACGGCATCGCCCGCCCGATGCCGTCGAGCTGGCTGATCTGCTCCTTGTGGGCGTGGGCGTAGATCGCTCCGGCGACGAAGAAGAGCGTGATCTTCATCGTGGCGTGGGTGGTGATGTGCAGGACACCGCCGGCAAAGGCATCCGGGCTGATCAGGGCGGCGGCGAGCACGATGTACGAGAGGTGGCCGACGGTCGAGTAGGCAAGTCGCCGCTTCAGGTTGTCCTGAGCCAGGGCCATCACCGAGGCCGCCAGGATGGTGAAGCCGGCGATGATGGCCAGGGGCAGGGCCAGGTCGTAGCGGTTCATCACCGCCGGACCGAACACGAACCCGACCACCCGCAGCATCCCGAAGACGCCCGACTTGACGACGGCAACGGCGTGAAGCAGTGCGCTCACCGGGGTAGGCGCCACCATCGCCGCCGGGAGCCATGCCTGCAGCGGCATGATCGCTGCCTTCACCCCGACACCGACCACGAAGAGCACGAAGAGCCAGCGGAAAGCAGCCCCCGACGCCGACACGTCCTGGAGCAGACCGCCGGGCACGAAGTCCGTCGAGCCGGCGATGTGGTGGATCCACACCGTTCCGGCCAGCAGGGTCACGCCGGCGGTCAGGGTGTAGGCGAGGTACTTGCGGCCGGCCGCAATGGCCTCCGGCGTCTCCTTGTGGATCACCAGCGGGTAGGTGGCGACGGTGAGGATCTCGTAGAAGATGATGAAGGTGACGAGGTTGGCGGAGAAGGCCACGCCGATGGTGGCCGACAGGCACACCGCAAAGGCGGCGAAGTAGCGGGTCTGCTTCTTCTCCTGCGCCGCCCGGACGTATCCGATCGAGTAGATCGAGGTCAGGATCCACAGCCCGGAGGCCACCAGGGCAAAGACCATGCCCAGGGAGTCCACCCGCAGCGCCACCTCGACGCCGGGAACGATCTCACCGATTCGAATCGCCGGGACCCGCCCGTCGAGCACAGCCGGCAGCAGCGCCGCGACGAGACCCAACTTGACCAGGGCGGCGCCGATGGTCCAGGACTCGCGCAGCCGGGGGCGGTTCGAGGACAACAGGATCAGCGGGACGGCCGCCATCGAGACCAGGACCGCCAGCAGGGGAATGGGGCTCGAGTACTCCATGACCTACAGCCCCGGCGGCGTGATCAGTTCGAGGATGCCGGTCACGATCAGCACGTTGAGCAGGCCGAGGAGGAGGGTCCCGCCGGCCAGGACGAGGGTGGGGGCGAGCATGGCGGGCCGGGCCTCGGTTCGCACTGCGGCGGCCACTCCACCGCCGGTGGCGGGTGTCGACTCCTCCGGAGCGGGACGCAGGTAGGCCTGCTCCAGGACCCGGAAGAAGTAGACGGCGTTGAGCAAGCTGGAGACCATGATCACCACGACCATGATCCACTGCCCGGCATCGATGGCCCCCGAGGCCAGGTACCACTTGCTGAAGAACCCGCCGGTGGGCGGCACCCCGATCATCGACAGCGCCCCCACCGTGAAGGCGGCCATGGTCCACGGCATGCGCTTGCGGACGAGGGCGTTCAGACGGTTGATGTCGGAATGGCCGAGCCGGGATCGCAGGTTGCCGGCCACCATGAACAACGCCCCCTTCATGAAGGCGTGGTTGGCCACGTGGAGAACCGCCCCGATCAGGGCCACCGGGTTGGCCAGCCCGATGCCGAGCCCGATATAGCCGACCTGGGCGACGCTCGAGTAGGCGAGCATCCGCTTCAGCTCACGCTGGGCGATCGCCATGATCGACCCGTAGAGGATGCCGGCCGCCGACAGCCACAGCAGTACGTCGGTCACCGGCAGCCGATCCCGAATCAGCGCCGGGGTGAAGACGAAGAACAGCAGGCGGATGAGGACGTAGGACCCCACCTTGGTCCCGACCGGGGCGATGAGGGCGCTGGAAGCCGATGGGGCCTGGGTGTAGGCATCCGGCAGCCACCCGTGGAGCGGGAAGAGTGCCATCTTGATGCCCATCCCGACCACCATCAGGGAGAGGCCGATCACGAGGCCCGGGTTGTCCCATGCCGAGGGCAGGATCGCCGCCACGTCGGCCATGTTCAGCGAGCCGGTCAGGTTGTAGACGAACCAGAGACCGAGCAGGTAGAGGGATGCTCCGGTGGCGCCCAGCAGCAGCCAGCGGAAGGCAGCAACCGGAGAGGGCTTCTCGCCGACCGCCACCAGGGCGTAGCCGGCCAGCGACCCGATCTCCAGGAAGACGAACAGGTTGAATAGATCGCCGGTGACGATGATGCCCTGGAACCCGGCGAGCATGAGCAGCGCTGTGGAGAAGTAGGGGACCTCCTTCTCCGGCATCTCCTCCTCGACCATGCCGCGGGCGCCCACCATGACCACCAGCGCCACCACCGCCACCACCGTTGCGAAGAACCCGCTCAGCGGGTCCACGATGTATTCGATGCCGATCGGGGGGGCCCAGCCGCCGAGTTCATAACTGATCGGTCCGCCGTCGACGGTTTCGGCGAGGGCCCAGATGGACACCCCGGCGTCGGCGGCAACGGCGGTGAGCGCCAGCGGGTAGCTCCACCGGTGCCGGAACACGCCCACCAGCGGTGCCAGCAGCGCCCCGATCAGGAGGATCAGCGGGATGAGAAGTGGCAGGTGGCGGCTCATCCGTGGGCGCTCCTCATCGCGGTGAGCAACTCCTGCTCGTCCAGAGTTCCGTAGCGGCGATAGATCGAGATGATCAGCGCGAAGGCGACCCCGGTGGTGGCGACGCCGACGACGATGGCCGTCAGCATGAGCGTGTGGGGGAGCGGGTTCATGTAGGTGGCCGCCTCGATGGCCTCGTGAGCGCCGTGGCCGTGGCCGTCACCCAACAGCACCGGGACCGTGGCGTCCGCTTTGGTTGCGGCGGCCACCCAGATCAGGATGATGGCCGCTTGCAGGATGTTGAGACCGATCAGCTTCTTCACCAGGTTCCGCTTGGTGAGGATGGCGTAGAGCCCGATCACCAGCAGGATCCCGGCGGCCAGATAGGCGTAGTTGTCGGTAATCAGATCAGACATCGATGCCCTCTGGATGAGGCTCGGCGTGGTCCGGGCCCGTCAGCTGATCGGCCTCCTCGGTGGGGGTGGCCGACTCCTCCAACCCGGCGTGGTGGAGTCCCGGCTTCTCGCCCACCAGGTCGTCGTAGATGGCGGTCAGGGTGGCAGTCACCGCCACCGCGACGCCGAGTTCGATCAGGAGAATGCCGTTGTTGCGCAGCTCCGCTTCGGGGAGGCCGAAGGGGAGTCCGGAGTAGTCGAGGAAGTTGACGCCGAGGAACACCACGACGAGGCCGGTGCCGAGGAACACGAGCGTTCCGATCGAGCTGCCGGGTGTTCCCCAGCTCCGCTGGAACTGCAGCTGGGCCGCGGCGGTGCCGATGCTGAGCCGGATCAGCAGGAAGCTTGCCGCCAGCATGGCGCCACCCTGGAACCCGCCGCCGGGGCTGTAGTGCCCGTGGAAGATCACATACAGGGCGAACAGCTGGATGAACGGGGTCACCAGCCGGGCCGACAGGGCCACGATGCGGTCGGCGTAGTGCTCTCTCACTCCCGTCTCCTCCGGCGCAAGATGAGGGCGCAAGCCAGGCCGGCGGCGAAGATCACCGTGGTTTCACCCAGGGTGTCGAAGCCGCGGTAGTCGGCCAGAGTGACCGTCACCATGTTTGGGGTCTCGGCGTCGCCGTAGGCGTGCTCGATGTAGTAGGTCGCCGCGTTCGGGCTACCGACCACGCTCTCGGGGGCGTTGGGTGGGGACGTCGCCGAGCCGCGTTCGGGCACATGGGTCATGCCGTAGACGACCAAACCGGCAAACACCAAGAGCGAGGCGAGAACGATCCGTCGCATCAGTCGGTGCTGTCTCTTCGCGTGTGGTACACCGCGACGACGTAGAGCACTCCGGTCACTCCTGCGCCGACCACCGCCTCGGTGAACCCGACGTCGACCGCGCCCATCACCACTTCGAGCAAAGCAGTGATGAAGGAGAACACCGTCAGGGTGACCACCGCCGTGAGCAGATCTTTCGCCTGAATGGCGACCACGGCCGCCACGATGAGGAAGACGAAGAGGAAGATCTCCAGTTCGATCTGCATCTACTCCCGCTCCTCCTCGGCGCCGTCGGAGGCTTCGGCCGCCTCCTCGGATGGGGCGGTCGGGTCCTTGGGGGGCGGACCGCCGACGTACCAGGGACGCAGCCCCGACCGGTAGGCAGCCCTGGCGAGGGCGTGGGTGCCGACCGGGCTGGTGAGCGCCACGAACACCACGGCCGCCAGCAGCTTGGCGCTATTGATGGTGAACCCCTCGTGGATTGCGATCCCGGAGAGCGTCAGGATCAGCCCGAGCGTGTCGCTCTTGCCGACGGCGTGGGTTCGGGTGAAGAAATCCGGCAGCCGGACGATCCCGATGCTGCCCACGGCCAGGAAGAATGCCCCGGCACCGATGAGCACGAGTGAGAGGACCTGAAGCACGATCACTTCATCCACTCCTCTGCTTCCTCATGATCGGGGATCACGAAGTACTTGGCGATCGCCAGGTTCCCGATGAAGTTGAGGATGGCGTAGGCCACGGTGATGTCGATGAACATGTCGAGGCGGTCGAAGATCAACCCCACCAGGCAGATGAGGACCAGGGTCTTGGTGCCGATGGCACCCGCCCCCAGCAGTCGGTCGAACAGGGTGGGACCGACGATCACCCGATAGGAAGGGATAACGATGATGACCGTTAGCAGTACGGCGATGATCGTGAACACCGTCTGCACGGTTACTCCGCTGCCTGCTTGGTCACGGTGATGTCGGTGACCGCACCGTCTTCGGTGCCTTCGTAGAGGCGGGCGACCCGAGCCGGCATGATGCCGTCCACCAGGCTCTGGCTCGAGCCGTCGGAAATGGCGTGCACCAGGAAGCGTCCATGAGTGATGTCGATGGTGATCGTTCCCGGGGTGAGTGTGATCGAGTTGGCCAGAATCGTCTGGGAGCCGGCGTTGGGGAGGTCGGCGTAGAACCCGAGGAGCGATGGGTCGACCGGCCTCCGCGGGGAGAGCACGATGCGGGCCACCTGGAGCGCGGCGAGGAGGACCTCCTTCACCAGCCAGACGGCGTAGGGGAGCATCCGGCGGATTTGCAGCTGCCGATGCACATCGCCGGGGAAGAGGCGGATACTGAAGAGGCTGCGGTTCAACAGCATGATCAGCGCCACGCTGAGGACGCCCATCGAAATGTGGAAGACGTCGTAGTGGCCGCTGAAGATGAGCCAGAGACCGAGAAGGATGGCTCCTTGGATGACCACCGACCGGCGGCTGCGATGACGTCCGGGCGGCTGCGCTCCGGGTTCGGGGATGTTCCAGGTCTGTGGCATCCGACTCCTGAAGATCAGGGGGGAGGCTAGTACTGCCGAAATCAGGCATGATCCGTTCCCGGCCGTTGGTCCCGAGGGAGGGATCATGGGGCTCGCTACTCTGATCTTCCGCACTTCTCCGACCGTCGGGGTGACCTATGCACATCGTCGTCATCGGGGCGGGCGCCGTCGGCTCCCACCTCGCCGAACGCCTCGCCCACGAGGGCCAGGACGTGGTCGTCATCGAGGATGACCCGCGGCGCGCCGAGGAAGTCCAGGCCACCGTCGACTGTCTGGTGATCAACGGGAACGGCGCCAGCCCCAGCGTGCTCGAGGAAGCGAGGATCGGCAGCGCCGGCCTGCTGATCGCCGTCACGAGCTCTGATGCGGTCAACGTGCTGTCGTGCCAGGCGGCCGCCGGATACGGCGTGCCGCGGAAAATCGCCCGCATCGAGGATCCGATGTTGCGAACCGGGACCGGTCCGGCCGGTGTCGATGTCGTGATCGATCCCGGCGAGAGCCTGGCGCAGGAACTGTTCCGTCTGGTTCACCAGGGGGGCGTATCTGAACTCGTCGAATTCGCCGACGGCAAGCTCGTCCTGCTCGGCGGGTTCGTCGGTGCTGGCTCGGCCATCGATGGCATCAACCTGTCGGAACTCCGGACGGTCGTGGGGGACAACTGGGACTTCCTTGTCACGGCCGTCATTCGCAACGGCGACACTCGGGTGGCCCGGGGCAACCTGCAGGTCTCGGCCGGCGACCACGTCCTGCTGATGGCAACCGGCGACCACACTCAGCAGGCACTCGAGATCATGGGTGTGGATGAGGGCCCGGCCCGCAAGGTCATCGTGCTCGGAGCCACCCGCAGCGCCGCGCTGACGGCCGGCCTCCTCGCCGACAAAGGCATCCAGACGATCCTGATCGATCGCGATCGCGAACGGTGCCGGCTGCTTGCCGAGACGAAGAGCAATCTCGTGGTCGTGTGTGCAGACCCCACCGATCCGAGAGTGCTCGAAACGGAAGGCGTCGAGTCCGCCGACGCCGTCCTCGCCCTCACCGGATGGGATGAGGTGAACATCCTGGGGTGCCTGATCTCCAAGGCCCTCGGTGCTGAGATGACGGCGGCCCGATTCCACCGTTTTGAATACGTCGGCCTGCTGCCCGGTGTTGGGATCGATGCAGCGGTCTCCAGCCGCCTTGCCGCCGCCGACGCGATCCTGCGCTACGTCCGCCGAGGTCACGTCCACTCCGTGGCAACGTTCCAGGACACACCGGCCGAGGCGATCGAGCTAGAGATCGACGACGGCAGCGACGCGATCGGCAGGTCGATCGAGGATCTCAAACTGCCGCGATCCGTCATCATCGGCGGGGTGGTCCGGGGTGACGACGCGTTTGTTCCGCACGGTGACACGGTGATACAGGCGGAGGACCGCCTCATCGTGTTCGCCATGCCCGAGGCGGTTCGCTCGGTCGGGAAGCTTCTGTCCTAGGGGTTCGCTGGATGCACATCCGTCGCCTGGCCTACATCATCGGGGCGGTGGTCGCGGCCGTCGGCGCCGCCATGCTCTCGGCGGTTGCGGTCGCCCTGCTCAGCGGCGAGCGCGACGACGCGCTCGCCATCACCTTCGCCGCACTGGTCACCATGGCCGTGGGCGCCGCGCTGTGGCGGGTGGCGGGACAGCCGGGCACCCTGACCACCCGCGAGGGGTTCGCCGCAGTCGGGCTGTCGTGGATCGCGATCTCGTTCGTCGGGACGCTGCCCTACTTGTTCACCGGGGCGATCGACGGGCTCACCAATGCGTTCTTCGAGACGACCGCCGGGTTCACCACCACGGGGTCGTCGATCATCCCCGATCCGGGTGAACTCGGAAAAGGCATTCTGTTCTGGCGGGCCCTGACCCAGTGGATCGGCGGGATGGGAATCATCGTGCTCAGCGTGGCCATTCTCCCGGCGCTCGGCGTCGGTGGCGTGGAACTCGCCAAGGCGGAGTCGCCCGGGCCGCGGCCCGACCGGCTCACGCCACGCTTTCGGGAGACGGCCAAGCGGCTGTGGTTGGTCTACCTCGCCTTCACCCTCCTCGAGATCATCCTGCTCGCGTTCGGTGACATGTCGCTGTTCGAGGGCGTCGCTCACGCCCTCACGACCATGTCGACCGGGGGCTTCGGTACCGACACCGCATCCCTCGGCGCCTTCAGCGCGTACTCGCAATGGGTCGTCATCGTGTTCATGACCCTGGCCGGGGCGTCGTTCGCACTGCACTTCCGGGCGCTGCGGCGGCCCATCGAATACGCCAGGAGCGCGGAGTTCCGCCTCTATCTGAGCGTCCTCGGTGTGGCGACGGTGTTCTTCGTGGTGGGGACCTGGGGCGGCGAGATCGCCACCGTCGTCCGCGATGCGGTGTTCACCGCGGTATCACTCGTCACCACCAGCGGGTACGCCACTGCCGACTTCGGGCAATGGGCGGCGGCGCTGCAGATCGCGGCAGTCGGACTGATGTTCGTCGGCGGCATGGCCGGTTCGACCGCCGGCTCGGTGAAGGTGTACCGGCTCGGGGTACTCACTACCGCGTCGCGGGCAGGCATGCGCCGCCTCATCCACCCCAAGGGGGTGTTCGTCGTCCGGCTCGGCAAGGACCCGGTACGGGGCGAGATCGTCGAGGCGGTGCAGTCGTTCTTCCTGCTCTACATGTTCCTGTTCATGACCGGCACGCTGCTACTGGGGGTCATTGAATCCGGCCTCGGGGGAAGTCTCGATCTCGTCAGCTCGGCGTCGGCGGCCGCGTCGGCCATCGGGAACATCGGACCTGGTCTGGGCGAGGTCGGTCCGGCGGCCAATTACCTCGGCGTTGCTGCACCTGGGAAGTGGCTGCTCTCGCTGCTGATGATCATCGGGCGGCTGGAGATCTTTCCGGTACTGCTGCTGTTCACCCGGGAGCTGTGGAGGAAATAGCTCCCTCGCAGCTCGCAATTGGCTGCACGCCGCTCGTCTGAGGGGCTCGCGGCGCGAGGTTGCGCATGTGTGCTCAGGGGTGTAGCCCGGCTCATGGCTCGTCGCTCGGGACCGAGAGGGCTCTTCCGAACGGGGGCAGGCCGATTCCTATACTCCTGGGCGTCTGAGAACTCTTTCTGTCGATCTATCGGGGGAGTAGCACGTGGACCCGATCGTATGGGTGTACGTCGCTCTTATCGCCGGTGTTCTAGCGCTCCTGTTGGCCGCGTTCTTTGGCCGCCAGGTGCTGGCAGCACCGCCGGGTAACGAGCGAATGCAAGAACTGTCCAAGTCCATCCGTGAAGGCGCGATGGCATTTATGAAGGCCGAGTACACCTGGGTAGCCGCCTTCGTCGTCGTGATGGCGATCCTGATCTTCTCGCTGCTCGACTGGGGGCGCCCGTGGGGGATGATCGCCTACGTCTTCGGGGCGGTGCTGTCTGCCACTGCCGGCTTCGTCGGAATGCGCATCGCCACCGCCGCCAATGCCCGGACCACCGAAGCCGCCCGTCTCGGCGGTGTCGCCAGGGCGCTGCCGCTGGCGTTCCGCGGCGGAGCGGTCATGGGCTTCTCGGTGGCCGGCCTCGGCCTCGCCGGACTGGGCCTCGGCTACCTTGTGTTCGTCGATTGGCTCGAGGTCGACGGCGCCATTGATGTCATCACTGCCATCGGTCTCGGCGGCTCGTCGATCGCTCTGTTCTCTCGCGTCGGCGGCGGCATCTACACCAAGGCCGCCGATGTCGGTGCAGACCTGGTGGGCAAGGTCGAAGCCGGGATTCCTGAGGACGACCCCCGCAACCCCGCCGTCATCGCCGACAACGTCGGCGACAACGTTGGTGACGTTGCCGGCATGGGCGCCGACCTCTTCGAGAGCTACGTCGGTTCGATGGTGGCGCCGATCGCGTATGCGGCCGTCGTCTTCGCCGGCAGCGCCTTCGTGCTCGAGTCGATCGTGTTCCCGCTGGCCATTGCGGCCATCGGCATGGCCGCCTCGATCATCGGTTCGTTCCTGGTCCGTCCCACCGGCAACAAGCTGGCTGCTGCCCTCCACCGGGGGACCTACTCCGCAGCAGTGATCACCGTTCTGGGCGTGCTCGGACTGGTGTTCTGGATGTTCGGCGACAGCGACGGCGTGGACAATCCCTTCGGGCTGTTCTTCGCTGTCATCATCGGGCTCGTCGTCGGACTGGCGATCGGTCAGATCTCCGAGATCTTCACCAGCGACCACTTCCGGCCGGTGAAGGAGATCGCCCGCCAGGCGGAGACCGGTCCTGCGACCGTGACCCTGGCCGGGATCTCCGACGGCATGCGTTCGGCAGCCTTCTCGGTCATCGTCGTGGCCGCCGGCATCGCCGGTGCGTACTGGATGGGCGACTGGGCGATTCCGGGAGGCGGCGGCATCTACGGCATCGCAATTGCCGCCATCGGCGTGCTGAGCACTTTGGGCATCACCGTGTCGGTGGACGCCTATGGTCCGATCGCCGACAACGCCGGCGGCATCGCCGAGATGGCGCATCTGCCGCCTGAGGTGCGCGAGAGCACCGATGCCCTCGACTCGCTGGGCAACACGACGGCTGCCATCGCCAAGGGCTTCGCCATCGGCTCGGCAGCCGTCACCGCATTGGCGCTGTTCTTCGCATTCACCAATGCAGTCAAACTGTCGGAACTCAACATCCTCGAGGTCGAGACCACCGTCGGCTTGTTCCTCGGCGGGATGTTCCCGTTCCTGTTCGCCGCCCTGACGATCAAGGCGGTGGGCCGGGCGGCCAACAAGATGATCGAAGAGGTCCGGCGCCAGTTCCGCGAGATCCCCGGTCTGCGGGAAGGCTTGCCGGACGCCAAGCCCGACACCGCCACCTGCGTCGAGATCTCGACACAGGGCGCACTCCGCGAGATGATCATCCCGGGCACCCTGGCCGTTGCCCTTCCCCTGATCATCGGGTACATCTCTGTGGAGGCCCTCGGCGGATTCCTCGCCGGCGCACTGGTGACCGGCTTCCTGCTGGCGATCTTCATGGCGAACGCAGGCGGTGCCTGGGATAACGCCAAGAAGTTCATCGAGGCCGGTGCCTTCGGCGGCAAGGGCTCGGACGCCCACAAGGCGGCCGTGGTCGGCGACACGATCGGCGACCCGTTCAAGGACACGGCCGGTCCGGCAATGAACATCGTCATCAAGGTGATGACGATCGTCAGCCTTATCTTCGCCTCGGCGTTTATCTAGGAAGCAACGCACTGATGGGGCGGCGGTCATCGGGCCGCCGCCCCATTCACGTCCCCGGGGTGAGATCTCAGAGATCTGAATGAGGATGCGGCCGCCTCTGACCTCTGATTCCCTCGTGCCTGCCGGGTGGGAAACGCGATCTCCTACTCTGGTTGACCAATGCTCGACATCTACTTCATCCGCCATGGCGAGACCGATGCCAACGCCGCCGGCGTTTGGCAGGGCCAGGGGGACACCGACCTCAATGAGCGGGGACGATCCCAGGCAACCTCACTCGGGGAGCGTCTCCGTGGGATCCGCTTCGATCGGGTCGAGTGCTCGGATCTCAGCAGAGCAACCTCCAGCGCCCGTATCGCGGGTCTCGACCCCCACCCGGCTTCCGCCTGGCGTGAGGTCGAGATCGGACACTGGGAAGGGCTGACCCGTGACCAGGTCCACGATCGGTTCGGCGCCGAACTGGCCGCCCTCGACGACGACCCGAGCGCGCCGTTGGGAGGCGGGGAGTCCTGGCCGGGTTTCGAGCACCGTATCGACCGTGCACTCGATGATCTGATCGATCGCGCCGGATCCGGTCGGGTGGCGGTCGTCGCCCATGGTGGAGTGATCCATGCGGTCGTCTCGCAGTTGCTCGACCTGCGAACCCGGCCTCGGCCATGGCCGATCGAACGGCTATCCAACACGTCGATCACCGTGGTCCGGGTCGAGGGGACGCTGCGTCAGTTGTACTCGTTCAACGATGCTCGTCACGTCGACAAGGGCCCGACCGTGGGCGATGAGGCAGTACTGGCGTTGATCAGGCACGGTGAAACCATCTCCAACATCGAGGGTCGCTGGGCCGGCACCTTCGATGCACAGCTGACCGACCAGGGCCGGCAACAGGCTCTCGATCTGCCCCAGCGCTACAACGGCGCCATGCATGTATACAGCTCACCGCTGTCACGAAGCCTGCGGACCGCCGAGGCCTTCGCTGGTGCTCACCGCCTTGACATCACAGTGGTGGACGACCTGCGAGAGATCTACTTCGGAGCCTGGGAGAATCTGACCTCGGAGGAGATCGCTGCGCTCGATCCCGACGGCTGGCGGCGATTCCAGTTCGAGGGGATCGACGAGCGCCGCGGGGGCGACGGTGAAACCGCCGCTCAGGCCGCGGCCCGATTCCGGGCTGCGCTCGCCGACATCGCCGACCGTCATCAGGGCGAGCAAGTTGCTGTTGTGGCGCACGGCGGGGTCATCCGTGCCTACCTCGGCACGGTGATGGAGCTCGGTCACGCCGACCGGCACCGCCTGGCGCTGATGAGCAACACCGCCGTTGCCCACGTCAGGATCGGCGATACCACGACGCTGCTCGACTACAACCTCGGCCGGGCCGATCAGGTGTGACCCGTGCGGATTCTGCTCGTCACCAACGACTTCCCCCCGAAGCCCGGGGGTATCCAGCAGTACCTCGGCAGCCTGGTCGCGGCGCTCGATGCAGACGTCCGGGTGCTGGCACCCGCAGATCGGGGTGACGATCCATCGATCATCCGTCACCGCCGCCGGTTCATGTGGCCCACCCGATCCGTAGCTGCGTGGGTCCGCGATCAAATCGAGGACTTCGAGCCGGATGTGGTCTTCTTCGGTGCCCCCTATCCGCTGGCGCACCTCGGTCCACGATTGCGGAAGGCAACCGGTGTTCCGTATGCGGTTCTGTGCCACGGCGCCGAGGTCGTGCTGCCGGCGGCATTTCCGGTGACTCGCCAACTGATCCGCTTTCCGCTGCGCCGAGCCGATGCCGTCTTCGCCGTCAGCCGCTTCACCCAGGATCGGGTGCAGCGCCTGTCGGGGCGCGAGGTCGACTATGTCGGCGGCGGGGTCGATCCGGTCTTCAGGCCGGCCGATCCGCCGAAGGAGCCGGCCGGGGTAGTCGGCTGTGTCAGCCGCTTCGTTCCGCGCAAGCGACAGCGAGCGGTGCTGCGCTCCGTTGCCCGGCTTCGCGCCGCCGGCAGGGACGTCTCGGTATTGATGGTCGGCCGGGGCCGGGATGAACGGGCTCTCCGCCGGCTGGCAACTCGCCTCGATGTGCCGACCCGATTCGAAGTGGGTGTGCCGTGGGCCCGCCTTCCAGAGCTCTATCGGGAAATGGACGTGTTCGCGATGCCATGCCGGTCCCGCTGGTTCGGGCTCGAGGTCGAGGGCCTCGGGCTCGTCTTCCTGGAGGCGGCCGCCAGCGGACTCCCGGTGCTGGCCGGCAACTCGGGAGGGTCACCGGAGACGATCGACCCGGGCCGGACCGGTTTTGTGATCGCGACCGACGGCCACCTCGACAAGGGGATCTCCACCCTGGTGGACGACCCGGAACTCGCCCGGGAGATGGGTGCTGCAGGCCGTGAATGGGTGCTGGCCGGCTACACCTGGGAGGCCGTCGCCGGGCGGATCCGGGCGGGTCTGGAACGTGTCGCGACCGGGACAACCGATTCGGCGGAGTAGGGTTCCGGCCCGCGGCCGGTTCGGATCCGGTCTTGACAGGTCGCAGGGGAACCGGTCATGCTGTCGGCCGTTTCCGCTTCATCGGCAGCATCTCGTGCCGTCCGGAGAATCTGATTCATGGGAACCAAGCTTGTCATCGTCGAGTCGCCGGCCAAGGCCCGCACTATCGCCGGGTACCTGGGCCGTGATTTCGTCGTGGAGTCGTCGATCGGCCACGTCCGCGACTTGCCGCGCAATGCTGGCGATGTTCCCGCATCGCACAAGGGTGAACCGTGGGCCCGGCTCGGTGTCGATACCGACAATGATTTCAAGCCGCTCTACGTGGTGCCCAAAGAGAAGAAGAGCCAGATCACCAAGCTCCGCAAGCTGGTGAAGGACGCCGAGGTGCTGTATCTCGCGACGGATGAGGATCGTGAGGGTGAATCGATCGCCTGGCACCTGCTCGAGGTCCTGAATCCCCGGATCCCGGTGCATCGCATGGTGTTCCACGAGATCACGCCCGAGGCGATCCGGCGGGCGATCGACGATCCGCGGGAACTGGATCGGCGTCTCGTTGACGCTCAGGAAGCCCGCCGCATCCTCGACCGCCTCTTCGGCTACGAGGTGTCCCCGGTGCTCTGGAAGATGGTTCGTCCCCGGTTGTCTGCGGGGCGGGTGCAGAGCCCGGCGATTCGGATCCTGGTCGAACGGGAACGGGAACGGATGGCGTTCCGGTCGGCCGACTATTGGGACCTGGAGGGCACCTTCAACACCGAGGAGCCCAGCGGCACCTTCACGGCCACGCTGGTGACCGTCGACGGATCGAGGGTCGCCACCGGCAAGGACTTCAATTCGGTCGGGGAGTTCCGCAACGGGTCTGCAGTCCGTCTCGACCAGGCGGCAGCCGAGGCGTTGGCCGCAGACCTTGCCGAGTCGTCGTTCACCGTTCGCAGTGTGGAGAGCAAGCCCTACCGGCGGTCTCCGTATGCGCCGTTCCGGACGTCGACACTGCAGCAGGAGGCCGGCCGCAAGCTCCGCTACTCCTCACAGCGGACCATGCAGGTCGCCCAGCGCTTGTATGAGAACGGCTACATCACCTACATGCGCACCGACTCGTCGTCGCTGTCGGAGACCGCTGTCGCCGCCGCACGAACCGAGATCGGTGGGCGATACGGCGACGACTACCTGCCCGATCGCCCCCGGGTCTACCGGAGCAAGGTGAAGAATGCCCAGGAAGCCCACGAGGCGATCCGGCCTGCAGGCGATCGGTTCCGTAGTCCAGAAGAGATCGCCGGCCAGGTTCCCAACGATCAGGCCAGGTTGTACGACCTGATCTGGAAGCGCACGGTCGCCTCGCAGATGGAAGACGCAGTCGGTGAGAGCGTCCAGGTCCGGCTCGGGGCCGCTTCGGCGTCGGGGAAAGACGCCGAGTTCGCCACCTCCGGCAAGGTCATCACGTTCCCGGGGTTCCTGCGGGCATACGTCGAGGGTTCCGACGACCCGGACGCAGAGCTGGAGGACCAGGAGCGCAGGCTCCCACCCCTCGCCGAGGGCGACCCGCTCACTGCCGAGGAATTGGAGCCAAAGGGCCACGAAACCAAGCCGCCCAATCGGTACACCGAGGCGTCGTTGGTCCGCCGCCTCGAGGAGTTGGAGATCGGCCGGCCCTCGACGTACGCGTCGATCATCCAGACCATTCAGGACCGCGGCTACGCCTGGAAACGGGGGAGTGCGCTGGTCCCGTCGTTCACGGCGTTCGCCACGGTCACGTTGCTCGAACAGCATTTCGAGCGGCTCATCGACTTCGGGTTCACCGCTCGGATGGAGGATGACCTGGATCGGATCGCCGGTGGCGCTGAGGAGGCCGTCCCCTGGCTCACCCGCTTCTACTTCGGGAACGGCCGGCCCGGCCTCAAGCGTGAGGTCGTGGATGGGCTGGGAGAGATCGACCCCCGGGCCATCAATTCGATTCCGATCGGAGAAGACAACGAGGGTCGCGAGATCGCCGCCCGGGTAGGCCGCTACGGCCCCTACGTGGAGCGGGGTGAGGACACGGCGAGCATTCCCGACGATCTCCCGCCCGACGAGCTCACCGTCGAAAATGCAACGGAATTGCTGGAGCAACCGAATGGTGATCGCATTGTCGGCACCGATCCCGAGACGGGCCTCGAAGTGCTTGCCCGCGCCGGCCGGTTCGGTCCGTACGTCCAGCTTGGGGTTCCCGAAGCGGGTTCGAAGACCAAGCCGAAAACCGCATCGTTGTTCAAGAGCATGGACCTCGAGACCGTGACTCTCGAGGAGGCGCTCACCCTCCTGTCACTGCCGCGCATCGTCGGGGTCGACGAGGAGACCGGCGAGCAGATCGAGGCGCTGAACGGCCGCTACGGGCCCTACCTGCGCCGGGGTAAGGACACCCGCAGCCTGGACGAAGAGGACGAGATCATGACGGTCTCCCTCGCCCAGGCGAAGCAGCTCTTCGCCGAGCCCAAGCGGCGGCGCGGATCGCGGGCGGCGGGGCCGTTGCGCGATCTCGGTGTCGGCCCGGAAACGGGATGGGGGATCACCGTCCGCGACGGCCGGTTCGGGCCCTACGTGACCGATGGAGGCGTCAACGCATCGCTTCGCCGGGAAGACTCCGTCGAAACGATCACGCTCGAGCGAGCCCAGGAACTGCTTCGGATGCGGCGCGAGAAGCTCGAGTCGCAGGGCAAAGAAGCCAAGCCGGGGAAGCCGCCGAGTTCGTAGCTCGTAACTCGCAACTCGCGGCCTTGGAGTTGCGAAGCAATCCCCAAGGAACGGCGGCAGCCGGTTCCCGCCCGTCCGCCTCGCTTCGCGAGGCAACCCTGGTTCCCTGATATCGTCATCGGGTGACCGAAGCACCACCACGGACTGCTCGGGCCCTGATGAGATCAGGGCCGTTCTCACGTTTGTGGCGTGCCGGGCTTGTCTCGAGCACCGGCGACTGGGTCGCCATCCTGGCCACCCTGTCACTCGCCGAGGAACTGGCCGGCAGCGGCGGAATCGTCCTTGCGCTCGTGTCGCGCATCCTCCCGGGTCTGTTCTTCGCAGCGGTCGGCGGCGTCGTTGCCGACCGGCTCAATCGCAAGACCGTGATGCTGATCGTCGAGGTGGCTCGGGCGGCGCTGGTCTTCAGCCTGGCCTTCGTGGAGACGATCGCGCTGCTGGTCGTCGTCAATCTGCTGCTCGAGGCGTTCACCCTCGTCTTCCAGCCGGCCAAGGAGGCGACGGTTCCCAATCTGGTGCAGCGCAACGAACTGGTTCAGGCCAACAGCCTGTCGCTCAGTGCCGCCTACGGCACCTTCCCCCTCGGCGCGGCGCTCTTCCTGGCAATTGCCCCGTTTGCCGACAGCTTCACCTTGTGGGGGTTGCTGCCCGGGACCCATGAGGGCCTCGCCTTCCTCCTCGATGCGTTCACCTACATGGCATCGGCGGCGATCATCTGGACACTTCCCGACCTGGGCCGAACGCTCCCGGAAAACAGGCAGCGGGGGAGGAAAAGGGGCTCGAACTTCCTCAACGCGGTCCGGGACTTCTGGGACGGTGTCAAGTTCGTGGGGACCCACCCTCGGGTTCGTCCCATCGTGGCTGCAATGACGGTCGCCCTGGCCGGCAGCGGCATCGTCGTGGTGCTCGGCAAGCCCTACGCCAAGGATGTGCTCGATGCGGGATCGGCCGGGTTCCCGGCGCTGCTTACGGCATTCGGGCTCGGAGCCGGAACCGGGATCGTGCTGGTTACGATCTTCGGTCCCCGGCTCACCCACAAGGACATCAGCTTTTCGATCTCGCTGCTGGTGACGGGATTCGCTCTCGGGGCGCTCGGGTTCATCCAGACGATTCTGGGTGGTGCCGGCTGGGCGTTCGTGATGGGTTTCGGGGCGGGATCGGCCTACGTGTTGGGGTTCGCCCATCTGCATGAACAGGCGAACGACGAGGTGCGGGGGAGGACGTTCGCCGCGTTGTTCTCACTGATGCGGATCGGCCTGCTGCTCTCGATGACCATCGCGCTGCCGCTGGCGGCGCTGTTCGACGGCGTCTTCCCCGGACTCCTGTCGGAAGGATCCCGTATCGTGCTGTTGCTCGGCGGCAGCATCACGCTGATCGCCGGGGTGCTGACGTTGTGGAGCGTGCGCAGGGTGCTGATCGATCTCGGCCGTATCGACCGGAGCCGCACCATGGGTGCCGCCACCGAGGCGTTCCGTGCCTACCGCAAGTCGGTGGCGGGGAAGGATCCCCGTCCCACTGAGGAGATCACGGCGATTACCGACCTGCCCGAGGATCTTATGGAGTCCGACGAGCAATGACCCGTCGTTACGTTGCCTTCGAAGGCATCGACGGAGCCGGCAAGACCACGGTGGCCCGCCGCGTCGCCGAGCGGCTCCGGGCGGATGGGGACGAGGTGATCTTCTTCCGTGAACCGGGCGGGACGCCGGTCGGTGAGGAGATCCGCCACGTGCTCCTGGACCCGAGCGGAACCATGGCCGCCTGGCCCGAAGCCATGCTGTTCGCGGCTCAGCGGGCGCAGTTGGCGGTCGACGTGATCGCTCCCGCGCTTTCCGAGGGGAAGATCGTCGTCAGCGACCGATCGGTGTACTCCTCGCTCGCGTATCAGGGGGGAGCCCGCGGGCTGGGAATCGAGCAGGTCCGGAAGGTCAACGCGGCCGGGCTGGGTGAGTACTGGCCGGAGTTCGTCGTCCTGCTGCATCTCGATGCCGCAACCGGCCTCGGACGGGAGGACGGCCCGGATCGCATCAGCGTCTCCGGGCTCGAGTTCCAGCAGCGCGTCGCCGATGCCTACGACCGGCTGGCCGCCGCCGAACCGGAGAAGTTCATCCTGGTCGATGCCTCGTTGCCCATCGACGACGTCGTCGACTCCGCAGTGGCAGCACTCAGGAGCCGGTGGTGAGCATCTTCGACGGCATCATCGGCCACGGTCCGGTCACGGCGATGCTTGAGGACGACGCAGCCCACCCGGCGCACGCCTACCTGTTCGTTGGTCCGTCGGGAGTCGGCAAGGCCACCATCGCTCGAAGGTTTGCAGCGTTGTTGCTCTGCGATGATGACAACGAGTGCCGCCGCCGAGTGCTCACTGGAGTCCATCCGGATTGCACCGCGGTGGAGCCTGATGGCAGGACGGCGCTGACGGTCGATCAGGCCCGACGCACCGTTGCTCTCGCAGTGCTCGCCCCCCTCGAGGCCGCCCGCAAGGTGTTTCTCATCGCTGAGGCCGGTCTCATGAATGACGAAGCCGCCAATGCGCTGCTCAAGACCCTGGAGGAGCCAACGCCGACCACCGTCTTCATCCTCGTGGCCGAATCGGAGGACGAGCTGCCGGCAACCATCGGGAGCCGGTGCCGGGTCGTCCAGTTCGGCAGGGTCACCGACCAGGAGGTCGTGGCGGCACTCGTTGGTGATGGCGTCGATCAGGCGCAGGCCGAGCGAGCTGCGATCACCAGTGGCGGCCGGCCCGGGCTGGCACTGATGCTGGCCACCCGACCGGAGGTGGCGGCCTATCGGGATGCCTGGTTGTCCGTGCCGACCCGTCTCAGCGACCGTCCCGGGGAGGGGTTCCGTCTGGCGGAAGAACTGGTTGCGGCCGCCGAGCCGCTGCTGGAGACGCTTGAGCAGCGGCAGCAGATCGAAGCCGAGGGTGCCGGTGATGAGGGGCCGGCGGCCAGGCTGATGAAGGACCGGCACGAACGGGAGCGTCGCCGGGCCGTGGCCGCACTCCACGTGACCGGCCTCGAGATCCTGGCATCGTGGTACCGGGATGCCGCTGCCGCACAATTCGGGGCGCCGGTGCGCAATCGCGATGTGCCGTCGGCGCAGCTGACGACGGTGTCACCCCAGGCAGCGGTGCAGCGGGCCGATCGTGTCCTGGCGACCATCGAGTCACTCGACGCCAATCAACGTGCCGAACTGGCGCTGGCGGCGCTGTTCACCGATCTGGGGACCGCCTCCTAGTGCGGTTCCTCGAGGAGCACGCCGGGCCCGGGTTTCCTCCGACGGGAGAACTCGGCTGGAACTTCGGCCGCTCGCTGGCCGGATTCCTGTTCAGCCGGTTCTTCCCACTGACCGTTGGGGGGGTGGAGGCCCCCCAGACGGGGCCACTGGTCGTTGCCGCCAACCACTACTCGCACCTGGATCCGGTGCTGGTCGGGGTCGGTGTCCGCCGACCGACCCGTTATCTCGCTGTTGATGAGCTGTACGGCCGGTCGGCGTTCTTCGACAACCTCACCATGTGGCTCGGTGCGATCCCGATGACGAGGACCCGCATTCCGCTTGGGGCATTGCGGACCGCACTCTCCTGCCTCGAAGCGGGCGGTGCTGTGGGGCTGTTCCCCGAAGGGGTGCGGGTGTGGACCTGGGGTGAGGTCGATCCGCCGAAGCGCGGTGCCGCCTGGTTGGCTCGCCGGGTTGGGGCACCACTCCTGCCGCTGGCCATTGCCGGCAGTGACCAGGTGCTGGGCCGCGGGACCACCAAGGTGGCCCGGCGCCCGATGCACGTGGAGGTCTGCGAACCGATCCTCCCGGAAGACTTCGAGGATGCTGCCGATCCCCTCGGCGAGATGATGGAGGAGTGGCACAAGAGGGTGGAGACCGCTCTGCGCCGCGCATACGAGTAGCCGGCGAGCTCGCTCCGCTCGCGGGAACCAGGTGTCGGTTGTCGGTCATCAGTCGTCAGCACTGAGAACTGAAGACTGAGACCTGGACCGGCGGCCAGTCCAAAAGGGTCTCCCCGCGCCCGTGAGCCAACCGCCCGCCTAGACACCCGCACCTTCCTACGCTCGGCCGCACCGATCACAGGACGATCTCATGCACATCGCCATCACCGGGTCGAGCGGCGTGCTCGGGTCCGCACTCATCCCGGCACTGATCGAGGCCGGACACCACGTCAGCCGCGTCGTGCGGCCATCGAGCACGTCAACCGACGGCGCTCTCACTTGGGATCCGGCCGCCGGGCGAATCGATGCTTCCGGGTTCGAGCGGGTCGACGCCGTGATCAACCTCTCCGGGCGCAGCATCGGGGACCGCCGCTGGTCTCCCGAGGAGAAGCAACTGATTCGTGACAGCCGGGTCGACTCGACGGCACTGCTGGCATCGACCCTTGCCGGGTTGAGTTCCCCGCCGGGCGTGCTGGTCAATGCCTCGGCCATCGGGTTCTACGGCGATCGCGGGGATGAAGAACTGACCGAATCCTCCCCTGCCGGCGACGGCTTCTTCGCCGAGGTGTGTTCCGCCTGGGAGGCTGCATCGGCGTCGGCCACCGCGGCCGGGACCCGGGTAGTGAATCTGCGGACCGGTATCGTGCTCAGCCCCACCGGTGGAGCGCTCGGACGGTTGCTGGCCCCCTTCGGTCCGCCGTGGCTCAGTCCGTATCGTTGGGGTCTCGGCGGATGGGTGGGCAGCGGGAAGCAGTGGTGGTCGTGGATCTCTCTCGAGGATCAGATCCGGGCCACGCTTCATGTCCTGGAGAGCGACCTCGCCGGTCCGGTGAACCTGGCGGCTCCCGCCCCGGTGACGAACAAGGCCTTCATGAAGGCGGTCGGCAAGGCACTGCGCCGGCCCGTCTTGCTGCCGATCCCTCGCTTCGTGCTCAACACGATCCTCGGATCGGAGCTTGCCGACGCCACGCTCTTCGACAGCCAGCAGGTGCTGCCCCGCAAGCTGCTCGCCGACGGATTCGAGTTCGCCCACGGCGATGTGGGCGCGGCGCTGCGATCGGCCCTTCTCACCTGAGCCCGGTCCGGACCGTCCGGCGCGCCCGTCGGAGAGTCGCGGTGCTATGAGGGCATAGAGCCGGCCGCTGCTTGCTGCCGGCATTCCAGCACCGGTGTGACCGGGATGATCTCGCGGCCGATTCCCAACGCCTTCGGATCCGCCCCGAGGGCCACCCCCATCAGTTGAGTGAAGTAGATGATGGGCATCGAGAAGTCCGTGCCCAATTCCCGGTTCACCTCTGATTGGTAGACCTCGAGGTTGATCTGGCACAGCGGGCACGACGTGGCGATGACCTCGGCACCGGCGTCGACTGCATCCTGCAGCAGGTCCCGCAACATGGACAGGGCCGTCTGACGGCTCGTCGCGATCAGAGAGGCGCCACAGCACCGCATTCGGTAGGGATAGTCGACCGGGGTGGCTCCGATGGCCTCGAGCAGATCCTCGAAGTTGGTGGGCCCCTCCACGTCCTCCAGGGTCTGGCCCTTCTTGCGGGGCCGGGTCATCTGACATCCGTAGTACGGAGCTACCTTCACGCCGGTCAGGGGGTCCTTCACCTTGGCGCGAATCTCCTCGAGACCGATCTCCGTGACGAACATGTCGAGGAGATGGTGAACCCGCACGGTGCCCTCGTAGCTGAGATCGTCGGCCTCCAAGGCGAAGTTCATGTGCTCCATGAGGTCGGCGTCGTCGAGCATGTGATCGTTGGCGAAGTACAGATTCTTGAAACAGCCGCTGCATGGAGCCACCAGATCCAACCGCTCCTCCTTCTCGGCCAGAGCGAGGTTGCGGGCGCTCAGGACCTGCGCCAGCAACTCGTCCACGTGCGAGTAGGCGGTCGCTCCGCAGCAGTTCCAGTCCTCGACCTCGACCAGTTCGGCTCCGAGACGGTCCACGACCTCCACCGCGGAGACGTGGTAGCTAGCCGCCATCGTCTCCAACGAGCATCCGGGGTAATAGGCGAACGTCTTCATGAGATGCCGTCCAGCGGGATGATCCGTCCAATCATCTGGCGGAACTCCTTCACTCGCTTGATCTTCGACGGGATCAGCGGGAGCCGTCCCTTCGCCAGCAGCTTCATGGCGCCCTGGGCCTCGCGGAGCAGGCCCGAGAAGCCGCCCTCCCAGATGAACGCCGGGGCGTAGCCGGGCTCGTAAGACTTCCCGTTCCGGAGAATCGTCTTGACGAACCTCCGGGAGAAGTCGGGCCCGATCAGGTCGTCGGCATATCGGCTGTGCCACAGCGAATAGCGCTTCAGCGCGTACATGATGGAAGCGGGGTGGATCCCTTGCGGGCACCGCTCCGAGCAGGCGAAACACGAGGAACAGGTCCAGAACGTGTTGCTGGCGAGCACCTCGTCCTTCATGCCGGCGCTGATCATTGCCAGCAGCATCCGCGGCGAGTGATCCATGAACTCGACCGCCGGACAGGTTGCGGAGCAGATCGCACAGTGGA
The DNA here is from genome assembly GCA_964511945.1 of uncultured Acidimicrobiia bacterium. Taxonomy (GTDB): domain Bacteria; phylum Actinomycetota; class Acidimicrobiia; order Spongiisociales; family UBA11373; genus CAZEHO01. Next base: position 16,271 of record CAZEHO010000017.1, on the reverse strand, counting down.
CGCATAGGTTCGGTGGCACTTCTTCGCCCGCATATAGGAGGTTCATGACCTCCTCATCGAACTGAGGTGCCAGGTTGGTGGTCGGAAGCATCTAGTCACCCCCTCCGGTTTCCCGATTCTCCGAGGCTTCGATGAGAGCTCGCACCCGATCGAGAAGGAGGTCCGGCTCGACCGGCTTCTCGACCAGTTCGTCGACGGGGACGAAGCGGGGGTGAATCGCCTGGCCGGGGAAGAGGAATGCGATCTGTTCCCGCATGCCGGTGATGATGAGAACCGGCATGTCCCGCAGTTCGGGGTCCTTCCTGATCTTGCGGGCCATCATCACACCTTCAGCGCCCCGGCCCATCATGATGTCCAGCAAGAGGAGGTCGTAGTCGCCGCTCTTCAGCGCCGACCAGCCGGTCTTCGGGTTGTGGGTGATTTCGGTTTCGTACCCGGCGGACTCGAGGATGGCGCTGATCGCTCCGGCGAAGTCCGGATCGTCGTCCACGATCAGCAGCCGCTTCTTCTCGCTCATGGGATTCCTCCCTGCATCGGATCTCACTCCTCCTGGGGGTGGACCTCACCGGCGTCGGCTGTACTCGAAACTGGGTCTGACGGCTTCGGAGCCGGCAGTGTGAGTGTGAACGTCGTGCCCGTTCCGACCTCGCTGGCCACGGTGATTGAGCCACTGTGGGTCTCGATGATGCGACGGCTGAGAGCCAGCCCGAGCCCGGCACCCGTTTCGCGAAGTTCCCCGGTAGCCGCGCGGTAGAAGTCGTCGAACACGTGGGCCGCCTCTTCGGGGGGGACGCCGACCCCGGTGTCGGACACGTCGATCCTGATTCCGTCATCGCAGCTCTCCGCGGTGACGGTTACCTTGCCACCCTCGTAGGAGTATTTGACGGCGTTGCCGATGATGTTGGTGAGGGCTTCGGTCAGTGTGCCCTCGTCGCCGAACACTTCTACCGACTCATCGACGGCGGCTATCACCTCGACGTCTTTTCGAATGGCGTGGGATGCGACCGACTCGGCTGCCTTCGCGAGGGGAATCGAGATGGGAAGGCGCTCAAAGCGGTCGCGGATCCCGTTGAGATCGGTCGACACCCCGCGCAGCCACGTGTCGACGACCGCGAGGAGATCGCGGATTCGGGCCTGCATGCGATCGATCTGCTCGCGCTGGTCATCGGTGGCGACTGCGGCGAGCTGGTGAGCCAGGACGAAGAGGTTCTGCTGGACGGCGCTCAGAGGCGACTTGAGTTCGTGCGAGACAATTGCGGCGAAGTTCTCGCGCAGCATCGCCTTCTCGCGTCTGAGCCTGATCGTCTCGAGGACGAGCCTTCTCTTCTCCAGGCCCCGACCGGCGATGAGGCGGAGTTGATCCGGCGTGAAGGGCTTGGGAATGAAATCGTAGGCGCCTGATTTCATGGCCTCGATTGCTGTGCCCACCGTTGCGTACCCGGTGATGACGACGGTGACGATCGTCGGGTGTGACTCCTCGATCGATGCGAGGACCTCGATCCCGGACAGTCCGGGCATCTTCAGGTCGACGAGAACCAGGTCGGGGCCGAACTCCTCGACCAGCTCCAATCCCCGGCGGCCGTCCGCCGCCGTGGCGATCTCGCAGGTTTCGGCCCGAAGGATCTCCGTGCATGAATCCAGCACGATCTGCTCATCGTCGATGATGAGGATCTTCGACGGTTCAGCCGTGTTGACCATGACCTCTCAAACCTATCCCTCGTTGGTGTTGCTCTCCCAGGGCCAATCGGCCGTAACCGGCAGCCGGATGGAGAAGGCTGTTCCCTCGTGGAGCTCGCTGGTGATCGCGATCGTGCCCTGGTGGCGGCGGACGATCCCGTGGCTGATGGCCAGGCCCAGGCCGGTGCCGTGCATCGCTTCCTTGGTTGAGAAGAAGGGATCGAAGACCCGGTCCATGTCCTCGTCCGGAATCCCGGGGCCCGTGTCCCGGATCACGGCGTCGACAAACTCGGCGGACGGGTCCAGGCGCGTGGTCAGCGAGAGCCGGCCGTCGCCTTCCATCGCCTCTGCAGCGTTGACGATCAGGTTGATGAACACCTGCTGCATCTGGCCCGGGTCTGCTATGACTGCGGGCAGGTCTGGATCGAGGTCGGTCTCGATCGTGATGTTCATGAAGAGCGCCTGGCCTTCCATGAAGCGGAGGCTCTCCATGAGCAGGGCATTGAGGCTCGTCGGCTGCTTCTGTGGCTTGTGGGGCCGCGAAAAATCCAGGAGGGCGCGGATGATGGCCCGGCACCGGTCGGCCTGAGCGGCGATCTTCTCGACGAAATCCCGCTCCGGGTCGTCCGGTGGGATGCGCTCGAGGAGGAGGTGGGAGAATCCCACGATTCCCTGGAGCGGGTTGTTGAGTTCGTGAGCAACGTCGGCGGCGAGTTGACCGACGATGGCGAGCCGTTCCGACGCCTCGATTCGAGTCCTGGCAAACTCCCGGATCTCTATCTGCTGCTCGATCGTCCGGAGATTCCGCAGCGCAAGCGATCGGATCAGAGCCGAGGCAAAGAGCATGGCAAGGTGCATGCTGCGCCTCATCGCCAGGTCCAACTCCGCCAGCGACAGCGGCAGCACCGTGACATCCGTGTCGGCTTCGACACTGAACGACGCCGGCCGCGCCCTGGCGAGGGCGAGCATGCCGATGATCCGTCCCGCGGTCCGGTGATGAAAGACGACCTCCTGGCCCTCCACCTCACGGAACAACCGCACCCGGCCGTCGAGCAGGATCGAGATCCCGTCGAGCCGGTCGCCCTCAGTGATGATCAGTGTTCCGGCCGGGATTAGGCGGCGTCGCGGGAAGTCGAGGACACGATCGATCTCTTCGATCAAGGCATCCTCTACCTGGTCGTCGGTCAGGTCGCGGTCGGCCAGGATGCTGTACTGCAGGCCGCGAGGCAGCTCGTTGGTTTCCCCGGCGCTGGTTTCCCCGGTATCGACCGCGGAGGGCCGGCTTCCGGGATCTCCCGGAGGGTTCATTGAAAGAGCGTGTCGTGGTTGCCGACCGGAGTAAACGGTCTTTGTGCCCTAACGCTCCGGGTACTCGGTGTGCTATTGGTCTGGACACAAGAACTTTGTGAAACGTTTCACAAGGATGTCGCGCCGACGCTGCCGGCGAGAGGTGGTGGTGGTATGACGATCATGGCCGATTCGCGGCCGACGACGATCACGGAGTCCATGCGGCTCCGCCTGTTCGAAGTGGAGAACGGTGAGCGGCTGCGCGCCTGTCTTCAATGTGGGCTCTGCAGCGGCATCTGTCCGGTGGGCTACCTGATGGACTTCCCTCCGCACAAGATGATCGCTGCGCTTCGAGCCGGGATGTTCGAGAGGGTCCTCGATCACGATTCGGTCTGGCTGTGTGTCTCGTGCCAGGCCTGTGCCGATGTGTGCCCGGCCAAGATCCCGCTGACGACCGGGCTCATGACGCTGGCCAAAGAGGAGATGCTCCTGGCCGGCAACACACCCCTCGAACTGCAGGACGCACTCGAGAAATCCCAGCGATACGGCAATCCCCTGGGCGAATCGCCCCGGCGCCGGGCCGCGTGGATCGAGGAGATGGGGTTCGAAATCCCCGTCATGCGGGCGGCCAAACGGCCGGTAGAGGTCCTGTGGTACGTCGGCGACTATCCGTCGCATCATCCCCGGGCCCAGATCGCGACGAAGGCACTTGCCGAGGTGTTCCGCGCTCTCGGCACGGACTTCGGCATCCTCGGCGGGGAGGAAGCGAGCGACGGCGATTCGCAGCGACTCGCCGGTGAACGAGGCCTGTTCGAGGTGCTTGCAGAGAAGAACGGGAAGGCCCTGTCGCGATATGAGTTCGGGGAGGTGGTCACCGCCGATCCGCATGCCTACAACGCGCTCAAGAACGAGTATCCGCAGCTGGGCATCTCGTATCCGACCAGGCACTACACAGAGTTCCTTGCCGACAATCTGGACCTGCTGCGGCCACTCCTGACGGGATCGGTCGACGCCACCGTGGCGTACCACGACCCGTGCTATCTGGGACGCGCCAACGGGATCTACGAGCAGCCTCGCGAGGTGCTGGAGGCGATTCCCGGGCTCACCCTCGTCGAGATGCAGCACACTCGCGAGACCAGCGTGTGCTGCGGTGGCGGTGGTGGTGGCATGTGGCTGGACGGTTTCCTCTGGGAAAAGGGGCAGGTCCGGCCGTCGGAGTGGCGGGTCGGTGAGGCAGTCGCAGCCGGCGCCGACATCCTGGCTCTGGCGTGCCCGTACGAGGCGCCGCGGTTCGAGGACGCCGCCAAGACGGTCGACGGTGCTGCAGGGTTGATCGTGAAAGACATCGCGGAACTACTCGTGGAGGCAATGAGCGGATAGAGCCCGCTGGGCGATACATGGCACGCATCTCGACGACCAGTCATCACCACTCGCGGTGTCCTCGGTTCCGTCATTCCGGCATGAGGAGTGCCGGAACCTGCGTCCTTGCGATTGGCGCGCCTGGCCGCCGATCTGCGCAACGGCATCACCCAGCAGACTCAAAGGGGCAGACATGAACATCGTTGTGCCGATCAAGCTCGTCCCCGATCTCGTGGAAGAGCTGGAGATCGACGAAAGCGGCACCGCCCTGGACACGAGCTGGCTGCGTCTGATCATCAATGAGGTCGACGAGCACGCCCTGGAACAGGCGCTGCTGATCAAGGAACGCAGCGGCGGCACCGTGACGGTCATGATCCTGGAGGGGGAGAGTGCGGACGACGTGCTGTACGCGGCGGCCGCCAAAGGGGCAGATGGGCTGATCCGTCTGACCGGGATCGCGTTCGAGGATGCTCCGGGGAATCACACCCTCGCCGGGCTCTACGCGTCTGCCCTTTCGGATCTGGAGCCCGACCTCGTCCTGACGGGTGTGCAAGCCCACGACGATCTGGACGGCTCTCTGGGGCCGCTACTCGCCGAGGAGTTGGGGATGCCGTATGTGGGATACATCTCCGGGGCTGCGCTCGAGGATGGGATCTGCAGGGTGAAGAAGGAATACCCCGGCGGGCTGGCTGTGGAGATGGAGATCAGCCTGCCGGCGGTCCTGGGTATCCAGGCTGCAGAGGAGCCGCCCCGCTATCTGGCGATCAGCCGGATCCGTCAGGCCATGAAGACCGCCGACGTCGAAGACCGACCTGCGGCCGAGCCCGATGCGGCCGCCGCTCCGACCATCGTCTCGATGTTCACACCTGAGGCGGGTGAGCGGGCGACGATGCTGACGGGGGATGAGGAGGAAGTCGCCGCCGCGATCGTCGAGATCCTGTCCGAGCGAGGCGTGCTGTGAACCCGGGGGGAACCATGAACCGGGATATCTACGTTGTCGTCGAGCATCTGCGCGGGCAGGTCGCCGACATCACCTATGTTGCGTTGGGAGCGGCTCGAGCACTCACCGCCGGGACCGGAGGAGAGGTCGTCGGCGTCCTGTTGGGTCATGAGGCCGAAGGACTCACTGCAGACCTGGCGGCCGATCGCGTGCTCTCCATCGACGACCCCGCCCTGGCGGATTTCACCCCGGACTCCTACACGGCGGCTCTGGCGGGACTCATCGGCGAGCGACTGCCCCGGGTAGTTGTGTTCGGTGATACCTCGATCGGTGCCGGCGTCGCAGGTTTGCTGTCCGGCAGGCTGCAGCTGCCGCTGGTGGGCAAGTGCCACACGGTGCGGATCGAGGATGGTGAGTTCGGGCTCGTCAGCCAGATCTGCGGCGGGAAGATCTTCGTCGAGACCGCCGTCGGGGAATCGACGGTGCTGGTGACGATGGTGCCCGGTGGCTATAAGGCCGAACTCGGTCGGAGCGGAACGCCGCCCGTGCTCGAGCGCGTCGACGGCCTGCCGCTCGAAGATTCGAAGGTGACGGTGACGCGCTACATCGAGCCCGAGTCGGGCGATGTCGACATCACGGCCGAGGACGTTCTCGTCGCGATTGGACGCGGGATCCAACTCCAGGACAATGTCGAGTTGGCGGAGGAGTTGGCCGAAGCGCTGGGCGGGGTCGTGTGCGCGTCCCGGCCGATTATCGATCAGGGCTGGCTGCCGTCGTCTCGGATGGTCGGAAAATCCGGCAAGCGAGTGAAGCCCGCGGTGTACCTCGCTCTTGGTATCAGCGGTGCCCCGGAGCACGTGGAGGGCATGACCGACAGTGCGGTGGTGATCGCGGTGAACATCGATCCTGCTGCTCCCATCTTCGATGCCGCTCACTTCGGCACCGAGACCGATTTGCTCGATCTCATGCCCGAACTGATCGAACGGGTGAAGGAGGCACGGGCCGGATAGAGAAGGGGAGCGGTGATGACGTACGAAGACATCAAGTCGGTTGCCGCCCTCGCCGCCCTTGTGGCGGCGCTGGCGATTTTCGGTCTCAGGGCCTACCGGCTGCTCTGGGTGCGCCTGAGTCGCGGAGAGCCCAGCGGGCCGTTCTCACAGTGGGGTCGACGGACCTGGGGTCTTGTGTCGTTCGTCGGCGGTCAGCGCCGGCTGTTCCGGTTCCCGGCGCCCGGCGTGGCTCATTTTCTCCTCTTCTGGGGCTTCCTGTTCCTGTTCCTGACGATCCTCCAAGCCATTCTCGAGGGTCTCCTTGCGTTCACCGATCCCCACTTCGTGCTTCCGCTGGTCGGGCGGTTTGGGCCGCTGGCTGTGATTCAGGACGTGTCGGCGGTTCTCGTGATGCTGGCGGTGTTCTACGCCCTCTACGTACGGCTGGTGGAGAATCCTGAGCGCTACGAAGGGAGTCACCGGGCCCAGGGTGTCATGGTGCTGGGTTTCATCCTGGTGATCGTGCTCAGTCTGCTGGTGATGAACGGCATCCGCATCGAGCGGGGAGTCGATGATCTCGAGGGGTGGCGGCCATTCTCGGCGCTCACCGGCGCGGCTTTCGGGGGACTTACAGAGGGGACGCTGGAGGTCATTGAGGAGACCGCCTTCTGGATCCATCTCGGGATCGTCCTCCTCTTTCTGATCGAGCTGCCCGGAGGCAAACACTTCCACGTGGTCACCTCGATTCCGGCGGTGTTCCTGCGAAATCTGGATCCTCCCGGACGGCTTCCCGCTGCCCCGGAATTCGACGGCAGCCTCGGCGTGGAAGCGATGGATCAGTTCCGCTGGCGCCAGATGCTCGACTTCTACACCTGCACGGAATGCGGGCGGTGTCAGGACGTGTGCCCGGCGCACGCCGAGGGTCTGCCACTGTCTCCGAAGCGCCTGATCATGGCGCTGCGCGACCATCTCATCACGGCCCGCAATGGAGGCTCTGATCCCATGGTCGGCGGGGTGATTCCCGACGAAGTGCTCTGGGCCTGCACCACATGTTTCGCCTGTGATCAGGAATGTCCGCTCTTCATCGAGCACGTCACGCCGATCGTGGACATGCGGCGGCATCTGGTCATGGAGGGTCGGATGGACGACATGCTCCAGGAGGCCATGGCGGGGTTGGGGCGGTACGGCAACTCGTTCGGCCAGTCGGACCGAGCCCGCGCGAAGTGGACCCGTGGCGTCGAACCCGGGATCAAGGACGCCCGTAAGGAACCGGTCGACTACCTCTGGTTCGTCGGCGACTACGCGTCGTTCAGCAGCACGCTTTCGGGGGTGGTCGTCCAGACCGCCGATCTTTTTCACCGCATCGGTCTCGACTTCGGGATTATGTACGACGGCGAGCGCAACGCCGGCAACGACGTCCGACGCACCGGCGAAGAGGGCCTGTTCGAGATGCTCGTCGAGCGCAACATGAAGTCGCTTGGTCGCTGTGACTACGGCGCCATCGTGACGACGGATCCCCACACCTACAACGCGCTCAAGAACGAGTACCCGCCGGAACTGAACGGCGACCGGCCGGTACTCCACTACGCAGAACTCCTCGATCAGTTGATCTCCTCCGGCAGCCTCGGCTTCGAGAAGCGGCTCGGGTACACGGTCACCTATCACGACCCGTGCTACCTGGGCCGCTACAACGACGTCTACGAGGCCCCCCGCCGGGTGCTGGCCGCGATGGGTTGCCGGGTGGTGGAGATGCCGCGCAGCGGTGATCGGGCTCTGTGCTGCGGGGCCGGCGGAGGACGCATCTGGATGGAGGAGGGGGAGACGCGGCAGCGGCCCGCAGAGATGCGGGTCGAGGAGGCTGCCGGCCTCGACGGCGTCGAAGCCCTGGTCGTCACCTGTCCCAAGGACTACGTCATGTACCAGGATGCGCTGAAGACGACCGGCCTCGAGGATCGTCTGTCCGTGAGAGACCTCGTTGAACTGGCCCACGAAGCGCTCTGAACGGCGGCGGAAGCGCCGACCTCGCAGCCGCGGTGCCCCGGTTCGACTCTGTTCGGGAGGAGGATTCGACCGACCCGGCAGGCAAGGGTCTTTGGTCCCTGTACAGATCGATCTCCCGGGAGGATCGTGCATAGAGGATCTTGTGAAAGATTTCACGAGCAGGCGAGGACCATGACGGCACGTCTTCCCTCACCCTCCCGATGCCGGCAGAGCCGGCGACCTGATCTGCGCCCCCTGAGCACCCGCCCGGTGCGGAGCTATGACTGGAGCCTGAGATGAGCGAGCAAGAGACCGGCAGGGTCGGCTTCTATGTCTGTCACTGCGGAACAAACATCGCCGGAACCGTCGACATCGCCCAGGTCACCGAATATGTCGCCGGGCTGCCCGACATCGCCGTCGCCCGTAACTACGAGTTCATGTGTTCCGAGCCGGGCCAGCTGCTCATCAGCGACGACATCAAGGAGCAGGGCATCGACCGTGTGGTCGTCGCCGCCTGCTCACCGATGATGCATGAGATCACCTTCCGCGGGGCCGTCGAGCGTTCGGGTCTCAACCCCTACCTCTTCCAGATGGTCAACGTGCGCGAGCATTGCGCCTGGATCCACTCCGATGCCGGCCAGGCGACCCTCAAAGCCCAGGCCCTGTGCCAGGCCGCCGTCCAGCGGGTGGTCGAGCAGGAGCCGCTTCACGGCTCTACCGCACCGGTCAACCCCGACACGATGATCATCGGGGCGGGGATCGCCGGAATCCAGGCAGCCCTCGATGTCGCCGAGTCGGGCAGCGAGGTCTACCTCGTCGAGCGCGAATCCACCATCGGCGGCAACATGGCCCGCTTCGACAAGACCTTCCCCACCCTCGACTGCTCGTCCTGCATCCTCACTCCCAAGATGGTGTCGGTCGCCCAGAAGGAGAACATCCACATCCTCTCCATGAGCGACGTGGCCGAAGTGTCGGGGTTCGCCGGCAACTACCGGGTGCAGGTCCGGGAACGGGCCCGCTATGTCACCGAGGCGTGCACATCGTGCCAGGAGTGCATCGGGGTCTGCCCGATCACAGTTCCCAGCCCATTCGACATGGGTCTCGGGACCCGGACGGCGATCCACAAGTCGTTCCCGCAGGCGGTGCCCAACGCCTACCTGATCGAGAAGGACCTGAGGCCCCCCTGCTGGCAGGCGTGCCCAATCGGCCAGGAGGCGGCCGGCTATATCGCGCTGATCGCCGACGGCCGCTTCGGCGAGGCGGCCAGCCTCATTCGCCAGAGCAACCCGCTCCCGGTCGTCTGCGGCCGGGTTTGCTACCACCCCTGTGAGGGCGAGTGCAGCCGCGGGTTCGTCGAGGAACCGATCGCCATCCAGCACCTGAAGCGCTTCGCCCTCGACTGGGCGGCGGCGAACAACGGCGAAGTTCCGTTGCCCGAGCCCCCGGTACGCCACGAGGAGAAGGTGGGGATCATTGGGAGCGGGCCCGCCGGTCTGGCTTGTGCTCACGAACTGGCGAAGCGCGGCTACCAGTCGACGGTGTTCGAGCGCGAAGAGGTGCTCGGCGGGATGCTTGCCCTGGGGATCCCGAAATACCGGCTGCCCCGCGAACAACTCGACCAGGACATCGACTACATCCGGCGCATGGGGGTCGAGTTCCGAACCGGCGTGGAATTCGGCAGAGATGTGACACTCGAGGGGCTGAGGGGTGAAGGCTTTGGCGCCTTCTTCGTGGCCACCGGTGCCCACCGCGGGATCCCGATGGACATTCCGGGCGAGGACCTCGAGGGTGTCGTCGACGCCGTGGAGTTCCTCCACCGCCAGGCGCTTGGTGTCGAGCAGCGAGTGGGACGAAAGGTCGCCGTCGTGGGTGGCGGCAACTGTGGCATCGACGCCGCTCGTTCCGTTTTGCGGGCGGGAGCCGAAGAGGTGACGGTCGTCTACCGCCGGAGCCGGGTCGAGATGCCCTGCGAGGAACACGAGGCGGTGGACGCCGAGGCCGAGGGCATCAAGATCCTGTTCCTGAAGGCACCCACCGCGGTGCTGAGTTCGAACGGCGAGGTCACCGGTCTCCGTTGTGTCGACATCCGACTCGGCGAACCGGACGACACCGGACGCCGCCGGCCGTTCCCCGTCGAGGGGTCGGACCACGAACTCGAGTTCGACATGGTGCTTGCCGCCATCGGGCAGCGAGCCGACCTCGACTACCTTCCCGAAGGGGTCGGCAAGGTCAGTCTGTCGCCGTGGGGGACGCTCGATGTCAACCCGGATACCTTCGAGACCAACGTCAAGGGGCTCTTCGCCGGCGGTGACGCGGTCTCCGGGCCGGCCACGGTCGTGGCCGCCATGGGTGCCGGCAAGCGGGCCGGTGAAGCGATCGACAAGTACCTGCGCGGCCGGCCGCTCGAAGACTTCGAGACCCACATGGTTCCGTCCGACGAAGATGACTACGAGCGAGGCGTCGCCGTCGGCGACCGGTTTGGTCGTTCCCCGAGCCAGAACGGCATCCAGCGCTACGAGGACCGGCCTCACAGGTATTCAGTTCCCTACGTCGAGATTCCGAAGCAGGCCCGGGAGGAGATGCCCAAACTCGAAGCCGAGGCTCGGGCACGCGGATGGGAGGAGGTGGAGCTCGGCTTCACCGAGGAGCAGGCCCGCGCCGAAGCGAAGCGCTGTTTGCATTGCGGTGTCTGTGTCGACTGCTACGAGTGCGTCGGAGCATGCAAGCCGGGGGCAGTGGATCACTCGTTGAAAGACGAGTTCCGGAATCTGGACGTCGGTCAGATCCTGGTGTCGACCGGCTACAAGCAGTTCGACCCGAGCGTCATCTCCCAGTACGGATACGGCAAGCTGGACGGGGTCATCACCGGCCTGGAGTTCGAGCGGATGCTGTCGTCCACCGGTCCCACCGACGGCAAGGTACTGGTCAACGGCGAGCCGCCGCGGTCGGTGGCGATCGTTCACTGCGTCGGATCGCGCGACGAGAACTACCGCAAGCACTGTTCCCGAGTGTGCTGCATGTACGCCCTCAAATTCGGCCACCTGGTGCGGGAACGGACCGAGGCCGAGGTCTTCCAGTTCTACATCGACATGCGGGCGGCCGGTAAGGGCTACGACGAGTTCTACACCAGGATCATGGAAGAAGGCGTCACGATGGTGCGGGGCAAGGTGGCCGAAGTGGCCAAGGCTCCCGAAGGCGTTCCCGGCCGGCTGATCGTCAAGGCCGAGGACACCCTCCTCGGCGTCAGGCGTGAGGTTCCGGCGGATCTGGTGATCCTGTGCCTCGCCATGGAGGCTGCCGAGGGCACGGAGCAGCTCCGGCAGCTGCTCCACCTGAGCGCCAGCGGCGACGGTTTCCTGCTGGAGCGGCACCCGAAGCTGGACCCGGTAGGGACGGCCAACGACGGCATCTACATCGCAGGCTGTGCCCAGGGGCCCAAGGACATTCCCGACACCGTCGCCCAGGCTTCGGCGGCGGCCTCCAAGATGCTGGGCCTCATCTCCCAAGGGGAGATGCTCATCGACCCGATCAAGGCGGAGGTGCAGGAGGCGTTGTGCGGGGGCTGCCGGGTGTGCAATGCCCTCTGCCCCTACAACGCCATCGAATGGCTCGAGGACAAGAAGGTGGCCCACGTTGTCGAAGCGCTGTGCAAGGGATGCGGCACCTGTGTTGCCGCATGTCCCGCCTCGGCGATCGTCGGCTCGGGCTTCACCGACGAACAGATCTACGCGGAAATCGGCGGGTTGCTGTCGGTCTAGGAGGCGAAATGGCGGAAAACGGATTCCGGCCCAAGATCGTGGGCTTCCTCTGCAACTGGTGCGCCTACTCGGGCGCAGACCTTGCCGGGGTCTCTCGCATCCAATCGTCGCCGAGTGTGCGACCGATCCGCGTGATGTGCTCGGGCCGGATCGATCCCGGGTTCGTCTTCTCGGCGCTCGAGGGGGGTGCCGACGGCGTTTTGCTGGCGGGTTGTCACCCGGGTGACTGTCACTACAGCGAAGGCAACTATCGGTGCTTGCGGCGCACGCTCATGATGAAACGGATGCTGAGCGACTTCGGAATCGACGAAGAACGGATCCGGCTCGAATGGATCTCGGCTTCCGAGGGTGAAAAGTTCAGCAAGGTCTCCTGGGAGATGGAGGAGCAGATCCGCAAGCTGGGCCCGATGGAGTTGGCCGAATGAGAGCGTTTGGACAAGGAGAGGCCAAGTCATGACGCAAGAAACGGCCACCAAGCCGAAGCTGGCCCTGTATTGGGCGGCGAGTTGCGGCGGCTGTGAGATCGCAATCCTTGAGCTCCACGAGAAGGTGCTCGAGATACCGGCCAACTTCGAACTCGTCTTCTGGCCGGTCGCCATGGACACCAAGTACGCCGACGTCGAAGCCATGGAGCCCGACAGCATCGACCTCTGCTTGTTCAACGGGGCGATCAGGACGTCGGAGAACGAGCACTTGGCTCATGTGCTCCGGGAGAAGGCCAAGGCGCTGGTCGCGTTTGGTTCCTGCGCCGGGGAAGGGTGCATTCCCGGGCTGGCGAACACGACGACCAAGGAGGCGATCTTCAAGACCGCGTATCTCGACTCACCCTCCACGGTGAACCCAGACGGGATCATGCCGTTGACGTCCTACCAGTTGCCGGAAGGCGAAGTCCACCTGCCGGAGTTCTGGGAGTCGGTGAAGACTCTCGATCAGACCGTGGCCGTCGACTACTTCATTCCCGGCTGCCCGCCCGAAGCTCATCAGATCTGGGCCGTGGTGGAGGCAATCGTCACCGGAGCCGAACTCCCGCCGCCGGGCAGTGTGATTGGAGCCGGTGACAAGACGGTGTGTGAGGAGTGCCTGCGGGACCGGGAGGAGAAGCGCATCGCCGGCTTTGTCAGGCCTCACGAGATCATGGCCGATCCCGAACTGTGTCTCCTCGACCAGGGGATCGTGTGCATGGGACCCGCCACCCGGTCGGGCTGCGGCGGCCTCTGCGTCGGGGCCGGCATGCCGTGCCGGGGTTGCTACGGGGCTCCGCCCAGCGTCAAGGACCAGGGGATCAGCATGATGTCGGCCCTGTCTTCGGTGATCGATGCCGAGTCCGCGACCGACGTCGCAGCCGTTGTCGATCAGATCGCGGATCCGGTCGGAACGCTGTACCGATTCGGCCTGGCGAAATCCACCTTCGGGAGGGTCCAACCATGACCAAGACCGTCTCCATCGATCCCATCACGAGGCTCGAAGGCCATGGGCGTATCGACCTGTTCTTGGACGACGACGGATTGGTCGACAACGCCTACTTGCGGATCCCGGAACTGCGCGGATTCGAGCGGTTCTGCGTGGGGCGCCCTGTCGAGGAGTTGCCGCGGATCACCACCAGGATCTGTGGCGTGTGTCCGGAGGCGCACCATATGGCCTCGGCCAAGACCGCCGACGCGGTCTATCACGTCGAGCCCCCGCCCACCGCGGTAAAGCTGCGCCGGCTGCTGTACAACACGTTCTACGCGGCGGACCACGCCGTGCACTTCTACATCCTGGCGGGCCCCGACTTCGTGGTCGGGCCCGACGCCCCGGTGGCAGAGCGCAACATCTTCGGTCTCATATCGAAGGTGGGAATCGAGGCCGGAAAGCACGTGATCCGATCCCGTGCCCGGGCTCAGGAACTCGTCAAGATGCTGGGCGGGCGCGCCATCCATCAAGTCACATCGCTGCCGGGGGGTGTCTCCCGGGGCATGAATGAGGACGAGCAGGAGCTGGCGAAGGAGATCACTGCGGAGCTCGTCGAATTCGGCAAGTTCACCTTGCAGATCCTTGATGATCTGGTGCTCTCCAATCCCGAATACCTCGAGCTGATCACCGGTGACGTGTACCGGCACGAAACCCACTACATGGGTCTCGTCGACGAGAACAACCACGTCGATTTCTACGACGGCGACATTCGCGTCGTGGGCGTGGACGGCGCGGAGTTAGCCAAGTTCAAGCCCGCGGATTACCTCGACCACATCGGGGAGCACGTCGAACCGTGGACCTACCTGAAGTTCCCGTATCTCAAAGCGAAGGGGTGGAAGGGCTTCGTCGACGGTCCCGACAGCGGCGTCTACCGGGCCGCTCCGCTGGCCCGTCTCAACGCCGCCGATGGGATGTCGACACCTCTGGCTCACGAGCAGTATGAGCGGATGATGGAGACGCTCGGTGGGAGCCCGGTCCACTTCACGCTCGCCTACCACTGGGCCCGGGTCATCGAATTGGTGAACGCCGCCGAGAATGCCTACGCCCTTGCCCGAGACCCCGAGATCGTCGGTCCCGAGTTCCGCACCGTGCCGACCGAGACTCCGACCGAAGGGGTGGGTGTCGTCGAGGCTCCTCGCGGGACCTTGTATCACCACTACGTGACCGACGAGGACGGGATCGTGGAGAAGGCGAACCTGATCGTCGGCACCACGAACAACTACGCACCGATCAACATGTCGATCCAGAAGGCGGCCAAAGGCCTTGTCGAGAAGTTCGGGGGCCTGTCCGACGGTGTCCTCAACATGATCGAGATGGCGTTCCGTGCCTACGACCCGTGCTTCGGATGCGCCACGCACGCCCTTCCCGGGCAGATGCCGATGGAGGTGACGCTGTACGACGCCCGGGGGGAGGTCGTAGATCGGTTGGTGAGGGACTAGTCCGAGCCATCGCATTGAAACCCTTACTGGTTCTGGGGCTGGGCAATGACATTCTCAGTGACGATGGGGTCGGCCTAGTGGCCGCCCGCAGGGTTGCCGAACTGCTCGGTGATCGGGTCGATCACGAGGAGGCTGCGGTCGCCACCGTCGATCTGCTCGAGATGATCAGCGGGTACCACCGGGTGGTGATTGTCGATGCGTTCCAGAACCCGGATTTGCCCGCCGGTACCACCATCCGGACCACCCCCGATGAGCTGCCCGACGGCTTCGGGTATCGCTCTTTTCATACGCTCCCGTTCAAAGAGATGCTTCGCATCGGCGCCGAGCTGGACCTGCCGCTCCCGGCCGAGATCGTCATCCATGGGATCGTCGTCGACGACGTCGTCACCTTTGGTGAGTCCTTCACACCGCTGGTGGCGGCGGCGTGGCCGCGCTGGTCCGAAGCCATCGCCGCCGAGGAGATGGGCGGCGCCGGGCCCACCGCCTGAGCCAGTCTGGCGGGGGGTGGTGATCAGGCACCGGTGACGGCCGGAGCTCGGAGCCCCATCTCGTCCTCGAAATCCCCAATCCCGCCCGTGCTCATTCTTATGATCACAGCGTTGTAATTCCGTCCTGGGCGGGGTACGGATGCCGTTCATACCGGAGAGTCGATCACGGCGGGCGTGGCGCAGGCGTGTGATCGACTACGTGATCGACCGGGTCGATACCGAAGGCTGGATTCGGTTTCACTCGCGCGCTCCCGGCGCTCGAGCCGAGATGCTGAAGGTCGCCCAGTCCCTGCCGTCGGATGTGATCGCCGAGATCTTCGAGGATCCCTACGACCCGGCGGTCACCTATCTCGAACTGCGGCTGGCCCCGGCACCGCTGCAGCTCGATACCGGTTTCCGCATTGTGCATCCGGAGCGGCAGGTCTACGGCTACGAGATCACCGACGACCGCGACGATCGCGCCGCGGGGTACTGAGAGAACCCTTCGGGATTTGGCGATTGGCTATTGGCCTGCCGGGATGCACCTCCCCTGAGCCCTCTGCCTATCCCTGAACGTCGATGACCATGTCGGTCAGCGTGATCGGGACGGGTGGTTCTGTCGGTTCGGTGCCGCTGACGTCGCCCCCACCGTTCGCTGGATCGAACGATCCATCGTCACGGAAGGCGACCACCCGGAATGCCGGCTGCGGGATGTCGAATTCCCACATTGGGATCACCCACAGGATCGCAGAACCGTTGATCAGGGCCCGGGCGCCCGGGGTGTAGTCGGCGAAGTCCCAGGAGACCTCGAGGCGCCACTGCCCTTCCCACTGGGCGGGTGCAGGCCCCTCGAACGACCCAACGGGCTGGGCTTCGACCAGCACCTGGTGTGCTACGAACGCGGTGTCGAGGAGGGCAACGGT
>CAZEHO010000016.1:0-56196 GCA_964511945.1 uncultured Acidimicrobiia bacterium | reverse complement strand
GAGCTTCGCCCGGGAGCTCGAATCACACGCGTGTCACTCCCGTGTCCTATATTCCTCTCATGGTGCTCGAACGGCTCTCCCCCAGCCGGGCCAGTGATTTCAAACAGTGTCCGCAACTCTTCAAGTTCCGGGCGATCGACAAGCTGCCCGAGCCCGCCACCATTTATCAGGCGCGCGGGACTACGGCACATCTGGCGCTGCAGCGGCTGTTCGATCTGCCGGCCGCCGACCGTGACGCGGCAGCGCTGTACGACCTCTTCCGCTCCGCCTGGGTTGAGATCCGCGACGACGAGTACCCCGAACTGTTCGACTCCGTCGACGAGGAGCGAGCCTGGGGACTCGAGAGCCTCGAACTTCTCGCCAACTACTTCGCCATCGAGGACCCGTCTTCGTTCGACCCCCTCGAGTGCGAACTCGATATGACCGAGGAGCTCGACGGCATCACCATTCGGGGCATCCTCGACCGGATGGAGGAGGTCGACGGCAAGCTCATCATCACGGATTACAAGACCGGCAAGGCGCCGCCCGAGCGATATGCCATCCCCGCCTTCTTCGCCCTGAAGATCTACGGGTTGCTCATCCGCCGTCGCACCGGCCGCACCCCGGACGCACTCCGCCTCATGTACCTCAACGGACCGACCGTCTACACCATCGAAGTCAACGACCGGCAACTCGATGCGATGGATCGCCAGCTGCGTGCGCTGTGGTCGGCAATCGAGCGGGCGCTCCAACGAGAGGAGTTCCCGCCCCGCCCCAGCCGCCTCTGCGATTGGTGCTCCTTCCAGGAGTTCTGCCCGGCGTTCGGCGGTGACGGCACTTCGGTTCCCAGGGCGCCTGCTACCACCGCCGCCTCATAACCCACCGCCGCTACGGGTACACCCCGCGCACCAGTTTCGCCTCCGCCACTCTCCGGATGCCTTTGATGAGCGCAGCCGTGCGCAGGTCGACACCCTCCTGACGGGAGACCGCCATCACCTCGTTGGACGCCCGGCCCATGATCTCGCGCAGCCGGCCATCGATCTCGGCTTCCGACCAGAGGTGGTTCTGCAGAACCGACGATGGCGCTCTTCCACGTCATCAGCATCGCCAGTGCGGCTACTTCTCCCAGGTTGACGTCCGGCGCAAAGCCGGATCCCGCCCTTGGTCGGACCCATCGAGAGCACGTGTTGCACCCGATACCCCCAAACGCTCTCCACGTCCGAGTAGTCGTCATGGCGGAACGGGAATGCGACGATGATCGCCCGCTGCGGGACCCGAGGCCGTTCGGCGATGTTGTCATCGAGGCGGAGCATCTCGACAACGCGGTTGAACTGGGTGAGCGCTTCCCGGTACAACGGAGACTCCATCTCACGGAGTCCGCCGGAGAGAATGTCGTGGCCCATCGGTGAATACCCTCCCGGAGCCGCCCAGCGACGACAATCTACCCAGCACCACCGAGGTAATCCTGCATGGCGACGATCCTGACGATCGGACACGGGGACCGGCAGTTCCCGGCGCTGCTCGATGTCCTGCGCCGCAACGGAGCAGCAACGATCATCGACGTGCGCTCGCAGCCGTACTCCCGCCACGCCCCCGACTTCGCCAAGCAGCATCTGCAGGGCTGGTGTGCGGTCTCGGGCCTCGGATACCGCTGGATGGGCCGCCACCTCGGCGGAATGCTGCAGGATCCCGACGCGCTCGACGACTCAGGGGTGCTCGACGCCGCCGCCCTCACGTCGACGGCGGGGTTCCAGGCCGCGATCGATACGGTTGCCACCGTTGCTGCCGGAGGCCGGGCAGTGCTGCTTTGTGCCGAGGAAGACCCGGCACATTGCCACCGCTCCCGGGTGCTCGCACCGGCATTCATCGCCAGGGGCCATCAGGTCCTCCACCTCCGGCACGATGGGACGGCGCAGGGACATCAGGACGAGCTGCGGCTGGAGTAGGAGGGCCCGGCGGAGCGCCGCGTCACACCCCCGCGATAGCCTCGCCAGGGTGATGCTCGACCAGCCCGGAGATGTTCGCGTCGACCCTTCCGGGTGGCCGGCGGCGATTGCCGACACCCAGGGGCCTCAACTCGTCGTTGCCGGACCAGGCGCCGGCAAGACCGAGTTCCTGGTGCGCCGGGCGCTCCATCTCATCCACGAGCTCGACCACGCTCCCGAGCAGATTCTGGTCCTGAGCTTCTCGCGGCGCGGTGCCGCCGACCTGCGGGAGCGGATTGGAGCCGGGCTCGATCGATCCCACAGTGCGATCCCGGCGGCAACCTTCCACTCCCTGGCGATGCGGCTGCTCGAGGCCCACGGGTCCCAACGGTTCGGCTGGGAAGCCCTGCCGACTCTGCTGACCAAGCCCGAGCAGGTAGCGCTGGTCCACGAATTGCTGGCGGAGGAACGCCCGGCGGAGTGGCCCCAGCCGTTCCGCGGTCTCCTGGCCACGACCTCGTTTGCCGATGAAATCGCCGATTTTGTCCTGCGCTGCGGGGAACGGCTGATCGGCCCCGACGAGCTTGGCCGGCGCGCCGAACAGCGCGACGACTGGAGGGCATTGCCCGGATTCCTCGGTCGGTATGAAGCCCGGCTCGAAGCCCGGCGGCGGCTGGATTACGGATCACTGCAACGCCGGGCCGTGGAGCTCCTCGCCGACCCCGAGATCCGATCGCTGGTCGCAGCCCGCTTCCCGTATGTCCTGGTCGATGAGTACCAGGACACCACCACGGCCCAGGCCCGGCTCCTGGATCTCATCACCGCCCCGGCGCACAACCTGACGGTCGCCGGCGACCCGTACCAATCGATCTACTCGTTCCGGGGCGCCGAACTGGAGAACATCGCGGAGTTCCCTGCCACCTTCATCGATGAGGCCGGGCGCCCGGCGCGAAGGATCGTGCTGACCACGTCGTTTCGGGTGCCCTCGGCCATCCTGGAAGCAGCCGTTCGGGTCACCGCCGGCGGCCGGCTCCCCGGCGCCGCCGGACCGGTCGTTCCGGCCCCCGGGATCGGTTCGGTCGAGACGTACGGGTTCGATCAGCAGAGCCACGAGGCCGAGTGGATCGCCTCCGAGATCCAGCGCATCCACCTTGCCGAAAGGATCCCCTATCGACGAATCGCCGTCCTGGTGCGCTCGAAGCGCCGGTTCCTCCCCGAGCTGTCCCGGGCGCTGGAACGGCGCGGGATCCCCCACGATCAACCCGACCGCCGCCTCATCGACCACCCCGCGGTGCGAACCGTGCTCGACTGCGTCCGGGCTGCCACCGGTTCGGGCGCCGAGCGCACCGGGGCAATCGGACGTTTGCTGCTCGGACCGCTCGTTTCTCTCCCCCTGTCGGCCTGGCGTCAGACGGAGAGGGAACGCATCGCCCACGGAACAGACTGGCCGGCGCTGCTGCAGCGCGTCGCCGGGGATGGTGGAGCGCTGGCGGATCTGGTGGCCGACCCATCTTGGGCGACCCGGCAACCGGCGGCAGCGGGCTTCTGGCACCTCTGGACCACGCTTCCGCAGTTCGCGGCTTTCACCGAGGATCGCCACCGCGAGGACCGAGCCGCGCTGAGCTCGCTCTCCCAGGTCCTCGACCGCCTCGCCGAGCGCAACCCCGCGGCCACGCTCGCCGACTACGCCGCATGGAGCGCCGATGAGGATTTTGAGGCCACCCCTCTCCTCGAGTACCGCGATCGCGACGAGGACCGTCTCACCATGACGACGCTCCACCAGGCCAAGGGCCTCGCGTTCGACATCGTGTTCGTCGCCGACGCCGTCGATGGGGTCTTCCCGGATCTGCGGCTGCGCGAGTCCCTCCTCGGGGTACGCCACCTCTCTCCGAACCACGGCGGCGACGGTGCCGCCTATGCCCGGTTCCGGCTGCAAGAGGAAATGCGGCTCGCCTACACCGCCATGAGCCGCGCCGGGAGACGGGTGATCTGGACGGCCACCGCGACGGGGTTCGACGAAGGCGGCGGCATGCCGAGCCGGTTCCTCCCATTGGTTGCCGGGGTCGAGGGTCTCGGGGCCGCTACCGAACCGCCCCCCGAACGCACTGCCCCGGTCACTCCGTTGGAGGCCGAGGCTTGGCTGCGGCGTCTTCTGGCCGACCCGGCGGAGACGCCGGCCCGCCGGCTGGCTGCACTCACCGCACTGGCTGATGCCGGCACCAGGCTTGGGAGGAATCCGACGGCCTTCGCAGGGTTCCGGCGCCGGGGCCGCAACGATGGACTGCTGCCCGAGCATCTGAGCTTGTCTCCATCACAGGCGGACGACTATCTCAGCTGCCCGTGGCGCTACGCCATCCGCCGCCGCCTCCATGTCGACGCCGACCGATCGGTGTATCTGTCCTTCGGCATCCTGATCCATACCGTGCTCGAAACCGTCGAGCGCGAAGCAATTGAAGAGGGCTTGCCCCATGCCGACATAGAGGCTGCGCTGGATCGACTCGAGGAACAGTGGCGGCCGGAGGAGTTCGGTGGGGGGCCGTGGGCGGAAGCCTGGATGCGGCGGGCACGAGGAGTGCTCGAGCACCTGTACGCGAAGTGGCCGAGTAGCGGCACCGGTCACGCGCTCGAGCAGCCGGTCGAGATGGTGGTGGCCGGGACCCCGTGGAGAGGCCGGATCGATCGAATCGACCGGGTCGGCGGTGCGGACCCGGAGCTCCGCATCGTCGATTACAAGACGGGGAGCAGCCTCCCATCGGTCGAGGAGGCGGCCAGGTCGATCCAGCTTGGCTTCTATGCGCTTGCGGCGGCCGCGGATCCCGACCTCGCCGCGGCCGGCGCGGTGACCGGAGCCGAGTTCTGGTACCCGGCGGCCGGCCTCGGATCACGCAAGAGCGTCGCCGTCCGCAGGTTCGACCTCGGTCGCCTCGACGAGGTGACCGGTCTGATGGCCGAAGCCGCCGACGGCATCACATCCGAGGATTGGACCCCACGCCCCAATCCCGGCTGCGACCGGTGCCCGGTCAGACTGGTGTGCCCGGCATGGCCGGAAGGCCGGGAGGCGTTCTCAGCATGAGCATCGTGCCGAGCCCCGAGCAACAGGCGGTGATCGACCATCCGCTCGAGCCGCTGCGGGTCGCCGCAGGCGCCGGTACCGGCAAGACCACAACGATGGCACTCCGCCTCGGCCGCCTCATCGCCGACGGGTTGGTCGAACCCGAGAGTGCCCTCGGCATCACCTTCACCAACAAGGCAGCGGAGGAGCTGGCCGATCGTCTCCGCCTCCGGCTCCCCGATCTGGCCAGGGCCGGCCGCGAAGTCGAGGTCACCACCTACCACGGCTTTGCCCACGGGCTGCTGCGCGAATTCGGGCCGATGGTCGGTGTCGAACGCAACACCGGGGTGATCACTCCGGGGTATGCCCGGCAGCTGATGCGAGAGGCGTTGGGTGCAGCATCGCACCAAGCGCTCGACCTCACCATGCCGGGGTCCCGGGTCGATGAGCTCATCGCCCTGGCCGGCCGCCTCGGCGATCACCTCCGGGTGCCCGACGACCTTCGAGCCGATCCCGGCGGTCCCGGCGTCGCCACCGCCAGGCTGGAGATGTCCGAGGTTCTCGAGAGCTATTCCGAACGCAAGGCGAAGCTCGGCGTGGTGGACTTCTCAGACCTCATCGCTCGGGCGCATCAGCTTGTCGCCGACCACCCGGACATCGCCGAGCGTATCCGCCGGCGCTACCGGGTCGTGTTGCTCGACGAGTATCAGGACACGAATCCAGCACAGCGCGAACTGCTCCGGAGGATCTTCGGCCAGGGCTTCCCGGTGACCGCCGTGGGCGACCCCGACCAGACCATCTACGAGTGGCGGGGAGCATCACTCGAGAACTTCGCTGCTTTCCCCGAGCATTTCGGAACCCCGGAGGCGCCGGCCGCAACCCTGCCCCTGTCGCGCAACCGGCGATCGTCGAAGCGCGTCGTTGATCTGGCGAATGCGGTCAGAGACCACCTCACCGGCGACTCGAACTTCGAGCGCCTGGAGGCGCTCGATAGCGCCGCCACCGGGACGGTCACGGTCGCCAGGCTCCACAACGCAGTTGACGAAGCCCGCTGGATCGCCCGCGAGGTGGTGCGCCTCCACGACGAGGAGGGAGTCGCCTGGGGCGACATCGGCATCCTGTTCCGCCGCCATCGCCAGATCGGCCTCATCCGCGACGCCCTCGACCAGCACGGCGTGCCGGTCGAAGTCGCAGCGCTGGGGGGACTCCTGGAAGTGCCAGAGGTCACGGATCTGCATGCCTGGCTCCGTGTCCTCGGGCGGCCCGACGACGCGCCGGCACTGCTGCGCATCCTCCTCGGATCCAGGTTCCGATTGGGGCTCGGCGACCTCGTTCCGCTCGCCAACTGGCTGCGGTCGCAGCGCGATGCCGCAGCCACCGCCGAGGAGCTTGGAGGGATCGGCTGGGCGATGCTCGAAGCCGTCGACGATCTCGAGCATTGCACCGGCCTCTCCCACGAGACCGAGCAACGGCTGGCGCAATTCCGCGTCGAATACCGCTCCCTGCTGCGCACCGCCCAGAGCGTGAGCCTCGTCGAACTCTGCCGGACGGTTCTCGACCGCACCGGGGCCTGGCAGGAGGTGGAGGCGCTGCCCGATGCGGCCAGGATGTCGGCTCGCCTGAACCTCTATCGCTTCCTCGACCTCGCCGAGGAGTGGAGTCCGCTCGAGGGAGCCCCCTCGCTCGATGCATTCCTCGATTACCTGGAGCTGCTCACCGAAGATTACGCCACCGACGAACTGGACACGGCCCGAGTCAGCGGCGAGGACGCCGTCGCCCTGTTGACGGCGCATCGGGCCAAAGGGTTGGAATGGCCCGTCGTGATCCTCCCGGCGCTCGCCACCAGGATCTTCCCTTCTCAGGCGCGACGCCACGAGGATCCGGAACGGTTTGCGGAGTTCCTCCCGGCAGGCCTGCGACTCGACGCAGAGTGGTGGCCGCCCCTGCCGGACGACCAGAAGGAGCGGGGCACCGAACTCAGGCGCCGTCACGCGGATCAGGAATGGCGGGTTGCGTACGTTGCGGTGACCAGGGCACAGCTGCACCTCATCGCTACCTCGGCGCACTGGTACAGCGACCGCCAGCCAAGAGAAGCCAGTGAACTGTTCGATCTGGCTGCAGCCGTCGCCGGTGCCCGACGCGACACGTGGATAACCGACCACAGAAAGCCCCCGGAGACGCTGCGCATCGAGTCTCCGGCGGCCGACCTGAGCGACCGGACGTTTTCCGACGGCTGGCGCGAGGCGCTGCGTGATGCGGTTGCCGATGCGACCCTCCCCCGGCAGCGGGCGGCTGAACTCGGGATCGATGCCTCGTACGATGCCGCCGTGGACCAACTCCGCATCACTCTCGAGGGTTTGCCCGAACCAACTGCGGATCCGGCCGAACCCGGCCCACCACGCACCTCGGTGACGGGTCTCGTGGCGTATGCCACCTGTCCCCGCCGCTACTACTGGTCGGAGGTCGATCGGTTGCCCAGGCGGTCGTCCGCCGCCCGGCGCCGCGGCATCGATCTCCATCGCCGGATCGAACTCCACAACCGGGGGGTGGCCTCCCTCGAAGAAGCCGATGAGCACTTCTACGACCTCGGCGGAGGCGACGACCTCCCGACCGACGACGGCGGGGGCGGGTTCGCGGCCTTTGCCGGGTCGCGCTTCGGGACCGAGCGGCCGATCATGGTCGAGGCACCGTTCGAGCTGAGAATCGGAGACGGGAGCCGGGTCGCCGGGCGCATCGACGCCGTCTATGAGCCCGAGCCGGGCATCTGGGAAGTGGTCGATTTCAAGAGCGGCCGCCACCGCGACGATCCGGCCCTGCAGACCCAGCTCGAGGCCTACGCCCTCGCAATCCAGGATGCCGGGCTGGCGCTGGATCCTCCGACGTCGACCCGCGTCACCTTCGCCTACCTCGGTGGAGACCTCGACGCCCACACCACCGAGGTCGACGAGGCATGGCTGGCGGCGGCCCGATCACACATCGAGCAGCTCCTCGACGGTGTTGCGGCCGAGTTGTTCGAGCCGCAGCCTTCCGACTCCTGCCGGCGCTGCGACTTCGCCCGGTTCTGCGATGCCGGAACCGCCTGGCTGGAGCAGACGACCTCAGGCTGAGTGAGCCCGATCGATTCGCCGGGCGGGGATCGATCCGAGCCGCCCTGCGTGATAGTCCTCCATCGCTGTGGCCAGTTCCGCCCGGGTGTTCATGACGAACGGCCCAGCCCAGGCGACGGGCTCGCGGATCGGCCGGCCCCCAAGGATGAGGACGTCCAGGTCCGGGCTCCGGGATCCCCGGCCGGCGTCGGCTTCGAACTCGAGAGCGTCGCCGTCGGCGAGCACGACCAGCTGGCCCATCTCTGCGGAACGCCGGTCTGATCCGAATCTGCCCCGCCCGTTGAGCACATACACCAGTGCGTTGAAGTCGGTCCGCCACTGGAGGCGAACCCGGGCCCCGGCGGCCACCGTCGCATGCACCATCGTGATCGGGGTTCGAGTGGAACCCGGACCGACGGTGCCATCGAGGTCGCCAGCGATGAGGCGCAGCAGCGCACCGCCATCGGACGTGGTCAGCAGCGCCACTTCCTCTCCCCGCAGGTCCTGATAGGCAGGGGCCGCGAACTTGTCCGATGCCGGAAGGTTCACCCAGAGCTGGAAGCCGTGGAACAGACCGCCGGACATCACCAGCTCCTCGGGGGGCGTCTCGATGTGGAGGATCCCGGCACCGGCGGTCATCCACTGGGTGTCACCGTTGCTGATCACCCCGCCGCCGCCGTTCGAATCCTGATGCACGAGGACGCCATCGATCATGTAGGTCACCGTCTCGAACCCGCGGTGCGGGTGCCACGGGGTCCCCTTGGGCTCACCTGGGGCGTACTCCACCTCACCCATCTGGTCGAGATGGACGAACGGGTCGAGATCGGCCAGATCGACACCGGCAAAAGCCCGGCGCACCGGGAACCCCTCACCCTCGAAACCTCGAGGCGCCGTCGTGACCGACCGCACCCGCCGCGAGCCGGAAAGGGCGCCCGGGTCGGCAACCCTGGGCAGGGCAAGAACATCGGGAACGGTGACGGCCGGCATGGGTGCTCCTCGGTTTCAGGCGGGCCAATGTACTTGCATCATGCAACTACTGTGGCAGCCGGGGTATTCCCCTTAGAGGACCCGGCCGTCACGCACGTCGATGATCAACGTGACCGGCCCGTCGTTCACCAGGTCGACGGCCATTCGTGCCCCGAACCGGCCGGTGGCGCAGTCGGTTCCACCCTCCCGGACCCGAGCCGCCACACGTTCGACCAGGGGCTCTGCGATCTCCGGATCGGCGGCACGGACGAACGACGGGCGCCGTCCTTTCCGGACATCGGCCAGCAGGGTGAACTGGCTGATCACAAGGACCGAACCATCGGTGTCCAGGACGGACCGGTTCATCCGACCGGCGTCATCAGGGAAGATCCGCAGACCGATCAGCTTGGCCGCAAGCGTGTCGGCATCAGCGGGTGTGTCACCATCCTCGGCCCCCACCAGGACCGCGAGGCCGTGACCGATCGAGCCGACGACCTCGCCGTCGACGAGCACCGAGGCCCGGGCAACTCGTTGGACGACCGCTCGCATGGCCCCAAGCTACCGGGAGCCGCGGCTGAGCCGGGCTGCCCGCAGCACTGCATCGGCAACACGCTCGGCCGGAACCCGATACTCCCCGCGAGCCACCAGTTCGCGAATCTCGGCGAGCCGCCGGCGGCGCTCCTCGTGATCCGATCGGCTGACCGGCGGCACCAGCGGGCTCACCAGGCGTCCCAGATCTCGATCGGTGCATCCCCCTCGCCCTCATCACCCGACGGCGGGAGGGGTGGCGCCAGCGCCCGAAACGCCACCGGTGCCGCCACCGCACTCACCGCTACCAGCATGATCGCCCCGGCCCGCTCACCGGTACTCAGCAGACCGAGCCCAACACCGAGGTCGGCAAGGGCGATGATCACGCTCAGCTGACCGGCGAGCAGCATCCCGGCGGCCAGCGATTCGCGCAGCGAGAAGCGACGGAGCATCAGCAGAAGCGACGGAATCAGCTTGATGACGAATGCCACCCCGATCAATGCGGTCGCCTGCACCAGGACGTCGGTATCTCCGAGTTCGGACAGCGGGAACTCGATCCCCACGTTGATGAAGAACACCGGGATGAAGAAGCCGTAGGCGAACCCGCTGAGCCGCTCCTCCAATGGTTCTGGATCACGGAACACAAAAGTGAACAGGCTCCCGGCGAGGAACGCACCGAGGATTGCCTCGATCTCGAGCAGCGCGGTCAAGCCGACCATCACGAAGAGCAGCGCCAGGCTGGCCCGGATCCCCAGTTCCTGCGGATCGTCGCGGCGGAACAAGCGCTCAAAGCGCTCGGGGAACCACCAGGCGGCGATCCGGAGGACCACGAGCACCAGCCCGATGGCGGCAATCAGCGCGGGGATCGTCAGCAACCCCCAGCCGAAGCCGTTCTCGACCACAACGGTGAGCACAACGATCCCGACCAATCCCAGGACCTCGGCGAACACGGCGGTAATCAGCACCAGCTGCCCGAGCCGGGTCCCGCTGCGCCGGGTGGCACGCAGCGAGGGAACAACGAGGCCAAGCGCAGCCGCAGCGAGCAGGAACGTGAGAAACAGGCGTTCTTCGGTCGACGAGGTGTTGAGGAATCCAACGCCGACCCAGGCGGCCCCCATGAACAGCCCGACCAGCACCAGGCCGCCGACCAGCATCCCCGGTCCCTGCCGCTCCAACCTGGTGAAATCGATCTCAAACCCAGCCAGGAACATCAGCATGAAGAGCCCGAGTTCGGCGAGGAACCCGAGCAGCTCACCGCCCGGTTCGATGACTCCGAACACCGGGCCGATCAGCACCCCGAACAGGATCTCGAGGACGATGGCCGGGATCCCGATGCGACCCGCAAGCAGCGGGATCACAAAGGCGGCCATGGCGATCAAGATCAGTGGTACCGGGGTGGCGATCGAGTGCACCGCCTCCCCCGCCGCGGCCACGACGACGCCGGAGCCGATCACGTCGAGCATCAGCCTCGGACCGGAACGACCAGCAGCGAGGTGTCAATGCGGGCGAGCAGGTGCCCGGCGATGGTCGGTCGCAGCCATGACGGGGTGCGATCCGGCATCCCGAGCACCATCAGGGCCGCACTCTCAGCAGCTTCCGACAGAACACGTACCGGATTGCCCTGGCGCAGCCGACGGCGTACCGCAACACCCTGAACGGCAGCTTCCTCCCGCAATCGAGTCAAGGCCCGCAGGGCAGCTTCCCGACCGTCGAGGCCGGTGAGGAAGCTCGGCGTCATAACGGCGACCCCTGAGACCTGCCCCTTGCCGTAGGCCGCCAGATCGATCGCAGCCCTGGCCGCCGCAACACCCGCCGGGGTGTCCCGTCCGGGTGCGACAACCTCCTGGTAGGGATGACTGGAACGGGAGAACAGCACCGGAACCTCGAGCCGGGCGGCACGGCGGAGTGAACGCGCCGCCCGGACCAAACCGAAGGCACCGCGGCGCGACGCCGGCAGCACCACCACACCGACGCTCTCGCCGGAGACGATCGATGCCAGCGCACGATCGGGAGCACCGTCGACCGGGCGCAGCTTCATCTCGACTCCGGCCGCCAGCTCCTCGACCCGCTCAAGGAGCACCGACAGCTGGACAGCCTGGGCTTCTTCGCGGACACTCTCGGGCCGGCGGTGCACGACCAGCACCGACGTCGCCGGGCTGTTGCGGGTGAGATGGATGGCCTCGGTCACCGGACCGTCGAGATCCGCCATCGAATCGAGAGCAACCGCGGCGCGCTTCCCGAAGTCCAGCGGGAACCTCGCCTCGCCCGAGGTGAAGGTCCGGACGATGTACGAGAAGTCCCTGGCCGCGCCGACGACCGTAACCAGATCACCGGTCTCGAGAACGCTGTCACCGTGAGGAACGATCAGCTCGTCGTCACGAAGGATCGCCGCAACCAGCCAGCTCTCGCTGTGAAGGTCCTTCAGCGGGGCACCGCGCACGGGGCTGTCGCGGGCGATACGGAACTCGATCGCTTCGGCCCGGCCGTGGGCAAACGCGGTCGACGACACCCGCCGCGGCTCGAGGTTCAGCTCGACCTGGCGGGCGGCAAGGCTGTCGGGGGCAAATGCCGGAACCTGGAGCTGCCGGTACTCGGTGACCCGCTCCGGAGCCGCGGCAACGGCCACCACCCGCAGCAGCCCGGCCCGGCGGGCGATCCGGCACACTTCGAGGTTCACTGCGTCGTCGTTCGTGGCGGCGACCAGGGCGTCGGCATCCTCGATGCCGGCACGGGTCAGCACCACCCGGCTGGAACCGTCGCCCAGGATCCGGGAGATCTCACGGACCTCGGCGGCCAGGTCGAGGCGCTCACGGTCGGTGTCGATCACCGTGACTTCCCAGAGTTCACCAAGACGGCGCAGCAGGTCGCGGGTCGCTCCACCGGCACCAACCACGATCGCCCTCATCAGCTCCCTCTCTCCGACCTGCCCGGCACGGCACCGGGGATGGGGCTCATTATGCCCGTCGGCTCACACCGAGAACCTGATCAGCAACACATCTCCCTCCGCGACCACGTAGTCACGGCCTTCGAGCCGAACCGTACCCGCCGCCTTCGCGCCATCCCATCCCCCGTGCTCGAGCACCGTGTGGATGTCGGCCACCTCGGCCCTGATGAACCCTCGCTCCAGATCGGTGTGGATCTTGCCGGCAGCCGGACGGGCTGCAGTCCCCCGCGGCACCGTCCAGGCATGCGCTTCCTTGGAACTGAGTGTGTAGAACGAGACGAGCCCGAGCGCGTCGTGGGTGGCCCTGACCACCTTGGCGAGGGCACCGGCGCCGAGACCGAGACCCTCGAGCAGTTCGAGCCGGTCCTCGGGATCCAGCCGGGCCGCCTCCTCTTCGATCTCAGCCGACAGCACCACGACGGTGTCGCCGGTCGGAACCACACCGGCCAGTGCATCCTCGACCCCATCCCCGGAAGCCCCCTCATCGACATTGACGACCCACACCACCGGCTTGAGGGTCAGAGGAGCAAGATCACGGAATGCCGCCAGCTCGGCTTCAGTCCAGGACTCCACCCGCAGCGGCGTCCCCCCTTCGAGCACCGAGGCGGCCCGCTCGATGGCGGCGGCCTCCGGCTTCTTCGCCGGATCCGCGGTGGCTTCCTTGACCACCTTCTCGCGGCGGCGATCGAACACTTCGGCGTCGGCGAGCGTCAGTTCGAGCAGGAGCGTCTCCGCCTGCTCCAGCGGGTCGGTTCCCGACTCATCTGCCGGGACCGCCTCTGCTTCGAAGGCCCGCAGGACTGCTGCGAGTGCCTCCATCTCACGCAGGCGGCCCAGGAACTGGGCGCCGAGGCCGCTCCCACCGGGCCGGGCCATCGCCGGCAAATCGAGCAGATCGAGGGTCGCGTGCGTCAGCTTGCGGGATTGCTCGAACTCGGCCGCCCGGGCAAGCAGCTCGTCGGGCACCCGGGCCACCCCGATGTTCGGCTCCGTGGTGGAGAACGGGTGAGCCGCCGTCGGTGCATCAAGACCGGTGAGGGCGTTGAACAGCGTCGTCTTGCCGACGTTGGGGAGTCCGAGAATGCCGAGCCGAGCCACGAACCGATCGTACCGGGATGCAGGACGGCGGCCGAGTGTGCGGGCTTGCGGAACCTCATGTGCCGGGCCACCATCGCAACCGTGCTCGGCCTCGAGAACCTCAGCAAGCGCTACGGCGACGTCGTGGCACTTGATCGGGCATCCTTCACCGCGGCGCCGGGCAGGGTCGTCGGCTTCCTCGGACCGAACGGGGCCGGGAAGACCACAGCCATGCGAGCGATCTTCGGCCTCGTTGCACTCGATTGTGGAACCGTGACCTGGAATGGCCTGCCCATCGACCGCGATCGCCGCCGCCGTTTCGGCTACATGCCCGAGCAGCGGGGCCTCTACCCGAAGATGCGCACAGCCGAACAACTCACCTGGCTGGCCCGGATCCATCGGCTCGGATCGACCGCTGCAGCCGACGCTGCCGCCGCATGGCTCGACCGGCTGGGACTAACGGGTCGTGCCGGAGATCGTCTCGAGCAACTCTCGCACGGCAACCAGCAGCGGGTGCAGCTTGCCGCCGCCCTGGTGCACGGCCCCGAGCTGCTGGTCCTCGACGAGCCGTTCTCGGGGTTGGACCCAATGGGGGCAGACGCCATGAGCGGGATCATCCGGGAACAGGCAGCCGCCGGAGTCGCAGTGGTGTTCTCGAGCCATCAGCTCGATCTCGTCGAGGACGTCTGCGACGACATCGCCATCATCCACCGCGGCACGGTGGTGCTCAGCGGTGACCTGCGCTCGGTCCGCGAGTCGGCGGCCCATCGCCACCTCGAGATCGAGATCGAGGGTGGAACCGGCTGGGCGCCGCCGGTCCCAGGGGTCATCGCACTGGAGCGTCACGACGGCGGGGCGGCATTCCTCGTGCCGTCCGACACCGATCCGGCGGCGCTCCTCGACGATGCCTCTGCCGCCGGGCCGGTCAGGCGATTCACCTTCGAGCCACCCCGGCTCTCGGACCTCTTCCGCGAAGCGGTGAACTCGTGAAGGATCTTCTGCTCATCGCGGTGCGCGAACTGCGGGAGCGGCTTCGATCGAAGGCGTTCATCGGCTCGACGGTATTCACGCTGATTCTCATGATCGGCATCATCGTCGTGGTCGTGCTCACCTCCGACGACGACGGGCCCCCGGCCTACACGATCGGGATCGCCGCCGAACTCCCTCGAACCTTCGACGATTCACTCGACGTCGCCGCGACTGCCACCGGGGTGCTCGTCGACACCGTGCGGCTGCCGAACCGGGTATCGGCCGAAGCCGCGCTCGATGCCGGAGATGTGGATGCGGTCATCATCGATGTCGACTCGGTGCTGGTCGACAACGGTGGCGATCAACTCAAGACCGTGCTCACGCTCGCCCTCCAGCAGACTCAGTTCGTCCAGCGCCTGCTCGGCGCCGGACTGAGCGACGAGGAAGCGCTCGATGTCCTGGTGCCCGGAGGCCGGGTTGAGGTCGAGGATCTCGGCGACCCCGAGGAGAACACCGGCGATGCCGTGGGCGTTGCGATCGCAGGGGTCATCCTGCTGTTCATCGTGATCTCGACCTACGGCCAGTGGGTGTTGATCGGGGTCCTCGAGGAGAAAACGAACCGGGTGGTCGAACTGGTCGTGGCGGCCGTGCCCATCCGCACAATGCTGGCCGGCAAGGTTCTCGGGATCGGGATCCTGGGCCTGGGCCAACTGCTGCTGCTGATCGCCATCTCCCTGTTCACCGGCATCACCCTGGACCTCTTCGAGCTCCCCGACGCCGCGCTTCCGGTCGCCCTGTGGTCGATCGTATGGTTCTTGCTCGGGTTCGCCTTCTACGCGGTGATCAACGCCGCGGCAGGGTCGCTGGTGTCGCGGCAGGAGGACGCCCAGGCGGCTGCGTTGCCCATCGGCATTGCCGCGGTCATCTCCTACCTTGCGACCTTCATCGTGGTCCTCCCCAATCCGGACGGCCTCGCCTCCCGGCTGTTGTCGCTCGTCCCTTCGGTGGCACCCATCGCGTTTCCGGCCCGGATCGCACTGGATGCCGCAGCCCCATGGGAGATCGCTCTTGGGCTCGTGCTGATGGCGGTGGCCATCTACGGAGTGATCGCCGGAGCCGCCCGGATCTACCGTGGAGCGCTGCTGCAGTCGGGAGCCCGGGTCCGGATCCGCCAGGCTTGGCGGTCGGCTCGAGACGTCTCCGGGGCCTGACCGCGTCGTCCAATCGTGTGGGAGCGGACCGGAGTCCGACCCCAGGCATCCGCGGTCGTTGGTGCGCCACCCCCCGGAAGCGTCTGCAGCGCAGAGGTCAGGCGATTGCTCGTGACGCCCGCAGCGACTCAATACGGCCGGGATCGAACCCCAGCTCGGCGAGCACTTCGTCGGTGTGGGCACCGGGTGCCGGGGCCGGCTCCGGTGCGGCAGGGATGGAACGACCGAAGCGAGGTGCCGGTGCGGGCTGCTCCATGTCCCCGACTCGGATGAAGGTGTTCCGGTGCCGATTGTGTGGATGACCCGGAGCTTCGCCGGGGGCCATCACCGGTGCGAAGCAGGCGTCGAGATCTGCGAAGTGGCGAACCCAATCGTCCCGGGTGCGGGTCCTCAGCACCGATCCGAACAGCCGCCGCAGCTCCGGCCAGCCGGAACGGTCGTATTGAGCCGGGAGCTCTGCCGGGTCGAGACCGAGACCGGCGAGCAGGTCCTGATAGAACTGCGGCTCGAGGGCCCCGATCGCCACAAACCGGCCGTCGGCAGTTTCGTAGGTGTCGTAGAACGGCGCTCCGGAATCGAGCAGGTTGCTCCCCCGTTCGTCGATCCAGCGTCCGTCGGCGCGCATGGTGTGGATCATCGAGGTCATGAGAGCTGACCCGTCCACCATCGCGGCATCGATTACCTGGCCGGCACCGGAACGTTCCCGTTCGAGCAATGCTGCGGCGATCCCGAACGCCAGCAGCATCCCGCCCCCGCCGAAGTCGGCGATCATGTTGATCGGCGGAACCGGCGGGCTGTCGGCCCGCCCGATCGGCTCGAGCGCTCCGGCCACCGCGAGGTAATCGATGTCGTGACCGGCCGCCGGGGCCAACGGACCCCCCTGCCCCCAGCCGGTCATGCGCCCGTACACGAGCCGGGGGTTCCTCTCCAGGCACGGTTCGGGCCCGATGCCGAGGCGTTCCGCCACCCCGGGACGCATGCCCTCGATCAGCACATCGGCGCCGGCGATCAGCTCGAGTACCACCGCCACCCCATCGGGATGCTTCAGATCGAGCGCGATCGATCGTCTGCTCCGAGCCAGTGGATCCGGCGGCGGGGGTGCGCCGGCCGTATGCACCCGGTCGACCCGGATGACCTCGGCTCCGAGATCGGCCAGCATCATGGCGCAGAAAGGACCCGGGGCCAGCCCCGCGAGTTCGATCACCCTGATGCCGGCAAGCGGTCCCATGCGGCTCCTCGCGCTCGCGCCAGGCTACCGAGCGGGCCCTGCGCCGGACTGCACCCGGGTCGTTCCGCTCAGCGGATCCTTGTCAAGCCGGATGAGGTCCTCGAGACGCTCCTGGAGCGCAGCCACGTGGCTGACGACGACCACGAGCCGATCGGCGCCGGCAACGAGCCGTTCGACACCCTCCATCGCCAGATCCAGATGCTCGGCGTCGAGGCTGCCGAACCCCTCATCGAGGAAAAAGGCGTCGAGGCGGCCACCCTGACGCGAAACCATCTCGGCCAGGGCCAGGGCGAGAGCCAGTGATGCAAGAAAGGTCTCTCCACCCGAAAGCGAGTCGGCCGACCTGGTCTGCTCCGCGGCGGTGAGATCCACCACGTCGAAGGCCCCGTCGTCGCTGAAGCGATAGCGGCCACCGCTGAGCACTTCGAACTGCTCGCTGCCGAGCTCTGCCAACGCCCTCCGGTACTCGTCCAACACAAATGCTTGGAATCGTGATGGGGCGAGATC
This sequence comes from uncultured Acidimicrobiia bacterium, assembly GCA_964511945.1. Lineage (GTDB taxonomy): Bacteria > Actinomycetota > Acidimicrobiia > Spongiisociales > UBA11373 > CAZEHO01. The sequence goes on along the minus strand of CAZEHO010000016.1, from coordinate 38,724 downwards.
ACCGTGGAGACGGTCGAGCATCGCCCGCCGCTCCAGCGTCTCCTGCTCCGATGTCTCCAGACGATCCAGATCGGCGAGCCGTTCCTGCAGCAGCGCGATCCGGGCGTCGATCGTGGCGACCTCCTGGATCGCAGCGGTCAGCGCCGCGGAGAAATCGGCGTCCGGTTGGAGGCCGGCGCCGAGGAGGAACTCGCCGCGGCGGGTGGAGATCTGCTCCAACCGGCCGGCTGCACCGGCGGCGGCGGCCTCGGCGGCCTTGTTGGCATCCACCCAGGTACCGCGGATCGTGTCGAGGACGCGCCCGAGGGCGACCGGCTCCGCCGGCGCATCCACATCGACATCCAGCAGTGCCCCGATGGCCGCCACCTCGGTCGCCAGCGCCGCGACGGCTTCACGGCTCTTGGCAGCGGCGGCGGCAGCGGTGTCTCGTTCGTTCAATGCAGCCCGGACACCGCCGGTTGTCTCCGCCACCGCCTCATCGGCCGCGGCCAATTCGGAACGGAGCTTGCCCAGGACCTCCTCCGGATCACCGTCTCCGAGCATGCCGCCGAGACGGGTTTCGATCTCCGCTACTCGTTTCTGCCCGGCGGCGGTAACAGCGGCCGCCTCGTCTCGAGCGGCGAGGGCAGCCTGCTCCTGGGTGCGAACCTGTTCCACCGTGGTTCGAACGCCCGCCAGGTCGGCCGCTGCTGCAGTTGCCCGAGTCCGGGCCGCAGCTTCGGCAGTCTCGGCCTTCTGTAGTGCAGCGTCGGCGGCGCCGACGTCCGGATCGCCATCCCCCGGCGGTACCGCCGCAACCTCCTGGAGGCACACCGGGCACGGCTCGCCGGCGACCAGTTCGGATCGCACACTGATTGCCATCGAGCGATGCCGGGCCTCGTGGAGTGCAGTTCGAGCGTCCGCGACCCGGGCACCGGCCTGATCGAGCGCGGCCTCGGCATCGGCTGCCGACCCCACCAAGGTGACTGCGGACTGTTCGGCGGAGCGCAGTGCGTTCCCGGCATCGGTGACCGCTTTGCCGGCACGGATCGAGGCGTCCGCGGCGGCCCGGGCCGAATTCCGCTCGGCGACGAGGCCCCCAACCAGGGCCGCCGCCTCGTCGAGGACCGCCGCCCCACCAACCAACTCGACGATGGCCGAGCGTCTCGATGCGGCGGCGTCCGCGGCCTCGCGGGCGGAAGCCACGGCAGCTTCAGCTGCGGACATCGCTTCCGCACCGGTCATCGCCTGACCGAGCACCTCCTCCACCCGCTCCCGCTCGGGCAGCCGCCCGGCGAGTTCGCCGAGCCGGACCATGTCGGCCCTGGCCTTTTCGAGCGCCCGTTGCACGTCCGCCCGTTCACGCTCGGCACCCGTGATTTCATCGGAGACCGCCTCGAGCCGTTCGAGCCGTTCCGCCAGTGAGGTGCGCTGCCCCGTCGCCGAACTCAGATCCTCGCGGTCGGCCGCCGCCTTCTCCTGCAGCGCCGCCAGTTTGGCGAGGGCCCGGTCGGCTTCATCAAGCCATCCCTTCACCACATCCCGCATCGCATCGAGACCGTCGAACGCAAACACGCCCTTGAGCACCTCATTGCGCTGCGTTCCGGTTGCCTCGAGGAAGCCGGCGAACTGGTTCTGGGCGAGCAGCACCGAGCGGCGGAAAGCATCCCAATCGAGGCCGAGCAACTCCGTGACCCGCTCGGTCATCTCGCGAGCCCGATCGACCTCTTCATGCCGCTCGCCGTCGACAATCCGATACAGGGTGTGGGCCGATGCACCCTTGCGCCGCAGCGCCCGGACCGCCTCCCACTGCATCCCGTCGACCTCGAACGTCAGCGACACCTTCCCCTCGTCGCGGCGCTGATGGATGAGGCTCCGGACGTCGCGTTCCACCCGGGGCGTCTTCCCGTACAGCGCAAAAGCCACACCGTCAAGGATCGACGACTTCCCGCTGCCGATGGGGCCGACGATGCCAACCAGATGGCGGCCCTCCCACTCGAACGTGGTTGCTTCCCCGTAGGACCGGAATCCATCGAGCGTGAGCTGCAGCGGTCTCACGACGCGGCCTCCCGGGCGGCTTCCTCGGCTGCGGTGAACGCTTCGAGCAGCGCCGGGGCGGGGGCCGCGTCGTAGGTCTGGCGGTGGTAATCGGCGTAGAGGTCCGACCACGGCCGTCCCGTCGTGGCCGTCTCCGGAGCAACCGAGTCCGGGCGGTGGTAGAGCGCCTGCACCTTGACGACCAAGGGGAACCGCTCGCGAGCCAGGTCCATCAGGCCCGGGTCGGGGCCATCGGTGTCCACCACGAGATCGAGCCAGGCATCGTCGAGGTCGTCACGTGCCGCCAGATCGTCCCACCCGCCCGACGCCCGAACGAGCGGGCGGCCGGCGCTCAACGGTACGCTCTCACGCGTTGCCGGAACGCCGGGCTGGGCATCGACGATCACAACCCGCTTCTGTTCGCCAGCCTCGCCGAAATCCAGCTGCAGCAGGGAGCCGGCGTACTCCGACGGGACCGCGACGCCGGGAACCGGCTGCGGCGCATGGATGTGTCCGAGCGCCACGTAGTCGAGCGTGGTGGGCAGCGCCTGGCCGGTGGCCGCATACGCCTCCCCGATGTGCAACTCCCGCTCCCCCCGCGGGGCATCACGCCCGACCGTGACCCCGTCCACCATGAAATGGGCAACGAGCACGCCGACACCGGGGCGCGCGGCGGCGGCATCGAGTACCGCGTCCGAATAGGCCTCGCAGATACGCCGTACCCGATCGGCGTAGGCGCCGTACCAGCGGTCGGCCCGGGCCATGAAGTCGACCGTCTGAGCTGCCCGGAGGAACGGGAATCCGGCGACGTGCGCCACTCCCCCGGGGGTGTCCAACGACAGCACGCCACCGTCGTCCGGCGGCTTGATCCGCCCGACGAGGTGCACGCCGAAGTGCCCGACGAACGGCGCCAGCGCCTCGAACAGGTCGCCGCTGTCGTGATTCCCGGCGACCACCACCACCGGCCGGCGCCCGCCGTCGCCGAGCCGGACCAGGGCCTCGAGAGCCGCTTGGAGAGCATCGACCGGCGGGAACGGGCGGTCGAAAAGGTCACCCGAGTGCAGCACCAGATCGACGTCGTGGCGCTCCGCCACATCGGCCACTTCGTCGAGGGCGGCGCGATGCTCGTCCATCCGGTCGTGGCGGCCGAGCCGCTTCCCGACATGCCAGTCCGAGGTGTGCAGGATCTTCACCGCGGCTCCCCAATCGGTGGGCGGGCAGGGAGCGAATCTCTAGAGGCCGGCAAAGGGATCCTCGTCCTCGGCGACCTCTTCCTTGCGAGTGGCCCACGGCGGATACGGGAAGTCCACCACCAGCGGCACCGGGATGGCCGGTTGGGACACCACCATCGTGCCCGGCTTGAGCAGGCGGGCTCGCGCCCTGGTCGAGGGCAGCATCCAGCCGTACTCGCTGCGCTCCGCCTCAGCCGCGTCGAGCCGGCCCGCCACCCGGATGGCCGCATTCTCGAGCACCTCGGGTGCCACCCGGGATGCCGTCTGCTGTGCCCCGACGAGCAGGACACCGAGCGACCGGCCCCGCTGGGCGATGTCGATCAGCATGTCCTTGATCGGTGAATGGCCCTCGCGCGGGGCGTACTTGTTCAGTTCGTCGAGCACCACCACCGACAGCGGCAGCCGCTGCCCGGAACGCTCCTTCTCCCCGAACGCCTCTGCCAGCAGCGCCCCGACCACAAAACGCTGAGCGTGCTCGTGCAGCGATTGGATTCCTACCACGGTGACCTGGGCCCGGGCCCGATCGATCCTCCGGCTCTCCCCCGCCTGGATCAGATGGCCGAGGCGCATCACTGCTGCATGAAGCCGGCGCGTGAACGCACTTGCCGTACCCGCCTGAACCCGCCCGGTCCAGCGCTGATCGGGCTCCCCGTCCTCCGGGTCCACGAACTCCTCGACGGCGGCGACCAGCGAGGCGAGATCGTCGATCACCCGCTCGCCCGGATCGGCGTTGACCGCGGCACCCTTGGCGTGCCCCTCGATCGGATCGCGCAGCACGATGGCACCGGGCCGCCCGATTACATCGACGGCGTAGCGCTGCAGCTGCGCCTGAACCCGCTCCGCGACGAACGAGACCTGGTTGCGCAGATCCGATGCATCGGTGAAGAGGAACCGCAGCAGCGACTCGTCGACGAACTCCCGCGGGGTCCAGGCAAACACGTCGACGTCGGAGCGGCCGCCGACGTCGGCGACCATGACATCACCGGAGCGGCGCCGCGGTGGTGCCCACAGCGACACCGAGGGGAACGGCCCTGCCTCGACGCCGAGCTTGCGCCAAGCGGCCGCCGCCTCCTCGTCGAAGAACCGGTTGGGTTTGTCGAGCCACAGCAGATCCTCACCCTTCACGTTGAACACGACCACCCGCAGGTTGCGCCCGGCGAGGCCGGTCACCTCGGGGGACCCGGTCAGCAACCGGAGGAAGAAGAGTGCGAACGAGGTCTTGGTGGCGACCCCGCTGATCCCCGAAATCGACATATGGCCACCCTTGCGACCGTCGAAGAAGTCGAGATCGATCGGCACCGGTTCGCCGTCACGACCGACACCGATCGGGAGCGGGCGATCCATTTCGTCGGTGTAGAGCGCACGGGAACGGTCGTCACCGGCGGCGCGGCAAACCTCCCCACCGGGATCGGGAGCGACCCAGATCTCTGGATCGACCCGGGTGACCGACACTTCGGCCGAGCGAACCTTTGCCCCCGGCATGCTGCCGTCGACGGCGATTCGCACGGTGTCCGACTCGTACGCCGCTCCCTCGAACAGACCCTCGACCTCGGTGACGACGCCGTAGGTGTGCACCGTGCCCCGTCCGGGAACCTCGGTGGCGACAACGACCAGGTCGTCGAGCTGCAGGTACTCGCCTTCGTCGATGATGACCCGGAACTCCCGCGTGGAGGTATGCCGGCTTCCGACGACTCGTCCAATACTCATGCGGCCGCTCCTTGTTTGGTCACCGCTCGCCGCAGTTCTCTCAGCACGAACCCGGGCTCCCCCAGCCGGTGCCTGAGCTCCCGCTCCAGCGCCCCGATCGGAACCAGATTCTGCGGTGCGCGGGGGTCGATATGCGACTCGGAAACGACCTCCGGCAGCACCGCCGCCGATCGATCGGCAGCGCGCACCGCATCATCGAGCGCCAGCGCGCCCGGCGCTTCACACCGAACCAGTCCGGTCCAGCTGTGTCCGTCACCGCGCTCGGTCAGCCGGAGATACCACGAGTACCGCTCGTAGCCCTTGATGGTGAACAGTGGGGTTCGTTCCCCGGCCCCGAGCCGGCCGAGGATGCTCCCCGGCTCACCGGGGAGGTAGGAAACCCGGTGGCTCTTGATGTACCCGATGGTCTCTGCCCGCGCCGCCGTTTCGTACAACGGCCCATCGGCAACGACGATGTGGCCGGCGCCCGCCAGCTCCTCCACCGTCTCGGCCTCAGCCCTCCGCATGGCACCATGGACGTGACGGACCAGAGCGGCCGGATCGGGGTCGGCGACACCGGCGGGACGGTAGAACAGGGTGGGCGGCATCGCCGGCAGTGTGGCGCGCTTGCCCTCGGTGAGCACCGCCATCCGTTCGATTCGGATCGCTTCGAAGCTGGACTGCCGGGCCTGGCGGTCCCACACCACCGCTCCCACCCCAAATGAGGCGCAGAGACCGGGTACCGGGCCGAGATCGGCGTCGTCGAGGGTGAGCCTGGCATCGATTCTGCGGACCCCGTCGACGAACGCGATGGTGACGGCACCATCGTCCCGGCCTGTGACCGGCTCCCACACCCGCCGCTCCACAGACGTATCGACCGATCCCTCCGAAGGAACCAGCAGATCGTCGGTCTCGACCGGGGCGCCGTACTCCGGCGCCCATCCCTCCACATAGAGACGAGCCATCGGCGGCGATGGTAGTGACGGCGTACGACGCCCTCGTGGCACACCCCGGGTACGCTCAGACCATGGACCTGCTGATCGCGCTCGAACAGGCCTGGAGCAGCACGCTCGGCCTGCTGCAAACCATCCCGGCGGAGTCGTGGGATTCCTCGAGCGCCTGCACCGGATGGACCGTCCACGACGTCGCGGCTCACCTCGGTCATGTAGAGGGAATCACCAACGGCTTCGAGCAGCCGGATGCGCCCGAGGATTTCGATGGAGATCAATGGAACGGCCTCGACCTCATCACCAACATGGGCGTCGCCGCCCGTCGCTCGTGGAGCAACGACAAGGTGCTCAACGAGGTGGACCGTGCGGCTGCGGCCACCGTCGGCCGGCTCCGAACCCTCGACACCGCCGGCTGGCAGCAACCGATGGCGTCGCCGGTCGGCATGCTCCCGACTCAGCAAGCCATCGAACTCCGACTCGCCGACCTCTACGTCCACCTGCTCGACATCCGGTTCGGCCTCGGGCAGCCCTTGACCGCTGATGACGAGCCGGCAGCAGCCGCGGCCGTGATCCATCGGGCGGTGCGCCTCACCGGCTGGGGAGCCGTCAAGGGAGCCGGACTGCCCGACGGCACCCGGATCCGGCTCGACCTGCGAGGAGCCGGCGGAGTCACCGGCGATCTCGTGGTGACGGGATCGCGGGGCACGGTCGAATTGCCGGGCGACACACCCGACGACCGTGTCGCCGGCAGCGGCCTCGCCTACCTGCTCGCCGTCGCCGGACGGGAGGGTCCCGCCGAGGCCGCCGGCGGCCTCGAGATCGTCGGCGAGCCGGCTCGCAAACTGATCGCCGGATACCGCCTCTTCGGCTGATCGGGTCGAGGCCACACGGTCGGCCGTCTTCGGGCAGGATTGTCCTGGGGGCGCTGGGAAAGACCGTGGAATGGAACTGCGTCCCATCGGGACCATCGAGCGGGACGATACCGCCGTCTGGCTGCAGGTCGACGCTCCCTACCGGGCGGCGCTGGCCGAGGTCGACCGGTTCAGCCACATCACCGTGCTCTGGTGGGCGAGCGGGCATGACAAAGACGAGAGCCGTTCAATCATGCAGACTGAGTTGCCGTACGCACCGGGCGTGACTGCGGGCGTATTCGCCTGTCGGGCCGAGTACCGCCCGAACCCGATCGCCACCACCACCTGCAAGCTGCTGGATGTCGACCTCGACACCGGCCGGGTGGCCGTCGTCGGCATCGATGCCTACGCGGGGTCGCCACTCCTCGACATCAAGCCGTACATCGGTGTCGTCGACCGGGTGGCCGACGTCGTGGTCCCCGACTGGTACGACGGCTGGCCCGAGTGGTTGCCGGACGAGGGCATCGGGTTGTAAGAGGACGAGGACGGCTGCCCGGTGGGATCGGCGCCGGATCGGACTCGTGAGCCTCAGCTGAACCGCCAATGCACCCGGCAGCGCGGCGCGACCGGGGCGTACTAGCCTCCGCGCCGAACCAGTCGGGGAGGGACCGTGGCGGTCGCCGGATACGAGGGAATCGACCAGAACGAATACCGGCGCCGGATCCGGGCATGGACGCTCTACGACTGGGCGAACTCCGCCTTCGCCACGACGATCCTCGCTGCAGTGCTCCCGGTCTATTTCAGCCAGGTGGCCGGCGAAACCCTCCCGTCGGAAGCCGTCGCCACGCAGTACTGGTCGATCGGGCTGTCGGTCGCCCTGTTCATCGTGGCGATCATCTCGCCGGTGCTCGGCACCGTCTCCGATCTCAAGCGAGGCAAGAAGCCCCTCCTGGCCCTGTTCGCAGGACTCGGTATCGTCGGCACCGGTCTGCTGGCGCTGGTCGGATCGGGCGATTGGCTGCTGGCCTCGATCTTCTTCATCGTCGGGCGGGTGGGGTTCGGTGCGGCAAACGTCTTCTACGACGCGATGCTCCCGCACGTTGCCAGGCCGGAGGACCAGGACCGGGTGAGCAGCCTCGGCTACGCCTTCGGATACATCGGCGGCGGGCTGCTGCTGGCGATCAACGTGGTCATGATCTTCGTGCTCGGTGAGATCCCGGGCTCCCGCCTCTCCTTCCTCAGCGTGGCCATATGGTGGGCGGTGTTCACGATCCCGGTCCTGCGCCGGGTCCCGGAACCGCCGGCGGCCACTGCTGCGGAGACCGACCGGATGTGGCGTGCGTCGTTCGGGCGTCTCCGGGAAACCCTGCGGCATCTCCGCCGCTACCGCGAGCTGTTCAAGTATCTGATCGCGTTCCTCATCTACAACGACGGGATCGGCACGATCATCGGCGTGGCCGTGATCTACGGGGCCGAACTCGGATTCGGCGCCACCGAGCTGATCCTGGCGCTGCTGCTGGTGCAGTTCGTCGGGATTCCGTTCACGATCATGTTCGGCCGGATCCCGAGCGCGAAGGGATCATCCGAGAAGCGGGGAATCGCCCTCGCATTTGTGGTCTACAGCCTGATCGCGTTGCCGGCCGTCGGAGCGGTGTCGGCACGAACCCTGTCTGCCGACATGGTGGGTCGGCCCGGTCCCGACTTCGAGACGGTCGATGGATTCGTCGGCCAGGACGAGTACGAGATCGGCGACGGCGTTCTCGACTTCGACGGCGGGTGGCAGGTCATCGCCGAGGAGGACCTCGAGGCCGGTGCCCGCCGCGACTACGCCTTCAGCGACGACCCGGGCGACGAGGCCTTCTTCCGGTTCAACGGACGCGAGATCGAGATCACCTATGCCCGCGGACCGGACCATGCCTCCTTCGGCGTCCTCATCGACGGGGCCCCGGTGCTCGACGAGGACGCGGACGACGACGAGGCGCTGATCATCGACACGTACAACGCAGAGGAGCGTTACGAAGAGACGGTCGTCGTCGACGCCGGGGAGCCCGGCCGTCACACGCTCGAGATCGTGCTGTACGCCGAAGCCGACGAGGACTCGACCGGAACCCGGATCGGGATCGGACGCGTCGAGGTCCTGGAGCCCACTCGGGAGAGCAGCCTCGGGTCCGTACTGGTGCTCCTGCTGTTCGTCGAGTTGATCGGCGCCGCCTTCGCCGCCACCATCGGATGGCGCATCTTCCGGCGGGCGGCTGCGGCGATGACGACCAAGCGCACTCTGTTGCTGGCGCTGATGGTGTACTCGGCCATCGCGGTGTGGGGCTTCTTCCTCGACACCGTCGTCGAGTTCTGGTTCATCGCATGGATGGTCGCCATTGTTCAGGGTGGGAGCCAGGCACTCAGCCGCAGTCTCTACGCCTCGATGTCACCGGCGTCGATGAGCGGTGAGTTCTTCGGGTTCTTCGCGATCATGGAGAAGGCCTCCACGATCATCGGTCCGTTGCTGTTCGCCGCTGCGATCGCGGTGTTCGGAAGCAGCCGCCCGGCAGTGCTCGGCGTTGTGGTCTTCTTCATCGCCGGCGGCTACCTGCTGAGCCGGGTGAACGTCGAGGAGGGACGCCGGGTGGCCATCGAAGCCGACCAACGCGGCGAGATGTAGCTACACCACGACGTCGCGGAATGCAGCTGCCGCCGACTCGATGTCCTCGCGCGTCACGTCGAGATGGGTAACGGCGCGGATCGAGGTCTCGGACACCGCCCCAACCAGCACACCTTGATCGGCGGCCGCCGCAGTGACCTCATCTGCGGTTCGGCCCGTCCCCCCGACGTCGAAGAACACCATGTTCGTTTCGACTGTGTCAAGGTCCACACCGATCCCATCGATGTCTGCGACGAGTTCGGCGAAGCGGCGGGCGTTGGCGTGGTCCTCGGCGAGCCGGTCGATGTGATGCTCGAGTGCGAAGACACCCGCTGCTGCGGCAATCCCGGCTTGGCGCAGCGCACCGCCGATCCGCTGCTTCCAGCGCCAGGCCTCCTCGATGAAGTCCGCAGATCCGGCCAGCACTCCACCCATCGGACACCCGAGACCCTTGCTGAGGTCGATCCACACACTGTCGAACCCGGCGGCATGCCGGGCGGCCGGGATGCCGGAGGCGACCTCGGCGTTGAAAAGCCGGGCGCCGTCCATGTGCGTTGCCAGCTCTGCCCCCACGGCCACGTCGACAACCGCATCGATGCGATCCATCGGCCAGACGGTGCCGCCGCCCATATTGGAGGTCTGTTCAACGACCAGGAGCCGCGACGTCGGCGAGTAGCGGTCCGGTCCTCGGAGCGCTCCCTCTACCTGGTCGGGCCCGAACACCCCGCGAACCCCATCGAGCGGGTAGATCGGTGCTCCGGCGAACGCAGCGGGTCCACCGCCTTCGAAGTTGATCACATGGGCAGTGCGGTCGGCGATGATCTCGTCGCCGGGGTTGCAGTGCACGAGAATGGCGATCTCGTTACACATGGTCCCCGAGGGCAGGAACACGGCCGCTTCGGTGCCCAGCCGCTCCGACACCATCTCGCAGAGGCGATTGACGCTGGGATCCTCAAAACGTTGCTCGTCACCAACCGGGGCGGTGGCGATTGCCTCGCGCATCGCCGCGGTGGGACGCGTCTGGGTGTCGCTGTAGAGATTGATGCCGACGGACTCCATGACCTCTCCGGTGTTCGGGATCGGTCAAGATCGTATCGCCGGCCGGGACTGCGATCAGCCCTCGGACCGCCACCACACGACTTTGCGGCCTTCAAGGAGCTCAATGAGCGCCTCGTTGGTCGGATCAGGCCGCTCCATCGGGGGCAGATGAGCGCTGTCGGGCACGATCACCGTGCGAGCACCCTTGATCGAGTCGGCCAGGGCCCGGATCTGCGCCGGCGGCGTCAGTGGATCGAGTTCACCGCCGATCACCAGCGCCGGAACGGTGATCGATTCGAGCAGCGCCGTGCGATCGGGGCGGTTCCTCATGCCGTCGAGGGCGGCAACCATCGTCTCATACCTGGTGCCTTCCACCATCGATCGCAATCGGGCTCGCACCAGTTGCGTCGGGTTGGGTCCGAGCACAGCCTCGGTGAGTTCACCGGCGATCGGAGCGCGTCCCTCCGACAGCAGCCGATCCATGAGAGTCTGGCGCCCGGCCTTGGCGTCGATCGTGTCGGCGGCCGCCTTGGTGTCAACGAGGGTCAGTGTGCGCACCATCTCCGGCCGCAGCTCCCACAGCGCCAGGGCGACGTAGCCGCCCATGGAGATCCCGACGACGTCGGCCTGATCGGCGCCGAGCGCATCGATGAGACCGGCACAGTCGTCGGCCAGCAATTCCATCGACAAGGTCGGCTCGACGATCGGATCGGACCGCCCGAATCCGCGCAGGTCCACAGCGACACAGCGCCGCACGTGGGCCAGCCCGCTGAGCTGGTCGAGCCAGACCGAGTGGTCGAGCGGGAACCCGTGGATGAAGAGCGCGAGACGCCCCTCCCCGGACTCCCGGTAATAAAGCATGCTGCCGTTGACCCTGGCGAAGGGCATGAATCCTCCGGTCGATCACACTCCGCATCGGAGCGTTCGCGGCTCACCTTGATGGCGAATCCTTCCGGCCGAGCCGTCGGGCCCGCCAGCTAACGTCCGCGTGGTGACCTTCCGAGCACGAATCGTGATCCTTGGGATGCTGCTGGCCGCCTCAGCCTGTGCCGGCGATCCGCCGGCGATGACATCCATGACGTTCCCCGTTCTGCCCGGCGGGGAGGTGACCCCGCCGGCCAACGCCGACGTCATCGACGTCCGCTTCGTCCTCGACGGGGATTCGATCGAGGCCGGAGTCGGCGGTGAGGTGGTGGAGGTGCGCCTGCTCGGCATCAACACGGCCGAACGGGATGAATGCTGGAGCGAAGAGGCGCGAGCGGCTCTCGACGCCCTGCTGGCGACCGACACCGTGTGGCTGCAGGCCGCCGGTGGGAACGACCGGTTCGGCCGGATCCTCGGCTATCTGTTCACGACGGAGGCATTCGTCAACCACGCCATGGTCGAGGGCGGGCACGCCATCGCACTCGACACCGATCATCCGGAGCGCGGCGAATTCCTCGCAATCGAAGAGCTCGCCTACTCCGGCGGACGCGGGTGGTGGGCGGCCGGTGCCTGCGGCCCCACTGCCGGGAACGGCGTCGCCATTGCCGGCGTCGAGTACGACGCCCCCGGCCCCGACGACGACAATCTCAACGGGGAGTGGGTGGGCCTGGCGAACGACGGGCCCGACACCGACATTGGCGGATGGACGCTCCGCGATGAATCGTCCTCCCACCGCTACCACTTCCCCACCGGTACGGTCCTGCCGGCCGGTGAGGCGCTGATCGTCCGTACCGGATGCGGGACCGACCGCGCCGGCGAGCTGTTCTGGTGCTCGGACGGGTCCGTGTGGACGAACGGCGGGGACACCGTGCTGCTGCTCGACGCCAACGGGAACGTGGTCGATCGGCGGCGCTACGAGGGCCGCTGAGGCTCCGGGCCCCGGTACGCTTGCCGCCGTGCCCTCGCTCGCCGACACGCTGCACCGCCCACTCCGGGATCTGCGAATCTCGGTCACCGACCGCTGCAACTTCCGCTGCCGGTACTGCATGCCGCGTGAGGTATTCAGTCGTGAATACGAGTTCCTGGCCAAGGACCTGCTGCTCTCGTTCGAGGAGATAGAGCGTGTCGCTCGAGTGTTCGCTGATCTCGGAGTTCGCAAGATCCGCCTCACCGGCGGCGAGCCGCTGCTGCGTCGGGATCTCGAGAAGCTCATCGAGATGCTGGCCGGGATCCCCGGTATCGACGACATCGGGCTGACCACCAACGGGTCGCTCCTGGCCCGCAAGGCGGAGATACTGGCCGCCGCCGGCCTGCAGCGGGTGACGGTGAGTCTCGACTCCCTGGACCCCGAGCGCTTCCGGGAAATCAACGACGTAGAGATCCCCGTCACAACGATCCTTGAAGGGATTGAGGCGGCGGCCGCCGCCGGGCTGACTCCGGTGAAGGTCAACGCGGTCGTCAAGCGAGGCGCCAACGAGCGTGACATCCTCGAGCTTGCCCGCCATTTCCGGGGAACGGGCCACATCCTGAGGTTCATCGAGTACATGGACGTCGGGACCACCAACGGGTGGCGGCTCGACGACGTAGTGCCCGCCGCCGAGATCATCGGGAAGATCCACGCCGAGTTCCCCCTGCAGGCGGTCGATGCGCAGTACCGAGGCGAAGTGGCGGAGCGCTACCGCTACGCCGACGGCGCCGGAGAGGTCGGCGTGATCTCGTCGGTCACCCGCCCGTTTTGTGGTGATTGCACCCGCGCCCGGATCTCTGCCGAGGGCGTGCTCTACACCTGCCTCTTCGCCACCACCGGCCACGACCTGCGCGGGCCGATCCGCGACGGAGCCTCAGACGACGATCTGCAAGCAGCGATCGAGCACCTCTGGACGCACCGCGACGACCGCTACTCCGAGATCCGGTCGTCACACACCCTCGACCTGCCCAAGGTCGAGATGTCCTACATCGGGGGCTGAGTCTCAGGGAGCCACGATCGTGATGGTGCCCTCCACGACGTTGTTCCGCTCGTCGATCTCGTCGTAGACGTCCTCGGTATCGATGTGGACTCCCCAGCGATAGGTCCCTCTGTGCGGATCTAGCTCATCAGAAGGCGCTCGAGGCGGCGAGCCGTGATGGCGACACCAATGGCGCCCATCCCGACCAGGAACGCGACATGGCCGAGCAGGCTCCAGTCGAAGACGCCGAGCGTGAAGGACCGGACCAGTTCGACCCCGTGGTACAGCGGGGAGAACCGGGTGAAGATCTGAAACCCGGCCGGGTACACGCTGAGCGGATAGAAGGTCGCCGAGAACAGGAACAGCGGCAGGCTGACCATGTTCACCATGTCGAAGTCCTGCCACGATCGCATGAAGGTGGTGGCCGCCATGCCGACGGCGGCGAATGCAAACCCGATGAGGATGGCTGCCGGCAGCGCAAGAATCCCCCAGACCGACGGCATGTACCCGAGCAGCACCATTACCACCAGGAATCCGGCGGCATAGATGGCACCGCGTCCCAGCGACCAGGTGATTTCCCCGATGGCGATGGCGCGCGGCTGCATCGGTGTCGACAGGATGGCGTCGTAGATCTTGCCGTACTTCAGCTTGAAGAAGATGTTCATCGTCGACTCGTAGATCGCGCCGTTCATGGCGGACGACGCCAGCAGCGCCGGAGCCACGAACGCGGCGTACTCGATGGGCTGGCCGCCGGGCCCCTCGAGGTCACCGACCAGTTCGCCGATGCCAATGCCGATCGAAAACAGGTAGAACAGCGGCTCGAAGAAGCCGGAGAAGATCACCACCCAGGCACGCTTGTACACCAGGAAGTTGCGCTCCAGCATCCGGGGGAAGGCCCGTCCACCGAGGAGCGGCGGAGGAACGACCCGTGCCACAAGGGTGGATGATTCGGTCACAACACCAGCCTCCGCCGCATCATCCGGATCGACATCCACGCCCCAAACGCAACCCAAAACGCCAGATACACGAAGCTGATCCAGGGACTCACCGTGAACTCGGTCCCGAGAGCGAAGTTGCGGCACAGGCTGACGCCGTGCCACAGCGGAGTGGCGTAGGCGAACCACTCGATCCCGTCGGGAAGCTGCGAGACCGGGAAGAAGGTGCCCGAGAACAGGAAAAGCGGAACGATGCCGAATCGGAACATGGTCGCCAGTCCCGTCTCGCGCTCGAGCCTGGCGGTATACGCGGTAATCAGCGCCGCGAAGGCCGAACCGGTGATGACGGCCGGCGGAATCGCCGCCAGTGACTTCAGCACTGTCGTCGCTCCGAACAGCACCATGATCGTCCCGTAGACCACCGTGACGAACGTGATCCGGATCGTGACCCAGCCGAGATGGCCGAGCACCAGGTCGCGCACCCCCAGCGGAGTGGCCAGCGCGGCGTGGTACGTCTTGCGCCACTTGATGCCGGCCATCACCGGGTAGGAGGCGTCACCGGCGGCGGTTTGCATCGCGGTGGCGGCGAGCAGCCCCGGTGCCAGGAACGCCAGGTAGTCCCCTCCAACGTTTGCGCTGCCCGCCCCCTCGTCGACCAGCGAACCCAGCCCCACCCCCATCGCCAACAGGAACAGGATCGGGTTCATGAAGGTGGAGATCACACTTCCCCGCCAGGTGCGGCGGTAGACCCGGGCCCCGGACTCGACCACCCGCAGAGCCGCCGGCATCGCCATCAGTCGATCAGCCTGCGGCCGGTGAAGGTCAGGAACACGTCCTCCAGGGTCGAGCGGCGGCTCACCGTCGCTTCGGGCACGATCCCCCGTTCGGCCACTTCGACCGAGGTCCGATCGGCATCGTTGGTGTAGAGCAGCACCCGATCCGGGAGCACCTCGATCCGGTCGACCAGACCCTCCAGCTTGTCGGCCATGACCTGCTGGGTCCCGACCGGGAACCGGAGCTCCAGCACCTCACGGCTCGAGTGTTTGGTGATCAGCTCCGAGGGCTTGCCCTCGGCAGCGATCTTCCCCTTGTCCATGATCACCAGGCGGTCACACAACTGCTCCGCCTCATCCATGTAGTGGGTGGTGATGACCAGCGTCACTCCCTGCTGCTTGAGGCGGTACAGCCGATCCCACAGCAGGTGTCGTGCCTGCGGATCCAACCCGGTGGTGGGCTCATCGAGGATCAGCAGGTCGGGCTGATTGATGAGCCCGCGGGCAATAGTGAGCCGGCGCTTCATCCCACCCGACAGCGGTTCGACCTGGCTGTCGCGACGCTCCTCGAGTTGGGCGAATTGGAGCAGCTCGTTGACCCGCTCGTCGATGAAGGAGCGGGCCATGCCGAAGTAGCGGCCGTAGATGAGCAGGTTCTCGTAGACGGAGAGCTCCTGATCGAGATTGTCCTCCTGCGGGACCACACCGAGCCGGGCCCTGATGTGGGGCCCCTGTGCAGCCGGATCCATCCCGAGGACACTCAGCGAACCCTCGGTCACCGGTGAAACCGAGGCGATCATCTTCATCGTCGAGGACTTGCCGGCACCGTTCGGACCGAGAAACCCGAACGCCTCGCCCGGATAGACATCGAAGTCGATCGCATCCACGGCGGTGAAGTCGCCGAACCGTTTGGTCAGGTCGCGCGCGGTAACGAGAGGATCGGCCATGGCCTCGATACGCTAGCGGTTCGCTACAACGGGAACGCCGGCCTGTGCCGTGCCGTATGGCGTTGGATGTTCGCCGGCGATCAGGGCGCCGCCCGGCGAAGACGCAGCACCTATCGCACCCAGCGCTCGGCCACCGTCTTCATCTCCATGAACAGTCGCAGGTAATCGGGACCACCGGCCTTGGCGTTCGACCCCGACATGTTGAACCCGCCGAACGGCTGCACGCCGACCAGCGCTCCGGTGATCTTGCGGTTGATGTACAGGTTGCCGACGTGGAATTCCCGTCTCGCCCGCTCGATGCGCGAGCGATCGCTCGAATACAGGCCGCCGGTCAGTCCGTACTCGGTGCCGTTGGCGATCTCGAGAGCATGGTTGAAGTCCCTCGCCCGGATCACCGAGAGCACCGGCCCAAAGATCTCGTACTGGGCGAGGCGGGCGTTGGGAGCCACACCGCCAAAGACCGTGGGTTCGATGAAGTACCCGCCGTCGAGATCGATCGCCGCTCCTCCGGCAAGCAGGTCCGCTTCCTGCTTCCCAAGCTCGATTTCGTCGAGGATCATGCCGTGCTGTGCGGCCGAGATCACAGGACCCACCGCGAAGTTGTCGACGGGGGGGCCCACCTCGAGCGCCCCGGCGGCAGCAACGACGCCGTCGAGGACCTCGTCGTAGATCTCATCGACGAGGATCAGACGCGAACACGCCGAGCACTTCTGACCCTGGAATCCAAACGCCGATCGGATCGCATCCCCGACGGCACCCTCGAGGTCGGCGGTCTCATCGACGATGAGGGCGTCCTTGCCGCCCATCTCCATGAATGCCCGCTTCAGCCAAACCTGCCCCGGTTCGACCTTGGCCGATCGCTCTGCGATCCGCAGTCCGACCTCCTTGGACCCGGTGAAGTTGATGAACCTGGTGCGCGGGTGGTCCACCAGCACATCGCCGATCTCGGCGCCGGAGCCCGGAACGAAGTTGATCACACCCGGCGGGAACCCTGCCTCATGGACGAGGTCCATGAACCGGGCGCCCATCAGCGGCGTGGTCGAGGCCGGCTTGAGCACCACGGTGTTGCCGGCCATCACCGGGCCGAGGGTCATTCCGGTAAGGATCGCCAGCGGGAAGTTCCACGGGGGAATAACGACCCCGGCGCCGATGGGGATCAGGTGCGATTCGTTCTCTTCGCCCGCGAAGTGGGTGACCGGAACCGGGTCGGCCAGGCGAATAGCCTCCCTGGCGTAGTAATCGCAGAAATCAAGCGCCTCGGCCACGTCTGCCTCGGCTTCGAGCCAGTTCTTGCCGGCCTCAAACACCTGCCAGGAAGCAAGTTCGTACTTCCGGTCCCGCATCAACTCCGCCAGCTTCATGCCGTAGCGGGCCCGATCGGCGGCGGGGAGCGACGACCAGGAAGGGAACGCATCCCAGGCTGCAGCCAGCACCTGTTCCGCCTCCGCAGCACCGGCAGCTGCCACGGTGCCGACGATCTCGGACGGCCGTGACGGGTTGAGGCTCTCGATGCTCCGCCCGGTCTCAACCTCATTCCCACCGATGATCAGCGGGTTGTGCTCACCGAACCGGGATGCCACCGAATCGAGGGCCGCCCGGTAGGCGGCAGCGACGGCGGAATCCCCGTGGTCCGAGTAGGGCTCGGGTGCGAACGGCTCGAACATGACTTCCCTTCTCGACGATCTCTGATCAAGTATCGCGAGGTCCCGGGGCGAGTGGCGGCACCCGGCATGCAGCACGCGGCCTGCCCCTAGGCTGTGCGCTCATGACGGAGTCCGCCTTCGTTCCAGCGACCGAAGCCGACCGGATTCGGTCGCGCCTGGAACGGCTTGCGGCCCGCCCCGCCTGGGGGAAGGAGAAGATCTTCCTCCGCATCGCCGTCCCCAACCTGCGCCAGGTGCTCCGAGAGCGCGAAGCGGTGCTGGCGGCGGCAACCGACGGCCAGCTGGCCGAGTTCGCCGAGTCGCTCTGGAACGGGGTGACGTACGACGAGATGCACGTCGCCATCGAGGTCCTTCGCCTGCGACCCTCCCTCGTGTCCGAACCGCTGATCGACCACTTCCGGCCCGGCCTCGACAACCGGGCGGTCGCCGATGACCTGGCGTCGGTGGTCAGGGCCTGGGTCGCAGATGATCGAGATGCCCGGTACCCGGTCCTGGAACGGTGGGCGGCCGAGCCGTACGCATGGACCAGGTGGCTGGCACTGGCCGGGACCGTCCTCCTGAGCCGTCGCGGCGATGAGGCGGAACGCACCCTGGCGCTGATCGAGACGGTCATCGACGACCGGCGCCCTCCGGTGATGGGCGGAATGTCGCTGGCGCTGCGTGAACTCATCAAGAGCCACCCGGATCTCGTCGCCACGTTCATCGAAGAGCGTGCCGACGATCTCCCGGCCCGGGTAAGGCTCGAGGCCCGGAACAAGCTGCGGTTCGGCCGAGCCGACGGCAAGCCCGCCCGCAAGGAGAAGCGGCCGTCGACGCGGCAGAAGCGATCAGAATCCCGCCGGTCTGCCGGCGACCAGAAGACCCCTCGCCGCCGCCGCTAGGACTGCGGCTGCCGGAGTTCGTCCGAAGTCCACCCTCTGACCGCGTCGTCGACGCCATGCAGCACGGCCCGGCCACCAAGGATGAATGCGATGAGGACGCCGAGCGCCACCTCTCGGGGCAGCCCGAATACCGTCACGATGAGACCCCACAGCAGCGGTCCGAGCACCGTCGCGAACCGACCCACGGTGGCGTACAGACCGAAGAACTCCCCGAGATAACGGGGTGGGGAGATCCGCTGCATATAGACCCGATCGGCCGCCCATGTCGCACCAAGAGCGATGCCCCCGAGAGCACCCAGGAACCATGCCAGCGGACCGATGTCCACGATGCCGGCGATGATGCCGAACCCCATTGCGACGACCCACAGCATGAGCACACCGTTGAGCAAACGACGCGGTCCGATCCGGTCGACGAGCACGCCTCCACCGAGGCCGCCGGCGATGGCCCCGAGAATGGCGACCGCCAGCAGCCCCTGCACCTGTGCCGCGGTGAATGACAGTTCTTCGATCACGAAGATCGTCAGGAACCCGCCGATGAGGGTGTTCACTGCGTCCGTGTAGAGGAACCGGCCGACGAGGAACCGGGCGACACCCCGATACTGGCGGGCCCGCTTCCATGCGTCGATCAGCCGGCGAAAGCTCGAGGCGATCGCCGGCGGCGGTCCGGCAACCGCCTTGCGGGGTCGCTCCCGGACGAAGAGGAAGGTCGGCAGCGCAAAGACCGCAAAGAGGATGCCGATGGCCCGGAAAACGTCGGCGAACCCGGTTGTCGTGCTCACGGTTGCGGCAACGACGAGCGAACCCGGGTGTTCGGATTGGGTGAGGAGCACCGCACCGATGACCACCGCCACAAACGAACCCAGGTAGCCGACGCCGATCCCGATCCCGGACACCCGGCCGACATTTTCGGGTGTGCTGACGTCCGGGAGTAACGCGTCGTAGATCACCGATCCAAGATTGAAGCCGATGAGCGCCAGCGAAAACAGGCCCAGCGACCAGGCGATCGGTACCGAACCCAGCACGAGCGTGGGGGCGATCGCCAGCACGGTCGCCGGAAGCAGGTAGGAGAGGCGGCGGCCTCGATGATCGCTGCGGGCGCCGATCCAGGGGCCCAGCACGATGACGACGGCCATCGCCACATTGATGGCGACTGCGAGCGCAAGGTCGGCCGATCGGCCACCACCGAGCCACGACGGCAGTTCGTCGGCGTGGAGCGTCAGCCACTGCGGGAAGTAGAGCGACCCGATCCCGAGGGCGAAAATCGTGTTCGCCAGGTCGTAGGTGGCCCACGAAGCGGTGCTGAGTCGGGTGGGGCGCCAGTCGGTCACCGCCGGAATGTATCAGGCCGCCGCACGACCCGTGCCGCGACGGGCCTCACGTGTGCCGGCTCAGGCGGCGTCGGCCAGCGCAGCCGCGCACACCGCACAGGCGGGATCGGCACACGCTGCCGTGACGGTGGCCGTCAGCCCCGCTTCGGCAAACCAGGCTTCGATCGCCGCCGCACACTGGTCGATGGGAACCAGGTCGGCCGGATCGGTCTGTGGGGTTGGGGTGCTGGTCATCAGTCGTACTCCGCTCATATTCGTAACGTAGAAACCGGGTGTGACAGATCCCGATTCCCGTCGCTATCGATGAGACGACTGAGCGCAGAGGTGTGGTTCCAAACCCTGCTCAGCGGTTCAGAATCGCCCGGACGTCCAGCTCGTCCACCGGTCCGAAGAGCTGGTACCACTCCCCCACCGATTTCATCCGGAGCGGTTGCTCGAGACAGACGACCTCATCAGCAGCGCCGGCGATGAGATCGACGGTTGCCGGCGGAGCGACCGGAATCGCCGCACATGTTCTGGCGGCACCCCGGCGCATCACGTAGCCCAGCACCGTGCGGAACGTCGTTCCGGTAGTCGCACTGTCACCGACGACGACGATCTCGCGGTCCTGTACCTCCGGCTCGTCGACTCCGACCGCAGCCAGAGTCGATCGGATCAGCGCCATCGCCCGGCTCACCTGATCGGCGACATCCTGGCCGGTGATCCCGAGGCGACTGCTGAGATCTCGATCGAGCACGACCACCTCGTCTGGCGCAACAGCTCCCAGGATGAGATTGGGGCTCTCCGGTGAACCGATGGTGCGCACCGGGACCCCGGCCAGGTCCCACCCGTTCAGCACGGCGATCTCATCGGCGACCGGGACCCCTCCCGGAATGATGCCGATCACCAGAGGATCATCGTGGTGCTCGAGCTGAGCTGCGAGCTCTCGCCCCGCTGAACGCCGATCCAGGAACCGTTGCATCGGGCCAGGGTAATGCGCGCCGGGTACGCTCATTTCCTCATGCGCCGCCTCGTGCTCGTGGCCAACCCGGCCGCTTCGGCCTTCACTTCCGGATTGCACCGCGACGTCGTTCGCATTCTCACCGGACCCTTCGACGTGACCGCGGTATGGCCCAACGGACCGGCAGATGCCCGCAGGGTCGCAGCCGATGCGGCAGCCGAGGGCTACGACGTCGTGGCCGCAATGGGGGGCGATGGTGTGGTCCACCAGATTGCAGGCTCGCTGGTCGGCACCGAGACCGCGCTGGCAATCATCCCGGCGGGAACGACCAACGTCCTCGGCCGGATCCTCGGCCTCCCGGCCAAGCCCCGAGCAGCTGCGGAACACATCGTCACCGGCACACCCACCCCGGTCGAACTCGCCCGGATGTCCGTCGAAGGTCCCGAAGGATCACTCGACGATGTCGTGCTCTTCGCCGCCGGGATCGGGTTCGATGCAGCAGTCGTCGAGCGAGCCGAGCGGGATCCGCTTCGCAAGATCTGGTTCGGACCGCTCCACTACGCCCGGTCGACGGCTGCAGTGGTGCTCGGCACCTACCGCACCAAGCTCCCCCACCTGCGCATTGAGGCGCACGGGCGGCGCGCCAGCGCGGTCACGGCGGTGATCCAGATCCATGGGTCCTGGACCTACTTCGGCCCCATGGCGATGGGGCTCACACCGCGGCGCGATTTCCCGGGCATGACCGTGCTGGTGGTGGAGAAGCTCAACACGGTACGCACGGCCAGCCTCATCGGACGGGCGCTCGCCGGTCGCGATCTCGAACGGATCCCCGGCGTCGAGGTGTGGCAGGGAGTCGAGCAGCTCCGAATCAGCGCAGACCCCACCGCATGGCTCCAAGCCGACGGAGAGCTCCTGGGCAAAGCGGCAACCATCAGCATGGCGGTCGCCGACGATCGAATTCCGGTGATCGTCTAGGCGACGAGTTCGGAGGCCACCCGGCGGTCGGCGGCAAGCTTCCCGGCAGCGACCGGATCGAGCACACCGATTTCAGTGATGATCGACGTGGCCGCCGCCAGCGGAATGGGCTCGAACTCGCCGGTTGCCTGAGCGGAGACCGCGGCGCGCTCGAACAGCAACTCGGGCAGCGCCTTCTCCACCGAGGCGGCCAGGTACACCGGCAGACCGAAACTGCGCGCTTCCTCGACGATCTCCCCGGATCCGGCAACGTTGAGCGCCCGCTCCGGCCCGAACGCGTTCGCACCGAGCACGACAAGGTCGACCCCCGGCAACGCCTCCGACACCTGGTCGTCGGGAACGACCTCGACGAGCAGTCCCTCATTGGCGAGATCGGCTGCCAGTTCAATCCCCTCACCGAGCGGGAGGGTGGCCGCGCACGACACCGAGAACTGCCGGTCCTCGCTGGCCCGGAGCAGAATGCCCTTGACCGATACTGAGCCGCCGTGCGTCAGGACGTTCGTCCCCTCCTTGATCAGGCCTGCCCCGACCTCGGCGAGGAGCCCGGTCGACGCGGCCATTCGCCGTTCGATCAAGCGCAGCTCACCGGCCAGGCTTTCCGGACCGAGCGGCAATCCGAGAAACACCGCATTGACGAGCCCGACGATCGGGGCCATCGCCGGGCGGTTGACGAGGAGTTCATCGGCAATTTCGCGGATCGCGACCGGATAGGCGTCGGGGGCGTAGTTGCCGATACCCTCGACCAGATCGGCAAGACTGCCTGCGGCCAGGCTGCCGGCAGCAGCGGCGCTCCCCCCACTGCGCGCCCGGGCGATCGCCACCAGGCGACGCCAACTGGGCCAGCTCTTCCATTCGGTCACCGGGACACCCTACTGCGGCCAACGCAGCCGCCCTTCGGGCCGGCTGGTTCCGGGCGCTGGGCCCTGGGCAAGCAGCGCCTGCAGACGCGTTTCCAGTTCCCAGTTGCCCCAGTGCTCTGTCTCACAACCTGGGCGAGGGTCAGGCCGAGTCAGGGGCGTCATCCGGCACGGACGCACAACGAAGGCGCATCCGTAGATGCGTCGAGGCGGAGGACACAGCCGGGGGCGTCCCCGGCCGGCGTGAACCCGCCAAAGGGCGTGTGACGGGGCACTAGTGCCTAGTCAGCGTCGCCTCTGCCGCCGCTGCTTCAGTCAGCATCCCTGCGAGCGTTGCCGCCAGCGATGCTCGCTCCCACACGATCTCACGCAGCGGTGCTCCGATCCGGTGCTGGAGCTCCTTCGTGAGTACCTCGGCCGCGGCCGCACGCCGTTCGGGATCGATCACCGGCTCGTCGGAGCGGCCGGTGGCGGTCTGGGGTACGGCCTGCTCCATGGCTGCCAGGGCGGTCCGCAGCTCCTGCTCGAGCCGATCGGGTCCAAAACCATTGCGGAGTCTGACGGCAAAAGGCCCGCCGGCTGCGGCAGCGAGATGGCCGACCAGGTCCTCGAAGGCACACAGGGCTTCCTCCACCACACCGAGGCCGGGGCCGGTCAGGGAGAGTGCGGTGGTGGTGGCGGCGAGCAGGTCGCCCCAGCGCTCCTCAAACTCGAGTGATCCACCGGCACGGATCCCGGCGGCGTCGGCAATCGACCGAGCCGCCCGCCGTGCTTCAGCGATGACCCGCCCCAACTGGAGTCGCTTGGCGTCCATCCGCTTCATCAGGTGATGCATCAATGGGTCGATGCCGACCGGCTCCCCCATCGCCGGATCGGCGGCGGTGGCGAAAACCTCGGGTCGCGGAATACCGTCGTCGCGCAGCATCCGCAGGAGGTCGCCGACGATCTCGGCGCGTTGCGCGTTGCTGAGCCGATCGACCTGGTTCAAGACGAAGATGAACTGCGATGAGGAATCTGCCAGCGGCGCGATGAACTCCTGGTGCAGGACGGGATCCGCGTACTTCACGGGGTCGAAGACCCAAATGATCCCGTCGACCTGCGGCAGGAGCTTCTCGACGATCATGCGGTGTGAGGCTTCCACGCTGTCGATGTCCGTCATGTCGAGCAGCGACAGACCCGGAAAGCGGCGCTGCGGGAGGCGCTCCACGATCCCGAGGCGGTCGAGCAGGACATCGAGCCCTTCGTCGCCCTTTTCGGGAATCAGGGCCATTGGCTCGGTCGTATGGGGACGGACTGCGCTGACCGAGGTGACCCGCTGACCGATCAGTGCGTTGATCAGGCTCGACTTGCCGGATCCGGTCCCACCGACCATCGGGAGGACGAGTGTGCTGCCGACGAAGCCCGAGAGGTCCCGAACCTGTCGGGCGCTGCGGCGGGCGACGGCGACGTCGTCGGGATGGAGGTGGCCGTCGGCGAGTGCCACCACGAGATCGAGCCCGTCGAGCACGGCGAGCACATCAGTCATCGCCGACCTCCGAGATCACGAGCCGTCCGAGGACGTCGCCGCTCGGTTCGGTGCCGAGCACCGCTCGGAACCGATCGGCGTCCACGCCCAGGATCTCCTCGGCGATGCCGGCGAGCCAGTGGCGGGCCACCTCGGGGGCGTCCTCCAGCCGGCGACGCCGCCGACGGTTGCGCCGCCCCTCGGCGGTGAACGCTGGATCGATGGCCTCACGCCGGATCAGCCCGGCGTAGCGAGCAATCGCCCGGCGCCGCATGCGGCGGCGGCCGAGCGTATCCAGCACGAGGTCGCGCAGGCTTGCATCCCAATCCGCGAACCGCTCGCGGCCACCGTCGAAGACGCCGGCTCCATGGGTCCAGAGCGCTGGATCCTCATCGAGCAGCCGCCGGCCGGCAGGGCGCTGGTCCCACGCTTCGGCGGTCCTGCGGGCAGCCCGGTTGGCCCGATGCGACACGATCGCGGCGAGGTCCGCAGTGAGTCCTTCGGTCGTTGGGTCGAGATCGGCCAAACGCCCCCGGGCAAGCTGGTCGCGCATCTGCGCAATCTCGAGGCCGTAGGCGTCGTCGACGGCGCCGCGCAGAGAGCCGTGGACCAGCGCGGCGTCCACCATCGCCTCCCGCAGGTGGATGAGCCCTCTGGAGAGCCGGCGCTGGGCCGCAGCCAGATTGCGCGCAATCGTCGATCGTCGAGCCGCCAGGTCTCCAAGCGAATCGAGTTCCTTGCGGACCCGGCCGACCCACTCGGGTGGAAGGCCGCTGCGCTCGGCGATCAGCGGCCCCTCGGCGACCGTCACCAGCGGTGCAGTCCCGGCGCTGGTGGCGACTCCGACCTGAATGAGCCGGCTCACCAAATCCCCCACCAGATCTGCCTGAATCTCCGGGTCCTCCGGAAGCCTGTTGAGGACTACCACCACCGGCAGATGCCGGCCGGTGGCCTGAGAGAGCATGGACCAGGCGGCGGCATCTGCGTAGCGGGCGCTGCTGGTCACCAGAAAACAAACATCGGCACGATCCAGCACGGAAGCCGCCAGCGAGCGGCCCCGGCGATCGGGCACATGCGGAGGTGGCGTATCGACGACCACGACCCCCTCTGGTGGTCCATCACCGTCCGTCACCACCGTCATGTCACCGCTCAGGCGCAGGTCATCCAGTGTCCCCGGCAGTGGCTCGGCAGTCCAGATCACCGGTGCGGTGGTCGTCGGCCGGAGTGCCCCGATCGGACTGACCGGGTGGCGAGCGAGGCTGTTGATGATGACCGACTTCCCGCTCCCCGACTCTCCGATGACTGCGACCACGATCGGGCCGTCGGGCGCCGACCGGCGGGGAACGAGGTACCCGGACACCGCCGACAGCAGTTTCTCCCGCTCGGCTTCCAGTGCCGGATCCAGTAGCCGCAGGTCGAGGGCGTCCAGCGCGCCGACGAGGTCGGGAACGCCGGCGCGCCGGTCGGTGGGGACGGTCGACTCCATGACCACGCATTGTGGCACAGGCCGCCCCGACGAGCCTTGATCAGTAGGCAGCCATGAGCCACGAGCACGCCTGCCACCCAGAGCCCGGAGCAACCCAGCTCGGGCCTGAGCGCCACAGACGAGTGTGTGCAAACCAGTTCCCAGTTCCCAGTTCCCAGTTCCCACGCGCGAGCTCGCCCGCTGCGAGCTGCGCTCGGGGCTTTGTGTCACACCCTCTCCCTACGGTGGCCATATGACCACGGTGCACCATCTCCCCACCGCCGAGGGCTCCGAGTTCATCGAGCTCGACGGCGACCGCATCACCATCTCCGGATTCACCGTCGACGACGCCGGGCTCGCCGAACTGCTCGGCTCGCAACCACCGGACCAGTGGGTCGAGGTAGTACGCCGGGCGCTGGCGGTCGGCGCCCGGGGTCTGCTGAGCATGGGTATCGGCATCGACCTTGCCGCCATCGACGGGCGGGTCCGCCAGACGCTGACCGCTGTCACTGCCGAGGCCGAGGCTCGGGTCGAAGCGCTCCTCGGTGAGAGCAGGGAAGCATTCGCCACACACCTCGATCCCGAGCTGAGGTCCTCCATGCTCGGCCGCGCCCTGGCGGACTTCGCAGCCTGGCGTGACTCGGTGCTAGATCGCCTCGACCCCGATCGGGCCGACAGTCACACCGCGGCGTTCCTCGACCGGCTCACCGCCGTCGTCGGCCCCGATGGCGCCCTCGAGCAGCGTCTCGCTCAAGCCCTGGATCCCGCCGCGGACGGCTCGGTGCTGGCCCGTATCGACACCACGATCGACGAACGGTTTACCGAACTCCGTGACCTCATCGTGCGCGAGGAAGGGCGCAGGAGCGGACGCGATGAAGAAGCCCAGAGAGGGACCGCCCAGGGCCTCGACTTCGAGGACCAGGTCGAGGAACGGCTGCGGTCGCTCTCCGGCGGGCTGTCCGGATGCACGGTCGAACGCACCAGCCGGACGGCCGGCGCCCTCGGCCCCAATGCCAACGTCGGCGACTTCGTGGTGACGACCGGCGGTGGGGAGCGCATCGTGGTCGAAGCGAAGAATCAGGCCACGCTGGGGCTCACCGGACGCGACGGAATCCTTCTGGAGCTCGACCGTGCGATGGCAAACCGGGATGCTGGGATCGGCATCTGTATCTCCGCTCGCGACGCCTTTCCGGCCGAGGTCGGGGCATTCGGCGTCTACGGCAGCCGGG
This sequence comes from uncultured Acidimicrobiia bacterium, assembly GCA_964511945.1. Taxonomy (GTDB): domain Bacteria; phylum Actinomycetota; class Acidimicrobiia; order Spongiisociales; family UBA11373; genus CAZEHO01. Next base: position 11,945 of record CAZEHO010000016.1, on the reverse strand, counting down.
TGCTGGTGGTCGACGATGATGGCGGCACGATGACCGCCGTCGCCATGCGGTGGGCTCTGGCGGCGCTCGCATCACACCGTGAGGCATCGACGTCCGAGGTCGATCTGGGCATGGTGGCCGAGCGGGTCGAACGTATCCGGACCGTCGCGGAACGCTTCCGCGCCACACGACGTTCCCTCACCGACATCGGGAAGTCGGTCGAATCGGTGCGCGACACCCTCGCCGATATGCGCGGCGACCTGCTCGACCTGGTGGGCGACGTCGAACGGGCAATCGGCGGGGCCCGCTGACGGGAAAAGCCAGGCTCTGAACGGTCGAGGCCGTAATCTGCGCGCAGCGAGTGCAGGGGACATCGGGCGTCATGCTCCGTCCCGCGCAATCGAGGGACCAACGACCGTGCCAAGCCGATCTCACGAACCGACCGAACCGCACCGCGACCTTGCCGGCGTCTCCACCCGCCCGCTTGATCAGCCGATGAAGCTCGCTGAAGAGCGCGTCTCAGACGTCATCGTCAGGAAGCTGATCGACGTCATGCGGCTGCGGGATCCCGAGCTGGCCGACCACGCGCAGCGCACCGCCGAGATCGCGACCTCGATCGGCGCGGAACTGGGGTGTTCGATCGACACCCTGGACCGCGCCTACTCGGCAGGACAGCTGCACGACATCGGCAAGCTGGGGATCTCCGAAGCAATCCTGTGGAAGCCGACGACGCTCAACCGCTCGGAGTGGCGGATCGTTCGTAGCCACCCCGAAGACGGTCACCGGCTGATCGCCGACAGCGTCCACCGCGAGGTCGCCGCCGCAGTGCTCTATCACCACGAACGGATGGACGGCCATGGGTACCCGTTCGGGATCGACGGGCACACGTTGCCTCTGGTCGTCCGCATCGTGCAGGTTGCAGATGCCTTCGACGCGATGACGAGCGACCGCCCGTATCAGCCCGCGCTGTCGACTCCCACCGCCATCGGCGAGATCGAACGCTGCGCCGGACACCAGTTCGACCCGGATGTGGCCGAGGCACTGGCCCGTATCTTCCGGGAGCAGGGTCGCGCCACTCCCCCACTCTCCCACCTCGAGATCGCCCCACGCACCGAACCGCCCCCTGTGGCAGCAGATCCGTTCACGCCGGCCGAACCGGCACCGGAGCCGCAGCCGGAGGAGGTGGTCCGGGCGCCCGAGCCGGAACCCGTTCCCGTCGAGCAGTCGGCCGAGTCCGCTCCGGAGACATCGGAGCAAGCGCGGCCCGACGGTCCCTCGGTCGTACGGCTGCGAGTACGCGACACCTAACCCATTCGGCCCGGGCTCTCCGCTGCAGTTGTTCGTAGAGTGGGCAGAGCCATGACGAGCGTGGCCACCGTCGACTTCCACGTCACGTCGGACTGCAATCAGGAGTGTGCCTACTGCTGGGGTCCGCAGGGGATCGACGCCGTCGACACCAACACGGCTCGCCGCATCATCAGCGCCATCGCCGGCCATGGAGCCCGGCGAATCGTCTTCACCGGAGGCGACCCGCTGAAACGCCCTGATCTTGCCGAACTGGTCGAGCACGCTGCCGGAGCCGAAATGGAAGTGGCGGTGTCGACGACCGGTGACGAACTCACCGCCGGGTTCCTCGACCGATGCGGCACCTCCATCGATCTCATCTCATTGCCTCTCGATGGGGCGAGCGAGGCGATCTCGAGCAGAACCAAAAAGGAAGGGCATTTCGGTGCCGTGATGGCAGCGCTCGAACTCCTCGCCGGCCATCCCGGCATCGACGTCAAGGTCGCCACACCCGTAACCAGGCACAACATCGGCGATCTCCCCAACATCGTCGCACTGCTCGACGATCTGGCCGACCGCCTCCCCAACCGGCTCTTCTACAACGTGTTCCAGGCGTTTCCGCGTTCGATGAGCGACGATGTGGTCTGGGATGACCTGGTCGTCGACGATGCGGCCTTTGCGGCGGCCAGGGCGGTAATCGAGCGAACCGATCACCCGTACCAGATCAACTGGCTCGACCACAGCACCCTCGACCGGCTCTACGTCATGATCTTCCCGGACGGATCCCTCACAGTTCCCGCGGGCGGGGATTACCTCAGCTACGGGCCGTTCCTGGAGATCGACGATCTCGAAGCGGTGCTCGAACGAACCCGCTTCGATGCCGCGAAGCACCGGCGGCACTCACGGGGATGGTCGAAGACCGACCCGGTGGTCTGAGCCCGATGACGCGGCACTAATCCAGGAGTGCGGAGGCCGATCGGCCCTCGGAGCAGTCGTCGAGGAGCGGGCACCAGCGGCACCACGGTCCGGCGATCCGTTCCAGTGAGTCGCCACGATCCCAGGCGGTTCGCAACGCATCGACCGCAGCACCCGCCCGGTTCGCCACCTCCTGCAGCCCCGCTCGCGTCGGGACATCTTCGACCCGCTCGCCGGTCCCCACCGACACCGCCTCGACCTTGCCGGGGATGTCGCCCCGCTCGAATAGCCACAACATCGCGTAGAACCCCAGCTGTGGCCCCGGGTCGCCGACACCGCCCGTCTTCCAATCCACGAGCCGAACCCCGCTCGCATCATCCTCGAAAACCGCGTCCACCATGCCGCGCAGCGTGACGTCCTCCGCCGGTTCGATCTCCAGAGAGACCTCTGCGCCGGCGAACCCTTCCGTCCCGAGGCTGCGGAACCGGTCGTAGAGCGAGCGGACCTCCTCGATGACCCCGGCGAGCTGACTCGGCTTCATCCCGAGAGCCGTCAGCTTGGGGTTCATCGAGGTCCCGATCTCCTCCCGGCACACCGCGCCGAATTGCTCGGCCGGGATCTCTCCACCCGACAGGTGCCGGGCGAACACACGATGGGCGAGCCCACCGGTGAAGCTGGTCCGGCTCTCCGATCCGTACACCCCCCGCATCCGTCCGGCGGCCTGTTCCGGGCATCGCTCATAGGCCACGAAGGTCGATGCCGACAGCACAATCGGCTCGCCGGGCCGCACCTGGGGAAACACCAGTTCCGGTTCCATGACGCGATGGTATCCGTCCCCTCGGAAGTGGCACCCGCTGTACCGGGTCGACCGGTACACTGGCCCACCGCCCCACTCAATCATGTCCCGCTCTGTTCGTATCGCCCTGATTGCCGCCGCCCTCCCCGTGATCCTCGTGATCTGGGGCACGGTCGTGTTCGCCATGGACCGGGCCAGCAACGGCGGCGAGATCCTCGGCGAAGTGGTCATCGGCGGCGTGGACGTCAGCGGCCTCGATCAGGAGGAGGCGCTCAAACAGATCATGCTGCTCGAGTACGAATTGGCGACGACGCCGTTCCAGGTTGAGGTCGAGGACATGACCTTCGAGCTGGCGCCCTACACCATCGGGTACGACCTCGACGAGGAGGCGATGCTCGAAGCGGCCCTGCAGAATGGCCGCGAGGGCGGCGTCACCGAACAGTTCCGCTGGTGGCTCGGGAACCTCGGAGGGCAGGAGCGAGTCGACGTTCCGATCATCGTGACCTACGAACGATCGTTGCTCGAGGATCTTCTGGAGTATTGGGAAACCGCTGCGGTTGACGACCCTCCCTTCGAAGGCGGCTTCCGGGTCGAGAACGGTGAGATCCTCGCTGAATATCCCCGTGCCGGCACCGGCATCGACGTGCCGGCGGGAGTCGCCGCCGTCGAGGCAGTCCTGTTCGGATACGACCGGCCCAACATCACTGTGCCCACCGACACAAGAGTGCCGACGACCCCGGTCGGCATTATCGACGGCGCCGTCGACGAGGCCGAGGCGCTGGTCGATGGGCCAGTGGTGCTGAGCCGGACCATTCCATCGATCCGGGTCGAATTCCCCCAGGAGGTGCTGGCGGCGGCGGTCCGCAGCCGCCAGGTCACGGACGAGAACGACGATATCGCCTTTGAGATCTACTTCGATCCGGCACCGTTCCGCAGCTATATCGAGCCCATTCGCACCGAGATCGAGGTCCCCCCGGTCAACGCTCAAATCGTGATTCGCCCGGACGAGACCGTGACCATCATCCCGGGCCGAAACGGATCGATCGTCGACGAGGATGCGGTGCTCGCCGCGGTGACTGCTGCCGCCCGGTCGGCCGACCGCAGCGGGATCTTCCCCTTCACCGACGGTGCCGAGCCTGAGTTCTCCACTGCGGACGCCGAGGAGATGGGGATCCGCAATCTGCTGTATCGCGCGGTCACCTTCTTCCCGGCCGGTGGACCGCAGAAGAACCTCAACCGAATCCATAACATCCAGCGCATCGCCGAGGAGGTGGACGGCGCCATCGTCGCTCCGGGTGAGGTCTTCTCGCTCAATGCATATGTCGGCCAGCGAACACTGGACGATGGCTACGCCTCTGCCGGGGCCATCATCGGCGACGAGGTCTACTGCTGTGACCATCCCGCCAACATCGGAGGCGGCGTCAGCCAGTTCACCACGACCCTGTACAACGCGGTGTTCTGGTCGGGCCTCGAGGACGTCGAGCACACTCCCCACACCCTGTACTTCCCCCGCTACCCGATGGGCCGGGAAGCAACGCTGGGGTGGCCGACTCCGGACCTCAAGTTCCGCAACGACACCGACTATTCGATCCTCATCGACACCGACTCGACCGACACCAGCGTCACGGTGCGCTTCTACGGGGACAACGGCGGTCGCGACATCGAGGGCACCCTCTCCGACCAGCGGTTCTTCACCGAGCCGGAGGACAAGTACAAGCCGGACGAGAACATCCCGCCGGGCGAGGAGGAAGTCGACGACGAGGGCCAGCCCGGGTTCACCGTGACCGTGTTCCGCACGATCACGTACCTCGACGGCAGCACGAAAGAGGAGTTCTGGGATTGGCGCTACGACCCCTTCCCGCGCATCATCCTGGTGCATCCGTGCGAACTGCCTGAGGACGCAGAGGACTACGAGGAGATCGGTGACGTCCCCTGTCCGATCATGGTCCCGGATGTGCTCGGACTGCCGCTGGCGGAGGCGACCACCGCCCTCAACAATGCGGGGATCTTCATTGCCGTCGGTGAGCCGTTCCTGGTCACCGATCCGGCCCTCGTAGGCACGGTGCGAACTCAGGACCCGGCACCGGAGGAGTGGATCGACCTCGAGGAGACCGTGACGGTCCGAGTCGGTCAGTTAGATCCGAACGCCACGACGACAACGACCACACAGCCGTAGCGACCTCGGAACAGCACGGTTGGTGCTGCGACCTAGTCGTAGAAGAGGAAGAAGGCCTCGACCACGCTCTGCGCCGCACTCACGGCTGCGTCGTCCCATCCATCAGGCCGGCGAACGACGACCTGACTGGACGCCACGAACACGTGGTCGATCTCCGGATCGGCTCCGAAGAGCTCGGCGGCAAGCCGCCCCGGCAACCGATCGTCCTCGGCTGCCGCCTCCGGCGATGGGTAGACGGTTCCGTCCTGGCCGGTGATGGCACGATCGCCATCGAGCAGCAGAACGTCGCCGATGATCGTGCTGGTGGTCTGAATGCGCTGACCCATGAGCCTCCTTGCGGTGCGGAACGATAGCGGAAGGCCGTCGGGCATCAGGCGTCGGGACAATCGCGCAAGCGGGTCTGTCTGATTCCCGATTCCCGACTCTCGACTCCGCTCACGGGCTTCGCTCGGGAGCTAAAGCTCTGTCTCACAACCTCGGCGAGGGTCCGGCCGAGTCACGGGCGTCATCCGGCAAGGACGCACAACGAAGGCGCATCAGAAGATGCGTCGAGGCGGAGGACACAGCCGGGGCGTCCCTGGCCGGCGTAAAACCGCCAAAGGGCGTGTGACGGGGCACTAGAAATCCATCCGCGCCCACTCCCCGATCACGTGGAGCTTGAGCAGGTTCGTCGAGGCCTTGCGATTTGGCGGGATCCCGGCAGCCATCGCGACCCGGTCACCCGGCTTCGCCAGCCCCCGCTCCACCAGGACCCGCTCGGCGGCGGCGATCATTGCGTCGGTCGAATCGAGGCGCCGGAAGTTCTGCGGTTCTACTCCCCACATGATCGCCATCCGGCGGAACGTCTCGGGGTTGGGAGTGAACCCAACGATCCGGGCGTGCGGGCGGTACTTGGAGATCAACCGGGCAGTGCCCCCGGTCTCTGTGAACGCAACCACGGTCTCCATGTCGAGCGATTCGGCAGTCTCGGCCACGGCCTGGGCGGTGGCCGAGGCGAAGCTGCGCTCTGCACCGACGAAGTTGATGTCCGCTCCGAGATACCCGGGGGTCCGTTCCACCTCGCGGCAGATCGAGGCCATCACCTCGACCGTGCGGACCGGGAACTGCCCGATTGCGGTCTCGGCGGACAGCATCACCGCGTCACTGCCGTCGAGGATCGCGTGGGTGACGTCGGATACCTCGGCGCGGGTGGGCCGAGGGGAATGGGTCATCGATTCGAGCATCTCGGTGGCGGTCACCGAGATGCCACCCGCCGAGTTGGTCTCGGCGATGATCTCTCGTTGCGCCCTGGGCAGCGTCTCGTATCCGAGTTCGACACCAAGATCGCCACGGGCCACCATCGCACCGTCGGCTGCGCCGATGATGTCGGGCAGGTTGTGATACGCCGCAACCCGTTCGATTTTGGCAATCACCGGGGTGTCTGCCGCCACCGCTCGCACCGCCCGAATGTCCGCTGAGGTCTCGACGAAGGAGGCGGCGATGAGATCGATGCCGATCTGCTGGCCGAACTCCAGATCGGCAACGTCCTTTTCGGTCACGGCCGGGAAATCGAGCCGTACGCCGGGGAAGGCAGCCCCCTTGTGATCGCTGAGCACGCCGCCCTGGGTCACCTCGCCGGTGACGGTGTCGTCGCCGACGGACGTGACTCGGACCTCGATGAGGCCGTCGGAAAGCAGCACCCGATCATCGACATCGAGAGCCGCGGCGCCGAGGTGCTGCACGAACACCCTTCCCGCGTGCCCCTCCCCATTGCCATCGACGAGTTCCACCACCGCACCGCCGGAAAGCCGGACCGAGCCGTCTGGGAAGGTTCCGACCCGGATTCGCGGGCCCTGGACGTCCTGCAGAACGGCGACCGCGCGGTGATGCTCGTCGGCAGCCTCGCGGACCCACTCGGTCCAGGCGGCATGTGTCTCGTAGGTGCCGTGAGAGAAGTTGAGCCTGGCGACGTCGAGCCCGGCGGCCACCATGGAACTGATCGTTTCGCGAGACGCACTCGCCGGGCCCAGCGTCGCGATGATCTTGGTCTTCCGGATCACTCCAGCCCCCGTTTCGAACCCCGCAATCACTGTACCGGTCTCGGGTGATCGGTTCGGCTCCCTATCCTCGCTCGAATGGATCCGATCATGTGGGCGGTGACGCTGAAGACGTTCCGCTCCGGGAAGGGCCGACTCGCACCGCTGGTCAAAGGAAGGCTCCGGGCGCAACTCGCCGAAACGGTGGCCCGGCGGGTACTCGAGGCTTGCCGCGAATCCGGAAGCGCCGTGATGGTCGTCACGCCGGACGACGACATCACCACCTGGTGTAGCAGCCTCGGTATCGAGGTGCTCAGGGAACCGCCCGGCGGCGGCCTCGACGGGGCGGCCACCGCAGTCGTCGCACGGGCTGCGGCCGACGGTGCGACTGCGGCCATCCTGCATGCCGATCTTCCCCTGCTCTCGGCCGAGGATCTTCACATCGTCACGAGGTCGGCGTCATCGGCGGTCATCGCACCCTCGCGCAACGGTGGAACAAGCTTGCTTGCCGTCGGCGAGCAACTGCCCTTCCACTACGGGCCCGACAGCTTCCGCCATCATCTCGCCGTCGCCGCCCATTTGACCCCGGAGATCGTGACCCGCCCCGGATTCGCCGTGGACCTTGATACCCCGGCCGATCTGCGTGCCGCCGCCGGACTCCGTAGCGGGGCATGGCTGCGGGACTTCCTCGATCGCCCTTCCTCCTAGGCTGGCCGTCGGTGACGAATCTGCATGCTGAACTGCGCGACGGCCCGCCGCAGCATCTGGGAACTCCCCGCCGGGCGCTCGCGATCGGCGCCCATCCCGACGACGCCGAGTTCGGAGCGGGCGGAACACTGGCCCGCTGGGCGAGAGGTGGGTGCCGGGTCACGATCGTCGTCCTCACCGACGGATCCAAGGGCAGCTGGGACCCGGCTGCCGACCCGGCCGCTCTTGTCGCGGCGCGGCGGGCTGAGGCGGAACGCGCCGCAGACGTTCTCGGCGCCGCCGCCATCGAGTTCCTCGATGGGATTGACGGGGAACTGCAGCCGGTGCCCGAACTCAAGGAACGACTGGCGTACGCGATCCGCCGGCACCGGCCCGCCGTGGTGCTCGGCCACGACCCGTGGCAGCGCTACCAGATCCACCCGGATCATCGGTCCGCCGGATGGCTCACCACCGATGCAGTCGTCGCGGCCCGCGAGCAGTCCTTCTACCGGGACCAACTGAGTGACGGTGTGGAGCCACACCGGCCGGCCGCTCTCCTGCTGTGGTCGCCTGACGAGCCGAACCATTGGGAGGACATCTCGACGACCCTCGAAACCAAGGTCGCCGCGCTCCTGTGCCACGCCAGCCAGGGAGAGACCACGATGGGGGATGCCCAGCGCGGTGGCGCAGCGAAGCAAGCGTTCGAAGAACGGATCGTCGAGTGGGCGGCGCGGGCCGGATCTCCGGCATCGCTGACGGCCGCCGAGGAATTCAGGAGGTTGAAGCCGTGAGCAGGATGATCGTCCTCGGAACCGGGATCGTTGGATCGGCGGCAGCGTGGGATCTCGTCGGCCGCGGGCATGAGGTCGTCATCGCCGACGTTGACCCCGGGACGGTGGAGCGCACCGCAGCCGACCTGGACGTGGAAGGGAAGGTCGTGGACGCCGCCGACCTCACCGCCATCGGCGAGGTGATCGAGGGAGCCGACGCCCTGATCTCGGGGGTCCCATATCGCCACGGCACCGACCTCGCACGCACCGCCCTGGCTGCCGGCTGTCACTACCTGGACTTCGGCGGTAATCCGACGGTCGTCGCCCACCAGCTCGAACTCGACGATGCGGCGCGCCGCGTCGGAGTGTCGATCATCCCGGACTGCGGGCTGGCTCCCGGGTTCTCCAACGTGCTCGCCGCCGGCGAGATCGAAGCACTGGGCGACGGACCCATCGAAGCAGCAGCCATGCGGGTCGGAGCACTCCCACCGGGGCCCGTTGGTGCGCTCGGCTACCAGCTGACGTTCAGTCCGGCGGGACTGATCAACGAATACGCAGAGCCCTGTGAGGTGCTACGCGAGGGTGCCGTTGCCACCGTCGAGCCGCTAACCGAGATCGAGACCGTGGAGTGGGAGGGCTGGGGCCCGCTGGAGGCATTCCACACCGCAGGCGGCTCATCGTCACTACCCCATCGCTTTGCCGGACGGGTTCGCAATCTCGACTACAAGACCCTGCGGTTCCCCGGCCACGGAGCCATCTTCCGTGCTCTCTACGAACTCGGCATGTTCTCCGAGGATCCACTGGGAGCGAGTCCGGATTCCCCGTCGCCGCGACGGATGCTCATCGATCTCCTGGAGCGGGAACTTCCCCGCAGTGACGACGACCTCGTCCTCGTCCGCACCTGGGCAACGGCCTTCCGGGACGGCTCCCGGGTCACCGTCGGCCATCAGCTCGAGGATCGGCACGATGGCCGGTTCTCAGCGCTGGCCCGCACAACCGCCTTCCCGACCACTGCGCTCGCCCACCTCATCGCCGCCGACGACATCGAGCCCGGCGCTCGCGCGATGGAAGGTGCGGTGGCGGCAGACGCCCTGATCCCTGAACTGGCTACCCGGGGAATCGCGGTCGAATCCTGGCGGCCCCACTCCGACCAACCCACCTGAGCAAGAAACTAGCGGCCCCGGTGGGGGCCGCTCGTTTCAACCTGGACAGGAGCCTGGGTTACTGGATGAGTTCGAAGGCTCCCTCGCGGAATCCGATCCGGTCGCCGGAATCGGGATCGAAGAAGTGGAACTTCACCGAGTCCACCACCAGGCTCACCTTGGAACCCGGGTTCACCACCACATCGGAGGACACCCGGGACGCGAACTTGGTCTCATTCCCCAGCGACGAGGCATCCGCACCGGTATCGGCCAGCAGTTCCTCGATCTCAGGCGTGACCACCGGAGCCACCGGCACCTGATAGTGCACGAACGTCTCCGAACCCAGCACCTCAACCACATCAACGGACACTTCCATCGTGCGGGACGGATCGACACCGGCAATCCGCTCGTCCTCGAAATCACCCGGACGGATCCCGATCACGATGTCCCTGTTCATATAGGCCTCGAGACCCGTATGGCGATCCACCGCCTTCGGATCCACCGCAATTGCATGCGGACCAAACACCGCATACACGCTGCCGTCACGATGCTCCAGATGCCCATTCACCATGTTCATCGCCGGGGAACCAATGAACCCGGCCACGAACAGGTTCTTCGGGTTATAGAACAACTCCGACGGAGGAGCCACCTGCTGCAGATTGTCCGGACGCTTCGGCGTCACCGCCTTCAACACCGCAACCCGATGCCCCAGCGTCATCGCCTCCACCTGATCGTGAGTGACGTACACCGTCGTCGTCTTCAGACGGGAGTGGAGACGACCCAACTCCGTCCGCATTTGGACTCTGAGCTTGGCATCCAGGTTTGACAGCGGCTCATCCATCAAGAACGCCGCCGGCTCCCGCACGATCGCCCGACCCATCGCCACCCGCTGCCGCTGACCACCCGAAAGGGCCTTCGGCTTCCGATCCAAGAAATCGGTGATCTCAAGGACCTCAGCGGCTTCCTGGACCCGCCGCTCAATATCCGACTTGTCCATCTTCCGCAGCTTCAACCCAAACGCCATGTTGTCAAACACGGTCATATGCGGGTACAGGGCGTAGTTCTGGAAGACCATCGCGATGTCACGGTCCTTCGGCGGGATGTCATTCACCACCCGCTCACCGATCTTCATGGTCCCCTCGGAGATCTCCTCCAAACCAGCGATCATCCGCAGCACGGTCGACTTCCCACACCCCGACGGACCCACCAGCACCAAGAACTCACCATCACGAATCTCAAGATTCACATCACCAACCGCGCGAGTCCCACCCGGATAGATCTTCCCCAAACCCTCCATCACGATCTCGGCCACAACTTCCTCCCTCGGATTGAGGCGCGCCACGACGTTGTCCAGGTCGTGACGAGCCTACCAAATCGCGTCGGTATCCTTTGGGGCGACCGAGCCCTGGGGGAATTGTGGAGCGTCCCGTCGCCATCTTGACCGGAGGAACCGGTGGTCTCGGCCGTGAGGTAGCAGAACGCCTCGCCGCCCGAGACTTCAACCTCGCCGTGAGCTACCTCGTTCCCGAGCAGGCCGACGCGCTCGAAGCTCACCTGGGGCTGGGTGAAGACCGCCTCCTGCTGCGACGGTGCGACTGCACCAACCCGGAAGCGACGGGCACCTTCATCAGCGACGCCGTCAGCCGGTTCGGGCCGATCAACGTACTCGCCTGCCTGGTCGGAGGTTGGGCCGGTGGCCGGGACGTGGAGGACACGGACGATGTTCGCTTCGAGCGGATGATTGAACTCAATCTGCGAACGTCCTTCAACGCCGCACGAGCGGCCATACCCCACCTCCGAGAGGCGGAATGGGGCCGGATCATCATGATCGCAAGCCGCGCAGCGATCGAGCCGCCCGCCGGCCAGGCCATGTACAACATCGCCAAGGCCGGTGTCATCGCCCTGGCACGTTCGATCGCCCAGGAGGTGTCGAACGATGATGTCACCGCCAACGTGGTGGTCCCGTCGATGATCGACACCCCTGCGTTCCGGGAGGCGGTGCCCTACGCGGACTACGTCGGGTGGCCAACGCCGGCCGAGATTGCCTCGGTGATCAACTTCCTCGCATCGCCCGAATCCGCCGTGATCAACGGCGCCATGATCCCGGTATACGGCAAGCCCTAGCGCCGGGCCACAGGCGCACAAGAACCCCCTGCAGAGCAGGGGGTTCTTCGTAGCCCC
>CAZEHO010000015.1:0-59957 GCA_964511945.1 uncultured Acidimicrobiia bacterium | reverse complement strand
CCTCAGCACCCTCACCACATATAGTCAACGCATCTCCGACTCAGGACACTAGGAGTCTGGCGAGTAATGCCGATGTGGCGTGCCCGCCGGGCACGTTGATCGGCGGCCAGGCGCGCCAATCGCAAGAACCCAGGTTCCGCCACTCCTCGTGCAGGAATGGCGGGGCCGAGGACACCGCGAGTGGTGATGACCGGTCGCCGAGATGTGCGACATGTATTGCTCAGCGGACTCCTAGAGCAGACCGACCTCGCGGAGTCCGAATGCCGGGTGCCGCATCTTCGACAGTGCTTGCTCCTCGATTTGCCGAATGCGCTCCGGTGTCAGCGAGAACTCCTCGCCGATCTCGTCGAGGGTCTTCGGAATGCCGGGCTCGAGCAAGCCGTAGCGGGCGCTCAGGATTCCAATCTCATGATCCTTGAGGCGTCTGATGGCACGCCGCAGCCGGGCGCCGGATGGCGAATTCGCTGTGGTCACACCGCAATCCGATCGAGGTGGGGAACCGCCTGCGCCGGCATGGCGATCGGTGCGTCGGCATCGATGAGCCGAACCGAGCCTGAGGTCAGCCAGCGCCAGATGAGGTGAGCTTCCTCAGCGTCTCCGAGGCGCTCCGGGACGGGTGGCTGCGGAGCCGGAGCCGGATCCGTCGGCACCAGCGGAGGTGACCGATCGGAGCGCCACGCCGCCACCAGGCGGCCCCGATCGATGAGCGCGGCGTCGCCCTGGGAGGCCTCCGCCCAGACCACGCCGGCGCCGGTCAGGCACTGCCAGGCGCGGCGGCGCTCCAGGATGCGGGCCAGGGCGTGGTGGCGGTCCCGGACCCAGGCGGCTTCCTCGAACCTCTGGTCCGCCGCCAGCTCCGCGGTCTTGACGGCCAGCGGGCTGAGCAGGAGGGCCGGTTCGGATTCGATGCCGGCGAGTACCCGCTCGATCACCAGCCGGTACTCGTTTTCGGAGAGCGAGCCATCGCAAGGGCACAGCGCCACGCCGAGCTGCGCCATGGCACACGGCGCGCTGCGGCGGCCCGGTGGACCGCTGCAACGCCGGATCGGAACTGCATCCCAGATGGACTCCATCACGACGCGGGCTGCGCGCTGACTGCGGAACGGCCCGAGGTAGGCGAGCCCGTCCTCCCGGACCGTGCGGACTAGCGAGAGTCTCGGGAACCGTTCGCCGGTGACCTTGACGAAATGCGACGACTTCGGAGGACGGCTGCGGCGGTTGTGACGGGGACGGTTGGCGATGATGAGCCGCAATTCCGTGACTTCGGCCTCCAACTCGGTCTCGCAGACCCGGTGATCGATCTGATCGAGCTCCCGGAGCATCTGGGCTACCGAGCGGCGCTCATCGCCGTAGAAGTAGGAGCGGACCCTGTTGCGCAGGTTCTTGGCCTTGCCGACGTAGAACACCGCACCGTTGCGGTCGCGAAACAGGTAGACGCCGGGGCGGCGGGGGAGCGAGTCGGCGAGTTCGATCTTGCGGTAGTGGGTGGATCCGCGTGCGGTGGGCAGCTGCAGCAGATCCTCGAGGTGAGTGACACCGATGGTGCCCGCCCGCTCGAGCAGTCCCCAGAACACGTGGGCAGTCGCCCGGGCGTCCTCAAGCGCCCGGTGATTGGGGGTCACCGGGGAGCGGAAGTGGGCGGCGAGAGTGGAAAGCTTGAGGTTCCGGACTTCACGCCGGATGAGGCGGCGGGCCAGCGCCGCGGTATCGACGCTGCGGTTGGGCAGCCGCCCATAGCCGAGCCGTTCGGCCACGGCGTTGAGAAACGACAGGTCGAAGCGCACGTTGTGTCCGACGATCACCGCATCACCGATGAACTCTAGGAAGGTGGGGAGTGCCTCATCGACCTTCGGGGCATTGATGACCATGGCCTGAGTGATCCCGGTGAGCACCGTGATGAACGGCGGAATCGGCGCCCCCGGATCGACCAGCGTCTGGAACGTGCCCTCGAGCTCCCCGCCGCGATAGCGCACTGCTCCGATTTCGGTGATCTCACACGAAGCGGGCGAGCCGCCGGTCGTCTCCAGGTCGAGGACGCAAAAGGGAACGTCGATCAAGGGCGATCCCAGTTCGTCGAACGACCGCTGCAGTTGCAATGCCATGCACCGACGCTAGACCGAACAGATGTTCGATAGCAAGCACTCCGCCTCAGGAGCGCTGGCGAACCGCCTCGAAGAGAAGGATGCCGGCCGCCATGGCCGCGTTGAGGCTGTCGACCGACCCCGGCATCGGGATGACCACACGCTGGTCGGCACCGTCCATCCACACCTCGGCGAGGCCGTATTGCTCGCTCCCGACGATGAGGGCGACCGCTCCGGTGCAATCGGCTTCCCAGTGCGGTACCGCGCCCTCGGGTGTTGCGGCGAGGGTCCGGATGCCGCGCTCACGGAGCCACTCCAAGGTCGCGGAACTGGAGGCAACGGCAAGCGGAACCCGGAACAGGGTTCCCAGCGAGGCCCGGACGACGTTCGGGTTGAAGGGATCGGTCGTCGGGTCGGCGGCGATGACGGCGGACGCTCCGGCCGCTTCGGCGGTGCGGAGCATGGTGCCGAGGTTGCCCGGTTTCTCGATGGACTCAGCGATCAGCAGCAGCGGATCGGAGCCGGGGTCGAGGTGATCGAGATTGGTATTGAACTGCTCGGCGACCGCCAGCAGTCCTTCGGGCCGGTCGCGATACGAAGCCTTGCGAAACGGGTCGGGTTCGACGGCGAACACCCGGGCACCGGTGGCCTGGATGTCGAGGACCAGCTGAGGCTCGTTGTCGCCCAGATACAGCTCCGGACTCGTGTAGAGATCGGTGATCGACACTCCGCCGTCGACCGCCCGGCGCAGTTCGCGATAGCCCTCGATGAGAAACGTGCCGCTGCGGTCCCGTTCCCGCCGATTGCGGAGCCTGACCAGCCCCTTGATCCGGGGGTTCTGGGTCGAGACGATCGGGTCGGGGCTCACCAGCCGCCGCCGCCCGAAGAACCGCCACCGAAGCCGCCACCGCCGCCGAACCCGCCAAACGAGATGCCGCTGCTGCCGCTGCCCCACGAGGAGCCACCCCAGGAGGAGCCGCTGGATCCGAAGCCGCCACCGCCACCGAAGCCACCCCACCACGAACTGCGGTCCTGCGACCACGAGGTGTCCCGGTAGACCGGCTCCCAGCCGTAGGCGCCACCCACTCCCCGGGTGATGACCCAGTGGTAGAAGAAGAACGTGAACGGATCGAACGATCCGTAGCCACGTGGGATTTGCTCGCCGGTCCAACTGTCGGTCCGGCGGCTGGTGCCCTCGTGGGCCAGCTCTGGAGCGAACCGGTCGGCGTCGTCGATGTCAGAGCGGGCCAGCGACTGGCGGGTCGCGGCGTAGGCCAGCGCGAAGGCACGCGGCCCGCGGCGATCCGACGCACCGAAGGCCGCTGCGACATCCGCATATGCCCCGCTGAGCCCGAGATCTGCGAGAGCATCTCTGGCGTCCTTCCAGCGGCGGACTGCCTGCGCCGGTTCCAATGACATCGCCAGAACACCGGCAATGGTCCGGGCCGTCTCGACGCTGATGCCGAATCCGGTGAGCTCATCGAGCAGCGCCCGGTACACCTCGACCCCGTCGTCGCGGCGCCGGAGCAGCCCGGCCGTGATCGACACTGGGAGGGAGAGGCGCTTTGCGGTCACGCGCACTCGCTTGATCTCATCCGGGTCGCGTAGCCCGGCGAGGGCGAACTCGACCGCCTCGGCCGGTTCCGCCCCGGCAGAGCGGCGTTCGCGATACACGGAGAGGAACTCGTCGACGTTGCCGTCATCACGATTCATCAGCAGCAACGCAGCGATTGCCGGGATCTCGAGACCGTCGCTAGTCAGGCTCGATCCCTCGTCTTCGAGGCGCCGGCGAACCTCCTCGTACGCCTCGACGGCGCTGTCGAGATCATCGTCGAGGTCGGCGAGTGCTGCGGCGACCGCCGGTCTGGTGGTGGAGGAGGGGAGCCGGTCGTACAGAGAGCGCAACCGGCCGGTCTTCTCCTCGGCGGCGCGGTAGGCGGCATCGAGTTCCCCCAGCGATGTCGAGAGCGGTACCGCGCTCTCCAGGGCGGCCGCTGCCCGATGGAGACGGACACCGAGGTCGGAGAGATGCACCCACCCGATGACGGTGGCGGTGAGGGCGTCGGCTGTGACCGCAGCCGCCCGTTGCCGAGCCGCTGCGACCCGGTGCGGGCGCAGGGCGTCGACAAGGCGGCGAACCTCGCCGAGCGCGACAGCAAATGCCGTGTCGTCGCGCAGAGAGACGTCGAGGGCATCGCGGGCCGCCTGCTGGACCGCATCCTCGAGCATCCGGCGTTCACCGGAAGCCCGCAGTTCGAGCGGGACTTCGGCCTCGGCCAGGAGCCGATCGCGGTCGACGACATCGAATGCCCCGGCGTACCAGAGCGCCCGGAGGGCCACCTCGTCGGTGCCCTGATGGCGTTCAACCACGTTGGTGAGGGCGGCCAATGACATCCCGGTGGAGACTGCGTCGAGGTCTTCGGCGGGGGCAGGAGCCGCGAAGTCGGCGATCATCGGCAGTTCGTGCCCGGACGGCTCGAGGCGGGCCAACTCAAGATCGACACGCTCGGCCCGGCGCTCGGCCCGCCGCTTCCGCTTGGCGTTACGGCCGTTGCGGAGGAGTACGGCGCCGCCCCCGATGAGGATCGCTGCGATCACCAGGCTGAACCACCAGGTCTCCGGTTCGTCTCCCGTATCGGTCGAGTCCACGGGTGTGGCGGTCGACGGTGAGACACCCGTGGTGAGGAGCCGGTCGAGGCTTCCGATGACGGCGATGATGCCACCATCGAAGTCGCCGGCGCCGAACGAGCTGTTGCCGGCAGAGGCGACGTCGTTGAGCCCGCTCAGCGTGAGGCCGCTGCCGGTGACTATCTCGGTGCGCCGCTCATCGAGGGCGATGAGGACGACGATGCCGTCATCCGCCGTTGCGTCGCCGACTCCCCACGTATTGCCGAGCCCCTCCGCGAAAGCCAGCGGGGTCTGGGAGCCGCTGGTTGCGATCACTACCACCGCAATCTCATGGCCGTGAGCGGCGACGACCCGACCGACTGTTTCTTCGAGACGTGCATCGTCTTCGACCACGCCGGCGGTGTCGGTCACCCGTTCGTCACAGATCACGCCTTCGTATTGCGGGCACTCGGGCCCGCCGCTCTGTGCGTGTGCCTGGGCGGGAACGGCGATCAGGAGCGCTGCCAGCGCCGCTGCGCTCAGTCTGCGCCTCAGCGTGGCCTCACCCATTGCCTGCACCCCTTCTCCCTTGCACGTGTGCCGCGCTCTGACCCTATCTCACAGCCGTCCGGCTGCGGCCGTTGCGTCTGTGAATCGGTCGACCTCGTCCAGGTCGACATCGATGCCGAGTCCCGGCGAATCAGCGACCACGATGCTCCCGCTCAGGACGGTCCATGGGGACCCGATGAGGTCGGCTGCGAGATACCCGTCCGGTGGTGTGAGGTCGGCGGCGAGTCCGCCGGGGATCGCCCTCGCCAGTGCGAGCGACGCGGCCCGCCCGATCCCGGATTCCAGCATCCCTCCGACCCACGCTGAGGCCCCGGCCGCCGCAGCGGCGACTGCGGTGTCGACCCCAGCGCGGAGTCCACCGAGACGGGATGGCTTGACGGCAACCACACTGGCGGCGCCTATTGAGGCCGCTTCCGTCGCAGCGTCCGGGCTGATGATCGATTCATCCAGGCATACCGGGGTGGAGGTCGCGGCCGCCAGTCGTACTGAATCCTCGAGGCGATCTGCCGGGAAGGGCTGCTCGAGGAACTGGAGCGGGATGAGATCGGCGATGGTTGCGATCTGGTCTGCGTCCGCCGGATCGAGGGATCCGTTGGCGTCGACGGCAACCGGGATGGAGACCTCCGACCAGGCAATCCGCTCGACGGCGCGCTCGAACGAGTCGAGTCCGTCGACCTTGACCTTGATGCGGGCGTATCCGGCGTCCTGCAGCGCGATCAGGTCCTCTGCCGAAGCATCGGTACCGGTCACAGCACCGATCGGCACCGGTCCGGGCCCACCGCCCAGCGCGGTCGACACCGGCCGTCCGCGGTCGCGCCCCTGTGCATCGAGCAGTGCTGTTTCGAGAGCGTGGCGCGCGCTCGGGGCGGTGATCCGACTGAGTGCGGCACCGGCGGCAGCGGCCGGCGCGCCGATGAGAGAATCGGCTAGTTGGGTCAGCTCGGTCCACACGTCTTCGGCGGTCTCCGGGCTGTAGCCGGGAACCGGAGCCGCTTCGCCCCACCCGGTGCCGTCTCCGGCGGCAACCCGAACGATGATGAGGCGCCGTGAGTCGATGATGGTGCCTGCGGTGCGGTAGGTCCGCAGCAACGGAATGCGGACGTCGCGGATCTCGAGCCCGAGGATCGGGGCGGCTGGTATGGCGTCCATGGAAGCCGATGGTATCCGTCCCGGGGCCAATCCCGGTGTCAGTGTTCGGAAAGGCGTTCCCCGGCCCGGATCGGGACGTCGAGCCGGTTTGCCGGCGGGGCCAGCGGGCAGGACCACCTGGCGTCGTGGACACAGGATGGGTGGTAGGCGAAGTTGAAGTCAAGCACCGCGATGTCGTGGTGGTGGCCGAGATCGGCGGCCTTGGCAGTGTCCAGCAGATAGCGGCCGCCGCCGTAGGTCTCATCGCCGGCGGTCGTATCCGTGAAGGGCAGGAACACGCCACCCCCGTATTGCTCCAGCCGGTACATCGTGAGGACCGCGCCGATCCCGGCAATCTCGACCGCAACCGTTCCGAACGGCGTGGCCCGTGTGGTTCCCATCCCGCTGTGGGTCAACTCGATGGCGGGTCCCCGCGCTGCATCAACCGCCGCTTCGAACCGCATCGCCGGGTCGTAGGGGAAGTAGCCCAGACCGTCGAACCGCTCCCGCCCGGCGTCGTCGAGGGGGCTCTGCGGGTGGTGGCGGAACAACTCGTCGCGGACCCGCCGCCATCGGCGCCAGCCGGCCTGGGGCGGCAGAGCACGGACCTCGGCGTAGAGATCAGCGACCAGACGCCGGTATTCCCACAGCGCGAGCGTCGCCCGGGGCTCATCCATCAGGACGGATCCCCGGGCGACGTCGTGGAGTCATGTGAGCCTCGCTAGCCGAGGAACCCGTTTGCCTCGAGCCACTCCGTTGCGAGCTCAGAAGCATCCTCGGCATCGATACCGAAGCGCTTGTTGAGTTCACTCAATTCTGCGGTCGTGATCTTGGCGCTGATGCCGTTGATCAGTTCGGTGAAGCCGTCGCCGTAGGCGTCGACGATCTCCTGGCGGACGACCGGCACGATGTTCTGGGCCGGATGCAGGTTCCGGTCGTCCTCGAGCAGGACGAAACCCTTGGCGGCGATGACACCGTCGGAGGTGAACAGAGCACCAACGTCGATCTCGCCACCCTCGAGCGCAGCGACGGTCAGGGGTCCGCCGACGTCGAGGGGCCGGAAGTCGGCGAACTCGAGTCCGTAGACACCCTCGTAGCCGATCAGGCAGAACTCACGCTCCGGACACTCAGGCGGTCCACCGAAGGTCAGTGTTCCGTTGTGGGCTGCCAGGTCGCTGATAGTGGTCACGCCGAGAGCCGCAGCAGTTGCGGCCGTCACCACGAGGCCGTCCTTGTCCTGGGCCGGCGAGTAGTCGAGGGCGACGAGGCCGCTCCCGCCGATCGCCGCTTGCAGGTCGCTGAAGGTCTGGTCCGAGTCGGTACTCGGGGTGCCGCCCTCGAAGTTCAGTAGTGCGCCCGTGTACTCGGCCATCATGTCGATCTCGCCGCTCTTGAGCGCCGGGTTGACGATCTCTCGGGACCCGAGCTGCGTCTTCAGCTGGACGCTGTACCCCGCATCCTCGAGTGCGGCCGCATAGATCTGGGCCAGGATCTCCTGCTCACCGAAATTCGTCGACCCCACCGTGATGGTTGGACCGTCGTTCGAGTCGTCACCCGAGCATGCGCTGACGATTAGCGCCAGTGCCAGCAAGCTCGCCCCGGCGACCCGACTGCGGAAACGATTCCGCATGGGTAGATCTCCTTCCGTTGAGTAAGCGGGCGAGGTCGCACGACTCCGCCCTCCCATCGAACACCCTAGGCGTCCCGGTCTTCCCAGAAGAATCAGCGGTCCTCAGACCGGCGTGACACCTTCCGGGCTGAGATCTGCACGCACCCGGCGGCGGCGCCCGACCTGGAGTGGCTTCGGGACCACCCGGCGCTGCAGCAGGCCGAAAGCGACCTCGGTGAGGATCGACAACAGCCCCACCAGGAGGGCGCCGGCGACGATGCGGATGTCGTCTTGGACTGCAAAGCCGTCGATGATGTAGCGGCCGAGACCGCCGTAGGCGACGAGCGCGCCCAGGGTCGCCGTCGCCACCACCTGCACCGCCGACGTGCGGATGCCGGCGAGAATCACCGGCGAGGCCATCGGCAGTTCGGCTTCCCACAGGATCCGGGGCCCGGTGATCCCCATGCCCCGTGCCGCTTCGACGACTTCGGGGTCAACCGATCGGATCCCGGCGTAGGTGTTGGTGAAGATCGGGGGAAGTGCGAGGGCGAACAGCGCCACAAACGTTGGAAGGAATCCGAGGCCGCTTTCGATGAAGGGGAGCCGGTCGGCGAGGCGGATTGTGATCGGGAGGGCCACAGCCACGATTCCGAACGAGGGGAGGGCCCGGCCCAGATTGACCACCGTGACCACCATCAGGCCACCCCGGCCGGTATGGCCGAGCCAGGAGCCGAGCGGAACGGCGATTGCGACGGCTGCCAGCAACGAGACGCCGGAGACCTGGATGTGCTCCCAGGTCCGGATGAGATAACCGGCCTCTCCATCCCAGTTCTCCACGAACCAGTTGCCGAGGTCGGCGAAAAACTCGATCACAGCGCCGCCCTTCTCCGGGCCCACGGGGTGAGCACCCGCTCGAGGAGCAGGAGCGCCACGTCGAATACCACCGCCAGGATTACCGAGAGTGCGGTCCCGAGCACGATCTCCGTCGAGAAGAAGCGGTTGAGGCCCCGAAGGATGAACTGGCCGACGCCCCCTTGCCCGATCAACGCAGTGACGGTGACCAGGCCGATCGTGGTGACCGCGGCGATCCGAAGGCCGGCGATGATCACCGGGAGCGCCAGGGGCAGCTCGATCTCGAAGAACAGGCGGCGGCGGCCGTATCCCATCCCGAGTGCCGCCTCCTTGACGGCCGGATCGACGCCGTCGATCCCGGCAACGATGTTGCGGATCAGAATCAGCAGGGTGTAGCTGACCAGCCCGATCTCGGCGGTGAGAATGCTGAAACCGGTGATCGGCACGAGGAACGCAAACAGTGCCAGTGAGGGGACCGTGTACAGGGCCCCGGTGACCCAGGTGATCGGGTCATAGCTCCGGCGCCATCGCAGGGCGATCGCCGATAGCGCCAGGGAGACGGCCAGTCCGACGCCGAGGGCGATGCCGGTGAGCACCAGGTGTTCGAGGACCCGATCCCAGATGGCGTCGAGGTGGTCGAACACCCAGTCCCATCGGAAGAACGCGTCGTTGGTCTGCGCCAGGGTCACTGGGTGATCTCCCGACCGATGCGCTCGGCCGTGAGCATGCCGAGGAGACGTTCGTCTCCATCGAAGACGGGGGCGATCCGCACGTGGCTCGTGACGATCTCGTCGAGTGCCTCCCGCAGCGAATCATCACAGCTCAGCCGGACAACCGATCTTCCGAGTGCGAGACCGTCGATCGTCTGGCGCCCGTCGAGTGCTTCCCGATCCCCCCATCCGAGCAGCCGGTCTCCGTCGACCACGCCGAACCAGTCCACGCCGTAGCGGTTCATCGCCGCTTCGGCATCGGTGACGGGAGCACCCGGTGCCACCACAGGGCCGGGGTCGAGTTCGACGGAGCGGATCGGGATCAGTGAGAGGCGCTTGAGCCCGCGGTCCTGTCCCAGGAAGTCCTCGATGAAGTCGTTGGCCGGGTTGGCCAGGATCTCGTAGGGGGCTGCGTACTGCTCGAGAATCCCACCGACGTTGAGGATGACCACCCGGTCACCCAGCTTGATGGCCTCATCGATGTCGTGAGTCACCAGCACGATGGTCTTGTGGAGACGAGCTTGAAGATCGAGGAGTTCGTCCTGGAGCCTGGAACGGACGATCGGATCAACGGCGCCGAACGGTTCGTCCATCAGCAGGACCGGTGGGTCGGCGGCGAGAGCTCGGGCGACTCCGACCCGCTGCCGCTGTCCGCCCGACAGCTCTGCCGGGTACCGGTCACCCATGCCGGGCTCGAGATCGACCAGTTCGATCAGTTCATCGATGCGCGAAGAGGTCCGGTCCTTGTCCCACCCCAGGAGCCGGGGGACGGTCGCGATGTTGTCGGCGATGGTCCGGTGAGGGAATAGCCCGATCTGTTGGATCACGTAGCCGATATCGCGCCTCAGCACGTGGGCATCGAGGGAGGTGACATCGCGGCCGGCGACCGTGATCGTTCCGCCGGTCGGCTCGATAAGCCGGTTGATCATCTTGAGGGTTGTGGTCTTGCCGCAGCCGGACGGTCCGACCAGCACCACGACCTCGCCTTCGGCGACATCAAAGGTCAGCCCGTCGACGGCGGGACTCGTGGTGCCGGGGAACAGCTTCGTCACCGATTGCAGCGTGATCATGGGGGTGTCGGCCATGTTCCTCCCGCTCGACCAACCCGGGCCGAGCCTAGGGGCTTCCCAGATTCCCTCGGTCGGCGGGTTCCGCCATCAGGAGCTCGGCGGATTCGACCAGCTTCCGTAGCTCCGCGGCGAAGCGGGCGGCGGGTGCACCGTCGACGGCGTCATGGTCGAACATCAGCGTGACGTCCAGCAGTTCCCGGACCCCGTCGGATCGGGGGTCGGCACGGGTTTCGAGACCTCCGAGCACGATGTCGAGCGTGTGGACCTGAAGGCGATGCCGTAGCCACCGTCTTCACCGAAAATCCCGACGGCGGTGACTCCGATGGTTCCCGTGAGGCGTCGCTGGGTCGCCGGGAAGCGCCGGACCATACCGATCAGGCTCACCCGCAGCCGGCTCGGGAGCCGGAAGAACCAACGCGCGGTTCGCTCCAGCGAAGCGGTCGGACTCGATTCAGGGTCCTTCTTCGTCCGCTGAAGCTCCGTTCCGAGATCGTCGGGGGTTCGGCGATCCGCCCCACGAATGACGTGGTTCCAGGGAAACGACCGCCCCTCGACCTCCACCTCGACCATGACGTTGATATCGCAGCCGTCGGGGATCCAGAGGCGGTTGCGGATGTCGCGGGCGGCGTGCACCTCGGGTGGAGCGTCGCCGCTCGGGCGGCGCACGCAACCATGAAGGCGGTCGGCGTCGGCGTCGGCCTCGGCCGTGGCCGACCGGCCAGGATCGTTCGGGCTCGCGTCACGTCGAGTGCGAGAAGGCCGATCGCCGAATGTCGCCGGGATGCTGCCGCCCCGGTGTCGACGATGATCCGGTGCGATCGCGGGATGGGTGAGATGGAGAAGCCGTCGCTCGACACCGCGCCGATCCTACGGGCGGGCAGGTACGCTGCGCGCCATGACCAGCCTGTCGACCGTGATCTTTCGGGTTGCCGATTTGGGGCGTGCCGTTGAGTTCTACCGCGACCAGCTGGGCCTGCGGGTTTCGTCGGTCGGTCCCGCGTTTGCATTCTTCGATCTCGGGGCAGTGCATCTGGCACTCAATCGGGTCGACGGCGGCGATGCGGCGGCGGCCTCCAGCACGACCGAGCTGGCGCTCGAAGTCGATGACCCGGTTGCCACCCATCGAGCGTGGGCCGAAGCGGGGATCGAATTCGCCATCGACCTCCGTCCAGTGATGGAGCAGGACGGACGCCGGCTGATGGCTGCGCACTTCCGCGATCCCGACGGCCATTTGCTGTCGCTGACGGGCTGGGTGGGAACCGGCTGACGCTGGCTCCTTGGCAGTGGCCTCGCAACCGCAGGGCTCTCTCCCCTTGAACGGGTGTGAGATGAGCCTTCCTCAGGTCACCGCGGGTCGTTCGACTTGCTCGTACTCGCCGCCAGCGATCGTGGCGCGCAGCGCCGCCATCGCCGACCACACCTCGGCGTAGGTCGTGGAGGTCGGGGCCACGGCCATGCGGATGGTGCTCGGCTCGCGGAAGTCGGCGACTACACGGTGGTGGGTGCGCAGGTGCGTGCTGATCGCCAGGCCGTCGGGATGGTTGAACGCCAGGTGAGACCCCCGCTGGGCGACGGGTCGGGGAGTGCCCAGTTCCACTCCGAGCGGGGCGAGCCACTCATCGTAGAGACTGATCATCAGCTCGGTCGCAGCCACGCTTTTGGCCCGGATGGCCTCGATGCCGGCATCGGCGACGAGTTCGATCCCGGCGGCGGCTGCTGCCACCGACAGGATCGGTGGGGTACCGATGAGGAACCGTTCGATGCCTCGCGCCGGATCGAACTCCTCCTCGAAGGCGAATTGATCTGAGTGGGCGAACCAGCCCCAGATCGGAGGGCGCAGCGCGCCCTGCAGCGCCGAGCGGACATACAGGAACGCCGGGGCGCCGGGACCGCCACACAGGTACTTGTAGGTGCAGCCCACGGCGAGGTCAGTGCCCGTGCCCTCGAGGTCGATGGGGACGGATCCGGCGGCGTGGCTCAGGTCCCACAGTGTCAGTGCCCCGACGCTGCGGGCGAGGTCGTTGACGGCCGCCAGGTCGGCCAGGGCACCGGAGCGGTAGCCGACCAGGGAGAACGTCACCAGGGCGACATCGGCGTCGAGGGCGGCAGCAACACCATCGGGATCTGCACTGTCGACGTAGCGGACCTCGGCTCCCCGCGACCGGACGAGCCCTTCGAGCACATAGCGGTCGGTTGGGAAGTTGTCGTGATCGGTCACGATGACGCGGCGGCCGGGGAAGGCATCGAGTGCTGCTCCGGCCAGCTTGTAGAGGTTCACGGAGGTGGAGTCGGCCAGGGTGGTGGTTCCGGGATCGGCGCCGATCAACGGCGCGATCAGGGCCCCGGTCCTCTGCGGGAGGTCGATCCACTCCTCCCAGGATTCGACCAGCCCGACGCCCCACTCCCGGGCTGCGGTCTCGTTGAGGGCGGCCAGTGCCGCCTTGGGCAGCCGTCCCAGGCTGTTGCCGTCCATGTAGATGAGGTCGTCATCGGCGATGACGAACTGATCGCGGACATGCCCGAGGGGGTCCGTCTCGTCGAGGCGGCGCACCTCGTCCGGCGGGGTCACTCGGCTGCAGCCTCGTACAGGGCCCGGACCAGGCGCTGGGCCCGGGTGGGTTCGGTGGAGGTCGGGAACTGCAACTGGTTCATCACGTAGCCGGCGGCGATGCCGTGTTCGGGATCCGTAACGCCCAGTGATCCGCCGAGGCCCCCGTGCCCGAAGGCGGTGGCCGAAGGTGCGAGTGACACGAACTGTGTGGGTCGCTGGAAGCCGAGTCCGTAGCTGGTTTCGAGCAGCAGCACGAGATCCTGGCCCCGGACCTGCTCCTCGCGATGGCGCTCGATCGAGTCCTCGCTGACGATGGTGGTTCCGTCGAGGCTGCCTCCCTGGGCTAGGGCCGCGTACATCATGGCGAGGCCCCGTGCGGATGCGATTCCGCCGCCGGACGGGAACTCGGCCCGCCAAACCTCGGGGTTGTTGAAGGGTTCGGCCATGGCGACGATGCCGCGCTCATCACAGAAGTGAGCCCGGGCCGTGAACGTGTCCTGTGTGAAGAGCGACAGGTAGGCGGCCGTCACCGGGTCGGTGACCGGTGGTGCATCGAGGAGCTGGGCGACCCGGTCGTCGAGGTCCTCCGGCAATCCGATGTAGGCGTCGGCTCCGAGTGGGTCGCCGACCAGGGCGCGAAACGCAGTCCCGAGAGTCATCCCGGTGACACGGCGCACGATCTCACCCATGATGAATCCGAACGACACTCCGTGGTAGCCGTGCCCGCTGCCGGGCTTCCAGGCCGGCTCAGCGGTGACGAAGTCGGCGGCAATCGCATCGAGGTCGCACCACCATTCGGTGTTGCCGATGACCTTCCGGTATCCGGGGAAGTCGATGACGCCCGACTGGTGGGTCAGCACCTGGCGGATGGTGATCTCCGCCTTTCCGTTGGCCCCGAACTCCGGCCAGACATCGGCTATGACGGCATCGACGTCCAACTCACCGCGATCAGCGAGTGCCTGGATTGTCAGCGATGTCGGGCCCTTGGTGGAGGAAAAAACCACAGCCATCGTGTCGCCGGTCCAGGCCTCTCCGGGCCGCGCTTGGCCACCCCAGAGATCGACGACCCTGGTGCCTCCGACGTAACCACAGAACGCCGCCCCGACATCACCACGATCAGTGAAGTTCTCGCGAAAGACGTCGGCGACCCGCTGGTAGCCGGGCGCAGCGAAACCTTCGACGGCGGTCATGGGATCACACTGCGGTGATGTCGACTCCGGCGGCGGCTCGCAGGTCGGCAGCCCGATCGGTCTGCTCCCAGGTGAACTCCCGTTCGGAAGTCGGCTTGCGGCCGAAGTGGCCGTGATACGACGTGATTTCGTAGATCGGGCGGAGCAGGTCAAGCGCCTCGATAATGCCGCCCGGTGTCAGCGGGAACTGGTCCCTGATCAGGTCCTCGATCTCGGCTTCGGGCAGCCGGGCGGTCCCCCAGCAATCGACGGCGATCGACGTGGGTTCGGGGACTCCGATGGCATACGACAGCCGAACCTCGCATTCGTCGGCCAGCTCCGCGGCGACGACGTTCTTGGCGATGTAGCGGGCCATGTAGGCGGCGGAGCGATCGACCTTCGACGGATCCTTGCCGGAGAAGGCGCCGCCGCCGTGGCGTGCCCAACCACCGTACGAATCGACCATCACCTTGCGGCCGGTGAGCCCGGTGTCGCCCGCCGGGCCTCCGATCTCGAAACGTCCGGCCGGATTGACCTTGACGGTGATGTCGTCGTGCCACAAGGAGGCGAGTCCCGGCATGAGGATCTTCTCGGTGACGGCGTCGGCCAGCTCGTCCTGACGCTCGTTCCAGGAGGGTCCGTGCTGGGTGGAGAGCAGGACCTCGCGCACCGCCACCGGAGTACGCCCGTTGTACTCGACGGTGACCTGTGCCTTGGCGTCGGGCCGCAGGTCGGGGATCATCGTGCGCTGCCGCGCATTGGCGTGCCGCTGGACCAGCCGGTGAGCCAGCGAGATGGGTAGGGGCATGAGCTCGTCGGTCTGGCGGGTGGCGTGGCCGAACATCATCCCCTGGTCACCGGCACCGAGTTGGTCGCCGCCGTCGACTCCCCGTGAGATGTCGGGGCTTTGCCGCTGCAACAGCACCTTGATCTGGGCCCCGTCGGCGTCGAATCCCAAAGCCGGATCCGTGTATCCGCAGGCGCGAATCGTGTCGCGAACCAGGGAGTCCACCTGGGGGTGGGTGAGTGTCTTCCGGCTGTTGACCTCACCGGCCACGATTACGTGGTCGCCGGTCACGAGGACCTCGCAGGCGACCCTGGCCTTGGAGTCGCGACCGAGCATGTGATCGAGGATGGCGTCGGCAATCCGATCGGAGACCTTGTCGGGATGGCCCATGGAGACCGACTCGGAGGTGAATAGGTTGCGGCGCGGCTGCACCTTGGATGGGCCTTTCACGAATGGCGGATGTTGTGGGGCGAAAGGGTAGCCGTCGAAGCC
This sequence comes from uncultured Acidimicrobiia bacterium, assembly GCA_964511945.1. Classification (GTDB taxonomy): domain Bacteria; phylum Actinomycetota; class Acidimicrobiia; order Spongiisociales; family UBA11373; genus CAZEHO01. The sequence goes on along the minus strand of CAZEHO010000015.1, from coordinate 44,331 downwards.
GGACACCCCGGGCCGCCGTCGGTCATCAGTCATCATTCATCAGTGCTCAGTTCGGGCAGGCGAGCCCGACAACCGACAGCCGGGAACCGCCGACTGCCCGACGATCGACAAGCCCCCTCCGCCTACCCTCCCCACATGCACTCCGATCCCTCCGTCATCGCTCTGCACGCCGACCGCGGCGTTCCGGATGGTGCCGACGTTGCTCCACCGCTGCACCCGACCACGAACTACGACCAGGACGATCAGGGCGAGCTGGTGTACGCCCGAAAACAGCACCGGACCCGGGAACGCCTCGAGGCGGTCCTGGGGGCACTCGACGGTGGGAGGGCCGTGATCTACCCGTCCGGTATGGCGGCGATCGCCGGGGTGTTTCGGGTGCTCAGCCCGAGGCGGATCACCCTGCCCGGCTCGGATCTGTATCCGGGGACTCGTGAATACCTCGAAGCTGAGACCGCCGCCGGCGCCTGGGAGCTGGGTGCCGGCGGCGATGTCGTGTTCGCCGAGACGCCTTCAAATCCGCGGTGTCTCATCACCGATGTCGCCGAGGCTGCCGCATCTGCCCACGATCGGGGAGCCCGGCTGGTAGCCGATGCCACCTTCGCGACTCCGATCGCGCTCCGGCCGCTGGAGCTCGGAGCCGATGTCGTGGTGCATTCGACGACCAAGTTCATCGGGGGACACTCGGATGCCCTCGGGGGTGTGGCGGTCACCGCAGACGCCTCGCTCGCCGATGAACTGCGAGCCGCCAGGACCCGCGACGGCGCCGTCCCTGGGGCACTGGAGGTGTGGCTCACCCTGCGGGGGGTTCGCACCCTCCCGCTGCGGATTGAGCGGCAGTCGCCCTCCGCGACGGCGATCGCCGGGTGGCTCGAGGCACACCCGCGCGTGGTGAAGGTCTGGCACCCGTCCCTTGCTGCACACCCCGGAGCCGCGGTCGCCGCACGACAGATGGCCTTGCCGGGTGGCATGCTGTCGTTCGAGCTGTCTTCGGCCGATGAGGCATTGGAAGTCGCGGCCGGGTTGTCGCTGTTCCGGCGGGCGACTTCGCTGGGCGGGGTGGAGTCGCTGATCGAGCATCGACTCAGATCGGATCCGAATGCCGCCTCCGGGTTGCTCCGGGTATCGGTGGGTCTGGAGGATCCGGCGGCGCTCATCGCCGACCTGGAGCAGAGTCTCGGCGGCTGAGGCGCCGGTCATCGCGCAATACCGTGGCCCTAGCATGGGTCGGGGCCGCCCGGGGGGCGGGCGGCGATCTGTCGAGACCGGCAACGGTGCCGCGAGGTCTCGGTGGTATGCCGGCCGCGGGCCGGATTCGAGACGGAGGTGCGATGGCAGACGCCGGAAATCTTGGTGGGAAATCGGTGTTGATCACCGGAGTGGGGTGCCTGGGCAGTCGACTGGTCGAGCGGGTGATCGACGCCGGTGCGGCGACGGTACGGCTGTTCGACCGATCGGGGGATCGGCTGCAGACGTTTGGCACACTGGCCCAACCAATTCATGGGGATGTGACGGATCCCGCTGCCGTCCGGAGAGCGGTCGATGGTGTGGACGTTGTGATTCACACGGCGGCGGTGTTGGACGGTGAGCCCGAGGCCTACTACCGGGTGAATGTGGATGGCACCCGGGCATTGGCCGAAGCGGCAGCTCAAGCCGGTGTCGAACGGTTCGTCCACATTTCCTCGAATTCCGTCTACGGGTTCCCCAAGGACAGCGCCACCGAGGACAGCGGTCCCGATCCGACCGGACAGGCCTACTCACGCTCGAAGGCGCAGGGTGAGGCCGTGCTCGGGGCGGTCGCCGGGGAGACCGGCATGCAGCATGCGATCGTGCGGCCGGCCGCCATCTTCGGTCCGGGGGCCGAGTACTTCACCGGTGCGTATATGCGCCGGGCGATGAAGCGGCCGATCGTGTTCATCGGCCGCGGCAGCGGGGCACTGGCAGTCGTGTTCGTCGACGATGTGGCGGACTTGGCCGTCGTCACCGCGACGCACCCCGCTGCTGTGAGGGAGGCCTTCAACTGCGCCATCGATCCGCCTCCGACTCACAAGGAGTACCTCCACGCCTACGGAGCACTGGTGGGGAACACGTCATACGTGGGATTGCCGATGCCCCTGGTCTGGACCGGGTCATGGCTGGCGGTGCCGTTCGCCAAGGCCGAGACCTACGCCCGCCAGCTTCCGCAGAACCTCCGCCAGATCAACCGCTACATCCGCTATCCGATGGACAAGGCACGAGACTTGCTCGACTGGAAGCCGTCCTACGACCTCGCGGCGGGGATCGAGGCATCGATCCCGTGGCTGCAGGAACGCGGAATCCTGGATCACCAACTCGGGTAGCAACCGGGAAGGAGGGCCGGCGAATGGAATATCGCGACGTGGTGGCCCGCCGCCGGATGGTGCGGCGTTTCACGGCCGATCCCGTCGACGACGAAACGATCGACAGGATCGTCGCGACGATCCGCAGTGGCCCCACCGCCGGGTACGCCCAGGGCGTCTCGGCGGTCACTGTGACCGACCCCGAGATCCGCAGCGCCATCGCCGTGGCCGGTGGCGAGCCCGAATACCTGGAACGAGGTTTCGATCCGTGGCTGTCGGTTGCTCCGGTCCACATGGTGCTGTGTGTCGAACCCGAGCGCTACCGGCGCCGGTATGCCGAGCAAGACAAGGACGCGGCGGCGCTGCAGATTCCGTGGTGGTGGGTCGATGGGGGAGCCGCCATGGTGCTCGGGGTTCTGGCCGCAATCGACGAGGGCCTGGCGGCCGGGTTCCTCGGCGGTCATAGCTTCGAGGGCCTTCATGCTCTTCTCGGGATCCCCGAGGAGGTCGAGATCGTCGGCATCCTCACCGTGGGGTATCCGGCGCCGGATCGCCGGTCCCGTTCGCTGCGACGAGGAAGGCGCGACAGCGGGTCGTATCGCGACCGCTGGGGTGCCGATGCGGGTCAGAGCGACCGAAACGAACCACTCGGCTCCTGAAACGCGGAGCGGGGATCGTTCGAGCTCCCCTACTCAGAGGGCTGGCTCCGCATAGGAACCCGATATCGAGGGGCTCGTCAGCCACCACTCCGGAGCCGCACCTCAGATGTGTTGCCAGTGCGCTGACACCTCGGTCCCGAGCGCTGCTTGGAGCCTGTCCAGAAGTGTGCGCTCGGACTCCGACCGTTCGGTCTCAGGATGGAACACGTGACACCAGGGTTCCGGATGCTGAGGCTGAGCTTCCCGAATGCCACTGGCCAGTAGTGGTCCAGCGCTTCGATCGCCACGTTTGCGCCGCAGCACGGCAGATCAAACCTGCGCTCCACCATGCCGGTATCCCAAGCAGCGCCCATCACTTCGCCCCACGAGCCATCATCCAGCAGGTTTGCGTTGCGTTCCGAGCACCTAGCGCTCTGGAGGTTGCCGCGGAATCGAAGAACTGCACGACGTCATGGCGCTCCACGTCCACTCCATCGGAATGGGGAAAGGCGGCTCGGAGAATGGCGGCAGCAGGGGCGGTGTCCGCCTCCGGCGGGGTCACCTCAGGGTCTGGCGGTACGAGGTGAAGGATGTTGTCCGACATGGCCCGATCCTGGCACACGTGAGTGTTGGTGCCGGCGTCTATGACTTCCGTATATCGCAACTCGCCATAAGGTCGCCATATGGAGACCAGCCGGGGGGTCCTCTTGAGATCTCAATCGAGGATCGCCGCCGCTACACGTCGTCGAGCGCGCTGACCAGGTCGGTGATCGCCTTCTTCGCATCGGCGAACAGCATGCGGGTGCGTTCCTTGTAGAACAGCGGATTGTCGATCCCGGCGAACCCGGGGGAGAGGCTCCGCTTGATCACCACGCACATCTTGGAATGGTCGACCTCGAGGATCGGCATCCCGGCGATCTGGCTGCCCGGATCGTCCCGGGCCGACGGGTTGACCACGTCGTTGGCACCCACCACGAGGACCACGTCGGTCCGCTGCAGGAGTGAATTGGCATCATCGAGGTCGAGCAGTTGGTCGTACCGAACGTCGGCTTCCGCCAGGAGCACGTTCATGTGTCCCGGCATCCGGCCGGCCACCGGGTGAATACCGAACGCCGCTTTGACACCAAGACCCTCGAGCTTGGCGGTGAGCTCTCGAAGAGCATGCTGCGCCTGGGCGACGGCCAAACCGTATCCGGGGACAACCACGACCTGATCGGCGTAGGTCATCGCGATGGCGAGATCCTCCGGAGTCGTCCTGCGGACGTCGGCGCTGCCGGCCGAGCCGTCGGTCCCGCCGGAGCCGCCGCCACCGCCGCCGAATGCGCCGAACAGCACGTTGCTCAATGGGCGGTTCATCGCCTCACACATCAGGTTGGTGAGGATCAGCCCGGACGCTCCAACGAGCGCGCCACCGATGATGAGCGCCGAGTTCGAGATCACGAAGCCGGTTGCGGCCGCCGCCAACCCGGAGAACGAGTTGAGCAGTGCGATTACAACCGGCATGTCGGCACCACCGATCGGGATCACGAGCAGCACACCGAGGGTCAGGGCGATGCCGCCGCCGATCCAAAAGGGGAGTGCGTCCTGCGCCAGCGCCGTCCAGATGCCGACACCGATCAATCCGGCGCCGAGCACCGAGTTGACGATCTTCTGGGCCGGATAAGTGACCGGAGCGCCGCCGATGATGCCCTGCAGCTTGGCGAGAGCGATGAAGCTTCCGGTGAAGGTCAGGGCGCCGATGGCGATCGAGATCACCACCGTTGTGATCGTTCCACCGGGGAGGTCGAAGCCGTCTGTTCGAACGAATTCGGAGCCCGCCACCAGTGCCGAGGCGAGGCCGCCGAAGCCGTTGAAGGCTGCGACCAACTGCGGCATCGCGGTCATCCGGACCTGGATCGCCAGCACGGCACCGATCGCCGCACCGACGACGATCCCGGCAATGACCACACTCCACGACACCTCGAAGTCGACCAGGGTGACGATGATGGCGAGGAGCATGCCGAGAGAGGCGATGAGGTTGCCGGAGCGAGCAGTGCGGGGACCGCTCAGACGCTTGAGGCCGACGATGAACGCGGCCGCCCCGACCAGATAGAGCATTGCACGGAGCTCGGGGCTCATTCCTCACCACCCGGCTTGCGGGGCTTGCGGAACATCTCGAGCATCCGGTCGGTCACGAGAAAACCGCCGACCACATTGACCGTGGCGGTGGCCACGGCCAGGAATGCCAGCACCGACGCCAGGGTGTTGCTCTCAACGCCGGTGGCGATCAGCGCACCCACGATGGTGATTCCGGAGATCGCGTTGGATCCCGACATCAGCGGAGTGTGAAGGGTCGGGGGAACCTTCGTGATCACCTCGAACCCGATGAACGCGGCCAGCACGAACACGATCACTCCAATGACGAAGGGATCGAGCACGTCGCCTACCGATTGGGCGAACACGGCGTGCAGTGTCATCGGTTGCTCCCATCCAGCGCTTCCCGAACCCGGTCGGAAACGATCTCTCCGGCCCGAACCACGCAGGAGGCTGCCGTGATCTCGTCATCGAGATCGATGACAAGATCGCCGTCTGTGGTCAGGTGCTCGATGAGTGCGCTCACGTTGCGTGCGTACATCTCGGATGCATCACCCGCGGTGCTGCTGGCGAGGTCGGTGGGACCGATCACCTTGACGCCGTCGATGTCGACGGTTTCCCCGGCAACCGTTGCCTCGCAATTCCCACCGCTGCTCGCCGCCAGGTCGACAATCACCGTTCCGGCACTCATCGTCCGCACCATGTCGGTGGTGACGAGTAGGGGAGCGGCCCGCCCGGGAACAAGGGCTGTCGTGATGACGATGTCCGAGGCGGCGACGGCGTCGGCCAGTGCTTCGAGTTGCTGCCGGCGGGTCTCCTCGCCGACTTCCCCGGCGTAGCCGCCGCTGTCCTCCGCCTGCTCCTGCACGGGACCGCCGACGAACCTGGCTCCGAGGCTCTCGACCTGTTCGGCGGCGGCGGGGCGGATGTCGTAGCCGGAGACCTGGGCCCCGAGCCGGCGGGCGGTGGCGATCGCCTGCAACCCGGCGACCCCGGCGCCGAGAACGAGCGCTCTGGCGGGCCGGACGGTTCCGGCCGCCGTCGTCAGCATCGGGAGGAAGCGGGGGAGTTGTGCCGCCGCCAGCAACACGGCTCCGTATCCGGCGGCTGTTGCCTGGCTGCTGAGCGCGTCCATCACCTGGGCCTGGGTGGTCCGGGGGATGAGTTCCATGGCGAAGGCGGACATCCCGGCGTCGGCGAAACGGCGCATCTCGTCGGGACGGCCCAATGGATCGAGAAACGCAATGACGCGCTGAGCGGGTGCCACCTCGGTGGCTGTGACCGGTCCCACGGCAACAACGAGATCGGCGTCTGGTGGGTCGTCGGTGAAGACCGATGCCCCCGCCTCCTCGTAGGCGGAGTCGGGGAACCCGGCCGCAATGCCGGCCCCTGCCGGCACAGCGGCCTGGTGGCCCCCCTGGATCAGCTTCTTGACGACCCGCGGCGCCATCGCCACCCGCAACTGGGTGGGCTCGCGTTCGCGGTGGATCCTGATCAGCATGGCGCCTCCGTACTCCGAACGGACAGAGCATCGATAATCGGTGCCCAAATGGAATATGCACTACCACGCTAGTGGTTATTGTGAAACGAGCAGGGAGAGATGTGAGGGTGGGTGTGTCCAGAGTCGACGTGAACGTCCCGAGATTCAATCAGGGCGTGGTGGCCGTGCTGACCGGCGTTGCCTTCTTGTCTCAGGCAGTCTGGGTGGTCGCGGTGGTCTTCGCCGTGTTGGCCGTCTCGGCACTCGGCGGCCCACGGCTCGCGCCGCTGTCGCGGCTGTACGTCGGCCTGATCCGGCCGCGACTGCGGGCGGACCGGGCGGTCGTCACCGAGCCTGCTGCTCCGCCACGTTTTGCCCAGGTACTGGGCACGCTGATGCTCGGTGGGGCGACGGCCGCGTTTGTGGCCGGTGCGGTGACTGTGGGATGGGTATTGACGCTGATCGTCACGTCGCTGGCTTCCGTCGCAGTGCTTGCCGACGTCTGTGTCGGGTGCCTGCTCTACGAACGGATGACCTTGTGAGCGGGCTGCTTGTTCGCTTTGTGATCCTCGCGGCGGTCGTTGTGGCTCCCGCCGGCATCGTCGCAATCGGACGGCGCCGTCCCGGGCGGCGGCGGGAAGCTGCCGGGCTGCCGCAGGGGCTGACGGTGTTCACCGCGCCGGGGTGCCGGTGGTGTGGCCCCGCCCTTTCCGCCTTGGCCGATCGGGGCGCGACTCCAAAAGTGGTGTCGGCGCCACACCCCGCCTTCGACGGCCTCCGTGTGCGGTCGGTGCCGACGGCGGTGGTCGTCGACGGATCGGGGATGGTGGTGATGCGCCGCAGCGGGCCGGTGGTGGTGTCCGACGCCGGCGCTCTGGCCGCAGCGGCTCAGCCGCCGGAGGCCCATCCGGTCCGTGATCGGATCAGCCGGCGTGCCTCCTCGGGGCCCCAGGATCCGGCCGGGTAGTCGGAAAGCGGCAGATCCGCCTCCACCAGAGGGGTGAAGATCCGCCACGATTCCTCGACCCAGTCGCTGCGCACGAACCGGGTCTGATCACCGGCGATGGCGTCCCGCAGCAGGGTGAGATACGCCTCGGGGATCTCCCCGAACACCTCGGCATATCGGAATTGGAGCAGGACGGTCTTCAGTTCCATGACGTCGCCCGGTTCCTTGACCTCGATTTCGAGGCGGAATCCCTCGTCGGGCTGGAGCCGCAGGTAGAGGACGTCGGCGAGCACCTCACATCCTTGGTTTGCGGTGTGGAAGAAGCACACCGGAGGTTCCTTGAACACCACCGCGATCTCGGTGAGCCGGGCGTCCATGGCCTTTCCGGTTCGGAGGATGAACGGCACCCCGATCCATCGCCAGTTCTCGATTTCCACGGTGAGCGCACCGTAGGTGGGGGTGGTGGAGTCCGGATCGACTCCGTCGAGGCTGCGGTAGCCCGGTGTGTCGCCGGCGCCGGTGTACTGCCCGAGCACTACCTGCTTCGGGTCGATGCCGAGAATCGATCGCAAGACCTTGACCTTTTCGGCCCGGATGTCGTCGGCTGCGATGCTCGGCGGAGCCTCCATTGCGACCAGGCACAGCACCTGCATCAGGTGGCTCTGAATCATGTCCCGCACGACGCCGGAGCGGTCGTAGTACCCGCCCCGGGTACCCACATCCAGGCTTTCGGAGACGGTGATCTCGATGCGGTCGATACGATCACGGTTCCACGACGACTCGAAGATCGGGTTGGAGAACCGGAACGCCAGGAGGTTCTGCACCGTCTCCTTCCCCAGGTAGTGATCGATCCGGTATACCTCCGGCTCGGAGAAGTACCGGTGGATGAGATCGTTGAGTTCGGCTGCCGATTCACTGTCCCGCCCGAACGGCTTCTCGACCACCAGACGGGTCCAGCCCGGTCCGTCGGCCAGACCTGCATCACCGAGGCCGGTGATCGCCGTCGGGAAGACCCGCGGCGGCACTGCCAGGTAGAACACCCGGTTGCCCGGGAGCTGGTAGCGACGTTCGAGATCGGCGATGCGCCGCGCCAGGTCGCCGTAGTCGGCGGATCTCGGTATCACCTGGTAGTGGAGCTGCTCGGCACACCAGGACGCCGTCTCGGGGCCGCTCAACCCGGCTGCGGCCAGCGCCTCGGTCGCCAACTCTCGAAAGGCGGCGTCGTCCAGGTCGCTGGTTGCGGCTCCCAGCACGACGGTTGGGGCATCGGAGTCGTGGATCAGGTTGTAGAGGGCCGGGAGCAGCTTCCGGGCTGTGAGGTCGCCGGTTGCCCCGAGGATGACGAACAGATTGGCCTCGGTGTTCATGCGTTGTAGGTCCCCGCCGCGACATCACCGCCCGAAGCGTTCCAATCGGTGTGGAAGAACTCGCCGCGGGGCCGGTCCACCCGTTCGTAGGTATGGGCCCCGAAGAGGTCGCGTTGTGCTTGGATCAGATTGGCGGGGAGCCGGGCACTGCGGTACGAGTCGTAGAAGCCGAGTGCGCTGCTGAACGCGGGGACGGGGATCCCCGCCGTGACGGCCCGGGCGACCACCCGTCGCCAGCCGTCCTGGGCGGCTGCGGTGGCCGAGCGGAACGTGTCATCGAGCAGCAGGTTCGCCAGGCCGGGGTTCTTGTGATAGGCATCGCGAATGTCATCGAGAAAGGCCGCCCGGATGATGCACCCTTCCCGCCAGAGGAGTGCGATGCCGCCGTAGTCCAGATCCCAGTCGTACGTGGCGGCAGCCTGCTGCAGCAGCATGAATCCCTGGGCGTAGGAGACGATCTTCGATGCATAGAGCGCCTGCTCAACGTCGGCGACCAGTTGGCCACGGTCCCCGGACAGTGGCGCAGCGGGGCCCTCGAGAACGTCCGATGCGGCCACACGCTGCTCCTTAAGTGCGGAGACCATCCGGGCGAACACGGCCTCGGCGACGAGTGTTACCGGCATCCCGTCGTCGAGTGCAGCCGCAACCGTCCAGCGTCCGGTGCCCTTCTGGCCGGCGGCGTCGAGGATGTCCTCGACCAGGGGCCTGCCGTCCTCCCTGTAAGCCATGATCTCGGCTGTGATTTCGATGAGGTAGCTGGAGAGCCGGCCCCGGTTCCATTCGGCGAATACCCGGTGGAGCTCCTCATGGTCGAGCCCGGCGCTGCGCAGCAGGTGGTAGGCCTCGGCGATCAACTGCATGTCGCCGTACTCGATGCCGTTGTGGACCATCTTGGTGAAGTGGCCGGCTCCATCCGGGCCGACCCAATCGCAGCAGGGCGTTCCGTCGGCGACTTTCGCCGCCACTGCCTGAAGGATGGGCTTCACCGCCGGCCAGGCGGCCGCCGAGCCACCGGGCATGATCGACGGCCCGTGCCGGGCACCCTCCTCGCCGCCGGAAATCCCGGTTCCGATGAAATGCAGACCGTCGGCCTCCAACTCGCGGGTACGGCGGATGGTGTCGGGAAAATGCGAGTTGCCGCCGTCGATGATGATGTCGCCCTGATCGAGGTGAGGGAGCAGCTGGGCGATCGTGGCATCGACCGGGCTGCCCGCCTTCACCATCAGCAGGATCTTGCGAGGTTGATCCAGCCAGCCCACGAGCTCCTCAATCGAGTATGCACCGACAACACCGGTTCCGGCGCCGCGGCCGCTGACGAACTCCTCGGTCCGTGAGGCCGTCCGATTGAAGACGGCGACCGTCAATCCGTGGTCCGCCATGTTGAGCGCGAGGTTTTGTCCCATTACGGCGAGACCGATCAATCCGATGTCTGCGGTTCCCGCCATGTTGTGACCTCCAGGTCGCGCCGCAGCGTACCGCAGCCCGCTCAGGCGCTTGTCGCCGGTTCCCCCAGGGGAGGGAGTTCCTCGGCGAAGAGCCAGGCATCGAAGAAGGCACCGAGATTCTGCCCGGCGAACTCCTCGGCGACCGCGATGAAATCGGCGGTGGTGACGGTGTCGTGGCGGTAGCGGTCGGCATAGGCCCGCAGCGCGCCGAAGAAGGCATGGTCGCCGATCTCGAGGCGCAGCGCGTGGAGCGTGAGGCCACCCCGAACGTAGACCGATTGCCCGAAGAGGTCGTCCGGGCCGGGATCACCGGTGAGTGAGTGAGGAGCGAACGAGAGATAGGCGTAGCTGCCCCCGATCTCCTCTTCGGCCCGTTGCCGGCCCTCGGTGTGCTCGATCCACAGCCACTCGGAGTAGGTAGCGAATCCCTCGTTGAGCCAGATGTCTTGCCAGGTGGCCGGGGTCAAGCTGTTCCCGAACCACTGGTGGGCGAGTTCGTGGACGACGATGATCTCGAGGATGCTTCCGATGGTGCCTCTGCCGAAGATGCTCAGGGTCTGATTCTCGAGTGCGCCCCCGACACCCGGCACCACCACATGGCCGTAGGCATCGAAGGGGTACGGTCCGAACACCTCCGAGAAGAACTCGATCATGGCTCCGACCCCGGCAAAGGGGGTCGGGGTTCGTTCCGCGATCGTGGGTGGCAGGTAGTCCCGAATGACGATGCCGCTGGGACCGGGCCGCTCGACGCGCTCGAAGTTCCCGACCACCACCGTGGCGAGATAGGTCGCCATCGGGTCGTCCATCACCCAGCGAAAGGCCGTGTGACCGTCGTCCGTCTTTCCGACGTCGGTGAGCACGCCGTTTGCCGCGGCGACGAACGGATCGGGAACCGTGATGTCGAAGGTGAAGGTGGCTTTGTCGCCCGGATGGTCGTTGCCGGGGAACCAGGTGTGGGCCGAAGCCGGCTCGGCTACGACGTAGACGAGGTCGTCGCGGTGCACCCAACCCCAGTCGTCACCGAACGGGAGACGATCGGTGACCGGAGTTCCGTTGTAGCGAACCGTGGCGGTGAAGGCCGAGCCGACCGGAATCGGGTCGGGTGGATGCAGCACCAACTCGGTGCCCTCGCGGTCGTAGCGGATCGGCGTGCCGTCCAGTTCGACCGACGTGATCGTGAGTCCCTCGAAGTCGAGATTGAAGGAGGTGAGCGGCACCAGAGCCATGGCGGTGATATCGACAACGGCCTTGATCGTGTTGCCGGTCGGATCGATCCGGGCGGTGATCCCGTAGTCGAGCACGTCGTAGCCGCCGTTGCCGAGCAGCGGGAAGTAGGGGTCTCCTGCTCCTGGCGTACCGGAGCCGGCTGCCTGGGTGGTGGCTGCGGTGGCTGCTGGTGCGGTGGTTGCCGGCGCAGTGGTCCCCGATGTCGTTGCCGGGGAATCCTGGATAGTCAGCGGCGCTGCGATCGTCGTCGGAGGCAAACTCGTCTCATCGGGCCGGATCAGCCCGTCGTCGCCGTTTTCGCACGCCGCAACGAGCACTGCGATGGCGATCAGGGTGACGGTGAGACGACGCATGTGTGGCGAGAGTAAGGCTCCGGAGTGGCAACGGCGATCCTTGCGGCCGAGGTTCCCGGGCTTCGCGGGGTTTTCGGTCGATAATCACGATGTGGGAACGCCGCTCCACCAGTTGATCGGTCCGGCTCTCGAAGCTGCGCGGAGGGCTCTGCGCGATCTGGAAGCCGATCAGGTGCCGGCTGATCTCCGCAAGGTCGCCCGCCACGGCGGTGCGCTCCCACCGCCGCTGGCGGCTTCGCTCGTCAAAGGGCTCGACCGCTACTCGTGGCTCCGGGAGAAGGCTCTCGAGGCCTGGCCGGAGGGGGACCGGGGTGGAGAGGCAGAGGATGCTGCGGCGGTGACGTTCCTGCAACGCAAGCCCGGGTGGGTGGGTTCGATCGCGTCCCTGGCGGCGACCCGGGCGGTGGAGGAGGCCGCTGCGGGCACTTCCGCTGCCGAGGCGGCGGCCGAGGCCGGCCGGGAAGAGTTGAAAGCTGCCAAGACGAAGATGGCGCGAGAACGGGACGCAGCCGAGCGCCGAATCCGTGATCTCGAACGCGCAATCGACGAGGAGCGGAAGCTCCGGCGCATCGCACAGGCCGGATCCGCCCGCCAGGACGCCGGGGTCCAGGATTCCATGAGCGATCTCCGTGCGGCAGCGGATCGCAGTCGCGATGAGGCAACGGCTGCGGCGGCGACGATTCGCGATCTGCAAGAGCAACTCCGTGACGAGCGCCGCGCCCGGGCGGCGGCTGAGGCCGCGGCCACCGAACTGTTGAGCGCCGGGGGTTGGTCGGCTGTCGATGCGGAGGATCTCGCAGCCCGTCTCGACGACGTCGCTCGCCTGGCCCGTCCGGCCGCCGCGTCTTCCGACGGCGCCGCCGCCGGCAGCTCTCCGATGTGCCTCCCGAACGGCACGCGTCCGGATCGTCCTGAGGCCATCGAGTGGCTTCTGAGCGATGCACCGCCGGCCACCGTGCTCATCGACGGCTACAACGCCGGTTTCCTGATGACCGGGATGGGGAATCCGGCCGCGGCTCGCCAGCGCCTCGAACTGGAGGCGGGGCGCCTGGTGACACTGGCCGCCGGCCGGCTGGCGGTCGTGGTCGTCTACGACTCGGACCGAGGAGAAGGCGACCGGCTGCCGCGCCGCGGCGGCGTTGAGATCCTGTTCACCTCCGGGCGCACCGCCGACGACGTCCTCGTCGAATTGGCCGGGGAACTCGAGGGTACACGGGTGGTCATCTCCAACGATCGGGCGGTGCGGGAGCGGGCGGAACGGACTGGTGCCACCGCGTTGTGGTCTGACGCGCTGGTGGCATGGGGGAAGGCTGCTCGGTAGCGATCTACCGGGAACCATTTCCCGGTAGATCGTCGGCGGGCTGTGTCCGCCGACGATTTGTGTCACACCCCTTTCCTACGTTGATCCTGACAGAGGCCCGGTCGGGCCGGAGGCCGAACCGGAGGACGGTGACATGATCATCGATTGTGACCAGTGCGAGATGCAGGACACCACGGCGTGTCGGGAGTGTGTGGTCGGCAGTCTGCTCCACCACATGGCCGGGCCCATCGAGCTGGACGAGAACCAGGCCGACGCACTCGAGGTGTTGGCAAGCCACGGCCTTGTTCCGGAGTTGCGGCTGATTCCTCGGGCCGCCTCCGGCTGATCCCGGCGGCCGGCGTACCCTGCCCTCGGTGACGCTGATCGATTGCATCGAGACCACCGCCGCCGACGCCGGAGTGTCGGCCGTCGGCGTGTGTTCGCCGGACCCCTTTGCAGAGGTCGAGGTGGCCCTGCGTGAGCGGATCGCCGATGGGAAGTCGGCCGGACTGCGATTCACCTTCGGTGATCCGGCGGTGGCCACCGACATCCGGCGAACCTTCCCATGGGCAGAGTCCCTGGTGGTCGTGGCCCGGCCCTACCTTCCCGACGCCGGAGACCCGGGATCGGCGGCGCCGGGGACCGGCCGGATTGCCCGATTCGCCACCGACGATCACTACCGGGATCTCCGGCGTGGTCTTGGGGCCATCGCAGAGGTGCTGAGGGCGGCCGGGCACCGGGCTGAGGCACTGACGGACGACAACCGTCTGGTCGATCGGGCTGCAGCGGTGCGAGCCGGGATTGCCTGGTGGGGGAAGAGCACCATGGCGCTGGCACCCGCCACCGGCCCCTGGACACTCCTCGGCACCGTCGTTACCGACGCCTCGCTGCCGGAGACCGAACCGATGCGGCGCGATTGCGGGACGTGCGACGCCTGTATCCCGGCATGCCCGACCGGGGCGCTGGATTCGCTCGGAGTCCTGGATGCCCGCAAGTGCCTGGCGGCGATCCTGCAGGCTCCGGGCGTCATCCCGCGGGAGTTCCGTGGTGCCGTTGGTGATCGGGTGTATGGATGCGATGACTGTCTCGAGGCATGTCCGCCCGGCTCCCGGCTGCTCGAGCAAACCACCGACCGGGCCGGCCGGGTCGATCTCATCGAGTTGCTCGGCAGCGATGATCGAACCCTGCTCGAGCGCCACGTTCACTTCTACGTCCCGCGCCGCCAGGCCCGGTTCCTACGGCGCAACGCTCTCGTGGCCCTGGGGAACACGGGAGGGTCACTCGCGGTCGCGGTGGCGGCCGGGTTCGCCGGGCAACCCGATCCGCTGCTGCGGGCCCATGCCACCTGGGCGCTCGGTGCCCTCGGTGGACCCACGGCTGTGGCTGCGCTGCGGACTGCAGGAGATCGCGAACGCGACGCCTCCGTGGCAGAGGAGATCGAGCTGGCCCTGGCGGCGACACAGAGTTCGGACCGATGCTGATCGTCTCCGACATCCACGGCGCCTTCGATACGCTGCGCCGTGTGGCGGCGCGTGGCGAGCCACTGCTGGTGCTCGGCGACTTCCTCAACTACATCGACTACCGCACCCTCGACGGCATGCTCGCCGACATCGCGGGAAGGCAGCTCGTAGCGGACACCGTGGCTTTGCGGGCGGCGGGCGATTTCCGGGCCGCCTCGGACCGCTGGCGGGAGTTCGCCTCCGGGCGGGAGCAGGAGATCCGGCGGCAGATCGATGACTTGGCAGCTGCCGCCTACCGGGAGGCGGCAGCTGCCCTGTCTGCCGCATCGGAGGCGTATGTGACGTTCGGCAACGTCGACCGTCCGGATCTGCTGCAATCGAGCCTGCCGCCGACCGCCAGGTTCGTCGACGGCGAAGTCGTTGCGATCAACGGGTGGCGGGTGGGGTTTGCCGGGGGTGGCGCCCGCACCCCGCTGCGCACCTCCGGCGAGATCGGTGAGGAGGAGATGGCGGCCAAGCTCGATTCACTGGGACCTGTCGACGTGCTCTGCACCCATGTGCCGCCCGCCCTGCGGCCGCTCTCCACCGACGTGATCGGGGGGCGCGTCAAGGAGTCTGCGGCGGTCCTCGAGTACGTGCGGGAGTACCAGCCCACCCACCACTACTTCGGCGACGTCCATCAGCCCCAGGCGGTGTCGTGGCGGGTGGGGCGGACGCTGTGCCGCAACGTCGGGTACTTCCGGGCCACCGGACAGGCTGTGCGTCATGTCTGAGATCGACCTCGACACGCTGGCGCGCGGCTACCGCCACCGGCCACCGAGTGCTGCGGCGCTGGCACGTGCCGATCAGGAGGCGGCTGCAGCAGAGCTCGGGGCCGGCGGGGTTGCGCTCGACATCGGTGGTGGCCGGGGCGAGCACGCCGGCCGGTTCGCGGCATCCGGGGCCGCTGCGATCGTTGTCGATCGGTCCGCCGTGGCGGCCGGCATCGCTGCTTCGCTCGACGGGGTCGATGCGGTTGTGGGCGATTCGGCGCGGCTCCCCATCCGCGATCGGTGCGTCGACCTGGCGTACTTCCACGCCTCGATCCACTACGGAGACTGGTGCCGGGCGCTGCATGAAGCCGCTCGGGTCCTGGTACCGGGGGGTTCGCTGGCGGTCTGGACGTTTTCACAGGCACACTTCGGGTCCAGTTTCTTGGCCCGATGGTTTCCGAGCATTGCAGCCATCGATCGCTCCCGGTTCCCGGCACCGGCGGAGCTCGCCGCCCACCTCGAGTCGCTGAACTTCGGTTCCGTCGCGATCACCGATGAGGTCGAGATCGTGCGGCGGAGCGCCGGTTCATGGCTCGAAGCCGCTGCCGGACGGTTCGTCAGCACTCTGCAGATGCTTCCGCCGGGAGAGCTGGAGGCCGGTCTCGATCGGTTCCGGGCGGCGCACCCGGACCCGGCCGAGATGATCGAGTACCCGCTCGATTACCGGAGGATCGGCGGATTCTCCCCCTGAGCGGTTTCGTGCGCCGCAGATCAAGGTCAGAACTCGCGGTTGTGTCGGCGCAGGTCTAGCCTTGCCGCAGGACTCTGGAGGCACAGGTGGAAGGAACGATCCGCAGCACCGAAACGACGGCGGCACCTGAGGTCGTGTTCGCCGTGGCGGCCGATTTGGCCGGATATCCGGAATGGGCGACCGGCGTCAATGAGGTGGAGATCCTCGAGGAGGACGCCGACGGACGGGCGGCCCGCGCCCGTTTCGAGATCGAAGGGTTCATCAAGCGGATCGGATACGAGCTCGAATACACGTACGAGCCGCCGGTGAAGATCTCCTGGCGGGCGATTCCCGGCCCCGACATCAAGGACATGGAAGGTTCGTATACCTTCACGGAACTCGAAGGCGGCGGCACCGAGATCGTGTACGCCCTCCGGGTGGATCCGGCGTTCGTGGTCCCCGGGTTCCTTCGCCGTCAAGCCGAGAAGCAGATCGT
This sequence comes from uncultured Acidimicrobiia bacterium, assembly GCA_964511945.1. Taxonomy (GTDB): domain Bacteria; phylum Actinomycetota; class Acidimicrobiia; order Spongiisociales; family UBA11373; genus CAZEHO01. Next base: position 27,749 of record CAZEHO010000015.1, on the reverse strand, counting down.
CGGTTCGGCCCTGCGCGAGCTGAAGCGCCACGCCGAGAAGGCGGAGGCCGCCGGGACGGCGTGACATGCGCGTCCTGCTGATCACCGGCAAGGGCGGAGTCGGCAAGACGACGGTGGCCGCAGCCACCGCACTGCGGGCGGCCGACCTGGGCCACCGGACCCTGGTGATCTCCACGGATCCCGCCCACAGCCTCGCCGACGCGTGTGATCTTCAGCTGGGCGATGAGCCTGAGGTCATTGCTCCGCGGCTGTGGGGGCAGCAGATCGATGCCCAGCGCCGGCTGGAGCACTACTGGGGAACGGTTCGCGACTACCTCACCGACCTCTTTGACTGGGGCGGGCTCGACGGCATCGAAGCCGAGGAACTGCTCGTGTTCCCCGGCATGGACGAGTTGTTCGCGCTCGCCGAGGTTCAGGATCATGTGCGCTCCGGCCGCTACGACCTGCTGGTCGTCGATTGTGCGCCGACCGCCGAGACGCTGCGGCTCCTCAGCCTCCCGGATGCACTCGCCTGGTACATGGAGAAGCTGTTCCCCATGGAGCGGCGGTTCGCCAAGGTGGTGCGGCCGGTGCTCTCCCGGGTGGTGTCGATGCCGCTTCCCGATGACGAGGTGTTCGAAGCGGGGGAGGGGTTCTATGCCCGGATCGAGGGTGTGCGCCGCATCCTGGGCAATCCCCACATCACCTCGGCCCGGCTGGTGGTCAATCCCGAAAAGATGGTGGTCACCGAGGCCCGGCGGACGTACACCTACCTGGGGCTCTTCGGCTACGCCGTGGACGGCGTTGTCGTCAACCGGCTGCTCCCCGAGGCCGTCACCGATCCCTACTTCAAGCGGTGGCGTGAGCTCCAATCGGAACACCTCAAAACCGTCGAGGAGGGATTTGTCGATCTGGAGATTCTGCGGCTGCGGCTGTTCGACGAGGAGATGGTGGGGGTGGACAAGCTCAGGATCGTCGGTGAGGAGCTGTACGGCGATCGGGACCCGACCGAGCGCCTCGCCGAAGCCGAGCCATTCCGGATCGAGACCAACGGTGACCTGGTCGAGCTGGTGCTGTCGGTCCCATTCGCCGACAAGGGCGAGATCGATGTGATGCGCAACCAGGACGAGCTTTACGTGACGGTGGGGCCGTACCGCAGGTCGTTGATCTTGCCCGATTCTTTGCGGCGACGCACCGTGCGGGGCGCCAGTCTCAGCGAAGGCGAGCTCCGGGTACGGTTCGCAGAAGATGATGGTTGAACGGCAAACATCGGTGCTCTCCGACGCCCGATGGGACGGGAGCATCTGAGGTGGCTGATGAACAACGGCCGGGCCTCAGCGACGCCGCCCGACGCGGGTTGCGCCGCGCCGGGGCCCATCTGGTGAAGGCGGCCATCGAAGTCGTTGCCGGCCTTGGAGCATTCATCGAGGAACTGCAATCGGCCCGCGACGACAAGGATGACGACGAAACCACGGGCGGGCGCCAGCGCGTCGATCTGGATTAGCAGCCCGCAATCGGCTGTGGGTGCAAGTCGTTGAGCGCAACGAGCAATGCGAAGCGGGCCCCGGAGGGCCCGCTTCGCAGCTGGATGGGGGAGTCGGGTCAATTCTCCTGTTCGCCGACGGCGACCTTGACCTTGCGGGGAAGTACCTCCGGCCGGCGGGGGATGGTCACCTCGAGGATCCCGTCGTTGGCCGACGCCGAGATCTCGTCGCGGTCGAGCTCCTCGGGAAGCACCAACGTGCGCCGGAAGGTGCCGGTGAAGATCTCACGGCGGTGGTAACCGGTCTCGGATGACTCCTGGTCGAAGCTGCGGCTACCGCTGATGGTGAGCGTGTGGTCCTCGAGGGTGATGTCGATGTCCTCGGCGTTGACGCCGGGAACCTCGACCCTGATGACGAGCTCCTGCTCACGACCGAACACGTCGATCCGCGGCGCCCACGCGCCGGCACGGGTACTGCGTTCCTCAAACAGGCGGTCGATGTCACGCAACAGGGAGAAGGGTTCGAAGGGGACCAGTTCCATGGTGCAACTCCTACGTTTGCGGTTTCTTGAGGCAAGCATATCGTAAAATCTGATAAAGAACAACTTAGATTTATTCATCAACCCTATATGATGATCAACCGGAGACCATTGGCATCCGTAGGCTGGCTGCGATGACTGCGACGATGCACCGATGACTGCCGGACGGGTTGTGCTCGGGGTGCTGCTCGTCGGTATCGGCACCGTGTTCCTGCTCGACACTGCGAATGTGATCGAGTCCGGTGACGCCGTTGCGGTGTGGTGGCCGGCGATCTTGGTGCTGCTCGGTGGCGCCCAGATTGGAATCGAGCGGCGGGTATCAACCGTCTCCGGAATCGTGGTCGTCGTGGGTGTGGTCGCGCTGCTCGTCACCACCGGTGCCGTCGACGCCGATCTCTGGGCGCTGGTCTGGCCGATCCTCCTCATCGGTGCCGGCCTCTGGCTCGTCATCCGGCGGCGGTTTCCGCCACTCAGCAAGGAGAACGCGATCTCCCGGTTGGCGGTGCTGGCGCCCGATCGCCTCGCCAGCCGAGCGCCGGCTTTCTCCCGTGGCGACATCACGGCGATCCTGACCACGATGCGTCTCGACCTGACCAAAGCGGAGCTGGCACCGGACGGAGCGCAACTGGCGGCAACTGCAGTGTTCGGCTCGGTCGTGGTGGTGGTGCCGAAGGGCTGGAAGGTGGTCATCCGCGGTGTCCCGGTCTTCGGCGGGTTCGACGACACCACGTCACGGATCGATGTAGGTCCGGATGCGCCGGTGGTCCGCATCAGCTTCCTGACGCTGTTCGGCGGGATCGAGGTCCGTCATCCTCGGCGCTGGCGCTGACGGCCGGAGATAGGGGAATCCGCCCCGCGGACGTAGAATCCGGCACTCCCTGGGAGGTTCATGGACTTTCGCCGCATCTACCACCTGCCGCCGTACGTGTTCGCCGAGATCAACGAGCTGAAGGCGGAGGCGCGCCGCGGCGGTGAGGACATCATCGACCTCGGCTTCGGCAACCCCGATCTTCCGTCGCCCCCGGCCGTCGTCGAGAAGCTCGTCGAGGCCGTACGGAATCCAAAGAACCATCGATACTCCGTTTCGCGCGGGCTTCCCAACCTGCGCAAGGCGGTGGCCGATCGTTACGAACGGCGCTTCGGCGTGCAACTCGATGCCGAGACGGAAGTGGTGAACACCATCGGCGCCAAGGAGGGCATGGCCCACCTGATGTGGACACTCGTGCAGCCGGGCGATGTTGCCCTGGTTCCCGAACCCGCCTACCCGATCCACGTCTACGCCGCGGTGCTCGCCGGAGCAGAGGTGCGGCGGGTGCCGGTCGATCACGACGAAGAGGAGTACTTCGAGGCGCTCGAGGCGGTCTACCGGGACTCGTGGCCCCGGCCGCGAGTGATCGTCGTGTCCTTCCCCCACAACCCGACGACCGTGTGTGTCGGACTCGAGTTCTACGAACGGCTGGTGGCCTTTGCCAAGGAGCACGACGTGCGTCTGGTCAGTGATTTCGCCTACGCCGACGTGGCGTTCGACGGATACCGGCCGCCGAGCATCCTCGAAGTGCCGGGTGCCAAAGACGTGGCCGTGGAGTTGTACACCCTGACCAAGGGGCATTCGATGGCCGGCTGGCGGGTCGGTTTCGTGGTCGGGAACCCGCTAATGGTCGGCGCGCTCACCAAGCTGAAGTCGTACCTCGATTACGGCACGTTCCAGCCGATCCAGATCGCCTCGATCATTGCGCTGAACGAGGCAGACGAGTACCCCGAGCAGATCTCGGAGATCTACCGAGGTCGCCGAGACACGTTGATCGACGGCCTCGCCCGCGTCGGATGGGATATTCCGAAGCCCAAGGCCACGATGTTCGTTTGGGCGCCGATCCCGGAGCGGTTCGCCGCCATGGGATCACTGGATTTCGCCAAGTTCCTGCTGCGCGAAGCGAAGGTTGCGGTGAGCCCGGGCATGGGCTTCGGGCCGACTGCAGACGGCTACGTCCGCTTCGCCCTCGTAGAGAACGAGCACCGCACGTCCCAGGCAGTGCGCGGAATCCGGCGCGCCTTCGAAGCCCTGCCGGAGGGGTGAGGCCGGCACACCCCGGCTGTACGGAGTACTTCCTGGACGGGCTCGATCCAGTGCGTGGCGTGTGCCAGTATCACGGGTCGTGCCCGTCCTCGCTGTTCACGGCCACCTCGCCAGAGCGGATCTGAGGTCACGACGCCACCAGAACCTTCGGCTGCGTATCCCGCATGAAGGCGATGAACTCTGCCTCGGCAGTCACTTGGGGCTCGGTCACCATTTGCACTCCCTCACCACATAGAAGCCTGCGGGAGGCCTGCGCGTGACAGGATTCTCGATTCGGTCCATCACCGGTCAGGACTGGAACCGTCGGTCTGGATTGAATCGAACCACCGGGATCGACCGACCTCGAACCCGCTGTCGGCGGGCCTCGAGGGACTCCGCGCAGCGGGCGCATCGATGCCCGAGGCACCGCACGTCAGACGACGCAGGAGGATTACTCGCCGCCGTTGTTTGCCCGGAGGTAGAACCCTTCGGCGTATTCGGCGACCATCCGGTCGGCGCTGAATGGAGCCGCTGCCGAGATGATTGCTTCTTTCATCGCTTCGACCCACTCCGTCGGCACGCCTCGCTCATCGCGGTCGTAGAAGCGGGGTGCAACCTGGTGTTCGAGCAGGTCATAGAGGACTCCGGCATCCGCCTCATCGCTGTGATGGTGCTCGCCGAAGCCCCAGCCGTTGTCACCATTGAACCCTTCACACCACCAGCCGTCCAGGATGCTCAGGTTGAGCACGCCGTTGGCGGCGGCCTTCATGCCGGAGGTTCCGCTGGCTTCCATCGGTGGCCGGGGTGTGTTCAGCCAGACATCGGCACCGCCCACCAGGTAGCGGGCGATCTCCATGTCGTAGTCCTCGATGTACATCAGGTGTCCCTCGAGCTGGGATGTCTTGCCCATCTCGATGATGCGCCGGATCAGATGTTTGCCCTCGACGTCGGCCGGATGTGCCTTGCCGGCGAAGAGGATCTGGATCGGCTTCGCCGGATTGGTGAGCAGCCACTGGAGGCGCCCCGGATCCGATAGCAGCAACCCGGCCCGCTTGTAGGTCGCCGAGCGGCGGGCGAAGACGATGGTCAACCGGTCGGCCGGCAGAAGATTGGCAATCCGGCGCAGATCCCCGGGCGCCGCACCGTGGCGGGCCCATTGATCCCGAACTCGCCACCGCAAACGGCGCATCAGACGTTCCTTCTGTGAGGTGTGTGCCTCCCAGAGCGATTCGTCGTCGATGTCGCGGACCTTCTCCCAGGAATCGGGATCGAGCGTGCGTGCCGTCCAGTTCCGGCCGAGCACTGTCTCGAGCCGCTTGGTGATCTCTCCACCGATCCAGGTGGGCATGTGCACACCGTTGGTGACGGCGGCGCCGGGGCCGCCGATGATGTGCTGCCAGTCGTGCGTGACTACCTCACCGTGGCGCGCACTGACGCCGTTCGTCGACGACGAGAGCCGGATCGCCACTGCACCGAGGTCGAAGACCCCGCGCCCGGAATCACCGAGCCTGTCGAGCATCTCGTCGTCGATGCCGGGTAGCCGGCCACTGAGATACGACTTCACGAGGGCGTTGTCGAACACCTCGTTGCCGGCGGGCACCGGGGTGTGCAGTGTGAACACGGTGCTCTCTCGGATCCCCTTGACGGCGGCGTCCTGGGTATCTCCGGATTCGAGACGGTTGCTGAGCCGCTCGAGGAGCGAGAAGGCGGCGTGACCCTCGTTGATGTGCCAGGTGCTCGGCTCCATCCCGATGGCCTCCAGTACCCGAACTCCGCCGATCCCGAGAACGAGTTCTTGACAGAGCCGCATCTCACGACCACGCACGTACAGGATGTGGGTGATGGGCCGGTCGGCAACTTCGTTGGAGGGGAGGTCGGTGTCCAGCAGCAGCAGGGGCACCCGGCCAACATCGACCCGCCAGGCGGCGACATCGACCCGGCGTCCAGGGAGTTCGACCTGCACCGTCAACGGGTGGCCGGTCCGGTCGAGCACGCGGCGCAACGGTCGGCGGGCGGTCTCGAACGGGAGGTAGAGCTCGAGCTGCCGGCCGTTCGGATCGATCGCCTGGCGGAAGTAGCCGCGCCGGTACAGCAAGCCGACGCCGACCATGGGTATTCCCAGGTCTGATGCAGCCTTGGCGTGGTCGCCGGCAAGGACGCCGAGACCGCCCGAATAGAGCGGGAGGGTGTGGTGGACGCCGAACTCGGTACAGAGGTAGGCGAGGCCGTTGGGGAGCGAGCCGGGATGATTGCGCTCGTACCAGGTCTGATCGTCTTCGAGATACGCATCGAAGTCGGCGATGACGTCGTGGTAGAGCTGCACGAAGGAGTCGTTGACCTCGAGGGCCTCCCAGTCGGTGGGGTCCATCGTCGGCAGCACGCTCAGTGGGTTGGGCCTACGAGCCCAGCTCTGTGGCTTGAGGCGCTGCCAGAGTTCGCGGGCGCGCGGCTGCCAGCTCCACCACATGTTGTACGCGAGGTCGTACAGCCGTTCGAAGGCGGGCGGGATGGTGAGCTGAGCACCGGCGGCCGTCGGGATGACCGGCACCCCGCCGTTGTTCGTGGTCGTCAAGCGTCCTCCACAGCGTGTCCGAGCAGATGAGCCTATCGATTGATTCGAGCGGGGCCCAAGTGGGGGTGCGCTCGCTTCGATCGAAGGAGCAGAGCACTAGTGCCCCACCATCCGGTTCCGGATCGGCTGCACAGCCGCTGCACTGGTTACTAACCTCCTCGGGCACTCGGATGACCTACGCAGTCCTTTTCCCCGGACAGGGGAGCCAATCCGTCGGCATGGGTGCCGACGTCTTTGCCGCCAGGCCCGACCTGCTCGGCGAACCGGCGAACGCCGTCCTCGGCTGGTCACTGCGGACGCTCTGCCTCGATGGCCCGGAGGCCGAACTGACGCGAACCGAACGGGCGCAGCCGGCGCTGTTTGGAGTTGCCTTTGCGCTGTGGGAGGCCTTCCGCCGGCGGGCCACCGAGCCGCCGGTGGCGGCGGCCGGCCACTCACTGGGGGAATACACGGCACTGGCGGCGGCAGGGTCGCTGTCGTTTGCAGAGGGCCTTCGCCTGGTGGCGGCCCGGGGGGAGGCGATGGCGGAGGCAGCCGATCGTGAGCCATCGGGGATGGCCGCACTCATCGGTGGAGATGAGGAGGCCGCCGAAGCGCTGTGCGAGGCCCGGAGAGCGGCAGGCGGCCGGCTCTGGGTAGCCAATCTGAATGCACCCGGCCAGATCGTGGTTGCCGGTGGAGACGACGACCTGGTGTGGGCGGCCGACCAGGCGAGCGACTTCGGCATCCGCCGGGTCATCCAGCTGAGGGTTGCCGGTGCCTTCCATTCGCCGTACATGGAGCCGGCTGCCGCAGAGCTGGCGTCGGCACTTCGTCACGCCGAATTTGCAGATCCGGAGTTCCCGGTGTGGGCCAACGCCACCGCCAGCCCGCACGCCGGAGATCTCGCCGTGGGCCTGCAGCAGCAGCTCACCTCGCCGGTCCGGTTCGCCGAGTCACTGAGCGGCATCGGTGCTGCCGGGGTGTCACGTTTTGTCCACATCGGACCGGGGGATGTAACCGCCGGGTTAGTCCGGAGGTCGGTACCAGATGTTGAGACCTTTGTGGTCTCGACACTCGAAGACGCGGTCGCGGTGGCGACTGCGCTCGACGGCTGAAGCAGGACGGGAGGCAAGGGTGAAGAGCGCAACGATCACCGGCTGGGGCATGTGTGTGCCGCCTGCCGTTCTGTCCAATACCGATCTCGAGACGCTGACCGACACGAGTGACGAGTGGATCACCACCCGGACAGGGATCAAGGAGCGGCGGATCAGCCACGTCGAGACCTCCGATCTCTCAACGGTTGCGGCGCAGCGAGCGATTGCGGCCGCCGGGCTGGAACCCGACGACATCGACCTCGTGATGATCGCTACCTGCACTCCGGACCGGCTGGTGCCGAGCGTCGCCACGATGGTCCAGGACCGCATCGGCGCCACTCGGGCGTCGGCAATGGACATCAATGCCGCCTGCAGCGGCTTCATCTATGCACTGGCCACAACGCACCAGATGATCGCGACAGGTGCGATCCAGAGGGCGGTCATCGTCGGCGCCGAGAAGCTCTCGTTCTGGCTCGATTTCACCGACCGCGCCACCAGCGTGCTCTTCGGAGACGGTGCCGGTGCGGTGGTCCTTGAGGCCACCGACGACATTACGGTGGGTGTGCGGTCGTTCCGACTCGGGTCAGACGGTTCGGCCGGCGACATCCTGTGCGTTGCCCGCTCCGGGACCGAAGGGCGAATCTCCCCGCTTCGCAAGCAGGCGATCAGAATGGAGGGACCCGCCGTCTTCCGCCGTGCCGTTGAGGCAATGGGCGATTCGTCCATAGCAGTCGTCGAGGACGCCGGTTGGTCCCTTGAGGAGGTCGACCTGCTGATTCCTCATCAGGCCAATAACCGCATCATCGAGGCCACCGGGCGCAGGCTCGGCCTCGATGACACGCAGGTTTTCGTCAACGTCGCGTCGTACGGCAACACCTCTGCGGCGACCATCCCGATCGCGCTGACCGAAGCGCTCGAGATGGGGCGGATCCAGCCCGGCGGCCGTCTGGTCTTCACCGCCTTCGGAGGCGGTCTGACCTGGGCGGCGGCCGCGTTCCGCTGGGGAGACCGGGTGGAGGCGTTGGGATCGTCGGACGCCGAGCTTCCACCGACGTCATCGTCGGCGGTCGAGTTGCTACAGCCGAACATCGAGTTCCACGGGAAGGGAATCTGATGAGCCGCACCGCGCTCGTCACCGGGGCATCTCGGGGGATCGGCCGGGCCGTGGCCGAGTCGCTGGCAGCGGCCGGGAACCGGGTCGCCGTCAACTACCGAAGCAGTTCGGATGCGGCCGACGCCGTGGTCGCCACGATCCGTGAGGCCGGTGGCGAGGCCTTCGCCATCGGTGCCGACGTCGGAGATGAAGCGGCCGTCGCGGCAATGGTCGAGCAGGTAACCGATTCGCTCGGACCCATTGAGATCCTGGTCAACAACGCCGGGATCACCAGGGACGATCTGGTGCTGCGCATGAGCCCCGAGGCCTGGGACGACGTCGTCGCGACCAACCTTCGGTCGGCCTACCTGTGCACTCGGGCCGTGCTCCGCTCCATGCTGCGGGCCCGGTGGGGGCGGATCGTGAACGTCACCTCGGTGGTCGGGGTCTCCGGCAATCCAGGACAGGCGAACTACGCAGCAGCGAAGGCCGGACTGATCGGTTTCACCAAGTCGGTTGCCAAGGAGGTGGGTTCGCGGGGAATCACCGTCAACGCGGTCGCTCCCGGATTCATCGACACCGACATGACTGCAGAATTGGGGGATGCGGTGCGTGACACCGCAGCCGGTGCAATTGCGCTCGGGCGGTTCGGCAGTCCTGCAGAAGTGGCATCGGCCGTCGGCTATCTTGCCTCGGACTCTGCCTCGTACATCACCGGCCACGTGTTCCACGTGGACGGTGGAATGACCATCTAGGGAGGAAACTCACATGGAACGTGCCGAAGTCGAGACGAAGTTGGTTGATCTCCTCGTCGAGGAGCTGGGCCTCGATCGCGACAAGATCACCATGGAAGCCACGTTCGAAGAGGATCTCGATGTGGACTCGCTCGGCGTCGTCGAGCTACTCATGGCACTGGAAGACAACTTCGGCGTGAAGATTCCCGACGAAGAGGCGGAAGAAATCACGACCGTGTCCGAAGCGGTCGACGTCGTCGTCGCCAAGCTCGGAGGCTGATGCCGTGAACCGCCGCGTGGTCGTGACCGGCCTCGGGACGGTGAATCCGCTCGGGCTGGACGTGGAATCGTTCTGGGAGGCTGCCCTCGCCGGGCAGTCGGGGGTTCGCGAGATCTCGCTGCTCGACACCACCCCGCTCAAAGCAAGGATTGCGGGTGAAGTCACCGATTTCGACCCCGAGGACTTCATGGACCGCCGGGCCGCCCGCCGGATGGATCGTTACGACCAGCTGTTCTGGGCCGCCAGCAAGCAGGCGCTCGCCCATGCCGGGATCTCATTTGCCGACGACGATCCCGCGGCGAACCGTGCCGGGATCGTCGTCGGGTCCGGGATCGGCGGCATCGGTGCCTTCCAGGACAACATCGATGCCATGCGCCAGCGGGGCCACGATCGGGTGAGCCCGTACGCCATCACCCAGATCATTTCCAACATGGCCGCCGGGTTGGTCTCGATCGACTTCAACCTGTTCGGGCCGAGCAACTGCACGGTGACCGCCTGCGCCGCATCGGCGAATGCCATCGGCGATGCCGCCGAGATCATCAAGCGCGGCGATGCCGATGTGATGCTGGCGGGTGGGGGAGAGGCTCCGATCACGGAGTTCGCCCTGTCGGGCTTTGCTCAGGCGCGGGCGCTCAGCCTCCGCAATGATGACCCTGCCGGGGCGAGCCGGCCCTTCGATGCCGCTCGCGATGGGTTCGTGATGGCGGAGGGTGCCGCCGCAGTGGTGCTCGAGGACCGGGACCATGCAATCGGGCGCGGTGCTCCGATCTTCGGGGAACTCACCGGCTACGGGATGTCGGCCGACGGATATCACATCACCCTCCCACGGCCCGGTGGAGCGGGGGCGGCGCGGGCGATGCAGCATGCTCTCGACGACGCCGGCCTGGCCGCGGCCGAGATCGGGTACATCAACGCTCACGGCACTTCGACCCAAGCCAACGACGCGACGGAGACTGCCGCCGTCCGCACCGTGTTTGGGGAGGCCGCGGAATCGGTGCCGGTCTCGTCGACTAAATCGATGACCGGGCATCTGCTCGGCGGGGCGGGCGCGCTCGAGGCTCTGGTCTGCATCCTGGCCATTCGTGACGGTGTGGTCCCACCCACCATCAACTACGCCACCCCGGATCCGGACTGCGACCTCGACTACGTGCCCAACGAAGCCCGGAGTGTCGAAGTCGCCCACGCGATGACCAACTCGTTCGGGTTCGGCGGCCACAACGTGGCCCTTGTGTTCTCCGATCCAGACGCCGCTTCGTAACATCGCCGGCCTGGGTAGGCCGTGGCCGTGCCAGACTTGCTCCCGTGTTCGTATCCGTGACTTCCGCGCGCCTTCGTTCGGTGCTCGCCGCAGCCGTCGCTTTTGCGCTGGTCGCCGCGGCCTGTGGCGACGACGATGCGGAGACGACGGCGACGACCGTGGCCGCTTCGACCACCGCCCCGGCGATTTCGACCACGACCACGACCACGACACCGGCGGCAACGACGGCCACGACGGGGCCGTTCGTGCCGCCACCGCCCCCCGTGACGACACCACCGCAGATCGACGTCGAAGTCGGCATCGGCGGAGCCGTCGTGATCGGCACGCTCGACGAGCCGGCCACACTCAATCCGCTCGCCCGCGGCGGGGCCGGGACGACCTGGGACCGCTTTGCCCAGCTCTATCAGGTCGGCATCAGCGATGTGAATGCCGACCTCGTCGTCGTTCCGGAGTTGCTCGAGGAACTCCCGACGACCGAGAACGGTGGCCTCACTGTCGAGGCCGACGGCACGCTGAGGGTGGTGATGAACATCCATCCCGATGCCCGCTGGGAGGACGGGGTCCCGATCAGCGGTGACGATTTCTTCTTCACCTACCAGACCCTGCGGGACACGGACGGGCTGGTGCTGGCACCGGGGAGTGATCCCGACCTCTACGACCAGATCATCCCTGAGAGCGTGGTGGTGGCACCGAAGTCGATTTCCTTCCTGATGGAGCGGCCCACGCTGCAGCACGAGTTGCTGTTCCCGATCGTGCTGCCCCGCCACCAGATGACCGGGACCGATGTGCTGGCTGATTGGGAAGATGCGATCTGGCTGAGCGGCGGGCCGTACATCTTCGAGTCGTGGGACCCGGGGGAGCGCATGGTCTTCGTCCGGAACCCCTTGTACTGGAAGACGGACGACGGTGGCCTGACGCAGCCATACCTCGAGCGGGTGGAGTTCCGGTTTTACGATTCGGCGGCGGCGTTGGTGGACGCCTTCCGGATCCGGGAGGTCGACGTCATCACCCCACCGTCGGTGATCCAGGTGCTGAACGCCTTGATTCCGCTGGTGACCGAGGGCGCCGGTGTGTTCGTCATCCCGGGGGTGCTGTGGGAGCACCTCGCGTTCCAGTTCGGGACCAACAACCGCAATGAGGAGTCGCTGAACCAGTTCGTCGACTTCCGCCGCGCGATCGCCTACGCGCTGGACATCGAGGCGCTGGTGACATCGCTCTACGCCGGATACAACGACTCGATCGACTCCTACCTGGACGTGTACGAGCCGGCCCAGTCGAGCGGAGCTTGGAGCCAATACTCCTACGACGTGGTGGAGGCGAGGCGTCTCATCGACCGGGCCTGCGGGCGCGTCGGCCGGAATTGCACGGAGGAACCCCCGGTGGTCGTATTCACCACCACAGCCAACGACGACTTGCGGGTGCGGACCGCGGCGTTGATGGAGCCAATGCTGGCGGACGTCGGTGTCCGGGTGCAGCTCGAACTGGAGCCCTCCTCCCTGTTCTTCGGTGAGACCCTGACCGCCGGATCGTGGGATCTCGGCATGTGGGCATATCCCGGAGCACCGGGATCACCGGCGCTGGCACGGGCCCACGATTTCCTCGACCCGATCGGACCCCCGCCGTTCGGCAACAACTACGCCCGCTGGGGGACCGCGACGGTCGCCGAGCAGGAGCCGATCACGCTTGCCGACGGTTCGACGGTTGATGTCAACCAGCCGGCATCGACGGTGGTCGATGATTCCACCGAGCGGTTCGCAGAGTTGCGCCGGGCGATGGATGGTGCGGTCGGCACTGCGGAGTTGTTGGCGCTGGTCGCTGAGGCCGAGCAGCTCCTGGCCGACGAGGCGGTGGTCATCCCGCTGTGGGCGCGGCTCTGGATCGGCGCTGCGTGGCTGGATGAGATCGCCGGCTACGAGCCCAATCCGGGCGCCTCCGCCGACACCTGGAACATCGAGGAGTGGTTCCGGGTCGATCTGCCGCAGAGCGGCTAGCCGTCGCGTCGCCGCCGGAACCGGCGGACCAGCGAGGCACCTGCCAACACCGGCCATACCCAGATCAGGTCCCCGGGGCGGTCTGAGCCGGTCGCCGGCGAGTGGCGGGTGAACCGAACCAGCCGGTAGTCGCGGGTGAGCGCGTCGAGGCGTTCGTCCGGCAGCGTCGGCGGAATCCCGAAGGCATATGCAACGACACCGCTTCCGCGCAGCACCGCCCGCAGGAGGTTTCGCCGATCCGGGTGGTCCGACACTTCCTCAACGCTGCACATCCACCGTCTCTTCGGCATCCACAGCTCCACGTGACCGCCGCCGGCAAACAAGTTGCGGTACCAGTCGGAGACCGTGCCGAACCCGGCGAGGCAATAGACCGAATCGTCAACGACGGCGTAGTTGAGCGGGGTGCGGTAGGCCGCGCCACTACGGCGTCCGGTATGCAGCACTACCAGCACCCGGCCGGTGATCGGGGGTGCCCACCCGAAGGTCGGACCCAGTCCGAGGCGCCACATGAGCACTATCGCCCGGTTCAGCCTTCTGAAGGCGAGTCGGACCCGCCGCGATACGTGCGGGTCGGCCAGTGCTTCAGGGTTGGTCACGGCGTCGCGGATCGAGCCCATGTTTCGAGGGTGGCAGTACACCGTCGGAGGCGATAGGGCCGAACGGGCTCTTCCGGCGGTGTCGGGAGGCGCTCAGCCGAGGCCGAGGCGGTCGCGGGCCGCCTGGATCATCTTGCGGGCGATCACGATCTGCTGGATCTGGGTCGTTCCCTCATAGATGCGGGACAGCCGGGCGTCGCGGTAGTGCCGCTCGGCGGCGTAGTCGGCGATGTATCCGGCGCCACCGTGCACCTGCACGTTTCTATCGGCGATTCGACCGAGCATTTCTGATGTGAACATCTTCGCCGACGCTGCATGGAGCGAGATGTCGTCACCACGATCGGCCGCTGCAGCTCCCTCGCGCACCATCGCCTTGGCTGCGAGGAGGTCGGCCGTCGAGTCGGCGATCATTGCCTGGATCAACTGAAACTCTGCGATCGGGCGGCCGAACTGCTTGCGCTGCACGGCGTACTCCACCATGTCGTCGAGGATCCTCGCGGCGAACCCGGTGAACGACGCCGCGATGACGAGACGCCCCCGGTCGAGAACCTTCATGGCGGTGCGAAACCCCTGCCCCTCGACCCCGCCGATCAGCGCGTCGGCCGGTACACGACAGCCGGTGAACACGACATCTGCGACGGCTGAACCCTGCTGCCCGAGCTTCTTCTCCTTGGGGCCGATGGTGATTCCCGGAGTGTCGGCGGGGATGAGGAACGCGCTGATGCCCCGCGCCCCCTTCTCCTCGGGATCGGTGCGTGCCATGACCGTGAACAGGCCGGCGGCGGGGGCATTGGTGATGAACCGCTTTGTACCGTCGATCACGTACTCGTCGCCGTCGCGCACCGCCCTGGTGGTGAGCGCAGCCGCATCGGACCCGGCGTCGGGCTCCGTGAGGGCGAACGACCCGACGATGTCGCCCGTGGCCAGTCGGGGCAGGTACCGCTGCTTCTGTTCGTCGGTACCGTCGATGACGATCGCCTGGGATCCGATGCCGTTGGTGGTGCCGAATGCGGAACGGAACGCCGGCGAACAGCGGCCCAACTCGAACCCCACTTCGACTTCCTCCGAAGTGGTGAGCCCGAGGCCTCCAAACTCCTCGGGGATGGTCATCCCGTAGAGGCCCATCTCCTTCATCTCCTCGAGGATGTCGTTGGGGACGGCGTCCTCCCGGGACACCTCGTCCTCGGCCGGGATCAGCCGCTCGCCGACGTAGCGCCGGATCGTTGCGAGGAGATCGTCGAGGGTCTCGGGATCGAGGGACATGGCTCTCCTTGGTTCAGTGGTAGCCGTGGCGGGCGCCGATGGCGGTGGCGGGGATGCCGGAGGACCTCATATTCGCTCCACGATCACCGAGACGCCCTGTCCGACGCCTACGCACATGGTGGCGAGGCCGTATCGGACCCGGCGCCGAGCCAGTTCGTGCACCAGCGTCGTGAGGATCCTGGCACCGGTAGCGCCGAGCGGATGGCCGAGGGCGATGGATCCGCCGTTGGGGTTGACCGCCTTCGGATCGAGGTCGAGCAGGTCGATGCAGGCCAGCGATTGGGCTGCGAAGGCCTCGTTGAGTTCGATGACATCGAAGTCCGCGATCGACGTTCCGGTCCGTTTCATTGCTGTGGTGGTCGCGGGAACCGGCCCGGTTCCCATGACGTCGGGATGGACACCGGCGACTGCCGAGCCGGCGATTCGGGCCATCGGCTCCAATCCGTATCTCTCTACCCCCGTCTCGGTAGCGAGCACCACGCCGGCTGCTCCGTCGCTCATCTGCGAGCTGTTGCCGGCGGTGACGGTCCCGTCGGGTTTGAACACGGGCTTCAGGTGGGCGAGTGCTTCGGCACTGGTGTCCGATCGGGGTCCTTCGTCTGCGGTGACGGTCACCGTGGTCCGGCGCCGCGGATCGACCGGTGCTTCGACCGGCACGATTTCATCGACAAACCTGCCGGCCTCGGAGGCAGCGATGGCGCGCCGGTGGCTTTCGAGTGCGAACCGATCCTGTCTCTCCCGGCCGATCGAATGCCGTTCGGCCACCACCTCGGCCGTCATCCCGAGGCTGATCGGCGGGTACATCGACTCCATGCGGGGGTTCACGAAACGCCAGCCGAGTACGGAGTTCGCCGTCTCTGGCGATGCGGCCGTGAAGCCCGTCTCGGGCTTGGCGACGACGAACGGCGCCCGGCTCATGGATTCCGATCCGCCGGCGATCATGACGTCGCCCCAACCGTCCCGCAGTGCCTGTGCCGCGGTGACGATTGCCTGCAGCGATGAGCCGCACAATCGGTTCACGGTCTGTCCCGGCACCGTCACCGGGAGGCCGGCGAGCAGCGCTGCCATCCGGGCCACGTTGCGGTTGTCCTCACCGGCCTGATTGGCGGCTCCCCACACGACGTCCTCGACATCCGCCGGGTCCACCGCAGGGCTGCGGGCGAGGAGCGCGGAGATGACGTGAGCCGCCAGATCATCGGGTCGGACCTGCGCCAGCGCCCCGCCGATCCTCCCGACCGGGGTCCGGCATGCATCGATGATGTAGACGTTCGTCATCGAAGCCCGATGCTATCGACCCGGATCTGGCGGGTTCGGGGAGTGCCGCCGGGCAGCCTCAGCAGGTCGGCGGACCGGGGTCCTCGTCGGGCGGCTCGGGGCGGGTGGTGCCCGTGGCGGCCTGCTGCCGCCACTCTGCCATCGACCGGGCTGCGAGAACGACCACCACACCGACACCGAAGAACGCCATCGCCGCGCTGAGGATGCCGACCCCGACCGAGGCTGCAACGCATGAACCAGGGGCGCAGGACAACTCCATGATGAGGGCGCCGACCACACCGCCGCCGATCGTCGCGATGAGCACCGGGATCGCTACCCAGGGGTTGAGACTCCTCACGATTGCTCCCTCGGACGTCCGCGGTCGTCGTAGCCAGCCTCCGCGAGGATCTCCGGATCGACCAGTTCGGGCGGCACGGACACCGAGGGTGACGGTTCGCGGATCAGGGGGGTCACGGACCGCCCGACACTGGGAGCCCAGGCCAGGGCTGCCGCGACGATGGCACCGCCGGCAACGATGGGGCCGCGCGGCATGCCGTCGAGCACCCCGGCAGCAATGCCGGCGGCCGGGAGCAGGATGCGAGCCGACCACAGTGCGACCGGGAGCGCCCGGACCATGCCGGCGGCCAGCACGATCGCTGCGGCAACGAGCAGCCAGTCCGGCCGCTCCAGACCGTCGGCGCGGGCCACCGCGATCCATGCCGGGAGGATGAGCAGTGCGACCAGCGCGGCCACGGCCGTCGGTGGCGGACCGTCGGCAGAGGGCAGCAGCCGCAGCCAGCGGCGGGTGAGCCAGGGCCCGGCGAGGGCAGCGAGTGCCAATCCGGCCGGGATCAGCGCCACGACTGCTGCGGTGGTCAGCGGCTGGACGACGGCGAGCACCAGCGATCCGGCGGTGATCAGCAGCCCGACCCTCCGGGCCCACGGCCCCTTGGCGACCAGAAGCCCGGCGGCGGTGACGTTGCCGAAGACGAGGTAGCTCACCGCCAGGACCGCCGCTGCCGACGTCGCAAACGGGTCGGGTTCCGTCGCCAGCGCAACGGCGCGGGTCAAGGCGGCGACGACCACGAGTCCGGTGACGATGAAGGGAGCGCGGGGCATGACGAGGGGAGGATAGGAGCTGGGAGCCGGCAACTTGGAGCCGGACAAAGACCCCTTCGAGCAGGCGTGCTCGGTCCACTCCCCGGTACCCTCCTCTGCCATGCACGACCACACGGCATGGCCGGGTGAGTTCACTTACTGCCCGCAGTGCGGAGCGGCGCTCGAGGCGCGGTGGCTCGCCGGCAAGGAGCGCAACGTTTGCCCCGACTGTGGCTGGGTGCACTGGCGGAACCCTGCTGTGGGGGCCGCGGTGGTCATCTTCGACGATGCCGGGCGGCTGCTGCTGGTGCGCCGGGCTCCGGGAGCCACCCGGGCGGGGCTGTGGTCAGTGCCGGCCGGGTTCGTCGACTACGGCGAGGAGATCCGGGCCGCTGCAGCCCGGGAACTGCTCGAGGAGACCGGGTTGGAGGCGGAGATCGGCGAGGTGGCTCACGTCGCCTCGAACTTCCACGATCCGGCCAAGCTAACCGTGGGAGTGTGGTTCTGGGCGACCGTGACCGGGGGAGAGGCGGCGCCGGGCGACGACGCAGATGACCTTGGCTTCTTTGCCCTCGACGACCTTCCGGAACTGGCGTTCGATACCGACCGCGAGTTGATGGCGAGACTTCGAGCGGGCGGCTGGGAGTCTGCTGAGTAATGCCGATGTGGCGTGCCCGCCCGGGCACGTTGATCGGCGGCCAGGGGCGCCAATCGCAAGGACGCAGGTTCCGCCTCTCCTCGTGCAGGAATGGTGGGACCGAGGATGCAGCGAGTGGTGATGACTGGTCGTCGAGATGTGCGACATGTATTGCTCAGCGGGCTCCTAGTGCCGCTGAGGGTTCACCACGCCGCCCACCGGGGCCTGCCAGCGTTCGATCTCCAACCAGCCCGTGCCGCGACGCACGAGGCTGATGATCTCGGCATGGCCCGGCTTGTCGAAGGGCACCGCTTCCAACGGCCTCCCGGTGAGTGCCAGCCGCACTGCCTGGACCGGATCCTGATGTGAGACGACCACGGCGGAGGTCGCACTGATGCTTTCGATTGCCTCACGCATTCGCTGTGCAACATCGCCGAGTGACTCCGGTGCGAACGGAAGGTCGTGGGGGTGCTCGAGGTAAGCCTCGAGTTCGCCGGGGAAGCGCTCCGGCAGATCCTCCCAGACGACTCCGGCCCAGCGACGGGAGAGCCCGAATTCAGTGAGCCGATCGTCGGTCTCAACCGCGGACCCGAGCGCTTCGGCGATGATGCCGGCCGTCTCGGCGGCGCGTTCCAGGGGCGAGCTGACCACGGACGCGCCCGGTTCGACGACGGCCAGCCGGCCGGCGGCAGCAGCGGCCTGCAACCGGCCGATGTCCGACAGGACGAAGCCCGGCAGGTCCGCGTAGCAGACGTGTTTGGGGTTGGAGACCTCTCCGTGGCGGACGAGGTGCAGGCGCTCGAGCACTGCCGGTACGGTACCGGCGTGATCTTTCGTGAGCACATCCTGCACGTCGACATGGATGCGTTTTTCGTGGAGGTTGAGCGGCGCCGTGATCCACAGCTCCAGGGGGTTGCCGTGGTCGTCGGCGGGCTCGGCAATCGCGGAGTGGTGGCGTCGGCCAGCTACGAGGCCCGCCGGCGCGGAGTTCGCTCGGCGATGCCCATGGCGCTGGCCAGGAGAGCGTGTCCACACGCCCGATTCATCCAGCCCGATCATCGAGCCTATGTGGATGCCTCCCGGGAGGTCTTTGCGATTCTGCGGGCCTTCACGCCTCACGTGGAAGGGCTGTCCGTCGATGAGGCGTTCCTGGACATCGCCGGCCTTCGACTCCACCACGAGAACCCGGTGGTGGCGGCCGAAGCATTGCGGGCACGGATCCGGCGGGAGACCGGACTGCCATCGTCCGCCGGAATCGCAACGTCCAAGCTGATCGCCAAGTTGGCCAGCGAGCGAGCCAAGCCCGACGGGGTGCTTCTCGTGACCGCCGGAACCGAGACCGAGTTCCTGCATCCGCTCGGTGTGCGCGAGCTCTGGGGTGTCGGCGAAGTGACCTTCGCCCGCCTCGAGGAACTCGGTGTCGCCACCATCGGCGACCTGGCTGAATTGCCGGTCGCTCTGCTGGAGCGTCGGCTGGGGGCGGTTCTCGGCCGCCACCTCCATGCTCTCGCCAATGCCGATGATTCGCGGCCGGTGGAACCCGGTGGCGGTGCCAAGTCGATCTCCGTCGAGGTGACCTACGAGCAGGATCTCTCCGATGCGGACCGCATCGACAAGGAGTTGGTGCGTCACGCCGATCGGCTGGCTACGAGGCTCCGGGCAGCGGGTGTCCGCGCTCGAACCGTGAGCCTCAAGGTGCGGTTCGAGGACTTCTCGACGCTGATCCGGAGCCATACCCTGCCTGAGGCCGAGGACACTGCGCACGGCCTGCTCGCGGCAGCTCGTGCCCTGCTCGCCCGGACAGGAGTCGGGGGTCGCAGGGTGCGTCTCCTCGGACTGGGGGGCGAAGGCTTGGAGTCCGGGGATGCTCCTCGCCAGCTGGGTCTAGACAGCACGTCCTGGGACGATCTGGAACGGGCCGTCGACGAGGTCAGGGGTCGCTTCGGGGGCAATGCAATCGGCCCGGCACGTCTCTCAGACGGCGCTCCCTAACCACCCAAAACCTGGTAACGAATCAGAGTTCAGCGGGTCAGCACAACAGAGCCCGATGGGTATACTCGGCGATTACCCGCTGGTGGAGAATGCATGCCCCTGGATGACAGAGAGCAGAAGATTCTCGAAGAGATCGAGCGGCAGTTCTATGAAGAGGACCCCAAGCTCGCGGAAACCGTTCGGACTGCAAGCATCGCATCGATCTCGACGAAGAATCTGAAGTGGGCGCTGCTCTCTCTGGCCGTGGGCGTCGGACTGATGCTCGGCTTCTTCACCTGGTCGACGTACGTTGCGTTGGCCGGGTTCGCCGTCATGGTGCTCGCGGTGGCATGGATCGTTGCGATCATCCGCAAGCGCGCTGGGATGTCGATTAGCGGCCGGCTTGCGGGTCGTTTCTGGCAGCGGTTGACGAGATCGGACTAGCCTCTGGGCTCCATTGGGGACTGACAGCAGCAACCGGCCCGCCGGCGGGGTGACCCGACGGCACCGGGGGAGTATTTCGGGGAGGAGAGCTTGGAAGGCTTCACCGCTCAACAGGCGTGTCGACTGACGCGGTGCACTGCACACCAATTGAGGTATTGGGATCGGGTCGATCTTGTACGGCCTTCGATCCAGCAGACCGGGGGACGGCCTGGCCGCCGCCGCTTGTATTCGTTCCGTGATCTCGTCGCGCTGCGGGTGGTTCGCAGCCTCCTCGACAATGGGATGTCGGTCCAGCGCGTGCGTCGCGCCTGGGACTACCTGCGCCGTACTGCGGATATGGACGCCCACCTCTCTCAGGTGAAGCTGGTCACCGACGGCCAGAGCATCTTCCGGGTCGCCTCCGATGAGAACGAACTCGTCGACGCGTTGCGGGAAGGCCAGCTCGCCTTTTTCGTGGCGATCGACCAGATCGCCCGCGAGGTCGAAGAGGACGTCACCCGGTTCGAACTCGACCGGGAACGATTCCTCGAGTTGCTCCGCCACAGCGAGGACGACGTTCTCACCGAGGCTGCCGAGGGGTAGGCGATCCTCAGCGCCGACCGAATATCGATCTCAGGCTGTAGCGCGCCCGGAAACGCTGCCATCGGGTGAAGTGCTCGGGGAGCACCTCCTCGGTTTCCTCCATCGACCGTTCGGCGACCGCCACGAGTGCGGCGCGTTCTTCGGCTTCAGGTTCCGGACCGTAGACGATCGATCCGTACGCGTCGGCCAGCTCGATCAGGTACGGGTCCGTCGTCTCGGCGAACTCGACCGGCGTCGCGGCCCGGTTCGGTCCGGCGCCGAGGTCGGTGAGCCGGTCGACGATCTCCGACCACGCCGCCGAAATGTCGCCCTGGCGGAGCCGGCGCATCCGGCGGCGGCGGCGGAGGGCCTTGATTCCGGGGAGCAGGCCGAACGCGATCACCAATCCGCCGAGTGTGGGCAGTGCCCATCCGGGCACGATCGGTCCCGAGGTCGTTCCTTGATCCTGGGTGGCACCGTCTGGGATCGGACGGTTGGGGAAGTCGGGGAGGGGCACGGCATCGAGTTCGCCGAATTCGGTGGTTGCCGACGCATCCGGAATCTCCGGACGCAGGTATGTCTCCACGTTGAATGGCACGTCGCCGGCAGAGGCCGGGTTGACGCCGTCACCGCGCGGGGTGGGATCGAATCGGACCCACCCCTGAGCCGGCATCCAGAGCTCGACCCAGGCGTGGGCGTTGCGATCTCGAACGACGACACGGCCGTCGTCGATCTGGGCGCCCGGAGTGAAGCCGAGGATCACGCGGCTGGGGATTCCGACCTGGCGGGCCATGACCGCCATCGAGGTGGCGAACTGCTCGCAGTAGCCGACCCGGTAGTTCGGGCTGTCGGGATCGAGCAGCCAGGAGGCGAGGTCGCTGGCCCCGTGACCGGGCGTGACCTCGGTGGAGTAGCGGAAGGTCCCCAGAGAGCGGAAGAAGGTCTCGAGTGCCAGCGCTCGTTCGTAGTCGGTCGCCAGCCCGTCGGTCTCGGCGAGTGCCAGAGTGGCGATGCGACCGAGCTCCTCGTCGTCGGCCGGGAGGTCGAGGTAACGATCGGCATCGTCGAGCCAGAAGCGCTCGCCGGGCGGCGTCGATGGGGGGCTCGGATCGAACAGGCCATCGGCCGCCGCCCGTTCGAAGATCGGCGACAGTGTTCCCTCCGTCGTCCTGGCGAGTGCCTGGATGTCGGGTAACGGGACCGCCGACACCACGTCGTAGTTCATGCCGCGATACGACAGGGCGTCGAAGCGGAGCGAAGCGTCGTCGGTCCGCACCCGGAACCCGCGGTCCACAGTCCGGTTGGTGGCGCTCATTCGCTGCGGGGCGTACGCAGCCGGAAGCCAGTCCTGCTGGAGGGCGAGGATCGTGACCGTCTGCGTCAGTTCGGTCGTCGGACCCTTGAATGCCAGATCGGGGTGCTCGTAGGCACCGACCTCGCTGCCCTCACGGATCCGGGTGTCCTCATCGAGGTACCACTGGCCGCCGCTGAAGCTGTCGAGGGACAGGAGACGCCAGTACACCTCCTCCGCGCCGACATCGCCGTCGAGTTCGGCAACGAAGATCGGGACGTTCGTCTGGGAGACGAGGTCCTGGTGGATGCCGACGAACGGGTTGTAGGAGATGCTGCCGTAGTAGTCGCCGGAGAGGCCCGAGTTGACCCTCCACTCGAGGAGTCCGCTGCCCGGGACCAGGCCGACGAGGGCGTTGGTCGAGACCACCGCCACCAAGAAGACCAGCACCAGCGACGCGGCCGCAAAGCTGGGCACCGATCGCACCAGCGGCATTCGGGTTCCCTGGGTGGTGAGGCTTCCGGTTCCCTCACGCCGCTTGTCGAATGCCACCGCAGCGAGCGACAGGCCGAGCACCGGCAGGAACAGCCAGGACCAGTAGCCGCTCGGGACCCGGTCCATGGTGGCGAACTGCAGATAGACCACGAGTGGCGGCAGCACGGCGACGTAGGGGCGGCGGCGGGCGAGACCCCACGCCAGCACCGCACCGAGGAGCCAGAACAGCATGGCGACGATGGCGACCACCCCGGACAGCGGCAGGACGGGGGCCACGCCGCTGCGGATGACGTCGCGGGCGAACTCGAGCTCAACTCGCATCGCCCCGAGGCTCTCGGCGGTCGGGAAGATCAGCCAGGTAGTGGTCGGGACCGCGATCCGGAACGCGGTCAGCACCATCGCTACCAGGTTGGTCAACACCACCAGACGGAACCGGACCCGCGACGCCATCAGCGCCCAGGTGATAGCTCCGCCGAGAATCGCCGCCGCCGCCAGGATGATCTCCCACGGGAGACCGTCGAGCGACGGCCGCAGCAGACGCTGCATTCTGGCGAGCGCCAGGGCGATGCCGGCGATCCCGGCTATCCAGCTGAGGCGGAAGCCCACGACATCTCCATTGCAGTTCTCCACGCCGGTCCCCACGACCCGTCCGGCGGCACCGTCACCGTCACCGCTCCGACCCGCTGAAGACCGCGCAGGGTGGCCGGGGTGCGATGGGCGACGGCCATCACCACGGTGCGGGCGAAGTCGCGTGCCAGCAGCCGGTAGGCGGCGGCGGCGTCCTCGTCGACGACACCGGTGATCATCACCAGCGCTCCACCGCCGGAATCGCTACGGCGCAGCCGACCGACGGCCGCGGCGAGGTCGAGGCCGGCATTGGGCTGCACCGTGGCCAGGATGTCCATAGATTCGGTGTAGCGATTGCCCGAACGGGATCCGGGAATCCGTTCTCCGGTCCACAATTCGGGGCTGAATCCGTTGTGATAGAGGTGGCTGATCACGGAGGCAGCGCCGCGCACCGCCTGCTCAAAACTCTCCGGGCTGGGGTATGGCGCGGCCCGGAGATCGAGGAGGACCAGGGCCCGCGCCTGCCAGGGAACCTCGAGCTGTTTGATCATCAGTTCGTCGCGCTTGGCCGACGAGGGCCAGTGGATCCTCCGCAGGTCGTCACCGATCTGATAGGCCCGCAGCGTGAAGAAGTCCTCACCGCCCTGGGTGGCGAAGGTGGGGCGGGTGCTCTGCATCGCCGGATCGTGGCCCCGCACCGCGGGGAACCCGCTGAGCTGCTCGATCCGGGGGTACACCAGCAGCCGGTCGATGGCTCCGGTCGTCGTGCGCCGCTCGGCGAGCGCAAACGGGTCGGTGACGGCGGCCTCGACCGGACCGACCTGGTACGCACCGCGGCTGCGGCACAGCACTTCGTACCGAGCCAGGACGGGTGACCTGGACCGGACGCGCGCTGCAGCGAAGTGGGCGATGCCCAGGCCGTGCACGGTGTCTTCGAGCGACAGGTTCCGGATGTGGTGACGGGCGGTGATGGAGAGGTCAACGGTCACGTGATCGCCCTCGTGGACCTGGGCCGGGCTCAGTCGCCTGATCAGGGTGACCGAGGGAGCCAGGATCCGGACGAACGCGATGCCGGCTATCAGGGCTGCAATCAGGAACGTGGCCGTTGCCAGCAGTTCGATTTCACCGAAGGCGGCCCAGAGCCCGAGCAATGCCAGCGATACCCCGATCGCCGCCCAGCCCCGGGTCGTCGGCATCAGGCGCCCGTTCGAATGCCCGGAACCGAGATGCCGCCGATGATGCCCTCAACGATCTCGTCGATCGCTGCACCGCGCATCTGAGCCTCCGGTCGGAGGATCAGGCGGTGGATCAGTACGGGTCGGATCACCGCCTTCACGTCGTCCGGCGTGACGTAATTCCGACCTATCATCGCCGCCTGGGTACGAGCAGCTCGCTGCAGGAACAGCGTGGCGCGAGGGGAAGCACCGAGCAGGAGGTCCGGATCGTTCCGGGTTGCCTCCACCGTGTCGACGAGGTACTCCTTGATCGGGTCGGCGACGAAGATGCGGCGGGCGATGTCGATCATCGTCACCACGTCGTGAGCGGAGACAACGGCGGTTAGGTCGTCGTACGTGGACCGGATGCCGTGAGTCTCCAGCATCTCGAGCTCCTTCGACCGATCCGGGTACCCCATGACCACCCGCATCATGAATCTGTCGAGCTGGGCTTCGGGGAGGGGATAGGTGCCCTCGTGCTCGATGGGGTTCTGGGTCGCCACCACCATGAACGGGCTGGTGAGTGTGCGGGTCGTCCCGTCGACCGTCACCTGGCGTTCCTCCATCGCTTCGAGCAGCGCGGCCTGTGTCTTCGGGCTCGCCCGATTGATCTCGTCGCCGAGCACGATGTTGGTGAACACCGGTCCGGCGCGGAATACGAAACCGGCGCGTTCCCGGTCCCACACCGACACCCCGGTCACATCCGACGGCAGGAGGTCGGGGGTGAACTGGATCCGCTGGAACTCGCAGTCGATCGAGGTTGCCAACGATTTGGCGAGGAGGGTCTTGCCGACGCCGGGAACGTCCTCGATCAGCACATGCCCTTCCGAGAGGAGGCTCAGCACGATGAGCTCGATGGCATCGCGTTTGCCCTGGATGACCCTTTCGATGTTCGAGGCGATGGCGGTGAAACGATCGGCAAACCAGGCGAGCTCGTCCTGCGGCACCGGCGGCTGGTTCACGGCGGGGTCCTCCTGCGGTTTGGCGGGTTGCGTCACGTTATCAGTGGCTGGCGCTTGAGCGGTGACGCGTCGGCAGATGCCTCACACTTCGTGGCGCCGGCGGTGTGGCTGCGGTCTCTCACAAGCGCCCCAGGAGGGGGGACCGGCGGAAACCGGATGCAAAGAGTAGTGGCATCCGCTACTATGGGTGCCGGATTGGGCCGACGGCGCTGCCGTCCACCCGAAGGCTGCCGGCGATGCTGAGACCGCGCCGGAGTGAGACGGAACTGAGAGGAGAGGGAGCCGTGGCGGCCGAGAGCCTGCGCGAAGAACTGCTGTCGCTGCCCGGAGTGGCCGAAGCCGAGATCGACGACACCGGCGAATCGCCCTCCGGTGTCCGGGTCAAGCTGACGCCCGATGCCGACGCCCGCCGCGTCGGGGTCGAAGTGCAGCGGATTCTTGCGTCCCACGGGCTGCGCTCGCGTGTGTCCGAGGACGAAGAGGTCGACGAACCGGCCCCCAGTCCGATCGTCGCGTTGCCGACGATCCCGGCGACGCCACCGAAGGCCGATGGATTCGACCGGCCGCCTAGCACACCGCCTCCGCCGCCGTCGTCACCCCCGCCGAGTTATCCGCCTCCCGCCGTGGAATCGGCCTCCGAGCCGGTGCCTGCCGCGGCGCCGGGTGCCGGGCTGGCGGCGATCCGCACGGAGGAACGCCGCGACGGCATTGCGGTGACCGCGGTCTCGACCGACGGCCGCACTGTCACCGAGCGTGGGATTGCCACCATCGAGGGCCTGATGCGGGCCGTCGTGCTGGCGACCGGGGCGCTCGCCGACGGCAGGGCGCCAAAGGTACTCAGTGTCGAGCGGACGCTTGCCAACGGTTCCGAGGCGATCATGGTGGTCGTGGAGCGCTTCGACGGCACCAAGGGAGCGGGCGCCGCCATGGTGCGGGCCACTCGGGCGTATGCCGTGGGGCGGGCCACCTGGTCGGCGATGCGAGGCGAGTAGCGACGAGCTAGTAGCTGTTCGCTACGAATCCAGCTCGATCATCACATCCCCGAGAACGTCGTCCTCGTCGTCGTCATCCTCGGGATCTCCGGGGAGTGCGGCCGGAGCCGCCGTCGAACCGGCCTCAAGCGCCATTTCGGTCACGAGTTGTCCGTATTCGGCCACCCTGGCCAGGACGTCACGGATGAACAGCCGTGCTGGCTCGGTCGTACCGCTCCCCAGGCTGGCGTCGTCCTCGGGCCGCGTCGAGAGCACTCGCACCCGGCGCGATCGGAGATCCCACAGAATGATCTCCTGGACGATCTGATCGCTGGCGAGGGTGTCGAGCCCGGGAACGACCACGGCATCGACGCCGCCGGCGCCGATCACCCCAAGCAGGCTGCGGTAGCCCGTCCGTCCGAGAGCGTGGCCGGGCTCCCTGGCATCGCGACAGATAGCCACGAGGTCGTGGCCGTGCTCCACTGCGTAGCGACGGAGTTCCTCCTGTTGGGCGAACGCCGGTCGGTCGGCGGAAGGATCAGCCGATTCCCGGACATACCCTGCGATGCGCACTCCGGTCTCCACCTCCTCGCTACCCCGCAATCAAGTGTCGCCATCGTAACTGAGAGTGTCAAGTGTATGCAGAGAGTGGCCACGACCGGAGAACTGCGATCTCACTGGTACGATCCCGCTCGATGGTGCAAGCGCTGGTGCTCAACGCCACGTACGAGCCACTGTCGGTGGTGTCGGCGCGGCGCGCGATCGTTCTGCTGGTGAGGGAGAAGGCGGAACTGGTCGAGTCGAAGGACTTCTCGTTCTCATCTGAGAAGATGACGATCCCGGTGCCGTCGGTCATCCGCCTCAAGCGGTACGTCAGGGTGCCGTTCCGGAGGAGAGTGCCGTTGAATCGCCGGGCGGTGTTCGCCCGTGATGGTCACACCTGCCAGTACTGCACCCGAGCGGCGGAGAACATCGATCACGTGGTGCCACGCTCACGCGGCGGGTCGCACACCTGGGAGAACGTTGTTGCTGCCTGCCGCCGGTGCAATACGAAGAAGGGGGATCGCACCCCTGCCGAGGCATCGATGTCCCTGACCGCGTCCCCGCGCGCCCCGCGCGAACACGGATGGCTGTTGATCGGCCTCGGGGCCCCACCGGACCCGGCGTGGCACGCCTATTTGCCGCAGGCCAGCTAGCGCAGTTCTCAGTGATCGCTTGTTTGCCCGGCTGGGGCCCCAACCCCCTCGGCGGCCGTCTTGTCGTGTTGTGGGGAGCTCTGGCACAAGTACGCGCTGTGTTTGTTTGACCCGGATGGGGCCCCAACCCCCTCGGCGGCCGTCTTGTCGTGTTGTGGGGAGCTCTGGCAC
>CAZEHO010000014.1:37739-63485 GCA_964511945.1 uncultured Acidimicrobiia bacterium | reverse complement strand
GATGGCTCCCGTCATTGCCCATGCGAGTGTTTTGGCTCGCTGTGCCTCCTCCGGAGTGACGGTTCGGTTCTTGGAGAACATCAGGAACCCGATGCCGGTGACCCCGAGCGTGATCCACCCCAGAGTGCCGGCGTGTACGTGGCTGACCAGTGTGTCGTGGCTCGGCTCCCGGACGTCGATGCCGTTGAGAATCCCGACCAAGCAGTACGGCGCCACCTCACGGCCGGTGAAGGGCGGCATGCCGGCACAAGGGGAGCAGCTCACCGACCGGGAGATTCGCCTGGTGGCGGCATTTCAGCGGACCGAATACGGCGGTCAGGACCGCGGCTCGGCCCTGGCCGAGTGTGGTGTCGAGACGAGTCCCTGAGCCCTACGCCGCTTCGGTCGGCTTCCGGCCGAACAGGAAGTACGAGATCGGACCGACGAAGTTGATCATCGACGCCGCTCGCCACACCTGCTTGCTGCCCCGGATCTGATCCGCCGGGCGCCGCTTAATGTCACGCTGGGCGGCGATGAGAAGCGCGATCTGGATGAGCCCGCCGACGATGACGCCGACTCGTTGCGCCGTGGTCATCTCGGCCCAGGTCTGTTTCTTCGGGATGCGAACCATGGTGCCGTCCAGGCTATCGAGTTGCGGGGTGCTGTGCGGCTGCCTGCTCAGCCGCCGATCGCGATGTCGGTGAGCCGCTGTGAGATGCGCTTCTCGCTCACCTTCCCCCGAGTACCGAGTGACTGAGCGAACAGGCTGACGCGCAACTCCTCGAGCTGCCACGAGACATCAATGAGTTCCGGGGTGACGCCGATAGCATCCAGCAGTCGCTCGTGTTCGGCCTCCAGGGTGCGGATCCTGGTGAGCCCGTCGTGATCCCGGCCCGGGTTGGCCGGGAGCTTCTCCAACCGCTGCAGCGCTCCCCGCAGGTACCGGTGAATGTCCGGGAGCCGGGATGCGCCGACTCCCGACAGGAACCCCGAATACACGAGCCGGTCGAGTTGGGTGGCAATGTCATCGGCCGCTTCATCGAACAGGCCGGCCGGTACCCGGTCGAGGGCGGCGTGGGCAGCTCGGAAGGTCTCCAGCGCGGCGAGCGACTCCTCACCGATCCGGTCGAGCAGGTCCGGCAGCGTGTCCCGGGCCCGGTCGTAGAGAGTGTCGAAGTCCACCGCGTTCCAGGCGGGGCCTCCGGCGGCGCCGATGGCCTCGGCCATCGCGGCATCGACGCAGTCGGCAATCCAATCGGCCGGTGCCCCGTACGGTCCCGAACGGATCGCCCGTTTCGCCTGATCGGTGACCAGGGGGCGCAGCAGAGCGTTCGGGTTGGGCAGGTGCAATCGGAGCAGCCGGGCGGTGCCATCCCACATCGCATCGGCCTGCTCCTCAGGTGTCGCCAGCAGACGGATGGCGACCGAATCGCCGGTATCGATCAACGCCGGGTAGGCGCGCGCCCGGTGGCCGGCCTCACCGATTTCGACCTCGCGCGGCAACTCTCCGAAGTCCCAGTCGGTGATCCCGGATCGCTCGATGCTGTGCCCGGTGCCGGCCACTGCCGCCCGGGTCTCTTCGACCAGCCGGTCGCGCAGGGCCCCGAGATCGTCACCCTCGGCGACAACGCTGCCTTCATCACCCACCACCCGGAATCGCGGCCGGAGATGAGGCGGCAGCCGATCGAGATCGAACGCGTCTCGCGGCACGGCCTCGCCGGCGATCCTGCTGAGTCCGGTTCGGACGGTTTCAATCAGGGGTCCGTCGTCCGGCCCAACCTTGTCGAGCAACTCGGCGACGGTCTCGTTGATCGGAACGAAGCGGCGCCGCAGTTGTTTCGGGAGCGATCGCACCAGCGCCTCGACCAGTTCGGCCCGCCGACCCGGAACGTGCCACTGGAACGCGGACGGATTCAACCGGTCCAGCCCGTGGGTCGGCACATCGATGGTGATCCCGTCGGTGGGGCTCTCGGAATCGAACTCATACTCCAGCGGCAATGCCAGGTCACCGTGGCGCCAGATCTCAGGGAATGCTTCCGGGTCGGGCTGGTCGGAATCCGGATCCAGCAGGTCGTCCACGCTGAGGTCGAGCAGATACGGCTGCTCCGGCCGAACCGTCCTCCACCAGCGATCGAAATGTTGGACCGACACGATGTCGTCGGGGATGCGCCTGTTGAAGAACTCGACGATGGCTTCGTCGCGAACGAACAGATCGGACTGGCGCTTGCGGGCCTCGAGTTCCAGCACCTCATCGACCAGGGCCCGGTTGTGTTCGACAAAGGCGTGGCCGGCTTCCCACTCTCCTGCGACCAGAGCATGGCGGATGAAGAGGTCGCGTGCCGCCTCGGGATCGAGACGGCCGAGCTGGACCGTGCGGTCGCTCGCGATCGGGATGCCGTACAAGGTGACGGTCTCGTTGGCGACCGCCGTTCCCCGGTCTGCTTGCCACCAAGGATCGCCGTGCCTCCTCTTGATCAGGTGGGCGGCCGCCTCCTCGATCCACTCCACCGGCAATGCGGCCACCGTGTGTGCCCAGAGCCGGCTCGTCTCGACGAGTTCGGCCGCCATCACCCACTCGGGTGCACGCTTGAAAAGGCCGGAACCGGGTGAAATCGAGAACCGGGCACCCCGTGCTCCCCGGTACTCGTACCCATCGGGATCCTTGCGCCCGACCTGTGACAGCAGCCCGGTCAGCAGCGCCTTGTGGATCGACTCGGCATCGGCGTGCTTGCGGTTGGTAGTGAACCCGAGGTCTGTCGCGATCTCACGCAGCTGGCTGTGAATGTCCTGCCACTCTCGTACCCGCCGGTAGTTCAGGTATTCCTCGCGGCACATCTTGCGGAACTGATTCGAGGTGCGCTCCTTTCGCTCACCGCGCACGTATTCCCACAGCTGGAGCCAGCCGGCGAAGTCGGAATCCGGGTCCTTGAAGCGGGAGTGGAGTTGATCTGCATGGGCCTCGTGCTCGGATGGGCGCTCCCGCGGGTCCTGGATGGAGAGGGCGGCACCGATCACCAGAACCTCACGGAGACACCCGGTGCGCCCCGCCTCCAGGATCATGCGTCCGATCCTCGGGTCGACCGGGAGCCGCGACAGGCGGCGCCCCAGGTCGGTCAGCCAGCGGCGGCTTCCCTGGTGTTCCGGGTTCACCGCTTTGAGTTCGGTGAGCAGGGCGATGCCGTCGCGGATGGCCCGGTGATCCGGCGGATCGAGGAATGGGAACGACTCGATCTCGCCCAGGTCCAGCGCCGCCATCTGCAGGATCACCGAGGCGAGGTTGGTGCGGAGGATCTCCGGTTCCGTGAACTCCGGCCTGCCGATGTGATCGGTTTCGCCGTAGAGACGGATGCAGATCCCAGGACCGAGACGTCCGCAGCGGCCGGCCCGCTGGCCGGCGGATGCCCGGGAGACGGGTTCGATCGGAAGCCGCTGCACCTTGGTGCGGCGGCTGTAGCGGGAAATCCGGGCGGTGCCGGCGTCGACGACGTACCTGATGCCGGGAACGGTGAGCGACGTCTCTGCCACGTTGGTCGAAAGCACGATGCGCCGCCCGGTGTGGGGCTGGAACACACGGTGCTGCTCTGCCGCCGACAGCCGTCCGTAGAGCGGGAGCACCTCGGTATGGCGCAGCCCGAGTTCGGCAAGCGCATCGGCGGCGTCGCGGATCTCCCGTTCCCCGGAGCAGAACACGAGCACGTCTCCCCGGCCCTCGGAGGACAACTCTGAAACGGCGTCGCAGATCGCCTGCGGTTGGTCGCGCGGCTCGGGGTAACCGGGATCATCGAGGGGGCGGTACCGGACCTCGACCGGATACATCCGGCCCGAGACTTCGACGACCGGGGCACCATCGAAGTGGGCGGCAAACCGCTCGGTGTCGATCGTTGCCGAAGTGATGATCAGCTTCAGGTCCCGCCGTCGGGCGAGCAGGCCCTTGAGGTACCCGAGCAGAAAGTCGATGTTGAGGGTCCGCTCGTGGGCCTCATCGAGGATGATCGTGTCGTAGCGGTCGAGCCGGCGGTCGTGATGGATCTCGTTGAGGAGTATCCCGTCGGTCATCACCTTGATGAGGGTGTTCTCTCCGACCTGATCGGTGAAGCGGACTGTGTATCCGACCAACTCCCCGACGCTGGTCTTCAACTCTTCGGCGACCCGTTCGGCGATGGAGCGGGCGGCAATCCGCCGTGGCTGGGTGTGGCCGATCATCCGCTCCACCCCGCGGCCGAGCTCGAGGCAGAGCTTCGGGAGCTGGGTGCTCTTCCCGGATCCGGTTTCACCGGCGACGATCACCACCTGGTTGGAACGGATCGCTTCCATGAGGTCGTCCCGCCGATCGGTGATTGGCAGCTCATCGGGGTACTCGATGGCCGTCGGCACCAGGGCGCGGCGCCGGGCCGCGATCACCGCCGCTTCCTCGATCTCCCGCTCGATGACACCGAGCACTTTCGCCCGGTGGCGTCGATCCGTGATCTTCTCGGCACCCGAGAGACGGCGCCGGAACCGGCGTCGATCGCCCGGCATGAGGTCGGTGGCGCGAGCGCGCAGTTGCTCGATCGTGAGGGGGTCGGCCATCACCCGGAATGATGGCGGATCAGCGGGAATCCAGGTAGTCACCGACCAACGAGAAGAGGAACGCTCCACACTCCGGGGTGGCCGCGGCGGCGCCGTACCCGAGGAGTTCGTCCTCCGGGTAGATGGCCGGGTCGCAGAGTTCTTTCCACTCGGGCATGCCCCGATCACGGGCGAAGCCTTCGAGCCGTACTCCGGAGGATCCGATGAGCATCGGTGTGTCGAAGTAGACGATGGCCTCCGTCGTGTTGGCGGAGTGCAGCTCCGG
Organism: uncultured Acidimicrobiia bacterium; assembly: GCA_964511945.1. Taxonomy (GTDB): domain Bacteria; phylum Actinomycetota; class Acidimicrobiia; order Spongiisociales; family UBA11373; genus CAZEHO01. Next base: position 58,672 of record CAZEHO010000014.1, on the reverse strand, counting down.
ATTGGCGGGGGTCAGGAGCAGCCGTTCCGGGGCGCCGTCCTCGAAGATGACGAACACGTCCTGGCGGGCACTTCCCATTCCGATGGCCGCCAGGTATGTGTTCCGGATCTCGATCTCACACCTGGCGGCGTTGGCCGCGAAGTCCTCGCATGAAAGGACGAGGATCTCGGAGCGGGACGCGCTGAGGTAGCCGGTCAGATTCACCGTGGCCTGTCCGCTGCGTGGGTGCAGCATGGCTTCCGCGTTGTGCGCTTCTCCCCGCCCGATCGACTGCCAGAAGATCTCGGCCATGGAGAGGCGGGTCGCCGACAGCAGTTCCGCCTCCGTCGGTGCGGCCGTGGTCGTGGGAGCCGGGTCCGACAGCGCCGGTTCGAACGGCACGGTCGTTGGATCCGGGATCTCGGAGATGGGGACGTCCGGACCGCGAGGAATGGTCTCCGAAGGTCCGAACGAACTCACCCGTCCCAGTCCGAATGCCAGCGCGGCGACCAGCAGATGACGAGGCCGGCGACAACGACGGTGCCGCGGCGCGCCGATGGAAGGTTCTCCGCCGGCCGTTCCTCGATTCCGAGGATCGGCACTTCATCGCGGCTCGCGTTTCGATCCGGGTCGTGAGTCGCCACAGTGCGATCACGATACGGTCGCTCCGTGACTTCGGGTCAACAGGCCGTATTGTCCTGTTCGATGACGTGGGCATCCGACCTCGAAATCGAGATAGCCGGACCCGGCGTTGCGCGCATCGGCGGGTGGGCGCTTCCACCGGACGGCCCCATCAACAGGGTCGAGTTGCTGGCCGACGGACGGGTGACCGGGAGGGTGTTCATCGGTGTATACCGGCCCGGCGTTGCCAAGATCTCCGATCGGCCCGATGCCCCGGTGTGCGGATTCTCCAGAACCGTGTCGGTCGGCGCCGCCGAGGAGCTCACCGTCCGGATCGTTTCGGCGGGCGGTGAACAACTCGAGTTCCCGCCGCAGCCGGTGATTCCCGCCCTGCCGCGCCCCCCGGCCGATCCGTTTCGACCTGTACTTCAGCCGCACGCCGGTCCGATTCGGGTGGCGGCGTACGGCGACTACGCCCGCTCGGGAGGTGCCCAGCGGGTGCTTGCCGACCTCCTTCGGGGGATGGGGAGTGACGGGATCGAGTGCCGCATGTTCACTCCGAGTCCCGAGGCTGCCGGACCGGCCGCGAGCGCGGCACCGCTCGAAACGGTGCCCGAACCACCCCTGTCCGATCCGCCGGCGTTCGAGTCGTGGCTGGGCGGCCTGGCCGAACGGTTCCGTCCCTTCGACGTGGTAGTCGCCGACACTTTCGGCGCGTTCGCCGCAATCCCCGCCGCAAACCGGGCCGGCGTTCCGGCGGTGTGGGCGGTCCATGAATCGGTTCCTCCGGTCGCCTGGATCACCGAGGAGGCAGTCCGCCGCGACATCGCTCCGGAGGTGGGCAATTCGTTCGATGAAGCGATTCGCCGGGCGGCGGCGATGGTGTTCGTGAGCACCCGGGCACGGGACGCTTTCCTCGACGACGTGCCCGACGCTCCGGCGCACGCGTTGCCCTACGGCGTCGATGCAGACCGGATGCGGCAGGAGGCCGCCGGGATCGATCGCCGAGCGTTCCGGGCCGAGGCCGGATATGCGGACGACGAGATCCTCGTGGCGTGTCTCAGCATGGTCGGGTTCGGGAAGGGGCAATCGCGGTTGGCGCAAGCGTTCGACCTGATCGCCGACCGTCATCCGCGAGCCCGCCTCGTAATGGTCGGGGATCGTGGCCTCCGCTATGCCGACGGCATCCGCGAATTCATCCGCCGCACCGGGCGCGACGACCGGATCCGGGTGCTCCCTGCGACCGATGCGGTTGCCGGATGGCACGTGGCTGCCGATGTCGTTGTGCTTGCCTCCAGCGTGGAGATGCTGCCGCGGGTCATGGTCGAAGCGATGATCGCCGGACGCCCGGTTGCGGCAACCGACGTCTTCGGCGCCGGCGAGTACATCGAGGACGGGGTGACCGGGTACCTCTGTCAGCCCGACGATCTCCTGGAGTTGAGCGGCATGCTCGACCGGGTGCTGTCGGCAGGCCCGACGGAGTGGCAGCGCATCAGTTCGACGGCAGGGCTGCTGGTGGACGAGCGTTTCATGCCCTCACGCTGGATCGGTCAATGGACGGGCCTGATCGGTTCCGTGGCCGGGACGGGTCCGTGATCCGGTTCGGCGTCTCGGGGATGCCGCCCGAGGATGCCGATCACGGAGAGTTCCTCGATGGGCTGGCCTCCGCCGGGCACGGGGCCTACGAACTCGCCTTCGTCAAAGGGTTCCCTTGGAAGGAGCGGGAGTGCGGACGCTTCGGCGAACTGGCCGTCGAGCGCGGGATAGCCCTCTCAATCCACGCCCCGTACTTCGCCATCCTCACTTCGGACGATCCGGAGAAGGCGAAGCAGACCGGCTCTGCGCTTGAGCACACGATGAAGCTCGGCCGTGCGATGGGTGCCCGGGTCATCGTGGCGCACACCGGGTACGTCAAGGACCGGACCCCCGAGCAACTGCACGAGTTGACCGAGCGCAACCTGGAGCGCATCGAGCCCAAGGTGCGCCCCCTTGGGGTGGCCCTCGGCCTCGAAGTCGGCGGACACGAGCGGGCGTTCGGCACGCTGGGCGACATCGCACTGATCGCCCGGCGTTTCCCTTTCGTGCACCCCGTGGTCGATTGGGCGCACGTCCACGCCATGACCGCCGGCGCGCTGACCTCGCCGGCCGATTTCCGCGCCGTGATCGACTTCCTGCGCGCCGAGTTCCCCGGGTGGGCGATCGATCCGCTCCACTGCCAGTTCACCGACAACCGGTTCGGGCCGAAGGGCGAGATCATGCACGTTCCTTATGGGGAGGGAAGCCTGCGGGTGGCTCCGCTCGTTGAGGCCGCCGCCGATGCGGGACTGCGGATGACGCTCATCTCCGAGGCGCGGGAGCGGAGCAGTCACGAGGCGATCTTCGACGAGGTCAAGGCGACACTCCGGGAGGTGCAGCCGGCGCCGTCCGATTCGGCGACTCGCCCGCTGGCGTCGGGAGCGGTGACCTTCCCCGACGAGGTCCGGGGGAACCCGGAGGGCAGTGCGTTCACGCCGATCGGGTTCGATCGGCCGTTGCGGCTGAGCAACGTCGACAAGCCGTTCTTCCCCGATGGGTACACCAAGGGCGACCTGCTCCAGTACTACGCGTCCGTGGCGCCGCTGCTGCTGCCACATCTGGAGTCGCGGGCGATCGTGATGTCCCGCTACCCCGACGGTGCCGACGGGCCGATGTTCTACGAAAAGCAGGCCCCGGTGCATGCTCCCGACTGGCTGTCGACGGCGCCGCTGTGGTCGGAGCACCGGGGTGACTCGATCGATTTTGTCACCGCACCCGATGCCGCTTCGCTGCTGTGGATCGTCAATCTCGGCGCCATCGAGATGCATCCTTGGCTAAGCCGTATCGCGACCAGTGACCGGCCCGACTTCGCCATCTTCGATCTCGACCCGGCAGAAGGGGCGGCGTGGGACGACGTCGTTGCCGTCGCCCGCATGGTCGAGGTTGCTCTGAGGGGACTGGGTTTGGAGGGGCATCCGAAGACGTCTGGCGCCACAGGGCTTCACATCTACGTACCGCTCGAGGCGGATCACACCTACGCCCGTGTTCGGAAGTTCGTCGAGACGGTCGGCCGGCTGATCGTGGCGGCCGATTCCACACTGGCCACCATGGAATGGGACATCCCGAAGCGGGCCGGGAAGGTGTTCATCGACCACAACCAGAACGTCGGCGGAAAGACGATCGCTTCGGTGTATTCGGTCCGCCCCCGGCCCGGTGCTCCGGTGTCGACCCCGATCCTCTGGGAGGAGCTCGACACCGTCGTGCCGGACGGCTTCACCATCGAGACGCTGTGGGATCGGATTGCCAGGTTCGGAGACCTGTTTTCACCGGTATTGCGCGGCGGGCAGACCCTGGATGCGGCGGAGCGTGCGCTCGGGTTGTGAGCTCAGCGGGCGGTGCGGACGAATCCGGTCACCAACTCGGCGATCTCCTCGAACTCGATCCCATGGTTCGCGAGGTAGGACCGCATCTTCGATGAGAGCGGCCCGAGCAGACGCAATCGGGCAGGCTGCATGAAGGCGCCCAGTTCGGCTCGCTCGGCTCCCCACCGCTCCTTCATCTGCCGGTGCTGCAGCCATGCGTCGGCGCAGCAGTACGTGACGACGGACGTGATCAGCCCGGCACGGCGATCGACGTAGAACGAGAAGCGGGACATCCCCGCGACGCCCTCGGTCTCCACCCGTTGAGTGACTGCCCGCATTCGCGAGACGAACTCATCGACATCACCGATGAGGTCATAGTCGGCGATGTGCACGATCTGGTCGTCGAGGCTGCCGTGGGCATGGTCCCACGTGGCCGGTGCCGCCCCGGGATCCGGCCCGGTTGCGACCGCCAGGCCTGCCGTGCTCCAGTCGCTCCATGATCCGGCATACAGCATCGGCTCAGGCAGGCCGGCGACCGCGGTGGCCAGGATCGTGTGGCATGCATTGACGCCGCTGCCGCAGTAGGCGACCACTTGATCGGCATCGGCGCCGAGTTCGCGATAGCGCTCGGCGAGAGCTTCCGGGGGCAGGAACCTGCCGTCCTCGGCCAGGTTCATGTCGAGCGGGGCGCTGAGGGCGGTCGGGATGTGCCCCGCCACCGGATCGATCGGCTCCTCGTCACCGCGGTAACGCTCGGGGGCGCGGGAGTCGAGGAGCACCAGTGAGCCGAGCCGGCTCAGCACCGAAGCCCGCTCGATGGTCCGTGTCAGCGGCGGACGCACGGTCAGATCGGCCGGCCCGGTGATGGGCTCGACCGTGTCGAGTTCGTGCCCGGCGTCGATCCACGCCTGCAGGCCTCCATCCAGCACCTTGACGGAGGCGTGTCCGATCTCCCGGAGCATCCACCACATACGGGCGGCGACCGCACCACCACGATCGTCGTATGCGACGACCAGGTGCTCGTCGCCGACACCGTGCCGGCCGAGTGTTCCGCCCAGGACCGAGGGTGGAGGAAGTGGGTGCCGGCCTGGTCCGCCGTGCCCGCTGAGGTGGCGGTCGAGATCGATGTAGATCGCACCTGGGATGTGCCCGGCGTCGTATTCCTCACGACCCTTGGTGGGCTCGCCCAGGTACCAGCGGGTGTCGGCGATCCGGACCATCGGATCGCTCAAGCGTTCGGCCAGGTCGGATACGGAAATCAGATGTTCACTCATTGGGGACCACCCGATAGCTGGACGGCGAACGTGCGACCAGCGCCCCCGGAGCGGCGGCTTGCTCCCAGGGCCTGGCGATGACGTGCCAGCCGAGTACCAGGCTGGTCACGGGTACGGCAACGTCGGTCTGGACGTCGACGTGGTTGTAAGAGAAGTACCCGCCGGCGATGCGGCCGACTGCTTCGGTGCCGAAGCGAAGCGACCAGCGGCGGGGGATCGGATCGCTGGTCAGCCGGCAGGAGAATCCGGGAGACTGGATCTCCCAGGCGCGACCCCACCAGGACTGTCGGGCGATGCGGCCGGCGCCGGTGTCATCGTCGTCGAATCGGGCGATGACCGTGCCCCATCCCTCGGGTTCGAGGGTGAGCCTGGTGCCGTCGGCCAGTTCGACGAGGGAGACATGGCGGCTCGGGATACGACGCAGCCGTGCGATCCGTCCGGAGTCCCGCACCAACTCCCAGTCGTTCGAGAATGCCCGGCTGGAGAAGCGAGCCCCACCGATGATCATTGGGGTGCGAATCGCCCGGGTCATGGCGCGAGAGTAGTCAGGTCGGACGGTCGGGTTCCCGGCGAGGACGGTCGGAGGTCGGACGGCTGACGACGTACCAGATCGCCCACACCCCGATGGTGGCAACCGTGATCCTCAGTGCGAGATGGGTGACCGCCCATCCGACGCTGAACGTAAACGCGGCAGTCATTGCGACGACGGCGGTGACCTTGGTGCGGAACGGAAGCCCCCGCCCGTCCTGGAAGTCACGGATGAGCCTCCCGAAGCGCGGATGGGTCATCAACCAGGTGTGGATTCGCTCCGACGAACGCGCCAGGAAGTAGGCGGCGAGCAGCAGCGGACCGGTCGTCGGCAGGATCGGCAGGAACACGCCGATGATCCCCAGGCCCAGGAAGAGGATGCCCAGTGCGAAGTACACCGGCCGCAACCAGCGGCGTGGTACGACGGGAGCGTCGGCGGTCTGCTCCATGGCCGGCAGCGTACCGAGGGGGGTGCCGACAGGAAGTCGGAGAGCGGCCGGGCACAACTCGGCCGCTGTTGTCGGCCATCAGTCCTCAGACTCACTCACTAAGAACCGAAAACTGATTGACTGCTGCCTGAACCCTCGACGCAATCCCTTGCTTCTCAGTACCCTCTTGCCATGCGCCTCCATCTCCTTGATGGCACCTACGAGTTGTTCCGGGCTTTCTTCGGCGCGCCACCGCGCAAGGCGCCGGACGGCAGCAGCATCGGAGCCGTCCACGGCTTGATGGAGAGCACACTGCGGCTCTTCCAGGACGATGGCGTGACGCACCTGGGCGCCGCGTTCGACAGTGAGATCCGCTCCTATCGGAACGATCTGTATCCCGGATACAAGACCGAATCCGGTGTGCCCGAGGAGCTGCTCGTCCAGTTCCCGACGGCCGAAGAGGCGCTCGAAGCGATCGGCGTCACAGTGTGGCGGATGGTGGAGTTCGAGGCAGATGACGCGCTTGCGGCGGCCGCCGACCGGTTCCGGGAACAGGTGGATCAGGTCGTCATCCTGACCCCGGACAAGGATCTGGCCCAATGCGTCGACGGCAAGCACGTTGTCGGATTCGATCGGCGCAAAGGTGCATTCATCGACGAGGAGGGTGTGTGGGTGAAGTTCGGCGTGGCTCCCGAATCGATACCGGATTACCTGGCTCTCGTCGGTGATTCCGCCGACGGGCTCCCCGGCCTGCGCGGTTGGGGGGCGAAGTCCTCGTCACTGATCCTGGCTGAGTACACCCACATCGAGGACATCCCCTTGGATCCGGCCGAGTGGAGGCCGACGGTGCGAGGCGCCGAGCGACTCGCGACGGCACTGCGTGACGGGATGGAGGATGCTCTGCTATTCCGTGAGCTGGCCACGTTGCGGCGTGACGTCCCGCTCACGGAGGACCTGGCCGATCTGAAGTGGAAGGGTGTTCCCCGCAACCGATTCCTCGAGTTCTGCGACCGGTGGGGCTTTGGGAGTATCCGGGAGCGCCCGACCCGCTGGAGGTAGCCGTCGAGTTGCAGGAGATCGTCCACACGACCGAGGTGGACGCCGCCGTCGACTGGTACTCCGCCACGCTGGGGACGGATCCTGCGTACCGCTCCGAAGCGTGGACGACGTTCGAAGTGGGCGGGCAACCTTGGCGATTCACCCCGCCGACGAGACCCCAGAGGGGTCAAGGGTTCATGTGTCGCTGGTGGCGACCGAGCCGCTCATCACACAGCCTTTCGGCCGGCCGATGCTGTTCAGGGATCCCGATGTCTCCCCGGTGCAGATCAACGAGCACCGGTGGACATTGAGCCGATCCCTTCCGCTCGGCGACATCGTCACCTCGCGCCTCCCCCACTTCGCGGGAGAGGCGATTCTTGTCTTCCTCTCTCCCGGCGAATGTGTGTGGACCGGGTAGATGGGTGAGACCGGAGGTCGAACCCAGAGGGGTCCGGCCGAACTCAGGTCCGGTTCTGTGGCACCATTCCGGAATGCCCTGGTACGTGACCCTGGCGATCGTCGTGCTGGTCATCGCCGCCGTTGTGTTCGGGATGCGCCGGCTTTCCCGCTATGCCGGGGAGCGGGGCTGGGTGTACAACAAGTACAACCCGCGGCCTCGGGGGACCGGTTCGCTGGGCCTGTTGGAAACGATCTACCAGCCCTCGATGGAACACGTCATCGAGGAGAGAGCCTCGGAAAAGCACCGGGGGAGTCAGGATCAATCGGGGGACAAACCGGAGGCCGGGCTCAGGGACGGCTGAGCCACCCGGGTTTGTGAGTGAGCACTCACTCAGTTAGGCTCTCGTTCCGTGAGCGACCGATCCGGCCGGGCCAGGCCCCTGTCACCTGAAGAGCGCCGAGCCGCCATTCTCGAAGCGGTCATCCCGCTGCTAATGGAACGCGGCGGCGCCGTGACCACGTCGGAGATGGCCGAGGCGGCCGGTATCGCCGAGGGAACGATCTTCCGGGTGTTCCCCGACAAAGCAACCCTGCTGCACACGGCCATCGTTTCCATGATGGACCCGGAGCCGATTCGGGCCGCACTTGACGCGATCGACCCGGATGCTTCGGCCGAGGATCAGCTGGTGGCCGCTGCCGAGGCACTCGGCCGCCGATTCGAGACCATTGTGTCGCTGCTCGGCGTGGTGCGATCGCTCCCGGATGCACCGGGGCATCGCGCTGAAGCCCACCGCACTGCCAGCGAAGCGATGACGGCAATTGCGGAGGCCCTCACCGGGCTGTTCGAACGGCATCAGGATCGGCTGCGGGTGGCTCCTGTGCAGGCTGCAGTCCTCCTGCGAAGCCTGGTGTTCGCCAACGCCCACGACCTGCTCGATCCCAACCGGTTGAACGTGGAGGAACTCGTGTCGGCGCTCTGCGGCGGCATCCTGACGCGGGAGACGGACTGATGCTGCTCCGGACGATCCGCGAATACCTGCGGCCCTACAAGCGCGATATCACCTACATCGTCGGGCTGCAGTTGGTGGCGACGATCGCGTCGCTGCTCCTTCCCAGCTTGAACGCCGACATCATCGACAAGGGCGTCGTGTTCGGTGACAGCGGGTACGTCATGCGGATGGGTGGGTGGATGCTCGCCGTCTCGCTGCTCCAAATCACCTGCACCGTCATCGCGGTGTATCTCGGAGCACGCACCGCCATGGCATTCGGGCGTGACCTCCGCTCGGCCGTGTTCTCCCAGGTGTCCTCGTTCTCGAGTCGGGAGGTCGGCCGCTTCGGGGCTCCCTCGCTGATCGTTCGCAACACCAATGATGTGCAGCAGATCCAGATGCTGGTGATGCTCGGATTCACCCTGGCGGTCTCGGCTCCGATCATGATGGTGGGCGGCATCATCATGGCCCTGCGCGAGGACGTGGGCCTGTCATGGCTGGTAGGGGTGGCGGTCCCGGTGCTGGCCGTCGCGATGGCTTTTCTCGTCTCCAAGATGCTGCCGGGCTTCCGTCGCATGCAGCGGAACCTGGATGACGTCAATCAGGTGCTGCGGGAGCAGACGACCGGCATCCGGGTCATCCGGGCGTTTGTGCGGGAGCCCCTGGAGGAGGAGCGGTTCGGCGTTGCCAACGACCGGCTCGCCAATGTGTCGATCAGTGTCGGTCGCTGGATGTCGGCAGCCCACCCGATCGTCATGTTCATCCTCAACGCTTCGAGTGTTGCGGTGCTGTGGTTCGGCGGACTTCGGGTTGATGCGGGAGCCATGCAGATCGGCGCTCTGACCGCCTTCATCACCTATCTCCTGCAGATCCTGATGTCGGTGATGATGGCGACCTTCGTGCTGATCTCGGTTCCCCGCGCCTCGGTCTCTGCAGAGCGCATCGGCGAGGTCATGGATACCGAGTCATCCGTCGTCCCGCCCGAGGACGGCGTCACTGAGGCCTCCGCCAGGGGAGAACTGGAGTTCCGCGACGCCGGCTTCACCTACGCAGGTGCCGCCCACCCGGTGCTGAGCGGCATCAGCTTCACGGCGAAACCCGGTCAGACCACCGCGGTCATCGGCTCCACCGGATCGGGCAAGTCCACCCTGGTCAACCTCATTCCACGCCTTTTCGACGTGAGTGAGGGAACCATTGCCGTCGACGGCGTCGACATCCGCGACTACGACATGGAGGCGTTGTGGGAGCGGATCGGCCTCGTTCCGCAGAAGGCATACCTGTTCTCGGGCACGGTCGCCTCCAATCTGCGCTATGGGAAACCCGATGCCACCGAACAGGAGATGTGGGAGGCCCTCGAGATCGCCCAGGCTGCGGATTTCGTCTCCGAGATGCCGGATGCACTGGACTCGGAGATCTCCCAGGGCGGCACCAATCTCTCCGGTGGTCAGCGGCAGCGGATTGCGATCGCCCGGGCGTTGATTCGCCGCCCCGAGGTGTACCTGTTCGATGACTCGTTCTCGGCCCTCGACGTTGCCACCGATGCCCGGCTCCGCCGGGCTCTCGGCCCGGTGACTCGCGACGCAACCGTGCTGATCGTCGCCCAGCGGGTGTTCACGATCACCGACGCGGACCAGATCGTCGTCTTGGAGGACGGTGAGATCATTGGTCTCGGTACCCACGACGAGTTGCTGTCGACGTGTTCGACCTACGTGGAGATCGTCGAGTCGCAGTTGCGGGCGGAGGCGTCATGACGGCTCCAAAGACCCTGAAGAAGACCGAGCGGGTCACCGGGCACATGGCGCCGGGAAGAGGACCGCACGGCGGCGGGATGGTCGGCCAGAAGTCGATGGATTTCCGCGGCTCGATGAAGCGGCTGGCCGGTCGGCTCCGCCCGGAACATTTCAGAGTGATCGTGGTGCTGGTCGCTGCCGTCGTCAGCGTGGCGCTGGTCGCGCTCGGGCCCCGGGTGCTCGGCCGGGCCACCGACATCGTGTTTGCCGGAGCTATCGGCCGGGAGTTGCCCGAAGGGCTCACCAAGGAGCAGGTCATCGAGATGATCAGCTCCGAGGGCGATGTGCAGATCGCCGACATGCTCAGCGGCGTGGATCTCATCCCCGGGGTGGGCGTCGACTTCGGAGCCCTCAGCGGGACGCTCCTGCTGGCCCTCGGCCTGTACGCCGGGGCGTCGTTGATCTCATTCGTACAGGGTTTCGTGCTGACCAGCATCGTGCAGAACACGGTTCGCCGGATGCGCGCCGAGGTCGAGGACAAGCTGAATCGGATGCCGCTCTCGTACTTCGACCGCCAGCCGCGCGGCGAGTTGCTGAGCCGGGTCACCAACGACATGGACAACGTGGCGCAGACCCTGCAGCAGACGATGAGCCAGTTGCTCAGCTCGCTGCTGACGATCATCTTTGTCTTCGGGATGATGATCAGCCTTTCGTGGACCCTGGCGCTGATCACCCTGGTAACCATCCCAGTCAGCATGGTGGCCGCCGGTCTGGTGATGAAGCGCTCCCAGACCCGGTTCATCGACCAGTGGCGGCGCACCGGAACGCTCACGGCTCAGGTCGAGGAAGCATTCACCGGCCACTCGCTCGTGAAGGTGTTCGGCCGTCGCGCTGAGGTCCAGGCCGAGTTTGACCGGGAGAACGAGGAACTGTACCGGGCCAGCTTCGCGGCCCAGTTCCTCTCGGGGCTGATCATGCCGATGATGATGTTCATCGGGAACCTGAACTACGTGATCATCGCGGTGATCGGCGGCCTGCGGGTGGCGAGCGGGACCATGAGTCTGGGCGACGTGCAGGCGTTCATTCAGTACTCCCGGCAGTTCACCCAGCCGGTGACCCAGGTCGCGTCCATGGCCAATCTGCTCCAGTCCGGTGTGGCCTCGGCTGAGCGAGTCTTCGAGTTGCTCGATGCCGAGGAAGAGGCGCCCGACGATCACCACGCGCTCATGGTGGACGACCCCCATGGCAGCGTCGCGTTCGAGAGTGTCTCCTTCAGGTACGTCGAGGACCAGCCCCTGATCGATGACCTGTCGCTGACCGTTGAGCCCGGCCAGACCGTCGCAATCGTCGGTCCGACAGGAGCCGGTAAGACCACGCTGGTCAATCTCATCATGCGGTTCTACGAATTGGACGGCGGCCGCATCACCCTCGACGGTCAGGACATCGCCGAGTTGCGGCGCCACGGCCTGCGCAGCCGGATCGGCATGGTGCTGCAGGACACCTGGCTGTTCGAAGGGACCATCAGGGACAACATCGCCTACGGACGCCCCGGGGCCTCCGAGGAGGAGATCCTTGCCGCGGCCAAGGCGACCTTCGTCGATCGGTTCGTTCACAGTCTTCCCGACGGCTACGACACGCTGGTCGATGACGAGGGATCCAACATCAGTGCTGGGGAGAAGCAGCTCATCACCATCGCCCGGGCGTTCTTGTCCGACCCGGCTCTGCTCATCCTCGATGAAGCGACCTCCTCGGTGGACACACGGACCGAGTTGCTGCTGCAGCACGCGATGGCCGCCCTCCGCACCGAGCGCACCAGCTTCGTGATCGCCCACCGCCTCTCGACGATCCGGGATGCGGACTTGATCCTGGTGATGGAGGACGGCGCCATCGTCGAGCAGGGCACCCACGAGGACCTGATCGCCCGGGGCGGGGCGTATGCCGCCCTCTATATGGCCCAGTTCAGCGGCCCACGCAACGGGGGAATGCTCGAGCCGAGCCACTGACCATGCAGGCTGCGCCACCGGCTGCAAGGATCGTGCCAGGCAACCGTGGGAGGACCACCGTGCGTCTGAACGCACCGAAGAAGATCGTGTTCTACATCGCTGTGGCGATGATGGTGTTGGGGATCGTGATCTTCTATGCGGACTTCTTTGATCAGCATCGCCACATCGGTTTCTGGCTGTCTACCTTTGGTGGCGGCTTGCTGATCGCGGGGAACACTCTCAAGGGATTCTGAGCGACTCGCAGTTGATGGGCTGAGAGCCTCCCGCGAGGGAGGCTCTCACGCGTTGCGTTGGCTCCTATGTTGCGGGCGGAGCCCCACCGCTCCCATCGACGATGGGGAGCCCTGCGGCAATCCAGCCGAAGAAGCCTCCTTCGAGGGTGGCCACGTTGCGGTATCCGAGCTCGAGCAGCGTCACGGCAGCGAACGCGCCGTTGCCACCGCCGTCGCAGAATGTGACCACCCGCCGATCGAAATCCCCGAAGATTCCCCCCGGCCGGAAGTAGGGGCTCTCAGGGTCTGCCCACCACTCCAGCACCTGCCGGGGTACGCGGTGAGACCCGGCAATGGTCCCCTGCTGCTCGATCTCTGCTGGCAACCGGGTATCGAGCAGCACGACCTCCCCGGCGGCGAGTGCCCCTGCGAGCCGGTGAGCAGGCACTACCTCGACGCGCTCGTTGGCCTCGGCCCACATCGCGAGCACCGTTTTCCGAGCCACGTCCCCTCCTCGCCGAGCGAGTGCTCTGTCACGATACGGGAGCCCGGACGGTTGCGCTGCTTCGGGAGCGTCCGGCCTAGCGGCTGAGCAGCCGTGTCCGACCCGTCGTCAGCTGAACCGGCCTCGCCCCGGGTAGCGCCGCGCTCGCGTCGGCTGCACGGTCTGGACGCACTCGAGAAGGGTGCCTCCCGTTATGGGAAGTACCCCCTCGAAGCGAACCCTCCTTCAGCGGTGGAAGCCGTTGAAGTACGAGTAGGTAGCCGCACCGAGTGCGTCGAGGACTTCGGTGGCCGCTACGTCGGGGTTGCCGAACGCCTCGATGAGAGTGATCTCAGCCTTTCCAGGAGTTCACCGATTCGGCCCTGGACCCGGGGGCCGTCAGCGTGGGCGATGAGGCCGGCAGAGTCATCGAAGGCTTCGTGGTGGTAGCACTTCGTCCCATCATCGCTGAGATACCACCGGTACCCCTTGGTGCCTGGCTCTTCAGCCTCGCACTGCTCGATGAACCAGTTGGCGATCTCCTTGTATCCCTCGAGCTTCCCCGGGATCACCGAGAACTCGGCGAGATAGTGGATGTGCTCCAAGGTACCTTCCCCGCCCCCAGCGATGAGGGGCGATCGTGGTCCGTGGGTGGGACCGCCACTCAATATGGGTGGCCTGAGGATGGATCAGTCGCCGAGCCGACAGCATTCCCAGCACCGCCGCCTTGCTCGCATCACCGCTACCGCAATTGCCGCTCCGCCGCTCTGGCCGCGTGATAGCCGGCCATGCCGTGGACACCGGCACCCGGAGGCGCCGACGCCGAGCACAGCCATACCCGCTTGCCGATTCGATACGGATCCACTCCGACCCGGGGTCTGGCCAGCACCCCGCGCAACCCCACTGCTCCACCGGTGATGTCGCCGCCGGCGTAGTTGCGGTTGTACGCCTCGAGTGACGCAGAGTCGGTTGTGTGGGTGGCGATGATGCTCGACGAGAACCCCGGAGCGAACCGTTCTATCTGCTCCACGATGGATTCGGTCATGTCCTGTGTTGAGCCCGTTGGGGCGTGGCAGTAGGCCCAGACCGTGTGCCTGCCCTCTGGTGCTCGGCTCCCGTCGAATAGGGACGGCTGCGACACCACCACGAACGGACGATCCGGATGTGAGCCGTCCGCGGTCTCGGCCTCGGCACGGGCGATCTCCTCATAGCTCCCACCGACGTGCACGGTGCCCGCATTCCGGCATGCGTCGGCCGTCCAGGGAATGGGACGATCGACGGCGAAATCGATCTTGAACATCCCGGGAGCTGGTTGCATCTTCCCGAGCGCTCGCCGTGCACCGGTTGAGAGTTCACCTCCCCCGATCCGGAGAGTTTCCGGCGCAGTCGTGCTGAGCAAGGCCGCCCGGAACGGAGCGATGGCCTCGAGGTCGTCGACTGCGACGCCGGTTTCGATCGTCCCGCCGAGATCGGCGAGCAATCCGGCGAGGGCACCGGTGATTGCCTCCGAACCGCCGAGAGCCAGCGGCCATCCGACACGGTCGGCGGCTGTGGCCAGCACAAGGGCGACCCCGGCAGTGGTCGGGGTGGTCAATGGAGCAACGCTGTGTGCGGCCAACCCGGCGAACAGTGCCCGTGCCCCCGGCGTGCGGAACCGTCCGATGATGCGCGATGCCGGCTGCAGTGCCACCAAGCCGAATCGAGCTCCCGCCAGCGGACGGGTCGCCGCTCGTAGCGGGGGTCCGAGTGCCAGGCCGATCGTCCGCTCCACGTCGGCCACCAGGGGCCCCATCAGGCGGTTCCACGCCCGTTCGTCGTTGCCCAAGCCGGCAGCCGTTTCGGCAACGTTGCAGGTGAGGACCGCAGCTGTGCCGTCGTCAAGCGGATGCGCCAGCGGAACCGGCGGATCGATCCAACGAAGTCCGTGCGCTGCCAGCGGCAACGTCGAGAGATAGGGCGATGCCGCTCCCAGGGGATGCACTGCCGAGCAGAGATCGTGGCGGAACCCGGGCTCGGTGAGCTCCTCAGTGCGGCAGCCGCCGCCGATGCGGTCCGAGGCTTCCAGCACGGTGACCTGATGGCCCCGCTCAGCAAGGAACACCGCTGCGGCCAGCCCGTTGGGACCCGAGCCGACGACGACTGCATCGTGCATGGGACAAGGGTACGGCGGGCCGAAGCCCGCCGTACGCACCCCTTGGGATCGGATTGATTACCGGGGTGAATCCGGCTCGACCAGGGCGAACCCGGCCTGCATCAGCACGACGAGCCCGGCAGCAGCCACGAGCCATGCCCGATCGACGGCCACAGCCACTTCTTCAATGGTCTGGGCTGCGGCCGGAGCGGCCAGCGGCCCGACCATCAGCAGCGCTCCGAATGGGGTTCCCCACAGGATCCAGCGTTGGTGATTCCCTCCTGTGCACGATCACCGGGAGACCCTCCGACAGCAGCTCAGGAGTACGAGGAGTAGCGGTCAGTCGAGGGGCAGGGTGAGCGTGACCGTGGTCCCGGAGTAGAACTCGGAGCGGATCTCGAGTGAGCCGCCGATGAGTTCGGCACGTTCGTGCATCCCGGTGATCCCGAATCCGGGTCGACCTCGATCCTGTTCGAATCCGTCACCGTCATCCACAATCTCGAGCAGGAGGCGGCCCATGTCCGAGCGCATGCCGACGGTGACCCGCTCGGCCTTTGAGTGAAGGATTGCATTGCGCACCGCCTCCTGAGCGATGCGGTACACAGCTACCTGAAGGTCCTCGTCCAGTCGAACCTCCGGGCCGGCAATCTCGTGTACGACTGCGACTCCGTTGCGGCCGTTCGCACCCACGGCGAGGGATTTGATCGCCGCCTCCAATCCAAGGTCGTCGAGTGTGGGTGGTCGGAGTCCGGTGATGGTGCGCCGGACCGACTCACGAATGGTGCCGGCCAATTCCACCAGGTTCGCCAGCCGAGCCGAACCTGGATCGGAGGGACCCGCAGCGGCTGCGGCTGCGCGCGCACGGCGCTCCAGCGCGATGAGCGACTGTGCAACATCGTCGTGGAGTTCGCGAGCAACCCGGCGTCGTTCCTCCTCCTGTGCAGTGGTGAGCGTCCGGGCATACCGCCGTAGCCGGTCGCGTTCCGATGCCTGAAGCTCGGCGTACTCCAGGGCTACCGCCATTGAGTCTGCGATCGTCTCCATCACACCGAGGTCGATTCTCAATGGCTCCGCAGAGGAATCCACAGCAAGCATGAGATCGCCGAGGTGGCCCTGGTTGCCGTTCACCGGGACGACGAGGACATCGGCGCCCTGATCAGCCGGGAGGTCGGTGGCGGCTCCACGCAGGCGCTCGGCTGAGTCGGGATCTCCAGCGAGGTGCAGGTCGGTGAGTTGTGCCAGTTGAACCCGAGGCATGAACCCGGCCGCACCGACGGTCAGGGAATCACTGATCCCCGCGAGGACGGTGTCGACGAAGCCCCGTTGATCACCCGGCCGGGCGAGGTTGTCCGCTACCTCATTGAGAAGTGCAAGGCGGTGTTCGGCCACCTCGCCGGCCATCTGAGCGACACGATGTCGCAGGCTCATCGCTCCGATCACGAGCCCAGCTGCAACCACCAGCACCACCGTGGCGCCTTCTGCGAGCCACTCCCAGTCTCCGGGGTGGCGGAGGATGATGCTCGGGAGGGTCAGCGTCAGCGCTTCGATCCCGACCACCAAACCACCACCGAGTCCGAACGAGAGCGCGGCGTACGCGACCGGGAGGATGTAGAAGAATGCAGTGATCTTGGCCAGTTCTTCCCAGAAGCTCGACGGGCCGAGGTGCAGGCCAGAGAATTCGATCAGCGCGTGGCTGCCTGCCGCGAGTGCCAATCCGGCCTGGCTGATCCAGAACGGCCGGCTGCGGATGATGGCTAATCCGGTCCGGTAGACGTTGCGGCCGATCACTTGCCGATCTCCAGCCATCCGCGGCGCATCGCTTCGATAACGGCTTCGGTACGGGAGGAGACCCCCAGCCGGTCGAATGCGTTCCGCAAGTGGACCTCCACCGTCCTCGCCGACAGGCCGAGGCGTTCACCAATCTCCCGGTTGTGGAGCCCTGCAGCCACCAACTCGAGCACCTCGGTTTGCCGGGGCGACAGGTTCCGTACCGAGGTATCTCCGAGGTGGTCTGTGACCACCGCAGCCAGCTTCTCGTCAATGACCGACCCGCCGGCAGCTGCGGTTAATACCGCTTCGATGAGTTCAGGCTCCTCGACTGACTTCAGCAGGTAGCCCGCTGCTCCGGCCCGGATCGACTCCATCACATACTCGGGATCGTCATGAACAGTCAGCATGACGATCCGGGTGTCGGGAAGGTCACGCAGGATGCGCCGCGCAGCTTCGATTCCGGTGAGGTCGGGCATGGCGACGTCCATCAAGATGACGTCGGGCGCCAGACGGCGGGCCAGCACGACCGCGTCGAAGCCATCAACAGCCTCGCCGACGACCTGGATCTCCGGCGACGCAAGGATCATGTCGGAGGTGCCTTTGCGGACCAGCGGGTGATCGTCGACCACCAGCACGCGCACCGGATTCGCCACGTTGCTCACCTCTTGTCACCACACAGCTTTCCACGCGAGGAGCCGGGGTTACAAACCCCGGCTCCTCGACACGCAGGTAGTGGTTGAGTGTTCGGCTTACCCTCCCTCGTGATAGCCGCGAGCCGCCTCCTGCAGTTCCTCATCCGTCTTGACGGATGCAGATCCACCATCGCGGTGGCACCAGCGGCAGGCCCAATCGAGGGAGATCTGAGAGATCGCCTCCGATCCGTCCTCGCTGAACTGGGCAACGGCCTCCGGGTCGATCGCCCAGAGGTGTGCCTGCACGTCGCCACGGAACGCTTCGGCATCACCGAGGGCGCTCTTCACCAGCTTCGGCATGTGGCAGGTCTCGCAATCGAAACCGGTCTTGAACGGCACGGCTTGGTTCCGTGCCTCCTTGAAGTGGCACGAATCGCACTCCACCCGGGTTGTCGGCTCCCCGGCCTGGCGAGGTGCTACGACACCGGCATGTGGGTCGTGGCAGGCAACGCAGCTCAGGGCCCGGTGCTTGGACTGGAACAGCTCCTCGTACTGCTCGTGGTGCTTGATGAATCCACCCTTTGCGTCGATCGATTCGACCGCGCCGCGCCGGTGGCAGGCACCGCACGATTCGGCCGACCGGTCGATGTCCATCGCGACTCCGTACGGATTCGCAGCGTGCAGGCTGCCGGGCCCGTGGCACTCCTCGCAGCGGATGCCGGGCTCGGCCCAGGTGCCGATCAGGCCGGGGAGCCCGTCCTGATTGCCCTCCGGCTGGTAGCCGGTGGTGTGGCAGGTACCGCAGTTGTACGGCTTCTCCTCGCCGGCGTGGTAGGGGACCCAACTGTCGCCCATGTCCAGTTCGGCGTTGTAGAAGTTGTACTGCGTCGTGGAGTCGGCGTCACCGGTGATGATGAAGCCGTCGTGGCCGATGAACCGCGCCTTCCAGTTGTACCCTCCGATGACATACGCGATGTCATCCCAGGTGTAGCCCTCGGGGACATCCGTGACCTCGGTGAAGGGGTATTCAGGCGGCTGTCCGTCGACCACGGGGTTCAACTTGTACGGGTGGCCGGACATCGCGAACGTTGCCGCAATCTCCGTATGACATCCGGCGCAGGTGTCCATGCCGACGTATTCGGCTCCGACCGCAATGATGCCGTCGGCGCCGGCCGGACCCGCTGGACCTGCAGGACCGGCTGGGCCGGCTGGACCTGCAGGGCCCGCCGCCCCGGCTGCTCCGGCAGGACCCGCTACACCGGTCTCGCCGGCCGGGCCCGCATCACCCGAACATGCTGCCGCAACAAGGCACAGCACCGATGCAAGCAATATGACTCTGACAAACCGTCTCATCTCGTGCCGCCCCTCCTTCAGATTGCGTGACGCAAGATCTCGACGCCGTGTCGACAGCGTACGGATATCTACGTACCTCGCTTAGGGCCATTCGGCCCTATTGGTGGGAGGGACCGGGGAAGCCGACTCTGGTCAGGCGATCCGGACTTCTGCCGTCCGGGCCGCCCGAAGTATCCGAACCCGGCCCGGCACCAGAGGGCGAAGGCGCTTGATCCACCGGGATGCGCCTTCCAGTTGGCGCTCGCGCTGCCCGGACCACTCAAGTCCAAGTGATCGACGCAGCTCGGGTGGCAGGGACCCGGCCACGAGCAACTGGAGGGCCGGCCAAACCGGCCGCCAGTGCCGCGGAACGGCGGCACCCCGGATGAGGTCGGTCGGCCGGGGGGAGAAGGGGCCGGCGGTCACTGCAGCGCGTATGTCGTCGTACCCGGCGTACTCCGCTCCGACCGCCAGCACCGCGATTCGCTCTGCGACGTAACGGTCCTGCTGCCAGTCGGTGAGGGGGCGAACGGTCAGTTGATACATCAAGACCGAGCTGTCGATGGCCGCTGCCATTTCGATCGGTGACTGACTCCTGATGGCATTGCGCGCCTCCGCCTCCGGTGAGAAGTCGATGGTCAATTGGCGGTCGACGACCGCCCGGAGCGACTCCCATGTCCCGCCACCGGTCAGCACAAGCGTGCGGAGCGCCGCGAGCGGGAGCACCGTCGGCTCCTTGTGCATCTGCCAGGTGAGGCTGTTGGGGCCGAACAACCCAGGGTCACCCTTCTGAGGGCTCCGGGGCGGCGGCGGCGTAGTCACCGGAATGCCGGGATCACTTCCTTGGCGAACAACTCGAGTCCGCTCAGGTCGTAGGCGATGTCCTGGAAGTACACGATTACGAAGCCGGCACCCGCCTGCTGATAGGCCTTGATGCCTTCGATGACTTGCTCGGGAGTCCCGGCGATGCCACCGCGTTGGACCAGATTGTTGTCGATCATTTTCTCGGCGCGCTCCTCCCCGACGATCGGGGCGAAGTGAGTCCTGTACCAGGCGATCTTCTCGTCGACCTCGGCCTGGTTCTCTCCGATGATGATGTTGAAGTTCTTCGAGCGGGTGATCTCGTCGAAGTCGCGCCTGACTTCCCGGCAATGGCCGGCAAGGATCTCGCTCTTGTGGCGGAACTGCTCCAGACTCATCCCGAAGTTCGAGTAGTCGCCGTAGCGGGCGACTACACGCAGGGTGAGTTGCTCGCCGCCGCCGGCGATCCACAGCGGGATGTGCGGGTCCTGCACCGGCTTCGGCTGGCAACGAGTGTCGGCGAGGGTGTAGTACTTCCCTTCGTAGTCGACGATGTCTTCGGTCCACAGCCGCCGCATGATCTCGACGGCCTCGCGCAACATCCCGATCCGCACCGAAGGCTTGGGGAATTCGTAGCCGTAGCCGACGTACTCGTGCTCGTACCAGCCGGCTCCAATGCCCATCTCGATGCGACCGCCGGAGATCACGTCGATCGATGCCGCCACCTTTGCCAGGTAGGCCGGGGGTCGGAACGAATTGCAGGTGCACATCTGTCCTAGGCGCAAGGTGTCGGTTGCCACGGCCAGCGCGGCCATCAGGGTCCACGCCTCGTAGACCGGTTCCTGCGTGGGATCCGGGACCGGGTGGAAGTGGTCGTAGACCCAACCGGACTCGAACCCGTTGGCCTCGAGGGCCTGGGCGACCCGGGTCATGGCCGGCCAGTGCTCATCGCGATCTAGACCGACCAGATCGTGGCGCCAGCCCTGGGGAATGAATGCTCCGAAACGCATGCGACGACCATAGCGCTGTGGCGCTTTAGCGCCCCAGCGCTATCGAGGAACTGGGAACTGGGAGCTAGGTACTGGCTGCACGCCACTCGTGTGAGGTGCCCGCGCCCGGGTTGCGTCTTGTGGGCCCGCGGTGGTAGGCCTGCCCGTTGCCCGTTGCCCGTTGCCCGTTGCCCGTTGCCCGTTGCCCGTTGCCCG
>CAZEHO010000014.1:25431-37639 GCA_964511945.1 uncultured Acidimicrobiia bacterium | reverse complement strand
TGCCCGTTGCCCGTTGCCCGTTGCCCGTTGCCCGTTGCCCGTTGCCCGTTGCCCGACCGGACGATCTACAGTCCCGGGGCGTATGCCCGCCATCGAAGTTCACGGCCTGACCAAGCACTACGGCGATGTCGTCGCGGTGGATGGCATATCGCTGACGGTCGACGAGGGTGAAGTGCTGGCCCTGCTTGGACCGAACGGGGCCGGCAAGACCACGACCGTGGAGATCCTGGAGGGCCACCGCCGCCGCGATGCCGGCTCGGTCTCGGTCCTCGGAGAAGATCCGCAAGCGGCGGGCCGCGCGTTCCGGGAACGGATTGGCATCGTCCTGCAGTCATCAGGTCTCGACGGGGTGCTCACCGTCGCGGAAACGGTGCGGCTCTATGCCCGTCTCCACCCGGATCCGAGACCGGTCGACGAGGCGATCGGGATCGTCGGGCTGACCGAGAAGAGTGGTGCCCGGGTGAAGACGCTGTCGGGTGGGCAGCGGCGACGACTCGACCTGGCGCTCGGGATCGTGGGTCGCCCCGATCTCATCTTCTTGGATGAGCCGACCACCGGGTTCGATCCGTCGGCGCGGCGGCGGTCCTGGGAGTTGATCGACGTGCTGCGCGGCCTCGGGACGACGATCCTGCTGACCACGCACTACATGGACGAGGCGCAGAACCTGGCCGACCGGGTGGCGGTGATGGTGGCCGGCCGGATCGTGGCCGAGGGGACTCCGGAGACCATCGGCGGCCGCGCCGATGGGTCCGCACGAGTGACGTTCCGTCTCCCTGCCGAATTCAGTGTCCCCGATCTCCCGGAACCGTTCGCATCGGCCGGGCAGGCAGACGACCGGTTGGAGATCGTGGTCGACCACCCGACGGAAGCGCTGCGTAATCTGACCCAGTGGGCCGTCGACCGGGATGCAGAGCTGCAGGGTCTCGAGGTGTCTCGGCCGTCGCTCGAGGATGTGTACCTGACCCTGACTGAGGAGAACGGCGATGGCTGAACGCCCCTCCTCGGGCCGGCTGCTGATTCGGCAGATCGCCTACCAGCACCGCGTGTTCTGGCGGACGCCGATTGCGGCAATCTTCACGGTGGTGTTCCCACTGATGCTGCTTGTGCTTTTCACCGCGCTGTTCTCGGGCGAGACGCTGCAAATGCACGGACGGCCGCCGCTGAAAGTTGCCCAGTTCTACGCACCTTCACTGGCCGCCTTCGCAGCGGCATCGGCCACCTACACGAACCTTGCCATCAATACCGCCATTGCCCGCGACGAGGGGTTGCTGAAGCGGTTCCGTGGAACCCCGCTGCCACCCTGGATCCTGCTTGGCGGCCGGCTCGGTTCGGCCGTGGTGATCGCGGTCCAAGCCGTCGTGCTCATGCTCGGGATCGGTGTGGTCGTCTATGGGGTCGAGGCCCAGGCCGATCAGATCCCGGCGGCACTGGTTACGTTCGGTGTCGGAGTTGCGACGTTCGCCGCGCTTGGCCTCGCGGTGGCCGGACTCGCCCGCTCATCCGACTCGGCGCAAGCGATCGCCAACTTCACCATCCTCCCGCTGGCCTTCATCTCCGATGTGTTCGTTGCCGTTGCCGATCCACCGCGCTGGATGGAGATCCTCGGCGACATCTTCCCGCTGAAGCACTTCGTGCGCGGATTCCAGGATGCATTCAGCCCGGTCGCCACCGGCATCGGACTTCGCTGGGGATCGCTCCTGGTGATGGCTGTCTGGGGGCTCGGCGGAATGCTGATTGCCCTGCGCTCCTTCGGATGGGAACCTCGGGAATCGAGCCGCAGGCGTCGCCGGACGGTCGCTGCCGGCTGATCCCTCCCCGGGGGGAGCCGGCAATCCCTCCCCGGCGTGATGTCATAGCGCCCCGGCTCCGGCATCCTCATTCCATAGGCAGACCACGCTGGGGCACTGCGTTGGAACCGGTTCCGACCAACGGCCCTAGCGAGCACCCGGCAACCCGCGCAAGCTGGTGGGTGCGAGACAAGAGGAGTGGCCGGAATGAACGAGCACGAGCACGACGATGTCCGCGAGGAAGACACCTTCGCCGTCAAAGGCGAAGGGCTGATCGCCAAGGTCAAGGAGTTGGTGCGGGAAGGCAACGTCCGCCGCATCATCATCGCCAATGAAGAGGGGGAGACCCTTGTCGAGGTTCCCCTGACCATCGGGGTCGTCGGTGCCGTTCTGCTCCCGGTGTGGGTGGCAATCGGCGCCATTGCTGCGGTCGCGACGAAGTGCACAATCAAGGTCGAGCGGAGGGACGGGGCTGATGACGAGTAACGGATCGAGCGCGGCCGCCCGGGTAGAAGCGGGCGTCAAGATCTACGGCGTCGGCGAGACGGAGGTCCGTGCCCTCGACGGCATCTCCGTCGCGTTCGACGAGGGCAAGTTCACCGCGGTCATGGGCCCATCTGGGTCCGGCAAGTCCACGTTGCTGCACTGTCAGGCAGGGCTGGACACCCTTGATGGTGGTGGAGCGTTCATCGGCGACGTGCGGCTCGGCGACCTGAATGAGAAAGACCTCACACTGCTCCGGCGCGAGAAGGTCGGGTTCGTGTTCCAGGCCTTCAACCTCATCCCGACGCTGGATGCGGCCGAGAACATCACGCTGCCGATCGATATCGCCGGCGGCAAGGTCGATTCGTCGTGGTTCGACCAGGTCGTGTCGACGATGGGCATCGGCGACCGGCTGACTCACCGGCCCAGCGAGTTGTCCGGCGGACAGCAGCAGCGGGTGGCGGCGGCCCGGGCCCTGGTCTCGCGACCGGAGATCATTTTCGCCGACGAGCCGACGGGCAACCTCGACTCGAAGGCGAGCGACGAGGTGCTCGGGTTCCTTCGTCGCGCGGTGGATGAGTTCTCACAAACCATCGTGATGGTCACTCATGACCCGGCGGCTGCCAGCTTCTCCGACAAGGTGATCTTTCTGGTCGATGGGGTGTGTGTCGACGAAATCGCAGACCCCACGGCGGATTCGATCATCGACCGACTTCGCACCGTAGGGAGCTGACATGCTCAAGCTCTCCTGGAAGGGCGTGCTCGCCAACAAGGGGCGGCTGTTACTGACTGCAATTGCCATCGTGCTCGGTGTCGCGTTCGTTTCGGGCTCGTACGTGTTCACCGACACCTTGAAGGCGGCTTTCGACGTGCTGTTCGAGCAGGAAGGACAGGAGAACGACCTGGTCGTCCGAGCCGAGACCGAGTTCGATTTCGGCTTCGAACTGGGGACGGTGCCAGAAGAGTTGCTCGGCGAAGTGCAGGTAATCGACGGCGTGGAGACAGCGGTTCCACTCATCCAGTCGACGGCACAGCTCATCGGCAAAGAAGGGAAGCCGCTCGGCGGTGGGGGGCCGCCGACGCTCGGGTTCTCCTGGGTACCCGGAACCGAGGACGTGTCGGCCCTCAATCTGCGCAACGGAACCCCACCGACCGACCCGACAGACATCCTCATCGATGCGTACACCGCCGATGAGCACGGGTTCGTCGTGGGCGACCCGATCGACGTAGTTCTGGTCAGCGGCGTTGAGACGTTCGAGGTTGCCGGCATCGTCTCCTTCGGCGACGCCGACAACCTGCTCGGAGCAACCATTGCAGCCTTCGAACTGGAGACCGCACAGCGGGTTTTCGATCTCGAGGGCCGCTACAGCCAGATCTCCATCATGGTGGCCGACGGTGTCGAAGTGTCTTCAGTGCAGCAGGCCATCGCGGCTGCCCTGCCCGACGGCACCGAGGTGATCACCGGTCAGACCGAGATCGAAGAAGGGCAGGAGATGGTCGACGAGGGTGTCGGCTTCTTCAACACCTTCCTGCTGGCCTTTGCGTTCATTGCCATCTTCGTTGGCGGATTCATCATCCAGAACACCTACCGGATCATCGTTGCCCAACGGACCAAGGAACTGGCGATGATGCGCGCAGTCGGCGCCACCGGCCGACAGGTGACGGTGATGGTGGTCGTCGAAGCGCTGATGGTGGGCATCGTCGCCTCCGCCATCGGAATCGCGGTCGGCATCCTGATTGCCTTCCTTCTGAAGTCAATCTTCGGTGGTCTGGGGATGGCCTTCCCGGAGGGACCGCTGACGATCCTGCCGCGCACCGTGGTCTGGGGAATGGTCGTCGGGATTGTGATCACGCTCCTCGCCGCATTGATGCCGGCCATCCGGGCCGCCCGGATCGCTCCGCTGGCGGCACTGCGCGATACCGGTTCCCCCTACTCCAAATCACTGGTGCGCCGGGCATGGCTCGGAGCGGGTGTCCTGGGCGCCGGGTTGACGCTCCTGCTCGTCGGCTTGTTCACGGACATCTCGAATGGTCTGCTGATCGTGGGCCTCGGTGCGGTACTGATCTTCCTCGGTGTGTCCGTGCTTGCACCACTCATCGCTCGCGGCTTCGGGCGTGTGGTCGGAGCACCGCTGCCGGCGATGTTCGGCGTCGTCGGGCGTCTGGCTCAGGAGAATTCCATCCGCAAGCCCCGTCGCACAGCGGCAACCGCCTCGGCGCTCATGATCGGCGTCGCCCTGGTCAGCATCATCGCCACGCTGTCGTCGTCGTTCAAGGGCACGCTGGTGGAGACCGTCGGCGAGGAGGTCATCGCCGACTTCCAGGTGCAGCCGAGCGGCTTCGTCGATCCGGCCCAGTCGGGAGTCAGCCCGGCCCTGGTCGAAGACATCCGGGTTCTTCCCGACGTGGACGTGGTGTCGATCTACCGGGTCGGTGCGTGGCGCAATCCCGAGACCCTTCGGGAGGACTTCCTGATGGGCGTCGACGCCGAACTGGAGCGGGTGGTCCGCCTCGAAATGGAGGCGGGCAGCTACAGCGATCTGGGTCCCGGAACGGTCGGGATATGGAAGCCGTTCGCCGAGGACGAGGATCTCGCCGTCGGCGACACCCTGCGGGTCGAGTTCAACAGCGGAGCGATCATCGAGCCGACGATCGCGTTTGTGTACGGCGCCGAGTTGTTTAGCACGAACCTGTTGATTCCCATGGAGACCTACGAGGAGCACTTCGACAACCGGCTTGCCGGAATGGCGATGCTTACTGTTGCCGACGGAGTGGCTCCCAACGTGGCGAGACCCACGATCGAAGCTCTAGTCGATGAGTATCCGAACCTCGAGATGAACGACAAGGAGCAGTTCATCGATGTGGTCGCCGGGCAGATCGACGTGCTCCTCAACGTCGTGACGCTGCTGCTGGTGCTGGCCATCATCATTGCCGGGCTGGGGATCATGAACACCATGGCTCTTTCGATCATGGAGCGCCGCCGTGAGATCGGGCTGCTCCGTGCAGTCGGCATGAGCCGGCGCCAGGTGCGAAGGGTGATCCGGTGGGAGTCCGTGCTGATTGCCCTGTTCGGGGTATTGCTCGGAATCGTGGTTGGCACGGGTCTCGGAGCCGCCATCGTGATCGCCATCGGCCAGGGCTTGGGGCTCACCCTCCCGTGGAGTCAATTGGCGATCTACCTGGTTCTGGCAGCCCTGCTCGGCGTCGCGGCGTCGCTGTGGCCGGCATGGCGCGGATCCAAGGTCGATGTGCTGGAGGCTATCGCCTACGAGTAGGCCGAATCGACGATGGGTGCCGTCCGGATCCTCCCCCGGGCGGCACCCTCCGAAATGAGGAGTTGCATGGGGATTCGGAAACGGGTGGCGACGATCGACCAGGAGTTGTGGTCGGAGCCGGGATCGGTGATCACCCATGAGGACCTGGCAGGGCTGCCCGACCCGATTCGGCGCTGGATTGCCGCGGCCGGCGGTGTCGGGGCGTTGCGGTCACCCTCCGTCCGTCTTCGGATCGAAGGCGAGATGAAGCCGAAGCCGGGGGCCTCGTCGTTCGAGATCAAGGCCGAAGAAACCATCGGGTTCGGCCGCGGATTCGTGTGGAAGGCACGCAGCCGCATCGGACTGTTCCAGATGAGTGTGCTCGATGCCTATCACCGCGGCGACGGATTCATGAGGGGCCGCTTCATCGGCATCGTGCCGCTGATGAATGCCGCCGGTGACGACATCACCCGCTCTTCGCGCCATCGGCTGGCTGCCGAATCGGCTTTGTTCCCGACCGGTGTGCTTCCCAGAGACGGGTTGCTCTGGAGTCCGGTCGATGACGCTTCGGCAACGGCGACGTTCACGATCGATGGTGAGGACATCCCGGTGACGGTCACGGTCGACGACGCTGGCGATGTTGCCGAGGTCACCATGGAGCGCTGGGGTGATGTGCGGCGCGATGGGTTCGGGTTGATCCCGTACGGCTATCGGGTCGAGGAGACGCGCGACATCGGTGGGCTCAGGTTCCCGATCCGGGTGCGGGGCGGCTGGTGGTACGGCTCCGATCGGTACGAACCCGACGACGCCTCGATGTTTGAGTTCGTCGGAGTGCTCTTCCCTTCCGCCCTTGTGGGGGAGGGTGATTCGGCGCCGAACGGCGCCGGACCGCAAGGGGGGTAGACAGAAGGTCCTGAGCGAGTTGTGCTCTCTCGGGCCTCTCTAAGCCAGTCGCCGATCGATCGCCCACTTCGCCAGCTCGGCCCGATTGGAGAGCTGGAGCTTGCGCAGCACCTTGGAGACATGGGACTCGACCGTCTTCGGTGACACGTAGAGCTGGTTGGCGATCTCCTTGTACGTATACCCGCGGGCGATGTGCTGCAGCACCTCGCGCTCGCGAGCGGTGAGCTGGTCGAGTTCGGGATCGACCTCAGCGACATCGACATTGGCGAAGGCCTCGAGCACAAACCCGGCAAGCCGCGGCGAAAACACGGCAAAACCCTCGGCCACCCGGCGGATCGCGTCGATCAGCTCCTCGGTGGAGACGGTCTTCGTCAGATACCCCCTCGCTCCGGCGCGGATCACCGAGACGACATCCTCGGGAGAGTCCGACACGGACAGCGCCAGCAGGGTGATGTCGGGATCGGTGCGGTGCACCTCGTCGGCCACCCTGCGGCCTCCGCCTCCCGGAAGGTGCACGTCCAGGAGGACGACGTCGGGGCGCCGCTCCAGGATCAGTTCGACGGCTGCTTCGGCCTCGTCGGCCTCACCCACGATGTCGAAGTGCTCCTCGATCTGGGCCCTCACCCCGGCGCGAAACAACTCGTGATCGTCGACGATGAAGAGGCGGAGTTCGTCGTTCATTGCATAGTTCCCCTCACCTCGATCTCCACTTCCGTTCCCTCGCCGGGCGCAGAACGAATGGTCGCAGCTCCGCCGTGGCGCCGCATCCGCCCGACGATCGATTCGCTAATGCCGCGGCGGTCGCCGATTTCCTCCGGATCGAAGCCGGGTCCACGATCTCGAACGAAGACCCGGCATCCATTGCCCAGTTCGGCGTACACCGAGATTTGGGATTGACCTGAGTATTTCGCCGCGTTTGCGAGAGCCTCCCGGGCGGCCTTGATGGCAGCCTCGCACGGCTCGTCCATCTCCTTGTCGCCGACGACGACCACGTCAATCGTGACGCGGTAGCGGTCTTCGACTTCAGCGGCGGCATCGCGCAGTGCTGCCCGGACGCTGCTGTCGTGCTCTGATGACATCTGATCGATCCATCGGCGAAGCTCCCGCTCCTGGCGGCGGGCCAGGTGAGTCACCTCGGCCGGTTCCTCGGACCGCTGCCGAATGAGGGCAAGCGACTGCAGAACGGAGTCGTGGAGGTGACTGCCGATATCGGCCCGGTCGTCCGCCCTGGCCCGCAGTATCCGCTCCTCGTTGAGCGCTGCTTCGGCGTCCATTCGACCTCGCTCACTGCGCCGGATCATCTCCATGCCCCATCCGAAGACGGCGGTGGTGACGATGAAGGCGGCAAGATCGCCGGCCGCGTCCGTTGCCCGAAGGTTCCGCACCGCGCTCAGAATCGGCACCAGGATCTGGGTGGCTCCGAGAATCGCTACGGCGAGCACTCCGACCCAGATCTGCGGCCGGGCATAAATGATCAGGATCAGGGTCGAGAGCAGGTAGCCCCCGAAGAAGAGGTCGACAGAACCCGCCAACCCTGGGGCGATCCCGATGAACGTTGCGACCGCAAGATCGCCGATGAGAACGGGCCACGACGTCAGCCATTCGCGCCGACGAGACACTCCGATGACGACCGAGGCGGAGACGGCGGCTGCCGCCCAGGCGAGGATCGCGATCGCAGCGTTCGCGCCCTCATCGGTTGCGAGCGTTGAGGTGATCAGCGCGGAGAGCCAGGCGAACGCCAACACCCGATAGGCGATGACGATCCGCTTCAGCGTCGCGTCGACCGGCGGTATGGGCCCGTTCGTCACGGCGGTCCTCCCTGCATCAGGGTACCCGGGACCCCGGGGACCCCCGGGGGCTCGAATCAGGGTGGTCCCCGATATCGGGATTCGTCGTCCGGACCGACACTGATCATGAGATTCAGAGGGGTGTCACTCATGTGGAAGTGGTTCATCATTCCGGCGGCAGCGCTGATAGGAGCCGGGGGAGGACTCCCCGGCATTATCGGAATGGGGCTGATCGGAGCGACGATCGCCCTCGTCATCGAAAGCAATGACCGGCGTCGAAGGGCTGGCGCAGTTGCGGCGAAGCAGCAGTCCTCCGAGAGGCAACGGAAGCAACCTGCCTCTGTGCAGTCCTCGAAGGCAGCACCCTTTGAGTCACAGGACAGTGGGGATCGGATCGCGCTGCTGTTCGAGTTCGAGGATCTGCTGGCCGATGCGGTCGCCGGGACACTGATCGACGAAGAGACCAAGGCGGCTCTCCAGCGCGAGATCAATGCCCGACGACGACGCCTCTTCGGCGGGTACGCCGAAGTTCCGGTGAACAGTCGGCTTGCGTCCAAGCACGTGCCACTGGCGGCGCCGCCCGAATCTCCCGCCACCGCACCCGCTTCGGCACCGACACCCGAGCCGCAGGTCGAGCCTGAGGTCGCCAAACCGGAGCCGGTTGCCCCGGAGGCCCCGACGCCGCGCAGCGCTCCACCGGCGCCTAAGCCGCAGGTCGAGCGTGAGGCCACGGAGTCAGAGCCGGCTACGGCGACGCCGAAGGCTTCACCGACCTCGCGCCCCGCACCGACCACTCGGCCGACGCCTTCCCGCAAGGCGCCGACACCGCGTCCAGATCGTGCGCCCGCGGCGCCGCGTCGGACTGCATCCCAGGCACGTCCGGCGGCTTCCTCGGCCAGGCCGAAGCCTGCCCCCCGTGTCGCCCCGAAACCGAAGCCTGCGGAACCGGGCAAGTTCGCCGTCGGCTTCAGGAAACTGCGCGCCGCGACGGTGAAGGGTTGGAAGTCCTTTGCCTCCGACGTCGCCATCAACACGTTCACCTACCTGGGCGTCCTGCTGCTGGTCGTGGTGACGTTCTCCTTCTTCTCCTTCGGGTTCTTCGGTGATGTCTTCTCCGAGCCGAACATGCGGCCGTTCGTCGAGGCGGGAATCCCGCTTACTCTGTTCGGTATCGCCTGGCTGCTGCGGCGCCACACCGGGATTCCGTTCACGGCCAACGCGATCGGGCTGATCGGGGCGCTGGTGCTTCCGATCATGCTGTCGGCGTCCTTCCAGGACGGGTCGATGATTCCCCCAGACGTCAACGGTCCGGAACGCTGGATGGCCTACGCCGGGGTCGGGCTGCTGCTCGGACTCATCTACATCGTCGCAGCGTTCCGTTCCCGGATGTACGCGTATCTGGTTGGGCCGGGGCTCTGGGCCGGTGTTGGGGCCCTCGGGCTCTACCTGGAAGACGGACTCAGTGTGTTCACCGAAGCCGGTCCGGTGGCGTTCACCTCAGACGGAATCTCCGGCGCCCAGATGGTGCTGGTGGCGTTCGCGATCGGGTTGACCGTCCCCCTGGCCGGGGCGATCCGCCGGACCCGAATCGGACAGCGGATTTCGGTCCCGCTGGTCCGGACGGCCACTGTGGCGCTGCTGCCGGTGGCTGCTGTCGCGACTGCCTTTGCCTACTCGGATGCCGAACTTGCGGGCATCGCCCGGCCCGGGATCCGAGACCTGGCACCCGAACTCCCGCTCGCCATGCTGGCCATCGCCGGGGGTGCACTTGCCGCCCGCCGTGCGGGATTCGCCTGGGCAGCGCTGGGACCCAGGCTGCGCAAGGCGGTCGAGACATCACTGGGTGCAGCCGGCTATGTGGCACTGGCGGCTTCGGTCCCGGTGCTCACAGATCTCGGTGTCACGGTGGCGTGGCTCGGCGTCGCCTATGTGGTGCTCGCCTTCGTCGTGGCGGGGTTCGGCCTCCGAACAGGTCTCCGTGGCATGGAGGCCTGGTTCGTGCGTCTGGTTGGCATTGTCGGCCTGGCCCTGAGCCTGGGCGCCCCCGGCGCCACGATTGCCGGCTGGGCGATGCTGCTCGCAGTTGCCGTGGCCTTCTGGCGGGTGCCTGCCGCTACTCGAATCGGTGAGCAGATCCTGTGGATCGACGGGGAGCGGCGACCGCCTCCGGCCGTGCTCGTGGCCGTCCCGCTGCTGGTGATCATCGGGCCGGGTGCGGCTCGGATGGCTTGGGAACTGGGAACTCCGTGGGTGCTGGCTGCTGCAGCGTTGTGCCTGGCGGCGAGCCGATTCGGAGCCGGGTCGATGCGAGAGCTGCGGCCGCTGGCAGTCATCCCCGCCGGCCTGACCGCAGCCGCCGCCGTGGTCACGGCTTCGCTGTTGACCGCGGACGGGGTCATGGCGGCTCCCGGGCTGGCGGGTGTGCTGGCGCTGGTGGCCGTTGCTGCCTTCCTGATGCCGGTTCACCCGGGATTCAGGACTGCCGTGGTGAGCGGCTTGGTCATTGCCGCAGCCGACATCGAGCTGCGCCACCTGCTCACCCCTGGCGTCTCGGCAGCACAGGTCGATGCAATCGTCTTCGCCGGGGCGGCCGTCCTCCTCGTGGCCGCCGGATCGCTGGTGGCCAGGCTGCCTCGGGCCGCCGGCATCACCGCAGACAGTCTCGGCCTCGCCGCCTCGATCGCAGCATTGGGTTTGGGCTGGACGGATGACGTCGGCGTGGTGGTCGGACTCGGCTCGCTGGTGGCGGCGTTCGGCGCCGTCGCTCTCGGCGGAGGGCTCGACCGGTCGCCGCTGGTCGGGGCCGGGGCTCGTGCGCTTGATGTCCCAACCTCCACAATCGCAGCCGCCCCTGGTGCGGTCGCTGCCGTCGCGCTGCCATTCCTGACCGTCCTCGGCGGGGAACTGATGCCGCTGGTGGCAGCCGAACCGGCCCGATCCGGTCTCGTTCTCGTTGCGACGTCGTGGATCTACACCGCGATTGCGGCGATCCCACGCCGCCGGAGCGCTCGTCTCCTGGTCGGGGCCGCCGGTGTTGTGGTCGGGGCGGTCGGTATCGCCGTCACGGCGCCTTCGCTGACCGGGTCGGTTATCGCCGTCGGCTCACTCGCGGCCATGTTCGGAATGCACGCCGCTCTGATGCGAAACCCCGGGATTGCCGCACTCGGGTGGGTCGCGGCGCTCCCGTTCGTTCTGCTGCTGACCCATCGTCTCGGTGTCGAGGTTCGCGACCTCCACTTCGTCGTGTTCGGGGTCGCCGTTGCCCTCATCGTGCCTCTCGCCGGTGTCATCGGGGTGCAGCGGGTCAAGCCCGGTTCACACTGGATCTGGCCGCCACTTGGGCTCGGCCTGATCCTGCTTCCGGTTGCGGTGGCTTTCGGGATCGCGGACTCCCGACTCCTCGGTGTGATCGCGTTCGGCGCCGCTGCGATGTACCTGCTGGTTGGATTTGCGATTCGCAACGGGGCCGTCGCGCTTGTGGTCTCCTCCCTGGTCTCCATCGGATATGCCCATCAGGTGGAGGCCTGGCATTCCCCGTTCGTCGAGCCGATGGTCTGGATGCCGCTCGTCGCACTGTTTGCCCTCGTGGCGGTGGTGGTCCCCGGCCATCGTCCGATCGATCCGACCAGACACGCTCGCCCGGGGATGCTGGCGGCCACCGGTGGCCTCAATGCTCTGGCCCTGGTCACCACCGCGACCGAAGGGGCGACGGATTGGGTGACGCTTGCGACCGCGGGCGTGCTTGGCATCCTGGCCGTCGGGCTGCGCAGCCGGATCGCGTCCTACGCGGCAATGTTCGCTGCGGTGGCCTCAGGGCTCCTCTTCGGTGACGGCTGGGCAGCCCTGGCACTGCTGGGAGCCGCCCTGGCCGTGGGCATCCACGCGACGGTGGCATTCCCCTCCCCCCACGCTCGTCCACTGGCAAGTGGCTCTGCGGTTCTGTTCGGTGGTGCGTATGCGGCGCTGGCTGCGTGGCGGGATTGGTCGCCTGAGA
>CAZEHO010000014.1:0-25331 GCA_964511945.1 uncultured Acidimicrobiia bacterium | reverse complement strand
TGCGTGGTGTTGGTGGCCGGGTGGGGATCTGGACGTGGCCACTGCATGGGCTGGCGCAGGCGGGTGCCGTCACGGTGATTGGTGTTGCGGTCGCCGAGTTCGTCGCTCCTGGGATGTTTGGTCCGGTCGCCGCGGTGCTGGCCGCTGAGGCGGTGCTCGTGGGTGTGGCGGCGACGGTGCGGATCAGGGTCGAGTGGGCCGGGGTGTCGGCGGTGCTGTTCGGTGGTGCGTATGCGGCGCTGGCTGCGTGGCGGGATTGGTCGCCTGAGATGGTGATCGTGGTGACCGGCGCCGTCGCTGGAGTGCTGGTGGTTCCGGCGATGGTGTTGTGGCTGCGTGGTGTTGGTGGCCGGGTGGGGATCTGGACGTGGCCACTGCATGGGCTGGCACAGGCAGGTGCCATCACCGTGGCGAGCGTTGCCGGAGAGGTGGCCGGATACGACGCCGCCGGCATCGTTGCGGCCGTCTTGCTTGCGGAAGCCGTGCTGGCGGCGATCGCGGCGATCGTTCGGGTCCATGTGGGCTGGGCGACCGGTGCAGCCGCGTTGCTGGCGGCGGCATATGCCGGCCTCGGTATCTGGCAGCGCTGGACGCCGACGACCCTGATCGCCATCACCGGTGCGGTCGCCGGTGGCCTCGCGGTCGTGGCGACTGTCGGTCTGCTGAGTGGACGCCTTCGGCCCCGCGGCGTCATCTGGATCTGGCCGATGCACGGCCTTGCACAGCTGGGCGTTGTGACGATCCTGATCGCCGGTTTCGACCGGCTGCCGCAGGTCGAGTTCCTCGGAGTGCTGGCGGCGGTGTCGGTCGGCGAAGCGCTCCTGGTCGGCCTTGCTGCCGGGATCACCGGGCGCAGCGGCCTTGCCGCGGCCGCCACTGGTCTTGTCGGTATTGCGTACACCGCGTTCGTGGGCTGGATGCAGTGGCCTGACACGGTGATCGCGGCGGTGACCGCTCCCACCTCCGTGGTAGTGGGAGCATTCGCAGTGACGGCCTGGCTGTTCGCGAATCGGATTCGGATCAGGATCTGGGTGGCCTGGCTCCACCTGCTCGCTCAGATTGGGATTCTCTCCTCCGGACTCGTGCTGTCGCCGGATGCTGCAACATCGACCCAACTCTGGGTCTGGGCGCTGATCTGTGCCGGTGAGGCGGCGCTCGCCGCACTGGCTGCGAGCAGGCTGCCGGAGTGGCCGCTGCGGCCGCTGTCCGTTCTGGCTGCACTCGGCGCCGGGGCGCTGGGATTGGCTGCAGCCGGTGACGGCCCCCTGGGCCTGCCGCTGTCGGCGCTGTTGCTGATCACAGCCGGCGCCATCGCAGTTGGGGCGGCCGTGAGGCCCGAACCTGCAACGGCCTCGGCATTGTGGACCCTCGCCGGCGGCTTCGCCGCCGAGTCGCTGCTGTTCACCACGGCCACCTTCGGCGCCGATTCGCTGCAGGTGGCCACGGTGCTCGGCATCGCCGGTGCTGCACTGGCGATGCTCGGTGTTGGTACCGGCCGATGGGGGTTCCTCCAGGGCGGCCTGCTGCTGTGGCTCGGACCGATCGCCATCGTCGGAAACCGGTTCGGTGCCGGTCGACCACACCCGTACGTGGTCGGGGCGGCGGTCGTTCTGCTCATCGTCATCGAGATCGAGCGGATCCGGCGGCGGGCCGCCGATCGGCCGATGCCCGAGCAACTCCACCTTGCGGAGTGGGCCTTCCTCGTGGTCCCGATGGGTCTGGCCGCCCTGGACACCATCGACCGGTCGATGGCATACGCACTGCTCCTCGGTGTCGAGGCCGCGGTGGTGCTGCTGTGGTCGCTCGCCACGGAGGTCAGGAGACGGCTGCTGGTCGGGACTGCCGGTCTGACGATCGCGGTGTTGCTCCCGGTGGCGATCTCGGTGGCACAGTCGGCCGAGGGAGGCTTTGCCTCGGGCACGTGGCTGAGCATTGGCGCCGTTGCTGCGGTGTGCTTCATTCTTATCGGATCACTGCTGGAGAAGAACCGGGTCCGCCTCGGCCGCATGGTCAGCCGGATCTCGCACAGCCTGGAAGGGTGGGAGTGATGCTGTCTCGAAGCTCCGAAGCTCGCACCCTCCCAACTTGTGGATAACTAATCCCGGGAATCCCGACGTAACCAAGAGGGGCGTCGTTAGGGTCAAAACCTGTGATGAACGTCATCGACGTTTCCGTGTGATGTAGACGCCGCCCTCGTTGGCGGCGTTCCTGTCTATGTGGGGAGTGATAGATGGCAGCATCCATCAACGACGACCTAAGGAATGAGAGCCGGGTCGTATTGGGCTTCCAGCACACCGTGGCCATGTTCGGTGCCACGATCCTGGTTCCGCTGATTACCGGCCTCGACCCGTCGGTCGCCCTGATCTCTGCCGGCGTCGGCACTCTGCTGTTCCACCTGGTGACGAAGATGATGGTCCCGGTCTTCCTGGGGTCGTCCTTCGCCTTCATCCCGCCGATCCTGGCGGCAGCAGCATTGTCCGCCGAGCCGAATTGGTCGGCGATCGGCATCGGCATTCTGTGTGCCGGCTTGATGTACCTGATCATGGCGGGGATCGTGGCCCTCGTGGGCCCCGGATTCATCCGGAAGATCTTCCCGCCGATCGTGACGGGTCCGGTCATTGCGGTGATCGGTATCACGCTGGCACCCATTGCCATCAGCCAGGCTGAGGGAGAGTGGATCGTCGCGGT
This sequence comes from uncultured Acidimicrobiia bacterium, assembly GCA_964511945.1. Classification (GTDB taxonomy): domain Bacteria; phylum Actinomycetota; class Acidimicrobiia; order Spongiisociales; family UBA11373; genus CAZEHO01. The sequence goes on along the minus strand of CAZEHO010000014.1, from coordinate 22,643 downwards.
CGTGACCTTGCTGGCCACGATCGTCGCCGCGATCTACTTCAAGGGCCTGTTCAGGATGCTCCCGATTCTCACCGGGTTCATCGTGGGCTTCTTCTTCGCCTGGTTCTGGAGTGGGGTCACCGACTTCAGCATGCCGTTCGATGCTCTGAGGAACGCCGATTGGTTGGCGTGGCCGGACTTCACATGGTCGACCACGTTCGATTGGGACATCATCATCCTGATCGCACCGATCGCCTTCGTGACGATGATCGAGCATGTCGGCGACATCCTGGCCAACGGCCGGGTCGTCGGGAAGGACTTCTTCAAGGAGCCCGGTGTGCACCGCACCCTGATGGGTGACGGTCTCGCCACCATGGCGGCCGGCTTCCTGGGCGGTCCGCCCAACACGACGTACTCGGAGAACACCGGCGTGCTCGCAGTCACTCGGGTCTACGACCCGATGGTGCTGCGGATCGCCGCCGGTTTTGCGATCCTCCTGGGCTTCATCCCGAAGTTCGGAGGACTGCTCCGCACGGTGCCGGTCCCGGTGCTCGGCGGCCTCTCGGTTGTGCTCTTCGGCATGATCGCCGCCGTCGGCATGCGCTCGCTGGTCGAGGGCAAGGTGGACTTCACCAAGGCTCGCAACATGATCATTGCCGGCCTGATCCTCGTGTTCGGGCTCGGTGTGAGCGGCCTCTCGTCGCCGCTGACGATCAGCTTCGGCGACACCAATATCCAGATCTCCGGTCTGGCGCTTGGTGCCGTTGTCGGCGTCGCAGCCAACCTGATCCTCCCGGGTCGGGAGCTCGTTGAAGGCGAATAGTCGCGCTTCAGGTCAAACCGATCTGTTGGGCCGCCCTCCGGGGCGGCCCAACTCATTGGGGTCAGAGATCAGACAGCCCGGTCGGTCCTTCGACCTCTGAACTCTGATCTCTGATCTCCTCGAGCGGGGATCCGCGCGTGACTGGTACGACGCGCGATCATGCCCATATGTGCGGACGCTTTGTGCAGGCTCTCGACCCGGCGGACTACGCCGACTACTTCGGTGCCGATCTCGCCATCAGCGAGCGGCTGGCTCCGTCCTACAACGTTGCACCGACCGATCGGGTGTACGCGATAGCCGAGCACGACGACCGCCGGCTGCTCGGCTCCTTCCGTTGGGGTCTGATCCCGTGGTGGGCCAAGGACTTGAGGATCGGTGCCAAGCACATCAATGCCCGGGCCGAGACGCTTGCCACCAAGGCGGCGTTCAAGGACTCGTTCTCGCGCAAGCGCTGCATCGTTCCCGCCGACGGGTTCTACGAGTGGGAGCGTCGGGCTGAGACCGGCAAGCTGCCGCACTACATCCACCGTCCCGGTGAGCCGGTCGGATTCGCCGGACTGTGGGCCTCGTGGCGCGACTCGCAGACCGAAGAACGCCTCACGAGTTGCACGATCGTCACGACCGAACCGAATGATCTGCTCACGCCGATTCACAATCGCATGCCGGTGATCCTGAGTCCCGAGCACTGGGACGCCTGGCTCGACCGCGAGTTCTCAGATCTCGATCAGCTCGCCACGATGCTGCGACCGGCACCCGAGGACCTGCTTGCGGAGTATCCGGTGTCCACGCTGGTGAACAGCGTCAAAAACAACTTCGCCGAGTGCATCGAGCCGCTCCACTGAACCTCGCGAAGCGCAAGTCGCGACTCGCCGGATTGCGGAGATCCCGAGCTACTCGCGTTTGGGAACCGAGTGCTCCCAATCCCGAAGCAGGGTCCGCAGCGCGGCGACGAATGCGATCGGCTGATCCAGGAATAGGTGATGGCGGGCTTCGGGGATGGACACCACAGGCGCGTTGCGTTCGAGCAGCTCGTACATGTACTCGGCGGTGTCGGCCGGAACCACCGCACTGAGTTCACCACGAAACAGCGCCACACGGCACTTGACGGCCTGCAATTGATCCCGCATCGAGATCATCGTGTGGGTGAAGAGGTGTGGATCGAACTTCCAGGTCCAACCCCTGTCGGTCTGCCGGAGCGAATAGCGGGCCACGTGGTCGACGATCCATGGATGCTCGACCGGCTGCGGCGGGACCAGCTTGAACCGGGCCAGTGCAGTCTCGAGATCGGGATACACGCCGGGATTGCGGAAGACCTGTCCGCGAGCCCGGGCTTGTGACTCCGGGTCCGGTCTCCGTACCGGGCTGTCCACGATGACGGCTCCGGCGAGTGCATCGCCGTAGGTGGCGGCGGTCTGGATGGCGACGAGGCCTCCAAGGCTGTGACCGACGACCACCGGCGGACCGGGGAATCCGGCATCATCCGCTACCGCCATCACCTCCTCCGCCCAAATCTCGTGGGCGTAGCGGTCCCGCCGGCCACTGTCCCCATGCCCGGTCAGGTCGAGCGCGACTGCGTGCCATTGGTGAGCGAAGAGCGGCGCGACGAAGCTCCACCAGTGGGCGTGGGCCGCTCCTCCGTGGATGAAGACGATCCCCGGCCGGCCTTGCTCGCCCCAGGAGAAGTAGCGGACCGGTGCCCCTTGAACCTCAACGCTCCGTTCCCGGCGCGGCGCGGCCAGAGCGTCCTGGAACCATGCCGGTGCGTCGCTCATCGGCTCATGTCCAGCGTCGGCCAGGCGCGGCCAAACGCGTGCTCCATCACCTGCTCCGGGAACGGTCCGGGCACCCCGGCAGCCTCCTTGATCGACATCCCCGATGCGTGCCGGTCGGCTGCTATCTCGGCGAGCGATGCCAGGTCGCGTTGCTGCGCCTCCACGAACGCACGATCCACCACCGCTCCGTGTCCGGGAACCACCGCCCCACCACAGCGGTCTGCGAGACGGCGCGCCGTGTCGGCCCATTCGAGCGGGAAGGAATCCTGAAAGGCTGGGGGATTGCCTTCTTCAATCAGGTCTCCGGCAAACACCACGCCGGCATCAGGAATCTCGATGATGACGTCGTTGTCGGTGTGCCCCCGCCCGAGGTGGCGGAGGTGGATGCTCCTGCCGCTGAGGGTGAGGATCTCCTCGGTGTCGAAGGTGTGGTCGGGCGGAACGATCGCGACCTCGTCGAAATCGGCGGCGTGGTCGGGGGCCCACTGCTTCAGTTGCGCCTTCATCGATTCGCCGCGCAGTCGCAGCCAGTCCGCACATCTGCTGTGGCCCCAGATCGGCGCCGGGGCGAACTCCGCATTGCCGAACGTGTGATCCCAGTGGTGGTGAGTGTTGACCACCCACGCCACCGGCTTCGATGTCAGCCGGGCGACGTCTTCGCGGAGCTCTCGGGCCTGGACCAGCGTGGCGCGGGTGTCGATGAGAGCCACGCCTTCACCGCAGATGACGGCCCCGATGTTGAGGTCTAGAGACGCGTAGCGCTTCACGAACACACCATCGCTGATCGCGTTCCAGTCGCTCATATCGCGCAGGGTACCGGGACGCTGAGAGCCGAGGTGGTTGCAGTTTGCAACTAAGATCCCGGAGTTGTGACCGACGACTTGCAGCTCAGCGCCTGGCGACGCCTGTTGACCGTCCACGCGGCGTTGGTCGACGTCCTCGCCGCCGAGATGAAAGAGCAGCACGATATCCCGCTGTCGTGGTACGAAGTGCTGCTCTACCTCAGTGAGTCAGCCGATGGGTCGCTTCGGATGCATGAGCTCGCGGACTCACTGCTGCTGAGCCGCAGTGCGGCAACCCGCTTCGTCGAGCGGATGGAAGCGAAGGGATTGGTCGTCCGGGAGCCCTGCGAGACCGATCGACGAGGAACGCAATTGGTGATGACGGCCGAGGGTCGCCGGGTATTTGCTGCCGCGGCGCCATCGCACCTGCGCGGGATCCGCCGGCACTTCAGCGACCACGTGTCGGATGAGGAGGCAGCGACGCTGAGCGCGATCATGAACCGGCTGCTCGATCGGTTGGACGGCAGCTGAGCACCATCCCCCGGCCGCCCGGTACGATCCATCTCCGTGCTCACCGCCGTACTGCTGCTGCTTGGAGGACTGATCCTCCTCACCCTGGCCGCAGATCGATTCGTGCTGTCGGCCGCCCGCCTGTCACGGGCCCTGGGGCTTTCGCCGATCCTCATCGGCGCGCTCGTCATCGGTCTGGGAACCTCAGCTCCGGAACTGCTGGTATCGGCCCTCGCTTCCGGCAGGGGCGAGATCGACCTCGCCCTCGGCAACGTGGTGGGATCGAACACCGCCAACATGACCCTGGTCCTGGGGTCGACTGCGCTGGTGGGGCCGGTCGTGTCCCGGTTGTCGACGATGCGCCGCGAAGGTGCCCTGATGTTCAGCGCCTTGATCATCTTTGCGCTGCTGCTCTGGAACCTCGAACTGGGCCGGATCGAGGGCACGGCGCTACTGCTGGGCATGGTGGCATCGGCCATCCTCCTCGTGACCTGGGCTCGCAAAGACGCAGCCGAAGGCAAGGCTCCGGTCGCTTCCGAGGAGGACGAGACCGGTGAGGACTTCAAGACGCGGAACGAGGCGCTCGTCGGGCTCGGGACTCTTGCGCTGACGCTGCTTGGAGCCGACCTGCTGGTCCGCGGTGCAAGTGACCTGGCCGTCGAACTCGGGATCTCTGCGGCTTTCGTCGGTCTCGTGATCGTGTCCGTCGGCACCAGCCTTCCCGAGTTGGCCACCGCCATGGCGGCGGCACGGCGGAATCAGACCGACTTGATCCTCGGCAACGTGCTCGGTTCCAATCTGTTCAATACCTTTATGGTTGCCGGTACCGCGGCACTGGTCGGGCCGGGAGGCGCCGACGCTTCATTCCGCAACGCCCTGCTGTTCATGGTCGGCTCGGGGGTGGGAACCGGGATCTTCGTCATCACCGGCCGCCGTCTGGCGCGCTGGGAGGGTGCCGTGCTGCTTGCCGTCTTCATTGCGTTCGTGGCGGTGGCGGGGCAGGCGTAGCACCCGGGCTTGCTGGGGTGTGATACCGGGAACTGGACGGAGCACGATGCCTCGTCGCTCAGCTTCGGCGGATCTCTCGTGCCGGGAGTCGTGGTCCATACCGCGGCGCTTTCACCCTCGATGCTTTGAGGAGCCGAACCACTCGTCCGCGGTGGCCTCGATATGGCTCGAGCAACTCCAGCATGCGATCGTCACTCGCCCTGGGCTCTCCCGCCAGCAGCCAACTCACCATGTGTGGGATGTTGTGGTCGCCGATCGGGACGGCGTCGGGGTCGCCGAGCGCCGTCCCGCCCACGATGCCGATCGTCCACGGACCGATCCCTTGCACCGCACTGAGGCGGCGGTACGCGTCCTCCAGTGGCATCGCGGCTGTCTCTGCAAGGCGGCCCCGGCGCTTGGCGACTCGCAGAATCGTCTCCGCTCGCTTGCGCTCGATCCCCCAGGGGTGAAAACGGTGATAGGCGAGACCGGCCAGCATCTCGGGATCCGGTGGCAGGAGCAGATCGGCCGGACCCGGAGCCGGCTCTCCGAGGGCTCTAGCCATCCGGCGGTACCCGTCCTTGGCCTCCTTCCCGGTGACCTTCTGACCGACGATGACGCGGATCATGGTCTCGACGACGGCGCTGCTACGGATGACGCGTATCCCGCGGTGTTTCCGGGCCAACTGGTCCACGATGCGGTGCGTCGGCTCGAATCCGGTCAGGTCATCGGTCGCTCCGCACATCTCCGGCGAATGCTCGAGCAACCACCCTGCTCCGGGCCCCCAGGCCTCCGCGGAAACGGTCCTCCCGCTACCGGTGAATCGGATCGTCCCGGGTCCGGACGGCGTCCTCGTTGCGACGACTGCTTCATCGGGTCCCGTCAGGACCGACGGGTCCCCTGCTCCCGCCGGGATTGAACCCACCGACTGCCGGAGGTCGATCGGAAGGGGGCTGGTGATGATGCGAGATGCCACCGGGCGAGGTTAGGAGGCCCGCGATCCCAGCGGGCGACGTACGCTTGAACGCGAATGAGCAACAGCCACTACGAACGACTGCCATTCCTCGACTCGACGTTCCTGGCGCTCGAGAGTCCCTCGACGCCCATGCACGTCGGGGCGACGATCGTGTTCGAGTCGGGGCCGCTGCGTACCGAAGCCGGCGGGGTCGACATCGAGCGGATTCGGGGCTTCATCGAGTCCGGCCTTCAGTACATCCCCCGCTACCGGCAGCGTCTCGAGTGGATCCCCATCGAGCGGCATCCGGTGTGGGTCGATGACGAGCACTTCAGTCTCGATCGCCACGTTCGCCATACCGCCCTCCCTCATCCGGGGACAGCCGAGCAGTTGCGAGAGTTCGCCGCCCATGTCTTCGGCCGCCGCCTCGATCGTGGACAACCGCTGTGGGAGGTGTGGGTGGTAGAGGGATTGGAGGAGGATCGCTGGGCACTCGTGACCAAGGTCCACCACTGCATGATCGACGGCATCGCCGGAGTCGATCTGCTGAAGATTCTGCTCTCACCGATCCCCGACACCATCGTTGCGGAGCCCGACGACTACGAGGCCCGTCCGGCTCCGCCGCCCGCACAACTCGTTATCGATGAGTTCTGGCGCAGGACCCGCAGCACCCTCGACGCATCCCGCAGCGTTGGTAGATTCCTCGAGGAGAGCCGGGAGACCAGCGAGGAGATCCGCCATCGCGTGAACGCGATGACCCAGTCGATCCGATCGGGCTGGTTCTCGAATGTCACACCGACACCGCTCAACGGCGACATCGGACCCAACCGGCGGCTCGCATGGATCGATTCGGACCTCGACGGAATCAAGCTGATCAAGAACGAACTAGGCGGCACCGTCAACGATGTGGTGATCGCCATCACTGCGGGCGCTCTTCGCCGATTCCTGTGCGAGTACCGTGACTTCGATGTCGCCAACGCCGAGGTTCGCGCCATGGTCCCGGTCAGCGTGCGGACCGACGAGCAGCGGGGGGAACTCGGCAATCAGGTGACCATGTGGCTGATCGAACTGCCGATCGCCGAGGAGGATGCGGTCAAGCGGCTCGAGGCCGTGATCGCCGCCACGACCTACTCGAAGGAGACCGAGCAGGCGCTCGGGGCAGCCACGCTCACCCAGGGCATCTCGTGGACCCCGGGCACGCTGCTGTCGGTCGCGGCTCGGATGGCGGCATCGGCGCTGCGCCCCTTCAACCTCACCATCACCAATGTCCCCGGACCGCAGATCCCGCTGTACCTGCTGGGAGCCCGGATGGTGGCCAACTACCCGATGGTTCCGCTGTGGGCCTCCCACGGGGTCGGGTTCGCCCTGTTCTCCTACGACGGAACACTGCACTGGGGCCTGGCTGCCGATTTCGACCTCATCCCCGATGTCGCCGAGCTGGGCGAACACGTCGAGGCCGAGGTTGCCGCGTTGACCAAGGCGGCCAAGAAGGTCGCCACGGCGAAGAAGCGGAAGGCAGCCAAGAAGACCAAATCGACCGCCGGGAAGAAGCAGGGTTCGTCGGCGGCCAAGGGATGACCGGGCGCCTGCTGCCGGACACACCGGTGGCATCGGTAGGGGAATACCGGGCTCGAGGCGGCGGGTCTGCGCTGGCTCGTGCGTACGAGATCGGCCCCGACGGCCATGCGTCTGCGATCGGGATGAGATGCTGCTTCCCAAACTGGTCACGCTCGACGAGGATCGTTTTGTGATCGATAACAGCTACTTCGAGCGGACCGGGCCGTGAGACGACTGCTTCCCGGCCTCGCCCTGGTTCTGCTCGCCGCGGGCTGCACCGGTACGCCGACCACCGAGGGCCAGGCCTTCGCCGGCCGCTGGCAATCGATCGGGTTCGGTACCTACCTGGTGATCGGAGCCTCAAACGTCGATCTCTACGAGCACACATCGGTCAGCTGCGGCAAGGTGCTCGAAGGGTCCGCCGAAGGGATCTCTGCCGTCGCGTCGATTGTCGACGGCCAGTTGGTGATCGACGACGGTGGCCGGGTCGTGCGCTACGACCCTGTTGATGCGCTCCCTGCCGGCTGCGAGGACCTGTTCCCCAACGAAGATCCACTGGAAACCTTCGCGATCATCGGAGCCACGATGGTCGACCACTACGCATTCCTCGACGAGCGCGCTCCGGAGTTTGCCGACCGGCACGCCGAGATCGGCGCCCGGCTGACGGCAGAGAGCACGGATCAGGAGCTCTTCGATGCGGTCACCGAGCTGCTGCGGCCGCTGGCCGATGCTCAGGTGCGGCTCATCGTCGACAACGACGAGATCCTGCCCGACGGACGGGTGTGGGCGGCGGTCGAGAGACCTCCGGCTGTTGCGCAACTCCGCCCGCGAATCCTGGAGGGAACCGGCCTCACCGATCCGGAGATCGTCGATATGGGATCGGTGGTGACCGGCAGGCTTCCCGGAGGCGCCGGGTACATCGGCGTCACCTCCTTCGCGTGGCTCGATGAGGATCCGGAGGAAGCGGAGACGCAGCTTGCCCGGGCGCTCGATGGTCTGCTTTCAGAGCTCGGGTCGGCACCGGGTCTGGTGATCGACCTGCGGGCCAATCCCGGAGGGTTCCGCGGCCAGGCACTGCTCATCGCATCCCGATTCGTGCCCAGCGAACGGACGGTGGCGCGCTACGAAGCCCGGATCGGAGGAACCGACGAGTACACCGACGCCGGGTCCTCCGAAGTCACCCCGATGCCGACTGGAGTGTTTCTCGGCAACGTGGTCGTGATGATCGGTCCGGGGACCGTCGGAGCAGCGGAACTCCTGGCCCTCGCACTGCGGGGCCTCCCCAACGTCACACTGGTGGGAGAGAACACGGCGGGCAGCCTGGCGCCGCTCCTGGCCCGGACGATGCCCAACGGATGGTCGGTGGGGATGTCAAACATCAGAGCCTTCGACACCGAAGGGCACTTGTGGGACATCACCGGGATTCCACCGGATGTGGAGGTACCGACCACAGAGGCCGATCTCCAGGCCGGGACCGACCCCGCACTCGCCGAAGCGGAGCGGTTGCTCGGCGGCTGAGAGGCGGTTGCTCGGGGGTCGTGTGCTCTCACGCCTCGTGGGAGTCTGCTCGAGGTGAACCGAGTCCTAGTCCTCGGGAGCCATGACCACGTCGTAGTGCCGGGCCCGGTCGTCGAACCTCGCAAGGACCGCCTGTTCCTGCGGCGGCACGTGTGCCGCCTCGTAGTCCTCGCCCATGAAATCCCGGACGTTGTCGATCGAGTCGAACCAGATGATCGTGGTGAACTCCACTTCGTCATCGAGCGCACGGCGAATGAGGGGGTTGGCCCTCTTGGGCTTCCCCCGACGCCCCCTGGCTAGGATCCGCGGCATCGATCCGAAGGGCTGAGTGATGGCCTCGAAGCAGGTGCGGGTCCCCCCACGATGGTTCGTTCGGCTCGCCTGGGCCACCCATCGCCGGATGTACCGGATCACCCGGGGCAAGATCGGTCTCTGGCGCCCCAAGCCGGGCCGCTGGGGTGCCATGCGTCTCACCACCATCGGGCGTCGCAGCGGCATGGAACGCAGCGTCATCCTCGGCTACTTCGAAGACGGGCCGAATCTGGTGACCATGGCGATGAACGGCTGGTCGGAGGGCGAGCCGGCGTGGTGGCTCAACCTTCAGGCTCAACCCGAGGCCCGGATCGAAATCAAGGACGGGGCGTACCCCGTCCGGGGTCGGGCTGCGGAGGGGGAGGAGCGGGATCGGCTCTGGTCCCGCTGGGGAGAGATCGACAAGGATCTCGATGCGTACGCCGCGCTGCGGGGCACGGAGACCGCAGTGGTCGTGCTCGAACCGCTCAGGAGCACAGACTGACCGATTGCCCCGTGGGGTAGGGTCGATGGCGCCCATTCCGCCCCGCCCAGGAGAGATCCATGCGACGCCGTTCCTATGAGCGCGACTCCGATGTTGCGCTGCTGCAATCGGCCACCGCAGAGTGGAGCGCTGCAACCGACGGGTGCGGGTATGTGCACCCCGGAGACATCCCGCATCGCCTCTTCAACGGCAACCGGTACTTCGACCCCTCCGAGGTCATGACCATCTGGGAGGACCAGTCCGGGGTGGCGGCTTGGGTGCTGGTGGGACCGCGCCACAAGGGATACGACGCTCAGGTGCGGCACGACCTTCGAGACGGGGACTTCGAGCGGGAGGTTCTGGAGTACGCGGATGCTCGTACCGTCGAATTGATGCGCCGCCACGGCGTCGAGGGCGATCACATGGTGGGTGACGCCTTCCGTTGCGATCGGGTGAGAATCGAGTTGCTCGCAGAGCTGGGATGGGTGCGGGCCGATGAGCCTCCGTACATCATCAACCGGGCACGGATTGCCGACGTTCCGGAGCCGGCAATCCCAGACGGCTACACGATCCGCTCCGTCACCGGGGTGGAGGAAGCCGGTGCTCTGGCCGATCTCCACCGGGCCGCATTCCCGGGGGCGAAATGGACGGCCGACCGGTACCGGTACGTGATGGAGTCACCGGGCTACGACCCCGGGCGGGAGCTTGTTGCGGAGGCGCCCGACGGCAGCTTGGCCGCCTTCGCGGTCACTTGGTACGACCACCTGAATCGCACCGGATTGCTGGAGGCGGTCGGCACGCATCCAGATCATCAACAGCGCGGCCTGGGGCGAGCGGTCGTCCGTTTCGCTGCTCACCACATGGCCGCCGCAGGCATGGAGTTCGCCATCGTCGCCAGCTTCGAGTCGAACACTGCATCGGCTGCGCTGTACCGAAGCGCCGGCTTCGAGCCGTGGCACGTGCTCGACGACTACGAGAAGGCGATCGGCTGAACCTTGGGTGGCGATCGTGGAGGCACCTTCCTCGGCGGCGTGCTCGCATTCGAGCTTGGTTTCTGTGATAACGCTCAACACGGGGACGGTCTTTCAAATGATTGAGGAGGCGGCAGGCCTCTCACCGGCGTCCTGATACGCATATGCGTATCTGTGACGTTGGCCCAGAGTGGGGTGCTGCTGTTCGACTTCAGCGATCCTGCGCTTGTAGGTTCGACACCGATGGATCGACGATTCGCTACAGCCGGACCGATGATGGGTTCGATATCGCTCATTGGGCCGTCGGCCAGGGTCCGAATCTCGTCGCGATGCCGTCTCTGCCGTGGAGTCACATCCAACTGGAGCGGTCGATCCCTGCGGTCAGGAGCTGGTACGAGGGGATCGGCCGGGCCCGTCGCCTCGTTCGGTATGACGGGCGCGGCCTCGGACTCTCTTCCCGTGACGTTCCAGAGGTGTCGCTCGAGTCGGACGTCTTGGATCTCGCCGCAGTAGTCGACGGGCTCTCTCTCGACTCCTTCGACCTGTATGCCGGGTGGCACTCCGGGCCCGCCGCGAACCTCTACACGACACGGCACCCCGAACGCGTGGGGCACCTGGTGTTGTTCTGTTCCTACGCCGACGGCGCCGCCCACCGCACGAACCCCCTGACCCAGGCGACTCGGCCGATCATCGCCCAGGACTGGGAGTACTACTCGCAGTTGGTGGCGCGATTGCTGCTCGGATGGTCCGAGACCGAAGCAGCGGAGGCTTTCAGTGACATCGTCCGCCAGTGCACCTCTCCGGAGTTCGCCACTCGCGCCCTAGCCGCGACGTCGGAGTTCAACGTTTCGCACCTACTGGAGGAAGTGAGCGTGCCGACCCTCGTGCTCCATCGTCCCGAGCAACGGACGTCGAGCATGGACAACGCGAGAGCCCTGGCGGCCGGCATCCCCGACGTCAGGCTCTCACTCCAACCCGGCGAATCGATCGCACCCTACTTGGGAGACACCAACGCCATTGTCCGAGAGATCGATGCCTTCCTCACCGGCCGCCAGCCCACCGACGCCGAAACGAGGAGCGATGCCGCCCTCACGACCTCCTTGCCGCCCGGACTCGAGGTCAGTGGCGGCATCAGCACGGTTGTCTTCACGGATGTAGTGGCGTCCACCGAACTGGTTGAGGAGCTTGGTGACGAAGCGGCCCGAATGGCGCTTAGGTCTCTCGAGGACGCCACGACCGAGACCGCCTCACGCCGTACCGGGAGAGTGGTGAAGCACTTGGGTGATGGATCACTCCTCGAGTTCGCCTCGACCAGCGCCGCTCTGCAGTTCGCCGCCGAGTTGCGGGCGGCGAGCACCGAGATCGGGCTCAAGATCGCGATCAGAGTCGCGGTGGGCGAACCGATACGAGAGGACGGCGATCTGCACGGATCCATCGTCGTGCTCGCAAGCCGGATCACGAGCGCCGCGAGGTCGGGCGAGGTGCTCGTCTCGGATGCTGTCCGTCAACTCGTGCAGGGCAAGGGCTTCGACTTCGACGACGCGGACAGCCGGCGACTAAAGGGCTTCGATGAACCAGTCCACCTGTGGCGCTTAAGGATGTGAGGGCAGGCAGCGTCCAGCTACTCGGGTGACATTCCCCAACGCTGGCCCATGGGACAGAGACCTCCCTGGGTGCCCTCGGGCCTACCTGGTGGTTTGGTGCTGGTCGGCGAGAGTCCCCGATGGGCGTTCGTACAATGCGAACAACGATGTCAGAAGCCACGATTCCGCAGACCAGACGCGGGGAGTGTGGAGCTTGCGATCTGTCGTGAGATGGCTCGCGATCCTGTCTCTGGCCGCATTGGCAGTGCTTGGTCTGATATGGATCATGCAACGGCGTCTGATCTACTTCCCGACACAGGCCGTTCCGGATGCTGCCGCCCTCCTACCGCACATCGAGGAGGTGACGTACCCCACCGAGGACGGCCTGACCTTGGCGGCCTGGTTTGTGCCGGCCACCAGAGCTGAGTGCAGCGGCACGGTCGTGGTGTTCAACGGCAATGCCGGCAATCGAGCCGATCGCACACCGCTCGCTGAAGCCCTCGCCGGACGTGGGTATGCGGTGCTGCTGGTCGACTACAGGGGTTACGGCGGGAACCCCGGAACTCCGTCCGAGGAAGGGCTGGCCACCGATGCCCGAGGTGCAGTCGCGTATCTGCGGACCCGTTCTGGATTCGATTCCGACCGGCTGGCGTACTTCGGCGAATCGCTTGGTGCCGCAGTTGCCCTCGGGCTCGCCGAGCACCAAGAGCCGGCCGCCCTCGTGCTGCGCTCGCCGTTCACCTCACTACCGGACATCGGATCAACCCATTACCCGTTCTTGCCCACGTCTCTCCTGTTGTGGGACCGCTATCCGAACCTGGAAACGATCCGCGGCATCGACGTACCCGTGATGATCATTGCCGGTTCGGCCGACAGCATCGTTCCTGTCGGGCAGAGCAGAGAGCTGTTTGAGGCCGCGCCCGGATTCAAACGGCTCCTGGTGATCGACGGAGCCGATCACAACGATTTCGCGCTGACGGCGGGTGCCCAGTTGGTGGATGAGGTTGTGGCTTTCCTCGATGAGGTGTTACCTCCCCGCAATGGGTGAACGATCGGGATGCTGGACAAAGCCCAGACATCGCGTTGGAGTTTGAAGCCAGAGCCGTCGCCCAATGGATCCGAGGCTGACCCGCCTCCGGTGACATTTCGCAACCCTGGCCCACCCGACGCTGCTGACCATGGCTGCGGCCTACTTTTGGTCTGGATCGGAGGGGGTGCATGGGAGAGGGCACCCGATGAAGCGCCTTCCGGTTTCCCTGATCACCTGTTCACTTTTCGTCGTATCAGTCGGGTGTGGTTTGACATCGGCCGGATTCGCAACCACCGCGCCCGCTACCACGACCACTGCTGGCGCCACAGTGGGAACACAGGAGGGGTTCGCCGAGTCAGGACGTGGTCTTGTCTGTGGCGGCTTCGATCCAGCGTAGGACCTCGACTGGGAGCGGGAAGATGAGGGTGGAGTTCTTCTCAGCGGCGACCTCTGTCATGGTGGATAGAACTCGCAGCTGAAGGGCTGCGGGATGTTGCTCCAGCACAGCGGCTGCCTCACCAAGCTCCTGGGCAGCTTCCCGTTCGCCGCGGGCGTGGATCACCTTTGCGCGGCGTTCTCGTTCCGATTCTGCCTGGCGGGCCATCGCGCGGCGCATGCCCTCCGGGAGCACAACATCTTTGATCTCCACCAAGGTCACCTTGACACCCCACGGATCGGTGAGCTGATCAATAATCTGTTGGAGACGCTGGTTGATCTCGTCTCGTTTGATGAGCAGATCGTCGAGATCGGCTTGTCCGATGATGCTGCGCAGGGTCGTCTGAGCCACTTGACCTGTCCCAAAGATGAAGTCCTCGATGGCTATCACAGCCTTGACCGAGTCGACAACATTGAAATAGGCCACGGCGTTCACCTGAACGGTGACGTTGTCCCTGGTGATGATGTCTTGGGGCACGATGTCCAAGGTTCTGGTCCGCAGGCTGACCCGCACCATCCGATCCACAATTGGGATGATGAAGAACAGGCCCGGCCCTTTCGCTCCGATCACTCGGCCAAGCCGGAAGATCACTCCCCGCTCGTATTCCCTGACTATGCGAATGGCGGAGATGAATATGACCAGCGCTACCACGAGGCCAATGACCAGGCCCGGTATCGCATTACTCATCTGAGGCCTCCTTACTGTCGACGACGAGCTCGAGCCCGTCGCTGGCAACAACGGTGACTGTCTGACCCTCGGTGAGATTCCCTCTTCGGCTCCTGACCCGCCACCAGGCGCCCTCAACGAGCGCCTGCCCCGATGACCCGTCCGCGCTACGGATGACCGTCTCTCGACCGATCAGAGACTCAAGACCAGAGGTGCTGGGTGCTCGTCGGGCACGCCAGGTCAACCGTGCAGCAAGAACCACCCCGGCACCAACAACCACCCCGGTGGGCCACAGGACGGTGCCGCTCACCCCGAAGGGGCCCTCGAAGAGAAACAACCCACCGAGGAGCAGCGCGATGGTCCCACCGGCGCCAAGGACACCGATGCCGGAAACGAACAGCTCGCCGATGAAGAGCCCCACAGCCAGAATCAACAGCGCCACCCCGGCAGCATTCACCGGCAACACCGAGAGAGCGAAGAAGCCGACAATCAGCAGGATCACGCCAATAATCCCGGCTAATCCGAGCCCGGGATTGGCAAGCTCGTAAAAGATGGCCAGCGTGCCGAGCGAGAGGAACAGAAACGCCAGATTGGGGTCGGCCAGAAGCATCAGAACGCTCCGGAAGAACCCCGGGTCGTAAGTCTCGATCCCGGCACCCCCGGTGTAGAGAGTGACATCGCTGCCGTCCGCCATCCTCACCGTCCGGCCATCGATCATCTCCAGCAACATGTTCAGATCGCGGGCAATCAGGTCCACAACGCCCCGTTCCACCGCCTCATCAGCAGTTATGGAACGCCCCTGACGGACCGCCTCAACGGCGAAGTCGATATCACGGCCATGGAATCCTGCGACCGACTCAGCGAACGAAGCGGCGTCTTCAAGAACCTTGTCGCTGATCTCCCCGCCCTGAAGATCCACTGGGGTGGCCGCCCCGATGGTCGTTCCGGGTGCCATCGAAGCCACATGAGCCGCCATCGTGATAAACGTCCCTGCCGACGCAGCCCTCCCCCCCGGAGGCGCCACATACACGACTACAGGCACACTGGCCCCAAGGAACTCCTGGACAATATCCCGCATAGAAGCGTCCAGCCCACCGGGGGTGTCCAGCTCAACAACGAAAGCGACATGACCAGCATCCTCAGCGGTACGAATCCCATCCGTCAGATAGTCGACGATGACCGGCGTGATGGGCCCATCCACCTCAGCAACGAGCACAGCAGAGCGATCCTGAGCCCCCGCCACCGAACCGACCAACAGGAATCCCAAGATCAGGAAAGAGGAGAGGGTGACCCGGGCCCAGCAGAGAGACTGGCGACCCACGAGACAAACCCGCCGCGTACCACCCCATCCAGTGGATCCATGGCGCATGCGATCACCTCGCTGCCGCCACTCCCAACTCAACAGTAGGCGGCCAAAGACGTTACACCACCGCCGGGAGATGGAACTGCTGAGGCGAACACCCGCAGCGGGCATGAATCCTGGCGCCCAATAGCGAGCGATGCCCGACCTAGCCTCTAGGAACATTCCCGCATGCTCACCCAGGGTGGTGCGCTACGTTCTGATGTGCCCCCAACCAGAACCCGCAGTAGGAGGCACGGCCGGTGACCACACGGCGCCGGGCGACCGGCCATTTCGAGCTACCCATCTCAGCGGCCGAGGCGATCGGCTACTTCACCCCAGAGGGTGAACGCGACTGGGCGCCCGGGTGGGATCCGACCTACCCCGAAGGCACGCCCTCCGAGGAGCTGGGCACGGTGTTCGTGACCCGCCACGACGACCAAGAGACAGTCTGGGTCGTGTTGGGCATCGATCGGGAAACGTGCACGTCCGCCTACTCACGGCACAACGTCGGGAACTGGGCTGGGACAGTCCGGGTTCGGTGTGAGGACCGCGGGGCGGATTCGTGTGTCGTCACCGTCGACTACGACACCACCGTTCTTCCGGGCGGTGACCCGTCGATCCTCCATCACTTCGAGGGGTCTGCGTACGAGGAGATGATGGAGCACTGGGCCACGGCGGTCCGGTCCGCGCTCTGAGCATCCACACCCTGAGGTTTCGGCGTCAAGGGACATTGCCGCACGCTGGCCCAAGGCAGGGCACCGTCACCGGGCGAGGGGAGATCACTGCACCCTGGGGTGGCGACTCCTGAGCACATACCTCCTGGGAGGTCGGGGGTGCCGACGCGGTACGGGCGTGGCCGCTCGCCAGCACTGCCGAGCAATGTGCGGGCCGGCGGCTCAGTCCTGCCCGTCCCTAGGCCAGGTGTACGCACGCCAGATGATCAGCACATTGAACAGGACGTAGAAGACCCCTAGGTAGTACTCCCACCCATGGGTGGCGTCAACGAAGAAGACGATGTTGAGCAACAGGTACACGGGAGCCACGATCAGGTTGGCGAGCCGAACGTAGGTGGGACGGCCGACCAAGGTGAGGACGACCATCAACGTCAGCACGATGGCGGTTGTGGGCGCAATGATTTGGACCGATGTGTCGGTGACAGGCTCGCCCATCTCCTGGAGCAGCGTGTACATGTCCCCGAATATCCACAGGATGAAGTGGCAGATCCAGAACACTGCCAGCAGTGTCCGTATGTTCACCTTTGGGTTCACCAAACTCGAGTCGGTCTGTGCTTCGTTGCTCAAGGTGACCTCCGTTCGATGTCGCACAATGGTCTCTTGACCTCACCGGGTCGGGCAGAGGTCGAAGGTCCCAAACCTGCGCGCAGGCGACAGTCGTGCGCGATTCCTGACGCCCCCTACCCCTGGGGTGACGATTCTTAGGTACATGCCCCCGCGGGGGTACCGAGAGGCAAGAGACGACACTGCCGACCGCAGGCTGGCAGATGCGTGCGGGCGGGCAGGGCCGTCCTGGCTAGCCTGCCGTGATGATCTTCATCCTGGAGGAGGACGGGACCATCTACGTCTTCGGCAACGCGGACGAGGTAGCTGGCTACTACTGCGACCCCGATCTACTCGATGATGAGCGGTACGTAGCCTATGCCTCCTCGGGACGACGGTTGAGGCCGGAGTTGGATCCCTCGGGAGAGCCCCGGTTGGCGGCTGGGGGCCAGATCGACCGCGAGGGTCTTCTCGGCCTGCTGGAGAGCGGCCGCCCGGTCCGTTCGGGATATGAGCCCGGCGGGCGGGAACGACGGAATGAGGCCCAGTCCAACCTTGCGATCAGCGTCGAATCTGTCAAGAGCTCACTGCGCCGGGCAATCGGGCAGGGCGATCTCCCTGTGATTGGCCGCGATGATGTCATGCCGCTCCTAGTCAAGGCCTGTCCGTCGTTCGCCCCCCGCTGGCTGGAGATCGAGACCGATCCCGGGCATCTCGAAGCCGACGGGAATCGGCTCTGCTACATCGACGCGGGCGAGTTCGCCCGTCACCTGATCCGCCTGCACCAAGAGGAAACCCTCGATGAGATCGCCCTTGCCTTTGACATCATCGAGCGATTGCACGTCGAGGGGGACGAATACGTCAGGCAGTTGGCAACGATCGGCTACCTCGAGTCCCTCCAGAACCAGGTCGGATGGGGTACCGAAGCAGACCCGCCCGATTTCACCCCCTACCTGGGACCGGTGTCCTTGTACCACTGGCGGAGACTGGACGAGTCATATGGCAACCGGAAGGAACCCGGACGGCCGGTCGGGTTGCTGGAAACGATCTTCTCGTTCCTGACCAGATGGTTCGACTGACATCGCCCACCCCTGGGGTGACGATTCTTAGGTACATGCCCCCGCGGGTGTAGCCGAGCCTTCGGGGTGCCGGTTTCTCGGGTCATGGCTAGCTTCCTGGTGTGGGCGGCTCGATCGAATCCAATCCTGACGTGTTGGCGGACACTCCGCCGCCTCGCGTCGGCTCCTACCGGGTGGCTGGGACACACCTGTACGCGGAGGTGCGCGGCTCGGGTCCTCCCCTTCTTGCGGTAGGGGCGGCTGACGAGGATGCCGAGTTCTATCGAGGGATCGCCGAGCGTCTCGCTGGTGAATGCACGGCCATCACCTATGACCGGAGAGGTACCCGCAGGAGCGGCCGTGAAGATTGGCCTGGAGGCGGCTCTGTCCAGCACGCAGACGATGCTGCTGCGCTTCTTTCCGAATTGAGTCTGCAGGGTGTAACGGTGCTGGGAGCCAGCGCGGGGGCAATCGTTGCATTGCAACTGGCACTTCGTCATCCCGAAGTAGTCAAGACGGCTCTGTGCTTCGAACCTGGGCTCTTCCGCTTAGTTCCCGGAGGGGCAGAGTTTCGGCACCGCACAGAGGCCGCTGCGGAAGAGCATCTGGCATCTCACCCGGATGACTGGACAGGAGCATCTGCTGCTCTGGGTCGAGCCGTCGTCGATGCGATCGAGGTCGACTCGAGAGGCTTCTTCACGCCTCCGGAAGGCCGCGAGTGGTTTGCGGAGAGGGCCGACTCCAACGCCGAGTCGTTACTCAGGGGGGACCTTCCGCTCACCGGTGAGATCGTTGAGATGGATGCGGTGGCTTCATGTCCGGCGAATATCCGATTCGCCTACGGAACGGTATCCCTACCCATCTTCCGAGAGATCACGACCCGTCTTGCAGCTGCGCGGGGCACAACTCCTGATGCTCTGGAGGGGGTGGGCCACAGCCTGTTCTACGAGCCGGAAACGGCAGCGACCTACATCCAACGTTTCGTTTGACCGACTCAGTGCCTGCCGGACATCACGGGCAGTGCCACCCTCCCACCAGTGGCGCGGGATAGTGACGCCAACGACGCCTGGGGTGGCGATTCTTAAGCACATACCTCCCCGACGGAAAGCCTTCGGTGGATGAGTCAGACCCTGGATGGAGGCTGGAGCCGTGGCCGGGGAACCGGTCAGTCAAGTGGCCTTGGTGCCGTAGACCGGGCCGCCTGCTCGCAGGGACAGCAGGTAGAGCGGGATTGCCGGGTGGACGGAGGCTTGGAGGCACAGTGGATGTGCCCAGTAGGTGCCCTCGCCAGTGGCCGAAGGGACTCTGAGAGTGAGCGTGCAGACATCGTCGTTATCGACGACTGGCTGGCTGCAGCACCAGCACACGGGGCGAGAGCCGTCGGATTCCACGGCCCCTTTGTGACAGTGCGACCCAACGGGTGCGTCCCCTGTATCACAGCACCCTCAAACTGCATCTCCCCTGACAATCAATCGTCTGGGTGGCGGCCCGCTCAGCGCCGCTTGCGGGCCACCCGTCGGTCGCTTTCGGTGAGGTAGCGCTTGCGGACTCGGATCGAATGCGGGGTTACCTCGACCAATTCGTCGTCGGCAATCCACTCGATCCCGAGCTCGAGGGTCATCCGGCGCGGCGGCGTCAGGTGCACGGCTTCATCGTGGCTGTGCGTGCGGATGTTGGTGAGTTCCTTGGCCTTGGTGGGGTTGGCGGTCATCTCCTCGGGACGGCTAGCCTCGCCGATGATCATGCCCTCGTAGACGTCCTCTCCGGGCCCGATGAGCAACTCGCCGCGTTTCTGCAGGTTCTCGAGGGCGAAGGCGGTCGAGACCCCGGAGCGGTCGGAAATGATTGCCCCGCCGACCCGGGCCGGTAGTTCGCCGGCCCACGGTTGCCAACCGTGGTGGTGCTGATGGACCAGAGCGGTTCCCCGGGTCGCCGTCATCAGCAGCGACCGGAACCCGATCAGGCCCCGGGCCGGTGCTACCAGGGTCACGATGGTGCGGCCGGCGTCGCCCGGCCTCAGGTCGGTGACCCGGCCCTTGCGGGGAGCCGCCGCCTGAGTGATCGTGCCGACATACTCGGTAGGCACGTCGACAACGGCCCGCTCGACGGGCTCGTGGGGCTTGCCCTCGATCTGGCGGAGGATGACCTCAGGGCGGCTCACCTGGAGCTCGAACCCCTCGCGGCGCATCCCCTCGATCAGGACGGCCAACTGCAACTCGCCGCGCCCAGCGACCTCGATGATGTCCGGCGAGGGAGTCGGGCCGATCCGGATTGAGACGTTGCCGCGCACCTCTCTCTCCAGGCGCTCTCTGATCTGCCGGGATGTCAGCCGGGATCCGTCCCGACCGGCCAGCGGTGAGGTGTTGACGCCGAAGGTCATCCGCAGAACCGGCTCGTCGACCTGGAGGCGCGGCAGCGGCTGCGGATCGTCGGGGTCGGTGAGCGTGTCGCCGATCTCCACCTCGGGGAACCCCGCCACCACGAATAGGTCGCCGGCGGTCCGCTCCTCGACCTCCGTGCGGTCGAGGCCGGTGAACCCCAACAGATGGGTGAGGCGACGGACGATCGGCGGTTCCTCCTCATTGGAGTGGCAAAGAGCCACCGGCTGCCCCTGCCGCAGGGTGCCGGCTACCACCCGGCCGATGGCGAGCCGGCCCAGGTAGTCGGAGGCGTCGAGGTTGGTGACCAGTGCCTGGACGGGAGCCGAGTCGTCACCCGCCGGCGGCGGGATGGTGTCGATCACGAGGTCGAGCAGGGGACTCAGGTCGTAGTTGGGGCCGGGGATGCCGATACCGGCCATCGCCCGGCCCTCCCTGGCGATTGTCGAGACGACCGGAAACTCGATGTGGTGGTCGTCGGCGTCGAGGTCGAAGAAGAGTTGATAGACCTCGTCCATGACCTCCTCGGCGCGGGCGTCGGGGCGATCGACCTTGTTGATCACGACGACGGCCGGAAGGTCGCGGGCTAGCGCCTTGGAGAGGACATAACGGGTCTGTGGCAGCGGCCCCTCGGCGGCATCCACCAGCAGCAGCACCCCGTCAACCAGGGCGAGCGCCCGCTCCACCTCTCCACCGAAGTCGGCGTGGCCCGGGGTATCCACCAGGTTGATGCGAACACCCTTCCACTCCACCGCAGCGGCCTTCGCGAGGATCGTTATGCCTCGTTCCCGCTCCTGGTCGTCGCTGTCCAGGACGCGGTCGATCCGGGTCTGGTGGGCCTGGAACACGCCGGCGGCGCCGAGCATGGCATCGACCAGAGTGGTCTTGCCGTGATCGACGTGCGCGACCAGCGCGACGTTGCGAAAAAAAGGAAGGGTCACGGGCCGGTGATGGTAGCGAGGGCGAGAGGATCACAGCCGCCGGGGGTCCTTCCCGGAGATCAGGTGTGGCCGGCGCCACCCTGGGCCGGCGATCGCAAAGCTCATATCTCTCAGGCGATCGATACGGGCACCCGACCTATCTGCGCGTAGAGTTGCGACGAGACCCTCGGCGAGCGTCGGGCAACGATCGCACCGACCCTTTTCCTGCCGGAGCTACTCGATCTCGAACGGCGAGCGCACTCGTGGGGACACCGGCATCCGAGCATTGGTGAGGAGGAGAAATGGGCGGCGACGGAATGCGATTCGGATTGGCGCCACCCAACGTCGGGACGTTCGGCGACCCGCAAGCAGCAGCGAAGCTCGCCGCAACGGCCGAAGCGGCCGGTTGGGACGGCTACTTCGTGTGGGACGTCCTCGGCTTCATGTGGGACCAACCGCAACCCACTTTCGACCCCTGGATCATCCTGTCCGCCGTCGCCACCAGCACCGAACGGATCCGCCTAGGGACCGATGTCGCCGCGCTGCCCCGCTATCAGCCACATCTGTTGCCAATGACGCTGGCGAGTCTCGACGTGCTGTCTGAGGGTCGATTGATCCTGGGCGTCGGGTTGGGGGCATTCGAAGCCGAGTTGAGTGCGTTCGGGCAGACGGGAGATGTTCATACCCGGGCGGAGAAGACAGATGAGGCCCTGGAGGTGATGACCAGGCTCTGGTCCGGGGAAGAGGTTGTGCATCGAGGCAAGCATTACAGCGTCGAGCGCGTCAGGCTTGCCCCCACCCCGGTGCAGCAGCCGAGGATACCGATTTGGATCGGCGGTGACAGCCCTGCGGCGCTTCGTCGGGCTGGACGCTGGGATGGTTGGTTCGGTCCCACCGAACCCTGGAAGGAATGGACTCCGGGTGACCTCGCCCGGTTCCGTCGGAGGATCGAAGAGGGACGGGAGAGCGGCGACTCGGTGAACATCGGGTGGGGCGGGTTGTCGGATCCCGATGACCGTGATCGGATAGCGGATTTTCATCAGGCCGGGGCGACCTGGTGGATCGAGGTGATCGAAGGGGGCCGTGGCGGAATGGAGGATTGGCTAGATCGAGTCGCTCAGGGCCCTCCCCGGTGACGAGGCCCCACTCCAACGGTGGGCACAAATCTCCAACATCCAGTGGATGGCGCGTCCTGCGCAGGTAGTTCCCGGGACGCTGCTGACAATCTGATCCCCTGGGGTGGCATCACCTCATCTGGACGAGCAGCTCGCCCGGCGGCCGCTTACCAGCTCCGGTCGCCCACCCCGAAGATGAAGCCCTCGAG
>CAZEHO010000013.1:0-71121 GCA_964511945.1 uncultured Acidimicrobiia bacterium | reverse complement strand
CATCGTAGAATCCCGCCCCCCAATAACGCGAGCTTCTTCTGACTCAGGACACTAGCGCCCCGCCACGACTTCAGCGAAGAAGCCCGGATCCACATTGCCGCCCGAGGCGACGACGACGACCCCGCCGTCGCCATCCGCCTTCCCGGCAAGCAGCGCCGCCAGCCCGGCGGCACCGCCGGGTTCGATCACCAGCTTGAGCTCCGAGAACGCGAACCGCATCGCAGCCACGACCTCATCGTCATCGACCGCCAGGCCACCGGCGACCAACCGCTTCGTGATCGGGAAGGTGTACTCGCCCGGAATGGGGGGCAGCAGTGCATCACAGATCGTCGTCGCAGCGGCCGGATCGATACCGATGCGGGTTCCGGCGGCAAAGGACTGCACGTGGTCGTCGAATCCGGACGGCTCGACGGTAACGACGCCGGCTCCCGGCGCGGCGGATTCGAGTGCGAGCGCGATCCCGGCGCTGAGTCCGCCACCCCCGCACGGCACCAGGACACGATCGAAGCCGAAGCCGGCGGCGGCCGCCTGCTGCGCGATCTCGAGGCCGGCAGTGCCTTGCCCGGCAATCGTCCATGGATGGTCGTAGGGCGGTACGAGGGTCACTCCCCGTTCGGCGGCCAGCGCAGCACCGATCTCTTCGCGCGAGTCGCTCAGCCGGTCGTAGAAGACGACCTCCGCGCCCAGTGCCCTGGTCCGCTGCAGCTTGATGGGCGGAGCGTCGCTCGGCATCACGATCGTTGCCGGAACCCCTAGGATCCGGGCCGCTGCGGCGACTCCCTGAGCGTGGTTCCCCGACGAGTAGCCAACCACCCCGGTGGCCCGGCGCACCGGGTCGATCCGGCTCAGGAAGTTCATCGCTCCGCGGAACTTGAAGGTTCCGGTCCGCTGCTGCGTCTCCAACTTCAGCGCTACCGGACGACCGGTGGTTTCGGCCAGGACCGGGGGAATGACGAACGGAGTTCGCACCGCGGTGGAGGCAATGCGCTCGGCAGCATCGACGATGTCGCCGGCCACGGGAGCGGCGAGTTCAGGCACGACAGCAGCCTATCGGCGCCCGGCAGGACCCGGCTACGCTCCGCTCATGCGCCTCACCGTTCGCCCCGGGACCGATCCGGTTGCTCGCGCCGACGCCACCATCCTGGCTGCGATGGGTCTCCCGGGTGGTGGCGCGGTCCGGGTCGGCGACACCCACGTTCTCGTTCGCCCCGGCGAGGTGACCTCGCCCACAGCCTTCCTGCTCGGACCGAGAGCCGTCGGCAACGCCGGCGTGTCGATCGGCGCCGCGGTGGAGATCTCGCGGGCCAATCTGCCTCAAGCCGGACGGATCGTCCTCGATCTCGACGAGCTCCCGTTCGACAGGCAGCTGGCGCTCCGGTCCCTCCAGGGCACGCCGATCACTGCCGGTGACGTCGTGGCCATCGATCCCTCCTATGGAGCCGCCGAGGGGAGCGACCCCATCGAGGTCCGGGTCCTCGATGTGGTGCCGAGCCGGGCCGGCTTCGTCGGCTCCGCAACGACCCTCTCGACGAGCGACGAGCGCAACGATGTGCTGATCAGTCGCGAAGCACCCTCGGCAGGGCCGAGCACGGCAGAAGCTCTGCTTGCCGGTCTCGATGCCGAGACGGACATCCTGTCCGGCTGGCTGGCGCTGCTCACCTCGGCTGAGAACCTGCCTGATGCGTGGGGCCTCCCCCAGGTCGCCGGAATCCTGCTCGAAGGGCCTGCAGGATGCGGCAAATCGGAGCTGGTGGCGGCCGCCGCAGCTCGGGCCGGGGCGGCGGTGAACGAAGTCCCCCTCGACATGGTGTTCAAGCCGGAGCGGCTCTTGGATCTGCTCGAGAAGGCAGCCAAGACCACGAGCACACCGGGGGTCATCTTCGTCGACCGCCTCGATGCCGTCGCCGGGACGGAAGGGATGTTCCGGACCCAAGTCGGTGCGATCCTCCGCTGGTTCCTCGACGCAGTGGCCGACCGGCCACAGCTGGCCTGCGTCCTCGCGACCTCATCGGTCGGCCAGCTCGACGCCGCGGTCACTCGATCTCCGCTCCTGCCGCGGACCCTCTCCGTCCCGCCGCCCGATCTCCAGCGCCGCCGCCTGCTCTTCGAAGCCGCCCTTCATCGGGTCCCGAGCACCGACGTCGACTTCGACGCCCTCGCCGCCCGTTCCGCCGGTTTCTCCGGCGCCGATGTCCTGGCCGCCGTCGTTCATGCCTCGGCCACCGTTGCCGGAGGCGGCGGGCCACTCGACACAGGCAGGCTGATGGAAGCCATCGCCGATACCACTCCGTCACTGGGGTCGGTGCCGACCGGGGAGATGCCGACCTACGGCTTCGACAAGGTCGCCAATCTCACCGACGTGAAGCAGCGGCTCACAGAGGCCGTGATCTGGCCGATGACCGACCCCGAGCGGTTCCGCCGCCTCGGGATCGACCCACCCCGCGGCATCCTGCTCGACGGCCCACCGGGGACCGGAAAAACCTACGTGATCCGGGCGCTGGCGCATGAGTCCGGCGCTGCGTTCTTCGCGATCAATGGTGCCGAACTCCTCGACAAGTACGTCGGTGAGTCGGAACGCGGGGTCCGCGAGGTGTTTGCGCGGACGCGTGCGGCTGCGCCGGCAATCCTGTTCTTCGATGAGCTGGACGCTCTGGCACCGGTGCGCGGTCGGTCGACGACGTCGGTGACCGACTCGGTGGTGGCGGCTCTGCTCACCGAAATGGACGGAGTCGGCAAACGCGGTGACGTCGTCGTGATCGGTGCGACCAACCGCAAGGACCTCATCGATCCCGCCCTGCTCCGGGCGGGACGGTTCGAAACCCACATCCATCTCGGTCTGCCGGAGGCCGAGGCGCGGCGGGCGCTGTTCGAGGTCGTCGATGTTCCCTTCGGCGATGATGTCGATCTCGGCCGGCTGGCCGCCGAAACCGACGGCCTGTCGTTTGCCGACCTCACCGGGATGCTGCGGGAAGCCGCACTGGGCGCTCTCCGGCGTGACCCCTCGGCGATCACGGTGTCGCAGGCAGATATCGCAGCGGCGCTCGAGCGCTACGCCGAGCGGGCCGCCTCCAACGCCTGAGAGAGATCAAACCGGCCCTCGTACAGGGCGCGGCCGACGACCGCCTCTTCGATGCCGGCTGCGGCCAGCTCCCGCAAGTGACCAAGGGTGCCGATGCCGCCCGCTGCGATCACCGGTGTCCCGGCGATGTCGCGGATCTCGGCGAGGAGGCCGAGATCGGGCCCGCTCAGCATCCCGTCCCGGGCAATTGCGGTCACCAGGAGGCGTCCGACCCCGGCCGCAACGACGTCGCCGACGACCTCGGCCGCCGTGCGGCCCTCGTCGAGCCACCCGGCGCCGCGCGCCAGCCCGTCGCGCACGTCGATCGAGGCAACTACCCGCTCACCGCCGGTCGTTGCAACGACTTCGGCCACCAGTTCCGGCTCCCACACGGCCGCCGACCCCAGCACCACCCGAATCGCTCCACCCTCGATCGCCGAGTGGCACGCTTCCAGGCTCCGAAGCCCGCCGGCCGCCTCGAACGGTACGCCGGCGGCACCCAAACGAGCCCAGAGTCCGGCATCACCCTGCCCCGAGCGAGCACCCCCGAGATCCACGACGTGCACCAGTTCGGCACCCTGCTCGACGAAGGAGGCTGCTTGTGAAGCCGGATCATCGGCATAAGCAGTGACTCGCTCGTAGTCACCCTGGGCCAATCGCACAACGGCACCGTCGAGGACGTCGACGGCGGGAATCACCTTCATAGAAAACCTTTCGACCTTGAGTTGCTGTTCTAACGTGTTAACCTGTTACAACAATAGTACACCGGTGCGAACACCTGAGAGTGAGTGAGCCGATGGCCGGAATCGATGACTGGCGGAGCACGGAATCCGATGCGCTGTTCGAGGCGGTCCTCTCGCTGGAGACGACCGATGAGGCGGAGCAATTCTTCCGAGACCTGTGCACTCTGCGGGAACTCGGGGAGATGACCACCCGATGGCATGCGACCCGCTTGCTGGATCAGGGTCTCCCCTATCGGCAGGTGGCCGAGGTCACCGGCGCATCAACGGCCACGGTGACACGTATCGCCCAGTGGCTCCACCACGGGACCGGGGGGTATCGCCTCGTCCTCGATCGGCTCGGCCGCGCCTCCGTATGACACGGCTGCAGCTCGCCGTCCCCAACAAGGGGCGGATGATGGAACCCACGATCAACCTGCTACGACGGGCAGGACTCATGTTCGAACGCACCGAACGCTCACTCACCGTGCCCGTGCGCAACGTGCCGATCGACCTGCTGTTCGTCCGCACCGATGACGTGGTCGAGATGGTCGCCGACGGCGTCGCGGAGGCGGGAATCGCCGGACTCGACCTGCTGGCCGAAAGCGGCATCGATCTGGAAGTGCTGGCAGACCTCGGCTACGGACGATGCCGGCTGGCCGCAGCGGTGCCCAAGGATTCGACGGCCCGCAAGCTCGAGGACCTCGACGGGTGCCGGGTGGCCACCGCCCACCCGAACCTGGCTCGCAAGGTCCTCAGTGGCAGGGGTGTCGACGTTGCCATCGTCCCGCTGCGCGGCTCGGTGGAGGTTGCTCCCAAGCTCGGGGTCGCCGACGCGATCGTCGATCTCGTCTCGTCCGGGAGCACCCTCCTCGTCAATGGGCTCCGGCCGATCGGAACCCTGCTCGAATCCGAAGCCGTTCTGATCGCCCCGAGGGACGCCAACGGAGCGGTCGAGCAGGTGTCGACGATGCTGCGAGCTGTCGTCGCCGGGCGCCGCAAGCGCTACGTGATGATGAACGCTCCAGGCACCGCCGTCGATCAGGTCGAGGCCGTGATCCCGGGACTCGAGGCACCGAGCGTCGTGCCGCTGGCACACAACGGCATGGTCGCGATCCACTCGGTCATCGATGCAGACGACCTGTGGCACGTGCTCCCCGAGCTCGAGGCGATCGGCGCCAGCGGCATCCTCGTCCTCCCGATCGAACAGCTGATCCCGTGATGCGGCGTATCAAACTCTCGTCCCTGTCTGCCGCCGACCGCGCGGCGCTGACCAGCCGCTCTGCGGTGCCGGCGGCATCGGTGCGTGAATCGGTCGCAGCGATCATCGACGTGGTGCGGAACGGCGGTGATGCCGCCCTGGCAGAGGCCGGCGAGCGCTTCGGCGGAAGCCGCCCCGGCGGCTCCCAGGTACCCGAAGCCGAGATCGCCGCTGCGGTCGATGCCCTCCCTGCAGAGCTGACCGATGCCATCCGGACGGCCGCCACGAACGTCCGTCTGGTACACCGCGACCAGCGCCCTTCAGACACGTCGCTTGAGGTCCTGCCCGGCGTCGACATCGAACGCCGATGGACCCCACTGCGCCGGGTCGGCGCCTACGTTCCAGGAGGAACCGCTCCCCTGCCTTCCACCCTGATCATGACAGTCGTCCCCGCCCAGGTTGCGGGCGTCGGCTCGATTGCGGTTGCCACACCCGCCCGAAGCGACGGCACCCTCGATCCCGTCATGCTGGCCACCGCCGGCCTGCTGGGAGTCGACGAAGTTCATGCGATGGGTGGTGCCCAGGCCATTGCCGCGCTTGCCTACGGCACCGAGACCATTGCACCGGTCGACAAGATCGTGGGCCCGGGCAATCAGTGGGTCACCGCCGCCAAGCTGGCCGTTGCCGCCGAGTGTGCAATCGACATGCCGGCCGGCCCCAGTGAGGCTCTGGCGATCGTCGACGGCACTGCCGAACCCCGATACGTCGCGGCGGACCTGCTGGCGCAAGCCGAGCACGGCGTCGACTCCCCGGCGGTGCTCGTCACCACGGATGCCGCGGTGGCCGAGGCGGTACTGTGTGAGATCGACCATCTCCTCACCCGGCTGGAGCGAGCCGAGGTGATCCGCAAGGCGCTGGCCGATCACGGACTGGTGATCGTCGCACCCGACATCGACACTGCATTCGCGTTCGCCGACGACTATGCCCCCGAACACCTGAGCATCCACCTGGCGGAACCGGCTGCGACGCGGGCGGTGGAGCGGGTCACCGCGGCGGGGTCGGTGTACATCGGTGCCTGGGCCCCGGAACCGGTTGGGGACTACGCCAGCGGTGCGAACCACGTGCTCCCGACCGGCGGCCTTGCCTGCTCCACCTCGCCGCTGAGCACCGAGGATTTCGGTTCGTGGCGCCAGGTGCAGCGGCTCACCAGGGCAGGGCTGCGCGCATTGGCACCGGCGGTCACCCGGCTGGCCACAGCTGAAGGCCTGACCGCTCACCGGACCGCTGTGGACGTGCGATTCGAGGAGGGTCGGTGATGGGAGTCCCGGTTTACCAGTGGCAGCCGACCACCGATGAGATCGCCGGGCGCGCCGGCATCCCGCCGGAGCGAGTGGTGCGCTTCGACCAGAACACCTCTCCGTTTGCCCCGCCGTGGGCGATACCGGAGGCGAAACGGGCGGTGGCGACGGTCAACGAGTACCCGCGGGCCGATTACCGGCCGCTGCGACGCGCCATCGCCGACTACCACGGGATCGACGATGAAACCCGGGTGGTGGTCGGCGCCGGTGCCGACGAGATCATCCTGCTGGTGGCCAAGTCGTATCTGGGACCGGAGAAGACCGCAGTCGCCGAGGCTCCCACCTACGCCCTCTACCGCATCGCCACACTCCAGGTCGACGCTCAGTTCACTGCGGCTCCTCGCATTCGCGCCGGTCTTCGTTTCGCTGCGGGCACCATGGCGGAAGCCGCCGCCGGAGCCGACGTCACCTGGCTCTGCGTTCCCCACAATCCGGCCGGTGATCGACCGAGCGACCGCGAGATCGCCGAGGTGATCGACGCCGCCGGCGGGATCACCTTCATCGACGCGGCGTACGCCGAGTTCGCGCCGGGTGGCTGGCGGGGCCTCATCTCCGATCGTGAGGACGTCATCACCGCCGGCACCCTTTCCAAGGCGTTCGGATTGGCGGGCATCAGGGTCGGGTACGCCATCACCAGCCCCGGCCACGCCGCCCGTCTCGACGCGATGCGTCCCCCGGGCAGCGTCTCGAACGTCTCGGCGGCGCTGGCGCTGCGAGCATTCGAGGAGCCGGCGTGGATGGAGGAGAACGTCGCCTTCATCACGGCCGGCCGCGATGAACTCTCCGGCCGGATCGCCCGGCTCGGACTCCGGGTGCACCCGACCACAACCAACTTCGTGCTGGCCGAGGTCGGGACCCGGGCGCGCGACATCGCATCGACCCTGATGGACCGTGCCGGGCTCGTAGTGCGCTCCTTCCCCGCCGGCCACCCCTTCGAGACCTTCCTCCGATTCACCGTTCGTATCCCCGACGACCACAACCGCCTCATCACTGCACTGGAGAACGCCCTGTGACCAGAACCGCCTCCTTGCGACGCAAGACTGCGGAGACCGACGTCTCCGTCACCGTGACCCTCGACGGCTCCGGGTCGGCCGCGATCGACACCGGCGTTGGGTTCCTGGACCACCTGCTGACCTCGTTCGCCCATCACGGCATGCTCGATCTCGAGGTCACCACCAAGGGCGATCTCATCGTCGACGATCACCACACGGTCGAGGACACCGCCCTCGTCCTGGGCGAAGCTCTCGGAGTGGCACTCGGAGACCGGAGCGGAATCCAGCGCTTCGGCGACGCTTCGGTGCCCATGGACGAGGCGGTTGCGACCGCAGTGCTGGATGCCGGCGGCCGGCCCTACGCCATGATCGACCTCCAGCTGGCGACCGAGCGCATCGGCAACCTCACCACCCAGAACCTGCCCCACGCGCTCGAGGCATTGGTGCGGACCGCCGGGTTCACACTGCACCTGACCGCCACGGGACGCAACGACCACCACGTCGCAGAAGCGGCCTTCAAGGCCCTGGCGCGCGCGTTCCGGGCGGCAGCCGCCCCGGATCCGGCCCGCAGCGGACCGGCATCGACCAAGGGCGTCCTGGTATGACCCGGATCGCGGTCATCGACCACGGCGCCGGCAACCTGGTGTCGATCGCCCAGGGTCTCGCCGATGTGGGCGCCGAGCCCATCGTGGTGACGACCCCCGGTGCACTGGCCGGCGCCGACGGGATCGTGCTCCCCGGTGTCGGCAGCGCCGCGGCGGCCTTCGACCGGATTGCCGCCGCCGGATTCGTCGAGCCGTTGCAGGCCACCCTCACCCCGCTGCTGGGCGTCTGCGTCGGGCTGCAGCTGCTGTTCGACGGCAGCGAGGAGGATGACGCCGGTGGCCTCGGGCTGATCCCCGGGACGGTGCGCGGCCTGCGCGACACACCGCGGCTACCGCACATCGGATGGAACGACATCGCGACCACCCACCCCGATCCCCTGTTCGGTGGGATAGCAGCCGGGGAAACGTTCTACTTCGTGCACTCGTACGCACCGGTTGCCGACGATCCGGCCGACGTGATCGCCACCAGCCACTATGGCCGCGACTTCGTCGCCGCCGCCCGCCGCGGCACGGTTGCCGGGGTCCAGTTCCATCCCGAGCGCAGCGGCGCCGCCGGGCTGCGCATCCTCGCCAACTTCGTCGCCGAGGCCGGGAGCGCCGCCGATGCTGCGTAGCCGGGTCATTCCCTGCCTCGACGTCTCCGCCGGACGGGTAGTCAAGGGCGTCAACTTCGTGAACCTCACCGACGAGGGTGACCCGGTCGAACTCGCCGCTCGCTACGCGGCCGAAGGTGCCGACGAGATCGTGTTCCTGGACATCTCCGCCACGCCGGAGGGACGGGACACGATGCTCGATGTGGTGCGGCGCACCGCGCAGAACGTGTTCGTGCCGCTCACGGTGGGGGGAGGCGTTCGTTCCGTGGGCGACATGCGAGCCGCGCTGCGGGCCGGCGCCGACAAGGTTTCGGTCAACTCCGCGGCCGTGCGCAATCCCGAACTGATCGGGCAGTGCGCGGCTGCGTTCGGCCGGCAATGCGTGGTGCTTGCCGTAGATGCCCGTCGTCGCAGCGGCGGAGGTTGGGAAGTCGTGGTGGACGGCGGCCGCACCCCGACCGGGCAGAATGCGATCGAGTGGATCCGGACGGGGGTCGAGGCCGGTGCCGGAGAGATCCTGCTCACTTCCATGGACTCGGACGGCACCCAGGACGGATTTGACCTCGAACTGCTCCGGGCAGCCAACGCTGCGGTGCCGGTTCCGATCATCGCTTCGGGTGGTGCCGGGACCGCGGATCACTGTGTCCGGGCGATCGTCGACGGTCGGGCCGACGCGGTGCTCGCCGCTTCGATCTTCCATCGACGCCAGGTGGAGATCTCGGCGGTAAAGGAGCAAATGGCCGCCGCCGGCGTCCCGATACGGGAGGTCCTGTGATGGAGCCCCGTTGGGATGACAGGGGACTGGTTCCGGTGGTCGTGCAGAATCGGCGCTCCGGCGCGGTCCTGATGCTGGCCTACGCAAACGCCGAAGCGCTCGCCGCCACCCGCTCCACCGGTGAGGCCCACTTCTGGAGCCGCTCTCGCGATGAGATGTGGCGCAAGGGCGCCACATCCGGTAACACCATGCAGGTCATCGACATCCGCGATGATTGCGACGGCGACACCCTGCTGTATCTGGTGGACCCGGCCGGCCCCGCCTGCCACACCGGCCGCGTCTCGTGCTTCACCGACGAGACCGCCGCCGGATTCGCCGACTTGGAGCGCCTCTGGTCGACGATCCGGTCCCGCGCTGCCGAACGGCCCGAGGGCTCGTACACGGCCCGGTTGCTCGGAAAGGGTGTCGATGGACCCGGCCGCAAAGTCGCCGAAGAGGCTATCGAGGTCGTCCTCGCCGCCAAGGATCACAGTGCCGGCGCGGCAGACGACCGCCGGGTAGCCGAGGAAGCCGCTGATCTCCTGTACCACGTGCTTGTGCTGCTTGCCGAACGCGGCGTCGATCCGGGACTGGCCATCGACGTGCTGAGTGAGCGGGCCGGCTGAGATCGCTCAGACGCGGCCGCGGAGCAGGTAGAGCCCCATGGTTCCCGCCGCCTCGGACCGCCATGTCTCGATGACGAGCCCGGTGCGCGCCGCCAGCACCGGAACACCGCCCGAACGCAGGAACCCCCGGGCATCGTGCCGGGCAATCCCTTCGATCGCACCCGTGAACCAGCGAATCAGGTGACCCCGCCACCCTGCGGGACACCCCAGATGGTGATCCACGACGAGGATCCGGCCCTCCCGCCCGGCCAAACGTTCCGCCTCGCGCAAGATACCGATCGCCGATGCCGGCTGGAGTTCGTGCAGCACCGTCATGATCAGCACCAGGTCGAATTCGCCGCCGGGCAGTGCTGTGGCTGCCGCATCGGACTCGAAGAGCGCGGCTTCCGGGCCGAGCTTGGCCCGCGCCCGCTGCAGCATCGCCGCCGATCGGTCGACACCGGTCACCTGTGCGCCGCGGCTCCGATACAGATCCAGATGGGCGCCGGTCCCACATCCCAGATCGACAACCCGCATCCCGGGAACCGCCGGAGCCAGGTCCAGACCCGACTCTCGAAAGCGTGCGACCAGCGGCTCCATGACCGGGTCGTAGAGCCGGGCTCCCAGCGAGTACTCAGCCATCTTCGGTCTTGGAGGCCGGACCCGGCCACTCCCCCATCCACGGGGCCGGGGGTGACAGCATGCGCCGGCCCACCGCCACCGCATCTGGGGCATATCCCCGCCGCAGCCGAACGAATCGCATCCAACCCCCTGCGTTGCCGTCGCTGTGCTCGTACCCGGCGGCGCTCAGCCGCTCCAGACCCAATTCGAATCCCTCCTCGGTCAGCATGGCCGCACGCACCGGCGGAGACCCCACCCCCAAAACCCGGCGGGCGTGGTCGAGCGCATCGGTCCCGGTCCGGAGGAGCATCCGGGCATCGGCGTGTTCGTTGTCGGGGACCAGGGCGATGTCGAGGGCGGCTGCATCCATCACTGCGACCAGTGCTGTGACCCCGTCGACCATGGTCCCCGCCGATCGGAACCACAACGGCAGTGGGTCACCCCGGGGTGCCAGTTCGGCGGCCCATGATTCGGCGACCTGGTACAGCGCCGGCAGTCGAACCGCTGCGCCGGCCTCCACGTATCCGGCAACGAGCGCCGGACCCCACGGCGGAACCCCGCTGCGAGCTTCGACCGCTGCAATCACCTGCTGGCCCCGTGCCACGAGCGATCCCAGCCGCAGAACGAACACGATCGACAGGACCAGCACCAGGACACCGGCGCCGGCGCCGATCAGCGCAACCACCAGCGGGACCACCCCGGAACCGAGCAGCCCGATCCCGAGCACTGCGGCCGCCCCGTGACGGAACGCCGCCGAGACCGACGGCCCATCGAACGGCAGCAGCGTCAGGCCGAAGCCGGCAATCAGCACGACCCACAGCACCACGAGAGCAGCGACTGCTGCGGCTGGTCCCCTGCCGGCGAGCAGCCGGGCCCGCATCAGGTCGCTGGGCATACGTCTCCCGACGGCGGCGAACAGTGCGGCCACCGGCCGCATGGCTGCGCGGATCAGCAGTGGCCGCCGCAATCCGAACCCGAGGGCGATGGCTGCGGCGAGCGCGATCAGGACCAGGACGATGCCGGCCCCAAATCCGATCCAGTGCAGTGTGGCCTCCACCACCCTCAGGATAGGGTTCTGACACACCGGGTGGTCGAGTGGGCTCGGGGACTCCAGTGCCCGGGCCCTCGTACACTCTGATGCCGATGCGACGCCTGATCCTCTTCCTCGCCGCCACCGTGGTGCTTGGGGTGTCGTGTTCCACCGCCTCGGTCCCGGTGGAGGACATTGCCGATCTCCCCATCACCACTCCATCGGATATCCGAGCGCTGCTTGCCGAATCGACGCAACCGGTGGTGCTGAACGTGTGGGCGTCGTGGTGCATCCCCTGCCGCTCCGAGGCACCGTTGCTTCGTGAAGCGCACGCCGAATTCGGCGGCGAAGTGCGATTCGTCGGACTCGACGTCGAGGACGGACCCGATGCCGCACGCGAGTTCATCGCCGAGTTCGGCCTCGACGGCTTCGAGCACTACGCCGACCCAAGCGGAGCGGTGCGCGCCGATCTCGCCGGTCGCGGAGTACCCCTGACGTACTTCTTCGCTGCCGGCGGCGAACTCATCGAACTCCACCAGGGTGTGATCGACGAGCGCGGCCTTGCCCTGGGCATCGACGAACTCCTCCGGCGGGGCGGCTGATGGAATTCACCCTGGTCGGAGCGGCGGCCATTGCGGTCGCCGGCCTGTACGGGATGTTGTGGTTCGAGGCGGGACGGACCAACGCCGCCGATTGCACCCGGCAACTCTGGGATGTTGCCCTTGGTGCTGCGGTCGCCGGCCTGCTCGTCGGACGCCTCGGGGCCATGATCATCGGCGGGACCAACCCGATCACCAATCCGGGCGACATCCTGATCGTCCGCTCCGGCGTCGACACTGGCATCGCATCGGCCGCCGCCCTGGTGACGCTGGGCCTCCTGGCTCGTTCGGATCTCTGGAGGATCGTCGACGGCGTGGCCCCGGCTGCGCTGACCGGCCTTGCCGGATGGCACCTCGGCTGCCTCGTACGCGATACCTGCCTAGGCACACCGTCGGACCTGCCGTGGGCCATGGCCTCGGCCGGGAGCGACATCACCCGCCACCCCGTGGAGACCTACGCCGCGATCCTGCTGATCGGGACCGCCCTGGCAATGGTGCTTCTGAAGCGCCGCTTTCCCCATCCCGGGATCATCGCCGCACTGACGCTGGCTGCCGCCTCACTTGGGCGGCTCGCTACCGAACCGATGCGGCTGACCATCGGCGGCGGCGCTGAGATCTGGTATCTCGTGGGGACGGCGGCAGGTCTCGGCCTCGCCGGCTGGCGATGGTGGAGCGGGCGAAGATCCAGTTAGGCGCTCAGCGCCAGCAGTGTGTCCAGTTCCGCCCGGATGTCGGCCTCCGGCAGGGCCCCGAACCACATCGAGGCGACCTTGCCACGTGACGTGACCAGCACAGATACCGGCTGGCCGCGCACGCCGTACCACGGGCCGATTTCGTCTGAGTAGCCCCACAACAGCCGGTCCGGGGAGAACCAGACGCCGACACGCTGCGCCGATGCCTCAGGCGTGCTGCTCTGGGCGACGGCCACGAAGGTGATTTGGTTTTGATAATCCGATGCGACCGCATCGATCACGGGAACCTCCCGTGAGCAGGTGCCTCACCACTCGGCCCAGAAGATCAGGTAGACCGGGTTGCTCTCCTCACTCAAGGTGAACTCACCACCCTGACCGAGCGCCAGAGTGAAGTCGGGGGCCGGAGCTAATTCATCATCGGGCGCCGGGCCGGGAGCCTCCGTCGTCGACGACGAGGTCGACGACGAAGTTGAGGACGAGGCGGGAACCGTTTCCTCGGTCTCGGGAGCTGCGGCGGACGACGTCGCCGCCGGAGCGGTCGAGGAACTCGAACTGCTCGAGCTCGGCGCAATCGATGAGGACGATGACGAGGACGAAGCTGCGGTCGGCGAACTGGTGTCGTTGCCACCGCAGGCGGCTGCAGCGAGGGCAAGCACGACGACGAGCAGACTCAAGCGCTTCATGGTTGGCGAGACGATAGCCGGGCTCATGGCGTTGGCAACGCACCAACCCACTCATCGAGTTCCCGAACCAGCCAGGCAGCCCGATCGATCTGCCCGTCGGCCGCAGTCCAAGTCACCTGCAGCAGGGGCCGAAGCGTCCACTTGCCGAGGAACGAGGGCACGGTGGTCACGTCGACAATCGACTCGAGAGGAATCTCGATCGAGCGCCGCGGGGCGTACATCTCGAAGCGGAGATGCCGGTCGGTCAGCGCCAGGATCCCGTTGCACCGAACCTGTCCGCGCCCGCGCGCCTGCACCCCGAAGAGGTTGGCGGAAGAGCGCCGCATGGGGCCCAGTGCATCGACGACGTCCGAGGCATCACGGATCCGTCGATGGAGCGAGAGTACGACCCCCCACACCGTGACGGCGATCGCGAATGCACCGAGAACGATCCAGACCACCAGCATGCGGCGACGTTACGCCCGGATCCGGCGGATGATCAGCGGTGTGACGATCCCAACGAGGGCGACAACACCAATCAGGATCGCAACCGGGAGTGGGAAACTGCCACCGTCGTCGTCACCGGCACCGTCGAGCGCCACGGCCTGGGTCGTCGTGGCGGTCGCCGGAGCGGTGGCCGTGGTGGTAGGGGCGCGCGAGGTCGTCGTCGACCAATCGGTCTGCTCGTGCTCCTCCTGCTCCTCCTGGGCAAGACGCTCTCGTTCGGCCTCGATCTGATCGGCCGCCTCCGCCCGCGACGGGTCGTGATCCGTCTCAACCTCGAAGCGGATCTCGCTCTGCTGGCCGGCGGGACCCTCCCACTCGAAGCCCACGAGCACGGTCTCCGGGAGCGGATCCGGGTCGAGCGACGTGGTCCCGCTCACCGTCGCCTGATGGCGGTCGGTCCCAAACTCCTGTGACAGCTGCGGCCATTCCTCGAAGGCAGCCCCGACCGGGCTGCCGTCGGCGTCCGTGAGGTGAATCGTGAACCGGCCGGTCGTTCCCTCGCCGACGAACCGGTCGCCCGGGAACACGGCGAACACATTCATCAAGTCCCCCCGCTCCATCTCGAGGCGATACCAACGGGTCTCTCCCGAAGCAAGCGGAGCCCGGTACGAGTTCCCCTTCCAACCGGGCCAATTCTCTTCGAGCCCGGCCAACTCGAGCACCGGCGCATCTGCCGGATCAAGAGCACCCTGCAGTTCGGTTCGGGTCAGGTACTCCGCGGGATCGGCGAGCACCTCGACGCTCATATAGATCGACCCGAGGAACACTTCCGGCGTGCCGTGCCAGGCCAGGCCGACCAGGTACCGACCTTCGGGTCGATATCCCTGGGAATCCTGCAGGCCGGCGCCGATCATCGGGCTGTAATCCATCGGAAGCTCGGCCCGCACCGCGTAGCCGCCGTGCCCCACCGACCCTTCGACCCGCTTGCCCTCGGAGTCGAGAATGATCGCCTCGAACATCCCAACCGCCCGCTCGCCCTCGGGCACTTCGAGATCCGCCCACACCCAGACGTCCTCCGCGTGCCAGAGATCGAGCTGCCACCACCGGATGTCGCCGCGCAGGATGATCGAGCCGATATCTGCCCTGCCCATCACCCCCGGCTCTTCCGAAACCCAGTCCGGATGAACCTCGACCGGTATGGGGGGAGCATCGAGTTCCGCCAGCGCACCGTTGAGCGTCATCGGAGGGCGCCAACCGAGAATCTCCTCGGTGACCTCGCCAAGCCGGGCTACCAGCTGATTGGCGTCATCAACGGTGTTGTATCCACCGCCGGTCGTCTCGGCGATGCATCGCAGCTGCTGCTCGGCGGCGGACCCGGTTCCCACCAGGAACCCGACCGACTCGATCCGCACGTCGAAAGC
Organism: uncultured Acidimicrobiia bacterium; assembly: GCA_964511945.1. GTDB lineage: Bacteria > Actinomycetota > Acidimicrobiia > Spongiisociales > UBA11373 > CAZEHO01. The sequence goes on along the minus strand of CAZEHO010000013.1, from coordinate 55,764 downwards.
CTCGCCGTAGAGATCATCTGCGATCTGACACGGATCGGGAGGCGCACAGGTGTCTTCACCGTCGGAAATGAGCACGATCGACCGGGGACCGTCGTCGGGCAGATCGGCGGCGGCTTCGGTCAGCGAGAGCCCGATCGGGGTAAACCCCGAGGCCTCCAATCCTTCGACGGCGGTGCGAATCGCATCCCGATCGAGCGGCGCAACCGGAGCGATCAGTTCGGTGTCCTGGCAGCCCCGCACCGCATCCGTATTCGGCTCCCGGTGTCCGTAGACCCGCAAGCCCACCTGGGTGCCGTCGGGCAGCGCATCGATCAACTCCAGAACCGCGTCCTTGGCCTTGTCGATGAACGGGATTCCGTCCTGATCGACGTTGTTCATCGACCCCGACGCATCCAGGATGATCAGCATCGCTCCCTCCGGCGGCTCCCGCTCCTCCTGAGCCTGCGCGAGCGCGGCCGGCACCAGCATGACGAGCAGAACGAGGAGGATCAGGGGCCTTCGCACGAACACCTCCAATCGGGGTGGCGCCACCAGTGTCTGCCAAGCCTCCCGGCGGGCGTAAGGGCCCAAGGTCACACGCTGGCGTTCAGAGTGCCTTCCGCATCCGGTGATACGGGCCAACCCCGAGCAGCCGCCGGCCCAGCCACCCGGCCGACTTGGTTGCAGTCACCCGGTATCCGAGCCGTTCGTACAGACGCACCGCTCCGTGGTTGCCGGCAACAACCTCCAGCATCATCTCGGGCCGGCCGCGCTCGCCGGCGACCGCTTCCGCTTCGGTCAGCAACAGGGTGCCGATGCCGCTCCCCCGTTCCCGCGGGTCGACCGAGATCGCATCCACCACGAGCACATCGCGGGGAGGCCGCTCATCGATGAAGGCAAGGGCGGCCAATCGCAGAGTTCCGGAGAGTGGGCCGAACGCATCTGCGTAGTCGCGCCAGTGAGCCGTCATCGACTCCAGACCGGCGCGGTCTTTGAGCAGCATCACCCCGACGGGTCGTTGTGCCCGATAGGCAGTGAGCGCGCCGGACTGAATGAGCCCACTACCGAGGACCCGAATCGCCGACTCCCGATTCCGCAGCAACTGGGAGAACTTCTGCCCGAACGCATCCCACAGCAGTCCGGCCAGGAACGGCCGATCGTCTTCGGCGAATCCGCGCCGGACGACCGGCGGGTCGGAGCTCACGATCGCAGTTCAGCCCCGAGGTCGATGGCGCGTTGCAGCACATCGGCAGCAGCACCGCTGTCGAGCGACTCGACGGCCGCAGCGACTCCATCCCCAAACCCGGCGGCCAGACCGGCGGCAACGATCGCCGGCGCCGCGTTGATCACCGCGATGTCGCGCCGCGGGCCCCGCTCGCCGTCGAGGATCCGGCGGATGATGCCCGCGTTCTCGGCGGCATCCCCGCCGAGGACCTCCTCGAGGCCCGCCCGTGCCACTCCGAAGTCTTCCGGCGTGAACTCCGCGTGGGTGAGTTCACCGTCGCGCAGCCGGTAGATGTACGACGGCCCGGTCAGGGTGAGTTCGTCCAAACCGTCTTCTCCGTAATACACGAAGGCGTATTCGCTGCCCAAGCCACTGAGCACGCCGATCATCCGTTCTGCCATCTTCGGATCGGAGACACCGACGGCCTGGCGGCGAGCGCGCGCCGGGTTCGCCAGCGGGCCGAGGAAATTGAACACGGTGGGCACCCCCAGGGCACCCCGGACTGGGGCTGCAAAGCGCATCGCCGGGTGATAGTGCGGAGCGAAGAAGAAGCCGAATCCCGCCTCCCGGACCAATCGCACCGTCGCCTCCGGGGAAAGATCGATGGGCACCCCGAGCACCTCCAGCACGTCGGCGGACCCGGACCTGGACGACACACTCCGGTTGCCGTGTTTGGCCACTTTGACCCCGGCTCCGGCCGCGATGAACGCCGCAGCGGTCGAGATGTTGAAGGTGCCCGACCGGTCTCCCCCGGTGCCGACCAGGTCGACGACATCATCGCCGGCATCGACGGTTACGGCAGCGTCGTACATCGCCCGCACGAGGCCCGTCATCTCCGCGACGGTCTCGCCCTTGGTGCGCAACGAAACGATGAATGCGGCGATCTGGGCGGGATCGGCGTCACCCGACATGATCTCGCTCATTGCGGCGCGGGCTTCAGCTTCGGTGAGGTCGTCGCCCTCCATGAGGCGCCCCAGAATCGGCGGCCAGGAGAAGCTGGATTGGGTGGTCATGCCGAGCAAGGTAGCAAGGGCTCGCCTCGTCGTGCTCAACGAGCCCGGATCCGGGCGCTGGGTACTGGATGCAGACGCCGGATCAGGATCGGTTCGTCCGGTTCCCGACTCCCGGTCCCCCGGCTCACTCGAACGCCGCCAGGCCGGTGAGGGCCTGTCCCATGATGAGGGTGTGGATCTCGTTGGTGCCCTCGTAGGTGTAGACGGACTCGAGGTTGTTCATGTGGCGGATCACCGGGTACTCCAGCGTGATCCCGTTGGCGCCCAGCACTGAGCGTGCGGTGCGGGCCACGTCGAGGGCCATGCGGACGTTGTCGAACTTCCCGAACGAGATATGGGCCGGGTCGATCGGACCCGCATCCTTCATCCGTCCGATCTGCAGAGAAGTCAACATGCCCTTGTTGACCGCCACCATCATCTCCACCAACTGCCGCTGAATCAGCTGGAACCCCCCGATCGGTTTCCCAAACATCTCCCGCTCACTCGCATAATCCAGCGCAGCTTCGTAACAGGCCCGAGCCGCACCGACGGCACCGAAGAGAATCCCGAAACGTGCCTCATTGAGACACGACAACGGTCCCTTCAACCCGACGACACCGGGCAGCACCGCATCACCGGGAAGCCGCACCCCATCCAGCACCAGCTCCGAGGTCACCGATGCCCGCAACGACAGCTTCTGATGGATCTCATTCGCAGAGAACCCCGGAGTACCGGTCGGAACGATGAACCCCCGGATCCCCCCATCCGTCTGTGCCCACACGATCGCCACATCGGCGATGTTGCCCGATGTGATCCACATCTTGGAGCCATCCAGCACCCAGTCGTCACCGTCACGGCGCGCCCGGGTCCGCATCGCACCCGGATCCGACCCGGCATCCGCCTCCGTGAGCCCGAAACACCCGATCACCTCACCCGCCGCCATACCGGGCAGCCACTGCTGCTTCTGCTCCTCCGACCCAAACGCCCAGATCGGGAACATCGACAACGACCCCTGCACCGAAACGAAACTGCGGGTCCCCGAATCGCCGGCCTCCAGCTCCAGACAGGCAAGCCCGTACTCGACATTCGAGGTGCCGGCACACCCGTACCCCTCCAAATGCATTCCCAACAGGCCCAACGCACCCATCTCCTTTCCCAATTCCTTGGGGAAGGTTCCGGCCTCGAACCAATCGGCAATATCCGGCAGGATCTGATCCGCCACGAACTGACGCACCGTGTCGCGGATCATCCGCTCCTGATCATCCAACAACACACCGGTGGCAAGGAAATCCCGCGGATCAGCAGTCCCGGGACGAACAGGATGATGAGTCATGGTCACGCTACCTATCGACTGATAGACGGAAGGTTAGTGCCGACGATGACCCGATGATGCCACGAAGCTCAGGTCAGGCGGAGCGACGCAGGAAGCGGCGCCGTTCCCGTTCGGTCATGCCACCCCAGATGCCGTACCGGATCCGGGTCTCCAGCGCCCAATCAAGGCATTCCTCCTGCACCGGGCACCCCCGGCACACCCTGATCGCAGCGCGGGTGTCCCCGTCGGGTCCTGGGAAGAACCAGTCGGCGTCGGCATCCCGGCAGGCCGCAAAGGCGGCCCACGGGCGGTCATCGACGAGCAGGTCCTGGAAGTGCACGGCCATGTTCATACCTCTGGATTCACCTGGCGCTGTTGTACCCAGACACCCGTTAAGACGGTGTGAAGCTCCGGAAAGGTTCCCGTGACGATCACTGCGCTCTTCGGAGCTTCTCAGGGTGGAGGTACAATCCTGAACGCACCGTTGTCGAGGAGGACCACTGCTCTACTTCGCTTACAACGCGAATATCGAGCCGAACCGACTCTCCGAGATCGCCCCCGGCGCCGAGTTTCAGTTCATCGCCCATCTGCCCGAATGGCGGCTCCACTTCCCCATCCCGAATGGTGACGGCGGCCTGCCCTCGGTGTATCCCGAGAGCGGCAACACGGTGTGGGGTGCCGTCTTCGAGGTCCCCAACGGCCAACTCGCCGGGATCCACGCCCAGGAGGCCGCAGAGGGCCGGGAGCCCAAGGAGGTCCAGGCCATGGATCGAGAGGGGCGCCGCCACAAGGTGCTCGTCCACGTCTGCGATGCCACCGACGGCGACATTCCGCCCGCCCGCAGCTATCTGCAGCTCATGGTGTCCGGCGGCCGGCATTGGAGCCTTCCCGCCGGCTGGGTGGCCAGCCTCGAAGAGCACCTCGAAGACTTCTAGGGCCCTCCGTGCGACCCAACTGGGGAGCCGTACTCATCGGGATCATTGCCGGTCTCGGCGGTGCAGTCATCGTCGCCGCTCCACTGCTTCTCACCGGTGTCGCTGATACCACCACATTCGGGGGCCAGGCCGTGCTGGTCTTGATTGGATTTGCGGCACAGGTCGGCGCCGGAGCGGTGGCCGGCCGGATCGCGGGCGAGCATGGGGCCCTCCGTGAGGGACTTCACGGAGGCCTTCATGGAGGCCTCGCCGGCCTGGGACTGTTCGCCATCATCTCGATCATCTCAATCGCAGCCGGCGGCGACCCTGCTATCTCGACACTGGCGTTCGGCGCTGTCGTCGCTGCGATCCTGGGCACCGCCGGTGGCACCCTGGTCGAGGCGTACCACCGCGCGGAGTGACCGCCGGAGCTGAGTCGATTCGGCTCTGAGGAATCGCTTCGCTCCGACGGCCGCGCCGCCGCGTTGCCGGCCCCCCTTGCCGCTCGCGGAGTAGAACCGTTTCGTGCCCGGCAACGCCGCCAGCGGGCCCGAAACGGCTGACCGGCTCCGGAACCGCGAACGCCCCGGCTACCGTTTTGTGATTGGTGAGTTCGCCGGGCGACCGCGGCACCCTTGCGGTGTCGAGGAAAGTCCGGACTCCATAGGGCACGGTGCTGGGTAACGCCCAGGCGGGGTAACCCGACGGACAGTGCAACAGAGAGCAGACCGCCGATGGCGCGGGCCCTGCGGGCCCGTTGGCGGATCCGTTGGATCCGCCACGCGGATCTTCGGGTTCGTCGGCACAGGCAAGGGTGAAACGGTGGTGTAAGAGACCACCAGCGTCGCAGGCGACTGTGGCGGCTCGGCAAACCCCACCGGGAGCAAGGTCAAGCAGGAGCAGGGTGGCCCGCCCGCAACGCTCCGGGTAGACCGCTCGAGCCCGCCGGCAACGGTGGGCCCAGATAGATGGTCGCCGCCGGCTCGTTCCGGCACAGAATCCGGCTTACAGGCGGACTCACCGCCCATGCCCGGACGCGAGTGTGCCGTCAGTCGTGAATCAGGGTGTTGGTCCCGGCCCCACCGTTGAGGATGTCGTTCCCCGGGCCGCCTTCGAGGAGATCATTGCCACCCTGGCCGGCGAGACGGTCGTCCCCCCCCGTTCCCGATGAGGTGGTCGTCTCCTCCCCACCCTTTGAACACGTCCGGTCCTTCGCCGCCGATCATCGTGTCCGACTCCGTCGAGCCGATGAAGACCTCGATGCTGATCAGAATGTCGTAGCCCTCACCGTGAGCCCGGCCCTCCGGAACGTTGACCGTGATGCTCTTTGGCTTCCTGAAGATCACCCGATCGGTACCGCCACCGCCGATGAATCGATCCCGCTGCCCTCCACCGAGCAGGGTGTCGTTGCCGTCGTGCCCCCGCAGACGGTCGTCGCCCTGTTTCCCGTGGAGTTCGTCGTCGCCTCGACCACCCCGCAAATCGTCGTTGCCGGCGCCGCCGAAGATCACGTCCATGCCGTCTTCACCTTCGACTATGTCGTTCCCGGGTCCGGCGTACATCACGTCGTCCCCGGCACCGAGACACGCCAGATCGTCTCCGTCGAACCCCCAGACCACATCGTCGCCGCCGAAGGCCACGATCACGTCCCGACCGCTGGTCCCTTCGATCCGATCGGCCGATTCGGTGCCGACGATGGTCGCCACCTCGCCGAGGCATTCGACGGTGGACTCGACCCTCGATCCGGCGCCAACCCAGGAGACGCCGCCATCCGAGCGGATGACAAGTTCCACCTCGGCATTGCTGGTGCCGACCTCGGCGTCGAAGGCGAACTCCGAACCACCGGGCAGCTGCACCGTGACACGATGCAGGCCCGGTCCGGCGGGCGCGGCGGCCATCCCTGCGGGTCCGGTGACACGTTCTGCCCCACCGATCGTCACGGTCGCCCCTTCGGTCGCCTCCCCGACATCCAGATCCGCCCCACCGTCGAGATCCTCGAAGACATACACCGTGAGCGTCGGCATCCAATTCGCCTGCTCCCCGGTGTGAACGGTCCAATAGCGGCCGTCCGTGCCGACCCCGGCTTCGTGCTGACCACCGAAGAAGGACCCCTGCCCGAGCAGGTGGTACCGGTGCGGTGGGCTCTCCAGCAGCGCCTGGAGTGCGATGAACTCGTTCGACGAACCCCACATGATCGACTCGATGTTGTTGGCGTCGTCCGGGTAGTAGGCCGGGAGCGGGAATCCGGACAATCGTGCCAGCCGATTCGGCCAGATGCCCGTCACCAGACTCTGATGGGCGAAGTAGGAGAAGTCATTCATCTCCTCAGCCTTGAACTCCGCTGAATCCAGTAGCTCTGCCGACGGCGCCAGGGGCGGCCGTGCCGCGATCGAATCCGGGTCGACATCGACGCCGTACTCGTCGACCAGGAGCTGCGGGTTGGCCCGCACCCGATTCAGGTCGTAGAAGAACACGGCCGCGCTCGGATCGGGATCCCCCACCCCGGTGGTTGGTACGGCGGCGCCGGCGGGTGTGGTCCCGACGAGCGCAACGGCGGCTACCAGCGCGGTGAGGAGAAGGGCGAACGGCAGGGCTGCTGGGTGAGTTCGAACGAAGAGCACATCCCTGTATCGGCGGCCGATCGCCGAGAGTTGAATCACGCCTCCGGCCCTGCATCATCGACTTCGAGTGACGGATCCGGGTCGCCGCGAAGTTCCGGGTGGCCGTGAGACACGATGTAGGCAGGAATCATGCGGGCGGAGACCGTTCCGTCGGGCTCCACGATGATTTCGGCGATCGCCGACTCCTCGGATCGCCACTCGAGGACCGGCCAAACGAAGTCCCCGAGGCTCCAGAACACCGGAACCTCACCGAGGAACTCCAGGGGCTGCAGTTGATGGGAGTGGTGACCCACGATGACGTCGGCACCGGCTTCGATCATGACGGCGGCCCGGTCGACATCCACTGCAGCGGGTTCCGTCCACGCCTCGATGCCCCAGTGGACCATGACGATGACGATGTCCGCTTGCTCGGCGGCAGCGGCCACCGATGTTCTGATGTTGTCTTCCCAGGCCGGCGCCACACCCGGCTTCCCCGGCTCCGCCCACCAGTAGTCGCCGCCGCTGATCGACGACATGCCGACGACGGAGATCCGCCAGCCGCCGACGTCGAAGAGCGCAGGCCGATTCGCCTCTTCGAGATCGGCACCGGCGCCGATCGGGGTCATGCCGGACGCCATCACGTTGCGCCGACCATCGACCAGCGCTTCGAGCCCGTAGTCACCGCTGTGGTTGTTGCCCAGGTTGGCGACTTCGATTCCGGCCGCCGCCGCAACCGGGAGGGACCCGGGATCGCAGCGAAACGCGTACTTCTTCACCAGCGCCGTCCCCAACTCGGACGGGTTGCACTCGAGATTGATGATCGTGAGATCGTCTCGCTCGAAGATCCCATCGAGCCCGTTCCAGGCGATCTCGTATCCCTCGACCAGGAACGCCCCGTGCTGGGCCGAGCTCAATCCGACATCGCCGACGGCGTGAATGACGAGGCGTTCCTTTGGCGGCACAGTTGTTGTCGAAGTGGTGCTCGTGGTGGTGCTCGACGACGCGGTAGCAGTGGACGGATCTGTCGTTGCCGCCGGCGCTCGCGTCGTGGTGGCGGCCGGCGGGACAACGGCGGTGGTCACGGGGACAGCTCCGGTGGACTCGACCACCAGAGCTGCCTGAGGCGCGCCCGTCGCGGCATCGCCGCAAGCGGCAATCAGACACAGCAACAGGGCACCGGCAACTCCCCTCATGACGCCAGAGTCTATGAACCCGCCCGGAGCTGCAGGCACCTTCGGTCGTGGATGTGCTCAGAATCGAACCTGGCCGGTCCCTCCTCAGGAGCCGACGAGTGCGGTTCCGGGCTGATAACTCGACGGGCAGACCAGAAGGTGTCGAGGTGGGGAATCCAGTCCATGGTTGAACCCTCCAGTAGACCGTCGACGCCTTGCCCGGAGATCGACCACAGGGACCCGGTCTCCAGGTCTCGAATCTCGCCGGCGATCGTTTCGGAGGACAACATCCGCCCATCGGCCACCGGGATGAAGACGCCCGCGGATCCGACGTCGCGCCCGGTGTTGATGGCACGGTCGTCGAACGCCGACGCTTGCCCGGCGTTCCAGAAGATCACCAGATCGAGACCGCCGATCGTCACCGCAGTGGCGCTGGCTCCGGCATCGTCGCGCAGGAGATCGAGACTGTTCGCAACGGCCTCGCCGCCGGAGTTGATCCCGGCCACCCGCTGCATCTCCCGGGCGCGATCGTCGGCACGCGCACGGAACAGGAATGGATCGCCACCCGGGTCGTCGTACCCGGCGTACGGGTTCTCACCGTATGGCCGAACCTCCGGGATGTGCGGATCTGCAATCTGCCCAGGCGAGCAACGGACTGGCAGGACGAACGTCCCGTGGACCTCGGCGGCGTACTTCTGCCAGGCTTGCATGCAGGAACTCCCTTCTTCTCCCTGCACCGGCCTTGACCCGCCAGCCAAAGGTTTCGCCCGCTCGCCCCCGGGATTGGCATCATTGAGAGCCCAGGATCGAAAGGACCCGCCGGTGACGAACTTCTCGTACTTCTGCGGCCACGAGCAGTGGCAGCCCGAGACCCTCGTCGGCCATGCCGCACTCGCCGAATCGGTCGGCTTCGACGGCCTGGTGGTTTCGGAGCGCTTCCATCCGTGGGTGGATGACCACGGTGCCGCCGGATTCGCCTATTCAACGCTCGGTGCAATCGCCACGGCGACAGAACGTGTGCGGATCGCCACCGGCGTGACCACCCCCCTGTTTCGATTCCATCCGGCGGTCGTGGCACAGGCGTCGGCGACCATCGATCGCCTCTCGAACGGCCGGTTCGACCTCGGAGTCGGAACCGGAGAGAACATCAACGAGGGTCCGCTCGGGTATCCGTTCCCGAAGTACGCGGAGCGCGCCGCCCGTATGCGCGAAGCCCTGGAGATCCTGCGGCGTCTTCTGGACGGAGAAAAGCTCAGCCACTCCGGTGAGTACTACACCACCGATCGGGCCCGGCTGTACAGTCCGCCGATCGGTGACGTTCCCATCTGGATGGCCGCCGGGGGCCCCAAATCGGCAGCACTCGCAGCCACGATGGCCCAAGGGATCATCACAAGCGTCAAGGATCCGGCGGTGACCATCGAACGCGTGATCGATCCTGCCCGGGTCGCCGCCTTCGAGGCGGACGCTCCTCCTCCGAAGATCCTGGCGACACGATGGTCGATCTTCGCTCACAGCCAGGACGAGGCCTGGCAGGCTCTGCTCGCCTGGCGCGGGCTGCGAGCCCCGGGACGCCTGGAGGCAGTCGATCCGAAGGAGTTGCGGACCCGGGCGGACGAACTGCCGCGCGATGAGGTGTTGAGTCGCTACTCGATCGTTTCCAGCGTCGACGACATCGTCGACACCTACCGGCCGCTGGTCGAGGAGGTCGGGGCAGACACGGTGGGGATCCAGATCACCTCGCTCGATCAGGAAGCAACCATTCGACTCCTCGGCGAGGAGGCCCTCCCCCGCCTGCGCGCCCTCAGGTAGTGCCCGCCTCTGCCGTTGCCGCGCTCCTCGGCCTCTCGGCCGGGTTCGTCGGGGGTCTTTTCGGGGTCGGCGGCGGGGTGATCATGGTGCCGGGCATGGTGCTGGCGCTCGGGGTGGCACAGAGCCGGGCCCACGCCACGTCGATTACTTCGATGGTGGTCGCGGCCGGTGCCGCCGCGGTTCCGCTGGCACTCGACGGCCGGGTCCACTGGCCGACTGCGGCCCTCCTCGTGACAGGCGCCATCGCAGGTGCCTACGCGGGCGCCCGGTTCTTCGCCCGGGTCTCCGAGTTGTGGCTGGCACGAGCGTTCCTCGCACTCATCATCGTCGCCGCCCTGCGGATGATCTTTTCCGGCGGTGACGCGGCGGAGACGGTGGCCACCGCCTCGGCGGTCGATCTCGATGCATCAGCCATCGGGATGCTCGGCGTCGGTCTCGTGGCCGGGACCCTGGCTGCGCTGCTGGGGGTCGGTGGTGGGTTCATCTTCGTTCCCGGTCTCGTTGCTCTCTACGCCTTCCCGCAGCACGTGGCTCAGGCAACGTCGCTCGCCGTGATCGTCCCAACCGCTCTCGTCGCCGCGATCACACACGCCCGCTCCGATCGGGTCGATTGGCCGCTGGCACTCGTCCTCGGAGCAGGCGGCATCGTCGGCGGCGTCGGTGGCGCGCTGCTGGCGCTGGAGCTTCCCGCCGCGTTGCTGCGACGCCTGCTGGCCGGACTGCTGGTCGTCGCCGGGATCCGGATGGTCGGGAGGACCCGGGCGAGTGGTCCCGGCGGCGGCGCTTAGTGACGCGTTGGCATCGGGATCGTTCCCTTCCTCAGCGCCACCTGCCGGGCGCCGGGCTCCCGGAGATAGCGCATCCACAGAGAGGCCAGGAACGCGGCGCCGACCGCCTCTCCGACCCATACCCGTGGATCGGTGACCATCCGCCGCAGCAGCGGGCCGATCGCACTGTCGGCTTGAGTGGGGAGTTCCCATCCGAAGAGGGGCCACCAGAAGCTCTCCGGATCGGCCCAGGCGGCATCGAGAGCGAGATGAAACAGCGCACCGATGACCAGGCCGACCAGCGCCTTGCGCATTGGTCCCCCTCGGGTCACCACCAGGACGACGAAGAACAGCACCACCGGAAACAGCAGGGCATGGGCAACGAGTCGGTGCGTCCCAAAGGTGTCATGCCAGAACACCGAGCCAATCGGTTTGTCTATCAGGTCCGGCAGCAGCGAGCCCACGACGACCCAGCGCAGATCCATCGCAGGGTCCCGATAGACGTAGCGAACGGCGGCCAGGGTCGCCCCGACGTGCCAGAGAATCATTCGTCGATGGCGTCGAGGGCGTCCAGCGCCTCGTTGGCGAGGCGGTCCGCCACGGTGTTGAGTTCCCGCCGGACATGGATGACGCCGACCGTCTGGATACGGCGCAGCAGCCGGGCAACTCTCAGGTACAGCGGCTTGAGATTCGGAGCCTTGACCCGGTACTCGCCGGTGATCTGGCGAACCAGAAGCTGGCTATCGAGCCGGATCTCCAGGTCATCTGCGCCGGCCTCGATGGCGGCCTCCAACCCGGCGATCAGTGCTTCGTACTCGGCCACATTGTTCGTAGTGACTCCGATGGCGCCGCTGATCGTGGCGGCCTCCTCCCCCTCGGGACCGTAGAGCACCGCTCCGATCGACGACGGTCCGGGATTACCGCGCGACGCTCCGTCGCAGTACAGGACGAAGCGGCCGCTCATTGCGGAACGAGGATTCGCCGGCAGTGCAGGCAGCGCGGCGGATCTCCCCGTTTCACCTGGGTTTCCTCGGCGGCCGAGAGTTTGAGATGGCATCCGCCGCAGGTCCCCTCGGCGAGGCGGCCGACCGCCACGCCCTCTTTCATCGGCCGCAGTTCCTCATAGAGGGACAGCAGACCGGGCTCGATCAGCCCGACGACGTCTTGCTTCCGCTCCTCCTGGCGGGCGATGTCGGTGTCGATGCCCTTCCACGACTCGACGATCAGCTTCTCGACTGCGTCCTTATCATGTTCGGCCGCCGCACGCCGTTCTTGCAGTGCCGCCATCTCCCGGTCGGCCGCATCTTTGCGGTCCATCTCCGTCAGGATCTCGGTTTCCCGCTCGGACACCTGGCGCCGCAGCATCTCCACCTCCTGGCGGAGGTGCTCGGCATCTCTGGCGCTGAGGCCACCGGCGAACAGGCGCTGCTCCTCGCGTTGCAGCTTGTCTTCGACCATCTGCAGTTCCCCGTCGGCCTTGTCTGATGCCAGGTCGGCTTCTCGCAGGCGGACGGCCACTTCGGTGATCTCGTCTTCGATTCCCTCAAGGTTCGAGCTCGCTTCGCGGTACGTCTCCAGTTCCGGGAGTGACTGACGGCGATGCAGCAACCGATCGATCTCGGAATCGATCACCTGCAGATCGAGGAGATCCTCCAGGCTCCGGAACTCCTGCATCAGATCGTCCTCCACGGGTCGGGGTCGACGTTTCGCAGATCCACCACATTGCCGGTGATCTCCGAGACCGCAGCGTACAGCCTCGCCAGGCCGGGACGTTCGGTCGCAGCGTGGCCGGCATCGATGATGGCAATGCCGCGCTCCACTGCAGCCCGAGCCCTGTGGTGGGAAACGTCCCCGGTCACGATCGCATCGGCCCCGGCCGCCGCAGCTTCCCCAATCAGATCGCCGCCCGAGCCCGGAACCACGGCGAGCGTGGCGACCCGTTGCCGGCCATCCCCGGCAACCCGGCCTTGCCTGCCGAGCGTGCCGAACACCGATTCGGCCACCCGCTCGAGGGGCTCCGGACCGGGCAATTCGCCGACCCTCCCCACGAACCCTGCGTCGCCGCGCCGTTCGTAGACGTCGAAGGCCGGTTCCTCATAGGGATGCGCACTGACGAGTGCAGCCACGACCCGGTCACGGAATGCCGCCGGGCACACCATCTCAATGCGCACCTCCGGCTCCAGGTTCGCTGCGCCGGCGGTCCCGGTCGCAGGGGAGGACTCCTCCGGCGCGATGAACGCTCCGAGGCCTGCTCCTCGGAACGAGCACCCTCGATAGCGCCCGATTACACCGGCGCCCGCATCGGCCATCGCGGCCGAAACCTCATCCACCGCGAGCTCGGGTGCGAAGGTGACGATCTTGACCGCATCGGACCCCCACACCGGTCCGAAGGACCGGATGCCGCCGAGGCCGAGGCTCTCCGCCAGCGCGTCGGCGCTCCCTCCCGGCGCTACGTCGAAGCTGGTGTGCGCAACGATGAGCGCAATGCCGGAGCGGATCAACCTGAACGCCCTCCCGTCGGGGCTTGCCCCGGCCACCATCCGCCGTACCGGCCGGAACAGCAGCGGGTGGTAGGTCACAAGCAGGTCGGCCGGCTCCTCCTCGAGGTGTGAGACCACTGCGCCGGTGGCCTCGTGGGCAACTGCGATCGAGCCCACCTCCGCATCGGGGTCCCCCAACTGGAGGCCGACCACATCCCAGGATGCTGCCTTCGACGATGGCGCGAGGCCCTCCAGGTTGTCCAGGACGTCGCGGACGGTGCTCGGGGGTTTCACGGACCGAAATGGTACCGGCGCAGATTCAATCAAGGCGCCCCCCGGACCCGCCGAAACTCACTTCACGGGTCGACTGATCGAGGGTATAGTCGACCACAGAAAGTAGTTGACATGGGGCGAAACCGAGATAATCTGCTACTCAATGTAGTGATGTTGACCTCACGCTGTGCTGAGAGCGGCCCATCGCGGCCAGGAGGGTTGCCATGAGTCAGGTGCGACGCCCACTCGTCGGTTTGATCGTGCTCTATGCGGGCGCAATCACGATTGATCGTGTCGGCGAATCGTCGCTTCCGTGGTGGGTGTTCCTTTATGCAGGCGGACTCGTCGCCTTCGTGCTCGGACGGTCCTCGCTGCATCGGAGCCGTCCCCAGACGCTGGCCGCTGCCGCGCTGCTGCCGTTCCTGATCGTGCGGGTGCTGGCCGGAACCGCCGTCGGGTTGGCAGGAGAGATCTACCTGGTCATCACCGAAGGTGCCTTCGTAGTCATGGCGTGTGTGCTGACGCAGCGGATTGCGCGCGGTTTGCACGGTCTCGACAGTGCGCTCGCCGCCGTCGCCTTCGGAGACAATCCGGCGCTCCCCCTCGACGGCCCCGAGGCCGGCAACGAGATTCTCACCGAAATGGCCCGCAGCCGGCGGCATGAGCGTCCACTCTCGGTCACCGTCCTGGCACCGGATGCCACCAGCTTCGAGGTGGCGGTCGAGCGCTCCGCCGAGGAAGTGCAGCGGGCGATTCGATCCCGCTACGTGCGCGGCAATCTCGGCCGCCTCATCGCACGCCAGTTGCGGCGGTCGGACATCCTTTTCGAGGACGCCAGGACCGGGCATTACCTGGTCGTTTCCCCGGAAACCGACGACGACGGTGCCGGCTTGCTGGTGGAACGCATTCAGCGGGCCGCCTCTGCCGTCGGACTAAAGCTGGAATCCGGCTCGGCCTCGTTCCCCGATCAGGCGGTGAGCTTCGAGCAGTTGGTCGAAGTTGCCGAACGCCACCTCGGCGGTGATCAGACGCTGCCGCCTCGCCTCCGGGCGATCTCCGCGGCGCCCGGGAGCGACACATGACCTCGACCACGATCCGTCCCATGCTGTGGTCGGGCCACGAGTGGGTCGACCGCCTCCACCCACAGGACGCATTGTTGTCACCCGCCGCGTACCGAACCGTGAAGCGGCTCTTCGATCTCACCGTCGTGATCGCCGCAGCGCCGCTGTGGCTTCCCCTCCTGGGGCTCTGCGCACTGTGGATCAAGCTCGACGATCGTTCGGCGCCGGCGTTCTTCAAGCAGGAGCGCACCGGCGAGAGCGGCAACCCGATCGTGATCAGGAAGTTCCGCACCATGGTGCCGAACGCCGAGGAGATGAAGTGGCAGCTCCGCCACCTCAACGAGTTGGAGTGGCCGCTGTTCAAGATCACCGACGATCCCCGGGTCACCCGCCCCCGCCGTTTCCTGCGAGCGACCAGCCTCGACGAACTCCCCCAACTGCTCGACGTCCTCGCCGGACGGATGAGCCTCGTTGGACCGCGGCCGCACGACTTCGCGCCGGAGGAGTTCGAGCTCTGGCACACCGAGCGGCTCGACGCCAAGCCCGGGGTCACCGGCCTCTGGCAGCTCTACGGCAGGGGCATCGCCGGATACGGCGACAGCAGCCGTCTCGATATCGCCTACGTGCAGCGCCGCTGCTTCTGGATGGACCTGCAGATCCTCGTCCGAACCGTGCCCGCCGTACTGAGCCGCCGGGGCGCGGCGTGAGAAGGGAAGACTGATGGACACCGCCACCGCATACCGTGCCCTGCGCAGAGGCTGGCATCTCGTGGTCATCGGCGTGGTGGTTGCGGCCGCCGTCGGCGCCTACCTGAACCAGAGCGCTCCCCGGAGCTACGAGACGTCGGCAACCTACGTGATCTCACCGGCTCAGACCGATGCCAACGGCATCAACGACACCGTGCGCACCATCGAGGACGCCCGGAGCCGGGCCGTCGTCGGGACCTACGTCGAGATCCTCGCCAGCGACGCGGTTGCCCAGGACGCCGCTGCCGGCATCGGCGTCACGGAGGACCTGCTTCAGGAGTACGAGATCACCGCCGTCGTCCTCCCCGAGGCGAACATCGCCGAACTCACCGTCAGTGGACCCGACCCGGTGCTGCTGACCGATCTGGTCGACGCGGTCGGCCGGACCGGTGGCGAGCGGTTCGTCGGGCTCTACGGCATCTACGCCACGATCCCGCTGGATCTCCCCGAGGTGCCAACCGAGCCGAGCAACCCCGGTCTCTTCCAGACGACCCTGCTGGCAGCGGCGCTTGGGATGCTGGCCGGGGCAGGTCTGGCCCTCCTCGTCTACGGACCGCGGGAGCGGCGGCATCGCGAGATCATGGTGCGGATCGATGCTTACGGCGACCCCGGTGCCACCGTGACTCCGCTGCCGACAGCCCGGGACCGCCGAGCAACGGGCACCGGATGAGCCTCCGCGCCCATCCGGGCATTGCCCCGGGGGGCCGGAACGCGGCAGTCGCCGCAGCCCTGGCGGTCGGTGCTGCAGCCGGGATGGCCGTCACTCTGCCGCTCGACCCCAAGCTTGCGGTCGTCGTCGCTCTCGGACTTGCCGGGGCCGCCGCCGTCGTCATCGAAGCCGACTGGGCCCTGTTCGCGATAGCGACGTTCGCCGTGTTGCGACTGGCCGAGGTCGCGACCGAGTTCCATAACGCCCCCTCGTTGTTCCAGCCGACCGCGGTCGCCATCGGGGTCGGCATCACGGCCCGTTGGGTGGTGTCGGGTGAGCGACCGGCCGGGGGTGGCCGCGCCCTGCTCGTCATCGGGGCCTATGTGCTCGTCGCTGCCGGGTCACTGCTCGTGGCAATCGACCGGGACGCGGGCATGCTCGAATTCGAATCGCTCGTGAAGGACGGCTCTCTCGCCGTTCTCATCGGCGTCTTGCTGCATCGCGGAAGGTCACTCCGCCGCATGGTGTGGGTGTTCATCGGCGGTGCGGCCCTGCTCGGCACCCTCTCGGTGATTCAGGTCGCCACCGGCAGCTACGACTCGGCGTTCCTTGGATTCGCCCAGTCCTCGGTCGAGAACATCGTCGGCAGCACCGACGACGTTCGGATCTCGGGCCCGATCGGCGACGCCAACTTCTACGCGCAACTGCTGGTGATGGTGCTGCCGCTGGCGCTCGATCGAATGTGGCGGGAGCGCCGGCTCTGGTTGAGGCTCGCTGCCGGATACGCGGCCGCGGTCATCGCGGTGGCCACCGTGATGACGTTCTCACGAGGAGGAGCACTCGGTCTGGCGGTGGTCTGCGGGCTCATGCTCATCACCAACCCACCCAAGCCGGCAACGATGGCCACGATCGTTATCGGCGCGGTCGCGCTCTTTCCGGTCCTCCCGGACACGTACATCGACCGTCTCGCAACGCTCGGCCAGATCGGTTCGGTCGACGCCTCGACCGACATCTCGATCAGGTATCGAACCGCCGAGGTCGGAGCGGGCATCGGCATGGCGCTCGACAACCCGGTCCTCGGAGTCGGGTACGGCAACTACGCCGCCAACTACCAGGAGTACTCCCGCAGTCTCGGGATCGACCTCTCCGCTACCGCCCGCGAGCCGCACAACCTCTTCCTGGAGGTGGCATCCGAAACCGGGATCGCCGGCGTTGCTGCGTTCGGCGTCCTCCTGATCGCCGCGTTCGGCGCCGTCGTCCGCTCCCGCCGAGCACTGCGCGCCGCCGGCAGGACGGACGAGGCTGCCATTGCCTATGCGGTTGGCGTTGCCCTCGTCGGGCACCTGGTGACCTCTGTGTTCCTCCACCTCGATTTCGCTCGCCTCTTCTGGGTGTTTCTCGGTGTCGCGCTGGCACTGCCAAACGTCGCCGCGGCCGAAGCCGCCGAGCCATCAGAGATCGCAGCCGAAGAGCCGGCGGTCGCGACATGAGCACCCCGGTCGAGAGTGCCACGACGGATCGTTCCAACGGTCTGGCCACCACAGCGGCGCACGCGGTGCTGTGGAATTACCTGTCGTTCGCCTCCGGCAGGCTGCTTGTGCTGGCCACGATGGCGATCCTCGCCCGCCTGCTGACGCCCGAGGACTTCGGGCTCGTCGGATTCGCAACCGTGGCGATCGCCTACCTGACCGTGCTGCGCGACATGGGTCTCGGAGCTGCTCTGATCCAGCGCCGCGAGGACCCCGAGGAAGCGGCGCAGACCGTGTTCACCCTAAACCTCATTATCGGAGCCGTTCTGACCGCGATCACCGCCCTGTCGGCGCCGTGGGTGGCGGGGTTCTTCCGGGAGCCGCTGGTGGTCCCGATCCTGCGGGTCCTGGCATTCACCTTCCTCCTGGAATCGCTCGGAGCGATCCACGTGGTGCTGCTGCGCCGGGACCTGAGGTTCCGCCGGAAGCTGATCCCCGACACCGGGAACGCCCTCGTCAAGGGCCTGGTCGCCATCACCACCGCGGTGCTCGGAGCGGGCGTCTGGTCGCTGGTGTGGGGCCAGCTCGCCGGGGCACTCGCCGGCGCCATCCTTGCCCGCGCCGTCACCGGGTGGAAGCCCCGCTTCGAGATCCACCGTCATCTGATCCGGCCGCTGATGCGCTTCGGGATGCCGCTGATCGCCAACGACATCCAGTACGCGATCTGGTTGAACGCCGACTACGTGATCGTCGGACGGCTCCTCGGTGACGTGGCTCTCGGCATCTACACCATCGCCTACCGGCTGCCGGAAATGCTGGTCCAGTCGATCTGGCGAGTCGTGGCGGGAGCGATGTTCCCGTTCTTCTCAAGCATCCAGCAGCGAAGGGACCTCCTCGTCCAGGGCTTCTTCGCTACGGTTCGCTACTCGCTCATGGTCGTCGTGCCGATCTGCGTCGGCCTGCTGATCGCCGCCGAACCGATCGTCCTCACACTGTTCGGTGAGCAATGGCGGGCCGCCATTCCGGTACTCCGGGTCATGGCCGTGTTCTCGCTGATCGGTTCGATCGGGGTGAACATCGGCGATGTCTACAAAGCGATCGGCCGCCCCGACATCCTCGCCAAGCTCGGGTTGCTCGACCTGTTCCTGCTGCTTCCGGCGCTTCTCTTCGGTGCTCGCTGGGGCATCGTCGGCGTGGCCTGGGCCCATGCCGGGGTCTCGATCATCGACACCGGGCTTCGGCTCCTGGTGGCCCGCCGGGTTGTCGGGATTAGTCCGGCCGAGGTGTTCCGCCAAGCTGCTCCCTCACTCGCAGCCGGAACCGGGCTTGCCGCCGCCGCCGGGGCCATGCTCATCGCAACCTCCGGTGCTCCGCCGGTCGTGGCACTGGCGGCAACGGCGATCGCCGGCGCAACCGCATATGCCCTGGTGCTGGTCCGGGTGGACCGGGAAGCGTCGCGCCGGATTCTCGGCTGGATCTCACTGAGGCAAGGCGCCGGATCTGCCGAAGAAGGTGGTGAGGAATGAACGCACCTCCCACCGAGACGCGCCAATTGATCCCGGCTCCGATCCATGCACCGGTTCCGGCACCCATGCGCGTGCTCTACCTCATCGACTCTCTAGGTCCGGGCGGCGCCGAGACGCTGCTCGCCGCGTATCTCCGCCATCTGGCTGCCAATCGTGTCGAACCGGTCGTTGCGGTCTGCCAGGAGCGTCTCGGCAATCCGCTTGCCGAGCCCATCCGGTCACTCGGCATCCCGATCATTGATCTGGGGATCGATCGGTTGCGCCAACGAGGCGCGTACCGCAAGGTCGCCCGCCTCATCGACGAGGTCGAACCACACATCGTTCACACCCAGCTGGAGTTCTCGAACGTGCTGGGAACGATCGCAGCCCATCGGCGGGGCATTCCGGCCGTCAGCACGCTCCACACCCTCGACCGGCCCGAAGCGGGTTCGAGGGACGCCCGGCGCTTCCGGCTGATGGCGTGGGTGCTGCGGCGCTTTGCGGACCGGGTGATTGCCGTGTCGGAAAGTGCTCGCGTCCATCACATGGCCGTCGCCGGTCTCAATCCGGGGCGTGTGATCACCCTGCACAACGGGATCGACCTTGGCGACTTCACCGCCGCCCCCGGAACCGGTTCGATCGCCCGTCGCGAACTGCGGATCCCGCCCGACGCTCCTCTTCTGCTTACCGTGGCGGTCTTGCGGGAGCCAAAGGGCCTGCAGCACATGATCACGGCGCTGCCGGCCGTGATCGATGAAGTGCCGGATACCCGCTACCTCATAGTCGGCGACGGCGACCACCGCCCTCACCTCGAAACCCTCGCCCGCGACCTCGGCGTCGCCGACCGGGTTGTCTTCGCCGGTGTCCGGACTGACATCGGCCGGCTCCTGGCCGCCGCCGATGTCTTCGTGCTTCCCTCGCTCACCGAAGCCCTCCCCACCGTGCTGGTGGAGGCCATGGCGGCGTCGCTACCCGTCGTTGCATCGACGGTGGGAGGCACCCCGGAGATGGTCGTTGACGACCACAGCGGCTACCTGGTGCCGCCGGGCGACCCGGATGCCCTCACCGCACCGGTCGCCCGCCTACTCGCCAACCCGATGCAGGCGGCCGTCATGGGCCGGGTCGGACGCCGGATCGCAGAGGCACGCTTCGACTTGCGTCGCCAGGCCGCAGAACTGGTCGAGGAGTACCGGTTCCTGGCCGGGAGGTCGGCATCATGACTCCGCTGCGGATTGCCGTGGTCGAGCAGGATGGGGCCGGAGGGCTGATCCACTACGCCCATCAGCTGTGTGGTGCGCTGCACGACGCCGGAGCAGAAGTCACGCTGTTCACCGGCCGCCACTACGAACTGCGCGACCTGCCCCATCGCTTCGAAGTCCGTCCGGTGATTCCGCTGTGGCCGGCCATCGAGGACCCGGCCCGGACGGGTGGGCGGGTAGCGATGATCGGTCGCCGGATCCGGCGAGCCTGGCGAGCGGTCCGGTACGCCTGGGCGTGGGAAGTGCTCACGAGGCGCCTGATCCGCCACCGCCCTGAGGTCGCAATCCTCAGCATCATCCGGTTCCCCTTCCAGGTCTTCTGGCTGCGCCGGTTGAGCCGCAGGGGCATCGCCCTGGCCCAGATCTGTCACGAGTTCGAGCCCCGGGAGTCCCGTTTCGGAGCGGTCCGGCGCCTCACCCGTCGCTGGAACGGTGAAGTGTTCCCTTTGCTCCGTGCGATCTTCCACCACGGTCAGGCGAATCGCGACCGGTTCCTCGGTCTCTTCCCGCAGGTCGCGCCGGATCGCCTGCACCTGATTCCCCATGGTGATGAGGCGATGTTCCTGGAGCCCTCGCATCGCGACGGAGATCTCCGAACCCGATACGGAATCCCCGACGGCCGGCCGGTTGCGCTCTTCTTCGGCGGGATCCGTCCTTCGAAGGGTGTCGAGGACCTCATCGATGCCTTCGCCGACGTTCGCCGTGAGGTCGACGCCGGGCTGCTGATCATCGGACATCCGGCGGGAGTCGATCCGATTGCACTTCGAGCGCGGGTGGAGGCGCTCGGCATCAGCAGCGACGTGGTCATCGACCCGCACTACCTGCCGATGGATGAGGTCGGACGGTTGATGCGGACTGCGTCGGTCGTCGTCCTCCCCTACCGGAGCGCCACCGCGAGCGGAGTGCTCCAGGTCGCCTACGCCTTCGAGCGCCCGGTCGTCGTCACCGAGACCGGCGCTCTTCCCGAGGCCGTCGAACACGGTGTCACCGGGCTCATCGTCCCGCCCGAGGACCACGATGCATTGGTGAGAGCAATGGTGAAGCTCCTCGACGATCCGACCGAAGCCGCCGCCATGGGCCGGCGGGCCAAGCAGTGGGCGGATGAAGCCTTCGGGTGGACGGCGATCGCAACCACCGTGCTCGGGGTCTGTCGATCCATCGCCCGTGAGGAGCAGCTCTCATGATCGCCGTCGTGTTCTGGTCGGCCGTCGCCGTCATCCTCTACACCTACGCCGGATACCCGATCCTCGTCACCGTGGCGAGCCGATTGCGGCCGGAACGCCGCGATGACGTCACCCACAACCCGGGTCTCACGCTGGTAATCGCCGCCTACAACGAGGAAGCGGTGATCGAGCGCAAGATCACCGAGTCGTTGGAACTGAACTACCCAAGCGATCGGCTGCAGATCATCGTCGCCGCCGACGGCTCCGACGACGCCACCCCCGAGATTGCCCGCCGCTGGTCCGATCGCGGCGTCGAACTCCTGTGGCACCCGGAACGCCGCGGGAAGATGGCCGCACTGAACCGGGCCATGGCGCACGCCCGCGGTGACGTCGTCGTCTTCTCCGATGCCAACTGCAGCTATCACCGCGACGCACTCCGTGAGATGGCGGCACCGTTCGCCGATCCCACCGTCGGTGTCGTCACCGGGCACAAGACGGTGCTCTCCGACGACGGCCTCGGGTACTCCGAGGGTCTCTACTGG
Source organism: uncultured Acidimicrobiia bacterium (assembly GCA_964511945.1). Lineage (GTDB taxonomy): Bacteria > Actinomycetota > Acidimicrobiia > Spongiisociales > UBA11373 > CAZEHO01. The sequence continues at coordinate 33,847 of CAZEHO010000013.1, read as the reverse complement.
CGCTATGAATCGGCCATTCGCCGCGCCGAGACCCGCCTGGGCTGCTCCATGGGTGTCAACGGCGAGATCTTCGCCGTGCGTCGTTCGCTGTTCTCCCCGGCGCCGCCCTGGGTGGTCAACAACGACGCCTGGATCGCAATGGAGGCCGTGAAGGACGGCTACCGGGTCGTGTATGCCGACCGGGCGATCTCGACAGAACGGGTGTCGGCGACCGCAGCCGAAGAGGCCGAGCGCCGCACCCGGATCATCGCCGGGCACCTGAAGCAGTACTCCCGGCTCTCCTCCTATCCGTGGCGCCGGCCGATCATCATGTGGCAGCTCACGTCGCACAAGCTGCTGCGGCCTGTCCTGCCGGTCGCCATGGCGGCGGCATTCGTCGCATCCGGCCTTGCGGTGATCCTCCCCGGAACTGGATCCGGCTGGCGGGGCCTGGCCGGGCTGGCAGCGCCGTTCGGTCTCGCGGCGTTCGCCCTTCAGGTGACCTTCTACGGGGTGGCGTTCGCCGGCGAGCACCTCGGCAAGGTCGGATACGTACCCAAGTTCCTCGTCGACAGCAACGTGGCGCAACTCAAAGGCGCCGTCCGGCACTTTCGCGGCGGGCAGAACCCGGTGTGGGAGATGGCCGATCGATCCGACGACGAGAAGGTTCCCCAATGACCGTTGGCGCCCGAACCATCCCCGTTCTGGACACCGTCGTCGACGACACCGGATTCGGTGCACTCGAAACCGAGTGGGACCAACTCATCGGCGACTCCGATGCCGGCGGGATCTTCCTCACCTGGGCATGGCTGTCGTCGTGGCGCGAAACCCTCGGTCGCTGCCACGATCTGCGGATCGTCACCGCCCGCCACCCCGACGACGGTTCGCTGGTCGCGGTTGCTCCGCTTGCCGTCGAACGGCGCACCCGCGGCGGTATCCCCCACCGTGTGCTGGTGATGGCCGGTTCCGGGCCCCTGACACCCGACCATCTCGACATCGCGGTGCGATGTGACATGCCTCCGAGCATCGCAGCCGACCTGTGGGAGTGGCTGACCCGCGAATCGGATTGGGATCTCATCGACCTCGACGGCTTGCGCGAGGACGGGCATCTGGCCCGGCTCCTCCTGCGGCGCGTCGGGGACCGCCGATCCTCCGAACGGACCGCGTGCCCGTACCTGGAACTGCCGGGAACCTGGGAGGAGTACGAGCAGGGGCTCAGCAAGAGCCACCGCCAGAGCATCCGCCGGTACCGGCGCAAGCTGGGGCGAGAGGCACCGGCCCCGGTGTCGACCCGCCTGGCGATCGGGGCGGAGGACATCGACGAGACGATGGCCCGGCTCGGTGCCCTGCACCAGAAGATTCGAACCGCTCAGGGCGACGCCGGGGCGTTCGCGACCGACGAGGCGGCGGCATTCCATCGTACGGCGGCTCGTCGATTCGCCGATGCCGGACGGCTTCGGCTCCACCGCCTCGACGTCGGCAGCGACACGGTCGCCGCCATCCTCTGCTACCGGTTCGGGAACACGGTGGCCTTCTACACGACGGGATATGACCCGGACTGGAGCCGCTACGGCCCCGGCCGCACCATCCTGGCCCACGCGATTGCATCTGCAATCGGTGAAGGAGCCGAGGTCTTCGATCTCCTCCGCGGGAACGAGACCTACAAGGAGCGGTGGAAGCCCGTGGTGCGCCACAACCTGCGGATTCGCCGCCCGGTCGGAGTCAAGGGCAGGGTGTTGTGGGGAGGCGGAGTGGCGCGCTCGATCATGCGGGGCTTCAGGTCGGCGAGCGAGTGATCTCCCGCCGCAGATGCCGGCGTATCGGGGCAAGCATCTTGGAACCGAGACGGGACTCGAACTCCGCCCACCGCTCCAGCAGGTCGAGACGCAGGAGCGCATCGAAGACCTCCACCTCCTGGAGCCGGTAGCCACCGATCAACGCCCGCATCGCCCGATCCGTGGCTGCCCGTCCGGGAAGCAGCCCGCCGCTCGCGGTCCGTGCCCGTCCGGTGACCAGTTCACCGGCGAGATGGGAGACGTCCTCGACGCTCGGGCCCCGGCGACGATTGGGGTCGAGCATCGCCACCCGTTGCTCGGGTGTGACCAGCACATTGGCGGTGTTGGCATCACCGTGGATGTCCCCGGTTCGGACCGGACGGGTACCAATGGCCTCGACCATCCCGGTCACCGCAGCTGCCGCTTCCTCCCACCCGGGCGGGGCCGGGTCGGGGGTGCATCCGCTTACCCGGCCGAGCGAGGCTTGGAGTGGGAACTCCGCCTCTGCGGCGCCGCCGATGACGGTGTGGAACCACCGCAGCCATCTCCCGGTCCGTCGCAACGACTCCGTGAAAAGCCGACTGTTGCGCCGTACCCGACGCAGCGGACGAGCCTCCAGCAGACGGGTCACGATCAGGTTGTGTTCCTCGCTGATGCCCACCGGCGAGATCGAAGTCAGCATCGGGTCGGCTGCGTCCGATACCTCCCGGTCGATCTCCACAAGGGTTCGGTACTCGAGGGCCACGTTGGCTTGCAGTCCGGACTGCAGCACCTCGGGGAGGGTCCAGGCCCCCTCCCAGCGGGGCACCTTCCCGATGCAGGACACCGCACCGCCGTCGACGGCAACCTCGAAACGCACCTCGAAAGACCATGAGCGCTCGGCGACGGTGAACGAGCCGGGAGTTAGCGTCGCCGCACCGTCGAACCATCCCGGCAGGGCCTCGACCACCGCAGAGTGCAGCGCGGAAGTGCTCACCGCACCACGCTTCCGATACGTACCAGACCCATGACCTTGGCGGCGAATCGGGACGGATGATCCCGGTGGTGCACGAATACCCGTCGGATCATCAGCGGGTCACGCCGAACCTCATTGGGCCGGGCCGGACCGGGGAATAGCGTCACCGCAACCCGGAATCCTGCCTCCTGGACCATTGCCCGGATCTCAGGTGTCACATCGGCCGGTTGGCCGTTGGGGTATGCGAACGAGGTCACGGTATCCCCGAGCTTGGCCTCGATCGCTGCTTTCGATCCGGAGATCTCCCGCCGAGCTCGTTCCGGATCGACCCTGGTGAGGATGGGATGAGTCCTGGTATGCGCACCGAAATCAACCCGATCCTCACGCATCGATCGCACCTCGTCCCACGACAGCATCAGACCGTCGAACGCCGCGGCGGGAACGTTCACCTCGAGACGATCGGGAAGTTCCGCCACTGCCGCCTGCCGCCGCTCGTGCGCCAAACCCTTCAGATGTTCACTCCATTCGGCGAGCACTTGGTCCCGGACGCGCTCACCGGTCCAGTCACGGGCTCCCAGCTCCGGGAGGTCGGCCGCTTGCCGTTCGGTATGCGCAAAGCAGTAGGCGGCGAAGTCCCACCACAGCGGAGACGCGGTCCCGATGTGATCCGTAGCCAGGAACACCGTTGCCGGGATCCCGTAGTGACGCAGAATCGGTAGGGCCTCGGTCAGGTTGTCCCGATACCCGTCGTCGAAGGTGACGAGCAGCGGACGGGCAGGAAGCGGTGCTCCTCCGTCGACGAACGCAACGACCTCCTGCATCGCGACCGGGCTGAAATAGCCGGCCACCGCCCGCATCTGTCCGTCGAACGCTTCGGGTGTGGCGCTCACGTTGCGCCGCATGGTGTCGAACCCGCTCACCTCGTGGTCGACAACGCGGTGATAGGCGAGGACCGTCAACCGGCCCCGGCCGTAGCTCGCCCCGACTGCCCGCAGCAGCCGGGTGCGGCGGGCAAGATCGAGCAAGGTCCGCCGCCAGGCCATCAGCTCTCCTCGGATCGTGCGCCGTACATCTTCGGCCACCGACACCGATGTGTGACGGATTTGAGCACCACGGCGGCGCTACCGTTGCGCCCCGACGCTCAACACAGGACCTCATGCCACCAACCGAACTCCCTTTCACCGAGGATGCGGACGCCAACCGGCTGCTGGCGTCGGATCCACTCGCGCTGCTCATCGGGATGCTGCTGGATCAGCAGATCCAGATGGAGCGTGCGTTTGCCTCCCCGGCGATCCTCCGGGACCGCATGGGAGGTGAGCTCGATGCGGGCCGCATTGCCGCTACCGGCGAAGACGACCTCATCGAGCTCTTCAGAGGTCCGCCGGCTCTCCACCGGTTCCCGGCGTCGATGGCGAAGCGGACCCAGGCGTTGTGCCGGCATCTCGTCGACGAGTACGGCGGCGACACGGCCCGGCTGTGGGAAGGAGCGGCCGACGGTGGTGACCTGTTCCGGCGGCTCAAGGCACTACCCGGCTTCGGCGACGCCAAGGCCCGCATCTTCATCAAGGTGCTCGGCGTTCGTCTCGAAGCGGCACCCGCCGGCTGGGAGGAGCACGCCGCCGATTGGCCGTCGATCGCAGACGTCGACACGTTCGAGAAGGTCGCCGTGCTGCGCGAACAGAAGCAGGCGATGAAAGCGAAGAAGAGCGGCTGAACCCATGACCTTCGTGCTCGATGCCGTTGCCGAGTATCTCGGGAGAACTGTTGTCTGGCTCGCCGCCGAGACCGCCGTCGCACTCATCGGCGCTGTCTCGGTGGTGACGATCCTCAGGGGGCTCGACCGGACAGCCGAGTGGAAACCGATCGCAATCGCCGCCGTGGTCGGCGCACTCATCGCTGCCTCCCTCGTCGACCGGTTCGACCTCCCGGCGGCCCTCAGCATCGACATCTGGCGGAATCCGGTCCCGATCGTGTGGTCGCTCGGAGGAGCGCTTGTGGCCGCAACGATCTGGGCACTGTGGCCGAGACGCGAGGCAGCAACTTCATGAGCCAGGACGACCGGCCCCGGGTCAGCGTCGTCATCCCGACGTACAACCGCTCGCACCTGATCGGAGACGCGATCCGCAGTGCCTGTGACCAGGGGAGATCGGTGGCCGAGGTCATCGTGGTGGACGATGCTTCGACCGATGCGACGGTCGCGGTGGTCGATGCGATCGACGATCCACGGCTCCGTCTGATCCACAGGGCCGAGCGTGGTGGCCCGGCAGCCGCCCGCAACGACGGCATCACTGCGTCCACCGGCGAGTTCATCGCCTTCCTCGATTCGGACGATGTGTGGCTCCCCGGGAAGATCGATTTGCAGCTCGCCTGCTTCGCACGCCACCCCGAGGTCGGCATGCTGTGGACCGAGCTAGATGCGGTCGATGCAGCCGGTGCATCGCTCGCGGGAGGTTTGAGCCGGGTCTACGCCGCCTGGCGGACCGTCGAGCCCCGCGATCTCTTCGATAAGTCCGCGCCACTCGACGACGCCGGCGGCCCGCCTGGAGCCCGCGTGTGGTGGGGAGACATCCTGGCCCGGATGATCGCCGGGAATCTGGTGCACACATCATCCGTGATCATCAGCCGGTCCCGTCTCGACGCCGTCGGGCTGTTCGATCCGGCGTTCCGCGAGAGCGGTGAAGACTTCGACTTCCATCTCCGCACCAGCGCCGCCGGACCCGTCGGCCTCATCGACGTGCCGACTGTGCGCTACCGCTTCGGGGCAGACGATCAGCTCACCTCCCGGCGCTACCTGGTCGCTCTCTCGGGCAACTACCTCCGGGCCCTGCAAAAAGCGGCCGCGGCTTATGAGGGTGATGTCCGGGTCGCGCCGGCCGCCATCCGGCGAGCCGTTACCGACGCCCGGGCATGGCACGGCGAGGAACTGCTCGATGCGGGGAGGCGATCGGAGGCGAGAGGCCACCTGGTTCGTAGCCTGGTTCGGCCGACGGCGCGGCGTCTCGCCCTGCTGGTCGACGCGCTGCTTCCCGACTGGCTCAGTCGTTCGCTGCGCCGGGGGTACCGCAGCGCCCGTTCTCGAGCGGGAAGATGAACGGGCAGTCGAAGTGGGGATGCGGCACCACTCCGATGGGGTGGGCGTAGACCTCCGACAGCAGATCGGCGTGCATCACCTCACGCGTTGGCGCTACGGCTCGAATCGACCCGTGACTCATCAGGGCAACACGATCTGCGTACCGGGCAGCCAGGTTCAGGTCGTGGAGGATGGCCAGAACGGCAGCCCCCTCTCCGGCGAGGCCTCGCAGCGTGGACATCACGAGCTCCTGATGCCGGAGGTCGAGGGACCCGGTCGGTTCGTCGAGCATCACGATCGGAGCCTCCTGGGCGAGCACCCGGGCCAGGGCGACCCGGGATTGTTCGCCGCCCGACAGCGTCGGGAAGGTGCGATCCGCCAGGTGTCCGGTATCGGTCTCCTCCATGGCGGCCGCGGCGACCTCCCGATCGTGAACCCGGGTCGATTGGCGGTGCGGATAGCGACCCATCAGGACCACGTCGAGCGTTCTGAACGCGAACTGGAGCACGGTGTGCTGCGGAAGCACCGCCCGGCGCAGCGCGAGCCGCTCGGCTCGATACGAACTGATCGGCTCCCCGTCGACGAGCACATCACCGGCCGTCGGCGGCTGCTCACCGGAGAGCATGCGCAACAAGGTCGATTTCCCGGCGCCGTTGGGCCCGACCACACCGAGCACCTCTCCGGACGACACGGTGAGATCCACATCCCGAACCAGAACCGAGCCGTCGATGGCCATCGTGAGCCCGCGTCCCTGGAGTACCGCGCTCATCCCCACCCTCCGTGCTCCCGGCGGGTGCGGCGCAGCAGCCAGAGGAACAGCGGTCCGCCGACCAGGGCGGTCAGCAGCCCCACGGGAACGTCGATGGGCGACGCCATCGTTCGCGCCACGAAATCGGCGGCCACGACCAGAGTGGCACCTCCGACGATGGATGCCGGCAGAACGACCCGGTGATCCGGCCCCGCCGCCAGCCGGATTCCATGCGGCACCAGGAGGCCGATGAAGCCGATGACGCCGGCCGCCGCCACCGTGGCGCCGACGGTGAGCACCGCCAGCGAGAGCACCACCAGCCTGACCCGCTCCACGTCCACACCGAGATGCTGGGCTTCCCGTTCGCCGAGCAGAGTCAGATTGAGCGCCCGGGCGTACAGCGGGAGCAGGATGGCCCCGGCCGCCACGAACGGCAGGGTCACCCACCACAGCTTCCACGTCGCCACCGAGAGGCTCCCGAGTGACCAGAACAGCGCGTTCCTCAAAGCCGGGTCATCGACGATGAAACTGACCATCCCGGCGCCGGCACCGCCGATGGCAGCTACCGCGATTCCGGCGAGGATGAGGGTGACCACCTCGGTCCGGCCCTGATGCCGGGCGATCGAGTACACCGCAATCCCGGCCGCCAGGCCACCAAAGAACGCTCCGATCGGGCCCGCCAGCAGACCCAGCGGGCCCCCGGCGAGTGCGATGAGCGCGGTCGAGCCGAGTGCGGCGCCACTCGATACACCGATGAGCTGGGGATCAGCGAGCGGGTTTCGGAAGATGCCTTGGAGTGCGGCCCCGGCCACCGCCAACCCGGCGCCGACGGTTGCTCCAAGGACCACCCGGGGAAGCCGGATCGACCACAGCACCGCGTCCTGCCGCTCTGTGAACTCCAGGCCGGTGTCGATGCCGGCATGATCCAGGAGGATTCCAAACACGGCCGCCGGTGAGATGTCGACGGCACCGACGCCGAGAGACAGGATCGAGAATCCCACCAGAGCGACCGACAGGCCCGTGATAAGCGAGGCACGGCCGACACGGCGCACCGGCTCCGGGCCGGGCGCCGCTGCCGGGCCTGCCGCAGCGGGGGAGCTCACGGTACGGTCACGTCCGGATGGAACACCGCGAGCATCTCGCGTAGCAGGTCTGGGGTGCGAGGACCGAGGTTGAGGAGGAACGTGTCCTCAAAGACCAGCACATTCTGCTGCTCTCCCGCCGGGGTCTGGGCGACACCGGGCACTTCGAGAAAGCCCTCGATGCCGCCGGTGGTGTCCATCGCGCGCTCCGAGGTGATGATGAACTCCGGAGCTCCCCCGGCCAGTGCCTCCGGGGTCAGCGGCATCATGCCGTCGGACCCGGCCGCCGGTGCCACATCGGCTCCGCCGGCCGCCGCAATCAGCCCCTCCATCACGGTGTTCTCCCCCAGCAGCAGGATCGTGGCACCGTTGTTGGCCATGTAGACGACGGCAGCCGGGGGCCGGTCGGACAGATCCGCTGTGGCGGCGGCAATGGCATCGATCTCACCCTGCACCGATGCGGCAAGAGCCTCGCCCTCGGATGAGACCCCGAGGACCTCGGCGACGGCACGAATCTTGGTCGCCGGTCCCTCGAGCCCCTGGAAGCGCGGGAAAATCACGACCGGGATCCCCGTCTGGCGGACCTGATCGATCACGTCCGGGGGTGTGGCATCGGTGTCACCGAGCACCACGGTGGGGTTCTGGGCAATGATCGGCTCTGCGAGCAGCAGTCGCTCGACCCCGATCTTGGGAATGGTCTTCGTCTCTTCCTCGGGATACACCGACGAGAGATCTGCACCCACGATGTTCGAGCCGAGCCCGAGGGCGAACACGATCTCGGTGAACTCTCCGCTGAGCGTCACGATCCGGCTGACATCGGAGACCGTGGAGGTTACGCCGTCGGGACCGGTGTATGTCGACGGCAGTCCCGGGGTGTCGATCGCAGTGGTACCCCCGGTCGTGTCCTCAGCATCGCCGTCCCCACCACACGCGACGATGAGCAGTGCAATGGCCGTGACGGCCGCGACGACGCGCTTCACGGTGCCCGTACCTCCTCCGACACTGGGAACCGGGACCGCTCAAAACTATCGATTTGGTTTCCAGACAGGAAGTCGGATCGCGGAATGATCGGCACTTCGGGGCCGTTGCAGGCTGCATGAACGACATCGCAGCTCTGCTGAACGAACCGGGCACGACGGTCGCCGTCGTAGGAGCGACCGACAGTCCGGGGAAGTACGGAGGGATCATCTACCGCGACCTCAAAGCAAAGGGCTTCACTGTGTTCGCGGTGAACCCGGCTCGGACCACCGTTGACGGCGATCCGGCATACCCGAGTCTGGCCGACCTGCCCGAAGCTCCGACCATCGTGAACTACGTCACTCCGGCCCCCACCACCCTCTCCGTACTGGCGACCGCAAAGGAAATGGGGATGATGCGGGCTTGGGTCCAACCGGGAGCCGAAGACGAGCGGGTGATGGCGTATCTCGATGAGGACAGATTCGACTACCTGGCCCGCGCCTGCATCATGGTTGAGAGCCGGGTCGCCAGCCACTGACAAGTTCCCGGGCCCGAGCCAGGGACTCGGGCGTCCCGATGTCGACCCACGGTCCCTCGATGGGCACCGCCGCGACGATGGCGCCGTCGTCGACCAGTCCGGCCATGGCATCGGTCAGTTCGTACTCCCCACGCGGTGAGGGAGCGAGCGCATCGATCAGGGGCCACACGTCGGGCCCGAGGACCCCGATCCCGGCACTGTTCCACTTGGTCACGGACGATCCCGGGGGTGGCTTCTCGACGATGCCCCGGACCCGCCAATCTCCATCCACCGTGACTGCGGCACCGGCGGAGGGATCTTCGACCCGATTGATACCGATCACCGCGTCTGCCGAAGCTGCGGCCTCGACGATCCGCCGGTAGTTGTCGGGTCTGATCAGGATGTCGCCCCAGGCGTACACGAACGGCCGGCCGGACACCGCATCACGTGCCAGCGCAACGGCGCCAGCCGTGCCGTTCAATTCGGTCTGGACAACGATCTCAACGCCCGATCTGCCGGCGAGGGCGGATCGGACCTGGTCCGCCCGGTACCCGGCGACGACCACGCTCTCGACAACTCCGGCCTCTACGAGCCCATCGAGGATCCGAACCAGCAGAGGGGTGCCTCCGATGTCCAGCAGCGGCTTGGGGACCGAATCGGTGAGCGGGCCGAGGCGGGTGCCCCTCCCGGCAGCGAGGATCACCCCACGGTCGACCACGACAAGCCTCCCGACGGGATGACCTCGAACGAAGTCCCGGCGAACCGCCTGCCGGCTTCGACAACACCATCGACCTGATCGGATGATGCAGCCGCGACCACGAAGCCTCCCCCTCCCGCTCCGGTAAGGCGGGCGCCCGCCGCCCCGGCCTCCCGCAGCGCGATCACGAGGCCGTCGAGTTCCGGCGTCGAGACCCCGAACGCCTGCAGGCTGGAATGAGACTCATCGAGCAGCCGTCCCAGGGCGTCGAGATCGCCACCCTGCAGGGCCACTTCGGCACGGTCGACCCGAGCTGCCTCCCCGACGACATGCTCGGCAATCACCCGGACCGGAACGCTCAGGTCGGGATCGAGAGATCGGGCCGTCAACCGGCAGAACACTTCCGGGTCGATGCCGGTGCTGCCCGAAACCTCCCTCGGCGAAGTCTCTGCCGGGAGTTCGTGCGACAGCGCGAGCAAGTTGGCGGCGTCCACCAACCGGCCCGGGAGTGGCGGTGACCCGGCATCGACGCCGAGTTCGGCGGCCAGCAGCCCACCGGCCATTCGGACCCCGAGCACCCTGCTGTCGTACAGATCGCGCATCGCACCGGTCTTCGGCGACCGCTTCCCGCTGTCTGCCGCGACCAACCGAATCGAGGGGTCGATGGCAATCGGACGCGTCGCAGGTGGGAAGAAATCGATACGCAAGGCTGCCCCGGGGTCTGCCAGGGCAATCACCGTCTGATCCATGGTGCCCCCCTCGATGCCGACAGATCGTTCGGCCGCAACGGCCAGATCGGCAACGCTGGCGCGGCTCAGGCCGAGCTCCCACACCGCATCGAGCGCCCCGATCAGTCCGACCGTGAGGGCAGATGATGAACTGAGGCCTCCGTCCGGCGCCAGGTCGCCGTCCACCCACAGCTGTGCTCCTAGACCCGGCGCCCGGTCACCCAGTTGCCGCACGGCGGCCGCGACGTACCGGCCCCAACCGTCCACCCGGCCCGGGAAGCGGTCTACCTTCACCAGCTCCGGGAATGCGCCCGACCCTGCCTCGACGGCACCGGAGTCGGTACCTGTAGCCGCCACGGTGATTCCGAACTGCACGGCGGCGGGAAGGACAGGAAGCAGCGCGTAGTCGGTGTGTTCCCCGATGATGTTGACCCGGCCTGGTGCCCGAACCACGAGCTCGGGCCGACGGCCGAAATGGGCCTCGAAGGCGGGCGGCATCGTCAATCGGCGGCTCCGAGAGACTCCATTGCCTGGTGAGTGGAGGCATGCAACCGGTGCTCTCCGAACACCTCCACGAATCCGCTCGCATCGAGCCGATCGCGCACCGGACCCTTGAGCTCGCACAGGTGGAGTTCGACACCTATCGCGGCGAGCCGGTCATCGATCCCATGCAGGGCCTCGAGGCCCGTTGAATCGATGTGATTGACCGCAACGCACTCGAGCACGAGTGCCCGCAGCGTCGGTCGTACGGCCACGATCTCGATGAGGACCTCCTCAAGTGCCGAGGCGGTGGCGAAGGTCAGGCTCTCGTCGACCCGAACTGCAGCCACCTCGTCGGATGTGATCGTGTCGTGGCGAAGCACGTTCCGATAGGACTCGCTTCCCGGCAACCGGCCGACGATGGCGACGTGGGGCCGGCTCGCCCGCCACAGGTAGAACACGAAGGCGATTCCGGCGCCGATGAGGATGCCGAGTTCGACGCCGATGAAGAGCACCGAGCCGAACGTTGCGAGCGCCACCAATCCGTCCAGCCGGTCGTAATGCCAGATCTGCAGGAATCCCCGCCAGTTGACCAATCGGATCACCGCCATCACGATGATTGCCGACAGCACGGCTCGCGGCAGGTCGTGCAGCAGCGGCGTGAAGAGCAGAACGGTGAACGTGATGAGCACCGACGACACGATCGCGGCCAGCCCGCTGCGGCCTCCGGCATCGGCGGTCACGGCCGACCGGCTGAAGCTCCCGGTCGTCGGGTAGGCGCCGGTGAATGCTCCTCCAAGATTGGCGGCACCCAGCGCCAGGAGCTCCTGGCTCGGGGAGATGCGCTCCCGATGCTTCCCGGCCAGGGCCGTGGCAATCGAATACGCCTCCACAAATCCAATGAACGTGATGGCGATTGCGGTGGGAAGGAGTTCGACCAGCGTCTCGGCCTCCACGGATGGAATCCCCGGAATCGGCAGGCCCTGTGGGATCTCCCCCACGACCGTGACGCCATGCGACGAGAGGTCCCCCGCAGCAACTGCAACGATGCCGGCCGCCACCACGACGAACGGGCCGATTCGGCTGAGAACATTGGCCCAGACCGCCGAGATCCTTGACCGATCGAGGAAGCGCCGGAGCGGACCCCGGAACAGCCACAACCCCACCAGCGCGATCCCGCTGATCACGAGGGTCGCCGGCACCGCCTCATCCATCTGACCGACCAGATCGATGATCGTCTCGTGCGGATGGCCGTGGCGATCCACCACCACGCCGAACAAGTGCTCGATCTGGCTGACGCAGATGACGACCGCGGCGCCGCTGGTGAATCCGGCAATGACGGGATGGCTGAGGAAGGTCGTGACGAATCCGGCCCGCAGCAGCGCCATGACTAGCTGCAGCACACCGACGATCAGGGCCAGCACGATGGCAAGCTGCACGTACCGCTCGGATCCGGCCTCGGCCATCGGCTTCAGGCCGTCGGCGACCAGCAGCGAGACGATGGCAACCGGCCCCACCGCGAGATATCGGCTCGATCCGAAGAGGGCGTAGAGCACCGGCGGGAGCAGCGCCGCGTACAGGCCGATCTGAGGCGGCAATCCGGCCAGCAGCGCATAGGCCATCGCCTGCGGCACCAGGAGGATCGCGACGAGGGACCCGGCCAGGACGTCGCCGATGAGGTCCTCCCGACGATGGCCGCGAACGATCCCGGCAAGCGGCAGGAACCTGAAGGCGCCGCCCAGCCGGCTTGACGTCCTGGAGTCGCTCGTATCACCCATTGCGCTGCGCCACCGCCTCTCGATGCGCATTCCCCGGCCGAGCCGCTAACCCCGATCCGACCGCCCACACCCTATCCGCGGGCCGCCACCCCTTGGAGGACCGGCCGCAGCCGGAGGCCGACTGCCGGAGCACCAACGCTTGCCTGGGATACCTCTGGGGGTACAGTGCCGCCACCCAGGATCCCGGAGCAACACGATGAGCCCCCAGGTCGAGCAGGTTCGCGCCACCGCATGGCAAGACTGGATTGCCCGGCATCAGGGCATCGTGCTCGATGTCCGCGAACCGATTGAGTGGACCCTGGGAACGCTGCCGGAGGCCCGGAAGCTCTCACTTGGCGAGTTGCCCACCTCGCTGGACCGCCTCGATCGTGCAGTACCTGTGCTCATCGTCTGCCGCTCCGGCAACCGCAGCCAATTAGCCGCCCGGTTCCTTGCCGCCAACGGCTTCTCCCAGGTCGGGAACCTCGTCGGCGGCATGGTGGCACTCGGCCACGCCGCTTAGTGCCGTGTCTCATGACGTTGGCGAGGTTCAGGGCGAGCTCAGGGCGTGGCCCGGCAAGGACGCAGTCCCGCAGGCGCATTGGATGAAATGCGTCAAGGGCGAGGACGCAGCCGGAGGCGGCCTGAGCCACATTTGAACCCGGCAAACGCGGTGAGGCGCGGCACTAGGAGTCTGCTGAGTAATGCCGATGTGGCGTGCCCGCCGGGCACGTTGATCGGCGGCCAGGCGCGCCAATCGCAAGGACCCAGGTTCCGCCACTCCTCGTGCAGGAATGGTGGGACCGAGGACACAGCAAGTGGTGATGACTGGTCGCCGAGATGTCCGACATGTATTGCTCAGCGGGCTCCTAGACCCCCGGCGCTACCCCTTCGGGGTGAAACGGGCCTGGAAGAACCGGAGTTGCGGCGGCTCGTACACGAACTCGAGACCTCCGAGGGACTCCCGCGCTTCGTAGACGGCGGCCACGGATTCAGCGGTCACGTCCATGTGACTCTGCGTGTAGACGCGGCGTGGAATCGTGAGCCGCACCAGTTCGAGTTTCGGGTAGTTGTGATCGCCGGTCTCGGCGTTGCGGCCGGCCGACACGACGCCGCGCTCCATACCGCGCACGCCTGAGTCGACGTAGAGGGCTGCCGCCAGTGCCTGTGCCGGGAATTCGTCCTGAGGCAGGTGGCTCATGATCGACGCCGCATCGAGGAACACCGCATGCCCCCCGACCGGGAGCACGATCGGAATGCCCTCTCCCGTGATCAGATCCCCGAGATACTCGACCTGGCCGACCCGGGCCCGCACGTGGTCGTCCGTAACGACCATCTCGCGGATCCCCCGAGCCAATGCCTCCATATCCCGCCCCGACATGCCGCCGTAGGTGTGGAGGCCCTCAAAGGCGACCAGCAGAGCCCGGGCCTGCCGCGCCAGTTCCGGGTCGCGCAGCGCCAGGAACCCGCCGATGTTGACCAGGTTGTCCTTCTTCGAGGACACGGTGGCGCCGTCGGAATACGAGCAGATCTCGCGCATGATCTCGGCGATGCTCTTGTCGGCGTACCCGTCCTCACGCTGCTGGATGAAGTAAGCGTTCTCGAGCGCCCGGGTGGCGTCGAGCATCACGAGGATGCCGTGTGAACGGCACAACTCGTACACGTCGCGCAGGTTCGCCATCGATGCGGGCTGCCCCCCGGCCATGTTCACGTTGGTCTCGAACGACACGTAGGGGATGCGTTCCGCACCGTGCTCGTCGATCAGGGCTTGCAGCTTGCCGAGATCGATGTTGCCCTTGAAGGGGAATTCCGAGGCCGGCTGATGCGCTTCGTCCACGATGACATCGACGAACGTCCCGCCGGCGTACTCCTGATGGAACTTCGTCGTCGTGAAGTACATGTTGCCGGGGACGACATCGCCGTCCTTGATGAGGATCTGGCTGAGGATGTGTTCGGCGCCGCGACCCTGATGCGTTGGCACCAGCTCCGGATACCCGTAGACCTCGGCGACGGCATCGCAGAGGTTGTAGAACGAACGGCTGCCGGCATAGGCCTCGTCTCCGATCATGAGCCCGGCCCACTGCCACTCCGACATCGCCGACGTACCTGAATCCGTGAGCAGGTCGATGTAGACATCTGCCGAATCGAGCAGGAACGTGTTATACCCCGCCTCCCTGATCGCCGATTCCCGGTGTTCCCGCGTGGTCATCGCGATCGGCTCGACCATCTTGATCTTGAAAGGCTCCGCCCAGCTGCGCCGCTTCATTCGTTCCTCTTGAGTCGCGTCATCCCCTAGCCTCGCCGGTCTCACGGCTCCGCGCCAGGGGCCAGCGGCCCTTTGCGGGGAGGCATCCGGAAGGACCTCGCACCGGTGTCGGGCCGCGGCGGACCCGATCGGCTTGCTAGAAAGACATCGATGATCACTCCTGCAGCCGGCCACTTCGACGTCGCCATCATCGGCAGCGGGTTCGGCGGCAGTGTCAGTGCGCTGCGACTCACCGAGAAGGGGTATCGGGTCGCAGTGCTCGAGGCCGGCCGCCGGTTTGATGCCTCCACCTTCCCCCGGACCTCATGGAACCTCCGCCGCTTCCTGTGGATGCCGTCGCTCGGCCTCCGCGGCATCCAGCGCCTCGACCTGCTCCCGGATGTCCTCGTGCTCTCCGGAGCCGGGGTCGGCGGCGGATCGCTGGTGTACGCCAACACGCTCATCGACCCCCATGACGCGTTCTTCACGGACCCGCAGTGGCGGGATATCACCGACTGGAAGTCGGAGCTGGCTCCCCACTACGCCCGTGCCCGCCGCATGCTCGGCGCGGTCACAGCTCCTGCCACCACGCCGGCCGACGAGGTGATGCGGGCGATCGCCGGCCACTTCGGGAACGAAGAGGGGCTCCACCCAACGGAGGTCGGGGTGTACTTCGGTACCGCCGGCCTTGAAGCTTCCGACCCGTATTTCGGCGGCGAAGGCCCCGAACGAAGCGGGTGCATCGAATGCGGCGGCTGCATGGTGGGGTGCAGATTCAATGCCAAGAACACGCTCGATCGCAACTACCTCTATCTGGCCGAGAAGAACGGCGCCCGGGTGTTCGCCGATCGTCAGGTGGTCGATATCAAGCGAGCCGACGGCGGTTACCTCCTCACGAGTCGCAGGCCCGGAGCTTGGCTCAGGAAGCAGGAGCGGACTATCACCGCCGACGAGGTGATCTTCTCTGCGGGCGCACTCGGGACCACCCGGCTCCTGCTGGATCTCAAGGACCGCGGCAGGCTGCCGTCAATCTCCGATGCGGTCGGCACGGTGGTACGGACCAACTCGGAATCCATCCTGGGTGCCGTGTCCAAGAACCGGGAAACGGATTACACCCGGGGAGTTGCGATCACGTCGTCGTTCCATCCGGCGCCGGAGACCCGGATCGAGCCGGTGCGATACTCGCAGGGCTCGAACTCGATGGGACTGCTCGGAACGATCCTCGTCGCCGGCGAAGGGCGAGGGCCACAATGGCTCCGTTTCCTCCTCCAGGCCCTCCGGCACCCGATCACCTTCGTCCGCTCGCTGTCGGTCTGGCGATGGGCTGAGCGCACCGTGATCCTGCTGGTCATGCAAAGCCTGGACAACAGCCTCCGGCTCGAACGCCGCCCCGGCCGCATCTTCCGAAATCGCAGGCGATTGGTGTCCGGCCCCGGCCACGGTCCGGAGAATCCACGCTGGATCCCCGCCGGACACGAAGCAGCCCAGGTGGCTGCGAAGGCAATGGACGGGTTCCCGTCGGGAAGCATCAACGAGTCACTCCTCGGCATCCCGGTGACCGCCCACGCCCTCGGTGGTGCCGTGATCGGGGGCGATGCCGGTTGCGGGGTCATCGATCCGTACCACCGGGTCTACGGGGAGCCGGGTCTTCACGTTGTCGATGGGGCTGCGATCGGCGCCAACCTCGGATCGAACCCATCGCTCAGTATCACCGCGTTGGCGGAACGCGCCATGTCGATGTGGCCGAACAAGGGTGAGGATGATCGCCGGCCGCCGCTGGGGGCGTCCTACGAACCGGTCCCACCGATCCCCCCAACGACTTCGGCGGTACCCCCCGGTGCCCCTGCCGCCGACCCGCAGGAGCCAGCATGACGTCCGACGGACTGATCGCCGAGGCACCGCGGATCCTGGATGATGCAGCAGCCGGCGATCTCCGACGGGATTGGGGATTCGTGTGCCTCGGACTGGCCACGGTTCACCTTGACGCCGCGGTCGCCGCGATCCGGCGGGTCGACCCGGAGCAGCCACCCGGGTGCTGGCCGATCCTCGGGTCGGCAGCTCTCGGCCTGGCCCGCATGATGGGCGACGCCGGCGATTCGCTCCTCGCCGACCTGTGGCCTGCGCTCACATCACATCAGCAGCGGTGGCACACGACCGGCGATCCCGGGAGCCTGCCGGAGGTCCCCGGACCGGCGGTCTCCTTTTCTGCTCTGCTCATCCAATCGGATCGTGATCTGGCAACCGCGGCAAGCCGGCTCGGCTTCAATCCGCGCCCCTTCGAGGCCTGGGCGCTGCAATCGGCGGACGACCTAACCGGCTCCCTGCTAGGGACGGTCGCGCCGATCGAAGCGGCCGGTGCCCTCTACTGCGCAGCAGCCGATCGACCGCACGCGGCGCAGATCGCGCTCGAGATCGAGGGAGACCTGGATACGGGTCACGAGACGCCCGCAACCCCGGGAACCTTGATCGCACATTGGACCGCCGTACATGGACTGGAGCGCTACGGCTTCGCCGAC
Source organism: uncultured Acidimicrobiia bacterium (assembly GCA_964511945.1). GTDB lineage: Bacteria > Actinomycetota > Acidimicrobiia > Spongiisociales > UBA11373 > CAZEHO01. The sequence continues at coordinate 16,341 of CAZEHO010000013.1, read as the reverse complement.
GTTGCCGATCGGCTTCGCTCCGATACTCGCCGTGTGGCAGAGGGCCTCCGTTCGGATCCGGTCCTCGCCGCGGCAGTGCTCATGGAGCTCACCGGCCCCGCCTGATCACGCCTCGAAGGCGCCGCGATACGCAAAGAGCGCCGGGCTGCCGCCGGTGTGCAAGAAAACGACCTCCCGACCGGGATCGAATTCGCCGGAGCGCACCAGATCGAGGAATCCGGCAAATGCCTTGCCGGTGTATACCGGATCGAGCACGAGCCCTTCGGTACGGGCCGCCGTTCGCACCGCTTCGACCATCTGGGGTGTCGGAATCCCGTAGCCGAGCCCGGCATACCCTCCGACCACCTCGGTCCGATCGGCGACCACCGCAGCATCGATGCCGGCCAGCCCGGCGAGCTCACCGCCCACCCGGAGAACGTCGGATCGCACCCGGTCGGGCTCGGCATCCACATCGATCCCGATCACTCGGAGATCCGGACTGATCTCTTCGACCGCCACCACCATGCCGCCCTGGGTTCCACCGGAACCGGCCGCCAGGACAACCGCCTCGACGTTGAGCCCGGCGTCTCGGATCTGAGCGGCAAGCTCGACGACCATCGCGGAATAGCCGAGCGCGCCGATCGCACTGGAGACGCCGTAGGGAACGACATACGGCTTCGCCCCATCGGCGCCCAGCTGCTCGGCTCGCCCGGCCATGTGGGCGACGGCATCTGCAGTCCAGGGCAGAGTCTCGACCGAGGCGCCGAACAGGTGGTCGAGGAGTGCATTGCCCGTCCTTGCGTATTCGGCTTCGACCCCGGGCACCCGGCCCTCCAGCAGGACCAGGTGACAGCGCAGCCCGACTTTCGCCGCGGCCGCCGCCAGCTGCCGCACCGCATTTGACTGGGGCACTCCAACCCCGATGACGGTGTCGGCGCCGTGCTCGATGGCATCGGCGAGTGCGAACTCGAGCTTCCGCACCTTATTGCCGCCGAGTCCGAGACCGGTGCAGTCATCTCGCTTCACCCACAGCTGCGGGCCGTCGAGGGCCGCCGTGAGCCGCGGCATCGGCTCCAGCGGCGTCGGCAGGTGCGCTAGAGACAGTCGGGGCGATCGGTCGATGAGCTCGAGCAGGCTCATGCCGTCACCCTAGGTCGCCGTCCGAACCTCCGGATCACCGTTTCCCCTGCGGTAAGGTTCGCCGGCCGACCCACCTCCCCAGGATGCTGTTTCCCACCGCCCAATTTGCCATCTTCTTCGTCGTGGTCTTCCTGGGGAACTGGCTCCTCATGCAGAAGCCCACCAGGTGGCGCGTCTTCATGCTGGTGGCCAGCTACGTCTTCTACGGCTTCTGGGACTGGCGCTTCATCGGACTGCTCGGTGGCGCGACCGTGATCAACCAGGCATTCGCAGTGGCCATCAGCCGGGCCCGCAATCCCCGGAGGCGCAAGCTCTTCGTGGCAGGAGCGTTGTCGGCCGACCTGGCGATCATCGGGTTCTTCAAGTACTACGGGTTCCTCGTCACGTCGATCGCAGAGGGGCTGCAAGCCTTCGGTCTGGAACCGAGCCTTCCCCTCCTGGAGATCATCCTGCCGGTCGGCATTTCGTTCTTCACGTTCCAGGCGATGTCCTACGTGATCGACGTCTACCGGGGCAAGCTGGAACCCGCACCGTGGCTGGACTTCTCCGTCTACCTGGCCTTCTTCCCCCAGTTGGTCGCCGGTCCGATCGTCCGGGGCACCGAGTTCCTGCCGCAGATGCGCAAGCCACGCGATCCCCGGTACCTCGACACCGGGCGGGCCTTCTACCTGATTTTCATCGGCCTGACCAAGAAGATCGTCATCGCCGATTTCCTCGCCACCAGCCTCGTCGATCCCGTCTTCGCCGGGCCCAAGCTGCACAGCGGGTTGGCGATCCTGATCGCCGTCTATGGGTACACGATTCAGATCTACGCCGACTTCAGCGCCTACTCCGACATCGCCATCGGAGTCGCCCTCCTGCTTGGGTTCAGGTTCCCGGACAACTTCAACGCGCCGTACACGGCAACGAGCATCCGTGACTTCTGGCGGCGCTGGCACATGACGCTGTCGCGCTGGCTCCGGGACTACCTGTACGTCGGGATGGGTGGCAACCGGCGCGGCAAGCTGCTCACGTACCGGAACCTGATGCTCACCATGCTGCTCGGCGGCCTCTGGCACGGCGCCGCCTGGAAGTTCGTCATCTGGGGGGGCCTCCACGGGCTGTGGCTGGCGGCTGAACGCTGGTGGACCGACCGCCGCGCCGCCGCCGGCTACACACCGCTGCCCTCAACGGCGCCACTGCGGTTCGTGCAACGGTTCGCGACCTTCCATCTCGTTGCGTTCGCCTGGATCTTCTTCCGGGCCGACTCGCTCGGAACCGCCTGGACGATGATCACCCGGATAGCCACGGCCTGGGAACTCTCGGCACCGATCGTCACGCCGGCAGCACTGCTCGCCATCGTGGTAGGGCTCGCCGCCCAGTACGTGCCCAGGCCGGCGGTGGACCGCGGCCTGGTTGTCTTCACCCGCCTCGGGCCTGCGGTGCAGGGCGTGGCGCTGGCCATCGTGCTCATGATCATCGACGCCCTCGGACCCGAGGGCGTTGCAGCCTTCATCTACTTCCAGTTCTGATGACGACCGGTACCCGAACCCGCCCCCGCTCCGTCGACGGTCGCAGGCTGTCGCCTGCCGGATACGCACTGGTGACGGGACTCATTGCCCTGCTTCTCGGGACTCTGCTGAATTCGGCTTCGCTCCTCGAGACGGCCGAGCGCCAGCCGATCGGGAGCCGGACGCGATCACTCGCCGTCGGTGTTATGGAGCCGATCGCAGGCTTCAGCGATTTGCTGCGCCTCGACCTCCCCCGTGAGCTGCTCGATCGGGCACTCGGCAAGGGCGACACCTTCGGGTCCGATGCGGGCGATGGAGGCACCGTGATCGCCCCGGACGACGCCACGACGACCACCGAAGCCACCCCCGCAACCACCGCGGCTCAGCCGGGCACCACTTCGCCACCGACGACGGCCGCGGCCCAGTTCGCTGCGCCGACCGAGTCCGATCCTATGTTCCTCTGGATCATTGGAGATTCGTTCATGGAGATGTTCGGACCGGCACTTCGCAACGACACATTCGACACCGGGGTCATCGAGTCCGAGGTCGATTTCAGGTTCATCTCCGGACTGGTCAGGGCGGATTACTTCGATTGGCCGGCCCACGTCCGCAAACGCATGCCTGAGGTCGAGGCCGATGCGGTCGTCGCCATGTTCGGCGGCAACGACGGGCAGTCGATGGTGCTCGACGGCGTCGAGCACCAGCCGGACACGCCTGAGTGGCTAGAGGTCTACGGCAGGCTGGTCGGCAACATGATGGATCTCCTGCTCGAGGGCGGCGCCCAGCGGGTGTACTGGATCGGCCTGCCGATCATGCGGAGCGAAGCCTTCACCGACCGGATCCTCGGCTTCAACAGTGTGTACCAGGCGGAAGCCGACGAACGCCCCGATGTCACCTACGTGTCGTCGTTCGAACTGTTCCAGGACGAAAACGGCGAGTACTCGACGTACCTCCGCGACGACAACGGGGACCTGCAGACCGTCCGCACCCCCGACGGTGCTCACTTCCTCTGGCCAGGCGCATACCGCCTTGCCGATTACGTCCTGCCGATCATCGGCGCCGACTGGGGCTTCACCGATCGGATCGAGTGATCGCTACTCGACGGCCGGGAGACCGACGCCGCCGAGCTGCTCGCTGAATGCGCCGGGGTCGTCGGTGGGAAGGTCGCAAGCGAAGTTCCGACACACATAGGCCAGCGTCCGGTCGGGGATGAACCGGCCGGTGAGCAGCGGCACCCGCTCCTCCGCCCGCGGATCCGTGGCCACCGCGACCGCGACGTGGGGCCGGTAGCGATCCCAGATCGGAGCCGCCAGGGCCCAGGCGTCATCACCGGCAACCGCCGCCTCCAGCGGGCCGCGAACGAATGAATGGGCCACAGCCAGGGTGTGCCCTGCCGCATGGGGGTATCGGGCGGACACCGCACCTGCAGCCAGGATCGCCCTTTCGGCGAGGTCGCGAAAGCGCCCCTCACCGCTGTACTGGGACAGCCTCAGGAACAGTTCCGCGGCCGTCGCTGTCCCCGACGGGGCCGGATTGTCGGTGAGGTCTCGCGGTCGAACGATCAATCGTTCGCTGCCCACCGCCGTCGCAGCGAATCCGCCGTCCTCGGTCACGAACTCGGTTGCGATCCGCTCCCCGAATTCGGCGGCGGTGTCGTACCACCGGGGATCACCGGTGGTCGCATACAGCGCAAGCAATCCGATTCCGAGCGCGGCGTGGTCCTCCAGGAACCCTCCGACGTCGGAGGCCCGCCCTTTACTCCACGTACGGCGGAGGTCTCCATCGACCACGAGTCGATCCAGGACGAACCGGGCCGCCCCCTCGGCGGAATCCACGAACCTCGGTTCGCCGAGGGCTGCACCGGCTTCGGCGAACGCCCTGATCGCCAGCCCGTTCCAGGATGAGATCACCTTGTCATCGAGATCGGGCCGGACCCGGCCGGATCGTCTTGAGCGCAGAGCTGCCAGCACCCGATCCACCGCGGCGCGAACGTCGGTTGCGTCGATCCCGTGCTCATCGGCGACGGATTCCGCATCCCGTGCCCGATAAAGATGGTTGGCCCCCTCGAAGTTGCCGCCTGCAGTCACGCCGAGCACGGCCGCCGCCACCTCCGCGTCGTCACCGGCGATCTCCCGGAACTCCGCCTCCGACCACGCGTAGAAGCGGCCCTCTTCCCCCTCCGAGTCAGCATCTTCAGCGGAGTAGAAGCCGCCCTCAGGGTGACGCAGGTCCCGCTCGAGATACTCCAGTGTCTCGATGGCGATCCGGCGGAACGCTCCGACCTCGAGATCACGGGCAGCCCACGCATAGAGGCGGGCAAGCTGGGCGTTGTCGTACAGCATCTTCTCGAAGTGCGGGATGCGCCACTCACGATCCACCGAGTAGCGGGCGAACCCGCCGCCGACCTGGTCGTAGATGCCGCCCGCAGCTATCGCGATTAGGGCGTGCCGCACGATCTCCGCGGCACGCGGCGCCCACTGCTCACCGGCGATCCGCAGCAGGTAATCGAGCACCGGCTGCTGGGGGAACTTCGGGGCAGAGCCGAACCCTCCGTGGATTGGATCGACGGACGCCTCAATGGAGCGGTACGCCGTCGCCAGATCGTCTGCGGTCGGGAGTTCGGGAGCCGGTTCGAGCGATCGGCCCAGCGCCGCCGTGAGTTGGGCGGCCTGACCGACCATGTCGTCGCGCTTGGTCTCCCAAGCATCGGACACCGCGGCCAGCACCCGTCGGAACGCCGGCATGCCGTGCCGCTCCTCCTTTGGGAAATACGTGCCGGCGAAGAACGGCTCGCCGGCCGGCGTGAGGAACACGGTCATCGGCCAGCCACCGTGCCCGGTCATCGACTGGACGGCCTCCATGTAGATCGAATCCACGTCCGGGCGCTCCTCGCGATCCACCTTGACGTTGATGAACAGCCGGTTCATCAGAAGCGCGGTTTCGGGGTCCTCGAACGATTCGTGTGCCATCACATGGCACCAGTGGCACGACGAGTACCCCACCGACAGCAGCATCGGGCGGTCGGACTCGGCGGCAGCCGCAGCCGCCTCATCCCCCCACGGATACCAATCCACCGGATTGCCGGCATGCTGGAGGAGGTACGGGCTCGTGGAATCCGCGAGGCGGTTGGGCATGGAGCGGGCAGCCTACCGAGGAGCCTGGCGCTACCTCACCCGGCGGCGGCCCAGTGTGAGCGCGACGAGCAGGGCCAATCCCGCCATCCCGGCGGAGAACAGGAAGGTTTCGCCGAGCGCGGTTGCACTCAGCTCTGCCTGGGCCGCCGCCGCGGCCTCCTCGTAGCCGGCACTGCCGATCGGGGGAAGATCAATGCCGGACCGCAGCGAGTCGAATCGGTAGATCGCCCAGGCCGTCAGCCCGGAGAGACCGACCGCAAGGCCGATCAGCCGCGCCAGGATCACGAGAGCGCCTGCCGTGCCGCGCCGATCCTCTGGAGCGGCTTCGACCGCGGCGTCGTGGACCGGGGCGATGAGCACCCCGAACCCGGCACCCAGGATCACCAGATGACCGGCCATGACCCACGGCGACACCGTCTCAGACCAGAAGGCACCCATGAGCACGAACGCCCCGGCACACGCCGTCACACCACCGGTCACCACGACCCGGCGGCCCAGCCGGCCGGTTGCCCGCCCACCAACGTATGCAGCTACAGCCATCGTCGCGGTGAGCGCGCTCAGCACCCAGCCGCTCATCACTGCGGCCCGCTCGAGGTTGGTCTCGACAACCAGGTTGACGAACAGCGGCACATCGACCATCGCGATCACCAGCACGGCTCCAACGATGAGGTTCACGACGATCGCCGGGGTGAAATCGTGGCGGCCGAAGAGCGAGAGGTCGATGAGCGGGTCCGCAGCGCGGCGTTCAACCCAGAGGAACAGCGCGAACGCGATCGCAGCGGCGATGAAGAAGGGAATGCTCGGAAGCCGCTGCGAGCCGGCGAGATCAGCCAGCTCGTCGACGGCAGAGATCTCACTCGTGTTGAGCAGCCCAACCGTGAGGGCGATCAGTGCGGCCGAGAGCGACGCCGCCCCGGCCCAATCGATCCTGGCGGAGCGTTTCGGCACGTCGAGGTCCTCCATCGCCCACCAGGCCAGGACCATCGCTGCGAGTGCAAGCGGGATGTTGAGCCAGAACTGCCATCGCCAGTCCAGGAAACGGACGAGCAATGCACCGAACAGCGGACCCCACACCCATCCGATCGTGTCGATCGCCCCGAGAACGCCGAGCGGCCGGGCACGCTGTCGCTCCGGGTAGGCATCCCCGACTGCAGCCAGCGCTACCGGTACCATCGCCCCGCCCCCGATAGCGGTCAGAACCCTGCCGGCAATGAAGGGACCGAGACTGTCGGTCAACGGGATCCAGATCGATCCCGCCAGGAAGATCCCGAGCGCCGCGGCGAACACCCGGCGCCGGCCGAGGACATCACTCAGCCTTCCCATGAAGGGCATCACGGCGACGTACGCGACGAGGTAGGAGTTGACGATCCAGGCCGCTTGATCGAAGCCGTCGGGCAACACGATCCCGAGGTCACCGATGATCTGGCGGAGCATCGTCGAGACGACCGTGAGGTCGTCGGCTGCGATGAACACGCCGAAGGCGACCGCAGCAAGAATCAGGCCCGGAGTCCTGGTCTTTCGCTCAGCCAAGATTCGGCGCCTGAATATCGACCGGCCGGTCGTATTCGCTGAGCCGGATCACCCAGCTGCTCTCGCCCTCGTCGCCCACCGTGATGAACTCGAGGCGCGCCAGCAGCATCGCCTCCCGGTCCAGCCGGATTTCCATCTCAACCGGTTGGGCTGCGGCGACACCCGCCGTCAGCACCGCCACCCGATCGCCGGCCAGTGTGCCCTTCACGACCTGCAGGTCACCATCGGTTCCGACGTATTCAACGGCGGAGATATCGGTGGTCAGCATCGGAGTCCATCCCTGCTCGGGATCGAACAGCATGGCCGGGTTGAACCCGGTCCCGGGCTCGAGTTCCTCCCAGGCCCCGGTGAGTGGACTCGTCACCCAGGTTCGGGGTCCGATCGAGATGGTGCCGAGTTCCACCGCGATATCACCGGCGCGCATCCGCAGGATGGCTCGCGCCGAATCGGGGGCTCCATACTCCCCGACGGCACCATCGAAGGTGAGCCCCTGCACCGTGACCGTGGCACCGTCCCGTTCCATCTCGTAACGGGCCGATTCGACCCGCTCCATGGCGGCCGCACTCATGGCGAGAAGCTCGACGCCGTCAACCTCCTCGGCCGGCGCCGCGTCGGATCCGCATGCAGTGGCGGCAAGGGCGAGGAGCACGGCGGTCGCAAGACGGCGCATGGAGGGAGAGTATCGCTCAGCGCGGAGCCGGGCGCTCCCAAGCGACTCACACCGTGACGACGCCGGCGTTCTGGGCCCGCAGTGACTCCTCGATTTGCGCTCGCTCGAGATCGGTGTCGACCACAAGACCAGTTCCACGTCGGAATCGGCAGCCGCAACCCGGGCGTGGAGAGACCCCATGGCACCCGCCCCAATGACGGCAGCGCCGGCGGGTTCGGTTCGATGCCATTGGCAGAGGGCCTTTTGTGGTGCCTCAGCCGGTCGGTGGTCCGCGGGCATCCCTAAGGGATCGCCGGGAACGGACGATCAGATGGAGAGACGCCGGCGCCGCCGGCCGTATCCGCGGGAGTGCCTATGACCACGACGGAGGCAGCCCAGGCTCAGACATCCACCGCGCCGGTCGCTGAACTCGCATTGCGCGACGTAACACTCGCCGACCTGGCCCGCCGATGCGGAGGCACCTTGATCGGCCAAGACCGCCCGATCCGGCACCTCCGTCCGGTTAGCGGACCCGGACTTCCCGGAGCATTGACCTTTGCAGGGAACGGCAGGTACGTCCGCGCGTTCCTCCAGAGCGATTTCGAAGCGGCGATCGTGCAGGCGGCCGACATCGGCCTCGTCGACACGACGCGGCGATCGCTGATCATCCACCCCAATGCGGCCGAGGCCTTCTTCGGCCTCCACGTCGAACTGATGCAGTCGGATCGATATGGACGATTGGAAGACCAGCGCGACGATGATGCCGACATTGCCTCCTCGGCGGTGGTGCACGCCGGAGTCCGGATCGGCCGGGACGTTCGGATCGACGAGCACGCAGTGGTCTACCCGAACAGCATCCTCGGTGATGGCGTCATCGTGGCCGCCGGGAGCGTCGTCGGAGGCGACGGATTCCAGGTCGTCACGATCGGTGGGCGCCGCGTCCTCATCCCGCACGCCGGCGGGGTAATGCTGGGCGACGGCGTGGCGGTCGGGTCCCAGAATTGCATCGACCGGGGCCTGTTCTCGACCTTCACCATGCTCGGATCCGAAACCATGGTCGACAACATGATCCACGTCGCACACGACGTCGTGATCGGTGAACGATGCACGCTGGCCGCAGGTTCGGAGGTCTCCGGAAGCGCCGTCATGGAGGATGACGTCTGGTACGCACCGGGGGTGGCCTGCAACCAATTCGTCAGATTCGGCCGGGGTGCGCTGGTGGGCACCGGCTCCGTGGTGGTGCGCGACGTCGATCCGTTCACACTGGTTCGGGGCAACCCGGCCCGCCCTGCCGGGCAAGTGTGTCTGTGCCGGGCCAAGCTGTCGATCGGTGATGAGTGGATCGTGAGATGCCCGTCGTGCAGGCGGGAATACGCAGCGCCCGACGGCGTCCTGACGCCGCTGTAGCTCCTTACGCTTCGACCTGAGCCCCGGCCGCTTCCCAGTCGCCCGTGAAGGATCCGGCGATTCCGAGCGGGAACCCGTCGGCCCCCTCCACGTACGCCACACAGGCGTAGGTCCGGACCCCGGCATCCCAGCCTATCCCGGCGTCGCTGATCATCGACCAGGTCACGTCATAGGGTCCATCGGTCACGCCGTACTCCTCGAGCGCCTCCGGACAGACCTCTTCGGCGGTTTCCCACCTCGCCTCCAACCCCAGCCGGCCACCATCCTCGGATTCCGGGAACTCCCCGATCGAGATCACCTCTGAGTTGTGCGAGCGCTCGCACGGGACCGGGATCGCCCCGATGGTCTCGCCGGCGAGGCACACGCCCACTTCCAGCACGATCGGTTCGCGCTCCGCGGCGGGATCAATCCGGCCCCGGGTGCTTATCGGACCCTCCTCGTCCAACTCTGAGAGCAAGCAGGCCCCGTAGCGGTCTCCGCGCTCCCACTCCATCGCGTCCGGGTGGTACACCGTCAAGCGCAAGCCCAGTTCACCCGGTGGTCGATCGAACCGATCGAAATAGACCCGACCGCACTCCTGGTGGACCCAATCCACGGTCTCGATGGACCATTGGTCACCGACATCCGGGATTTCCTCGACGCTCCAGAGGACCTCCCAGCCGTGCGGGATCTCGCAGTGCCGCAGGCCGAAGGGTCCGTACGGGGCATACGGGGCCTCCGACCGATGATCGTCGCTGAAGTCCAGGCAGTCACCGGCCTCCCACAGGTAGTCGGGCGATCCGGCGACGAGGAGGCCCATCAATTCGTTCTGGGCAGCACGGTTGCCGATCACGATGAACATTTCCGAACGGCCGGCCCATACGAGCCATTCGCTGCCGCCGATGGTGGCTCGATACGCCATGATGTCGCTCCCGACAACCCGCACCCGGCCCGGTTGGTACCCCGCCAGAAACGCGGTGAGTTCTTCGGCAAGATACGGAGCTCCGCGATGGCCGCCGCCGTTGACGATCGAGAGTACGAGGGCATCGGTGCCGTCGGCGCCGATCACCGTGACGTAACTCAGCCCCGCAAAGATGTCGCCGGAGACGCCATCCAGAGCGGCAAACGCCGCTTCGATCTGCTCGTCGGGCGTATCGGCAAGGTCGAGGTCGAGCAGCGGGTTCAGTGCCTGGTCCGCCAGCCGCCAGCCGTCGGTGGTGAAGCCGGTGAGAGCCCAGCGGATATCCGGCCAGCGAGCCTCCGCCGCTTCGGTGAGGACCAGATCGATCTCGTAGGTGATGACGATCGTCAGGGCCACCGTTTCGCCTTCGGCGGTGAGTTCGAGGCGCTCCTCAACCACGAGGAGTTCGTGCTGCTCGAGTACGGTGCCCGTCGACGGGTCCAGCACGTACCGGCCATCGAGGCGGGCGTCCGTGATCGAAATGGACGCCTCGTCGGCGAGTTCTGCCAGAGCGTCAAGGTCGGAGATGAAATCTGCTCCTCCCTGCTCCACTGAGATCGCTGCCGCCTCCTCGAAGGTGAGCTCGATCGGCAGGGCCGTCGCCCCACCGCGGTATTCGATCTCGAACGCGTCGATCTCCTCATGTTCGACTTCAGCCACGATCTCGGCCGCGAACTCCATGGATCCGAGCAGCGGCGTCTCCACCCTGAGTTCCCACGTGTCGCCCTCATCGAGTTCCCGTTCCGGAAGCGGAGGGCCAAGCGACCCCCAGGCATCGGCGAATGGTGTCGATGCCGCGTGATAGCCGGGAGCGCCGCCGTCGTAGGCGTACTTGGCGCCGGTCTCATCGAGGATCGAAGCTCCATCGAAAGCGCCGATCTCATCCAGCTCCCAGTCGGCAAACTCCTGGGTAAACGAGAAGGTGCCTGCCTCCCCGCTGATTTCTCCCGCGTCCGGCCGGAGGTCATCGATCAGTTCGAAGCGCCCGTCGGGCCGCTCCAGTACAACGCGGTGCAGCGACCCGGTGACCGAGGTGGTGACCACGGTTCGTTCATCGAGGTCCTCGAACACACCCCCGACCCCCTCTTCGGCATCGATCTCGACGGAGGCCACCTGCGTCGCCTCGTAGACCCACTCCACCTCGGGATCGAAGCCGAACGCCAATTGCTGCGGCTGGAGGCCCGGGGGGAGCGTCGTGGTGGTTGTCGTCGAAGTGGTCGTGGTCGTGGTCGACGTGGTGGTGGTCGAAGACGTCGTAGTCGATAGAGCAGTCGTGGTCGGCGGCGGAGCGGTTGTCGTCGTCGCCGTCCCGGAGCCGTCTCCCGAGCACGCCGCGCCCAGCATCGCGATGACGAGAAGCACCACCCCACCTCGCACCCATCGGGTCACAACGCCTCCGAGCTTGTGTGGTGCCAGGCTACTGATCCGGTTCACCGGTTCAGCCGCCGGAGCCGAGGGTCACCAGGAGCGACAGCGTCTCGCCTTCGCGGACCACGATGATCTCGATCTCGTCCCCGGGTGGATGGCTGATGATCTCCACCCGTAGTGACGAGGCCCCGTCGATGTCCACCCCATCGACCTCGATGATCAGGTCACCGATTTCGATCCCCGCGTCCTCGGCGGCCGAACCGGCAACGACCGAATCGACGAGTGCTCCGGAGGTGTCTCCGACGGCCGGTGACACCGAAACGCCGAGGAAGGCCAACTGAACCTCCTCGCCGGCAACGAGTTGATCGGCCACGATCACCGCCAGGTCGATGCTGATCGCAAAGCCGACCCCGGAGTTGGTGCCGGTGTCGGTGTAGATCTGATCGTTGATCCCGATCACCCGCCCATCGGCGTCGACCAGCGGGCCCCCGGAATTCCCGGGGTTGATCGCTGCGTCGGTTTGCACCATGGTCACGCCGTCGACAACCCGGTCGACCGCACTCACGATCCCGGCCGTGACCGTCTGCTCCAAGCCGAACGGACTCCCGAGCGCGACCGCCATCTGTCCCACTCGAAGGTCAGCACCGAGTGCGAGTTCGGCCACAGCCATGCCATCGAAGGGGTCGATCTTGATGACCGCAACATCGGTCGGGTCGTGGGTTCCGACCACCAGGCCGTCTCGCTGGCTGCCGTCGGCGAGCCGGACGTCGACTTCTACGTCATCCTCGACAACGTGAGCGGCGGTGAGGGTGTACCCGGCTCCGTCATAGATGACGCCTGAGCCGAGCCCCACGGACGTGTTCAACTGCACCACCGAGGGACCAACCTCCGCCGCAATCCGGGCAACCGGTTCCTCCGCCTCGGTTGTCGTCGTCGGCGGCAGTGTGGTGGTCGTGGTCGAGGTCGTGGTGGACGTCGTGCTCGAGGTCGACGTGGTCGTAGTGCTCGCCACCGGTGCTGCAGTGGTCGAGGGAGCCAGCGTGGTTGCCACCGGCACCGCCAGACCGGTGTCATCACCACCACCGTCCGCAGACCAGCGGCCGATCAGAAAGGCTGCGCCCACGGCGGCGACCAACGCGATGACCATCACCAAGAGCCACCAGAGCGGAGGACGCGGCCGTCCCGAACCCGCGGAAGGCTCCGATGGGGATGGGCGATACGCAGAGAAGTGGTCGTCCACGGTCATCCGTTCCGGTGCTGCCGGGACCTTTGTAGTCGGTCCTCGTCCATAGCGGTTCGCTGCGGCTCAGTATTCCCCATCGGCGGTAGCGTTGACGGGCGGAGGGTGCCATGTCCGAGTCGACTCCCAACCCCCGGCGCTTCCATTCACCGCCCGAAGCGGAACGGCGGGCGATGCTCTCCGCCGTGGTTCCTGGTCTCGGCCAGTGGCGAGCAGGAGATCGACGGCTGGCATTGGTCTACGGCATCCCGGCGCTGGCCGCCATCGGGGTCGTGGTGTTCGTGATCGTGTCGGTGTGGCACAGCGGCGCCGGCGGGCTGCTCTCCATGCTCGTCCAGCCCCGCTGGCTTTGGACCCTCGTGATCGTCAACCTCGTGCTCGGGGCGCTTCGGCTCTTCGGAACGGTGCAGGTGTGGCAGTCCGCCCCGAAGCCGGATGCACCGCCCCGGCGGGCGTGGGGATGGCGCGCCGCTGCATCCCTCCTCGCCGTGGTCATGCTTCTGCCACACCTGGTGGTGCATGTGTTTGCGGCTGAGGCGCTGAGCCTGCTGAACGCGGTCTTCGATGGCACGACGACTCCTCTGGACGAGCGGGAAGCCGACCTGATCGCTCAGGGGTTCACCGAAGAGGACCTGGGTCCGATTCTTGAACCGGCCACGACGACCACTCGCGCCACCACAACCACCAGTTCATCCTCGACCTCGACAAGTGTGGCCCCGAGTCCTTCGACCACGCTGCCCCACACCACGGTGACGCCCACGACCACGCTCGTCCCAACCACCGCCGCACCGCCCGACCCCACCGAGACGCTGGGCGAGCGCATCACCGTGCTGCTGGCCGGTGGCGATTTCGGTCCTGGACGCTGGGATCTTCGAACCGACGTCATGATGGTCGCGTCGCTCGACGTGACGAACGGGAAAGCTGCCCTCATCAGTGTGTCCCGTGACATGGTGCAGGCCCCGCTCCCGGCGGCGTGGGCTCAGTACAACACCATGCTCCAGACCCAGCAGTGGCATGAGGACCGGGAATACCAGAAACTCCTCGAGGAGGCTGAGGTCTCCGGCATCGATCCGCCAGAACCGGAGCCGTTCGTCCCGTGCAACTGCTTCGCAGATCGCATCAACTACCTCCACGTGCTCACCGCAACCTGGGTCCGGACCTTCCCGGACGCACCTGATCCGGGCATGGAGGCGCTGCGCCAGACCCTTGAAGTGCTGCTCGGAATCCCCATCGATTACTACGTCCTAGTCGACTTCGCCGGTTTCGTGGACCTGGTGGATGTACTCGGCGGAGTTGAGGTCACGATCACCGAATCCATGGATGTGGCGTTCTCACCTGCTCGGGAAGGCGAGGATCCGGTCGTCATCGACGTCGACCCCGGTGTGCACCTCCTCGACGGTCATCAGGCCCTTGCATACGTGAGAAACCGCACCGGATCGAACGACAACGAGCGCATGCGACGCCAGCGCTGCATGATTCGAGAGCTGACCGCGGCAGCGGACCCGATGACACTGCTCCGATCCTTCCCGAGCATCTCGAACGCCATCAAGACGTCGACGACCTCCACCATTCCTCTCGGGCTCCTCCCCTCGATCATCGATGTCGTGACCTCACTCGATCCCGAAGACATCGCGACCCTGGCAATCGCGTCGCCGGCGTTCGCCAAAGGCCGCAATTACATGGAGCTGCCGATCTTCAACACGCCCAGAGTGCACGAGGGAGTGGCCCAACTACTCACAGGCGTCGCGGCCGGAACGACGCTCGGCTCCGCCGAGGACGAGTGCGGTTAATGGCGTCGTGCTCAGCCGGCCGGGCTGCCGATAGCGGTGAGCACCACGACCACGAGACCTGCGGCCAGTTGAGTGATGCCGACCACGGTGGCCCGTAGCGGCGGCGAAGTGAAGGCTGCGAGGGCGACGATCGGGAACACTCCCAAGGCGACGACCGAGAGCCACGGTGACCACCCGACGGCCGCCGCAACGCTGCAGGCCGTCAACGCGATGAATTGAGCCGCCACCACCGGCGCGGACGATGCCGAACGTTGCCGGGCCATGTTGATCTGCTCCCGGACCAGCGGGACCGATGCGACCACCCGGGCCGCGACGACAACCCACAGCCCGAGCGCGATGCCCCACTCCCAGCCATCGGCCCGGGCGATCGCGCTCGCGACGCTCCCCAGAGCGATAGGCCCGGCGACCTCACGAACGAGATCTCTCGTGCGGTGCCTGGCGTCGTATGCCAAATGGACGACACCCAACGGCACCGCCGCCGCCAGCGGCTGCCAGAACTGCGTCTCGGTGACCACAAACGCGGCGATCAAACACCCGACGGCAACGGCGCCGTATCCGGCGGCAAAGGCAATCGCTGCAGGCGTTCGGGCCGCCGGCCGACGCCGCCAGAGGTCGCCGAAGGCGAGCCGGAGCGGACGGTGTGCCAGGAATGCGGCAAGCGCGGTCAGCCCGATGAGGATTCCGGCGGTGCTCGGGGCGACGAGGAGCCCGAGGAGCACAGGCTCGAGTGTGAAACCCCACCCGCCGTGTTCGGTGGGCAGGGCGATCGATCTGAGGTTCACGTTGGTGGCATTCATCGTCACGGATCTGGGTCGGCGTCGCATGCTACGCCTCGCGGCGCCCACACCTCTCAAAGACCACAGTCGGGCGCCGGTAGAGACCCGAAGGGGATCAGAAGGACCATGTCGGTATTCAGGCAGCCACAGGTGGCACGGCAGCCGATCTTCAAGCCGCGATCGAGGTCGAGTCGTATGAGTTGCTGCTCCCTTCGGGAACCGATGGTGCCCCGGCGGAACACCATCCCGAAGCGTCGACCACCGGCGTGGCCTCCACCAGCCTGTTCGGCATCGGGACCAACAAACTGACCGGCTACAAGTTCGGATTCGTGAGCTTCCCCCGGAAGCTGCTCGTCGGCGGTGTTCGGATGGAACCAGGACATCTCCTCCGTACATCAGGCACTGGTCCTCCTGGGAGATCGGGAGATCCGCACGTGGGTTGCCCTCGTGTCGCTCACATCGATGGGAGCGGGCAAACCGCGGGAGCTCGCCGTCAGTTCGGTCGCCCGGGGACGATTGTGCGAATCACTCGCGGAGCCGCTCGGCGCCCGCCGCCGCTCGGCGGACCTGTTCTTCGCCGGCATCCTCAGCCACGAGGACGCGCTCAGCTCGCAGCCGATGGAAGCCGCGCTGGAGAACGTCTACATCGCCGATGACGTTCGAGCCGCACTGCTCGGTGCCGACGACGAGAGCGTGCAGTCGCCCCTGCGTCAGCGAGCCCTGCGAGGCAGCCGACTGGGAGCGTCTCAGCGCCCTCTGTGGCGCCCACCGAGTCTCCGAAGACGTCGTCGCGGACGCCTATCGGCGCGCGATCGAATTCGGGCAGGAGCTGCTCGCGTTCTGGGAGCCCGCTGGGCAATACATGTCGCACATCTCGACGACCAGTCATCACCACTCG
>CAZEHO010000012.1:25496-73331 GCA_964511945.1 uncultured Acidimicrobiia bacterium | reverse complement strand
TGGGGCCCCACGTTGCGGAGGAGGATGGGGCTGGGGCCCCATCCGGGTCAAACAACTAGCGGATTCCACTCGCCATGTTGGTGAGCCGCTCGACTCGCTCCGGGATCGGGGGATGCGTGGAGAACATGCGGGAGATTCCGCCCATGCCTCCGCCGCCGCGGCGCCCGAACGCCTTCAGGGGATCCGCGATGAACAGCTGAGCGGTCGACGGGTCAACCTTCATCGGGATCCGCGAGGTTCCCGCTTCCAGCTTGCCGAGCGCCCGGGCCAGCGCCAGCGGCGATCCGGTCATCTCGGCACCACTCAGATCGGCTTCGTACTCCCGATTGCGGCTGATCGCCATCCGGATCAGCATCGCCGCCAGCGGAGCGAGGATGATACTGAGCAGGGCGATGATCCCGGTCAGCGGATCCTGCCGTCGGCGGTCGCCGCCGAGCCCGGTCCAGAACGCGATGCGAACCAGGAAGGTCAGCGCGACGGCCATGGTCGCCGCGATGGTCGAGATCAGGATGTCGCGGTTCTTGACATGCGACAGCTCGTGGGCGAGCACACCTTCGAGTTCCTGGTGATCCATGAGCTGCAGGATCCCGGTGGTGACCGCCACCGCCGCGTTCTCCGGATTACGGCCGGTGGCGAAGGCATTCGGCTGTGGTGAGTCGATGAGATAGATCCTCGGCATCGGCATGCCCTCACGCTGAGCGAGCGACCGAACGATGCTGTACACGTTGGGTAGCTGATGCTCCTCGACCGGCTGGGCACCGGCCGAGCGCAGGGCCAGCTTGTCCGAATAGAAGTACATCCCGAAGTTGATCGCCCCGGCGATGACCAGAGCGATGATGGCCCCGGACGTCCCGCCGAACAGCTGGCCGACGACGACCAGCAGGGCACCGAGTCCCGCCATCAACATCATCGTCTTGAGATTGTTCATGACCTGGGAGCGTACCGGGGGTGGGAGGTAGATGGGCCCCTGCGGAGGCCCTCACTTCGTCGCCACTACCACCCGGAAGTCACCCAGTCCCCTTGGATGCAGCAAGGTCGCGCCGTTGGTTCGATCGCTCTTGGCCTGCAGCTGTTCCATCACTTCGCCGGCCTGTGCCGCCGCCAGCTCCCGTTCGCGCAGCTCGGCCAGGCGCTCACGAATGCCCCACCCCTCCAGAAACTCAGCCTGTGCCAGGACCTCGACACTCGCTCCCGCGTCCTCGGCCGCAGCCGCCAGTGCTCCGACGTCGACGTCCATCGTCACATCCGTTGCTCCCGGCTCCAGAAGCGGATCCGGTCCCAGGTGATGACCCCGGTAGGTCCGCAGGGTCCCCTCGGAGCGGCGATGAGCCAGACCGTCCCCGGTCTCGCCGTAATCAAACACCAGCGCCGATCCGGCCTCGATCCGTCCGACCAGTTCCTGCATCCAGGCAGAGGCCTCCAGTTGGACTTCCACAACCCCACCCTCGGAAACCGGACCGGCGAATCGATCGGCCCAGGCGGCGACCTCTGGCCGGGCACCGGTGTCGACCCAGACCAGAGACGAGCCGACCGCACCGACCTGCCGCTCGGCCCAGCCGCTCCCCTTCCGCACCGCCAGCGCCGCCGGGAGGTTGTCGGCGACCTCGTTGGCCACGATCAATCCACGGAAGGGTTGGGGCAGGCCGTCGAGCCCATCACCAACGACGGCTCCCGGAACCCGCTCCGCCAGTCGCTCCCGCGCCGCCGCAGATACTTCGATCGCCCATGCCGGCACCGGCGTATCGAGGGCATCGAGCAATGGACGAAGCAGCGACCCCGATCCGGCGCCGAACTCGGCGACACCAAACCGGTCGCGGCCGATCCTCTCCATCTCGGAGGTCACGAACCTCGCGATGGTTTCCCCGAACAGCGGACTCACCTCGGGGCTGGTGAGGAAGTCGCCTCCGGTGTGGGAACGCAGCGGTCCCGTGGCGAAGTAGCCATCGTCGGGGTCGTAGAGCACGATCCGCATGAACTCGTCGAAGGGCATGGGGCCGTCGGTCTGGATGCGGTAGGCGATACGGTCAGCTAGCACGGGGAAAAGGGTACGCCCCGGCGCCTGTGCCGGCGGTGGTAACCGTTACCGTTCTCAGCCGCCGCCCATCTCCCGGCGGAGCACGAGTGCGTTGCCGGAGAACACCGCGGCGGTGTGGTCGCCGTCCACGGCAACGAAGACGCCGTCGCGGCGGCTGGTGCTACGAACTCAACGGGGCGTTCCACGGGCTGCTCACGGCACTGGGATTCGACGCGACCCTGCTCGGGGCAACGGTCCTGCTGGACGATCCCACCGGACGGCCGCAGCCGGATCACGCCACCATCGAAGTGCGTCTCGACCGCCCGTATCTGGTCGACGTCGGATTCGGTGACTCGTTCATCGGGCCCCTGCCGATCGATTCCCCCGAACCGAGTGACCATGGCGCCGGGGTCTTCCGAGTCACCGCCACCACTTCCCCGGTGCTCCAGGCCCACGAGGACGGTGCCTGGGTCGATCAGTACTGCTTCACTCGCGAAGCCCGAACCGCTTCGGTCTTCGCCGAGTCGAGCCGGTTCCTCCAACTCGAGGGCAACGGGTGGACCGACAAACCGTTCGCCACCCGGCTGCTCGACGGCGGCCCCGACCGGGTCACGCTGCTGTCGGATCGGATCAAGTTCCGGCGCGCCGGTGTCTGGGAAGAGACGCCAGCCGCAGCAGAGAATTGGGGACCGGAACTCGAACGGTGGTTCGGAATAACCCTCTAGGGGCCGGCGGCGAGCGCCCGGCTCGCCTCACCCAGCCAGGCGAGTACCTGTGGGAAGAAGCCGGCCACGACGACCACGAAGGCGGTCAGGCCGAGCGCCAGAAGGAGCGGCCGGGCAACCGGTTCGGAGCCCGACGTCTCGATCGGCGCAGTCTCCGGGACCGGATCCATGTACATGGTCTTGACGACCCGGGCGTAGTAGTAGAGCGCAATGACGGCGTTAATCGCGGCGATGATCGCCAGCGCGATACCCCACCCGCTGTCGAGGGCACCCATGACCGCCTTGAACATGACGAACTTGGCAAACCAACCGGCCAGCGGCGGTATCCCGGCGAGGGAGAAGAAGAACAGCGCACCGAACACCGCGACCTGAGGGGCGTAGCGGTTGAGGCCGGCCCAGTCCTCGATCTCCCCGCTGCCCGTCTTGGCGGCTCCGGCGATCACTACTCCGAAGGCTCCCAGGTTCATGAAGGCGTAGACCAGCAGGTAGGTCACCGATGCGAAGAAGGCATCGTCGAGGCCGGGACCATCGAGGGTGGCAGCCATCGCAAACGGCACCAGGACGAACCCGGCCTGTGCGACCGACGAGTACCCGAGCAGCCGGACGATGTTGGTCTGACGCAATGCGCTCAGATTGCCGATCGTCATCGACAGAGCCGCCAGGATCCACAGCACCGGGCCCCACAGATCCCGTACCTCCGAGAAAGCGAGGTAGCAGACCGTGAGCAGCCCGACAAAACCCGCCGTCTTCGACCCAACGGACAGGTAGGCGGCCACCGGTGTCGGGGCCCCCTGGTAGGTGTCGGGTGCCCAGAAGTGGAAGGGCACCGCAGCAATCTTGAAGCCGAATCCGACCAGGATGAAGATCACACCGAGGATGAAGACTGGTTCTCCCCCGAGGTCGAGGATCCCCGCCTGGGCCCGGATCTGTTCGAAGGTGATGGCACCGGTGGTGCCGTATACCAGTGACATCCCGAACAGCAGCACCGCCGCCGACAGCACTCCAATGAGGAAGAACTTGAGGGCGGCCTCGTTGGAGCGCAGGTCGCCCTTGCGCCAGCCGGCCAACAAGAACGCCGGGGCCGACACCAGTTCGAGACCGATGAACATGACGAGCAGGTCGCGCGATGAGGCCATCACCACGGCACCGAGCACCGACGACACCATCAGGTAGTAGAACTCGCCCTGGTAGTAGCGGTCGCTCTCGATATACCCGACGGAGAGCAGCACGCTGATCACGCCGGTGACGATGAACAAGGCCTTCAGTACCAGGGCGAAGTCGTCGACCACATACGACCCACCGAACATCGAGCGGGTGCCGGCCTCACATTCGAAGAGCTCCTCACAGGCTGCCAGCGTCAGCAGCGGGAAGGCCGAAGCCACCAGCCCCACCAACCCCGTCACTCCGACCAGCCAGCGCTGGTGACGCGGCACGATCAGGTCCACCGCCAGCATGGCCAGCACCGTCGTCCCGAGGATGAACTCGGGAAGCAGGGCGTGGTAGTCGAACGTCGGCACTCGATCAGCCTCCGAAGGCAGTCTTGATGAGGTTCACAACGGCGTCGTCGGTGGCACCGAACACGATCCTGGGGAACACTCCGATGGCCAGAATGGCGAGCACCAGCGGCACCCAGGCGGCCAGCTCGTAGCGGTCGGCATCGTGGAAGTGTTTGCCCTCCCACTCGGCCGGGACCTCACCGAGGTTGACCCGCTGCAACATCCACAGCAGGTACCCGGCGGTGAGCACGGTGCCGATTGCACCGATCACCATGGCGGTGCGGAACACCCCGAGATCGAGACCGGGTAAGGGGTTGTAGGAGCCGAGCAAGGCCATGAACTCACCCCAGAATCCGGCCAGGCCGGGCAGGCCCAGCGACGCCATGGCAGTGAACCCGAGGATCCCGCCGAGGATCGGCATGATCTTCTGGTTGCCCCCGAGGCGGGCCATTTCCCGTGTGTGGTAGCGGTGCTGCATCGATCCGGCCAGGAAGAACAACAAGCCGGTGATCACGCCGTGGCCCACCATCCCGATGACCGCGGCGTTGATGCCGATGTCGGTCAGCGTGGCGATCCCGAGCATGACGAAGCCCATATGGCCGACCGATGAGAAGGCGATTAGCCGCTTCATGTCGGTTTGGGCGAGACAGGCGAGTGACCCGTAGATGATCGCGATCACCGCCAGGATGGCGATGTAGGGCGCCCACTGCTCCGCCTGCTGCGGAAGGATCGGGATGCTGATCCGGATGAAGCCGTAGGAACCGAGCTTCAGGAGGATCGCCGCCAGCAGCACCGAGCCCACGGTCGGTGCCGCAGTGTGGGCGTCGGGCAGCCAGGTATGCAGTGGCCACATCGGAACCTTGACGGCGAACCCGAGGAAGAGGGCGAAGAACACCAGGAATCCGAAGCTCCCGGTAAAGGCCCCGGCGGCGCCGATCTCCGAGAGCTTGACCATGTCGAAGGTCCGCTCCCCGAGCACGTCACCCGACTTGAAGTACAGCGCCAGGAAGCCGAGCAGCATGAACGCCGAGCCGAACAGCGTGAACAGGAAGAACTTGATCGCGGCGTAGAGCCGGGTCTCGACCTTCCAGCCGAAGCCGGGAACGGTCATCTCCTTGCGATCGCCCCAGATCCCGATCATGAAGTACATCGGGAGCAGGACCAGCTCGAAGAAGATGAAGAACAGCACCAGGTCAAGAGCGACGAACGTGCCGGCCATGCCGGTGGCCAGCACCAGCATCAGCACCAGGAACGCCTTCGGGTTGTGCGGTTCCGGCCAGTGGTTCCACGAGTAGATGATCGCCAGCACCGTGATGAAGGTGGACAGCACCACCAACGGCAGGCTGATCCCATCGATCCCGATGTGGTAGTTGGAGCCGATCGCCGGAATCCAGGAGAGATCGGTGCCGAGCTGCTTGGTCGCCGCTGCATCGAAGTCGAAGGCCGCAAGGGCGCCGAGGGAAACGCCCAGAGAGGCCAGAGCAAAGAGCAGCGAGGTGACCTTGATGACGGATTCGTGCTTCTTGGGGATCGCCAACACCGTGAATGCCCCTAAGAGAGGCAAGAACACGATGAGGCTCAAGCCCCAGCCGTCTTCGAAATGCATGTCCCTCGTCCTCCTGCTAGCTGAAGATCACGAATCCGACGACGAGCAGCACCGCGCCGGCGAACAACGCCCCGGCGTACTGCTGCACCTTGCCGGTCTGTGCGAAGCGGACCAGGCGGCCCGCCTCTCCGGTCGCACCCGCCGCGGCGTTGATGGCGAGGTCGATGCCCCGCTGATCCATCCCGCCGTAGACGATGCGCGACAGTCCCTTGGCGACGCCAGCCATGAGGTTGACGATGCCGTCAAAGATGTACTGGTTCGACCAGTTGACCGCCCGGGCGATCGGGCCCCGGATCGGGTAGATGAGCCCGTGCATGTACACATGGTCGAAGTAGTACTTCTGCTCGAGCACCGGGTAGAGACCCGGAATCCGGAAGCGATCACGTTCCCGCTGCGTGGCCTTGTCCTTGCGGAACAGCGCGGTGCCGGCGGCGATGCCGGCCAGGGCGACCAGGGTGCCGATGGCGGCGAGCCCCCAATTGAGCCCATCGGCGTGGTGGTCGCCGATCACGTTGAGCCGGCCGGCGAGCCAATCAGTGAATGGAGTCCAAACGCCCGGGATGTTGAGGAACCCAACGGTGACCGACAGGAACGCCAACCCGATGAGCGGGTAGGTCATGCTCTTCGGTGACTCGTGGGGGTGGCCGTCGCCCTTGTATTCCCCGAAGAATGTGAGCCAGACCGCCCGGGCCATATAGAAGGCGGTGATGAACGCACCGGCAATCGCAACCCACAGGACGACCGAGGCCACGGTGCCGCCGCCGTGGCCGGCGTCATATGAGATGGAGGCCAGGATCTCGTCCTTCGACCAGAAACCGGCCAGCGGGAAGATCCCGGCCAACGCCAGCGATCCGATCACGAACGTGCGGTACGTCCAGGGCATGAACTTCCGCAGCCCTCCCATGTCGCTCATGTTGTTGGAGTGGACCCCGTGGATCACCGAGCCTGCAGCCAGGAACAGCAGGCCCTTGAACATGGCATGGGTGAACAGGTGGAACAACCCAGCGGTGTAGGCCCCGGCGCCCATGGCGGCCATCATGTAGCCGAGCTGGCTCAGAGTGGAGTACGCCAGCACCTTCTTAATGTCGTCCTGCACCAGAGCGATCAGCCCGGTGAGGAACAGGGTGGCGGCACCGACGATGATGATGATCGGTCGCACGTCGCCGGCAATGGCGTGCTCACCGAAGTAGATCGGGAACATGCGGCCGACCAGGTATACGCCGGCGGTGACCATGGTGGCGGCGTGCATCAGCGACGACACCGGCGTCGGACCGGCCATGGCGTCGGGCAGCCACACATGGAAGGGCATCTGGGCGCTCTTGCCCATGGCGCCGATGAACAGCGCCAGGCCCACCCAGAACCCGACATCGACCAGGGCGCTGTTGCTCTCCTCGACGGCGTGGAGCACGTCGGAGATCCGGAAGGACCCGACGGTGATCCCGGCGATGATCACGCCGACGAACAGCCCGATGTCGGCGAGCTTGTTGGTGATGAACGCCTTGATCGCGGCCGCGTTGTTGGCGTGGTCCTCCCACCAATGCCCGATGAGCAGGTAGGAGGCGACGCCGACCATCTCCCACCCGACAATGAGCTGGATGAGGTTGGCCGAAGAGACGAGCACCAGCATGCCGCCGGCGAACAGCGAGAACGAGGCGAAGAACCAGGTGAACCGGACGTCGCCCTCCATGTACCCCTTGGCATAGGTGAACACAAAGGTGCCGACGACGCCGACGACCGCGTACATCATGATCGAGAGACCGTCGACGACCCATCCCCACTCGACGACCAGATCGCCGGTGTTGGGAAGCACGCCGATCCGAGCCAGCTCGACATGTCCCTCGTAGGCCATGGGCTCCTGCCAGTGCAGGAACAGCAGGGTGATGGCGTAGACCGCTACGAACCCCATGGCGCCGACCGCCAGCTCCCAGCCCTTGAAGGGGAACCGCTTGCCGAACAGCACGATCAGCACCATTGCGGCGAGTGGGACCACCGGAATCAGCCAAGCACCGCCGGCGAGCAGCCCGGCGAAACCGTCGGGATGCGTGACGACCTCAGCCCCGTGGGCTGCGTCTTCGGCGGCGAGGAACAACTGGTTCATCGGCTCACCACTTCATCAAATCGAGTTCGTCGACGTTGGCCGAGGCACGATTCCGGAAGATCAGCACGACGATCGCCAGACCGATGCCCACCTCGGCGGCGGCGATCGCGATCACGAACAGTGCAAACACGTGGCCGGAGGCGAACTTGTCCGAGACGTAGGAGCCGAACGCCACAAGATTGATGTTTACTGCGGCCAGCATCAGCTCCACCGAAAGCAGCACGAGGATGGCGTTGCGGCGAACCAGGACGCCGTAGATGCCGACGGAGAACAGCAGTGCGCCGAGGATGAGGAACTGGTTGATGATCATTCCTCGTCCTCCGGATCGGGGTCCTTGCGGGCCAGCACGATCGCACCGATCAGTGCGGCCAGCAGGACGAACGACACCGCTTCGAACGGAACCACGAAGCGGTTGAAGAGATCCTCGCCGAGGTCGGCAGCACGCTGCACACCATCGCCGATCTGCTCATCCTTGAAGAACGCCGTGGTGGACCAGGCGATCGTCACGAACGTGATCAGGGCGACCAGGGCGGCGGGCCAGCGCCGGGAGTGATCGAGCTGAGCACTGTCGCGCCCGATCGGAGCCCTGGTGATCATGATGCCGAACAGGAACAGGATCACGACCGCCCCGATGTAGACCAGCACGACTGTCCAGGCAATGAACTCGGCTCCGAGCATCAGGAAAAGCGCGGCCGACCCGCCGAGGGCGACCACCAGCATCAGAGCAGCGTGCACCACATTGCGGGTGGTGACGACCCACACGGACGCCACGGCCATGACGATCGCGATCACAAGGAACACGATGTTCTCGGATTGGGAGATCCAGTCACCGAAGTTCATGTCATGACTCCAGTGCCGGGGGTTCGGGGACCGTCTCCAGCCAGTCGGTGAGCCGCTCCTTGGGATGGAGCATGTTGGAGATCTCGAGTTCGCTGTATTCGTACTCCGGCGACCAGAAGAGGGCATCGAAGGGGCAGACCTCAACGCAGATGCCGCAGTACATGCAGAGCGCGTAGTCGATGTCGAAACGATCCAGCACTGCACGGCTGCGCACCCGGCCGCCGGGCTTGGAGGGCGGCTGCTCCTCCTTGTGGCCCTCTATGTAGATGCACCAATCGGGGCATTCCCGGGAGCACAGCATGCATACGGTGCACGCCGCGATATCGAGGGCGATGACACCGCGGGCCCGGGGAACCGGGATCTCCTTCTCGAGCGGATACATCACCGTCGGCGGCCTGCGGAAGAGGGTCCGCAGCGTCAGCCACATGCCCTTGAGGAGACCGCGACCGGGAATCGCTCGATCGGCCATCAGAACGCCACCTTCAACACTGCGGTCACTGCGATGTTGGCGAGCGCCAGCGGGACCAGCCACCTCCAGGCGAACGACTGGAGCTGATCCTCACGGACCCTCGGCCAGGTCCAGCGGAACCAGATGATGAGGAACACCAGGACGGCGGTCTTCCCCAGTAGGACGACCGGACCGAAGATGTCGGAGTCGAAGCCCGGAACGTAGTACCCGCCGAGGAACAGCGTCGCCGCGATCGCCGACATCGAGATCAGCCCGGCGTACTCGGCGAGGAAGAACATCGTGAAGCGCATGCCGGAGTACTCGGTGACGAACCCCATGGTGAGCTCCGACTCGGCGAGCGGCAGATCGAAGGGGATCCGGGACAGTTCGGCCAGCGCCGCCGTCATGAAGATCGCAAAGCCGATTATCTGCCCCTGAAGGAGATACGGCACCCGGATTCCGGCGTCGCCGATGTGGAACCAGGGTTCGGCCTGGGCTTCGACGATGCCCACCATCGACATCGTGCCGGCCTGGATGACCACCCCGACCACCGCCAGCACGAGCGGGAGTTCATAGGCGATGAGCTGGGCTGCAGCCCGAAGGCCGCCCATCAGCGAGTACTTGTTCGCCGATGCCCACCCGGCCATCAGCACGCCGAGGGTGCCGAATGACGAGGCGGCGAGGGCGTAGAAGATGCCGAGGTCCAGATCGCGGACGATCAGGGCCGGCGAGAAGGGCACGATGACGAACACGGCGAAGGTGGCCATGAGCGAGACCATCGGGGCCGCCTTGAAGACGGCCCGGTCCGCCTCGTCGGGGATCGTGTCCTCCTTCTGGAGGAACTTCACCGCGTCGGCCAGCGGCTGTGCCCATCCCCAGCGGCCACCGGCGAAGTAGGGGCCGATCCGGTTCTGCATGTGGGCGCCGATCTTCAGCTCGGCATAGATGACCACCAGCGAAAGGCCGGGAACGACCACCGCGATGGCAATCACCTTGAGGACCAGGAGGATCCAGAAGTTGTCGAGGAGTGCACTCATCGGTCCACATCCCCCAGCACGAAGTCGAGACTGCCCATGATCGCCAGCATGTCGGGGATGATCACACCCTTGAGAAGCCAGGGCATCACCGAAATGTTGGAGAACGAGGCCGAGCGGATCTTCACGCGGTAAGGGATCCGGCCGCCCTCCGACACCACGTAATAGCCCATCTCCCCCTTCGGGTTCTCGGCGCGCACGTAGGTAGCTCCCCTGGGAACCTTGATGACCCGGGGAACCTTGGCCTGCAGCGGGCCCGACGGAATACCCTCAATCGCCTGCTGCACGATCCGGGCGGCCCAGCGGGTCTCCTCGAGGCGCACCTTGAACCGGTCGAAGCAATCGCCCTGCTCCCCCACCGGGATGTCGAACTCGAACCGGTCGTAGGGCAGGTAGTCCTCGACCTTGCGAAGGTCGAACTGCACGCCGGAGCCCCGCAGATTGGGTCCGGAGACGCCGAAGGCAATGGCGATATCAGCAGGAAGGATGCCGACGTTGCGGGTCCGCTCCAGGAAGATCTCATTGCCCTCGATCAGCGTCGAGACCTCGTCGCAGACGTCGAACACCTTCTGCATGGCAGCCCGGGTCTCGTCGAGGAACCCCTTGGGGAGGTCCTGGGAGACCTTCTTCTGATTGGAACCGCCACCGGCTGCCGGCTTGACCCCGCCGATCCGGTTGAAGTTCGGATGGAAGCGTCCACCGGTGACACCCTCGATCAGGTCCAGGACCCGCTCCCGCTCCCGGAGGGCATACATCAGCGGGGTGGTCGCTCCGAGCTCCAGTGGGTACGAGGAGAGGAACAGCAGGTGTGCCGACACCCGCGCCATCTCCGTGAGGATCAGTCGGATGTACTGGGCCCGCTCGGGGACCTCGATGCCCATCAGGCGCTCGGCGGCCACTACAAACGGGATCTCGTTGGCGTAGCCGGCGGTCCAGTCGATACGGTTGATCAGCGCAACGATCTGGGCGTAGGTCCGAACCTCGGACAGCTTCTCGTAGCCCCGGTGCATGTAGCCGACGACCGGTTCGATCTCCTCGAGGCGCTCGCCGTCGACCCGGGCGACCAGTCGCAGCACCCCGTGGGTCGATGGGTGCTGCGGCCCGATGTTCAGGGTCATCTCGGGCGTCTGCAACTCCACGGCGACCTGCGCCTCGGAGTGATGCATGGCGACGAGGTGGGCGTCTGCGTCCATCATCGCTATGCCTCGGGGTTTTCGGTCGAGGGAAGCGCTTCGACGTCCACCGCTCCGGGCCACGGCTTCACTTCGCGGCTCATCAGCTGGTAGCTCTTGCGCATCGGATGGCCTTCGAATCCGTCCGGCAGGTAGAGGTTCACCGGGTTCGGGTGGCCGTCGAAGCGGATCCCGTACATCTCGGCGGCTTC
Organism: uncultured Acidimicrobiia bacterium; assembly: GCA_964511945.1. Classification (GTDB taxonomy): domain Bacteria; phylum Actinomycetota; class Acidimicrobiia; order Spongiisociales; family UBA11373; genus CAZEHO01. The sequence goes on along the minus strand of CAZEHO010000012.1, from coordinate 61,686 downwards.
ACGTTCGTGCCAGTCGGCTCCCCCGTACACGCCGGTGATGCTCGGCAGTGCCGGGTCGTCCTTGGGAATCGAAGTCGACAGGATGAGGGCATCGGGGCCGTCCACCGCCGACATCCGGCTGATCACCTGGTAGCGCTCCTCCACGTCCTCGTCGGCCGCCGACTCTCCGACTGCGACTTCGGCCGCCCAATCCACGGCGGAAAGGAAGGAGTAGAACGGAAGCTGTTCGGCGACCGCCCGATGGGCCTCGACCCAGGCGTCGGGGTCGACGGTGACGATCGCGGTGCCGTGTTCGGCAGACCACGTGTCCGACCCGACCAATGCGGCGAACCGCTCGGCCATGTCGGAGGCGGGAGAAGGAGCGGCGGACTCAGACGGGCTGTCGGTCACGCTGGCTCCACTTCTCCCTGATGTCCTCGTCACGGATCTTCCGCTGGAGGAGCACGATCCCCTCCATCAGCGCCTCGGGCCGGGGCGGGCAGCCGGGGACGTAGACGTCGACGGGGATGAGCTGGTCGACACCTTTGGTCACCGAATAGGAGTCCCAGTACGGCCCGCCGCAGTTGGCACAGGACCCCATCGAGATGACGTACTTGGGGTCCGGCATCTGGTCGTAGAGCTTGCGCACCGCCGGGGCCATCTTGTCGGTGACGGTGCCGGCCACGACCATCAGATCGGACTGCCGGGGAGACGCCGGCAGCGGGATTATCCCGAACCGCATGAAGTCGTAGCGCGGACCGGCGGCGGCCATCATCTCGATGGCGCAGCAGGCCAGTCCGAACTGGAACACGTAGAGCGAGTAGGCCCGGGCCCAGTTGAGGAGCCACGAGACCGGCTTCGGCATGTCGAAGCGATCTAGGACTCCCACCGAAGTACTCCCTTGCGGATCGCGTAGATGAGGCCGGCCAGCAGGATGACGATGAAGATCACCATCTCCACCAGCGCGAATACGCCGAGGGACTCGAGCTGGATCGCCCACGGGAAGATGAACGCCGCTTCGACGTCGAAGATCAGGAAGAGCAGCGCAAAGATGTAGTAGCGGATGTGGGTCTGGCTCCAGCCGCCGCCTACCGGATCGATGCCGCATTCATAGCTCTGGCGCTTGTTGGGAGTGGGATTCTTGGGCCGCAGGAGTGCTGCGACAGCCACCGCGACCGCTACCAGCGCAAGCCCGAAAAAGGCGAAAACCGCAACGGTGATGTAGTCCTCAAAGAACCCGGCCACGTCCGTCCCAGCGCTTGACGAATCGGGCGGAATTATAGGAGGTGGAGCGGGAGGCTCTGAACGTCAGGCAGCCTGTTGTCAGTCGTCAGTCGTCAGTTGTCGGTCCAGGCAGGTTTTGAGAACTGAGAACCGACAAATCTCCGGCATCGAAGGCGCCTGCCTCGGGCCACTACCGTGCCCTCATGCGCGCTCCCGATTACTCCGGCGGCAGCCTGGTCAACCTCGTCGCCGAACTCGAGCACCGTCTCACCGGAGCCGCCCCCTCCCCCGGCCTCCATCCCGAGCTGTCGTCCCTGATTCCAGAGGCGCCGTCATACGTCCTGGTGCTCTTCGACGGGCTCGGCGACCACCAACTCGCCCATCCGGCCGCAGAGCTGCTGGTATCGAGCCGGGCAGGGGCCATCGACGCTCCCTTCCCGACGACGACCACCGTCAGCCTCGCCACCATCGCAACCGCAACCTCGCCTGCGAGCCATGGCCTGCTCGGGTATCAGCTCTGGGTGCCCGGAGTCCGTCAGGTCGTCAACACGATCAAATGGATCACCCTGTGGGGTGAACCGATCCCCTACGACTACCCGGCATTTCTCCCCGCACCGAACACGTGGGAGCGGATTGCAGCCGCCGGCTTGGAGCCGATCGTGGTGCAGCCGTTCAACTTCGAGCACACCCCGCTCACCCAGGCGCTGTACCGGGGCTGCCGGTGGGAACCCTGGCATGACGAGGGAGAAGCGGCGGATGCCGCCGCCCAACTCGCTGCCGTCCCCGGCCGCCTGATCCTGCTGTACGTCCCTCATGTGGATTTTGCAGCCCACGTCGCCGGTCAGCAGTCGGACGGCTACGTCGAGGCGCTGCGGATCGCCGGAGGGATCTGGCACCGGCTGGTAACCACACTGCGGAGCCGGGCCGTCGTCGTCGGCACGGCGGATCACGGTCACATCGACATCCCCCCGGAGCGCCGATACCGGATTCCGAAGCCGCTGCACACCGGACGGACGTTCTCCGGGGATCCGCGGGTGATGTTCGTCCACGGCGACGGAGCGACCGTCGCCGAGGAGGCACCGGCGACATGGATTCCCCGCGAGGAGATGGAGTCATGGTGGGGACCCGGCCCTCACCACCCGGGCTTCGAGGAGCGTGCCCCCGATGGCGTCCTCCTTGCCGATCCGGGCCACAGCCTGCTACACCGATTCAGCGACGACCGCCTCATCGGCCAGCACGGGGGGCTCACACCCGAGGAACTGCGGATCCCGCTGCTGATCGGTTGAACAGTCACAGGTGCCGGGATGCTCCTCTTCGCGATGCGGTCGGCAGCGGACCGCGAGCTCCGCCGAGGTTCCGGACCAGACCAGACCCATTTACACTATTCTCGTAGTGTTATTTCTCCCCTCCGAAGGGTTCTCGTGCGCCGTCTCCTGCTTCTCCTCGTCATCCTCCTGCTGGTCGGCACCGCCTGCAGCGGTGATGACCCGGAACTCACGATCTACTCCGGGCGCAGCGAAAGCCTCGTCGCCCCGCTGATCGAGCAGTTCGAGGCGGACACCGGCATCGAGGTCGAGGTCCGGTACGCGGATTCGGTCGACCTCGCCGCCACACTGCTCCAGGAGGGCGGCGGGTCGCCCGCCGACGTCTTCTTCGCGCAGGATCCGGCTTCCCTGGGGTCGGTCGCCCTCGCCGGCCTGTTCTCCGAATTGCCCGCCGAGCTGCTGGCGAGGGTTCCCGGCGGGTTCTCGGACACCGCCGGCCGGTGGGTCGGCACCTCCGGCCGGTCCCGGGCGGTCGTGTACGACACGCGCACGGTTGATCCCGCCGACCTTCCCAGCGATGTGACCGGGTTCGGAGGTGCACAGTGGGAGGGCCGGCTCGCGGTCGCCCCCACCAACGGGTCGTTCCTTGCATTCGTCGCGGCGATGATCGTCCTCGACGGCGAGGCGGCCACCACCGACTGGCTTGAGTCGATCGCGGCCAACCGGCCGGGCCTCTATCCGAAGAACTCGGTGATCGTCGCTGCGGTGGATGCCGGTGAGATCGAAGCCGGACTGGTCAACCACTACTACCTGCTCCGGCTGATCGCAGAGCAGGGTGACTCGGCTGCCGCCCACCACTTCCTCAGCGGAGGGGCCGGGGCGCTGGTGATGCCTGCAGGAGCAGGGATTCTGGACAGCACCGATCGCCGCGAAGATGCGACCGCCTTCATCGAGTTCCTGCTGGATCCGGACAGCCAGGCGTACTTCGCCGGCAAGACCTTCGAGTACCCGCTAGTCGCCGGCATCGATCCGAACCCGCTGCTGCCCACCCTGGCGGAACTGCGGCCGCCGGATCTCGACCTGTCCCTATTGGCCGAGGCACTCGACCGCGCCACCGACCTGGTTGCCGAGGCCGGACTGCTGTGACCGAACGCACCGCCGCACCGGCGGTACATGGGGCGCGGGTGCAGCGGAGCACCTGGCTCCTCTGGGCAGTCGCGGCGGCGGTGCTGGCTCCCGCAGTGGTGCCGTTCGGCGCGCTCACCGCCCGCGTGTTCGGGGCCGGCAGGCAGACGATCAGCATCCTGGCGTCCGGCCGCACCGCGGTGTTGGCACTCAACACCGTGCTCCTCGTCGGCGCCGTGACCCTCAGCGCATCGGCCATCGGCATTGCCGCGGCCTGGGTCACGGAGCGCACCGACATGCCCGGAAGGACCTGGTGGCGGGTGCTGATCGCCCTCCCGCTCGTTGTTCCTTCCTACGTGATCGCTCTCGGACTGATCGCGGCATGGGGGCCGTCGGGGCTGCTCGCCGATATCACCGGTGTGCGATTCCCCGTCCTGAGCGGCTTCGTCGGAGCGTGGTTCGCACTCACCATCTCCACCTACCCCTTCGTGTACCTGGCGGCGGCAGCCGCCCTGCGGCAGTTGGATCCGGCTCACGAGGAGGCAGCGCGGGGCCTCGGAGCCGGACCGGGCCGGGTGTTCCGTACGGTGGTCTTGCCGCAGTTGCGACCGGCCGCCGGAGCCGGAGCGTTGCTGGCGGCCCTCTACACCCTGTCGGACTTCGGCGCCGTCTCGCTCATGCGTTTCGATGCGTTCACCCGCCTGGTCTACGCCCAGTACGCCGGGCGTCTCGACCGCACCCCCGCCGCGGTCCTCGCGCTGCTCCTAGTTGTCATCGCCCTGGTGATCCTCGGGATCGATCAACGCAGCCGGGGCCGCGCCGGGTACCACGGGCGCTCGGTAGCGGGCCGGGTTCGTCCCCTTCAGCTCACGAGGCGGAATCAGCGTCTGGCACTGGTGGCTCTGGCTCTGCTCGTGCTGCTCGCATTCATCGGGCCGATTGCGACTCTGGTCGGATGGATCCTGCGCGGCGGCTCGGGAACGGCGGCGGCGACGCTCGACTGGGGCTCGGCGGCAGGTTCGGTGGCCGGATCGGCGCTGGCGGCCGTGATCGCAATGGCCGCGGCGGTCCCGGTGGCAATCCTGGTGACCCGGCACCGCACCCGTGCCACCGGCTGGCTGGAGCGTGTGGCCTATGTCGTGTTCTCCCTCCCCCACATCGCCGTGGCACTCGGCGCGGTGCTGCTTGCCTCCCGCTACCTCGGCGGCCTTTATCAGAGCCTCACCCTCCTCGTGCTGGTGTATGCAGCCGTCTTCTTCGCTCAGGCCCTGGGTCCGGCTCGAGCCGCAATGCTGCAGATCGATCCTGTGATCGAAGATGCGTCGCGAAGCCTCGGGAAGAGCCGGTCCGCCACCACACTGGCGATCACCCTGCCTCTGATTCGCAACGGCGTGCTGGCCGGCGGCTTGTTGGTGTTCCTGACCACGATGAAGGAACTCCCGGCGACACTGCTGCTGCGGCCGACCGGCTTCGACACTCTGGCGATCGACATCTGGTCGTCGAGCAACGATCTGCTGTACGCGCCCGCCGCCGCCTCCGCACTCTTCCTCGTCGCAGTATCCGCTATTCCCATGTACCTTCTCGCCACACGTGATGATCGCTGAACCCGCCATCCGCTGCCGGGCGCTGACCCGCCGCTTCGGCGCCGTCGAGGCCGTTGCCGGCTTCGACCTGACTGCCGCCGCCGGCTCGGTGGTCTCGGTCCTCGGACCGTCGGGTTCCGGCAAGACCACCGCTCTGCGGATGATCGCCGGGTTCGAAGCACCCGACGAAGGAACCATCGAGATCGGCGGAGAGCCGGTCGCGGGCCCGGGTCTGAACGTGCCCCCGGAACGCCGCAAGGTCGGCATGGTCTTTCAGCATTACGCCCTGTTCCCCCATCTCGATGTCGCCGGCAACGTCGGCTACGGGCTCAAGAGGAACGGAGACCGTGAGGCGCGGGTCCTCGAGGTGCTCGAGATGGTGGGCCTGCCGAAGGCGGGTCGGCGCATGCCTCATGAGCTCTCCGGAGGCGAACAGCAGCGGGTCGCCCTCGCCCGGGCGCTGGCGCCGAAGCCCGATGTGATCCTGCTCGACGAACCGTTCTCCAACCTGGACGCGCCCCAACGCGACCGGGTCCGGCGCGAGGTGAGATCAATCCTGGTGGAGGCCCGAGCAACCGCACTCTTCGTCACCCATGATCAGGAGGAGGCGCTCGCCATGAGCGACGAAGTCGCTGTTATGCGTGATGGGCGGATCATCCAGCAGGGCTCCCCCACTGATCTCTACCTCGAGCCCGCCGACCCCTGGGTGGCCCGGTTTCTCGGTGAGGCCGAGTTTCTGCCCGGCCACATCGGATCCCAACCCGAAGTGCACACTGTGTTCGGCCGCTTCCCGACATCGTCGGCCATTCGAGGCGACGTCGAGGTGATGATCCGCCCCGAGGCGGTTCGTCTGGTCCCCAATCCGTCGGGACACGCACTGGTCGTCGGCCGGGAGTTCTACGGGCACGATCAACTGATCACGCTGCACCACGAAGGAGGCCAGCAGTTGCTGAGCCGCTCCGGCCCGCTGCCGCGCATCGAAGTCGGGGACCGGGTCGACATCGAGATCACCGACGTCGTGGTGTTCCCACCGCAGTGAGCACCCCTCAGTCAGAACTGGAAGCGGGCGGCCCGAGGGCCGCCCGCTTCCAGTTGGTCGGCTCGGGTTCTAGCCCTTGACCGATCCGGCCAGGATGCCGCGCACGAAGTAGCGCTGCAGAGCGAAGAACACGACGATCGGCACGAACGCCTGGACGAAGGCACCGGCCGTCAGCAGGTGCTCCCGCAGACCGAACTCGCCGGCAAGTGATGCGATCACCACCGTCGCCGGGAGTGCTTCCCGGTTGCCTCCGATCATGGTCAGTGCGATCAGGTAGTCGTTCCAGGTCCAGAGGAACTGGAAGATGGCGAACGCTGCCAGCACGGGCACGGACAGCGGCACCACCAGCCGCCAGAAGATCGTGAAGTGGTTGGCGCCGTCGATGAACGCCGATTCGAACACGTCTCTGGGCAGGCCCGAGATGTAGTTGTGCAGCAGGAAGATGGCGAACGGCAGACCGAAACCGGTGTGGGTCAGCCAGACCGCCGTCGTCTGCCCCGCAAGGTTGAAGTCCGGCAGCATCCGGACCGTGTAATCGACCCACGGGATCGTGACTTCGGCACCGCTGGAGAACACCAGCAGCAGTGGAATCAGCGCCATCTGGAGCGGAATCGCCATGAGCGACACCGTGCCGATGAACAACCACTCTCGTCCCCGGAAGTCCATCCAGGCGAACGCATACGCGGCGAACGCCGCGATCGCGATCGGGATGATCGTCGCCGGGATCGCAATGGCGAACGAGTTCATCAGGCCGTTCCAGAGACCGCCCGTGGCTTCGGCACCGAGGACGTCGACGTAGTTGTCGATCGTCCAGCCTTCGGTGCCGCTGGTGAATGCCGTCCACCACCCGCCTTCGCGCTGAGCGTCGCGGGTCCGGAACGAGTTCACCAGCAGGCCGATCGACGGGATGCTCCACAGGATCACGATGAACCAGAGGACCCAGGTGGGTACCGACTTCAGGAAGCGGTAGATCCGCATCCCCAGCCCGGCGGCGGCAGCCCGCTCACCGGCCGTAGCCAAGTGTGTGTCTGTCGTCGTCATGGCTAAGTCCTCTGCATCCGGCGAATGTTGATGTACATGATCGGGAGCACCGACACGAAGAGGACCACTGCCACGGCGGAGCCGAGGCCCTGGTTCAGTTCGGTGAAGGCCCGCTGCCACATCTCATTGGCCAGGACCTGCGTGTCGAAGTTTCCGTTGGTCATGACCTTCACGATGTCGAAGACCTTCATGACCAGCACGATCAGAGTGGTAACCACCACACCGATCGTCGTGGCGATCTGCGGGATGATCACCCGCCAGAAGGTCTGCGACTCCGTAGCACCGTCCACCTTGGCCGCCTCGATCAGGTCGTTCGGAACGCCCTTGATCGCAGCGGAGAAGATGACCATCGTGAACCCGGTCTGGATCCAGATGAGCACCACCATCAGCCAGATGTTGTTCATCGGCGCTTCCTGCAGGAACAGGATCGTGTCGGCGATGATCTCGCCGCTCGAGTTCTCGGCAAAGCCTCCGATTCCCGATCCGAATGGCGCACCGAGATTCAGGAACCGCCACACGAGGAACAGCAACGGCAGAGCGGTCACGATCGAGCCTGCCGTCACGCCATTGGCCCCAGCCTTCCAGCCTCGATAGCCGAGGAAGCCGAGGCCTGCAACCAACAGCAGTAACACCCCCACCGTGATGTAGCGGGGAGTGCCCGAGTTGCTCAACTGGCCGAGCCCGACCCACATCGAGTTCAGGACGCCGGTTTGCGACTTCGTCTCGGGGCGGGCGATGTACATGAAACGCCAGATGATCGCTGCGCCTACGAACGAGATCGCCATCGGCAAGAAGATGATCGATTTCGCCAGCGACTCGTACTTGGCCCGGTCCGCCAGCACCGCAATCGCCAAACCCAACGCCGAGGCGAGGATCGTCACGGTGAAGACCCACCACAGGTTGTTGAAGATGGTGCCCCGCAGCACGCTGAAGATCCCGAACGCCAGCAGGAAGACGCCGAACGCGAGCGGCGGTCCCGAACCTCCGGAGAACTCGAAGGCGTGCCCGGTCCTGCGGCCCATCACCCGGCCGACGACGAGGCCGATCACGAGCAGGATCAGGCCCGCCCAGAACAGCCGGCTCGTGAAGATCTCGGTCCATTCCGAAACCTTGAAGATCGTCGGGTCGCTGAAGATCGCTCCGTAGTTCTCGCCACCGACGAAGTCGTCACCTCGGGGGCCGAGGAACGACAGGTAGATCGTCCGGATGGTCGGAATCACCAGCGACAGCGTGATGAACGTCAGCGCCGGCGCAAGGAAGACCCAGATCTTCGCCTTCCGCTCCAACTCATCCCGGGCCTTCGCCTCAGGCATCGCGATCAGGCCGACCCGGGCACCGATCAACGCACCGAGGACGGCGGCGGCGATGATCGCCTCCACCTTCGATCCGCCGAGCGGAATTCCATCCGCGCTGGTGCCGTGAGTCGACGCCCAGAAGGCGCCGATCAGCCAGCCGACCGCACCCCAGGTGAGGATCGGGCGAATCATCTCGCCTTTCTGGCCCCGCAGATACCACAGGCCGACTCCGACGGCAGCACCGATGACCGGCCACAGGATCAGCCACAGGATGTCGAAGTCGGGGAAGAGCCCAACTTCGAACATTCCGGCCCGACCCTTGTCGACCGTCACGGCTTCGTTCATCAGGACACCGCCGAGCACACCCAATCCGGCGATGCCCGCAGCCGTGATTCCGACCCGGGTCATCCGATCCTCGGTCGCCGCATGAAGCCAGCCGACCGCACCACCGACCGCCCCGCAGACCAGGAACCCGACGACAAACTCCGGGAGGAACCCGCGAGTCTCCACGTTGAAGATGATCCGGTTCCCCCAGAGCAGGGAGAACAGCAGCAGCCCACCACCGGCACCGAGCACGGTGGTGTAGACGTTCCACCGATTCGGCGCCAGGTCGAACAGCTTGTTGGCGCCGACGAAGATCAGTGCGCTGGCGCCCACCGCATACACGATGGCCTTCAGCGTCTCGTGGACCTTCGCCCAACTGCCATCCGACTCGTTGCTCCACACAACGAAAAAGACTGCGAGCCCGATCCCAAGTCCGATGAGGATCGCTTCACGCAGCCTGCGTTCGTCGGGGAAGTCTGCATACCTCTGGACAATCGCACCCGCAATCACGGCGATGACGAGTCCGACCACCGCGCTCATGAGTAGGTTCATGTTCCTCCCGCGCGTCGACCAACCGGGTGTTCATCCTAGCCAGCAGCCTCCGAGCCCCGCCCGGCCGAACGCACCGCCACCGACCCAATGCGAAGGGGGCGCCCGATGGGCGCCCCCTTCAACTCATACGGTGTCGATTTCGGCTTACGGCCAGGACGCCGCGATGGCGTCGAGTGCCTCTTCGAGCGTCTTGTCACCGTTGACGTAGGACGTGGACTCGGTCCAGAACGTCCCCGCGCCGACTGCAGCCGGCATCAGGTCGGAACCGTCGTACCGAGCAGGAGAACCGGTCAGCAGGATGTCCATGAAGCCCGCCTCGAGGCCGAACCACTTGGAGAGGTCGGCGCCGAGGTTGGCGCTCATGAATCCGGACAGGGTCTCGCCGCCGCCCTTGCGGGCGATCTGAGCGTCCTGGCGAACGTTGGCGTAGTCGCCGGAAGCGATGTACTCCATAACCGCCCACACCTCAGGTGCATCCCGGAACGCCGAGACACCGGTGCCGGCCACGAGGACCGGCCTGCGGGAGTCGTCGAGCGCCGGGAAGTAGAAGGTGTTGATGTCGCCGTCGGGACCGTAGGTGGTGCCCTCAGGAATGAACGCCGCGAAGAACGACGCCTGACGGTGCATGGCGCAGTCGCCGTCGAACAGCGGCTGGCCGTTGTCACCGAACGGGGTGGCTGCAATCGAGCCACCGGCGGCGAACACGGCACCCTCGGTGTTCCACAGTGCGAGCACGGCCTCGAAGATGTCGGCAACCCGCGGGTCGCTGAACGGGACGTCGCCGGCGACCCACTGGTCGTAGACGTTCTCGTCGTTGATGCGGAGCATCAGGTCTTCGATCCAGTCGGTGAACGCCCAACCCGTTGCCGGGCCGGATTCGATACCGACGCACCACGGAGTCACGCCGTCGGCGATCATCGTGTCGGTGAGCGCCAGCAGCTCATCCCACGTCTGCGGGATGGCATAGCCGCCGCCGGTGAAGATCCCGACGTTGTACCAGACGATGGACTTCAGGTCCGACTTGTTCGGGAGTCCGTACTGGACGCCGTCAAAGTTGTAGAAGTCCATCCAGCCCGGCCCCCACTGGGGGTCGATGGCCGCAACAACATCGGCGGGCACAGGAAGGATGTATCCCTCCGTGGCGAAGTCGCCGACCTTGCCCGGCTGCGGGAAGACCGCAATGTCCGGCGGGTTGCCGCCGGCTGCCTGGGCGTTGATCTGGTCGGAGAAGTCGCGAGCGCCGGTGTAGACGATCTCGATGCCGGATTCTGCGGCGAAGACGTCGAGGGCGTCCTGCATGGCGCCCGCCTCTTCGTCGGAGCTCTCCGGACCGAACACCGTCACCCGGGTCCCAGCGAGGGGATCCGCAGGTGCGGCGGTAGTCGTCGGAGCGGCCGTAGTCGCGGTCGTGGCTGCAGTCGTATCTGCTGCGTCGTCGTCGTCGCCACAGGCGGCTACGACGAGCGCAAAGGCTGCAAGCAGCACGATCCACTTGATTCGCTTCATTGAGCCTTTCCTCCCGGATGGCTTGTCTTCCTCGCGAAAGGGCCCGCCTGGCCGACGGGTGATATCACGAGCCGCCACATACTACGCCGTCCGCGTCCGGACACACCAATGACGAACGTCCCGAAGAACCGGGATTCGCAGTCCTGGTTGGCTGCGCCTACTCGGCCAGGACCTCGGCGAGCGTGACCGGGCGACCCTCGTCGATCGATCGGTGCGCGGCGACGCCGACGGCGACCGCCAGCATCCCGTCGAAGAGCGATACGTCGGGTCCACTGCCGGTTCGAACCGCCTCGGCGAAGTCGAGGTGCTCAAGGTAACTGGAGCCGTGGTGGAAGCCTTCGTACTTGATGCGAGGGTCATGCACGTACTCGTCGACAACGGTCTCGGCGGCCCGGTTGGCAATGCGAACCATTCCGCCCGCGGGCACCGGGTACGTCCCGGGCACGAAGGCTTCGACCTTGCCGATCTCTCCGACGACGGACAGTTCCTCCTGCCACTTCGAGATGTCGCAGAACATGTTGAGGTCGAGCAGAGCCCGCGTTCCGCCTTCGTATTCCACGATGACAAATGCGTTGTCGATGATGTCCGGAGTCTCCCCGTCGTACACCTCATCGAGGTGATTGACGTCTTGGGCACCCGATGCCAGCACCCGAAGCGGCCGCGTGCCCACGATCAGGTTCATGAGATCGAAGAAGTGGCAGCACTTCTCAACGAGCGTGCCTCCGGTGTTGCGGTTGAAGCGATTCCAGTCGTCGACCTTCACCAGGAACGGGAACCGGTGCTCCCGGATCGCGACCATCCGGGTAGGACCGGCTGCGCCGCCTTCGACCTCACTGATGAGACGGGCGATCGGGGGCATGTATCGGTACTCCAGGCCGACCCAGACGAGCGTCCCCGCCGCCTCGGCGGCATTCATAACCTTCTTGCAGTCGGCGACGGTGGTGCACAGAGGCTTTTCGACGAGCACCGGGACGCCGGACTCGATGACGTCCAGCAGCACGTCGACGTGGGTGAAGTTCGGTGTGGCAACGACCACTGCGTCGACGAGGCCCGACCCGAGCAGCTCCCGATAGTCGGTGAACACCGCGGGCTCGGCGCCTTCGGTCACGGCGACGGCTTCGTTGCGCGATTCCTCGTTGGTGTCCGCAATCGCGGTCACCACTGCGCCGTCGATCGCGTTCAGGTTCATGATGTGCTCGCGGCCCATCATCCCGGAGCCGATGATGCCGTAGCGCAGTTCGGTGGCCACCTCAGACCTTCTTGGAGACAACGTGATCAGATTAGATCCGGAACGGCTCGGTGCGGTCGGGGTCGGATGTCAGAGAATCAGAAGTCAGAAGTCGGAAAGCACGGATCTCTGATCTCTGATCTTCGATCTCTGACCTAAGCCGCGGACTCGCCCAGCGGCGCAGATTCACGACGAGCCTCGAGTGCCGCCATCACGAACGACCCGATGCCGGGGGCGACGGCGGCCAGGTACAGCAGCAGGCCCACCGCCGGCAGCAGCCACATCGCACCCCGCCACAGCAGGGCGGCGACCACGAACCCGGCAAGGAGGCCGCCGCGTGAACGCAGCAGGTGACGACCCGCCCACGCCAGCGTCGGGGCCGGCCCGAGCACGAGTGCCACGGCCCAGACGACCAGCAGCAGCAGGGCCACCGGCAGGCCGACCAGGCTCAACAGCAGTGGAAGGGTGAGGACCGGAGCCCCGAGCAGTACTGCAAGGCCGATCAGCGAAGCCCTCAACGGCCGCTCGGCGACGATGTCGGGAGCCCGGGCAGCGGTGCGCCGGAACAGCCAGAACAGCAGCGTCCCGGAGACCAGCAGCGCCAGCAGGCTGAGCCAGGTGACGGCCCGGTTCACCGCCTGTGCCCACACCGGCGTAATCACGGTGCGCTGCACGACGGCTCCCCCGATTTCGGCGACCTCAGAGATGTCGACCACATCGCTGGCTTTGAAGGAGATATCGTCGCCGACCCGGGCGGAGTCGCGCACCACGATGTCGTCGACCCGGGCCACCACCTTGCGGCCGACGTCCCCAGCAACGACCAAACGCCAGACCTGAGCCCTGAGGTCGCGCCCGACCGTGGCGTTCACAACCCCTTCGCCGGCGAACAGCAGCACATCTCGATCGACCGTTCCACCCACCGTGGCATCACCGGCGAGCGAGGCAACGTCGGCACCGATCTCCCCGTCGACCTCCAGTGACACCGCGGCCAGGAGCACGGATCCTCCAACCGTTCCGGTGATTCGCGCCGGACCGCCGACCAGCCCGACTACGTCGCCCTCGACGGTTCCGGTGATCGTCAGTTCTCCCCCGACGACGATCAGATCACCCTCGATGGTGCCCTCGATGATCGTCCGCCCCCCGAGGGCGTAAAGGTCCTCTCGCACGATGTCGGACTCAACGACGATGTTGCGGCTCGACGTCCGGATGCTGGCGAGCACATGGCCGATCGGAAGCAGCGCGATCAGGGCCACAGCCGCGATCGAGAAGAAGCGACCGCGCCGATCGGACTTCGGGGACCGGGAATCGGGCATCGGAGCCGAAAGGTAGTAGCTCGCCGCTCATAGCTAGTGCTCTGTCTCATAGCCTTGGCGAGGGTCAGGCCGAGTCGGGGGCGTCATCCGGCAAGGACGCACAACGAAGGCGCATCGGTAGATGCGTCGAGGCGGAGGACACAGCCGGGGGCGTCCCTGGCCGGCGTGAACCCGCCAAAGGGTGTGTGACGGAGCACCAGTTACCCGTCGCTAGAGAGGCAATGCCTCTCGCAGCATCTCGAGCAACGGCCAAGGCGCAACGCCGAACACGATCGTGACGGCGGAGGCGATGAACAGCGCCACCCGCACGCCCCAACCGGCGGCCGGAACAGCATCGCCCACGGCATCCTGCATGTACATGATCACGACGATGCGCAGGTAGAAGAACAGTCCGGCGACCGCAGCGACCAGCGCAAGGATCACCAGCCACAGGTAGTCGGCGTCGAGTGCGGCCCGGAACACGGCGGCTTTGCCGGCGAATCCGGCGGTGAGCGGAATCCCACCCATCGCCAGCATCATCAATGCCAGGGTGCCGGCCAGCATCGGTGACCGCTTCCCGAGGCCGGCGAAGTCATCGAACGGCGCTGCCCCCGCCTCGTCGCCCGAAACCGCTCCTGCAATGGCGAAGGCTGCGATGGCCTGCACCGCGTAGGTGGCGACGTAGAACCACATGTCGTCGATGCCGTCATGACCCGCCACGAGAGCCGTCAGGATGAAACCGGCGTGGGCCACCGACGAGTAGGCCAGCATTCGCTTTAGGTCGCGTTGTGCGATTGCACCGAACGTGCCGACCACAACGGACACCGCGGCAAGGACGGCTACCGCCGGAGCCCAGTCGTCGATCCGCGATCCGAGGGCATCCGCCAGCACCCGGGCCACTGCGGCAAACCCGGCGACCTTGGCGGACGCAGCCAGGAATCCGGTGACACCGGTCGGTGAACCCTGATACACGTCGGGTGACCACACATGGAAAGGAGCGGCCGAGACCTTGAAGGCGAGACCAACGATCAGCAGCGCCACCCCGGCAAGCAGGATGCCTGGACGGAAGATCACCGTGCCCGCCAGGTAGGCGGCGATGCCGCCCTCCCCGTAGATGTCCGTGGTCCCAGTGGCGGCAAAGATCAGCGCCACTCCGTAGAGGAAGACCGCAGAGGCGAAGGCGCCGAGGAGGAAGTACTTCAGCGCCGCCTCGTCGGCATCCACCCGCTCCCGGGTGAATCCGGCCAGGACGTACAGGCTGATCGAGAACACCTCGAGGCCGATGAACAGCATGATCAGGTTGCCCGACGACGCCATCAGGTGAGCGCCGGCACCGGCGAGCAGCACCAGAGTGACGAACTCCGCACCGCGCCGTCCCTGGGAAACGGCCAACTTCCAACTGGCCATCAGACCGAGACCGGTGACGGGGAAGATGACGAGCCCGGCAAACGACGAGAACCCGTCGACGACCATCATCCCGGAGAAGAAGGTATCGGCGTCCGGGCCGCGATGCGACACCCACTGCACCACCGTCAGGGCGGTCGCCGCGGCCACCGAGAGTCCGGCGATCCAGGCCCACGCCCGGGACCCGAGTTTGAGGGTCACCTCGGCCATCAGCACCGCGACCACACCAAGACTCATGGCGATGAGCGGGGCGACGGCAAGCAGGTCGAGGTTCCGGGTCATTCCGTGTCCTCCAGGCCCGCCAGCTCGATTTCGGTGCCGTAATCGGGCACCTCGTAGTCCGTGGTCGCTTCGATCCGGTCCAGAATCTGCTGGACCGAGGGCTCGATCCGCTCCAGGGCGGGCTTCGGGTAGAGCCCGAGGAACAGGATCAGCGCCACCATCGGCAGCAGCACCCAGATCTCACGCGCCGAGACGTCGGACAGTTCCTTGTTCGCCGGTACCGAGATCGGTCCGGTGAACATCCGCTGATACGCCCACAGCAGGTAGACCGCAGCGAGGACGATGCCGAGCCCGGCGACGATGGCGTACACCGGCAGCGACAGGAAGCTGCCCAGCAGCACCAGGAACTCGCCGACGAATCCGTTCAGGCCGGGCAGGCCGATTGAGGCGAACGCCACGAACAGGAACGCTCCGGCATAGACCGGCATCACCGAGGCGAGGCCGCCGAACTCGGAGATCTCCCGTGTGTGGCGGCGCTCGTAGATCATCCCGACGAGGAGGAAGAGGGCACCGGTGGTGAGTCCGTGGTTCACCATCTGGATGACCCCGCCCTGCACCCCCTGCGCGGTCAGGGCGAAGATGCCGAGGACGACGAAGCCGAGGTGGCTCACCGAGGAATACGCGACGAGACGCTTGATGTCGGATTGCATGATGGCAACGATCGCCCCATAGATGATGCCGATCACCGCCAGCACCGCCATCACCGGCACCAGGTCGACCGAAGCCTCGGGAAACAGCGTGAGATTGAACCGGACCAGGCCGTAGGCGCCCATCTTCAGGAGCACGCCGGCCAGGATCACGGAACCGGCCGTCGGCGCCTCGACGTGAGCGTCGGGCAGCCAGGTGTGGAACGGGAAGATCGGCACTTTGATCGCGAACGACAACCCGAAGCCGGCGAACAGCCAGAACTGTGCAGTCCGGGTCAGGTCCACTCCCAGCAGTTCCACGAAGTCGAAGGTCGGTCGGCCGAGCTGATCGGAGGAGAGGAGCGCCAGCGCCAGGATTCCGGCAAACATCAGAGCCGAGCCGAGCGCGGTGTACAGGAAGAACTTGATCGCGGCGTACACCCGGTGCTTGCCGCCCCAGATCCCGATGATGAGGTACATCGGGACGAGCATCGCCTCCCAGAACACGAAGAAGACCAGCAGGTCCAGCGACACGAAAACGCCGAGAATTCCGGCTTCGAGGAAGAGCATCGCTGCGGCGTATTGGCGGACCCGATCCGTGATCGCGGTCGACGCCAGGAACGAGATCGGGAACAGGAACGCGGTCAGCACCACCAGCAGCAGCGAGATCCCGTCGACACCGACGTGATAGGAGACGCCCCAGTCCTCGTACCAGTGGACCTGCTCGACGAACTGGAACCCGGCGACACCCGATTCGAACTCCCACAGCAGGAAGCCGGTGGCTCCGAGGGTGAGCGTGCTGATGAGGATCGCCACCGGGAGCACCAGTTCGGTCCGCGCCTTGGGCAGCATGAGCACGACCAGGGCACCAGCCGCCGGCAACAGCACGATGGTCGAGAGCAGCGGGAAGTCCATCACAACCCGCCTCTCGACAAGAACCAGGCGAGCAGCGCCACGGTGCCGATCAGGATCGCCAATGCGTAGTTGCGGACGAAGCCGGTCTGCAGCGGCCGCAGCCGGTCGGCCACCCAGGTGGTCACCCAGCCGACGCCGTTGACGGCGCCGTCGACGACCTTGACGTCGATGGAGGCTGCGATGAACCGGCTGGCGGCTCCGCCGCCGTCGACGAACACCCGGGCGTAGGCGTCATCCACGTAGTACCCCTGCCGCCACAGGTTCCAGGCTGCGCCCTCCTCGTCCGGAACAATGTCCCGCAGCCAGATGCCGGAGGCGGCCCCGATCCCGACCACGGCGGCGGCAACGGAACCGACGGCCAGCAGCCACGGGGTGATCCCTTCGGGCAGATGAGTCAGGTGCACCAGCTCGAACGACGGCTCGAGGAAGTGTTCGAAGCCCGGGGCGAACGGCGTGTTGACGAAACCTCCGACCGTGGCCAGCGCGGCGAGCACGATGAGCGCCCCGGTCATCACTGCAGGTGATTCGTGGGGTTCGACTCCCTCGTCCCAGCGCGGCTTGCCGAAGAAGGTGAGGTACATCATCCGGCTCATGTAGAACGCGGTGAGCAGGGCGGTGAGCATCCCGACGCCCCACAGCACATACCAGGCACCGCCCCGGTTGAAGACGGTCGCCAGGATCTCGTCCTTCGACCAGAAGCCGGACAGCGGCGGGATCCCCGAGATCGCCAGCCAGGCAATGGCCATCGTGGCAAAGGTGATCGGCATCACCTTGCGCAGCCCGCCCATCCTGCGCATGTCCTGCTCGCCGGCCATCGCATGGATCACCGAGCCGGCGCCGAGGAAGAGCAGCGCCTTGAAGAAGGCATGGGTCATCAGGTGGAAGATGCCCGCCACGTAGGACGCTGCCCCGACCGCCATGAACATGTAGCCGAGCTGGCTGATCGTCGAATACGCCAGCACCCGCTTGATGTCGCGCTGGCCGAGGGCGATCGTGGCCGCGAAGAGGGCGGTTGCCGCACCAACGGTCGCAACAACACCTCCGGAGACGGGTGCCAGCTCGAATAGGGCTCCGGTGCGGGCGACCATGTAGACGCCTGCGGTCACCATGGTGGCGGCGTGGATGAGGGCGGACACCGGGGTCGGGCCTTCCATCGCGTCCGGCAGCCAGACGTACAGGGGCAATTGGGCCGACTTGCCGGCGGCTCCGACCAGCAGCAGCAGCGTGATGGCCGTTGCCGCCCCGGTGGAGAGCTCGTGATGAGCGCCTTCGAACACCTGCTCGAACCCGAGCGTGCCGAAAGTTGCGAAGATCGCCATCAGGGCGACTAGAAAGCCGAGGTCGCCGACCCGGTTGACGACGAACGCCTTCTTGCCGGCGGCGGCCGCCGACGGCTTCTCGAACCAGAACGAGATCAGCAGGTACGACGAGAGCCCGACCAGTTCCCAGCCGACGAAGAGAACCGCGAAGTTGCTCGCCAGCACCAGGATCAGCATCGAGGTGATGAACAGGTTCATATAGGTGAAGAAGCGCCCGAACCGGGGATCCCCGTGCATGTACCCGATGGAGTAGAAGTGAATGAGGGCGCCGACGCCGGTCACCACCATGGTCATCACGGCCGAGAGCGGATCCCACAGCAGCTCCGCATCCACACCCAGTGCCGGCAGCCACTCGAACCACCGGATGGTCTCGGCGTGTCCGGTGCCGCCGAGGAAATCGACGGCCGCAACTGCAGCGCCAACGAAGGCCAGCGCCACGGTGCCGGTACCGATCCAGCCGGCCAGAGGCTCGCCGATGCGCTTGCCGAACGCCATCAAGACCACGGTGCCGCCGAGCGGCAGGAGCACCGTCAGGGAGACGAGGATCTCGATGATGTCGCGATCCATCCCGTTATCCCTTCAGCTCCGCGAGATCGTCAACCGAGGCGGTGGCACGCCGTCGGAAGACCGCCACGATGATTGCCAGGCCGACCACCACTTCGGCCGCCGCCACCACCATGACGAACAGCACCGAGACCTGGCCGTCGAGGACGTTGAGCTCCCGACCGGCAGACACGAACGTCAGGTTCACCGCGTTGAGCATCAGCTCCACCGACATGAACATGACGAGCGCGTTGCGGCGCAGCAGCAAGCCCGAAGCGCCGATGATGAAGAGCGCCGCGGCGAGGGCCATATACCAGCCCGGGGTGACGGTCATTCGTCGGCCTCCCCGGTCCTGAAGTACGCCAGGGCGATCGCCCCGGCGGCGGCGATGATCAGCAGCAGTGCGGTCACCTCGAACGGGAGCAGCCAGCGGTTGAACACCTGGTCCCCGATCACCTCGACGGTGCCGTTGATCTCGGCCCCCGAACTTGCGCCGCCGGTGGTCCATGCAGTACGGCCGGCGAGGATCACTCCGGCCCCGAACAGCACCAGCAACCCGAGCGCCAGCGGCCGCTGCAGCGGGAGGCTCTCGGTGCGGTCCTCGGCCTTGTCGACGCCGATCAGCATGATCACGAACAGGAACAGGGTCATCACCGCGCCGGCGTAGATGATCACCTGGACCATCGCTATGAAGTGACCGGCATTCGACACGTAGAACACCGCGATCGAGAACATGGTGAGCATCAGCCCGAGGGCCGAGTACACCGGATTCCGGGCCCACACCATGGTCAGCGCGCCGAATAGGGCAGCGAGCCCGAAGATCACAAAGAGGACGAACTCGACCATCAGGCGTCGTCCTCCTCATCGTCCGGTTCCGCCGGCAGGTTCTGCCCGTACTCGGCCGGACGCAACCCGACACCTGCGGTCGGGGTCCAGCCACCGGCGCCTTCGTAGGCGGCTCGTCCGCCCGGAGAGGTGGCCCTCATCCACCCGTCGGCGATCCTCAACTCGTCGAGATCGATCAGCTTCGACGGCGGCTGCGGATGCGGCACATTGCCCTCTTCATCCATCAGCAGTTCGGCCCGGGTGTAGATCGCGTCGTCGCGCTCGGTCACCGACAGCTCGAACAGGCTGGTCATGGTGATTGCGGTGGTCGGGCAGGCCTCGACGCATAGGCCGCAGAAGATGCAGCGCAGCATGTTGATCTCGTAGATGAACCCGTAGCGCTCGCCGGGGCTAACCGGCGCATCCGGCGGGTTGTCCTTGCCCCGCACGTAGATACAGCGGGCCGGACAGACACCGGCACAGAGCTCGCAGCCGACGCACTTCTCCATGCCATCCGGGTACCGGTTGAGCACGTGGCGGCCGTGGAAGCGCTGTGGCTTGTCGCGCTTCACCTTTGGATATGAGGTGGTTACGCGCGGCCGGAACATCTGGCGCAGCGTGATCCAGAATCCGCCGAGCGGCTTGAAGGTGTCGCCAAGGATGCTCATGACCAGGGCGCTCCGAATCGGCGGAAGGCGGTAACGAGGGCGAACAGCACCAGCCAGGCGATGCTGGCCGGGATCAGC
The DNA here is from genome assembly GCA_964511945.1 of uncultured Acidimicrobiia bacterium. Classification (GTDB taxonomy): domain Bacteria; phylum Actinomycetota; class Acidimicrobiia; order Spongiisociales; family UBA11373; genus CAZEHO01. Next base: position 41,573 of record CAZEHO010000012.1, on the reverse strand, counting down.
CGCTTCCACCCGAGCTGCATGAGCTGGTCGTATCGGAACCTGGGCAGGGTGGCCCGGATCCAGATGAAGAGGAACACCAGGACCATCGTCTTCAGCAGGAACCAGAAGATCGGCATGATCCAGGCGATCGCGGCGGGCAGCCCGAAGTCCGGGCCGAGCCATCCACCGAGGAACACGGTGACCGCGATGGCCGACATATTGAATATCGACAGGTACTCGGCGAGGAAGAAGAGGGCGAAGCGGAACCCGGAATACTCGGTGTGGTATCCGCCGACGATTTCGTTCTCGGCCTCGACGAGGTCGAACGGGGCCCGATTCGTTTCGGCGATGGCCGATATGAAGAAGATGATGAACGATGGGAACAGCCAGAAGATGAACCAGGCCGGTATCGGACCCCGGAAGGCACCCTGCTGCGCTTCGACGATGGTCGCCATCGACATCGTGCCGAGCCCGATGGACTCACCGGCCGTCTGCGCCGAGACCAGAAGCACCACCGGGACCAGCGCCAGCCCCATCGCGGCCTCATACGAGATCATCTGGGCGGTTGCCCGCACCCCACCCAGCAGCGGGTACTTCGACCCCGAAGCCCACCCGCCGAGCACGATGGCATAGACCGCCAGCGACGACATCGCGAGCACGAACAGCAGGGCGATGTTGAGATCTACCGCCTGCAGCGAGACCTCCACCGACGCACCTTCGGAGTTGGTGATGGTGAACGGCCGGCCGAGCGGCAGCACCAGGAAGATCAGCATCGCGGGGACCATGGCCGCGATCGGTGCGATCAGATAGATGCCGAATTCCACCTTGCGCGGTGTCAGCGACTCCTTGAACAGGAGTTTGAGGCCGTCGGCCAGCGTCTGCAGGATCCCGAAGGGGCCGGCCCGCATCGGTCCGACCCGGTTCTGCATGTCGGCGACCAGCTTGCGCTCGATCCACACCATCAAGATCACGATGACGAGCAGCACGACGAACGCCACGACCACCTTCACGAGAGCAGGCCAGAAGGCGCCACCCCAGAACTCACCGGCGAACAGGTCGTAGAGGAAGTCGTTCACGACGCCACCCCCTCGAGGGTCACGTCAAGGCCGGTGCCGAGGACGGCGCCGGTGTTGAAGGGCACATACACCGTTCCCGGGGCCAGCGACCGGTCGATCGCAACTTCCAAGTCGGCGATACCGCTGCTGCCTCCGAGGCGCACGGTATCCCCGGCGACAACACCGAAGCGTTCGGCATCGGCGGGATGCAGGTAGGCGGCGGCCGCTTGCGCGAGCTTGGCGAGCGATGGGCCCATCGACACGGCAGTGCCGCCGTCGTAGAGCACCCTCGCCAGATGGAGCACCGTGTCTCCCCCGGCGGGTTCGAGGCCGGCGTCCACCGGGACGTGCTCGAACCCGGAGCCGTCGGCGAGGATCCCATCGCGCCCGGAGCCCCAATCGAGGGCATCCCAGGTCGCTTCGGCGTAGGCCGGGGCCAGAGATGCGATCTCTTTGGCGACCCGGTCGGCCGACGAGGCACCGATCGACACCGCGATGCGGCCGGCGAGCTCCTCGAAGATCTCCGTCGCCGGGCGGGACTGGCCGGGACCGGGCAGGAGCCGGTTGACCTTCTGCACCCGGCCTTCGAGGTTGGTGACCGTTCCCTCGACCTCGGCGAAGCCGAGAGCCGGGAACACCACATCGGCGCGGCGGGCGGAGGCACCGAGGAAGCTGTCGACGGCCACGACGAACTCCGCCGACTCCAGCGCAGCGGCGCCCCGTGCCGGATCACTGAAGTCCGCCGCGGGGTCGGCGCCGGCGAGTACGACCGCCTTGATGAGGCCGCTCTCGAGCCCGGCGATGATCCCGTCGGCGTCGCGGCCGGCGGCGGTGGGAACCATGTCCCAGGCGTCCTCGAACGATGCCCGGCCGTCGGCGTCGTGAATCGACACCCGCCCGGGCAGGAGCGCCGGATCGAGGCCCATGTCGATGGCGCCGTACACGTTGGAACGCCGGGTCACCGGCATGATCGAAGCCTGGGGCAAATCGCGGGCGAAGGCGGCCACCGATTCGGCGAGGCCGGCATCCTCGGTGAGGCCGGTGCGGCCGATGATGGCGACGGTGGGACCGTTGCGCAGGGCGGCGTCCACTTCGCCGCTCCCCAACCTCGCCAGCACCGACGGCCCATCGCCGGGCCGATAGCGCACAGTGTGGGCGGCTACGTCGTCGAGGCCGGTGGCACGCGGGTGCACGACGATCAGAGCTGCCCCCAATTCGGTTGCAGCCCGCCGGACCCGGAGGTACAGGACCGGCAGTTCCTCCTTGAGGTCCGGGCCCCAAACCAGCACCGTCGCCGCACTCTCGAGGTCGGCGATGGTGGCCCGGGGCGATACCCCGGCGAGGAGCCGGGCATCGAGACCGTCGTCGAGTTGGGCGTCGACGTGATTGGTGCCCACGGCGCTGCGCAGGAACTTACCGAAGGTGTAGGCCTCTTCATTGGTGCCGCGAGCACCGCCGAGTCCGGCAACTGCATCGGCTCCGGAGCCGTCGATCACATCGCGCAGTCCCTGAGCGGCTCGATCCAGTGCGGATCCCCAGTCGCTCTCGTGGAGCTTCCCGTCGCCGCCGCGGACCAATGGGACCCGCAGCCGTTCCTCAGAGTTGAGGTACTCGAACCCGAACCGACCCTTGTCGCAGAGCCAACCCTGGTTGGTCGCATCGTTGTCGACACCGAGGAATCGCAGCACCTGATTGCGGCTCGCCTGCACCGAGATCCGGCACCCGACCGAGCAGTGCGGACATGTGCTCTCAACCGCTTCGAGGTCCCAGGGGCGTGCCCGGAACCGGTAGGGCGTGGCCGTCAGGGCTCCGACGGGACAGATCTGGACGGTGTTGCCGCTGAAGTATGAGGCAAACGGCTCATCCGGGAACGTGAGCACCTGGGTGCCGGCGCCCCGTTCGACGAACTCGATCAGCGGATCGCCGGAAATCTCATCGGAGAACCGGGTACAGCGGGCGCACAGGATGCAGCGCTCCCGGTCGAGCATCACCAGATCGGAGATCGGGATCGGTTTGGGGTAGTGGCGCTTCTCTTCGACGAAGCGGCTCTCCCCCGGGCCGTACGACATCGTCTGGTCCTGGAGCGGGCATTCACCGCCCTTGTCGCACACCGGGCAATCGAGCGGGTGGTTGATCAGGAGGAACTCGAGGACGCCCTCTTGCGCCTTCTTCACCACATCGGACTGGGTGTGGACGACCATGCCGTCGTTCACCGGCATCGTGCATGCCGTCGTCAGCATCCTGCCCCGGGGCCCCTCGACCTCGATGAGGCACATGCGGCACATGCCGACCGGCTTCATCCGGGGATGCCAGCAGAACCTCGGGATGTAGGTGCCGGCGGTTTCGGCTGCCTTGATCAGCAGCCCTCCGCCGTCGACCTCCACCTCGCGGCCGTCGATGGTGATGCGCACGGGATCAGACACCGGCGCTCACCTCCCCCGGGATCATGGCGGCGACCTCGTCGCGGAACTCCCGCATGATCGAGGTGATCGGAGACACCGCAGATGGGCCCAGCGGGCAGATCGTGGTCATACCGGGGGGCCAGCCGAGACCGGGGCTGATGTTGTCACTGATGTCCAGCAGCAAGTCAAGGTCGATCGGCCGTCCCGCCCCCTCGAGGATGCGCTGCAGGATGCGCTCCATCCACGAGGTTCCCTCCCGGCACGGGGTGCACTGGCCGCAGGATTCGTGAGCGAAGAACTTGACGATGCTCAACGCTGCGGCGACCACGTTGGTGGTCTCGTCCATAACCACCACTGCACCGGACCCGAGCATCGTGTCGAGCCGGTCGGCATCATCGATGGTGATCGGCTCATCGAGGTGCCGGGGATACAGCCAGGGTGCCGACGCCCCTCCCGGGATCCAGGCCTTGATCTCCCGGCCGCCGGGAATGCCGCCGCCGATCCCGTAGATGAGGTCGCGCCACGTGATCCCCATCACGATCTCGTAGTTACCGGGCCGCTCCACGTGGCCCGACAGCGAGAACAGCCGGGTGCCCCTCGAGCCCTCAGGCCCGATGGAGTCGTAGGCGTGACCGCCGTGCTCCACGATCCATGGCACGTTGCTGATCGTCTCGACGTTGTTGACGATCGTCGGTTTGGCATAGAGCCCGGCAACAGCCGGGAACGGCGGCTTGATCCTGGGTTCACCACGGCGGCCTTCGAGGCTGTTGAGCAGCGCAGTTTCCTCGCCGCAGATGTAGGCGCCGCCGCCGAGGTGCACCGTGACTTCGAGGTCGAAACCCGATCCCAGGATGTCGCTCCCCAGGTAGCCGGCCGCATACGCCTCGTCGATGGCCGCCTGCATCCGGCGGGCGGGCCGGGGGTATTCGCCGCGGATGTAAATGAACGCGTGGTGCACGTCGAGCGCAAAGCTCGAGAGGATGATCCCCTCGACGAGCTGGTGCGGGTCGCGCTCGAGGAGCTGGCGGTCCTTGAAGGTGCCCGGCTCGGATTCGTCGGCGTTGACGACCAGGTAGCGGGGCCGCGTGTCGGGCGGGAGGAACCCCCACTTCACACCCATCGGGAATCCGGCGCCGCCGCGGCCCCTGATGTTCGACGCCCTGACCTCGGCGACGATCTGCTCGGGGGAGATTTCGGCGAGAGCCCTGCGTATCACGGCATAGCCCCCGGTTGCCTCGTAGCGAGTGAGCGTGTGGCTGTCGCTCGGGTGCTGCTCCATGCGGGCGAAGAGGATGGCGTCGGTCATCGCCCCTCCTCCGCGGTCCCGTAGGGCTGGAATGCCGGGGTGGGGCCGGTGGCGCCGGCCCGGTCGTTCGGCCCCCAGTCGAAGGCACGCTGCCCTCCGAAGAGCTCCTGCATCTCGTCGGACATCACGACGTCGGGGCGGCCGCCTCGCAGCCAGGCACACAGCTTCTTGGCGTTCTCCGGGGAGACGCCCTCGACGAACTCGTAGTTGACCTGCACCGCAGGAGCGCCACCGCAGGCCCCGATGCATTCGACGTGCTCGACGCTGAACAGACCTTCTTCGCCGGTGGCCCCGGCGGCGACGCCGGTCTCCTCCTCGACCGCACCCAGGACGTCGTGGCTTCCGAGCAACATGCAGGAGATCGAGGTACAGACCGACACCAGGTACCGGCCGGTGTCGTCTCGCTTGTACATCGAGTAGAAGCTGGCGACCGATTGCACCTGCGCCGGGGTGAGCCCGGTGTAGTCGGCGACCTGGCGCATCCCGTCATCGGTGAGGCAGCCGTCGGTGGCGTGGGCAAGATAGAGCAGCGGCATCACGGCAGAGCGGCGATCCGGATACCGGGCCACCAGGGCCTCGGCCCGCTCACGGGTTGCGGCACTCCACTCGCTCATCGGTCGACATCTCCCAGTACCGGGTCGGCCGACGCCAGCGTGGCGACGAGGTCGGCGATCAGCGAGTCGGTCAGCATCGGCGGCAGCGCCTGCACGTGGTTGAACGATGGGGCCCGCACGTGGACCCGCCACGGCTTGGCACCTCCGTCCGACACCATGTACATCCCGAGCTCACCGCGCGGTGACTCGATTGCCTGATAGACCTCGCCGGCCGGCACCTTGAAGCCCTCGGTCATGATCTTGAAGTGATGGATCAGCGCCTCCATGGACTGATCAAGCCGGGCTCGCGGCGGCGGGGTGATCTTGCGGTCCTCGGTGCGGTAGTCGCCGTCCGGCATCTTGTCGAGCACCTGACGGACGATCCCGAGCGACTGCCGGATCTCTTCCATCCGGACCAGGTAGCGATCCAAGACATCGCCGTGTTTGCCGGTCGGCACCTCGAATTCGTACTGCTCGATTCCCGAGTAGGGGAACGCCTTACGAATGTCCCAGTCGATCCCGGAAGCCCGCATGATCGGACCGCTGACCCCGTACGCCTTGCACTCCTCGGGAGTGATCACCCCAATACCCTGGGTGCGCTCGAGGAAGATCGGGTTGGCGTTGAGGATGGTCTCGTACTCCTCCATCCCCTTCGGGATGAGTTCGAGCAGGCTTTCGACCTCGTCTTCCCAGCCATCGGGCAGATCGGCGGCCACTCCCCCGGGGCGGATGTAGTTGTGGTTCATCCGGAGGCCGGTGACCATCTCGAAGAACTCGAGGACCGCCTCGCGCTCGCGGAAGCCGTAGAGCATGATCGTGATGGCACCGATGTCCATGCCCTGGGTTGCCAGCCAGATGAGGTGGCTCGACACCCGGTTGAGTTCGGTCATCAGCACGCGGATGGCTGCGGCCCGCGGTGGCACCTCGATCCCGAGCAGTGCCTCGGTCGCCAGGGAGAAGCACAGTTCGTTGTGGAACGGGGACAGGTAGTCCATCCGGGTGACGTTGGTGGGACCCTGCATAAAGGTCAGGGTCTCGGCGGTCCGCTCCATCCCGGTGTGGAGGTAACCGATGATCGGCTTCACCCGGCGGATGGTCTCCCCGTCGAGTTCCATTTGCAGGCGCAGCACGCCGTGCGTCGACGGGTGCTGAGGTCCCATGTTGAGAATCTGGGTCTCGTCGCCGGAGGCGTCGGGATCGGATTCGAAGTCGTCGTCGACCAGGGTCCCCCGCTGTCCGGCAAGGGAGTCACCCTCTTCGGTGGGAAGCATCTCCTGCGCACCCTCGGACGTGAACCCGCCGGTCTCGGTGGGAGCCTCGGTCCCGGACAGCCACAGATCGTGGACCTTGCGGCGCTCGGCCGCGTCGTCCGAGGCCACCTCGGGCGGCGCCGACTGTGCCGCTGTGGTCGGGGCCTCGATCTCACCGGTGACGATGTCTGGTGGGTTGCTCATGAGACCGCATCCGCTCCCTTGAACTGCACCGGGACGCCGCCGACCGGATGATCCTTGCGCAGCGGATGCCCCTCCCACTCATCGGGGAGCAGGATGCGAGTGAGATCCGGATGATCCTCGAAGATGATCCCGAAGAGGTCGTAAGCCTCCCGCTCGTAGAAGTTGGCGCCGGGGAACTCGCCGGTGATCGACGGCAGCGTCGGATCGTCTCCCGGCAGTCCAACGAGGATGCGGAGCCGCATCGGGGCGGACATCGCCAGCACGTTGATGACGACCTCGAAACGCGGCTCGCGCCGGAGGTAGTCGACGGCGCACAGGTCGACGAAGGTGTCGAACTCGTTCTCCCGGCAAGCGGCCATGAACGCAATCAGATCGTCGCTCGACACCCGGGCGACGTGCTGGCCGCTCGAGATCTCGAACGAGGCCGCCGGCACGGCCGCGGCGATGGCGCCGAGGAGTGTGTCGTCGGGCGCCGGTCCCCCGGGACGCTCTGCGGTGGTTTCGGCCGCTTCGGTGGTGGTCTCGTCGGTCATCGGGTGATCTCGCCGTTCATGATCTTCTCGTGCAGCGTGAGGATCCCGTGCTGCAGCGACTGGGGACCCGGGGGGCACCCCGGGACGTAGATGTCGACCGGGACGATCTGATCGACGCCCTGAACGAGGGCGTAGTTGTTGAACATGCCGCCGCTCGAAGCGCACGCCCCCATCGAAATGACCCATTTGGGATCGGCCATCTGGTCGTAGACCTGTCGGAGCACCGGGGCCATCTTCTGAGACACCCTGCCGGCCACGATCATCAGGTCCGCCTGACGGGGAGACGCCCGAAAGACCTCCATCCCGAACCGGGCGAGATCATTGTGCGCGGCCCCGGTGGCCATCATCTCGATGGCGCAGCAAGCCAGGCCGAACGTGGCCCCCCACATCGAACGGGTACGGGCCCAGTTGACCGCCTTGCTGTAGACGGTCGTGACGATTCCCGGCGGGCTGGCGGGCTGCGCCATCAGGCGGCTTCCTCCCCGGCCGCCGGTTCCGGCGCAACCACGCGCCGGTAGCGGCTGCGCAGCGGGATGTTCCAGTCGAGAGCACCTCGCCGCCACGCGTACACGAGCGTTTCGAGCAGCAGCAGCGTGAAGATCCCGGCTGCCGCCATCCCGTACCAGCCCAACTGCTCGAAGCGAGCCGCCCAGGCGAAGAGAAAGATGATCTCGATGTCGAAGATCACGAACAGCATCGCGACCAGATAGAACTTCACCGGGAACCGCTGCACGGGCTCCTGCAGAGGGACGATCCCGCACTCGTACGGCTCGAGCTTCTCCGGGGTGGGATTCGAGGGAGCGATGAGCTTGGAGAGACCCATCGAGATCACAGCGAAGCCGACGCCGAGGACGAACATGATGGCGATCGGCAAGTAGCTGGTCAGCGACATCTTCGGGAGGGAGGATAGGCGGTCGAGTGGAGGGTTGGAAACAGAGGGCAAGATCAGAGGTCAGAGGTCAGATGTCCGTCCGACCTCTGACTCCTGATGCCTGATGCCGGCCGTTGCGCCTGCGGCGCAGAGGCCTCTTACGGCTCCGGGCCGGCCTGAACGATCCGCTCGATCATGCGATACGCCGCCTCGCCGGCCGAGCGCTCGGAGGGATCGAGCAGGTTTGCCATGACCCGCAGCGTCCACTCCATGAGCGGGCGTGATCGCAGCCCTACCCGGGTGAGCGCCTTCATCACCCCGGGTTTGCCGACGGCACGAACGAAGGCACGCGAAACCCGGTAGTAGAGGCCGTAGGTGTCCTCGAGTTCACCGGCGTACCCCTGCAGCAGAGTGGGGTCACCTGCCCCGAGCGCCCGTTCGATGTGACGGGCCGCCATCCGGCCGGTCTCGTAGGCATAGTCGATGCCCTCACCGTTGAACGGATTGATGGCTCCGGCGGCGTCCCCGATCAGTACCCAGTTCGGACCCACCTTCGGTCCAACCGACAGTGACATCGGCAGTTTGCCGCCGCGCGGCTTGGTGAGCGCGGTCTCGGCCGACAGGCCCCACGACTCCGGGGCCGCCGCCACCAGCGCATCCATCAGCGTGTTGGTGTTGATGTCCTTCCAGCCGTGGAAGGTGGAGAGCACGCCGACGCCGACGTTCACCACCCCGTCGCCGAGTGGGAAGATCCACCCGTAGCCCGGCACTGTGGCTCCACCGGGGCCGCGGAGATCCAGATGGCTTTCTAGGTAGCGGTCGTCCGACCGCGGGCTGGAGAAGTATCCGCGAGCCGCCAGTCCGAAGGGGCGCCCCCGGTCCCGAACCGCGCCGAGCGCCCTGCCGAACCGGCTCAGTGAGCCGTCGGCCACGACGACCATCTCCGGGGAGACCCGTGCGGTCTCACCGTGGCCGTTCAGGTCGACACCGACGAGGCGGCCTTCGTCGAGCACCGGCGTCGCCTCGGTCCCGGTTTGGACCACCGCGCCCTGTTTCTCCGCCAGCGCGGCGACCCGCCCGTCGAGGTCGGCCCGCCGAATGACGCCGCCCCAGTTCGGATACACCGGGTGGTCGGGCCACTCCAACTCCATCGTCAGATCACCGGAGAACGCTCGCAGACCCTCGATGCGATGGAACTCTCCGATGTCGAAGTCGAAGCCCATCTCCTGGAGTTGATAGATGCTGCGCGGGGTCAGGCCGTCGCCGCAGGTCTTCTCCCGCGGGTATTCCTTCTTCTCTGCGACTACGACCTCGTGGCCGGAGCGGGCCAGCCAATAGGCGGCCGCGGCGCCGCCGGGACCGCCGCCGACGATGAGGATCTGGGGAGAGGGCATGTGGCGCGAATCTAGAGATCTGGGGAACGTACAACGAGTTGTCGGTCATCAGCTGTCAGTCGTCAGGGACCGAGAACCGAGAACTGATCACCGATTACTGATCACTCGGCCTCAGCGTCCTCGCCGAGGCCGCAGTCGAGCAGGGTCGCATCGAGGTCGTGGCCCGAGAACTGCACCCGCTCGAACAACACCACGGCTCGCAGTTCGTCCTCGCTGAGAACGTTCCCGAACGCCGGCATCTGGGCACCGCTGCTGCCGACCTCCGTGGCGTTGGCTCCGTAAGTGGGGTCCGGCCACCCCACCGAACCGAGGCGCACCCACTCGACGTGTTCGGAGCAGGTTCCCTCTGGGAACACGGCGTTCAGAGCGCCGTCGATGAAGGCCGGGAAGTTGCCTCCACCGCCACCGTTGGCGCCGTGGCACGACGAGCACTGGCCGTAGATCTCTTCACCGAGAGTGAAGTAGTTGATTACGTCGAGGCCGTATTCCGATCCGTCGCAGTTGACGGCGAGGCCGGTCCCGGGATCGACGGCGAGCCGGCCCGAGTCTCCGCAGTTGGGACCGTTCGGAAGGAACAGCGCATAGAGAACAGCGAAGGTGGGCACCACGAGGAACACGGCAACCAGCCAGCGGGGGATTCCGCTCCCGATCGCGGGCTCCTCCTCCGCTTCCGGCTCCGGTTCCTCCAGGGGTGCCTCGTCTCCGCCATCGTCGGCAACCAGTTCCGGCGGGAGGACGTCGGCCGGGGGGCCGGAGGGTTCCGGTGCAGGCTCCGGCCGAGCAACCTCGGGTCCGGCGGGTGCGGGCTCCGGAGCTGCGGTGGGCTCGGGAGCCGCAGCCGGGGCGGCTGCCTCACCGCCGGTCCACATCTGGAGAACGGCCTCAGCGCTGGTTCCGTCGGCCTTGGCCCGGGCCTCGGCGGAACGACGCACCAGAGATTCCGGAGCGTTGAGCAGCGCGGCTGCGGCCGAGAGCAGTTCCTGCATCATTTACTCCAACGTGGCCAGGTAGGCGACCAGGGCATCGATCTCGGCATCGGAAAGGTGATCGTACGAAGGCATCCTCGACCACGACCGGCCGGAATCCGGGTCCGTCAGGTAGGCGGCGGGGCTGATGACCGACCAAGCCGGATCCTCCACAAACCGGGTTCCCACGTGGGCAAGGTCCGGACCGATTCGCTCGAGGCCGGTGACGTCGGCCTCCTCATAGGCATAGTCGCCCGCCACCGACACCGTGCCGAGCCCGACGTCGGGAACCGCAGCTCGCACCTGCTGCGTGTGGCAGTACCAGCATCCCTCACGGATGTAGAGGTCGCGGCCCTTCGCTTCGACGCTCTGAGCCGGGACGCCCCGCGAGTCGTAGGCCAGGATCGAAGGGTCGGTCTCGGCGTCAGACAGGGGAAGGACCACAACGCCGAGCAGCGCGATCACGAAGAGAATGACCGCGCCCTGGGCGACGATCGAGAACCGCTGCACCGGTTCGTCGTCGGCGGGAGACTCCCATGCCGAGTCGCCGTCACCGCCCGTGCCGAAGCCGAGCCGGAGTCGCGCTGCGAAGAAGGCCAGGAAGGCGGCGGCGATGATGCCCAGGCCGATGACCTGCATCCACTGGGCAGCCTCCAGCGGTGCGACCGAGTTGCGATAGCCCGGGCCGGAGTTGGCGAACTCGCGGGAGTTGACCGCGGCGATCCAGGTGTATCCCTGCTGGAGTCCGGCGATCCACCTCGAGGCCGCCACGGTGAGGACCCCGATCAGCCCGACCCAGAGGTGGGCCCGGGCAAGCCCGCCGGCGACCTTCCCGGTCGATGCCGACGCAACGTGGTAGGTGGCCGCCATCGCCAGGAAAGCGAACGGACCGAACAGCACGAGCTGCTCGAAGGCGGTCTCCCAAGCCGTGAAATGCACCACCGTGCTGGCACCGGGGAAGCTCTGCACCAGCATATGCAGCGGGAGGAGCGCAAACAGGCCGAGACCGATGACCACGAACTTGAGCGATGTCGAGTCACCAACCGCCGACCACTTCCCGGTCAACGCGTGGGAAAAATCGGCCAGCAGCGTCGCCACACCCACGACGAGAGCGAGGGAGAACACGATCGGCGTGGTTTCCAGCCAGTCCGGGGTCGGACCGTATTGGAAGACGCGCGGGGCGGTCCAGGCCCATGCAAAGGCCATCGTCCAGAACCCGATCCGGCCGAGCCGAGGGTGAAAGCGGGCGTCGGGAACCAGGACCTGCACGAGGTAGTAGGCAGTGCCGATGCCGGCGGCCGCCAGCCACAAGCCGATCGTGGCCGTGACCGAGAACCAACCGGTGAGGGCCGCACCCAGGCCACCGATTAGCGGCACCGCGGCACCGGTGACGACGGAGAAGAACAGCCACCAGGTCGCTCCGACGAAGTACCACTGGGCAACCGGCAGCCGGTCCCGGTCGCCAGAACGAGCGGTGAGGGTGACCGCGACGGCGGCGGTCAGCACGCCCACCGCGACGACGGCATCCGCCCACGGCGGCAATTCGAGGAACCGGCCTCCGGCCGTCTCGCCGAGAGCGACGGCTACGGATCCGGCGACCGAACCACCGACGACGAGTGGGAGGGAGACGAGCGCCAGCGGCCCACCTTGCAGAGGCCGGCCGGCGATGCGGGGCACCATGTAGAAGGTCGCGCCGAGCAGTGCCGGGGTCAGCCATGACCAGAGCAGAACATTGGTCGCAACGGGGAAGAGCCGGCCGTAGGAGAGGGCCTCAGATCCGGCGAGGAATGCAGGATCGATCAGCTTGATCGCCACCGCCGTATAGAGAAGTAATCCGAGGAACCCAAGGATGGGGGCAACCGCCAAATGCAAGCGGGCGGCACGGTCCGATCCGAGCGCTGCTGGCAACTCGACGGTGTCCGACTCCGACACCGTCTCGGTGGTGGTCACGGCTCCCCCGTCCTCCCTCATGGACTGGCGTGCGGCGGCAGGTTAGCGCCCTACCCTGCGGGCGAGCGGCCGCATTGTGGACGAGCGCACTGGTCTGGTCAAAGCGGGCACTAAGCGAGAGAGCGCCTGATCCGGGGGCCTGACATGGGACAATGGCTGCCGATGAGTTCGATCTGTCCCAATGGGCATCACAACGAAGGACCGGCAACGTTCTGCGGGGTCTGCGGGGCGACCGTCGAGCCGGGAGTGACCCCACCACCCGGCGCCCCCGCGGAACCGACCATCGAGGTCCCGGTGGCACCGCCGCCCGTCGATGACAGCGTGATGCCCTCGACGGGGCAGGCCACACCGGCCGCGACGGATGGCCCGTGGATAGCAAGCCACCGGGTTCCGCCCGAAGGCCTCGATGTTCGCTCGGAGCCGGCTCCGCACCTCCCGGCGGTGACCCGGCTCCCGGCCGGCACTCAGCTGCAAGTGCAGGAGTGGAAGGGGGCCTGGGCCCGGGTCACGATCCCATCGGGATGGGGTGGCTGGGTCGACGGCCGCCGACTCGTCGACATCAACGCCCCGATGCCGGCGCAGCCACCACAGCAACAGCAGCCATGGGCTCAGCTGGGATATGGGGCCGCCACCCCCCACCCCGGGCACGCCGCCGCTCCGGCGGGCGGCTGGGCCGCACCCGCTGCCGATCGTGGTACACAGCTGAGCACAGGTCCGGTGGTCACCGTGATCGGCGCCGCCGCAGCCCTCATCTCCACCTTCCTCCCATGGCTCGGCTGGGGAGTCGGCGCCATCAAGGCGTACGACGTCCCTTTCACCTACCTGTGGTCGACGAATCCCCAGCAATCCGGCTTCAGCATTGGATTGGTCGCCGCCATTCTCAGCGGCGTGGTGCTCCTCGTCGTTGGCCTCATGGCCACCGGTGGAGTGCCGGCGAGCGCAGCCACCTTGGTGTCCTTCGGCGGTGGGCTCTACCTCGCTCTCACCCTGGCGTTTGTGTTCCAAACGATCCGAAGAGGCCTCGACTTCAACATCCCATTCGGCGACATCGTGACCGACTTCTTCGGGATCGGTGCGTGGGTGGCGCTCGGCGGGGCCATCGTCATCACCGTCGGAGCGCGGATCCGGCCTCGCTGACACCCTCGGAGCCGGCTCTCAACCGGGGCCGAACGGACTGCCCGACGTGGCCTTCAGCCCTGGATTCCCCCCGCAGGGTCGCGCGCGTACAATGGCGCCCGCTTCCGGCCAACCAGGAGCCTTCGGCTTGTCAGAACAGACGCGCAAGCGGCTCGGCATCACCGGCATCGTTGTCGGGTTCGCCATGCTCCTGGGAGGCTCGCTGCTCGCCCACTTCACGGGTCTTCCCGAAACCAACAGCCTCGGCCAGGAGATCTACCGGCACGTGCCGCGCTGCGCCTGGTTCGAGCCGGTCCTCACCGATGAGGCGTGCTGGGTGATCCCGACCTCGATGCAACTCTTGGCCGTCATCGGGAGCCAGCTGCTCTTCGCCGGCATCGTGATCGGCTGGATCATCGGCAAGCCGATGACATGGGCCCGAGCGACAGTCGCAGCTCTGCTCTTCACCGTCGAGATGCTGATCATCTTCGGCGTGGTCCCCAACGAGTGGTTAGCTCTCACCCAGGGCACCTTCGAGTGGACCAGCCAGCGGATCGCTTTCACGATCCCGCGGTGGCTCGTCCTCAACAACGAGGTTGCCGTCAGCTACGGCGCCATCAAGGACATTGTCTCCGGCGGGTACAGCGCGGTGATGCTCGGCATCGTTGCGGTGACCGCGTATCAGTTGCAGGAGCGAGCCAAGAAGGCGAAGCAGAAGGCCGCCAAGCCGGAACCCAAGATCTCGACCTTCGGCCGCCCCCTCGTGAAGGGAGAGCGGTAGATGGCCAAGACCGACGTCTGGTTCGAGACACCGCCGTTCCGCGACGACTACCAGCTCGCCGTGGTCGACGGTGACTACCTGACCGCCGCCGTCAAGCCCAAACAGTTCCTCCACATCAATCAGGCCGAGTGCATCCTGTGCGAGGGCTGCGTCGACATCTGCCCGTGGAAGTGCATTCACTACCTCTCGACCGAGGCCATCGCCGAGGCCGTAGAGGTCGCTGATCCGCGGACGGAGGAGGGCAACTTCGGGATGTTCGTGGTCGACGAGGACGAGTGCACTCGCTGCGCTCTGTGTGTCGACCGGTGTCCAACCGGTGTGATCACGCTCGGCAAGTTCGCCGGATCGCTGGCGGAAGCGGCCCAGCAGACCGGCGTCGCTGCCCCGTGGCAGACAGACAGCGGCGAACGCGACCACAAGAACGGCTACGCATACGGCATGCGCTTCTAGGGAGGAAGAGGAGACGTGGCCAACGGAAATGGAAACGGACGGGTCGGACTCGCCGACCGGCTGTCCAATCTCGGCGAACGCATTCGCGGGAGCGAGGCCTGGGAGAGCATCTTCCGGCCCGGTTCGCCGTTCCGCAGGGGATATTCCGACAGTCCCCGGAACCGCTCCTATGTGATCATGAACAACGTGCTGTATCACCTGCACCCGGTGAAGGTGAAGCGGCACGGCGTCCGGCTCTCCTACACCCTGTGCCTCGGTGGGTTGTCGTTCTTCCTCTTCATCCTGCTGACGATCACGGGCATCTTCCTGATGTTCTATTACCGGCCGTCGGCCCCCGATGCCTACAACGACATCGCGGCGCTATCAGACAGCGTTGCCTTCGGCCAGCTGGTGCGGAACATCCACCGATGGGGCGCGCACCTCATGGTGATCACCGTGTTCCTTCACATGACGCGCGTCTTCTATCACGGTGCCTACAAGCCGCCCCGGGAGTTCAACTGGGTGGTCGGCGTTGTCCTCCTGTTCCTCACCCTCCTGCTGTCGTTCACCGGCTACCTGCTGCCGTGGGACCAGCTGGCGTTGTGGGCGGTGACGGTCGGCACCAACATGGGCGGCTATACGCCGGTGTTCGGCGATCAAGTGAGCTTTGTCCTGCTGGGCGGCATCGAGGTCGGTGCACCAACACTGCTGCGCTTCTATGTGCTCCACGTGCTGGCGCTGCCATTCCTCATCGTCATCTTCATGGCGGTGCACTTCTGGCGGGTTCGCAAGGACGGCGGCATCTCGGGTCCGCTCTAGGAGGACAGGGTCGTGGCAGACATCCCCGAACATCTTCTGCGCCGCTCGGCTGAGGCCAAGGCGCGCGCCACCGGGCGGCCGGTGGAGGAGATCCTCGCGGAGATGAGCAGCGAAGCCCCGGCCATTCCGGCGGAGCCCGTCACGCCTGAGCCGGTGGAGGCCGCACCCGCCCCGGCCGCCGCACCGCCAGCAGCGGGTCCCATCGACTTCGCCACGGCCGCCCAGATCACCGGGATGCCGGAGAACCTGCTGAAGCGCTCGGTCGAGGCCAAGGCCAAGGCCACCGGACTCTCGGTTGAACAGATCCTCACGGAAATGGTCGGGGACCAGGTCCCGGCAGCACCGGCGGCTCCAGCAGAGCCAGCGCCGGCACCTGCAGCTCCCGCCCCTGCCGCCGGTGGCCCGATCGACTGGGCCGCAGTCGCCCAAA
>CAZEHO010000012.1:0-25396 GCA_964511945.1 uncultured Acidimicrobiia bacterium | reverse complement strand
GCAGCTCCTGCAGCAGCTCCGGCGGCCAAGCCGGCAATCCCCGAAGGGGTTCGCACCCAGCGCCTGCTCACCGTCGTCAAGGCGAAGTCGATCCAGCAGGTCCGCAAAGAGCCAACCGACAAGGTCAACGTCTGGCCCCACCTGCTCGCGATCGAGTTCGTCGCGCTGCTCGTGGTCCTGGCCGGCCTCATCATCTTCTCGGTGTTCCAGGATGCACCACTCCTGGAGTTGGCCAACCCGAATGAGCAGCCCAATCCGTCGAAGGCCCCGTGGTATTTCCTCGGTCTGCAGGAAATGCTCGCCTACTTCGATCCCCAGATCGCCGGCGTGCTCATCCCCGGACTCGGCCTGGCCGGTCTTGCGCTCATTCCCTACATCGACCGCAACCCTTCGGTGCATCCCACCGACCGCAAGCTTGCGATCATGGTCTTCACCTTCTTCGTGATGGCGTCGGCGATCCTGACGATCATCGGTTCCTTCTACCGGGGCCCCGGCTTCAACTTCACGTTCCCCTGGAGAGACGGGATCTTCTTCGACCTATGAGCACGACACAGATCCTCTTCGTCGCATTTGCGGTCATCGCGCTGCTCGCAGCGGCGGCCATCTTCGCCGTCGCCTGGAGGCGGAGCCCGCGGGCCGAGGCGCGGGCTGCGCTGGACCCGGCAGCGGTGCGGCGGGACCGAACGTCGGGCGAAGAGGAAGCACCCGAGCCGGCAGCGGTCGCAGTGGCCCTGGACGACGAAGACCCGCCACCGATCGATCCGCTCGAACTCCGAACCGAGGTCACGGAAGAGCAGTACGGGGTCACCCGCCGCCAGTTCTTCAACCGCGGGATCCTGGCCGTGTTCGGCATCTTCCTCGCTCAGTTCGGTATCGCCAGCCTCGCGTTCATGTGGCCGAAGCTGAGCTCCGGAGGCTTCGGCGGCAAGGTGAACGCCGGGAAGCTGTCCGACATCGAATCCCTCCTCTTCGATTCCGCCGGCCGGGTGCAGCCTCTCTTCATCCCCGCAGCGCAGAGTTACATCCTCCCGTTCCAGGCGAACGTCGCCGGCACCGCGTTCGATGGGAAGAGCGTCGTCGCCAGCGGACTGGTCGCTCTCTGGCAGCGCTGTGTCCACCTGGGGTGCCGGGTTCCCTGGTGCGATTCGAGCATCGGGTTCGAGTGCCCGTGCCACGGCTCCAAGTACAACGCCCACGGCGAATACGAGGACGGCCCGGCCCCACGCAACCTCGACCGTTTCATCGTGACCGTCAATGACGCCGATGAACTGATCATCGACACCAGCCCCTCGGCCGTCGTCGAGACACCGCGATCAACCAGCAAGACCATTGAGTACCCCCAGGGGCCCTCGTGCATCTAGCCACCACAACCCTGGAGAACTGAGCGATGGGTCTCGGAGCCGCCACCCTTGCCATCGCGGTCCTGGCGCTGATCGCCTGGCTGACCTACGTGATCGGCGAATCGCGCATCAAGCGCCGCCGCCGTGATGCAGCCCCTGCCAACCTCGCTCCCTACATCACCGACGATGAACTCGAAGGGCGCCAGCTCAGCGGCATCCTGGCCGCGGCACTGATCGCAACCGTCGTGCTGGCAATCATCCTGCCGGTGTACTACCTCGGTGAATCCGACCGCCAGGCAGCTGCTGCGGAGCATTTCGTCGAGGTCGCGGTCGAGCGGGGAGAACACTGGTACGAGGAGTTCCAATGCGCCGACTGCCATGGACCCGACGGGGGCGGCGGTGGTGCCTCCTATGTCGAAGCTCGCAGCGGCATTCCAACCACGTGGTCGGCTCCGGCCATCAACGATGTGCTGTTCCGCTACGACGAGGACGAGGTCCGCTACTGGCTGGTTTTCGGACGCCAGGGAAGCCCGATGCCGGCCTGGGGAGTCCAGGGAGGCGGGCCGCTGAACTCGCAGCAGATCGATGAGCTGATCGCCTACCTCGATCACATCCAGATCCCGCAGGCCGACGCCGTCGCCCAGGTCGACACCCGGGTCGGGCAGGCACTGCGGCGGATCGAATCGGCGGCGGACTCGGTCGCTGATCTGTTGACGACCCAGCAGGCCGAGATCGATGCACTCCTGGCCGCGCCGGAACAGTACGAAGCGGCAAAGGATCTTCCCGCCGCCCTGGAAGCGGTCCTCACCGGCGCGACAACCTGCACGGACGCATCGGCAGCCCTCGCCGACCTCCCCTGCGACGGGTCGGCGCGCGATGGAGACCGTGACGGTCTCGCTGATGCCGCGGAACCGCAGGTCGAGGCACTGCTCGAGCAGATGCTTTCGATCGCACCGTCCTCGGACGCCCGGGCAACGCTGCAGCGGATCGCCGACGGCGCCGAGGAAGGCGCTCCCGCATTCGATCCCGAGAACCGGTTCTCCACGACCTCAGGAGGCACCGGAGTCGACGACTTCGATGCCGTCCAGAGCATGATCGCCGAGTTCGAGTCCGTGGTCCGGGACCTGCAACTGTCCGTCGACAACGGCGATCGGCTGCTGGCGACCGCCGAGGTGGGCCTCGAATATCTGCAGGGAGCGGTTGCCGCAGGCCGTTATGAGATCGACCTCGACCAGGTCGCCGAAGACGGCTTCGACAGTGACGCCGATGCCGCCCGGAGGGCCGCCGGCCTGTACAACGCCTACTGCGCACGCTGCCACACAGCCGGCTATTCGGCCGGGGTGGCATTTGCCCAGGAGGCCGGTTCGGGCGCGTTCGGGCCTTCACTCCGAGAGGGCCGAGCCATCGTCCAGTTCCCGGATTTCGAAGACCAGCTCAACTTCATCATCCAGGGGTCGGAGAACGGCAAGGGGTACGGCATCAACGGCATCGGACGCGGATGGATGCCGGGCTTCGGCACCGTGCTCAGCGAAGCCGACCTTCGGCTGATCGTCCAATACACGAGAGCACTGCAATGACGACTTCCGATACTCAGCGACGCGGCCTCACCAAGCTTCAGTGGCTCGGGATCTTCGCCGCCGCATTCGTCCTGCTCTCGCTGATTCCACAGTTCCGGGCGGCCCTCGATGTCATCTACGAGTGGATGGTCGGCAAGAACAACGTCGGACCCGACGGCGAGCCCCAGCCTGGTGTGCTGGTCAGAGGCATCATCGTTGCCGCTACATCCTTTGCGGTATTCATCGGGGCGATCTTCGTCATCAACTTCACGAACCTGGGACGCCGACTGGCCTTCCTCATCACCGGAGCGGCGTTTTTTGGGTTCATGGCAATCGTCGGGCTGTTTTACTCCCTCTACGCCCCCCGCGGGCTGCGCCCGGAGTCGCTCGAGGGCCTCAATGCCTTCGAGATTCGGATCCTGCCGGTGGCCCTCATGATCGGATCGATCATCCTGCTCGGGATGTTCCTCGTAGCCCTCAACCGCTACGAGGAAGAGCAACTCGCGGAGTAGCCGGCCGCACCTGGTTCTCGGCCTGGACTCAATCCCGTAGTGAGGCCCGATCGCGCCACGCCATTCCGGTCAATTGGAAAGCCCCCGGCCGCTCGTAGAACGGGGCGATGTCGGGATCGGTCGCCAGGTCGATCGCATAGATCCCGCGCAATTCCGCCAGCATGCGCCGGACCAGCTCCGAGCCGATGCCCCTCCCCCGCCACTGCGGCAGCACCTCCAACAGCGGAATGAACGCCGCGGAGAGTTCGTCCGCGATCGCGGTGATGAACCCGATCACGGTCTCGGTCTCGGGGTCGAGCGCCAGCACCACCCGGGATGCCGCCTGCAGGATCTCGAGACGACGTTCCGGTGTCGGTCGGGTCGGCCAGTCCTCGAAGAACCCATCGAGGTGCTCTGGCCGAATCCCGCCGAGCGAGGTGGTGTAGGTCACGATGAGCTGCGTCATCGCAGGGTCACGCGGATTCGGGTTTGGGATCCGACCGCCGCCGGTTCAGGTGGTAGCTGAGCACCCTGAGTTCGTTGGAGAAATCGACGGCCCGCAACTCGACATGGTCGGGGACCTTGATGACCTGAGGGGCGAAGTTCAGGATCGACTCGACTCCTGCCCGGACCAACTGGTCGGCAACTTCCTGGGCCACCGCCGCCGGTGTGGTGATCACTCCGATGGAAGCACCGAGGCGCTGCGCCGCCGTGGCCAAGCCCGACACCGGCTCGATCCGATGACCGGCGATTCGCTTGCCGACTTTGGCGGGGTCGGCATCAAACAAGCCGACGATCTGGAACCCCTGCGCTTCGAATCCGCCGAAAGATGCGAGCGCCCGGCCCAGGTTGCCGACCCCAACGATCACCATCACCCATTCCTGGGTCAGGCCCAACTCACTCCTGATCTCGGCCTGGAGGTCGCCGACGGCATACCCGACTCCACGGATGCCGAGGCACCCAAGATGAGACAGGTCCTTGCGCACCTTGGCCGCGTTGACCCCACCCCGGGACGCCAGTTCCTCCGAGGAGATCTGCCGCCGCCCGCCGGGAAGGGCGTCGAGCGCCTGCAGGTACAGCGGGAGCCGGCGAACCGTTGCTTCCGGGATCCGTGCTTTCACGCTCGGCAATATAGAGGCCTTGCGAGAGCCCTCCGCCGCCGGGCGGACGGTCGCTTGCATTCACCCTCACCGGTAGGGTCGTGGTGATCGTGAAGGAGGCGGGCCCGGTGCGCAGAGTGGCGTTGCTGATCGGATTGACGCTCGTCGCCGCGGCATGTGTGGGCGGAGAGGCCGACCCGACCACGAGTACTTCCGCCAGCACGACAACCAGCACGATCGCCACGACCACGACCACGACGATCGCCACGACCACCACCACCGGCCCGACCACGACGACCACACTGCCCCCGGCCCGCATCTTCCCCGACGCGGTCACCTGCAACACCGAGTTCCCCAACTTCCCCTGCTCTGCCCTGATCGATGCCGATGGGCAAACCCGGTGGAATGCCGCCGACGGCGGGGTGGGTGCGCTGCTCGAGTTCGAGTTCAACCCCCCGATTCAGATCTCCGAGATCGCGTTCGACAACGTCACCGATGCGGCTCCGTTCACCCGGAACGCACGAGCCCACTGGCTGAAGATCACGACCGACGATCTCCCCGGAGCCACGTGGGTCGAACTCCTCGACGCGTCGACACCTCAACGAGTCGACTTCCCGACCCTGGCCACGACGATGGTTCGTATCGAGATCACCGCCACATACCCCGGCCAGACATACGAAGGCCTCAACCCGTTCGATGAGTTGGCGCTTGCAGACGTCGACTTCTCGGGATACCTGGCAACCGTGCCCGACACCCTGCCGGATGGAACTGCCATCGGCCGGGATCCGGCAGACGGTCTCTCGGTGACTTCGGTGATCGATCCAGACCGCGACGGCCGAATCGACGATCTCGCCTTCGACGGCGACCAGTTCCTCGCACTCGTCCGCCTGGTCAACGGCGAAGGCGCCGTGTGGTCGTCGCCGGACGGTTTGACCTGGGAACGGGTGTCGGTGGTCGGCTGGTTTGATACCGACGGCGGCCCGACAACGCTGGCGCCGGTCGGGGAAGGTGGTCTCGCTGCCGCCGGCGAACACTTCGGAACTGCCACGGTCTGGTGGTCGGCCGACCGGGAGACCTGGCGCGAGATCCCGCTCGACCCGGGGGTGATTCACGACCTCGAGGCCACTCCGGTGGGTGTGGTGGCGGTTGGTGAGGGCGTGTCCACCAACGCCGGGGAGGTGACCGCGGCATGGTGGTCGGCCGATGGTGAGGCATGGGAAACCACCATCTTCGGCGACATCGACGGACCTCCGATTCCGCTCCGTTGGATCCGGGCGAGCAGCGAACTGATGATTGCGGCCGGCTACCAGCCGCTGGATGTGACCTACGGGGTCAGCGTGACGACCAGTCTCGACGGTCGTATCTGGCGGGTACCGCAGCCGGATGGATTGGTGCCCGCAGACCTCGTCGACCTGCTGATACTCGATGGGGAAACGGTCGCGCTGGACCCGGAGGGCCCGACCCTGTGGCGTGCCGCGGAGCCGACCTTCTGGGAGCCGCTGTTCCTGCGATGGCATCTCGCCCCGGAGGGTTCGCTCGCCACCGGAGTCGAGTTGGCCGAGATCGGCGGCAGGCTCGTCGTCATCGGGTACACGAGCCCATTGACCCCATCGGAGGACGATCCACCGGTGCAACCTGAGGCGTGGATGCTGGACCCGGACGGCTTCTGGGTTCCGCTGCCGGCGCCGGATCCCGGCGAGGACCCTGTGGCGACGATGCCGACCGGTGCCGTAGCCGGCCGGGGCCGGTTGGTGGTGTCGGTCGCGACCGAGGACAACGGCCTCGGCGTCTGGGTGGTGCAGCCGGCATAACAGGGGACTGGGAGCCGGCCGGATCCCGATCTCTCGCGGGATTCTCGATGGAACACGGCCCGAATCTGCAGCTCGTGCCTAGTGCTCTGCTCCCACCCTGAACCGCAGGAGCGTCCACCAGAAACGACGCAGCGGCGCCTCGGCCACCACTCGATCATCGGTCCCAAGCAGCACCGGGATGCGCTCGCCGTACTCGTCGGCCAGACCGGCCGAGTCCACGTCGACCACCTCGATGTCCAGCCGCAGCCACCCGGCCGCCCGTTGCACCCGTGGCAGCGCTGCGTCGCACAGCGTGCAGTTGCGCCTGGTCAGGAATCGCAGTCGAGACCTCATGTCGGACCCAATCGGAGACGGGCTACAGTCCGCGAACCCATGCGACCGATCACCACGTTCGTCATCCTCGCCCTGCTGCTGGTCATCGCGATCGCGGGCGGCGTGTTTCTCATTCAGCTGCTGTCGGTCTCTTGAAGCTGACCGACAGGCCGGTTCCCACGGCGAAGACCTCGTCGGCCCGCCCATCGGGCACCGCCACCGCCATCAGCCCGTAGGAATCGGCGATCACTATCCCACCTGATGATCCGGCGTCACCGAAGGACTGGCGCCACGGCATCGTGTGGGAATTGGGTCCCAGGCGGACCCGGACGTCATCCCCCGGAGCCAGGCCGAGGGTCTGCAGATCGCCCGGCGACACATTGGTCTGAGCGTTGCCGAAGGCGTCGATCCACCACACCTCACCGGTCACCAGCCCATCGCCGTGTTCGACCAGCGGGAGCAGCAGCGGCGTCACGGACGACGGGTCGACCTCCGGTCCGAGGTCACCCATCTGCGCCTCGCCGGAGGCCAGCACCGCCGCCGCCGGACCGAATACGTCGCGGCCGTCGAACGTGCCGCCCTGGTTCGGCAGCTGGAACAGTGGCTCGGTCAGTTCAACGAACCGGTCCGCCCCGCCGACCATCGCAACCGCCGGCGCCAGCAGGCCGTTGTCCGGACCGACGAAATAGCCGCGGCGGGTCGAGGCCGCAATCGCTCTGCGGCCGGAGCCGACCCCAGGGTCGACCACGGCGAGCACGACGCCGTCGGGCAGGTACTGGATCGAACGCAGCAGTGCGAGCGCGCCGGCCCGGATGTCGCCGCGCGGAACCCCATGGGTGACATCGATCACCTGTACTCCGGGGCTGATCCGGGCAATGACGCCGTGCACCACGCCCACGAACTCATCGTTGCTGCCGTAATCCGAGAGGAAGGAGATCGGCTGAGTCATTGCGGCCGAAGGATACCGGTGCACGTGCTCGGTCCGCTCGTACAATCGGCGTCGTGAACGGCGACGATGTCCATGCAGCTCTGATCGACGACCTCGTCCGCCGTCGCGGCGTGGTGATGCTGCTCGGTGGCGCCGACACCGGGAAGACGTCGTTCGCCCGGCGGCTGCTCCACGCTGCCGTCACCGCCGGCCGGACCGCGGCCTACGTCGACGCCGACGTGGACGAAGCAACGACCGGTCCTCCGGCGTGCGCTGCGATGCACTGGGTTCGCAGCTCCGGCGACACGGAGGATCTCTCGGCCGCCGACGCACTCCAGTTCGTCGGATCGACCAAGCCGGAAGGCGTCGTGCTGCAGCACGTGGTGGCAACGGCGAAGCTGGTCGACTTGGCCCGGCCCGAGGCAGACCTGGTCGTCGTCGATACCACCGGGACCATCAGCGGGGTGATCGGCCAAACCCTCAAGTACCACAAGATGGAGCTCTGCCGGCCGGACGTGGTCGTCGGATTGCAGCGGGGAGCCGAACTCGAGCCGATGGTCGGGATGCTCCGCCGCTTCTTCAGCGCCGACGTCGAACTTGCCCCCATCGACCCCGACGTGACCACCCCTTCGCCTGAGGACCGCCGGGCCGCCCGGACGGCGGCCTTCGCCCGGGCCTTCGCCGACCCATTGCAGCGCTGGCGGGTTCGACCGACCGTCTTCGCTCCGACGCTGCCCGCCGGCCTCGACCTCACCCGCCTCGACCAGGTCCTGGTTGGAGTCATGGATGGCGAAGGTCACTGCCTGGGGCTTGGGGTGCTCGAGCACGAGGACGAAGTGCTCCGGGTGCTCACCAACACCGGAGATGGGATGCGCGGTCTGCGCCTCGGCTCACTGCGTCTCGATCCGGAAACCTTCGAGATCAGCCGCGTCCGGCTCCGCGACGTGATGTTTGGGCTCGACTAGGCAGTAGGACGCGCCAAGGCCCGACGAACCTTCCCGGTCGTGTCCCCGCACTTCCCCAAACGGAGGCGATGACCGGATCAGCACCTCGGGCCTTGACACCGTCGACCCTACGAATCGGGAATGGGGGCGTCAAGGGGATAGATCAGGTTTAGATTTCGCGCCTCTAGCTTCGTACTTCGGGTGATTTGACCGATTCCGCTGCTACTTCGGGTGTGCGATGCGGAGTCATCCACATATCCACAGCAATCCACAGGGGGTTGTGCACAAGCGGTGTCGACAACTTCTCCAGGGTTGTTTTTCGCGCAATCAGGCACCGGCGGCGAGCGCCGCAAGCAGTGCCGAAACGACGACTCGATGAGGTCATAGACCTCTCCGAGAACCAGTTCGAGCTCGCTCTGTGAAACCTCTGAGAGGGAGATCCGACCGGTCACGACCAGATCGTTGCGGGGATCGAGTGCGAAGTGGAGGCGGCGGGTGCCGAAGTTGCGACGGAGCAGGTGCCGGATCGCCTCCCCCGGGGCGTCCTCCGGCAATGGCAGAACGAACGCCTCGACCGTGACGGTCCGCTGGTCCACCGAGAACCAGACGGTGGTCAGGTCGCGGACCGTCTGACGCATCCGCACCGCCCGCCTGTCTTCGTGATCACCGGTCCACACCACGTCGGATTCGGGGTCGGCCAGCCACCCGTCGGTCGCGGCCACGATCAGGCGGCGCGCCGTCTCCTCATCCATCATCCCGCGGTGATTCCCTGATACAGCTCGAGCAGCCGGTCGGCGGTGGCCTCCCAGGAGAAATCCTCGGCATTGCGGATCGCTCCGGATCCGAGTGCCAACGCCAGCTCCGGATCGCGCAAGATCCGGCAGATCTCACGGCCGAAATCGGCCGGATCCCAGCCGTCGATCAGGACGCCCGATGCACCGTCGTCGACCACATGCGCCAGTCCGCCCACCCGGGAGGCGACGACGGGAATCCCGCACGCCTGGGCCTCGGCCGCCACGAGACCGAATGACTCACTCCGGGACGGAACCACCACGACATCGGCCGCCCGATACACCACCGGCATCTTCCCGTGTGGCTGGGCGGCGAGGAAGGTGATGCGATCCTCGACGCTGGAGGCGCGGGCGGAGGTGAGGAGGCGGGAACGCATCGCCTCTCCGTCGGCTCCGCTCGGACCTCCGACCACCAGCAACTGCGCATCGGGCAGGTCGGCGGCAAGCGCCGCAAAGGCGTCCAGGGCAACATCCGGGGCCTTGAACGACTGCAGCCGGCCGACGTAGCAGACCACGGGCCCCGGCCCGAGACCGAGTTCGGCGCGGGCATCGGCGGCCGGGCCCGGATGGAACAGTGAGTGGTCGACTCCGGGCGGTGACACGCAGAGCCGCTCCGGATGTGCGCCGTAGTGCTCGATCAATTCCTCGGCCTCGGCGGGCGTCGAAGCCACCACACATCCGGCCCGGGCGATCACCTCAGCCTCGGCTGCGATTCGGAGCAAGCTCTCGGCTTGGTCGCTCGACCGTCGATTCGCCTCTTTGACCCGGCCCAGGGTGTGGAACGACATCGCCAGCGGGATGCCGAGCACTTCCTGGATCAGAACCCCGGCCCATCCCGACAGCCAGTAGTGGCTGTGGATGACGTCATAGACCACGTCGGAGTCAGCTGCCCACTTGACGACGCCTTCGGTGAACTCGGCGACGAGATCGGCCGGATCGGCCTCGGCGACCGGGCCCGTCCCGACGGCAGGGATGTTGACGACCCGGTAGTGGTCGTCGACCGCCACGACCTCCGGGAGCGCCGGGTCGTCCTTCCTGGTGAAGACATCGACGGCGATCCCGCGGGCGGACATCGTCCGGGCAAGTTCGTTGATGTATACGTTCATTCCCCCGGCATTCCCGCTGCCCGGAGTTGCCAGTGGGGAGGTGTGCACGCTGAGGAACGCGACGTGACGGATCATCGCGTCGCCTCCACCCGGAACAGCGGCCGCTCGCCGCCCCCGAGCCGGAACTTGTACTGCTCATCACCCTTCAGGAAATCGAAACGGCTCCTTCCGGCTGCGATCGCACCGGCGATCAATTCGTCCACCAGCAGCGCCCCGGGCGAGGACGATCCCACTGCCGAGTCGTAAGCCGAGTTGTACAGGTAGTAGGCCGATTCATCCTCGAACCCGAACGCTGCGGCGACGGCATCGCCATTGGGGTCGACAAGCAGATCGAGGGTTGCTTCGGGAAGGTTGAGCAGCTCGGCGAAGAACTTCTCCATCTCCGGCGTCATGAACCGGCCCTTGCGGCCTTCGGCCGAGCGATGCATCGCCACGAACTCACCGAAGCGCTGCCGGTCGCGCACGAGTCTGGGCTCACCCAGAATGTCGACGAACCGGCGCCGTTTCCGCCGGACCTCATGGCGTTGCTTCCCGCTGAGGGAATCCAGGTACGCCTCGTGCGTGGCCGGGAGGTCGGCGACTGCGGCAACCTCGTGGCGCGTGGTGGTCGCCGTAACCCCCGCCTGACCGATCCCGCGAATCATCACCTCGGCAACCTCGCCGGGCAGCGAGTCGAACTCGAGCGTCACTCCCGAATCCAGCCCTGAGACAAATGCCGTGATCAGCTCCTCGGTGCAGTCCCCGAGCGGGCTGTGGTAGTCGGTGAGATCCGCCTCACCGAGGAAGCTGATGGTGTCGCCGCTGCGCTGCAACTGCAGCAGAGCGCAATCCGATTCGACCAGCAGCACCTCGCCGGCACCGCGGTATCTCCACCAGGTGGACAGGAATCCACGACCCGGGAAGGGGCCTGCCGCGGCCGCAACCGGGTCGAGCTCGAACGCCGCGGTCGACCAATCGGAGTGGATCCTCATCAGCCGGCGTCCTCGATGGGCTGCAGCGCTCCGACCGGCCGGCCGCCTCCGGTCACGACCGGACGGGAGGCGGGTTCCAGCATCTCCGCCGGATGTGGAGGAAGGATCGCCAGGCGATGGAGCGCCTCCACAATGCCGACCAGTGCGGGCTCCGGATCGCCCGTCCAGGACTTGGCCGCAATGCCGAGCCCCCCGTACCACGCCACCCCCAGACACCCCTGGGCACCGCCCTTCACCGCAGCCGGGAACCACCGGGCAAGCCACGCTTCTCGCCGGTCGCCGTCTGAGGTCAACGAGGCGAAGCGAGCCATCGCGGTTCGCACCTCGGTGAACTCCGGGACGGCCGCAAGTTTGGCGTAGGCCGCGGCCAGCCCGGAGACCGTGGTGCGGAACGTCGGGACACCACACCCGTCTACCCCGGCCGGCTCGACGACGCCCCCGGTGACCTCGGCGAATATCGCCGCGTTCTCCAACTGCAGAGGATGATCCGGCGCGTCGTAGCCAAGCGGCCACCCGCGCGCCACGCAGGCGCGCAGCATGCCCGCGTGCTTGCCCGAGCAGTTGTGATGAATCGGCACCGGTTCGGTGACTCCGCTGCGAGCGATGCGGAGCATGGCACCGGTCGACATGGGCCACGAAGGAGGACACAGCAGGTCATCCTCGGACAGACCGACGCCGGCGAGCATGTCCCGGATGTAGGCCAGGTGCACCGGCTGCCCGCCGTGGCTGCCGGAGGCCACCGCCAGCTGCTCGGGAACCAGATCAGCGCCGTTGCGCTGGGACACCACGGTCTGGAAGGGCTTGGCCGCCGATCGAGCATAGAACGGTGTGTCGAGCCCGGAGCCCAGGGTGAGCAGCGATCGACCCCCACCGTCGACTACCGCGACGGACACCGGGTGCCGGGCTTCTACCAGCCCGGAGCGAACGACCCCGGTCAGCACCTCAGCCCTGCCGGAGCAGCTCGTCGATCGAGACGTGCCCCTCCCGGTAGCGCCGCGTCAGCTCCGCTTGGACCTTGTCGTATACGTCGTGCACATCACGTCGCTGATCGGACACTTCGAGCTCGACCTCGACGAGGGACCCCTGGATCGTGCTCAACTCATCGTCGTCGATGTCGGGCAGCCGGGCGAGAAAGTCGTCTCCCAGGGCCCGATCGACGGCACGCCGTCCCTGTTCGGGAATCGACGGAATCGCGACCTCGACCTGACGCTCCGGGAATCCCCCGGGTCCGGTGACACCGGCGGCCAGGATCTCAGGCAGGGCCTCGAGCAGGGAGCGCTCTTCTTCGCCATTGCGGCGGCGTATCTCGAATGCAAGCAGGTCCATCCGGCCGTGGAGCAGCCTCCGGTAGTACGACAGCTCGACATCGAGATCGGCACACATCTTGCGACGACGCCGCAGGTCGTCGATCGACGCCTTATCGAGGCCATCGGTGAATTCGGGTGACCGCACCATGTCGATGCGGCGGCGCTTGGTTTCGGCCACGGGATCACTCCGCTCGCGGGAACCAGGGAAGGTTATCGGATATGCGGCCTCAGGAGTTGCCAGTCATCCGAACAAGCTGCCAGTTGCCGGCTGTCAGTCCTCAGGTCTGAGAACCAACTGATGACTCTCAGCTCAGCACACCCGGGCCACTGTGGGCGTCGGGTTCACCGGAGCAATGCCGCCCGGGTAGATGCTGAAGTGCAGGTGGTAAGCGCCGGGGGCGGGGTTGCCGGTGTCCCCCATGTACCCGATCACATCACCGCGGGCGACCCGCTGGCCCTCGACCAGCCACTGCGGGTACGAGTCGAGGTGGGCGTAGAAGTAGTTGACCCCGTGGTCGGCGTACAGCCAGACCACACTGCCGCCGAGCGACTGGAAGGACATCTTGATGTATCCGCTCTGTACCGCAACCAGCGGAGTCCCCAGAGCTCCCATCATGTCGACCCCGGCGTGGCTTCTCCCACCGCTGCGAGGAGCTCCCCAGGTATCGGTGAACGCCGACGGGCCCGCAACCGGGCAGATGAAACCAGGGGTGATCTCGGGACCCACGCCTTTCGAACGGTCCGAAGCCATCGCTCGGGCGATTGCCTCGGCCTGGACCCGGGCTTCCTCGGCGGCACGGATTTCAGCGGCCCGCTGGGCTTCGAGCGACTGAATCTCGCCGACTGCCTCGTTGACACCCTGGACTGCAACGCTCACCTGCTGGTCGGCCTCTCCGACGACTCCCTCGGCCACGCCGAGCAACTCATACATCCGATCGGCAATCGCCTCGGCCTCGATACGGAGATCGTTCACCCGTTCGCCGTCGAGTTTCAGTTGTGCCCGCAACCGCTCCATCTCGGCGGTGGCGGCTTCGAACGAGGACACCGCACCGGCATCGGCGACGACGGCCTGGGCCAGGATCTCCTTGGCGAGGATGGCGTTCTGGGCTCGCTCGCTGGAGAGGAAAAGCGTGACGTCGCCGCGGTCACGTCCGAACATGTAGGCCTCGACGGCACGATCCCGGACCTGATCACGGAGGCGGGCCACCGTGATCTCGTACTCGTCGATCCGGCTCCGCAACAGGCCGGTGCGGTAAACGAGGTCGCGATAGGCCGCGTTCACCTCCTCATAGGCGAGCACGGCCTCATCGACGTTGGTGAGGGCCTGAGCCCGTTCGGCGGCGGCTTGCGCCCGGACGGCCTCGGCCTCGGCCTGCTCCTGCTGGGCTCGCTCCAGTTCGAGGCGCGCCTGCTCCAACTCCTCCTCGGTCACTGAGGACGCGCTGGGAGCAATCGATACGAGGACGAGCGTCACGAGTCCGAGCGCGACGAACGCCCGCACACGAGACTGGGCGGCAATCACGGCGGTAATGGTATGAGGCAAAGCGATTTATCCACAGGCTTTCGATGTGAGCGATCACAGTTCCAGTCGGCGTCGTCGGCACCGAATGAAGCGATCGCGGAAACGGTGTGAACCGCCTGGAAATCCGGTCAGAGATCAGAGCTACAGGAGCAGATCGATGAGCAGCCAGAACGCACCGGCCGCCATCACCACACCGTCGAAGTAGTGCAGGCTTCCGGGAACCGGCCCGGTGATGAAGAATCCGCCGGCCCGCAGCAGCGTTCCGAGATTTCGACCCGCGACGATGGCCATCGCCGCTCCCCCGGCGGCCACCACCGTGGCCCAGAGATCATCGAGCCACAGGTACCCGGCCAGCACGCCACCGCCGACGGCACCCAGGATGCCGATGACCAGCGGATCCAGGATCCGGACCCGAGATTGATCGGACACCCACGACACGCCGATGGAGATCGACACGATGACGAGGAACGAGAGCATCTCCTCCTCGGATCGCAGGCGGAGCAGCACCATCGCGGCAGTCCCCGCAGCGGCCACCACGGAAATCAGTGACGTGGCGGCTACCGACTCGATCGGGCGGAATCGGGGATTGAGGACACTCCACGCCAACGCGACGACAACGCTTCCGACCATCGCCGCGGCCATGCCGGGTACCCCGAACCGATAGGTGGCGATGGCGGATCCGCAGATCGCAGCCATCATCGGAACGGCGCCGATCAGCATTCCGCGTCGCGACGTGACCTCAGTAAGGTCGAACGCCCACACCCCGCCGGCGAGTACCACGGTCACCGCCAGCCACTGCACCGAGATCGCGTTGGCGAGGAAGAGCGCGGCGGCAACCACCACGACGAGGATCACTTCCATCCCCGCGGCAGAGCGGACCACCGTGGCCCCTCCCGAGACCGGCGGGATCAGCGCGAGTTCGTCGCCGGAGCCGACTGGAGTCGTCGCGTCGGCCGGCTCTCCGTTCAGCCACACCCGGGCCGATGCCAGGCCCCGCTCAAACTCACCGCCGAAGTGAGCGACGGCGGCCATCACCACCTCGCCGACGGTCTCGCCCGGCAATTCGATGGAGCCCGTTCCGGCAGCCTCTCGCAGGTTGGCGAACAGCCTGAGCCTCACCATCAGCGGCTCCTCAAACTCAACGAACCGGCCAGCACGGTTGCGCCGTCGGGCCGTCTGGTCTCGAACTCGTATCCACCGTCGAACTCCCACAGCTCGGTCACGAGCTCACTGCCGGGGAACACCATGTCGGTGAATCGAACCCGGAGCCCATTCACCACCGTCGGATCCCCACCGGCGATCGACTCGATCAGCCCCCCGGTGACCAGCGAGAGGGTGCCGAGGCCGTGATTGATCCGACCGGGAAGTCCGACTGCTTTGGCGACCTCCTCGTCGAGGTGGATCGGGTTGTGGTCGCCCGACGCCGGGGCATAGCGCTCCGGCATGTCCTCGGTCACGTAGCTGGTGAAACTCCCGGCCGCAGCTCCACGGGCCGGCGGCGAGGGCTTGAGACCCTTCGATCGGGGAGTTCCGGAGCCGCCACCGCGAACGAAGATGGTGGCGTAGAGGTCCAGTACCGCCTCGTCGCCGGAAGTGATGGCGACCTTGGTGACAAAGGTTGCTCCACTCCCTTTGTCCTCGACCCGGTCCAGGGTCGGGCGGAGCACCAAAGGCTCACCGGGGCGCAGCGGCCGGTAGTACACGAACTCCTGCTCGCCGTGCACAATCATCAGCGGGTTCCCAACCCCGAGATCGGGATCGGTCGTCGGACCCATGATCAGCGCATCAAATCCGGGGACCACACCGAAGATCAGCGGGGCTATCTGGTCGGGGCCGATCCGGTAATGCGGGCTGTCGTCACCCGATGCTGCGGCGTACGCCTCGATCTGTTCGGGCGTTGCCGTGGCGCGCACGGCGGGATACACCTTCCCGGCCAGATCGAAGTTCAGCGGCATGGGGGAAGGGTACAAGCCGGTGACCTCAGCGCCGTGCAGCATGGATCAGGCAACGAGCAGAACAACCGCACGGGGCCCTGGCTCAAAGCTCATCGCTGCGAGGGAGTGGAACGACCGAGCATTGCTCGTCGCTGCGACCGAGCACAGCGAGGGAGCCCT
The DNA here is from genome assembly GCA_964511945.1 of uncultured Acidimicrobiia bacterium. Taxonomy (GTDB): domain Bacteria; phylum Actinomycetota; class Acidimicrobiia; order Spongiisociales; family UBA11373; genus CAZEHO01. Next base: position 9,103 of record CAZEHO010000012.1, on the reverse strand, counting down.
AGCCTGATTGTCGGTGACCACCTCCACCTTCTCGCGCGACCGTTTCACCTGGCTGCTCTACGCCCTCACCTCGATGTTCGGCTACAGCGTCGGGCTCCTGGGTCCCGCCATGCCGCTGCTGCGCGACGACCTCGACATCAACCGCACGATCGGAGGTTTGCATTTCACGACGCTCGCTTCCGGCGCCGTGCTCTTCGGGTTCTTCGCCGACCGCCTCATCCGGCGCTTCGGCCGCCATGCACTGTTCTGGTCGGGTGGCGGACTGGTCATCCTCGGTGTCGCCCTCCTGGGAGCCGCTCCCCATCCGGCGGTCTCACTGCTGGGGACTGCGCTGATCGGCGGCCCCGGCACGGCGTTGCTGACCGTGACGCAGGCGGCGCTCGCCGATCGTCATGCTGCTCACCGGGCGGTGGCGCTCACCGAGGCCAACACAGCCATGGCGACGGGAACGGTGGTGCCATCGCTGGTCATCGGAGCATTGGTCGGCGCCGGCATCGGGTGGCGCCCTGCGGCGGTGGTGCCCATCGTGATCTGGCTGATCGCCGTCACCCGCTTTCGGAGCGAGGAGTTCCCTGCCGCCAATGCGGTGCCCGAGCCCGCAACATCGCAACGGCTTCCCCGGCCGTACTGGTTGTTCTGGGGCGGCATCATCCCGGCAGTCGGTGGCGAGTGGTCGATCGGCGCCTGGGGAGCCGGGTACCTGGTCGACATCGCCGGAACAACCGAAGGAACGGCGTCACTGCTGATGACGGTCTACTTCGGCTCGATCGCAGCCGGCCGGGTCGCCGGCAGCCGGATGGCCCGCACCGTTCGCCCGCCGGTGCTCCTGGCGGCATCGGCCGGCGTCGCCGTTGCCGGAACGATCGTGCTGTGGCTCTCCACCACCACCGGACCCATCGTGGCCGGGTTGCTCGTCGCCGGGCTGGGGGTCTCCATGCTGTTTCCAATGCTGCTCACGATGGCGGTCGAGACCTCCCCGCAGCAGTCGGATACGGTGGCGGCCCGGATCTCGATTGCGGCCGGTGGATCGGTCGTGGTCGCCCCCCTTTCACTCGGTGCCCTTGCCGACGCCACCGGCCTACAAACGGCATTCGCGGTGGTGCCGTGCCTGTTTGCCGCCGCCGTCGTGCTGATGCTGCTCGGCCGCCGAGCCGCCGGCCGCAGCGCCCCCGACCACCAGTAGATTCATCGAATCCCCCAAGGGCATGCCGATGACCGAGCCGACGGAGCAGTTCAGCCGGGACCGCCTCACCTTCCTGACGTACGGCGGTGCCGTGGTCGTGGGGTTCTCCATCACAGCCCCCGGACCGGCGATGCCGTTCCTCCGAGACGAGTTAGGGATCAGCCGCACAGTGGGCGGGCTGCACTTCACCGCCATCTCGATCGCCACCGTCGTCTTCGGACTGCTCGCCGACCGGATGACCTCGCGGTGGGGCCGCAGCACCGTCTTTTGGACCAGCAACTGGCTGGTCGCGCTTGGAGCCGCGCTCATCGGCCTGGGGCACCATCCGGCGGTCACCATCGCGGGTGCAGCGCTCATCGGCGGGCCGGCCACAGCGGTGCTCACGGTGGTGCAGTCCTCACTGGCCGACCGTCACGGATCCCGCAGGGCGGTCGCCCTCACGGAAGGGAACATGTCGACCTCGATCGGCACCATCCTCCCGGCGATGGTGATCGGCGGGTTCGCCTGGATCGGCATCGGGTGGCGGGCGGCCCTCTTCGTGCCGGCACTGCTGTGGGGTGCGATTCACCTGCGGACCCACGACGAGCCCTTCCCGCCACCACATCGTGAGCCGGGGCGGCGCGACCGCAGGCCGCTCTCACTCCGCTACCGCCTGTTTTGGCTTGCCCTCATCCCGGGTACCGCCATCGAATGGGCGATCGCCGCCTGGGGCGCCGGCTACCTGGTGGACATCGGGAGCACCAGCGAGGCCGCGGCTTCGCTGTTGATGACGGCCTTCTTCGTTGCGATGACCGGTGGGCGCTGGTTCGTCAGCCGCCTCGCCCGCCGGGCATCGGCAGTCGGGATCCTGGCAGGGGGAACGATGCTCGGCGTCATCGGATTCGCCGTGTTCTGGGGTGTCACCGCGCTCCCGGGGATCGTGACCGGCCTCTTCCTCGCCGGGCTTGGGATCTCGGCGATCTTCCCGATGCTCCTGTCATTGGCGGTCGGTGCCGAACCACGCCGCGTCGACCGGGCGACGGCCCGGGTGAACCTCGCAGCCGGCATCGCGTTCTTCGCCGCCCCCCAGACACTCGGGATCGTTGCCGATCGCGCCGGAATCCGTCCCGCATTCGGTCTCGTTGCCGGGTTGTTCGCTCTGCTCGCCGTGCTCGCCGTTGCCGGCCACCGCACTCCTGCTGGGACCAGTGAGCAGGGTCCACTCCCCGTGGACGAGGCCTAGGCCGGCGGATACCACATCCGCTCACCGGCCGGAATCGGCTCCGAGATGCAGTTGGGGCGAGGTGGAAGCGGGCAGGTGAACTCCTCGTCGTACACGCAGTACGGGTTGGCGGCGCGGTTGAAATCGACGGTTGCGCTGCCGCCCGGATGGATCTCGAGGTTCACGTACCGGCCGCCGCCGTAGGTCGTGTCGCCGGCGGTGCCGTCCCGAAACGGGATGAACCTACCCCCATCTCCATCGTCGAGGACAACGAGGCGGTACTGGGTGCCGCCGACTGGGAGAATCACCTCTCCGATCATGGTGTATTCACTGTCGGTTCCGGCGGTGGACGGAATCGGCACGGGCCGCGGCGCCACCGGTTCGAACCGACCGGTGAGGCACCAGGCCGGATCCGGCACGAAGTAGTCAAGGCCGCTGAATCCAGCCTGATACTCCTCGGGAAGCGGTGAGGCGTAGTGCTCCGCGAGGAAACGATCGTGCTCGATCCGATGTTGCCGGAGGGAGTCGAGGTCCATCCGGCGAATCTACAGCGGGAACCTCCATCGTCCTCCGTTGCGTCGCAGTGCCAAGCCCCCGATGGGGACTGCCAACACGAGGGAGGGAACGATGCGACGCCGGACGATCGGCATCATCGCTGCCTTCATGCTGCTGACCGTCGCCGCCTGCGGTGATGACGGTGCAGTTTCTTACGACCAACCCACCGGGTACCCGGCCACGACCCTGGCCGCCGCCATGGAAGCCGACAGGCTCCCGGCGGGCGGTACCGACAACCCCAACGATGAACCGTATGACCTCACGTTCTTCGAGAACTACGGGGTCAATCCACGGATCGATACCATCGACGACCCGTACTCGACGTTCGCCCTGGACGTCGATACCGGTTCATACACCATCGCCCGCCGCTGGATCGGGGACGGCAACCTGCCGGATCCCGACAGTGTGCGGGTGGAGGAGTACGTCAACTACTTCGATCCCGGCTACGCCGCACCCGAAGACGGGACGTTCGCCATCCACATCGACGGCGGGCCGACACCATTCACCGAGAACGACCGTTACCAGATCGTGCGAATCGGGCTTCAAGCCCGCACTGTGGATGAAGCGGACCGGCCGCCGGCCAATCTGATCTTCACGATCGACGTCTCCGGATCCATGGATCGGGAGGACCGGCTCGAGACGGTCAAGGATGCACTCATACTGCTCCTCGACCAGCTGCGGCCCGACGACACCGTCGGCATCGTGATCTACGGCAGCACCGGCCAGGTGCTGCTGGAGCCCACGCTGGTGGAGGAACGTGGGCGGATCGCCGATGCCATCCGCCGGCTCCGCCCGGGTGGCTCCACCAATGCCGAAGAAGGGCTCCTGCTGGCATACGACCTGGCGACCGACGCCTTCGCCGAAGGCGCCATCAACAGGATCATCCTCGCCAGTGACGGCGTCGCCAACGTCGGCAACACCGGACCCGATTCCATCCTGGATCGAGTCCGGGCCGAGGCCAACGGCGGGATCCAGCTGGTCACGGTTGGTTTTGGCATGGGCAACTACAACGACATGCTCATGGAGCAGCTCGCCGACGACGGGGACGGGTTCTACGCCTACATCGACGATCTCGAGGAGGCGGAGCGGCTGTTCGTCTACGGCCTGACCGGAACCCTCTTCACCGTGGCCGGTGATGCCCGGGTGCAGGTGCAGTTCGACGGAGCCAACGTCGAGCGCTGGCGCCTGATCGGGTTCGAGAACCGGGCGATGGCCGACGAGGACTTCCGCGACGACACCGTCGATGCCGGTGAGATCGGTGCGGGCCACCACGTGACCGCCCTCTACGAGATCCGTCTTGCGGCCGGAGCCGGAGACACGGCGGAGATCGGTACGGTCTCACTGCGATGGATCGACCCGGAGACCGGGGAGGCGGTTGAGATCGAGAAGTCCTTCAGGGTCGACGATCTCTCCCTCGACTTCTCCGAGGCGGACCCGCGGTTTCAGCTTGCGACGGTGACCGCGACATTCGCCGAAGTGCTGCGCAACTCGTACTGGGCACAGCATCTGACGCTGGAAGACCTGGTGCCGTACGTGCTTGAACTCGAGGACGCGATCGAGGATGCCGACGTCAACGAGTTGGCCGACCTGGTGCTCGCAGCGTCACGGATCTGATCCATGTTGCCTCCCCCCGGGGTGGTGCGCCCCGGGGGAGGCAAGAGGTGACGAAGTCGCCGAGTGGCGGGGGCAAGACCGTCGCCTCGTCGGCCGGTTGAAGAACCCGTGAGGTTCGGCACTACCCGGGTGCCGGATGCCTATGCGTCCTGGTCCGACTCATCGTCCTCGTCGTCCGGCGGCGGGGGCTCCACGTACGTGTAGCGGAACGACGTCTGCGCCGGCTGCCCGTCCTCGTCGAGTCCGATCATGTCGGTGGCGGTGAGCGCCTGGTCCTGATCGAAGTCGATGGCCAGGCGCAGCCAGATGGTGGTGTCCGCGTCGAGGGGCTGATCCAGAATGATCTCGACATCCGATACGGTCGCTTCGGTGATCAGTGCGGTCCGGGCCAGCAGGCTGCCGGGGATCCCGTTGCGGTCGGCGAGCACCTCGATGAAGCCGGGATTGGCGAAGGTCGCAACCGACACGACGATCGTCGCCCCTTCACCCTCCTGATCGTCGGCGAACACGAGTGACGGGTCCAGCGGCACGACCGTCATCACGGGCGATGCCGCTGCCGCCGACCCGTCGGCCAGTTCCGCCGGCTCGTCACCATCGTCGACGTCCATTGCGCCGTCCTCGTCACGATCGACGTACGGGATGATCCAGACCAGGCCGGTCGTCCGCAGCGCCGGGTCGAGAGCGATGGTGAGATCTGTCCAGGTGCCTTCACTCAGTAGATCGGTCGAGCCGAGCACCAGGCCCGGCTGGCCGGCCTCGTTGCGCTGGACGACCACGAAGCCGGGAGCGGGAAGCGTGACCAAGCCGACATCGAGTTCGGTGCCGGTCAGCCGCTGTTCGTCCACCGCGAGAACCGCCGGGCCCAGCGGCGGCAGCAGCACGACCTCGGCTGCATTGGAGGCGGCCGTACCGTCGCCGCGGGTTGCAGGCACGTCGACGAACGAGTCCTCCGGCTCATACAGGAAGGTGCGGTCGCGATCGATGTCGATGTGCACCGCAGCGTGGATGACGGCGTCGTCGTCGAGCGGGACGAAGAAGGCGACCGGCACCAGATCGATCCGGCCCGGTCCGATCACCTCGCTCAGCCCAACGAGCGCCCCGGGCGATCCGGCGACGTCCTCGCGCAGCACCACGAACCCGGTGGCCGGCAGCGTCACCGAATCCACGATGACCGAGGAACCCTCGATGCGCTGATCGGTGAAGATGATGTCGGCGCCCGACGTCGGCGGGGGCCCCTCATCATCAGCCAGGGTGGTCGTCGTGGTTGTCCCAACCGTCTCGTAGGTGCATGCGGCAGCCGCCACGGCCAGCGCGGTCAGCACCAGGAGAACACGGGCTCGGAACATCGTGACGAGCGTACTGCGGATGGGCATCGGTGCCGTGTCCCCGGCCTTCGCCGGTGCTCAGGAGGACCCAAGGGCGCCCGCCACCCGCTCACGGCGCTGCTGCACTTCACTCACCAGGCCCCGAACCACCAGCACGACGAAGAACATGGCGACGGTGAGTCCCGCAATCGTTGCACCCGCTGCAGTGTCGGCGTGCCAGCTGATCAGCAACCCACCTGCGACGGCGAGGATGCCCAGCGCGGAGCCGACCACCATCATCATCGGGACCCGGCGCACAATGAGCGACGCCGTTGCCGGCGGCGCGACGATGAGCGCAAACACCAGGAGCGTGCCCACCGTCCGGAACGAGGTGACGATCGCCCCTGTGAGCAGGGCCAGCATCAGGAAGTTGGCCAATCCAGGCCGCAGTCCGAGGGCGCTGGCCTTCGACCGGTTGAAGGAGAGCACCAGGAACGAGCGGTAGAAGACCACGATCAAGACCAGGGTCACCACCGCCGCCACCGCCTGGAACACGATGTCACCGGTTCCGATAGCCAGCGTGTCGCCGAACAGGATGTCGGCCAGGTCACCCGTGAAGCCGGGAAGCCGGGACATGATGATCACCCCGAGCGCCAGCATCCCGACGAACAGCAGTCCGATCGCGACGTCCTCCCGCAGACGGGCCCGGTGGTGCACCAGCGTGATCCCGGCCACCATCACGACCGCGGCGAGGATCGCGCCGATCGTGAGGTCGAATCCGATCGCAAAGGCCAGAGCAATGCCAGGAGTCACGCCGTGGGCCAGTGCGTCACCCATGAAGGAGAGGCCCCGCAATACGACCCAGGTCCCAACGAGAGCGGAGGTAACGACCGCCAGCGCCCCACCGAGCAGCACCCGCTGCATGAAGGGCTGGGAGAACGGTTCGATGAGCCAGTCCATAAGGTCCAGTCGCTCGTTGCTCGTTGCTAGTTGCTCGCCAATGCTTCCACAATGCGCTCCGTGGCGGTCCGCATCATCCCGAGGTACGTCTCGGCCCCGGATCCCTCCTCGCCGAGCGACCCCGTATGGAGCTGGATCACCCGAACCTCGAACCCGACCTGCTCTGCAATCGCTTCAGCGAGCTCGACCGGTTCGGTCGTGGACCCGAAGATGGCCCGAACATCCTCCCTCTCGATGATCTCGACGAGTTCGGCGAATTCGGCTGCACTGGTTTCGGCGCTGGTGGTTGCAGCCGGGATGACCGTTCCGACGAGTTCGAGCCCATACCGCCTCGCGTAGTAGCCGTAGGCGAAGTGATTCGTCACCAGCTTGCGGTCGCCGGGATCGATCGCCGAGATCTGGGCGTCTATGAAGGCCGAGAGTTCCGCCAGATCTGCGGCATAAGCCTCGGCCCGAGCGGCGGCACCGCCGATCCCTGCGTCGGTCAGGCGAGAGGCGAGGAGCTCGACGCCTCGCCGCATTCGGATGGGGTCCATCCAGACGTGGGGATCCAGACCCTCCTCGTGCTCGTCATCGGCATCGTGTCCGTCCCCGGCGGTGACGAAGGGCTCCGGATCGAGGTGTTCGGCGACCCGGATCACCGCGATTCCCTCCTCCTCCGCGGCTTCAATAGCTCCGAGCAGGCTGCCCTCGAGCCCGAGCCCGTTGGCCACCACCAGGTCGGCTTCACGCAGCAGCGCCGCCTGGCGGGCGGACACTTCGTACGAATGGGGATCGGCCCCGATCGGCATCAGGACCTCGATCCGAGCCTCATCACCGACGAGTTGACCGACGATGTCTCCCAGCACCGTCGTGGTGGCCACGACGAGGGGTTGCTCCGAAGCTCCGGTGTCATCACCGCACCCCGCAGCGGCCACGGCGAACCCCACCACCAGGGCGAGCAGCAGTGTGGGGCGGGACGGAAGATGCGGTCGAACGGCGTTCATCAGTAATGGGAATGATTCTCATCACTATCATATGACCGTGCCCTCCACCCCGCAACACGACATCCTCGACCAACTGGTGGCCCCTGCTCTGGCAGAACACGAAGTTCGGTACACCGCGACGCGCCGACTGGTTGTCCACACCCTGAATGCCGCGTTGGGGCCACTGGCAGCCGCCGACCTCTACGAAGCACTGCGGGACCGGATCCCGCTGTCATCGCTCTACCGGACCCTGACCGTACTCTCCGACAGCGGGGTGCTGTACCGTCAACACGACGCCGACGGCATCGCCCGCTACGAGCTCTCCGAGTGGCTGAAGGGCCACCACCACCACCTGGTCTGCAATGGGTGTGGGACGGTGGTCGATGTGACCATCAGCAGCAATCTCGAAGACCGAATGGGCGAGATCGTCACCGACCTGGCGGATGTTCAGGGCTGGATTGCGACCGGCCACCGCATCGACATCGAAGGGTTGTGCCCGGCATGCGCCTCGTAGCCGAAGGGCGCGGCATCGTGCTCGGGTACAACGGGCGCCCGGCCGTCGAACGCTCCGACTTCACGATCCCGGCCGAGGCTCTGACTGCAGTCATCGGACCCAACGGATCCGGTAAATCGACCCTCCTCAACGCCATCGCGGGCCTCATCGAGCCCAGGGAAGGATCGCTCACGGTGCTGGGCAAGGCCCCGGATCGAGTGCATCACCAAGTCGCATTCGTGCTGCAGGCAACCACCGTGCACGAAACCATGCCGGTCACCGTGGCCGAAACGGTCCGAATGGGACGCTACGCCGGCGCCGGACACATTCGGCCCATGCAGCGCCGGGATCGTGAGGCCTGCCGTCGCGCCATGGATCGGCTCGAAATCGTCGACCTCGCCAACCGGCACCTCTCCGAACTGTCCGGTGGGCAGCGCCAGCGGGTGTTCGTCGCCCAGGGGTTGGCGCAGGAGGCCGAGGTGCTGCTGCTCGACGAACCGGTCACCGGACTGGATCTCGTTTCGGCCGAACGAATCAGACAGGCGATCGCCGAAGAACTCGCGGCCGGGACCACTGTCGTCATCACTACTCACGACATCGCTGAGGCCGGCAACGCCGACCACGTGATTCTGATGGCCGGCCGGGTACACACAGAAGGCCCTCCGATCGACACGCTTCATCCGGACCGGCTCTCCGATGCGTACGGCATCGGCATCGTGCACCTGGAGGACGGTTCGATCGTGCTCGACGACGCCCGCCACCGCGAGGCCCACGTGCGCCACGTGCACTACGAGCGGGGTGAGCACGAACGCCGCAGGGCGGACTAGT
>CAZEHO010000011.1:0-77116 GCA_964511945.1 uncultured Acidimicrobiia bacterium | reverse complement strand
GCGCGGACTCGGCGGATCACCGCGGCGGTGCCCTCGCCGTCCCGCTTGCCAATCTTTGTGATTCGTACTAAGCAGGGGGATGCGCGGAGTAGAGAGGCGGGCGATGCATAGTGAGGGTGTGGATCTGGAGCAGTTAGGGAACGAGATCGCGGCCGAGCGGACTAGAGCCGGACGTATGACACAATCGGAGCTCGCCGAGGCGACGGGGGTGTCCGTTGATTCGATCCGGGCTTACGAACAGGGGCGGGTCAAGCGGCCGCCCCGGGAGTCGTGGTTCGTGGCGGCGGAGGAAGCGCTGGAGATCTCCGACGGGAGACTCCGGAGGGCGGCCGGGTACCTCCCGCCGGCGGCGGCTCGGGAACGGTTGATGTTGTCGGAGGAGGGCGGCGAGATGTCGCTCGCGGAGGAGATGTTTCTCGATGTGGTGGAGATGATCCGGCCCGCTGGTGACCGAGAGATCGAGCTCATCCGGCGGACGGTCGACATTGTTGTAGGCAAGATCGACGAGCGGCTCCGCTAGGGGATTGTTTCGCGGACCGTTACGGGAGGGGCGGTTGTGTCATACAGATCGGACATGGTGGGAGCATGTGGGACCCTTGGGAGGAGGCGGAACGCCTCGACGTAGAGATCTTGTTCATCCCGGGATTGTCGGTGGGAGGTTGCTACTACCCGGCTCGGCGGATCGTGTTCATTGATTCGACCCGGCCGGCGGTTCGTCAGCGGTGCGCGCTGGCGGAGGAGCTCGGCCACCACGTTCTCGGCCATCGGCCGAACCCGGACCCAACAGAGACCGCCCGGCTCGAGTACCGAGCGCGGAAGTGGGCGGCTCAAGCCTTACTACCCGTTGAGCTCCTCGCCGCCGAGCTCGACGGAGATCCAATGGCGGAGGCGGCGGAACGCTTGAACGTGACAGAGGGAATCCTCCGGCGGCGTCTGGAGACCTTGCCGGAGGATGAGAGAGACGAGCTCGAGCGGCGGAGCGGGGCGCCGGCGCTGAGACGATTGGAGGAGCTATGACAGGAACGCCGCCGCCCCTTGAATCTGAGCGGGTCGTAGTCGCCGCCCCTATGTCCTTCGCTGGGGCTTGGGGTCGGATCGTCCGAACGTGGCGATCGTGGAGAGCGTCGGATCTCGCCGGGCGGCCCGGATTCGGGATTGTGCTCTCGGTGCTCGTTTGGGTGGTGCTCGCTATCGCGGTGGTCGCCTGGTGGGCGTTCATTGTCGGCTGGTATCTGATTTGGGGGCTCCTGTTGGTCCCGTTCCGGATTCTCCGGCGGGGGAGCCGCAAACGGAAGGCTGAGACCCTCCGCCACCGCGAGACGTTGGCGGCGATCCAGGGACAACAGAGCTACGGGGCTCCGCCGCCGGCTCCTGTGGACGACGGGCCTCCGCCTCCGCCGCCGGCGTGAGGGGATCGATCCGGGAGCTCCCGTCGGGGTCCTGGGAGATCCGGGTCTATGTGCCGGACCCGGTGACCGGCCGCAAGGTCCGACGATCGACGACGGTCCGAGGGACCAAGCGTGACGCCGAGAGGGTCCGGTCGAAACTCGTCGCCGAGGTCCTCGAGGGAGTGGCCTCGGCGTCGGACGTTTCGCTTGATTGGTTCGCCGGCGAATGGTTGGACCGGATCGCGCCGACGGTGAGGGAGACGACGCTCGGGTTCTACCGCTCCAAGATCGGCCACGTCCGGCGGCGGCTCGGTAAGCGGAAACTCCGGACGGTCGAGCCGCGGCATATCCAAGCGCTCTACGCGGAACTCGCCGAGAGGCTCTCCCAGCGGTCCGTCCTCCACGTTCACCGGGTCCTCGGCCACCTAATGCGCGACGCTGTCCGGTGGGGCCATATCCCGCGGTCACCGATGGACAGGGTCGAACCGCCACGCGTCCCGGAACGCAGAGCGGAGGCGTACTCAATGGACGAGCTCCGGGCCTTCCTCGCTCACGTTGAGGGGGATCGGTGGGAGCCGCTATGGCGGCTCTACGCGTTCACCGGGATGCGACGGGCGGAGGCGTTGGGTGTGACGTGGGACGTCGTCGATCTGGACGCCGGGACGGTCCGGGTCGACAGGACGGTCGTCGACGTCGGCGGCCGGCCTCAGATCTCGGAGGGTCCAAAGACGGACGCCGGTCGGCGAGTGATCCACCTAGACGCCCGGACGGTGGAGCTCCTCGAGGAGTACCGGGACGCGCAAGAGCGCCGGCTCGGGGAGTTAGGGGTCCCGTTGCCGGCGCTCGTGTTCTCCTGGGACGACGGACGTCCAATCGATCCGAACCTTGTCTCCAAGTGGTTCCGTAGGCACCGGGAGGCGGCCGGACTCCCTGGCGGCGGGTTGCATCGGCTCCGCCATACCCACGCGACCCTCGGGCTCGCCGCCGGTCTCCCGGCGAAGGTCGTTCAGGAGCGCCTCGGTCACGCCTCGATCCGGATCACGTTGGACACCTATACGCACGTCGTCCCGGAGCTCAAAGCCGAGGCGGCGGAACGCCTCGCCGAACTCGTCGAGGGATGAGCTCATCCCCCGCTTTATCCCCCGTTTGCCGTCGGATCGTGTCGCGGCGACATCGCGGCGAGGTTCCGGCTCGTTCCGGCTGATTCCGCCTGATACGCAGCTAGAGCGGCGGATTCGCGTGTGGGCGATGCTGATGCGGAGCGAGACGGAGTAGGCCGGAATCTGGCCGGGACGGTCTTGTAAACCGCAGGTCCCCGGTTCGAATCCGGGCGCCGGCTCCAGAGTTGGGGCCGCCCGCCGTCGGTTTCCTCAGGAGCATCTGTCGCGATTGACCGGCCAGGGCAGACCACCGTCTGGTGCGTTCAGATCGGCGCCGGCGAAGTCCTGGAGAACCCATCCGTCATCCTGTCGAACCACCAGGTAGAAACCCACGATCTCTCCCTGCGCCGCTCCGACGGACCAGACCATTCCTTGCTCGGCAAACGGTTCACCCCAGCAGCCCGAACACCAGGTTCCCAATTCCGCGCCGCTGCAATCCCCGGAGTAGTCGATGGCAAAGGGGGCCAGGTGGCGGGCAATGCCGGCCTCGATCGAAGGGAACGGCCCCGCCGGGAACTCCAACTCATCCGGAGGCAGTGTGGTGGTTGTCGTGCTGGTCGTCGACGTCGTCGTCGTTGTGGTACTGGTGGCTGGAGCCGTCGTGCTGGTGGTCGTCACCTGCAGAACATCGAAGTACCCGCTCTCATTGGATCGGATGCTCTCGATGAGGAACTGACCCACCACATTGCCGTCGGCAACCCGCAGCGAGCCGACGCCGGCCGCCAGTCGTGCGTTCATCTCCTCCGGCGAGCAATCCAGGGTGCGAGCCCGGTTGTTCAGCGCCTCGTCGTGGCGCCCCATTTCGACGAGAAGAGGGTCGGTTTCGTCCAGGGCAGCCAGATCGGCTTGAGCGGTTGCATCGAGATAGTCCTGGAGGAGTACCAGCGTGGCATCGACGATCGCATCGCAGTCGGCAAGGGCGGCGGGACGGGCATATGGAGCCGCAGTGGTTGTTGTCTGGGTGGTCGACGTTGCCCCGGCGGCCGCTGAGGATGCCGGCGCCATGGTGGTTGCCGACCCATCGCCACCTCTCCCGGAGAGCAACGCGAGGAGAATGGCCACCAACAGAATGATGAGGACGCCTGCCGCGGCGCCGATGATCCTCGGATCAGCCGGACGTCTGCCGCTTGAGTCCTCGGCTTCGCTGTCGGCTGCCGCGGTGTCCTCGCGAACTTCATGGGACGGCTCCTGACCGCCGCCCTCCGGTTCCGCGGGCGTGTCGACGGACGCGGCATCGGATCTCTCAACCGCGGGCGGCTGCGCTGCCTGCCCCGTGGCTGGCCCAGGCTCATCCCGTTTCGATGTGGCCGGTGGGGAGATCCCTGACTCTGGTTCAGATGGCGGCCGAAGGTCGTCAATCGCAGCAGGTGCGGCTGGGGGCTCAGCGGCCGGCGCTGCCACTGGCTGGTCGCTGGGTCGTATTCGGACGTCGGTGGCAGCTGTGATCGCGGCGGGCCCGGTGGGCTGTGTCTCAACGACCTCGAGGTTGACCCCGGAGAACTCGAGCCGGGTGCCGGCCTCGACAACCCGGCCTGCGAGGGCAGCGCTGAGTCCGGCCAATTGCGCGCGCAGGGCGTTCAGGTCGTCCCGATGGACCCTGATGACGACCACCGATGCCGAGCCGGTCATGCGGCCGTAGTACCAGTTGGGGGAGTTGCCGGCTAGGGCCGATGGGCCCTCATGGCATAGCCGGCTTTCGCGGCCGTTGCAACGCCTGAAATCCGCTGATCCGTCGGGGTCCCGTCGTACGCTGCTCCTCATGCTTGGCGAGCGCGATCAGGCCGTTCTCGACTTCGAGTCATCGTGGTGGCTCTACCCCGGTCCCAAGGACCGGGCCATTCGCGAATACCTCGGAATGAGTGCCACGCGCTACTACCAGGTGCTGCGCCGGCTCCTCGATGACCCGGACGCTCAGCGTCACGCACCGTTGACGGTGCGGCGATTGCGCAGGGTTCGCGAGGTTGCCCGGCGCCGGGCGGTCGCCAAGCGCCTCGACGAGCGCCGCGGCAGCTGAGACCGCGCCCGATGACCACCCCACACCCCGCCGGCGAAGGGATCCGTCGCTTCGGAGCGACCGCCTGGAATCTCCTCGGTGCACTGCTCCTCATTGGAGCAATCATCTGGGTGCTCTCGAAGGTTGCGTTCCTGTTGCCGGCTGTCGTCCTCGCGCTGGCCATCATCTACGTGCTCAACCCGGTGGTGAGCAAGCTGCAAGAGCGCGGGGTCGCCCGCTGGATCGGTTCGTGCCTCTCCTACTTGCTGGTACTCGGCTTCTTCACCTTGCTCGGCTTCCTGATCATCCCGAGCCTCGCCGACCAAGGCAGAGAGCTGGCGAACGATTTCCCTACGATCTACGACGACCTCGCGGTCGATCTCGAATCGTTTATCGATCGGATCGGCTTCGACGTCGACATCCCCGATTACGAGGAGCTTCGGGAGGGGATCTCCGACGGCCAGGAGAGCTTCTTCGAGGATCGTCTCGAGCAGATCACCGATGTCACGCTGAGCGTCCTCGAAACCCTCCTGCTGATCATTCTGGCCCCGGTGGTGGCCTTCTACGTACTGCTCGATCTGCCGACTCAGCGTGACAACACCCGCCACTTGATTCCCGAGCGCTACCGGGCGGAACTCGCCCATCTGACGACGCAGTTGGGTACTGCAGTCGGCGGGTTCCTGCGCGGCCAGTTGCTGGTGGCCCTGATCGTCGGGCTGATGACCAGCATCGGGTTCCGGATCATCGACCTGCCGTTCTGGCTCCTGATCGGGCTGATCGCCGGGTTCCTCAACATCATCCCGTTCATTGGCCCCTGGGTCGGCGGCTTCCTCGGAGTTGCGATCGCCCTGGCCACCCGGGACCTGCAGACGGCCGTGTGGGCCGGGCTCGTCGCGCTGATCGTGCAGCAGATCGACAACCACTTCGTCAGCCCGACGGTGCTGCGTGCCACGGTGCATATCCACCCGGCGGCGATCATCCTCGGCCTGATCGCCGGCGGGACCTTGGGGGGCTTCTGGGGCCTGCTGCTGGCGGTGCCGCTGATGGCATCGTTCAAGATCATCGCCGGGCACTACTGGCGGACCCGGATCCTCGGCCAGTCGTGGGAGCAGGCATCTGAGGCGTTGATCGTCGAGCACCCGACCGGCGAGACTCTGATCGCCCGGCTTCGCCGTGTTGACGGCGGAGGTTCCGCGGACGATGCAGCTGACGAGGACCCCGAACCTCCTGTCGACGGTAGCTCTCCTCCGTAGACCGTCCGAGATGGCGACGTACACTCCTGATCGTGCGAATTCCGCGGGTGGTTGCCGGTCTCGCCCTTGTCGCCGTCGTCGTGCTGCCGGTCCCGGCGGCCGGTGAGGAAACGCGCTATCTGACTCCTGCGGACCTGGGACCCGGCCGGTGCCACCCCGAGGTGGTGCTCTCGTTCCAGGACATCGATTGCCGGTTCCCACTGCTCGATCCAACACTCGAACTCGATCCGTTCGGGGGTCCCTACCTTGCCGACACCGATTGGACCTACGACGAAGAGAACGACGAACGGGCTTCGTGCAGCATCGAGGGTGATCATCTCGTCTGCCGGGCGATCCCGACGTATTACACCCCGGGCGAACACCGGGTCTCGCTGTTCTGGGGGTGGGAGGCCACCGACGTTGGTGCCACCTTCACGGTGCTCGACGGCGGCTCGGTTGCCGCCGAGTTCGTGGCAGTCGGTGCCGGTGAGCCCTACGTCCTGGAGGACCGGCCGCTGCGGATGTGGGTCTACGACTGGGTGCCGGCAGGCGAGCTCTGGGGCAAGCTGCGCACCCGCGACACCGACATCGCGGTGGCGACGGTCCCGATCCTGGACGCCCCGACCGGCGATGCCGTCGAGCTCTCACTGGCGGGTGTTCCCCCCGGCCGATACCGCCTGCAACCGTGCGTCGGAGAGGATCCGCTGGACTGCGAACTCGTGCCGGGCTCGATCCCGCTGCAGGTGGGAACCGGCGAACTGGTCGAAGCCGCGCCGGGATGGAATCGTCACGAGGGTGACCGGATCAACCTGATCCTCGCCGGCTCCGGGTTCCCCAGCTTTGAGGAGTTCGCCACTATCGGGCGGCGTCTTCTCTCCCTCGATGGGCCTTTGCTGCTCGGGGAGGACGTCGCGAACCCGCTCGAGCCGGACACGGGTGCCGGCGATGTGTGGTCGGTGGTATTCGGTCCGTTTGCCACCGAGCCGTTGCGCTCCGCCATCTCGAAGTTCAACATCTGGCTCCTGGTCGACGATGTCGCCGATCACCATGCGATGTTCCACGACGGCACGTTCCCGGATTGGATCGACACCGCCGGATTCGGGCTCGACGACGTTCAGATCACGACGCTTGAGTATCTTCCCAACAGAGTGTGGCGGCGGTCGGAGGCATCCTGGCCGTCGTTCACGGGTGTGGGTCCCAATCTTCCGGACCGGGATGGGCTCGGCTTCGCCGGTGCCTATGTGGCGGTGGACCCGTATTCGCCGCTGACCGCTGCTCCGACCCTGACCCATGAGCTCGGGCACGCCCTGTTCGATCTGCGAGACGAGTACACCGAGACCTCCCGCACCGTCACGTTCGGGTATCCGAACTGTGCGCCGGATCAGGACACTGCTGATGCCTGGTGGGGGGATCTCGTAGGCCAGGTCGACCCCTTTGCGGCGGAGTACCGCGAAGTGATGACCACGTACGACCTGTGGGTTCCCGAGACGTTGGAAGACGATCTCACCGTGGGATTCGTCCGCGGCGGGTGCTACGGAGATGAGAGTGGCGGCGCCATCCGGCCGACGGCTGATTCGATGATGAACAGCGAGGTTCCGGTATTCGGCGGTCCCAGCCGCCGCTGGATCGAATCGATCCTCGATCTGTGGAGCGGGATGGGCCCCATGGTGGCCGCCGACCTGGATCTGACCTGCGTGGCGGCCGGGCCATCCTCGACTTCGGCGCTCTGCCGGGGATCGGTGAGTGAGTACGCCATTGTCGAGGACGGCGGCCTTGCAGTCTCGTTTGCGAGCACATCGGCCCCATGCCGGATCGAGGACACCGCAGACGGCCGGCGGGTCGCCTGCGATCCGCTGCGGCTCCCCGGGGCGGGAACCTGGGTGCTCGGGATCGGTCCCCCCGGCACCGCACCGGTCGGCACCGTCGCAGTCGACACGGGTCTTTCAGGAATCGATCTCCCCGAGCCCTACACGATTCCGACCACCACCTCGACGACCAGTACCTCTACCACTACGACCACCGCTGCGCCTCCGGCACAGCCCGGCACCACGGTGGTGGCGGCGGACCCGGCAGCCGGGCAACCTTCCGGTGCTGCGGTCTGGCCCTACCTGCTCGTAGGAGCGGCGGTGGTGGCGGGCCTCACCGGGGGTGCTGCGTGGTGGGCCAGACGCCGGACCTGATCGCGCGGATTCGACACAGCTCGCCGGTACGCTGCCCGGAGATGCCGGGAGGATCCATGACCGATGAACTGGCAGCACGGGACGCCTATCTCCGCGAGACCGACTCTGTTGTGGTGGCGATCACCGATGATGGAATCGTTCTCGATCGAACGGTCTTCTACCCCCGCGGTGGTGGTCAGCCGGGCGATACCGGAGTGCTGTCGTGGGAGAGCGGCGACGTCGCGGTGACCGACACCTTCAAGCGGGGTGGCGTGGTTGTTCATGCCACCGACGGCGTCGAGTTGGAACCTGGAACGGCCGTTACGGCCCGTATCGATTGGGATCGCCGCTACACCCTGATGCGAACCCACACCGCGTTGCACGTCCTGTCCGCCGTGGTGTGGCGCGACTTCGACGCCAAGGTCACCGGCGGCAACATGGAGCCGGGTCGTGCCCGCATGGACTTCGAACTCGAGTCGATCAGCGTCGACTTCGGGAGGGAGGTCGAGGCGCGGCTCAATGCTGCACTCGGAAGCGATCACCCGGTCGCCGTCTTGTTCCTTCCCCGCACCGAAGCCCTCGACGATCCGGATCTGATCCGAACCAAGGTCAATCTCATCCCCGAACACGTCGACCCGATTCGGGTCATCGACATCGGAGACATCGATCGCCAGGCCGATGGCGGAACCCATGTCGCCAATACCTCCGAGGTCGGCCCGGTGCAGGTCGTGAAGACCGAGAGCAAGGGGAAGGGAAACAAGCGGATGCGTATTGCCCTCGAGGGCTTCGCCGGCTAGTGCCGGGAACTGGTGCCCCGTCACACACCCTTTGGCGGGTTCACGCCGGCCGGGGATGCCCCCGGCTGTGTCCTCCGCCTCGACGCATCTACCGGTGCGCCTTCGTTGTGCGTCCTTGCCGGATGATGCCCCCGACTCGGCCTGACCCTCGCCAAGGTCATGAGACAGAGCACTAGATGATCGACCTGATCGTCATTGCGGCGGTCGTCCTCCTGCTCCTGCGGGGCTGGTACCGGGGGTTCGTCCGCGAGGCGATGGATCTGGCCGGACTGTTGGTGGGCATGGTGCTCGCTTTCCGGTTCGGACCGGCGGTCGGTGCGGTCATCGAAGCCATGGCCGGCGTCTCCGACGAGGCCGGGAGGCTCATCGGAGGAGTCATCGTGCTGGTCGCCGTGGGGATCGGTGCCGCCATCGGCACCCGATTGCTCGAGCAGCATTTCCGCCTTCCCGGGCTCAACCTCATCAACCGGGTCGGTGGAGCCGGTCTCGCTGTGGCCTGGGGCGTCTTCCTCGCCACGCTGATCCTGTCGCTCGCGGTGATTGCCCCGATGCCGAGCGCGGTGGGGGATCAACTGGAGAACTCGGCGGTCACCCGCACTCTGACCGACCCCGACGGGGTGCCGCAGGAGGTCTTCACGACACTCGCCGGGGATCGCATCATCGAGGCGCTGCTCAACCTGCGTCACGTGCTCGGGACACGCCAGGTGATTCTCGAGGATGACGACTCGGTGACCTTCCCGGCACCGCCGGGGTCCGACCTCGAGGCCGATCCGGATGCGGCCGCCGAGGTGTTCGAACTGCTCAACCGGGCCCGGCTCGATGCCGGCGAGGACCCGTTGGCCTGGAGTCCGGCGCTGGCGGACGTGGGCGCCGGCCACGCGGCAGACATGTACCTCGGCGGGTACTTCTCTCATGTGTCTCCCGACACTGGAACGGTGGGGGACCGACTGGCCGACGCCGGGATCGTCTACCTCATCGCGGGCGAGAACCTGGCGCTGGCTGCGACGCCCGGTGAGGTGCATCGCGGCCTCATGGACAGCCCCGGGCATCGAGCCAACATCCTCCGCCCGGAGTTTCGCCGGGCCGGCATCGCGGTGATCTCCGGACCGCTGGGGTTGATGACGGTTCAGGTGTTCACGGGGTGATGCGCCCGGTTTCGATGGCATCGAGTGCCGTCGGGATCCCGGCGAATCCGGATTGGCCTTCCGTCATGATGACCGAGAAGCGGTTGCGCCGCAGTTGCTCGGCCAGGTGAGGCCGTCCGGTCACTACGACGACCTGATCGATCGGAATCCGGGCGGTGATCATCATGCGACGCAGCACCCGTGGTGAGACCTCCGGGCCGAATCCGGCGGACGTCCCCACACTCTCGAAGTAGCGGTCGAGGTGGTGAGCGCTGAGCGACCGGCGCAACCCCGCACCGGTGTGACGCGCATCGGCGATTGCAGCCAGCCGATACCGCATGGCAACGTGCTCGAGCACCTCGACGGCGCTCTCAGGGACCTGCGGGTCCGGTCCACTCCCGTCGAGGAGCGCCGGGATTGCATCGATGACGACGAACTGCACTAGCCCTCGGTCGGCTCCGCCGGTGGAGCAGCGTCACCGGTCGACATCGGCGGTGTGGTGCTGTTGCGCCGGCTCATGACGAAGTAGCCGGCGGCTGCGAGCACCACCACGACGATCACGATGATCAGCCACACTGGGAATCCTCCGCCGCCGGGGCTCTGGGTCGGGTCGGACTCCGCGTAGATGTCGAGCGCGCCCCCGCCGAAGAGCGGCACCGACCACGTCACCGTACTGCCGTCGGTGGAATCGGCGTTGGTGTCGGTCACCTTGCCGGGCATGACGATTCGTATGTTGGCCGAGATGCTCTCTTCGATGATGCCCGGGTCCATCCCCTCGACACCGCCCTCGCCCAGCAGGTCGCCGCCGATGTTGGCGATCGATCCCTCCACGCGCACCCGGGTCTCCGAGAAGGTGGCGCTGAAGGTGCCGAACGGGGAATCGGTCTCCTCCGTGACGAGGCGGGTGAGTTCGGCGGCACTGGAGAAGGGGACGGTCGACACGTAATAGGTCATGTCGCCGCGTTCCACCGTGGTGTTGGTTGCGCCCGCCGGCGTGTCCGCAAAGGGGTCATCGCCGCTCTGCATGAGGAAGTCGCGTGCCTCGTCGTCGAGTCCGATCTCGAAGGCGACGGTGCCGGTCCCGTCTGCGTTCAGGGTCGCTTCGATATTCGTTTCGATCTTGCACGCTGCGGTGATCAGGGCAACGGCCGCGATGAGCACGAAGAACCGGCGCATGGTGCGTTCCTTCCGTTGGTGCAGGCGCCGACTCTACCGCTGCGCCTGAGATGACCCGGCGGACCCGTCGGGACCGGCGTCATCCTCGGCGGCGTCGGCGATGGTCAAGTCCATGCCGCCCTTGTTGTCGAGTGCAGGAGCGGCAACCGGATAGGCTTCCCGACCGTGTCTGATCCCTCGGTCGTACTCCGTGAGGCGCTGGTTGTCGAATACCGGCCGTATGTACTGCGCCGCCTGTCCGATCTCGGCATCGAGCCGCCGTCGTCTCTCGACGATGCGCTGGTGACGGGTGAGGTGTGGCTGGAGGAGACGCTCGAGCAGACGCTTGCTGCTCCGTTCCGCCGACAACAGCGGGGCCCATTGGAGGTTTTCCAGGAGGCGATGCGCTTCCCAACCGAGGTGCTGCTTGCGGAAGGCCGGGCACTCGCAGATCGTGATGAGGCGGCCGCCGCCGCCCTTCCCGGCGACCACTTCGACCTGGCTCCCGCTTCCTCGCAATCGGTCGGCGTAGCGGTGTGGGAGGCGCATCTGGCCTGGGGGGTTGCCAAGGCGCGGGCCATGGCGCGCCCCGTCGTCGGCCTGCTGTCGGATGACCTGTTCGACGCCACCAGGATCGAGTCGGAGGTCGGCGCCCGAGGCTTCGATTTGGAGGTCTGGCGTCGGCCGCCGGACCTCACTGATCGGGATCGAGGTCCGGTGGTGGTCCTCGTCGACCTAACCCACGACGGGTCGGACGACACGATCCGGCACTGCGCCGGTGCCGGAATCAAGGTGGTCGGTTTCGGCCCTCATGTCGACGACCTGGCGATGGTGCGGGCACGGAGTCTCGGAGCGAGCGAAGCCATGCCCCGGTCCCGATTCTTCACGACGCTGGGGGAATTGCTTCCGACGATCGTCTGATGGTTCCGCGCGTCGTCGCAAACAGAATCCCGCTGAGCACGAGGGCGACCCCGGTCCACTGCAGGCCGGAGAGTGGCTCGTCGAACAGCACTTGGGCCCAGAGCACCGTCAGCACCGGTTGGATCAACAGGAGCAGGGCGGTCTCGAGGCCGGGAAGCCGGGGCAGTGCGATGCCGATGATGAGCCAGCCGACGACCTGTGATCCGACAGCGAGTGCGAGCAGCCACCCGTGGGCCGGCCATGCCGGCACGAGGTCGGCACCTCCGGTGGGGATGAGCAGGAGAAGACCGGCCAGCGTGGCTCCGATCGTGACGTCGAGCAATGGGCCGGCCGGATGATCGCTGCGGCCCCGCATGGCATGGCGGAAGAGCAGGAGGAATCCGGCGTAGGCGATCCCGGCCCCGACTCCGGCGAGGGTTCCGGCAATCGGGTCGGTGCCGAACGCATCCTCTCTGCCGAGCCCGCTGATGAGGGCGACCCCGGTTAGACCTACGGGAACGGTCATGATGGCGGCCGCTGTGGGACGCTCCCCGTAGAGCGCCCAGGCAATTGCACCAACGAACAGGACCTGCATGTTGGCGAGCACCGTCGACAGCCCGGCTCCGATCCACTCGATCGATTGGTGCCACAGGTTCAGGTCGATCCCGAGGATGAATCCGCCCGCAACCGCCAGCAGCCGGATTCGACGCGGGCGGGACGGCCCACCCCAGATGCGCTCGGCAATGATGAGCACAGGGAGGGCATAGACCACGCGGTACAGCGCCGAGACCTCCGGGTCGACCTCGGCGAGGCGCACGAAGATCGCCGAGAACGAGATGGCGACGATGCCGGCAAGGGCGATGAGTCGGGTCACCCGGTGAACTTAGTGGCGCATCACACAACGTTTGGCGGGTTCAGGTACGGCTCAGGACGCCTCCGGCTGTGTCCTCGCCCCTGACGCACGCATCCGAGTGCGCCTGCGGGACTGCGTCCTTGCCGGGCGACGCTGAGCTCGCCCAGAACCTCGCCAACGTTATGAGACACGGCACCAGTGGATGTGGCCACGGCGGGAGCAGGCGAACATCGCTACGATCGGCAGTGAACGCGACCACTGGCAGTAGTGAGGAAGGGGGCCGGTGAAGAGCGTTTTGCGCGTCGTGCGCGCCGTGAGCATCGGGGCCTTGCTGTTTGCCGTTGTCGGCGCCCTGTTTCTGGTGCTCCGGGCGAGCCGCGAGGAGGGTCCGCTCACCATCGAGTTCAGCAGCGGCTACGGACCGGGCGTGGTGCTGCTCGAAGGTGTCGACGACGTCGGTCCGGATCCGTTCACCGCACCGGTGGCGGCCCGCCTCTTCCTCGACCGGCACCTCATTGCCTTCCCTCCGTTCAACGCCGAAGTGTTCGTGTCTCCCCACCGGCGGTCGTCCGATGCCGATCTGCTGCTGGCCGACGGGTTCGGGTGGGCGCTGGCCGCCGAAGCCGACCGCGACGAGATGGTCCGGATCGAACTGGTCGGGGCGCTCGCAGCCGAGTACCTGCCTACCGAGGTCCGGGTGTCCGATCTCGACGACCGCAATGAGGACGGCCGCGACGATGACGGGCGGTTCACGGTGCAGGCGGGCGACGGCTCGTCCGTGTGTGTTGCCACCGGGCCGGCCCGTGTCCTGGCGGCGGCGGTCGGGTCGACGATCGATCCCGAGGACGGTGTGCCGGTCGGCGGGGTGTCCTGGGATCCGACCGGCCCTTGCACCAACGATGATCCGATTGCGGCCGGCCGCCAGATCAGGGTGGGTTCGACGCCCGGACTCTATGGGGGATTGCGGTCGGGTGAGGTCTGCGACATCAAGGGCCTACTGGAAGCGTTTGAAGCCTCGCCGGCCATCGGCGAGGCGTTCGCACTGGTGCACGGTCTCCCCACCGAATCACTCGCCGGATACCTATCCACGCTGACGCCCGTGGTGCTGCTGAGCGACACGCTGGTGACCGCCTACGGCTGGCAGAACGGCCGCATCATTCCGCGTCAGTCGGTACTGCAGCGAGGGACGGCCGTGCTCATCGACGTCCGCGGCATGCCGGCGGCGCGGTGCATGTCTGGCGTGCCGCTGCAGATCCCGCGCGGGCTGCCGCCGACTCCGGCGTTCCAGGGAGACGGCTGGCCCGGATTCTCGCCTGATCTGGTGGATGAGATCCCGGCAGCAGATCGGGACCAGACGACGTTCCTTCTCCTCGATCTCATGACCGGTGAGGCGATTAGGAGATCGCCCGGGGTGGATGGAGCCCTCACGGGATTGGCCGGACCCATCCAGGTTATCGAGGGATGAGCCTGACGGTCGGCGCGGTTGATTGATATCGTCAAGACATGAACCCGGGAGGACCGGTGGAGACAGAACACGATTCCGCGCCCGTGCAGGTGCCGGTGTTTGCGGTGATCCGTTTCGATCCGTCTCAGCAGGATCCCGTCGACCAGTTGATGGTCTGGGAGGTGCTCGCAGAGCGCGCTGAGGCCGAGATCGAGGTCGGGCACCTCAACGCACAGGTTCCGCCGGGCAGTGAAGCAAGATTCCTTCTGAGCGAGACCACCTTTTTCCCGCAGGGCCGCCACGCGGCGCAGGGTGCCTGGGATGCCCCGGGCCGCCCCGGTGCCGACCCGGCAGGACCGCCGGCTCCGGCCGAGCGGATGGAGGGGGAATGGGGATTCATGGTCGAAGCGCTCGACGATCTCCGCACCTAGCGCCCCGACCACGAACGTTTGGCGCGTTCAGATGCGCCTCAGGACGCCTCCGGCTGCGTCCTCGCCCTTGACGCACGGGTCAAGTGCGCCTGCGGGACTGCGTCCTTGCCGGGCGACGCCCTGACCTCGCCCTGAACATCACCAACGCTCGTGGCCAGGGCACCGGGCACTGGTGTCCGGGCACTGATCCACGGCCCGGTCATCCTGTGGGTCATCCCGATGTGGGAATTCGAGTCCGAGCAGCCGGCCTACCGGGTTTCCGCGTTCCGCCATGACGGGGCCTGGCAGCCGGAGACCGGCGCCGGAGATGTCAATGGTGCCGATCCCACCGAGCCGCCGACTCCGATCACCCGGACGGACATCGTGATCGACGTCGAGGGCTGAACCAGACAAACCGCCGCTACCGCTCACACCGCTGCGAAGATGGAAGCGGAGGGTTTGCAGCGATGAGTCCTGCTCAGTATCGGCGCCTGGTCGATCGGGTCGCAGCTCCCGAGTTCGTCACCCGCCTCGACGAGGTTCCGCTCACCGGCCTGCTTGATCGGGTCGGGATCTGCTCCGATCTCAACCTCGAGTATTCGTACTACCGGCGCCTGGTCCAGGGGCGCCTCGACATCGTCGACTTCGAGAGGAGCCGACGGGCGGGAGACGACGACCGGGATCTGAGAACCGCTCTCCCCGAGATCCTGGCGCGCGCCGGTCAACCCGATGGCGATGTGCGGTTCCGGCGCCGGCACCTCGTTGGGCTCCTCGAGGAGGTGGTGCCCGACGTCGTGGCGCCGCTCGCCAGGATCGTGTTCCCACTCGACCCACCGCTCCGTGCGCCGGAGTGGGTCCCGGCGACGGGCCGTCGCGAGATCGACCGCGTGCTGACCGACGACATCGTCCCGCGACTCGACGACACCGACGATGCTGCCCTCACCGCGGTGCGGGAGGAACTCGGCGAGCTGGAGGACGAGATCTCATCGACTCGCAAGCTGATCTTCGAGGCCGCCGACGAGCTGGAGCGCGCCACGATCCGGCGTCTCAAGCGGCCGCTCGACCGCCCGGCGGTAGTCCAGACCGTCGAATGGCTCTGTGACGCCTACGTGCGGCACCTGGCACGGAAGATTCCGGCCGAATAGAGGGCTCGGCCGGTCAGATCCCGGCGTAGAAGTCGTTTCCCTTGTCGTCGACCACGATGAACACCGGGAAGTCCTCGACCTCGATCTTCCAGACCGCCTCCATCCCGAGTTCGGGATATTCGAGAACCTCGACCTTCTTGATGCTGTCGACGGCCAGGATCGCTGCCGGTCCGCCGATCGACCCGAGATAGAACCCGCCGTGGGTTCGGCAGGCGTCGGTGACCTGCTGGGACCGGTTGCCCTTGGCCAGCATCACCAGGCTGCCGCCGTGTTGCTGGAACAGCTCGACGTAGGGATCCATGCGTCCCGCCGTCGTCGGCCCGAACGAACCGGAGGCATATCCCTCCGGGGTCTTGGCAGGACCGGCGTAGTAGACCGGATGATCCTTGAAATAGTCGGGGAGTCCGTCACCGGAGTCGAGGCGCTCGTTGAGCTTGGCGTGGGCGATGTCACGGGCCACAACGATGGGACCGTTCAGCGACAGGCGGGTCGCCACCGGGTACTGCGACAGCGTCGCCCGGATCTCATCCATGGGGCGGTTGAGATCGATCTCGACCACCTCGCCGGGGATCTCGATCAGGTCTTCGTCCGGGAGGAACCGGGCCGGGTCCTCTTCGAGTTGCTCGAGGAAGACGCCGTCGCGGGTGATCTTGCCCTTGATCTGGCGGTCGGCCGAGCACGACACCCCGATCCCCACCGGACACGAAGCGCCGTGACGGGGGAGCCGGACCACCCGGACGTCGTGGCAGAAGTACTTGCCACCGAACTGGGCGCCGATGCCGGTCTCCCGGGTCAACTCGAGGACCTGCTCCTCGAGTTCCAGGTCGCGGAAGGCGCGCCCTGACTCGTTGCCGGCGGTGGGCAGACCATCGAGATACCGGGCGCTGGCGAGCTTGACCGTCTTGAGGGTCATCTCCGCCGAGGTTCCGCCGATCACGATCGCAAGGTGATAGGGCGGGCAAGCCGCGGTTCCGAGCGTGCGCAGCTTCTCATCGAGGAACGAGAGCAAGGTATCGGGGTTGAGCAGCGCCTTGGTCTGCTGGAAGAGGAAGGTCTTGTTCGCCGAGCCGCCGCCCTTGGTGACGAACAGGAACTCGTATTCGTGGCCCGGCTCCGAAGAGATCTCGATCTGGGCGGGCAGATTGCTCCCGGTGTTCTTCTCCTCATACATGGTGAGGGGAGCCAGCTGCGAATAGCGCAGGTAGGTGCCGGTGTACGTGTCGAAGATGCCGTGGCTGAGCCATTCCTCGTCGTCAACGCCCGTGAACACGTTCTCACCCTTGTGAGCGTGCACGATGGCGGTGCCGGTGTCCTGGCATGAGGGGAGCAGCATTCCGGCCGAGATGTTGGCGTTCTTCAGCATCTGCAGGGCCACGAACCGGTCGTTGTCCGAGGCCTCGGGGTCGTCGAGGATGTCGCGCAGTTGCTGCATGTGGCCGGGACGGAACAGGTGGGAAACGTCGCGGATCGCCTCGGCGGCGAGGATGCGCAGTGCCTTCGGGTCGACCTTCAGCACCTCTCGGTCGCCCAGTTGGACGACTTCGACGCCGTCGTCGGTGAGCAGCCGGTAGGGCGTCTCATCGGGCCCGAGCTCGAAGATCTTCTGGAAGCGGAAATCGGACATCTCGGTCCTTCCTGTTCTCGAATCGACCCTCAGCCTATTGACCCGCGGCCGCTGCGCGGTTGCTCCCGAGATGCAAGCCCGCCCCGTGCGATCATGCTGCGATGACCGATCGCTACATCGCCGACTACGTCCTCCCAATGGACTCAGGGTTCTCGCTGCACGCTCCGGGGTTCATCGACGTCAGCAACGGCGTCGTGACCGCCGTCGGCGACCTGGCCGGCGCAGCCGAACTGCCGCCGCAAACCGTGGAGCATCACGTCGGCGGACTGCTGATGCCGGGGCTGATCAACAACCACGCCCACTCCGCCATGACGCTGTTGCGCGGGGTGGGGGAGGGATTGCCGTTGGAACGATGGCTGCTCGAGGCGATCTGGCCGCGCGAGGGCAGGATGCAGCCGGATGATGTCAAGGTCGGGATGCTGCTCGGCGCCGCCGAAATGCTGACCGGTGGGATCACGACCTCAAACGAGTTCTACTTCTACCCGGACGCCGTCGCCGATGCGGCACATGAAGCCGGGATGCGGGCCGTCATCGCCGTTGCCGTCGTCGACGCCCCCGGATGGGAACGTCTCGGCAGCATCGAGGAGCAGATCCGGCACGCGGTGTCTCTGCGCGACTCGTGGTCCCACACCGATCGGATCGAGATCGGATTTGGGCCGCATTCGGCGTACGCCATCAGCCGCGAGATCCTGGCCGACGTCGGCCGACTGGCGGTTGCCGAGTCGATGCCGGTGCACATCCACGTGGCCGAGACCCGGACGGAAGGGGATCAGGTCACCGCCGACACCGGGATGTCGGTGCCCGCCTACCTGGCCGATCTCGGCCTCTTCGAGGCGCGAACGATGGCCGCTCACTGCGTGTGGGTGGACGGTCCGGACATCCGGATCCTCGCCGAGCACAGGGTCGGGGTGGCGCACTGTCCCGGGTCCAACGGGAAGCTCGCTTCGGGGATCGCTCCGGTCGTCGCGATGCGCGACGCCGGGGTGGCGGTGGGCATCTCCACCGACGGTCCGGCATCGAACAACAACCTGGATCTCTGGGAGGAGGCGACCCAGGCGCTGCTCTACGCCCGGCTTCGAGACCTCGATGCCGCGGTCCTGGAGGTTGAGGACGCTCTGCGCATGGTCACGTCGGAGGCGGCGGATGCGCTCGGTCGTCCCGACCTGGGTGCGTTGGTCCCCGGACGCAATGCAGACATGATCCGGATCTCTCTGGACCACCCTGCGTTTGAACCGATCGTTGAACCGGTGGACGTCATCTCCCATCTGATTTGGGCCGGCTCCTCCAGAGATGTCACCGACGTGTGGGTTGGTGGCCGCCGTGTGGTCGCCGACGGCGTGTGCCGCACCATCGATGTCGATGCCGTGCGCGCTGAAGCCAGGGCGATCGCAGAGCGGATCGCTACCGCCTGAGCCAGGAATCGAGCCAGCGGTTGATTCTCGGCATCAGCAGGTAGGTCAGAATCGCGATTGCGATCACGTTGCCGAGGAACACGCCGAGGGCGACGTGCATGTTCGGCACCAGCCAGTCGCGCAGCAGCGTGAGGGCCATGGCTGTCGGGAACAGGGCGAGAAGCACCGCAACTCCCTGTTTCCAGCGCTTCGGGCCGCGGATCCGCGTTGGGCTCCCCGGGAACCAGCCGCCGAACCCGCCGACCACGTTCATGGTGCGGTCGCCCTCGATGACCTGGCCCGCTTTCTCGACCCAGCGGCCTCGTTCGGCAGACCCGAGCCAGCTATCGAGATCGGCTCGTGAGGCGAATGAGGCGACCACAACGTGTTCGTCCTGGACGCCGGAAGTCGGCGGGAACAGATCGGCGGCGATGAACCCGTCGAAGTCCTCGAGGATTGCAACTAGATCTTGATGGAGCGCGGCAAACCGCTCCTCGCCGCCCGGAGCGATCCGCTGTGAGAACACGACGGTCACCGGATTGCCTGCCGGAGCGAGGCCGGCGACGCGCTGCTCCTTGGCGGCCCCGTCGACATATGCGGCCGCCTCCGCGACGAGTCTCTGCCGCTCGTCCGAGGAGAGCCAGTTGGCCAGCTGATCTTCGGTAGCGAAGGAGTAGATCGTCACCCATTCGCCGGGATGAGCCTCGTTGGGCTGCTGCACTTCCGACCTGACGTGGCCGGGGAAGGCGCGGGCGGCCTCACGAATGCGCCGGTACCAATCCACGAAGTCGTCCTCGCGGCCGGGGAGGACGCTGCGGGACACCACCACGGTCGGGGCGGCAGGGGCATCGGTCATGGGCGACAGCGTACGCCGTCATCCTATCCACGGATTCGCTACTTGATCCGGTAGCCGCCCAACTCGTTGGCGAGGATCCAGGCAACCACGGCACCGGTCTGAATGGTGTCGGCGACGGTGGTCTCCGGAGTGACGCCGGCGGATCCGGGCTGGGCCTTCCCGGGTTGTGCGTCCCGCATGGCGGCGAGACGTTGCTGCCACACGGCGAAGTTTGATGGGCGCAGATCCACCCATCCCTTGGCCGCCCAGCGATCTCGATCATCGACGGACATGGCGAGTTCGTCTCCGTCGGGAACCTCGGGGATCCGGATGAAGGGACCGCGGCGCAGCGTGGTCCCGTCTGCTTCGAGGATCGGCAGCCCGAGCGAGGTGATCGTGTCGCGCATCCGAGGCTTGAACTCGAGGGTCGTTGTGATGGTTTCGGCGATCGACTCGGGGCGTTCCGCCAGAACCTTGGAGAGGGTGCCGTATCCCATCAGCAGCAGTTCGGCCTCCCACAGCAGCTTTGACAGTTCGGGTGGGCCGAGCTGGCCGAGGGCCACGCTGTTGGTGCCCGTCTCGGTCTCGAGCGCCTGGATCTCGTCGAGCACCCGAGACCGGAGCACCCCACCCCGGTACGACGGTGCCAGCACGCTCGAATCAATTGCTCCGACCACGTCACGGCCGGTGTTGGCACCAGTGATCTCGAGGAGGCACAGCTTGGCGATCTCCTCCGGTGTGACGAACTCCATCTGACCGAGCGAGGTGATCGCCTCGAACTCGCCGCGGGTGAACATCCCGTTCTCACCGGTGTCGACCACCGGCAGTTGGAGGTCAGAGCGGTGCTCGAAGGTGGCGGCATCCGTGTTGAGCACTAGCGAGTCGCCCAATTCCTCCGTCTTCGAGACGTACAGCGCGACTGTCTCACCCCGCTCCCGGATCGTCCGGTGGCTGACATCCGTATACCCGATCAAGGCGGCGGGCTTGATCTCCTTGACGATCGGGCCGCCGGGGGTCCGGTCCATCAGAAACAGCAGCCCGGTGTGGGCGAAGGCCACGGCCGTCTTCGTCAGCAGCTTGACCGACGGCCGATCCTCAGAGTGGGTGTAGGGGATGTTGAAGCCCATCCCGCCGGTGCCGGTGGTTCCCACCTTGAGGTAGAGCCGGGTCTGAGCCTCTCTGAGCGCCCGGTTGAAGATCATGACGTGCCGGATGAGTTGCGGCATCGACTGCGACAGGATGAGGGTCTCGATGTCGTGGGAGACGACCGCCACAGGGATGTCCAGTCCGGCCTCGAGATCGTCCAGATCCCGCTCCGCGAGGATCGACGAGGTGTAGACGTCCTGGTACGAGATCGCAGTCGCGGTGTTCACAGCGTCGATCACGACGTCGGGCCGGTACTTCCCGATCAGACGAGCAAGTCGGGAGCGTTCAAATGCCTGGTCGAGAGGCCCGAGCAGATCGTCGAAGATCGCATGCCGGGCGTCGGCATCTTCGAGGAGGTCGCGCCGCTGCATCCGGGCGAACTCGTCGCGCACGAACACATCACCCCACTCACCAAGCACCTCGACGCCGTCGGGCGCCAGTTCCTGCAACCCTTCGATGGCCCGCTCGACCTCGTCCTTGTACAACGAAACGATCACGAGGCGCTCCGGCCGGAGGTCTTCCGCGATCCGGTGAGCCACCTGGTAGCCGACCATGCCGGCCCCGCCGAGTACCAGAAACGTGCGATCGTTCACAAAGCCTCCTGTTGCCACCTACCAAGCTACCTACCCCAACCCCCCTGAGTCCCGGGCCGGAGTGCCCGCCCTCCATGGCCTTGCGGCCCGGGCCCTGACGGGCCGGGTCCGGTACCGTGAACCCATGACGGACGTTGCCGCTCGCCCCGACACCGGCATGATGCTGCTCGGGGATGAGGCGGTGGCCCTGGGTGCCGTCGACGCCGGGATCTCCGCGGCCTACTCCTATCCGGGAACCCCCTCGACCGAGATCTTCGAGGCGGTCGAACGATTAGCGGCCGACGCCGGAATCGTTGCCCACTGGACCGCCAACGAGAAGACCGCCTACGAGGCCGCCCTCGGAGTCTCGCTCGCCGGACGGCGGGCCCTCGTGTCGATGAAGCACGTTGGACTGAACGTTGCCGCCGATGCGTTCATCAATTCCGCTCTCGTTGATATCACCGGAGGGCTCGTCGTTGCGGTCGCAGATGACCCCGGGATGCACTCGTCGCAAAACGAGCAGGACAGCCGCTACCTGGCCGACTTCGCACGCATCGTCTGCCTCGAGCCATCCACCCAGCAGCAGGCCTACGAGATGACCCGCAACGCGTTTGAACTGTCGGAGCGGTTCTCGATTCCGGTGATGCTCCGCCTGGTCACCCGTCTCTGCCACAGCAGAGCCCGTGTCGAACCGGGGGAGCGCCGAGCCCAGCAGCCGCTCGCCAAGGCTGAGGCACGGGCCGACTGGACGCTGCTGCCCGGGAACAGCCGGCGTCTCTGGCGCCAATTGCTCGATTCCCAGGAGGGGTTCAGGGCTTGGAGCGAGGAGGCGGCCCACAACGAGCTTCGGCTGTCCGAAGGCGACGGCCTCGGCGTCATTACCACCGGGCTGGCCCGCAACCACTACCTCGAGAGTCTTCCCGATCTCGACATGCCCCCATCCCACCTGCACATCGGGGCGTATCCGATGCCGGTGCAGATGATCCGGAGCCTGGCCGACACCGTCGACCGGATCCTGGTGATCGAGGAGGGATATCCATTCGTTGAGCGTGCCCTGCGGGGGGTCCTGCCGACCCGCTGGCAAATCGCCGGCAAGGAGTCCGGTGAGATTCCGTTGGACGGCGAGCTCACCCCGGATTCGGTGCGGTCGGCGCTCGGGCTCGCTCCGCGTCCCCGGATCCACATCGCAGGTGTCGATCTCCCGATGCGTCCGCCCCAACTGTGCAAGGGATGTCCCCACATGGACTCATACGACGCGGTGCGCCGGGCGCTCGAGGTCGGCACCGACGGCGTCGTGACCTCGGACATCGGCTGCTACACCCTGGGCGCCCTTCCCCCATATCAGGCGATCGAGTCGTGCGTGTGCATGGGCGCATCGGTCGGGATGGCCAAGGGTGCGTCGGATGCCGGCTTGCGGCCGGCGCTTGCCGTGATCGGGGACTCGACCTTCCTCCACTCCGGACTCACCCCGCTGGTGGATGCGGTGGCCCACGGCAGCGACATGACCGTGCTCATCCTCGATAACGAAACCGTGGGCATGACCGGCCAGCAGCCGACGGTGCTCCCCAAGTCACGGCTGGAGCCACTGATCGCCGGCCTCGGGGTCGAGCAGGAGCATCTGCACGTGATGGAGATCACCCCGCGCCGTGTCGGGCAACTGGCCGACCTGCTGCGATCCGAACTCGCCCACCCCGGCCCGTCGGTGATCATCGCGGTGCGGGAGTGCATCGAGGCGATCAAGCACCACAAGCGAGAGGATCGGTCGTGAAGGTCGACATCGTGCTTGCCGGTGTAGGCGGCCAGGGGGTGCTGTCGATCGCTGCAATCCTCGCTGAAGCCGGCCGCCGCGAAGGCCTCACGGTCAAGCAGGCCGAGGTCCACGGTATGGCGCAGCGGGGCGGCGCCGTGCAGGCGAGCTTGCGGATGGCCGAGGGCCCGATCGGCAGCGATTTGATTTCGCACGGCGGCGCCGAGCTGATCCTCGGCATGGAACCGGTCGAGGCCCTCCGATACCTGGAGTACCTCGCACCGGGGGGATCGCTGGTCACCGCTGCCGAGCCCTTCGAGAACATTCCCGACTATCCGCCACTCGACGACATCCATGCCGCGGTGCGTTCGATCCCGAATGCGGTCCTCGTCGATGCCGGCCGTCTTGCCAGGGAAGCCGGGTCACATCGGGCGGCGAACGTCGTGATGGTCGGTGCAGCGTCGACCCGCTTGCCACTCGGCATCCAAACGCTCGAGGCATGCATCTCCGAGGGATTCGCCCCCAAGGGTGAAAGGGTGGTCGCAGCCAACCTTGCGGCATTGCATTCGGGTCGGGCCGCAGTGCACCCGGAGCCGGTGTGAGCGGCTCGGGTACCGATCCCGGGTTCATCCGACTCGTGGAATCCCACGCCGCCGCCGGCCGCAGCCTGCTGTCGGAGCCCGAGGTGTACGCCCTGCTGCGGGTGCTCGGCATCGGGGTGCCGGAGCATGCCGTGGTGCCTGTTGATCCCGATGGCACCGTGCCCCGCCCTCCCGGAGACCGGGCGGTGATCAAGGTCGTTTCGGCCGGCGTCACCCACAAGGCCGCCGAGGGTGGCGTGGTGATCGTTCCCAACACCGACGCAGCAGTCGGCAAGGCCGTCGCCGAAGTGGCCGAGCGGTTCGGCACTCGAGCGAGCGGCATCCTCGTCGCCGAGCACATCGAGCACGGAGCCGAATACCTGATCGGACTGCGCTGGACCGGCGCGTTCGGGCCGATCGTGACCGTCGGTCGCGGAGGCAGCGGTGTCGAGGAACTGGGCGAACCGGCCGTGTTGTCGCTCGGCGATGTCGAGCATTTGATGCCGCTGATAGCCGCCGCTCCCGGCGTTGATCTCGACTCGGCCGAGTGGCTCGCTGGAGTGGCTGCCACCCTGCTGCGGGCCGGCGATGCAGTGATGCCGGGCTTCCTCGCCGAACTCGAAGCCAATCCGGTCGTGGCGACCGCTGCCGGCCCGGTTGCGCTCGATGGACTGGGCCGCTGCGCTGGCCCGGCCGTCGAGATCGCAGCCCCTCGACCCGACAAGATCGACCGCTTGCTCTACCCCCGGTCGGTCGCGGTGATGGGTGTATCGGAGCGGATGAATCCCGGACGGATGATCCTCGACAACATCCTCGCCGCCGGATTCCCGGCCTCCGACATGGTCGTTGTGAAGCCGGACAGCAATGCAGTGGCAGGGTGCCGGACGGTTCCCGACCTCGGTTCGCTCGAGAGCCCGGTGGATCTCCTCATCGTCGCCGTCGCCGCCCCGGCGGTTCCCGGCGTGATGGAACAGGTGGTCGAGCTTCGTGCCGCTGAGTCGGTGATCGTGATACCCGGGGGCCTGGGCGAGCGACGGGGGACGGACGATCTCGCCGCTGCAGTCGCCGACAGCATTGCGGCAGCACGGCGCACGGATTGGGGTGGCCCCGTCGTCGTCGGCCCCAATTCGATGGGGGTGCAATCCGGACCGGGCCGCATCGATGCCACGTTCATCCCATCGGATCGGATGACGCCCGCCGAATCCACGGAGCAGCCGGTGGCGATCGTGGCGCAGAGCGGGGCCTTCACGCTGTCACGCCTCGATCGAAACCCGCAGTTGCGCCCTCGCTATCTGGTGACGATCGGCAATCAACTCGACCTCACGGTCGGTGACCATCTCGAGTACTTCGCGGCCGACCCGGAGGTCTCCGTGGTCGGCTGTTATGTGGAGGGGCTCGTCCCCGGTGACGGCACCAGATTGGTTGATGCGGCTGCGGCGATCGGATCCCGGGGCGGATGTGTGGTGCTTGCCCGCGGGGGCCGGACCTCAACCGGAGCTCAGGCCGCCTCGACCCACACTGCGGCGATCGCGACCGACGACCTGGTCACCCGGCAATTGGCGAAGCGGGCCGGGATCCTGGAGGCGGAGACACTTGATGAGTTCGAGGATCTCCTCCGCCTGGCCCTGGCGTTCCGCGGTCGACTCCGGGGTGGCAGGCGGGTGGCGGCGCTGTCGAATGCGGGGTTCGAGTGTGTCGCGATGGCCGATGCCGTAGGTCCGCTGGAGGCTGCGGCATTCGACTCCGGCACTCACGATCGGCTGACGGGCATCCTCGGTGCCGGGCGCCTGGATGGGATCGTCGGTGTGCAGAATCCGCTGGATCTGACCCCGGTCGCGGGCGATGAGATCTTCGCGGCAGCGGTCGAAACGGTGCTTGATGATCCCGGCGTCGATCTGGCCGTGATCGGCTGCGTGCCGTACACACCGGCGCTGCTCACCCTGCCGGATGACGTCGGCGCCGAGGACTCGGTCGTGCAGCGACTGGCCTCCCTCGCCGGTCATCCCACTCCGTGGGTGATGGTGGTCGACGGTGGCCATCGTTACGACCCGATGGTGGCGGTGCTGGAGTCGGCCGGCCTGGTCGTGTTCCGGACCGCAGATCGGGCAATGCGTCTTCTGGGCCGCTACGCCACTCGTCACCTCCCCCACCTCGACGAATAGCCTTCGGAGAGGGGCAGTCGTCGAACGGAGGTGACCGTGGACTTCGAGTTCACCGACGAGCAGCAGGCGTTCCGCAAGGTCGTGCGGGAGTTTGCCGAAGCGGAGATCGCTCCACATGCCGAGGAGTGGGATCGAACCCACGAGTTCCCGATCGACGTGGTCAAGGCCATGGGGGACCTCGGGCTGTTCGGGCTCCCGTTCCCCGAGGACGTTGGTGGCGGCGGTGCCGGCCTCACCGAGTTGTGCATCGCCATCGAGGAACTGGGCCGGGTGGACTCATCCCTTGCGATCACCCTCGAGGCGGGAGTCGGGCTCGGCGCCAATCCGATCTACCGGTTCGGGACGCCCGAGCAGCGAGAACGCTGGCTTCCCGACCTCATTGATGGCAAGGCACTGGCCGCCTTCGGTCTCACCGAACCGGAAGCCGGGAGCGACGCCGGGGCTACCAGGACCAAAGCCGTGCTCGATGGTGACGAATGGGTCATCAACGGAGAGAAGGCGTTCATCACCAACGCCGGAACCGAGATCACCTCGCTGGTGACGGTGACGGCGAAGACCGGACCGGAGGAGGTTTCGGCGATCATCGTTCCCGCCGGCACCGGGGGACTCGTCGTCGAACCGTCGTATCGCAAGATGGGATGGCACGCATCGGATACCCGCGGGCTGCGATTCGAGGACTGCCGGGTACCGACGGATCATCTCCTGGGGGAACGGGGCAAGGGGTTCCGCCAGTTCCTCCAGATCCTCGACGACGGCCGGGTGGCAATCGCGGCCATGGCCGTCGGCCTCGCCCAAGGATGTCTTGAGCACAGCGTCGAGTACTCCAAGGAACGCCATACGTTCGGCAAGCCGATCGGCTCCAACCAGGGGGTCGCTTTCAAGTGCGCCGACATGGCGGTGGCGGTGGATGCCGCCCGGCTGCTCGTCTATCGGGCCGCCTGGCTGCGAGATCAGGACAAGCCGTTCCGCAGGGAAGCGGCGGTGGCGAAACTCCATGCCTCCGACATCGCAGTCGGCGCCGCCAGGGACGCAACCCAGATCTTCGGCGGGTACGGCTATGTCGACGAGACCCCGGTCTCCCGGTTCTACCGGGACGCCAAGGTGCTCGAGATCGGCGAGGGGACGAGCGAGATCCAGCGGATCGTGATCGGCCGGGAACTGGGTCTGCCCGTGTAGGGGGCGCCGCTTCTTACCTTCCCCTTCAGCCTCCTCGCTCCGCTCGTCGGCAGCTCCCCGCACTGTCGCACCCAACCCGCGACAGAACACCGCATGGGGGGAGCGAATCAATGGTGCTCCCTTGCCGCTTGCCGGAGGTCTACTTCGGGAGTCCGATGGCTCAGGTCTCCACCGGCACCTCGAATCCGACCGCGCTGCCGCCGCCTTCACGGCGTAGGGCCCAGACCCGTCCCCCGTGGTTGATCACGATCTGGCGAACGATGGCCAGCCCGAGTCCGGATCCGGGAGTGGTGCGGGCATCCTCGGCCCGGTGGAACCGCTCGAAGACCCGCTCCAGATCCTCCTTGGGGATGCCCGGGCCACGGTCGAGCACCTCGACGCTGCCGCCGGTCTGTACCACCTCGATCGCTGCACCCGGAGGGCTCCACTTGTGGGCGTTGTCCAGCAGGTTCGCTACGGCCCGCCGCAGATCGTCGGTGCGGCCGAGCACCGTTGTTTCGTCGGTCGTCTGCTCGACGATGCGGCCGGTTCGCCGGGCGGACCGCTCGGCAACCTCGGCGACGATGTGATCGAGGCGGACCTCGGTCTTGGGATGGTCCGTCGAACTGGAATCTCCGGCGAGCTCGACGAGTTCTGTGACCAGCGCGGTGAGCTGCTCGAGTTCGTAGGTCGCGTCTGCGAGCAGTTCGTCGCGATCGTCGGGGCTCATCTCGGCCGCCTTGGCGGCGAGGACTTCGATATTGGTACGAAGACTCGTGAGAGGTGTTCTCAACTCGTGGCCGGCGTCGGCGACCAGGCGCTCCTGTTGGCGTCGCGAGGTGTCGAGGGCTCCGAGCATCCGGTTGAAGGCAAGCCCGAGCCGTCCGATCTCGTCGGAGCGGTCGACGTCGATGGGAGCGTCGAGGCTCGTCGTGGCGGCGACGTGTTCGGCGGCGGTCGTGAGTTGTGCCACCGGGCGCACCGCCCGGCGCGCTAGGAACCAAGCCACGACTGCGAGGGCCGCGACGCCGATGAGTCCGATGATCAGCAGGCGGATTCGGAGGTCGGAGAGGAAGGCATCGATCTCGGTGAGATCGCGGGCCATCTGGACTCCGAGCTGCTCGGGTCCGGCGGTGGTGATCATCCGGTAGTGAACGCCGCCGTGTTCGATGTCACGGATCTCCGGTTCGGCCACGCCTGCGGCGGTGTCGAGATCGATCTGCTCGATCGGCAGCACCGGGATTCCGTCCTCGGGGATCACCACGGTCCCGTCCACGTCGAAAGCCTGGAACATGATGTCGTCCCGGATGAACCCCTCGCGGCTCTGCCGTGGGATGGGAGGGTTGCCCTCGAACGGCGGGCGGCCCGGGCCCTGGCCCTGACCCGGCCCCTGGCCCTCGAACTGACGAGCGAACTCTCCGATCGCGCCTACGAGACCGGCCCGCTCCTCGAGCACGGTATCGACTTCGGCCCGAGCCTCATCCCGTGCGGCGGAGTACGAGGCCCAGGCGATGGCTCCCATCGCAACCGTGGCCACCACCCCGATCAGCACCGTGAGGCGGATACGCAGGCTCATGGTTCGCGAATGACATAGCCGATCCCGCGCACCGTTTGCAGGATCCGCGATTCACCACCCGCTTCGAGCTTGCGGCGCAGGTATCCGACGTAGACATCGAGGGGGTTGGATGTGGTTTCGAAGTCGTAGCCCCAGATGCGTTCGTAGATGACATCGCGGGCCATCACCAGCCCGGCGTTGCGCACCAGCAGTTCCAGCAGGTCGAATTCCGTCTTGGTCAGGTCGAGGTCCCGATCGCCCCGGAGTGCGGTGCGGGCGGCGGGATCGACGACCACGTCGGCGAATCGCAGGGTGGCCGCCGGGCTGTCCGGTTCGGTGCGCCGCAGGAGCGCCCGGAGCCGGGCGAGGAGTTCCTCGAGGGCAAACGGCTTGACCAGATAGTCGTCGGCACCGGCATCCAGTCCGGCGACCCGATCGCTCACGGCAGCCCGTGCGGTGAGCATGAGCACCGGTGTCCGATCGCCACGGGCCCGAAGACTGCGGCAGACCTCGAGCCCGTCGAGTTTCGGCATCATCACGTCGAGGACCACTGCGTCCGGACGCTCCCTGCCGGCGGCATCGAGGGTGGCTTCGCCGTCGGCGGCGGTGGTCACCTCATAGCCCTCGAACCGCAGGGCGCGGTCGACGGAGCGTCGGACTTGTTCGTCGTCCTCTGCGATGAGGATGCGATGTGATTCGGGCGCCATGCGCATCGCTTTCGTTCCGGGTCACGCTGGAGAGTACCCATGGTGCATGAGAGGGCCGTGAGACCGAGATGAGGGGTTGATGAGCTGGATTCTCATCCGGTCCTCATCGCTGCTTCAGGGCCCGCTCATGGTCTCCCGGGATGCTGTCGGAGTACATCTGGAAAGGAACTCCGAAATGCACCGGCGAATCGTGCTGATCGTCGTCCTCATGGCTCTGGCGGCTGCGGCGTGCGGCGGCAGTGGGGACGGCGGATCCGGGATTGCTTCGCTCGAGAACGATTCAGACGAGCTGATCACAGCCATGGACGACGGCCCTGCAGTCGGCGACGGCTCGAGCGAGACCCAGGCTCCCGACGAGGAAGTCGACACCGAGGAATCGATGCTCGCCTTTGCGGCGTGCATGCGGGAGAACGGAGTCGACATGGCGGATCCGACCGTCGACGAGAACGGGAACCTCAGACTGCCCCGTCCCGCGGGAGCCGGACAGGGCGATGGTTCATTTGACCGGGAGGCAATGCTGGCTGCTCGGGACGCCTGCCAGGAGCACCTCGACGGTGTCGTCCAGCAGTTCCAGCAGATCGACCAGACAGAACTGCAGGACAGCTTGCTCGAGTACGCGGCGTGCATGCGGGACAACGGCTACGACATGGCCGACCCCGATCTCTCAGGCGGCCTCCCTGCCTCCGGTCAGGGTGGCGGCCGCGGGCTGCTCGGCGACATCGATCGGGAAGACCCGGCGTTCCAGGCTGCGAACGAGGTCTGTCAGGAACTCTTCGCGGGAATCCGGCCCGGTGGTGGCCTCGGCCTCGGAGGCCAGGGCCGATGACCAAGGCCATCCAGACCCCAACACTCGACGGTGAAGGCACTCTCGATCCCGCCGTGCTGACCGCACCGAAGCGACGGCGCTGGCAGGTGATCGTGGCGTTGGCTGCGATTGCGGCCGCCGCCGTTGCCGCCTGGTTCATTCTTCGAAACGACGCGCAGACGGTCTCTGCGGTCTCGACCCCCGTGGAACTCGACGACGTCATCGTCCGCGACATGACCCAGATCGAGACCCTTGAGGGAACCCTCGGATTCGAGGTCGGTGACCCGCTCACCTCCCGGGTGGCCGGAACCCTGACCTACGTCCCCGAGCCGGGGGCTGTGCTCGTTGAAGGAGATGTGCTCTATGCGGTGGACCTGCAGCCGGTCGTTCTGATGTACGGCAACCTGCCTGCGTTCCAGACCATTGCTCGGGTTCCCGACACCGAAGACCTGACGATCCGCGCCGGGGGCACCGTCACCGGTGTGGTCAGCGGAGGCGAAACGATCGGCCACGGCAGTGTGGTTGCCGAAGTCGACGGGAGCCCAGTGACGGCCTTCATCGGCGACATACCCATGTACCGCACGCTCTCGTACAACAGCCGCAGCCCGATGGAGGGACCGGACATCGCGCAGCTCGAGGCGATCCTCGTTGATATCGGCTACGACCCGGACGGCTGGGTCGTCGTCGACGAGACGTTCGACTGGGCGACCGGCGAGATGGTCGAAGCGTGGCAGGAAGACATCGGAGCCCCGGTCGATGGAGCGGTCGGTGTCGACGAGGTCGTCTACCTGTCTGAGCCGGTCACCGTCGACCAGGTCTTCGTTGTGGTCGGCGACCTGCTCCAAGGAGCCGGACGCATCGCCACCGTGTACACGAGCTTCGATGGGACTGAAGGTTCCGATGTCGCGCAGCTCGAAGCCGCACTCGACAGGCTCGGATTCTCCCCGGGTGTCCCCGACGGCACCTTCGGCGCCGCCGCCGAGACGGCCGTGCGCCAGTGGCAGGAGTCGGTTGGTGCCGAAGTCGATGGGGTGATCGAGCTCGGCGAAGTGATCTTCCTGCCCGGACCGGTCCGGGTGGCCGAGGTCAACCTGGCGATCGGCGATGAAGTGCGCTCCGGCAATCAGGTCTTCGCTGCCACGTCGGATTCGGTTGCAGTTGCGGTGGATCTCGATGCAGCAGATCAGGACCTGCTGGTCGAGGGCCTCGAGGTGACCGTCGTGCTCCCGAACGGAACTGAAGCGCCGGGCACCGTTGCGTCGGTGGCCTCGGTGGCACGGCGCAATGCCCAATCCGGAGCGGCCACGTTCGACGTGCAGATCGAACTTGACGACGTCTCGGTGGCCGCAGGTCTGGATGAGGCTCCGGTTGACGTCGAGGTGATCACCGAGGAGCGGCCCGCTGTGATGGCCGTGCCGGTGACTGCACTGCTGGCCTTGGCTGAAGGGGGATACGGGGTCGAGGTGGATACTGGAGGCGGGACGACCCGGCTCGTCGGCGTGGAGCCGGGCTTGTACGCCGACGGCTACGTCGAGGTTGAGTCCACCGGGCTGACCCTGGGCGACCGGGTGGTGGTGCCGTGAGCGATGCGGTTCTCAAACTGACGGGCGTCACCAAGTCGTATCCGGCGACACCTCCAGTCCGGGCCCTGCGCGGGGTGGACCTGCGGGTGAATGCCGGCGAGTTGGTCGGCATCGTTGGTCCATCCGGATCGGGCAAATCGACACTACTGCACATCATGGGCACCCTCGACCGGCCGACGTCCGGCGAGGTGAAGGTGGATGGCTACGACATCGCCCGTATGTCGGATCGCGACCTGTCGGCCCTGCGCTCGCGCCGGATCGGATTCGTGTTCCAGCAGTTCCATCTGCTGGATGCCGAGTCGGCCCTCGACAACGTGGCCGATGGCCTGCTGTACACCGGGATGCCCGCCCGGGAGCGGCGCGAGCTGGCGGCGATCACGCTGCTGAGGGTGGGCCTGGGTCATCGCATCACCCAACACTCGAACAAGCTCTCCGGTGGTGAGCGGCAGCGGGTCGCGGTGGCCCGGGCGATCGTCGGCCGCCCGTCGCTGGTGCTGGCCGATGAACCGACCGGCAATCTCGACACCGCATCCAGCGATGCGATCGTCGAATTGCTCGAGGAGCTTCATGCGGAGGGCATCACGCTGGTCGTCATCACCCACAACCGAGAGATGGCGGAGCGGTTTCCGCGGCAGGTGGCGTTGCGCGACGGCCGGATCGAATCGGACTCGGCGCTGCTGGGGGTGGGGTCATGAACGGCGTCCAGCGCAGCAGGCTCCACCTGAGTGATGTGTTCCGCACCGCCGGCGTCGGACTGCGGACCCGTCCGCTGCGCGCCGCACTCTCGGCACTCGGGATCATGATCGGTATCGCGTCGCTGGTCGCGGTGCTCGGCCTCTCCGAGTCGTCGAAGTCCGATCTACTGGCACAGCTCGACCGCCTCGGCACCAACCTGCTGGTCGTCCAAGCGGGCCAGGGCATCGGCCTCGGCGACGCCCAATTGCCCGGCACGGCTTCGGAGATGGTCGATCGGATCGGTCCGGTCGAGGAGGTCTCGACCGTGGGGACCGTCGACGCCAGCGTGTACCGCAACAACCTGGTGCCCAGCAGCCGCAGCGGCGGCATCAGCGTTCAGGCAGTCGAAGTCGATCTGCTCGAGACGCTGCAGGGGTCGGTGGCCGAAGGCCTCTTCCTCGACGAGGCGTCTGCCGCTTTCCCGACGACGGTCCTCGGATCGGTGGCGGCCGAACGGCTCGGAGTCACTGACCTCGAACCCGAGGTCATGGTGTGGCTCGGAGACGAGTGGTTCCGGGTGATCGGGATCCTCGAACCGTTCGAGCTGAGCCCCGGTCTCGACCGCGCGGCCATGGTCGGAGCGAGCGCCGCCGAGACCTACCTCGGCTACTACGGTGTTGCGTCGTCGCTCTACATCCGCACCGACCCGGATTGGGTCGACGACGTGTCGGGGGTGCTGCCGGCAACGGTCAATCCTGAGAACCCGGATCAGGTCGAGGTCTCCCGGCCGAGTGATGCCATCGAGGCGAAGGCTGCCGCTGAGAGCGCATTCACCAATCTTTTCCTCGGCCTCGGTGCGGTGGCGCTGCTGGTGGGCGGTGTCGGCATCGCCAACGTGATGGTGATCTCCGTGCTGGAACGCAGGTCCGAGATCGGGCTGCGGCGAGCACTCGGCGCCACCCGGCGTCACGTTGCGGTGCAGTTCCTGCTCGAGGCGCTGCTGTTGGCAACGATCGGCGGCATCGGGGGCGTGGCCCTCGGCGCCGGAGTCACCGGGATCTACGCCGAGATCAGGGGATGGGAGACGCTCATCCCGGGAATTGCTCTGGGGGGTGGTGTCGGCGCCGCGTTGATCATCGGCGCCCTGGCCGGGCTCTATCCGGCGATGCGTGCCTCACGATTGTCCCCGACGGAGGCGCTGCGGACGACCTAGTCCTGACTCATGTGACCTCCGGAGTAGACCTCCGCCAAGCGGGAAGGGAAAACCAGTGCTCGCTCCCCCCATGCGGTGTGCTGCCGACGAGTGGAGCGGTGAGGCTGAGGGGGTACGAAGACAACACGGAGTCGCGGCAAGGCCGCGGCACGATTCTTTTCTCCTACCCCCCATCCGGTTCGGCCCCTTCCGGCGCCGAACTCCCTTCCCCCGCAAGGACCGAGCGCGGTCGGCGCGCTTCTCTCCGGATCCGGTGTCTACCCCCCATCCGGTTCGGCCCCTTCCGGCGCCGGACCACCTTCCCCCGCAAGGACCGAGCGCGGTCGGCGCGCTTCTCTCCGGATCCGGTGTCTACCCCCCATCCGGTTCGGCCCCTTCCGGCGCCGAACCACCTTCCCCCGCAAGGGGGGAAGGGAAGATGGCTCGCAGCACGCGGCTCGCCTCGAATCGAACCTGGAAGTCCGCGTCATTCGCAGCCTGCTCGATTGCCGACCGGCTCTCGTCGACTCCGAGTTCACCGAGCGCCCGGACCGCCTTCCAGCGGATCCACTGATCGTCGTCACCGAGCAAGTCCTCGAACAGCGGGCGCAGTTGCTCGTCCTCGGTGTCGGCGGCTGCGTCCACGGCGGTGCGCCGGACTACCCGGGACTCATCGGCCAAGCCCCGCTGCACCGCATGTAGCCGGGTTTCGGCGTCGTCGGATTCGGCCAGCACCGCGATGGCCACCCGCCGGACCCGGGGGTCGCCCGCATCGAGGGCAGACCGGAGCCGGGTGCGGTGGTCCTCGTCGTCGGGGTCGAGCAGGTGCAGCTCCTCCGGGTTGGGCAGCCCGATCTCAGCCGCCTCTGCGAGGAGCTCGTCACGGGTCCGCACCGGAGTCGCGGCCGCTTCGTCACCGGCAAACAATTCGGTCACCAAGGCCAGGAGGGGTTCCAGCCGTTGCTCCCATGGAGACCGGGCTCCGATCCCCACCGTGACGAAGTCCCCGGCCACCATGACGTCGGTCACGTCCGGCTCCGCGAAGAGGCGTTTCACCCGCTGGTCGTCAGGGCTCTCCGAATCGGTTCTGCGGTACCAGCGACCGGGGGCGGGGATGCCTCCGGTGGTGAACTTCACTTTGCGAGGATGGGGGGTCGCTTCGGGAACGACCGGTCCGTCGAACACCCGATCGAAAATCGAAGGCGCCGGGGCCGAGCCACCCTCGACCCACAGCACGTAGCTGCCCTCGTGAATTCCATGTCGAAGGCCAATACCGCCGCCGAGGTCGTGCTCCCACCAGCCCTCCGCCACGTGGGGAGATACGGCTTCGCTCAGCGCAGTGGCGTGCTCCTCGGTCCACTCCTCGGTGGAGAAGAACCGGAGCAGCAATTGCTTGAACGGTCCGAGCGCCTCGAACGGGAGGTCCATGGCCACGTCGGACGTCAGGTACCCCGAAGCGGTCGCCACGAGGTTGCGCGCCGCAATGGCGCCTCGGGTGGCGTGGAGATCGTCGGTGTGAGGAGCGTTCCGCACGCCGACGATCGTACGCTGCCGGCTACGGGATGGCGTCGAACACCGCGATCTCGTCCTCGTTGCCGCCGTAGTCGAACACCGTCAGTTCCAGGTAGACCGTGGTGCCGGAGTCGAGCGGCTCCAGGTTGTACTGCAACAGCGGCAGATCGGCCCACAGACCGACCTCAGTGGTGACGGTCCACTCCTGGTTCCCATCGGCGTCCTCAGCGAGAACGATCGGGTAGATCAGCCCTTGCGGATCGGCGGTGAGGGCTCCCCACGTCCCGCTCTCGTCGACGAGGTAGAACCCCTCCTCGACAACAGTCCCGTCCTCCGGGTCGGCGACTAGTGAGAGCACAACGTCCTCGAACTCCTCACTGCCGGGCGCCTGATAGGCCAGCGGCACATCGACCAGCGCAAAGCCGGTGTCCTGATCGAAGCTCAGCCCGAAGAACGCAGGCGCCGTGTCCTCTCCGTCGGAGATCGTGAAGACCGTCAGGTCGTAAAGGCCGTACACCAGCCCGCCGGCGAAGACGTGGGCCGGCTCCTCACCGATGTAGTAGAGGAGTTCTTCTTCTTCGTCGAGCAGGCCGTAGAAGATTGTTGCTCCGACCACCGTGTCCTCAGCGGCGAGATCGAAGTAGGCCTCGACGTTGAGACCGTCCTCGTCGAAGTAGTAGATCGGCGCGTCCTGGTCGGGCGTGGCCTCTTCGACGATCTCGGGCTGCTCCTCCACCGGGATGGCATCGCCCGCCTGGTAGAACGCGGCCAGCGCGTCGGGCCAGTGGGGGACCCCTTCGAGG
This sequence comes from uncultured Acidimicrobiia bacterium, assembly GCA_964511945.1. Taxonomy (GTDB): domain Bacteria; phylum Actinomycetota; class Acidimicrobiia; order Spongiisociales; family UBA11373; genus CAZEHO01. Next base: position 41,311 of record CAZEHO010000011.1, on the reverse strand, counting down.
AACAGATAACCCTGTCGGAAGTCCCGCTGGAATGCCGGGAAGTAGATGCTCAGCCCGGAGGCGTTTGCCGTCGCCGGCCCGTTGGTGACGGTGACGACCATGTCGGCCAGAACCGCCCGTGCTGCGGCGGTGGCCTGGGCGACATCCGGAGAGTTCTTGCCGATGAGGTCGAGCAGCCCGCCCAGGTCGGTCAGATTGCTGTCGAGGTCGGGATCGGGATTCCGGCCGAAACTGAGCACGGCGTTACGTGCTCCGGCCAGAGCCGGAGCTGCCTCCGTCGGTGCCGCGGTGACTTCGGCCGTCAGCCCGCCGAGCGCCGCCTGCAGCTCATCGATGTACGAGAGGTCCAGCAGGGAAAGGGTGATGTCGACCCCGGTGTCCGATGCTTCGGCCTGGGCCGCGAAGCCGTCGATGATGGCCCGGCCCAGATCGACCGGTGTGGCGTCTGGGTTCTCGGTGAGCAAAGCCAGCGCCTCGTAGTTCCAGCCGTGACCCGGTTCGAGCTCCTGCGACGAGAGCATGTAGTCGGCATAGGGAGCCACGATGCTGGCAACCTCGTAGGTCGCCATCAGGCAGGCGTCGAACCCAATCATGTCGATCTTGTCGACACCGGCGCCTTCGAGACCCTGGGCCAGGCCCTGTCCGAGATCCGCCATGTCGAGCACGTCGAGCCCATCGGACTCGTCCGGTCCCATCCCGGGCCATCCGGCCCCGTGATCCCACAGCACCACGGCATAGTGATCGGCCGGATAGGAGGTGATCCCTGTCTCGATGAAAGCCGCAAATGTCTCCGGACTCCCCAGATTCAGCTCGCCCTGTGCGGCGAGTTCCGTGAACTGGCCCGTGCCCACCTCGAGGAGGCGGGTGTCTTCCCAGTCCGGGAGGTTGAGAACCGCCTCGTCCGAGAATTCCGGGTGCCGGTCGACCAGAGCAACGATGTTGACCTCGTCCGTCGAGCCGACCGCAGCCATCTCGAGCATGTCCTGAACGGCGAAGGGTTCCAGATCGGTGTCGCCCATGAGGTACACCAGGAAGGTCCACGAATCACCGTCGCCCCCGGCGGGCTCGGTGGTGCTGCCGTCTTCCGCAGGCGCCTGGGTGGTTGTGGGCGCCGGGTCGCCGGCATCACCTGCGGTTGCTGCTGGTGCCGCAGTCGTGGTGGTGGCAGCCGCCGTGCTCGTGGTGTCCGCCTGGTCGTCGTCGCCGCTGCATGCACTCAGCACGAGCGCGAGCAGTACGAACACAATGGGCAATCGCCGCACCGGGAATCCCCTCCGTTGATGGCCGCCGCACGGTAGCCACCCGAGGCGGTCTACGGAATCGGAATCAGGTGCACAGTTTGTCGTCGACCGGGGGTAGGGTTGATCTCGTGCCTGTTGCGACAGCGTCGTAGGTGGTGTGATCCCCGGTGCAACCGTCGCACGATTCTTCCGCGACTTCCCACCCCGCGATGGGTGGCGGATGGACCGTTCTCTGGACTCGCGGCGAGAGCTGTGCCGCAGTCGCCGACGTGCTCTCCACCGGTACGGCTCAGCGTGTTGAAGGCGACCTGCGGGCGGCGTGCATCCACGCCCGCGCAGACCTCCTGGTTTCCTCCACGATGAGTTCGTTCGATCTGGTACCGACCATTGCTCCCGATGTGGTCGATCTCGATACCGTGGGGTCGGTGGTGGCGGCGGTTGCCGGTGGGCCTCATACGGACCTCGCGACCAGGGTCGCCCAACGGATGGCCTCCTCCCTGGGTGTGTCCGGTTGTGTGGTGTCGGTATCGCAGGACGATGAAACCGACCGGCAGGCACGAGCCATGCTCGATCAGGTGGGTAGCGTTGCCCCTGATCTTGAGCGCTGGTTGCTCCGGGCCAACAGCGCCAGCGCGGTCGTGGACGAACTGGAGCCCGACACCCTGCTCGTGCTCGGTGCGCCGGGTGGGTCCTGGCTGCAACGGCAGTTCTTCGGTCCAGGTAAGCGGCTCCGCAAGGCGGCGCCGAATGGTGTGGTGGTCGTGCGGGATGCACCGATGCGCTGCTTCCACGGCGCTGTCGACGAGGCGGTGGCGCTCGGCACCGAACTGGCGGTCGTCGACGCCCTCCGGGTGGTGCAGGAACCAGCTGCGCCCGTAGTCGACGGTGGCAGGTTGATCGGCATGGCCAGTCGGAGGGCTCTGGAGGATGCAGACGCCGGAGCCACCGTTGGTGAGATCATGGGTGATCCCGTGTTCGTCTACATCGACGACCCACTCGCCGACGTCGAAGAACTCGCGGCCTTCCTCGACCGCGCTCCCGTTCCCGTCGTCGACCGCGACGGGCGCCTGCTCGGCTCGATCTCCGGCGAGTAGGGCTCGGGCCCTACATGCTCGAAGGGGGCGCGCCGCTCCACGTCTTGTAGGTTTCGATGAGTGTCGTCATCTCCGCACGCGGCAGCAATCAGCGCGAGTGCCACCTAGGCGCCAAACATCCTCTGCACGTCCCCCTCCTGGATTTGAGTGGCCGGGAGCGTAACACTCGGGCCGATCCTGGGGCGTAGGCTCGATGGCGACCCGATCTAGGACGTAGTGATGCGAAAGGCCCGCGTCTTCGTTGTCGGACTCGCTCTGCTGTTGATCGGAGGGCTCGCCACACCCATCGCGGTGGCTCAGCAAGACGCCCCAGACGGCATACAGATCTTCGTGGTGCTCGATGTCTCGGGGAGCATGTCCGACTTCGTGTTCGCCGAGGAGTTGCCGGTCGAGATCGTGGACATCCAGAACCAGATATCGGACCTCGAGGCACAAGCGGAGGCGATGGAGAACGATCCGCAGATTCTCGACCTCGAGGAGCAGATCGCCGATCTGGAAGCGGATCCTGCCATTCCTGCCGCTGAAGCGGAGTTCCGTGAAGCGGTCGCCGCTTTGGACGACTGGTTGGCGGACAACGGCCTTGGGGATCAGCGCGAGATCTCCGAGGCGATCCAGGCTCGTCTCGCCGAACTCGGCTGCGATGAGTTCATCTTCGCCAACATCGTCCGCGCCGCCGACGTTGCCGAGATCGAGGGGTGGATCGACTTCGCCTGCCCGGATGTCGACCTCACGGAAGAGGAGCGGCAGTCGATCATCGATCTCGCTTCTTTCATCGAGGACCCGGAGTTCCAACGGCTGATGGAAGAACAGAACGCGGCCTTCGAAGTGGCGAACGGGATTCGAGAGGATCTGGGCATCAACGCCTTGGAGACTCGGGTCTTCACCCTCCTCAATGACATGGGTTATTACGACATCCGGGATCAGGCGCGAGAGTTGGAGGCTGACCTCGACGACTTCGCTCGCCAGCAGGACTTCCCGATCAAGCTGGAATTGGCGCAGCTTGCAGCCCACACGCTGCTCGACTTGTCCCGGCTCGACCAGGTGACCGGCGACGTCGAGACCTCACTCGGCCTGGCCGTGTTCTCGACCAACGCTGAGCTCCGTCACGAGATGACCAATGACCTGGACGCGATCGCGGATGAAATCGATCTACTGCAGCCACTGGAGCGCACCAATCTCGGAGGCGGCATGACGGTCGCCCTCGATGAGTTGGAGCGATTGCGCGATCTGGAGCAACCGGCCGCAATCATCCTGTTGAGCGACGGGCACTCCAATGAAGGCATGGAGATCCCCGAGATCCTCGATGTGATTCCGCGCCGCGCCGACGATCTCGACGTGTCAATCTGCAGTGCCGGGTTTGCGACGACCGAGGAGGAGGTCGACGCCGATCTGCTGAGAGGCCTTGCCGAGCAGACCAACGGCGAATACCTATTCCTGACCCGCGGTGAGGAACTCACTTCCTTTTTCCTGGCTTGCCGCCAGGGCCTCGTCGGAACCGTGGTCGAGCAAGCGGCCGGCCTTGCGCTCACCGAGCCGGCGGAGTTCGGCCGGATCGACGTGCCGGAGAACACCTGCGAGTTGAGCGCCGCCGTCGCGTTCGTCGATCTATCTCCACGCGTTGAGTTGGTCGACCCGTCGGGGAATCCGGTGCCGGCAAACGCGCGGGAATCCGGCAACCTGCAACTGCTCACCATCGCCGATCCTGCTCCCGGAACCTGGAGTGCGCAGGTCTCAACCCTGCACGAGGACACGCTGTTCTCCCTCGTGCTCAGCACGGAGGAGTGTCCGGAGCCTCCACCGACGGCGACAACGACGGCGGCCCCGACCACGAGCGCCGCGACCACAACAACGGTGGCGGCTGCTCCACCACCGGAGGAGGACGGGGGCAGCCCGGCGTTGATCATCGTGCTGATCGTCGTGCTGGTCGGAGCCGGTGGTGCCGCGGTGTTCTTCTTCCTGCGTCGCCGCAGGCCTGCGGCTGAAGAGGAGTGAGGCCGGGGACTCGTGCGGGGCTAACCGAGCTGGTTGATGATCGAGATCATGTCGTTGATCCCGATTCCACCGGCGATGCGTCCGACGACTTGGCCTTCGGCGTCGACGAACACATTGAACGGGAATGCGCTGACACCGAATGCGATGCCTACGGAGTCCTGATCGTCATCGACGACCAGCGGAACGGTCCATCCCTCTGTCTCCAGCCACTCTGAGGGCGGGTAGTTGTCCTTTGCTTGATCTACGCTGGTCGAGATCGAGTAGATGTCGACGCCCTCTGGGAACCCGTTCTGGTTGAAGTAGGCCTGATAGTCCGAGACCTCGGACTGACAGTGCGGTCACCAGTGAGCGAGGAAGAGCAGGACCTTGGGGCGGCCATCATTCGTGATGCTCACCTCATTGCCTGCGTAGTCGACGCCGGTCACCTCGGGCATGGTTGCGCCGAGGGCTGGATCCCCGGCGGACTGGATGAACTCCGGAAGGTTGCCTCCCGACACGGACACGTCGGCGGTCTGGGCCACTCCGCCGTCGGCACCGTTGCTGCTCGAGATCGTTGCGATGATCAGGGCGATCAAGGCGATGGCGAAGAGCCCGCCCACGACCATGAGGCCGATCTTGCGGTTGGGCTGCTGTTGCTGCTGACTGCGGCCCTTGCTCGGGCTGCGGCGCTGCGTCACTCGTCCGTCTCCGGGGTTTCGACTGGCGGGCACAGTAGCAAGACCGCAATCGCTGAGAAGCCCACCAGGGACATGAACGGGAAGTCGACGAACCCGAATTCCCACACGTACCGCTCGGTACACGACACATCCAGAGTGCATCCGAGGATCTCGGCGTCGGGGATGTAACCCAGGATGTACTGATACAGCGCGATCGCGGCCCCGACTGCGACCAGTGGGAGCACGTACCTCCGCACCTTTGTGTCCCCTCGCCACGCCGCGATCGCCAAGATGATCACGAGCGGGTACATGGCAATCCGCTGATACCAGCACAGCGAGCACGGGGCGTAGTGCACGACCTCGGAGTAGTAGAGGCTCCCCAGCATCGACACCGCGGCGACGGCCCAGGCCAGCCACAGTGTCAAGCCCCGGAACCAACCCCACAGCCAGTCACGCCACGCGGCGGCGGCTTCGGAGTATCGGGCGGCGGTGCCGAGGCCGGTCGCCCCAAGGATCCCGGCGACGGTGAGCAGGGTCATGATCGCGAAGAATCGGTCGATGACGGCCACGTCCATGGCTCGATGATGCCGGGGGGCCGGAGTTCGGACAAGGCCCGGGTTGAAGGACCTTTGACCTACAAGAGAAAAGGTGTCCGCCGAGGAGCACTCGGAGCGGGCGCGCCCCCGGCAGGATTCGAACCTGCGGCACCCGGTTTAGGAAACCGGTGCTCTATCCCCTGAGCTACGGGGGCGGATCGCTGAAAAGAGTAGCGGTGGCGGGGTTTCCGGCGACGTGATAGCCGGGTGGGACTCGTGGTCGTCACGGGTCCTCGCGCCGCTCTCAGTCGAACACCACGTGGACCTTGACGTTCTCGCCTGACTGCGCGGCGTCGAAGGCTTCAACTGCCTGATCGAGCGGGAATGTTGCCGTAACGATCTCATCGATCGGGACGAGACCGGCATTGATCAGTTCCATGGACCGCCGGTAGTCCTCGGCCGTGTACATCAGCACACCCTCGATGCGGAGTTCACGGTCCTGGATGATCAGGAGGTCCAGCTCCGCGGTCACGGTCGGGATCCCCTCGATGATGATCGTTCCGCCCTTGTCACCGATGGCCATCGCCTGCTCGAGGCTGGTCTGGTTGGTTACGCAGTCGAACGTGACATCGGCGCGTCCACCGAGAGCGTCCCGGACTTCGCCGACCACGTCGCCGGTGGCATCGATGGCTGCGGTCGCGCCGAGACGTAGCGCCCGTTCCCGCTTGTGATCGATCAGATCGGTGACCACCACCCGGTCTGCCCCGGCAGCGCGGGCGGCAATCAGCGTCAGCAGGCCGATGGTTCCGCCGCCCAGGATGGCCACCGCCTTGCCGGCCAGGTCGCCGGCAGTGCGGACCGCGTGGGTTCCCGTCGACAGCGGCTCTACCAAGGCCGCGGCAAGGTCGCTCATTCCTTCGGGGACCGCGTGGAGCCGGTCGGCCGCAATCGCGAAGTAGTCGGCGAGTGCCCCCGGTGTCTGACAGCCGAACACCTTCAGCTGCTCGCAGATGTTGTAGCGGCCTTCCTGGCAGCGGGGGCAGTCACCGCACGCCAGCCCCGGTTCGACCAGCACCCGGTCGCCGGGAGAGAAGTCGGTGACCGCCGCCCCGACCTCCTCGATGATCCCGGTCACCTCATGGCCCGGATGGCAAGGGAGGGGGATGAAGCGGTGTTTCCCGGCCAGAGCGTGGAGGTCCGATCCGCAGATTCCTGATACCCGGGTACGGATGAGCACTTCACCGTCGCCGACCGGCGGAATCGGTGTCTCGGTGAGCTCGACGGTATTGGGGCCGGCAAACGTGACTCGGCGCGTACTCTTCGGGGCCATGGCCTTCTCCTTGCTGGTGCCGGTTCCACACTAAGGGATCGAGAAAGCGCTATCTCCGCGGAGCCAGCCGACGCACCGGCCGCCCCGGATTCGGGCTCACGAAGGCGGCGGAGTCGGTGGTGGGGGTGGTGGCGGCACCACCGGTGACCGGGGAATCCGGACCACAAATCGTGCACCCCCGAGGGAGCCGTCTTCGATCGTCACCGTTCCCCGGTGACCACGAACGATCTCCCCGACGACGGCAAGTCCGAGCCCGGCGCCTCCGGCGTCGCGATGGCGGCCCTCGTCGAGCCGAATGAAGCGCTCGAACACGCGCTTCCGGTCCTCCGGCGGAATGCCCGGACCGTCGTCCTCAACCGTCAGGACGACCTCCCCGGCATCATCGGAAACGGTCACCCGGACCTGCGCTGCAGCGTGGCGGACTGCGTTATCGAGGAGGTTCCGCACCACCCGGCGGAGCCCGAGAGCGTCGCCGGTGACCCGTCCCGGTTCGACACCCGAGGTGTCCACGGTGTCGAACCGCTCCGTCTCGGCCAGCACGATTTCCCCCAGATTCACCGGTTCCGAGCGCTGCACGATCGCCCCGGCATCGGCTTTGGCCATCAAGAGCAGATCCTCCAGCAGGTTCTCCATCCGGAGGCTCTCCTCGAGTACCTCGTTGGCGATCCCGGTGACCTCGAACCGCTCGGGGTGGACCAGTGCCACCTCCATATGGGCCCGGATTGCGGTGATGGGACTTCGCAGCTCATGCGAGGCGTCGGAGACGAATTGACGCTGGCGGCGATCGGAGTCCTCGAGCCGGTCGAGCATCTCATTCATGGTTTCGGCCAGGCGGGCCACCTCGTCGTTTCCACCCGGCTCGGGGACCCGCTGGGTCAGTTCGGAGGCACCGATCGCGGCGACACGGCGGCGGATCGCCTCCACCGGGCGAAGCGACCGGCCCACCGTGAGCCACACCAGCAGGCCCAGTCCGGCGATCAGGAGGGGGACGGCCACCGTGACCCCTAGGAACACCCGGTCAACGCTCTCCCGGACCGCATCGAGGGAGGGCCACACCACTTGTGAACGGGCCACACCGCTCAGTACCGATCCGTCGTCGGATGTGCTGACCGCAACCTCCGGGTAGTCGGGGACCCCGTTGGTGCGCATGCATGCCGTGTACCGGGACAGGGCGGCGGTGCTTGCGGCCTCGACCGCCGCTGTGTCGAGCGCTTGGAGCCCGTCGAAGGCGCCGTCGATCACGGGCTGGCAGATCGCCGATGCCTCCTCGACACGCTGGTCGATCACCAGTTGGGTGTCGAGGCAGGAGTCCATGGCCTGATCGAACTCCTCGGAGTGGAGGATCTCCTGGAACTCCGCAAAGGTCACCTCGCGACCGGCATGCCGCTCCAGCGCGACTTCTTCGCACCCGGCGACCGCCTCGAAGTACGGGTCGTTGTCGAACACGCATTGGTCGTAGCTGAAGTACGTCGCGTCGGAGATGCCCTCGAAGTAGTAGAACGACTCGACCGGGAGCCGCTGGTCGCCGTACGCATCCTCCAGGATCGGTGCACAGATCTGATCGGCGATGCGGGTGGTCGCTTCGAACGGGTCGGTGGCGACGCCCAGTTGTAGCAGGCCGAGCTCTGTGATGACCCCGCGGTCGAGTGCCTCTTTGGTCTCGGTGAGGTTGGCGGTCAGCGTTTCGCGTACGTCGTCGATGAGCGCCTGGCGGCCCAGGGTGATGAGCAGCGTGCCGCCGACGATCAGGGCTGCCGCCACGACGAGGGTGGCCACCACCGTGATGCGGGTGCGGACGGATCCTCTCACGTCACCCTCTCGGCGACGAGGCGATATCCGATGCCGCGCAGCGTCTCGAGCGACTTGACCCCGAACGGTGCATCGATCTTGCGCCGCAATTGCCCGATGTAGACGTCGAGCACATTGGGATCGACCTCGGCGTCCAGTCCCCACACGGCGTCGAGCAGTTCGTGGCGCTCGACGACGCCGGGCGAGCGCCGCATCAGCATCTCCAGCACCGAGTACTCGCGGCGGGTCAGTTGGATCTCCTCACCGCCGCGCTCGCAATGGCGGGTCGCCGGATCGAGGCGCAGGTCCCCGACCTCCCGGATCGGCGGACGCGGTGGCAGCCCCCGCCGGATCAGCGCCCGGAGCCGGGCGAGGAGAACGACGTAGGAGAACGGCTTCGAGAGGTAATCGTCGGCGCCGGTGTCGAGTGCCTCGGCCTCGTCGTGTTCACCGTCCTTGGCGGTGAGCATGAGGATCGGCGTCCAGTTGTCCGCCTTGCGCAACTCGGCGCACACCCGGTACCCGTTCATTCCGGGCAGCAGGATGTCGAGCACGATGGCGTCGTACTCCTGAGCCTGTGCCATGACGAAACCATCGTTGCCATCGTGGGCCACGTCGACATCGAACGCCTCAGCCCCGAGTCCGAGGCGCAGGGTCCGGGCGAGGCCTACCTCGTCCTCTACGACCAGGATGCGCATGAGCGGAGTATGCATCACGGATCCGGGATCTGCCGGGTTCGCCCTTTAGGCGGCCTTCAGGTGGCTAGGAGTCTGTCGAGATGTGCGACATGCATTGCGCAACGGGCTCCTAGGCACATCCCTCGGCGAAGTACCGGCCGTTTTCGATGTAGGTCACAGCTCCGGCCTGGATGAAGAACCGGAGCCCCGACTCGTACCAGGTGCTCCACGATCCAACGGAGATGATGCGCTCGCCGTAGCCGCCGGTCTCGATCGTGGCCGACGGGTAGGCAGCCAGCACCTCGGCCTCGGTGGATCCGATGGTGATCCCTGCCGCCGTCGAGTGATTGACCCCGGCGCCCGAGTAGATGCTCTCGATCACGAAGTCGTGCCCCAGCACACTGAAATCGTCCCACGTCGCCCAGAAGCAGCCGACCCCCGGTGGTCCGCCGAGCGAGTCGATGGTGTTGTACGGGCCGGCCACCACCGACGCTTCATCGACCGTCATGCCGAGCACCACCGGCCCGAGCCGTGTGGTCCGCCACACCCAATCGGCCACGGCGCAGAACGTGGCGGAGCATGGCTCGGCATCGAGGAACCACCCGGCCGACCAGCCGATGTTCCCGAACCACTCGACCTGCACCCATTCGCGTCCCTGATCGTCGAGCGCAACGACACCGGTGCCGGCGACATCGGCCGCCGATGCCGGGAACTCCCCGATGATGGGGTAATCCACCGACACACCGTTGCGGATGTTCAGGCCGTCGTTGCAGGCGGTGTCGACCACGCAGTAGGTCGTCGGCGTTCCGACGGTGCACGTGTCCGGCGTCATGAACCAGGCCGCCGCCCACCGTTCCTCACCCTCGAACATGATCTGTTTCCACTCGTCGCCGTCGTCGTCGAGGGCACCCCAGCCGAGCGTTTGGACCCCGGTGCGTCCGTAGGGGAGCGTGCCCACGACGGCGTAGTCGGTCGATGGGCCTTCACGCACGTTGAAAGTGCCCCCGAAGCCGAGACCGATCACACAGAGTTCGGTTGCGGCGACCGGGTGGACGTCGAACGGGAAGTCGGGCGGCGCTGCAGTGGTATCCGGTGGCGGCTCGGTGGTGTCGGGAGGGGCCTCGGTCGTTGCCGGTGCCGCGGTTGTCGTCGGGGCGGTAGTGGTTGGGGCCTCACTCGTTGTCGAGGCGGCGGTGATCGTCGGGGCAGCTGTGGTAGTCGTGAAAGCAGAGCCACCCTCGCAGGCGGCGATCACCAGCACCAGTGCTGTGATCAGGACCCCGATCAACGACGCCTTGCCTGTGGCTGTGCGATTCACAGTGCGACCCCCGACTGGTTGCTACGCCAACCCTATTCACGGGCCAGTCTGCGGGCGGCTGCCAGCAGGAGTTCCCGATCCTCTCCGTTGAGGCTCCGGTCGAACAGACGGAGCCGGTGCGGGAACCGGAGCGCGTTCCCGTGGGACCGCAGAAGGAGCGGGATCAGTAGAAGGTGGTTCGCCGGACAGGTTGAAAGAATTCGACGAACTGCCCGCAGGCCGACTCCACTGGGCACCGGCTGCAGTCCGGGGTTGCGGCTTCAGGACAGCGCCTGCGCATGCCGAACAGGAACCAGTCGACCGCACCCATCGTGCGGCCGCTGGTTGTGACGAGCGCTTGCACTGCCTCGAACCCGGCGCGGCGGATCGCCTCCTCATCGGTCGAGTTCAGGAGCCGCCGTTCGGTGAGCGCCAGACGCAGCTCCTCGTCGACGACCCGGATCAGCCCGGTTCGGAGGCAGGTGCGCTGCACGTGGTAGTCAACGATGGGCGGGGCATCATCCCCGTCGACGGTCGGGAGCCACTGTTCGGGACGCTGCCGCAGGATGACGCCGAGCAGCGCGGACTTCTTCCGGAGCGGGTCCTCCCGGTACCCGCCGATGTGATCGAGCATCCTCAGCAGCAGCTGGATCGGCGCTGCCGAGTCCGCGGCCATCGCCACGACGTCTGCCGGCGACCACCCAATCTCCCTCATGGTCCGCCCATAGGCGGCCGCCAGCCCGGCAGCTGTGGCGGATTCCGGCAGCGGGTTGCGACCGTCGTCGCCGGCCATCCGGTCGGAGAACTCGTCACCGGCGGCCCGGAGCTGCCCCGCCGGAGTGAGTCCGTCCGGGTTCTCCTGGAACCAGCGCAGATATGCCGCCCAGAGGAAGTCGCTGCCCTTGAGAATGGTGCCGTTGATCGGAGCCACCATCGAGTGTGACCAGCGCCCGTTCTGTTCGAACCAGAAGCCCCACTGCTGAAGTGTTGCCGAGAAGAAGAAATCGAGAGCACCGGGATCGCCCGGGTCGGGGAACAGATCGCCGGTGAAGTCAAACGGCTCGAACCCGTCCAGGCCGGCGATCAACGCGGCCAGCGCGGCCACTCGCTGGTCGTCGATCCGCACTCTCTGATCGGCCGACGGGAGGGGAATCGGTTTCGGATCCAGCATTCGAGCCGGTCCGATCCCGGTGACCTCGCAAGCGGCGGCCACTGTCGCCGCTCGGGCTGCCTCAACCGGATGGCTGCCGCGGGCGAGGTGGGCGAGGGTGGTCCCGCAGAAGGTGTCGCCGGCTCCCGTCGGATCGCTTGTCGCGACGGCCACCGTCGGCAACTCGGTGGCGTGGTCCCCTTGGAACACGCGAACCCCGGCAGCACCTAGCGTCACGAACAGCAACCGTCCGGGCTTGGTTCCCGCCCGCTCGATCGATCCGAACAGGACCCGGGCCTCGTCTTCGTTGCAGAAGAAGACGTCGGCCGTCTCGAACGTGCGTCGCACGGTTTCGGTGTCATCCCTTACGGCGCATCCGTAGGTCCCGGCGACGACACGGCACCCACGAGCCTGCAGCGCTTCGACGAATGCAAGCTGGAGCGCAGCGTCCATGAAGGGCACGCTGTATGCCCATTCCGGGAGTGGAGCGACGCCGTCGAGCAAGTGGGGGGTGAGTTCGGGCTCCGCCCCCATGAACTCATCGAATCGGGTGACGCCTCCGCCGGGTCCGTACGAGATCTCGAAGCGCGGCATCCGGTCCGGGGTCACCGTGGGACCGATCCAGTTGATCCACTGCGCCGCCGGTGCCAGCAGATCGGGCATCGGGTCCGGCCGCGGTGCCAGCATTGTGACGCCTGCTCCGGCCCGGGCAGCTGCAAGGGCGGTGTAGAGCCCGGCCCCACCGGCCGATTCGGTCGGGACGCCATCCACGTGGAGCACGTCGAGCGACGCGCCGCCGACGATCAGGATGCTTGGGGAAGCGCTCATTCCCTCGAGGCTACAGCGGCAGTGGATTCCCTATTCGAGGCCTTCTAGGAACGAAGCCCGCTGCCCGATCCACTGCATGCGCTCCCTGACGCCTTGCGAGACCTCCTGGTCGGTGAGCAGGCCGAGTGCGGCGGCGTCCTGCAAGAGCTCGGCTGCATCGGCCAACGCGTCGACGAGCAGACCGCCGTCGAACACGATCGCTTGAAGCTCTGCATACCTCGCCTCGTATGCAGCGGCGAACTCGTCGACGGCCAGGAACCGGTTGAGCAGGACATTCCGGCCACCAACGCCTCCGGCGCCCACACCGCCGGGTGGCTGCTGCGGAAGTTCGCCGTCTGCCGGCGGTGGGAATCCACCCTCCGGCCTCTGCGGGAACTGCCCTTTCGGGCGCGGCGGCCGCTGGTCGTATTGTCCGATCGGCCGATCTCCCGGCAGCTCGCTCTGCTGGAGCCGCGGAATGCCTCCATCCTGGGGCTCCGGCTGTTCGGCACCCTCGCCGACCTGGTCGATCAGGGGTCGGCCGAACGTCGACTGCGCATTGCTCCAGTCCGGCAGCAGTGTCCAGCTGGGCGCATCGGAGCGCCAGAACCCGCCGAGCGCCTCGTTCATGTCCCAGCTGAGCACGGTCATGAGATCGTCACCGGCGTCGTAGTAGAGGTAGAAGTTGTGATTGGTGCCGGCCAGCGAATCCACATTCACGAGCAGGTTGTGAATGGCGAGATAGTCGATGAAGGAGTCGACATCGAGCCACTCGTCGAGATCGGACGCGAAATCCTCATCGCTGGAGAGCTCCACGAACTCCACGAAATCCATGAGCGGGTTGAGATCGAGCTCGTTGATGGCGCTCTCCTGCTCGAACACCCCCTCATAGGCGACGGGGTCATGCCCGAGGTACTGGAAGGTGCCGGAGGACTGGGCCTTGTAGAGCACACCGTCGCCGTCCCCGTCGATCCGGTCGGCGAACTCGTCGGTCGGGTTCTCGGCGAGGATCCGCAGCGTTGCCGGGCCACCGTTGATCGAAATCGACGTGTAAACCACCTGCGGGACATCGAGCCCGAGGTCGCCGATCACCGAGATGCTCACCATCTCCTCGAGCAGCGTCTCGTCCTCCGTGGGACCCTCGGTTCGGAGGGCGATCTCCGACACCCCCTGGTAGAACACCCCTTCGTTGAAGGCATCGAGACGCACCAGGAACGGGAGATCGTCGTAGTTGACCTCACCCTCGGCGGCTTGGGTCTGCCGTCCACCCACCTCGCCGACTGCCGTGCGCAGAGTGGAGAACCCTTTCAGGCGCACTCCGACGTCGGGGATCGTCACCCCATCGATGGTGATGTCGGCAGAGAACCACTCCTTCGTGCCGTCCTCTTGATAGAGACGGACCATCGCTTCGAGGTCGGTTTGGTCGATCTTCAGTTCGACCGTGTGAACCATCGAGCCGTCGAAGAGGTCGATGTCGTTGCCGTAGTCGAGACCGCCGGTGTAGCCGGAAGTGTCCCCGCCGGCGCCAACGTAGGCGATGATGCGGTTGCTGCCCGCGAGGAGGAAGAGGGCGAGCACCATCACCATCAGCCCGGCGGGGATCTTCCAGTGCCGTTTCCAGGCGGTCACGATGACTCCTACAGATCCGCCGAGCCGTAGCCGGTGAGCAGGGTGACCTTCTGGTTCTGGTTGATCCGCTTCATGTCGTCGAGCAGCTGCTGGCGGCTGACATTCCGCTTCAGCGTCACTGCGTAGACGACCTCGGTGAGCAGACCACCCCGCACCGAATCGACACTCACCAACTCGGCGGCGTCGGTGAACCGGACGAGCACCGGGTCGAAGACCTCTTCGAACGGAGTGTCGTTCGCCACCTGAACCTTCAGGATCTGGCTGACCGTGGCCCGTGAGTACCAGTCGAAGCGGGTCATCAGGAAGATCACTGCGGAAATCACCGCCGTGGCGATGATCGCCAGGAGGTAGAACCGGGTGCCGGTGGCCATTCCGATGGCCATCGCGAAGAACACGAACCCCACGTCGCGGGTCTCCTTGATGGCATTCCGGAACCGGATGATCGACAGCGCCCCCACCAGGGAGAACGCCCGGGCGATGTTCGACCCGACGACGAGCATGATGATGCTCACCACCATGCCCATGAGCACCAGCGTCTGGACATACGACTGGGTGTACGAGGCGCCCTTGTGTGTGCGCATGTAGGTCCAGCCGATGATCGCGGTGAGCACGAAGCTCAGCACGATGCTCAGGACCACGTCGGACACCGTGAAGGTGCCGGTCAGGTCTTCGAAGTTGAACAAATCACCCATGAGGTCCTCCTCGTTGTGGTGGGGTTGTCTCGTCGTCGAGTCCGTTCAGCATTTCGGAGCGGTCCCCGAGGTAGAAGATGGAGCGGGGCATCGTCCCGGCCGCCTCGAGCGCCTGGCAGTACTTGCTCACCCGGACCAGCCGCAGGTTGTGCTCGGCTACCGCCTCGGTGATCCAGTAGGGAATGCGCTCGTTGACCTTGATCTCGAGCACCAGCCAGGCGGGGTTGATCATCGGGATCCCGGGATCGGGGGAGTGCAGCCCGAGGTCGTGACCGATCCGGTAGCGCAGATCACCGTCGAACGTGATGCGAAGTCCGGCGTCTTCATCACCGCCGACGAACGCCTCTCGCGAATACAGGGTGATACCGGACGGTTCGAGGCCGTACCACTCCACCATCCCGGCAACCTCTTCGATCGTCGCGGTATCGGTAGGATCGTGAATCGGGATCTCTCCCTCGGCGCACAGGCGGAGTGCCTGGTCGTAGCGCATCACTGCTCGCCGCTTCTGCGTCACCCGGTTGAGCCGCTGCTTGATCTCCACGAACACCTGGGTTGCTGCGACCAGCGGGGATCCATCTCGGTAGGTACGAATTCGCAGCTTCCGCCGGAACTTGATCCCGTCGATCTTTTCCCAGTAGAACTGGCGGTCCGGGGTGTCGTAGTAGAGGCTGGCGAGGTGGTAGATCCCGTCGGGACCGGCGTGGGGATCACGGCTCACATACGGCGCGATCGCCCCCTTGAACCTGCGGGCCGCCGGAGCCGTCATCAGGTACTTCAACTCGAACCGGTTGAACCGGCGGAGCGTCCCCAAGCCTCCGCCGGACGAGGTGGCAACTGGAGGTGCGACTGGCTCGGGCTTCATTGCGGCCTTCCCTTCACTTCCCTCGAGCATCGGGAAGTGATGTTCGAGAACCGTGTTGCCCCGGTGAGAAGTGTTGCAGCGGGGGCCCGCCGGTTGGAGGACCTCGAGACAGCGGCTTTGGTCCCTGGCGCGGCTGGGCGGGGGCAAGGGAGACTGCGATTGGGATGAGCGGCCATTGCACCCAGTGCGGAGCGCCTCGCAGTACCGGGCCGGTGTGTGCCAGCTGCGGAGCCGCCCTCCATGCCGCCGCCGGCTTCGGCTGCAACGGGCCTCTCCGTCGGGCTCAAGCTGGGGATCGCATCGCTGGTGGTGGCGTCGGCCGCCGGGGAACCTGGTTGGCCGCGTCACCCTCCTCACCGCTGCGAGGCGGCTCCGGGAGCGGCGGTGGGGGCACTGTGGCGAACACTGCCGGAGGCAGGCCGGTGACGGCGTCCCAGGGTTCGCTGATGGTGACCGTGGAACTCCACGATGAAGATCAGGGCGGGGACCGGCCCGGAGACCCACAGTGCTCCACGGGCCCGGCGGATCAGCTCTACTCGGCATTGCTGGATCCGCTCCGCGTTCAGGCAGATGCTGCCCTACAACGGGTCTGCGAGAAGAGGGCGGAGCTGGACCTCTCCTGGGATCAGCAGCAAGTCTTCGACTGCTACTGCCAGCCGCAGCTCACACAGGTACTCGGCACCCTGGGCAACGGCGATCTCGTC
This sequence comes from uncultured Acidimicrobiia bacterium, assembly GCA_964511945.1. Taxonomy (GTDB): domain Bacteria; phylum Actinomycetota; class Acidimicrobiia; order Spongiisociales; family UBA11373; genus CAZEHO01. The sequence continues at coordinate 24,856 of CAZEHO010000011.1, read as the reverse complement.
GTCGGCTCGGACCCCAACGCGGTCGAGGTCTACTGCGAGGACGGTCTTCCGTTCGGGACCCGGAATTCGGTGCCCAACGAATGAACGACACACTATTCGCCGGGCGACGGCCTACGCTGCCGTCCGTGCGCAAACTTCGCGACTGGATCCTGACGATCCCGTTCCTTATTGCATTCGGACTGACACTGGTTGTCTTCGACATCGCCGGGCGGCTCGTTCGTCCGTTCAGCCTTCGCGGGTTCGAGGCGGTCATGGCAGCCTTGCAGCGCACCCTGATGGCGTTGTTCGCGATCAGCGGAACCAAGGTCGACGTCGAGCGTTCGCCCGACATCGAGCCCGGCAAGGGCTACGCGATCATCTCGAACCATCAGAGCATGTTCGACATCGCCGTCATCGGCGGGCTCCTTTTCTCCAACTACCCGAAGTACGTCTCGAAGAAGGAACTGGGGCGCTGGCTGCCGAGCATCTCGCTCAACCTGCGCCACGGCGGAAACGCGCTCATCGACCGCAGGAACCCGAGGCAGGCGGTTGAGTCGATCAAGGCGATGTCGCGCATCGCTCAGGATCGGGATGTGAGTGTGGTGATCTTCCCCGAGGGAACCCGCAGCCGGGATGGGTCACTGCGTGAGTTCAAGCGCACCGGTTCCAGGGTGATGCTGGAATCCGCCGACCAGCTGGCGGTGGTTCCGGCAGCGATCGACGGGTCCTGGAAGCTGCTTCGTCACAACCTGATGCCGGTTCCGTTCGGCACCCGGATCAAGATCCGTTTCGGCGACCCGATCGAGCGGATCAAGGGCGATGCCGAGGCCGTTGCGGAGGCCGCCGAGGAGTGGATTCAGCGCACTCTCGGTGAGTGGCGGGGGCCGGAACCCGAGTTCGCCTGACCGGACTGCATCCGCTCCGCGATCACGCCGGCTGCCTTCACCACGGAAAGGACCGCGGCCGGGGTTCCTCCGGGTTCTCGTAGGCTGGGGCCACCAGCGCCGGAGGAGACCACAGCATGCGACCGAACCCGCTGCGGGAGCTGTACGACGTCGGGCTTCCGACGCTCGGCACCAGGATCCAGAGTTCGTGGCCGACGATCGTCGAGCTGATCGGGGACACGGGCAAGCTCGACTACGTCGAGTTCCTCGCTCCATACGCTCCGTACGACCTGTATGCCCTCGACAACCTCGGCCGCGCCGTGGAGCTGTTCGACCACCTCGCCGGGATGATGAAGATCGAGGCTGAACCGCGCACCTATCTGGCGACTCGGGCGATCGGAGCCGGCCTGCAGAACCTGCTGTTCGCCGATGTGCGCTCGGCAGATGACGTCCGTGCCTGTCTCGCCGCGGCGCGTTCGGACACGCCCGACGGCGGAGGTCTTCACGGTGTGGCGATGCGCCGGGACGTGGGCACCGTGCTCGAAGTCGGCACCGCACCTTTTGTGGAGGCGGTCGATCGGGCCGTCGTGGGGTTCATGATCGAGAAACAATCCGCGTTCGACGACCTCGACGAGATCCTCGGGCTCAATGGTCTGGACTTCGTTGTGTTCGGACCCGGCGACTACGCCATGAGCGTCGGGCTCCCGGGGCAGTTCGGGCATCCCCGGATCAAGGAGGCGGAGGAACACCTGATCTCATCGGCCCACCGTGCCGGGGTGGCGTTCCGGGCGGAGCTGGGCAGCCCGGCCGACGCCGACAGGTATCTGGAGTTGGGCGTCAGGCACTTCATGATCGGGGTCGACACGGTGGTCCTGTACGAGTGGCTGACGGCCAACGGTCAGGCGATGCTGGATGTGCTGGGTCGGGAGGCTCCGGCTCCCGGCGCCAGATTCGGGCGGGGCCGATCCGGGTATGGGAGTGAGCAATGACCAGGCCGACTGTTGGATTCGTCGGGACCGGCGTCATGGGCCTGTCCATGGCAGGGCACCTCATGGATGCCGGATACCCGCTGCACGTGCACAATCGCACCCCCGGGCGGGCCGCTTCCCTGGTCGAACGAGGCGCCGAGTGGCACGACTCGCCGGGTTCGCTGGCGGCTGCATCCGATGTGGTGATCACGATCGTCGGTTTCCCCCGCGACGTCGAGCAGGTGTACCTCGGGGACGACGCGATCCTCGACGCCATGACCTCGGGGACCACTGCGATCGACATGACGACGTCGAGCCCCGAACTGGCCGCCCGGCTTGCCGAAATGGGGGCCGACAGGGGGGTTGCGGTGATCGACGCTCCTGTCTCCGGGGGAGACCGCGGCGCCCGCGAAGCGACCCTGTCGATCATGTGCGGTGGCGACCCCGAAGCGTTTGATGCGGTGCTTCCGATCCTGGAAGTGATGGGGAAGAACATCCAACTGCAGGGGCTGGCCGGCGCCGGGCAGTACACGAAGATGTGCAACCAGATCGCCATCGCCGCCGGGATGCTCGGTGTCACCGAGTCCATGGTCTACGCCAAGGCCGCGGGACTCGATCCAACTCATGTGCTCGACAGCATCGAGACCGGCGCGGCCGGGTCCTGGTCGCTGAGCAATCTGATCCCGCGGGCGCTGTCAGGCGACTTCGCCCCCGGGTTCCGGATCAAGCACTTCGTGAAGGACCTGAGCATCGCAGTGGAATCGGCGCAGGCGATGGGGCTCAGCCTTCCCGGACTCGAGAAGGCGATCGAGTTGTACCGGCGCATGGACGAAGCCGGCGACGGCGACCTGGGAACTCAGGCTCTGATGCAACTCTACGAGCGCGGCGAGGTCGAGTAGCCGGGACTCAGTCGGCCGCCAGCCGGGCCGGGAATCCACCGGTGGCGATCGGGCCCCAGCGTTCGATCGACATTCGGAGCAGCACCTTGCCCTGCTTCACCATGGCCTCGCGGTACTCACCCCAGTCCGGGTGTTCTCCGGCGATGACCCGGAAGTACTCGACCAGGGGGTCGAGTGCTTCCGGCAGATCGAGGACTTCGGCGGTGCCGTCGACCTGCACCCAGGGCCCACCGAAGTCGTCCGAGAGCACCAGCATCGAGGCCGACGGCTTGCGGCGGATGTTGAGCGACTTGGCCCGCTCCGGATAGGACGAGACCACGATCCGGTCATCGGTGTCGACGCCCATCGTGACGGGCGACATCTGCACGCCACCCGAAGCCCGGGTGGTCAGCAAGATTCCGTGATGACGGGGTCGGATGAACTCGAGCAGTTCGTTGCGTTCGACGTAGTCGTTGGTTGCGATCCTCACGGTGTCACTCCAGTTCGGGACAGCCCGTCTGGCCCATGCCGATGGCGGCAATCCATCCGGCCAGGTTGGTGAGGTCGGTGTCCGGTCCGACTTCGATCGCGGGCCAGATCCAGAAGCCCGGCAATGCACCTCCGAGGTCGGCAACTACGTCGCCGGTCAGCCCCTGGTACAGGTACTCGGCTGCGGGGAACACGGCTTCGATCGCAGCCGTGCTGCTCCCGAGGGTCAAGCCATCGCGGGTCGAGAGCGCACCTTTGGCGGCTGCAGGAGCTTCGGGGGCGAACCCGCGGCTGTACCGGTAGTCGGTGAACACCCGGGCATCGGCGTCGTAATCGGTGAAATGGATTCTCAGGATGCTGGGAATCCCGTCTTCAGTCGGGGGCGTCAGCTGCCAGCTGATCCTGCGGTGAGCTCCACCGTGGCAAGCCTCGTCATCGATCCAGCCGGTGTCTTCGGCCGCGGGTCCCAGCGCCCAGCCCAGGAACGTGATCACCTCGTTGGCAGGGTCGCCGAACGACACCAGTTGCAGTCCGTCACCCCGCAGCACGATGTCGGCAAGTCCGACATCGGGAGGCGGGACGGTCACTGAGATCGCGAAGGTCACAACGTCCTCCGATCGGACCCGGATCTGGTAGGTGCCGGTTTCGTCGATGTCGGCACTGATCGACCCCTTGTCCCGGGATCGGCCCAGCAGGCCGCCGTCGGGGTCCTCGATCAACACCTCGACGTCGCTGTCGTCGTCGACCTCGACGGTTAGTTCCTGCATCCGAAGGACCCCGATCGAGAAGACCTCGTCATCACCGCCGGCAGCATTGCCGACGAGTTCCAGCGTTGTGGTTCCGGACCGGAAGGTCACCGGACGGGGGTCGCTGCAATCTCGACTGAGTTCATCGAAGAACTCCTGTGTCGGCTCGCCCGTGGTGTCCATGCCGAGGTCGAGTTGGGCGAACTTCACCGCATCTTCCGTCTTCGGCCCGAACACACCGTCCACGGTGACCGGTCCCAGGCCCGAGCAGCTGATGGCGAATTGGATCGCGGCAACCAGCGGACCCCGATCCTCGAGCACGGCGATGGGTTCCGGTGGCGGTTCGGTGGTCGTGGTGGTCGTGGACGAACTGCTGGTGGAACTGGTCGTCGAGGAACTGGTTGTCGTTGGTGCCGTCGTCGTGGTGGTCGATGGCACGGTCGAAGTGGTTGATGTGGTCAGCGGTGCAGCTTGCCCGCCGCCGCACGCTGCCATGAGCAGCGCGCCGGCACACAGGAGCGTGAGCAACCGTCGCATCCGGGCTCCCAGGGATGGCTCTCGGCAGTGAGACTACGCCCGATCGGGTGGTGTGCCTATTCCTCTGCCCTCACCCGGGCCCAGGTCTGCTCGAGGCGTTCGACGGCGGCGATGGCATACACGTCGTCGGGCGTTTCGGCTCGTTCCGTGAAGAGATCGACGAGGCCGAATCGATGTAGCGATGTCTCCGTGAGCAGATGCACGACCACATCTCTACCGTCGATCACCATCCATGGATCGGTTCCGTCGGGTGCTTCACCTTCGGCTTTGGCACCCAACGAGTCTCCGAGGCGCGTTGCCAGCTTCCGGGTGTGAGCCGCCGACCGGGCTCGGGTCACGATGGTGTGCTCGGGACCACCCCGCGCCGAGAGATCGAACACCCCGACGACGTACGGCGAGCAGATCTCGAGAGCGGTGTGGAAACGATCACCGCCGGAGTGGGACTCCGGCGGAAGGGTGGGGTCTGGGATGGGAGATGCGGTCATCTTGGCGACAGACTATCCGCAACATGCGACATCGGCACACCGGATGCACCATCGGTACCCTCCGGTCAATGCTCATCGACTTCGTCGACATCGTTCGAGCCGAATCGGAACGTTTTGCGTTTGCCCTCGACGCGGCCGGCTCCGGCGCCGCCGTTCCCTGTTGTCCAGACTGGGATGCAGCCGACCTTGCGTGGCACCTCACGGAGGTCCAGTACTTCTGGGGCGGCATTGTCAACGCGCTGGCACAGGATCCGGATGAGGTGGAACGCGCCGAGCGTCCGGCGACGGTCCCGATCCGGCCCCTGTTCCGCGATGCAGCTGCCCGGCTCGTTGCCGCACTCGGTGAGCGGAATCCTGAGGATGGGTGCTGGACCTGGTCCGGCGTGAACACGGTGGCTTGGGTGCGCCGCCGCCAGGCTCATGAGGCGCTGATTCACCGGGTCGACGCGGAGCAGGCCGCCGGCGGCCCGCTCACCCCGGTCGATCCTGCCGTCGCCTCCGACGGTGTCGATGAGATCTTGAACGTGATGATCGCCGGCATTCCGGAGTGGGGTGAGTTCACCGCAGACGGCACCTCGATGCGGATCGAGTGCACCGACGCCGGCGGCTCGTGGGATCTGGTCTTCGGCCGCTTCACCGGCACCTCACCCAACACGGGGACGACTTACGACACCGATGCCCTGATGGTCGAGCCGACCGAAACACCCGACGCCGTGCTCCGGGGCACGGCATGGGACCTCGATCTCTGGCTGTGGGGGAGGGGTCCGCTCGCTCCGATCACGATCACCGGCGATCGCTCGTTCGCCGAACGTCTGCGGACGATGGCGGCCGAGAACACGCAGTAGCCGTCGTCAGGACCTGAGGGTGGTCACACCGTCGACGAAGTTGTGCGGCCCGAGCCAGTCCTCCGACCCGGCCGGGACCGGGAGGCCGGCAATCTGATCGTCGGTGAGATCGGTGTGGGATACGAGGCGATCCACCTCCCAGAGGTACTCCTGCAACGTGTCGAGGTATCCGCCGTCGGCAACCGGTCCATGCCCCGGGATCAACCGAGCCGGCGACAGCCCGACCATCTGTTCGAGGATCTGTGCCCACGAGCCGGGATCGCCGTCTCTGGTGCGGGGGTGACGGTCGACCCAGATCAGGTCGCCACCGACGATGAGCCGTTCGGCCTGCAAGTTGACGAAGACGTCGCTCTCGGTGTGGCCTCCTCCGTACGTGAGGATGTCGATCTCACGTTCGGTTCCCCGTACCGTCATCCGGTCCTCGATGAAGGTGTTCGGCAGGGTGAGCCGGAACCGGTGCCGGTCGGCGAAGGCCAGTTCCGCCGCGTTCCGGGCACCCCGGGCCCGTCTCCGGTCCTCGTCGGTGGCGGCCTCGGCCTCCCGCTGTCTGGTCCACTCGAGGTACTCCTCGATCTCGGCGGCGTATTCGGCCGGATCGGAACTGGTTTCCACGATGAGCTCCGTGGTCCGCCGGGTGGAGACGATCGGGATCGGCCCGAGGAGTTGGTTACCTCCGGTGTGATCGTCGTGCCAGTGGCTGTTGACTGCGAGGAACGCGGTGCGGCCGGTGAGCGCTCCCACCGCTCGGACCAGTTCATCCCCGGCCGTCAGGGTCATGAACGTGTCGACCACCACCGTCTTGTCGCCGAGGTCGATGACGGCAGCGTTGGAGATGCAGGCTCCGGTATCACCGGCAAGCAGCGCCCAGACCCCCGGGGCTGCTTCTTCGACGGAGAAGTGCTCAAAGGTGGCGGCCACGGCGGACTCCTCTCGGGTCACATGGTCAGGACTGCGGCACCGGAGATGTCCCCGTCTCTGAGCCGTAGTAAGGCGATGTTCGCTTGCGCCAGGGGATAGGGGTCGACAACTGTGTCGATCGGAATCTCAGCGGCCAGCGTCAGGAATTCATTCGCATCGGTAAGGGTGAAGTTGGCAACGCTGCGGATCTGGCGTTCCAGCCACAGGGGTTCGTATGGAAACTCGGGGATCCGATCGAGATGGATGGCGTTGATGGCAACGATGCCGCCCCGATCGAGCGCCTCGAGAGCACGGACCACTACATCACCCGCCGGGGCAAAGGTGATGGCGGCGTCGAGGGGCACCGGTGGCTGCTCGTCGTAGCCGCCGGCCCAAGCCGCACCCATCTCCCGGGCACGGCGGCGTTCCGGCTCTGAGCGGGTCGCCACGAACACCTCACAGTCCCAGTGTCGCGCCACCTGCAGGGCCAGCAGGGCGGAGGCACCGAATCCGTACAGCCCGAGACGGGAACCCGGGCGGACTCCGGCCATCTTCAAGGATCGATATCCGATCACCCCGCCGCACATCAGCGGTGCCAGCGCCAGGTCCTCGGGTCCGCTGGGAAGCCTGAGTGCAAAGCCGGCATCGACGGTCATCGCCTCGGCGTATCCACCGTCGCGATCCCATCCGGTGAACCTGGCCTCCGCACACAGGTTCTCCCGACCGGAGGTGCAGAACCGGCACCGGCCGCAGGTCGCGCCGAGCCAGCCGACTCCGGCACGATCCCCGATGTTCCAGCCGGTGACCCCCTCACCGACCGCAGCGACCCGGCCGATCGCCTGGTGACCCGGGATGACCGGCATCCGGCGTGGTGCGAGGTCGCCTTCGACGATCTGGAGATCGGTCCGGCAGACACCGCAGGCCGTGATCGAGAGCACCAGTTCACCGGCTGCCGGCGTCGGGTCTGCGAGCTCTGCCGACCGCAGAGGTCGGTCCTCGATTGGGCCGGGTTCGGCGAGTTGCTCGGCTCGCATGAGCCGACGGTACCGGACGGGGCCGATTCCGGCAGAAACCCCTTGCTTCCTGGGGATTCTCACTTTGCCGAACTTCGCGCTCTGTGGGAGAGTTGTGGCGATGAGTTCGATCAAGCAGGTCGCCGGCAGAAGGGCGGCCAAGGTTTACGCGGAGAACCGTCAGTGCGCTCATCCGGGCTGCATCACGGTGATCTCCAGGTACAACAAGCACGAGCACTGCTGGCGGCACTACAACCCGGTGCCCCGGCCCGCCCAGATCCCCAGCCCGCCGAAGCGCGCCGCGAGCTGATCCCGTCGCCACGGCGGCCGGCCTCACCCGATGACAGCCGGGGAGTTTGTCGTGTTCACCTCTGCCCCGGAATGTCGTCCAGGCGACTCACCACCCGGCAACACATGGTGTTTCTGCGCCTGCTGTGGCACCATGTCGCCACCAGAGAAAGGAGGTGGTCCAAAAGTGAGTGGAAGTATTGACAGGACCCTGGAGGTGGCCGGGCGCTAAGCGGCCATCTAGGGGTGGCCGCTTCCGGGTATTGCCCGGTAGGTGGCGACTCCCACCCGGACCACTGGACCCGGAGATCCGTGAGCTGGTCCTCTCACGGCGGCGGCGACGCTGAAGTGTCTCCGGGTCTCTCCGCGCCCTGAATCCGGCGCCCGTCGCAGTCGTGGAAAGACCGCACGAATCCCCCCGGTCCGAGGGGGTCTATCGTGCATCCGGTCACCTCCAGCTCAACATCAGCGCGGGAGAGAGTGAAGGCCCATGCAGGAGCGAGCTTTCGATGCCGTCATCTTTGATCTCGATGGTGTGATCACCTCGACGGCGTCGGTCCACAGCAGGGCATGGAAGCAGATGTTCGACGAGTACCTACGTCGCCGGGAAGCAGAACGCGGCGAAGCGTTCCGACAGTTCACTCACACCGGTGACTACCTCCCGTTCGTCGATGGCAAGCCGCGAAGCAAGGGGATTGCCTCGTTTCTCGATTCCCGCGGCATCGAGCTCCCGTTTGGGGACCCGGGTGATCCGCCCGAAGCCGAGACGGTGTGTGGTTTGGGGAATCGGAAGAATCAGCTGTTCAACGAGATCATCCAGCACGAGGGCGCCGAGGTGTTCACCACCTCCGTGGATCTGATCAACGATCTGAAACGCCGTGGCATCCGCATTGGTGTGGCGTCATCGAGCAGGAACTGCAAATCGGTCCTCGAGTCCACAGGGCTGCTCGGGCTATTCGACACCCGGGTCGATGGAGTGGTCTCCGCCGAGTTGGGTCTGCGGGGGAAACCGGAGCCCGACATCTTCACCGTGGCTAGTGACAACCTCGGCGCTGCGTACGACCGGGCGGTGGTCGTGGAGGACGCCGTATCGGGGGTCCAGGCGGGTGCGGCCGGTGGCTTCGGTCTCGTGCTGGGGGTTGCCCGCGAGGACAACCAGCACGAGCTGCGGGTCAACGGGGCCGACGTCGTTGTTGGAGATCTCGGCGAGATCGATGTCGCCGGGATCGAGCACTGGTTCGCAGAGGGTCTGGTGGCCGAGCAGTGGTCGCTGAGCGACAACGAGTACCTCCCCGAATTGGAGTCCACCCGTGAGGCGCTGCTCACGGTGGGCAACGGCTACTTCGGTACCCGTGGCGCACAGGAGGAATGCGCTGCGGGCGCCGGCAACTACCCGGGCACGTACATCGCCGGCGTGTACAACCGTTTGTCGTCCCTCATCGGGGGCCGGGATGTCGAGAACGAGGACCTGGTGAACTGCACCAATTGGTTGCCGATGACGTTTCGCGTCGACGGCGGCGACTGGTTCGATCCAAACGAATGGCGGATCCTCGAGTTCTCCCGTGGTCTCGACTTTCGCACCGGTGTCCTGCAGCGCACCATCCGGGTCAGCGATGCGCAGGGCCGGGAAACAGAAGTCCGGTCGTGGCGGTTGGCCAGCATGGCCGATCCACACCTGGCGGCCCTGCGCTACGTCGTGACCCCGCTGAACTACTCGGGCACGTTGTCGATCCGGTCCGGTCTTGACGGTGATCTGGTCAACGGGGGCGTCGAGCGGTACGCCGCGCTTGCGAATCACCACCTGGAGCCGGTCGGTGTGCACGGCGAAACCGACACGAGTTCGGTTGTTGTGCGGACGAACGAGTCCGGGATCGAGATCGCTGCCGTCGCCCGGCTGAGCGTCCGGCTCGATGGCGGTGCCCTGGAGCCAAAGGTCCGCTTCGACCTGGGAAATGCCTCGGCGCAGAGCCGGTTGGACGTTGACGTCACAGATGGCCAAGCCGTCGAAGTCGACAAGCTTGTCGCCATATTCACCTCGAACGATGGGGACAGCCTCGAGCCGCTAGCGTCGGCGACCGCGGCTGTGGCGGATTCCTCATTCGACGAGATTCGAGCGGCGAGTGAGCGAGCGTGGCAAACCATCTGGGAACGGGTCGACGTCGCGATCGACGGCGATCGGATGAGTCAGAAGATTCTGCGGTTGCACCTGTACCACTGTGTCGTGACGGCATCGCCACACACCGCGGCCTTGGACGTGGGTATTCCCGCTCGGGGTCTGCATGGGGAGGCATACCGAGGGCACATCTTCTGGGATGAGCTGTTCATCCTGCCGCTGTACAACCTGCACTTCCCGGACACCGCCAGGGCATCGCTGCTATACCGGCACCGGCGTCTCGGTGCGGCCCGTGGATACGCGCGGGAGCATGGCTACGAAGGGGCAATGTATCCGTGGCAGAGCGGGAGCGATGGCCGTGAAGAGACGCCGACGGTTCATCTCAATCCGGTTTCGGGCAGGTGGGGACCCGACTACAGCTCGCTGCAACGGCACGTCTCACTGGCAGTCGCATTCGGTACATGGGAGTACTACGCGGCCACTCATGACATGGAGTTCCTCAGCGACTACGGCGCCGAGATGTTCGTCGAACTCGCCCGTTTCTGGGCCGGCATTTCGAGCTTCAATACCGAGACCGGACGCTACGAGATCTCCGGTGTGATGGGGCCGGATGAGTTCCATGAGAAGTATCCGGGAGCCGACTCCGGGGGCGTCAAGGACAACAGCTATACCAACATCATGGTGGCCTGGCTGCTGCGGACGACAGCACAGGTTCTCATCGCGATCGGGCCGGAGGCGAGGCGGCGGGTTGCAGCCAAGACGGGGCTCAACGACGAGGAATCTGAGGCCTGGGACGACATTGCGGCGAGACTGAATCTCTGCATCTCTGACGATGGCGTACTCGAGCAGTTCGACGGCTATTTCGAGCTCGAGGATCTGGATTGGGACGCCTATCGACAGGAATACCGTTCGATTGGACGCATGGACCGTCTCCTGAAGGCGGAGGGCAAGTCACCGGATGAGTACAAGGTCGCCAAGCAGGCGGATGCGCTCATGCCCTTCTTCGTGCTGTCGGACCACGAGTTGCGGACGATCCTGAGCTCGCTGGGCTACGAGCCGGGGCCTGAGTTTCTCCGGCGCAACTTCGCCTATTACCTCGAACGAACATCCCACGGATCAACGCTCAGCAGGCTGGTGCACGCCGACCTGGCCAGCCGGGCGGGTTGCCCGGAGGTCAGTTGGGAGCTCTTCCGCCAGGCCCTGCTCAGCGACTACACCGACACGCAGGGCGGCACCACCAAGGAAGGAATCCACACGGGAGTGATGGCAGGCACGGTTCTGCTGGCGCTTCGCGCGTACGCCGGCCTCGACATCGGCGGCCCGGCAGTGAGCGTGGCTCCTTGTCTGCCGGCACGCTGGCGGACAGTGCGTTTCAACGTGGGGTTCCGGGGTGTGCGCTACCACTTCGAGGTTGGCCGCGAGAAGATCAGGGTTCGAGTCGACCGGCCGGCGGCGGTCACCGTTGGCGGTGGTACACACTCCTTAGCGGCCGATGTGTGGACCACGCTGGATATCGAATGAGATGGGGACGTGATGCTGGGTGATGTACTTCTGATCACAGAGAAGCACAAGAGGGCCGGATCTCAGATCGTTGCTCGAATCAACGAGATCGAGTCCAGCAAGGTTGTCGTTGCGATCGGCGGAGAATCGGGCTCCGGGAAGTCCGAGCTCGCTCATGTGGTGGCCCGAGCGCTAAAGGACCAGGGTCGTCTCGCCAAGATCCTGCACATCGACAACTACTACACGGTGCCTCCGCAGGACAGAGAAGCGTGGCGTGAGGAGAACGGCTACGAGAGCATCGGGTTGGGTGAGATCGACTGGGATCTCGTCGGCGCGCACCTGGACGCCTTTCGTTCGGGCAAGCGCGCCATCCTTCCGTGCATCGACCTGCTGACCGACCAGATCGACGAACTGCACACCGACTTCGCTCCGATCCAGGTGGTCATCGTCGATGGCCTCTACCCGCTGCATGTCGATGCGGATCTGCGCATCCTCATCGACCTCACCTACCACGACACCAGGAAGGCCCAGTTGCTTCGCGGCAAGGAACCCCAGAACGAGCACCGCCTGAGTGTCCTGCAACGCGAGCACGAGGTCGTGCAGAGCCTCCGCTCGCTCGCTGACTTCCTGGTCACCCCCGATTTCGACCTCGTTGAAGCCGGGGCGATGTAGGAGCCGCCGAGCGGATCCGCCATGCCGTGGAATCTCCCGATTCGACGGAGCCGCGCGACCGGGCAGGCGCTACCTGCTGCCGGAAGCGGCAGGCGATAACCTCATGGGGTACACCGCGGAGCCTGAGATGAGTGAATTCAGCATCCGTCCGGTCCGGATCGAGGACATCCGTGACCTGGAGGAAGCGCTGCTGCGTGAGACGGCAGAGAGTCACGACAATCCCTGGGGCGGTGAACCCGACCCGGATGCGCTCCATCTCGGCGGATACCGCGACGGAGTCCTGGTGGGCTGTGCGACCATCAGGCGGCAGCGGATCCCCGGGAGTGCCGAGCAGCACGCCTGGCAGATCAAGGGGGTTGCGATCGAGCACGGCCACCGCGGCTTCGGGCTGGGCGGCATGATGATGCGCCGTCTGCTCGAGCACGCCGGGGCTCGCGGCGCCCGCATTGCCTGGTGCCGGGTACCGGTGGGTACGTACGGATTCTTCGAGCACCTCGGGTTCCGCCGAACCGGTCAGCCCTTCGAGGACCCAACCGGCGGACCGCAGTACCTGATGGCCGCCAGGTTCGCCACACCCGGCTGATCCGGGCTATTCCTCGTCGCCGGACGCCAGTCCGAGGTAGACCACACGAACCGCGAACGCCTGGCGGAGTTCGTCCCGGACGTCCTCGAAGAACTCCTCGCGGAAGGTCGGATCGGTGGCGAGGTACACCGCGAAGTACAAACCGGCGAAACCGGCGAGGAACACGGCGACCCGGAGCAACTCCTTGGTCACTACCAGATCGAACCCGGCCACCGTCGCCGAGGTGAGTGCGTTGGCCGGTGCGCCGGTCCACGCGGCAATCGTGTCGGGAGTCATGGTGAACAGCCCGAACGCCACGAAGAACCCCCCGATCAGCGCTGAAGCCAGCATGACCCGGAGCCCCTGGGTGAACAGCGCCACCAGGCCGGCATTCCCCCACTGGCGGCGGGTCGGCTGTGGAGTGGCCGCCGGGTCGGGGATGGCGAGAGTTCCGGCCGGGGTTCCGGCGACCTCACCTGCGACCTCAGAGGCATCGGTGAAACGGGCGAGTGGTCCGATCTCGCGGGGGAGTCGCGAGACGATGAATGCGATGCCGAGCAAGGAGAACAGCACCAGGACGGCACCGATGTCTTCCACGTCGATCGTGGCCGCCACCTGCCACACCTCGGCGTTGATAAACAGGAAGGTGAAGGCCACCAGCAACAGCGGAAGCCCTCGGGTGAAGAGGCGCAGCGTGTCACCGAGTTGCACGAACAGCCGGACCACGGCCCAGCGGCTCATCGGCACCAGGCCGTACGAGGTGATGGCATAGATCGTCGCCAGCAGCGCCAGGTTGCCGAGCGCGATCCACAGGGCGGTGTCGAACTCCCCGCCGAAAATGATCGGCACCAGAGCCGGGACCAGCACGAACACGGAGAGTTCGATGATGCCGACGTGCTCCGGCCGGGCAAGGGGGCGGCGGCCGCGGATCCGGTTGATGACGACCCACACCCCGATGAGGACCGCGAGGCCTCCGAGCTCAGCCAGACGATTCACCCACCAGGGCCATCCGAGCTTCCCGGCACCGAGCATCTCGGCAAGGAACACCAGCGTCAGGATCGGGATCGCCCGGGTGAGCACATCGCGCGACGCGCTGTAGCGGGCGATGAAATGGGGGATTCCCCGTTGGAGGAACCACCGCTCCAGGTGCTCAATCGTCTCGGTGGCTGTGGACACGGTGTGAGGGTAGGCGGGCGTCCCCGTGACAAACGAGTCTCCGCTCCGTAAACTACATCGCTGTAATCACACGTCTGGAGTCCCGTATGGTCCTCGCGGTTGCCGTCGACACCACCATCACGCGGAGGGTTGCCGACGCCGCCATCGAGGCGTGGACCAAGGCCGGCACCACGATGGTCGAGATGACCATGAGCGGCCTCACTGGTGTTGCGACGCCGGGCATTGCGCTCGTCGCTGCCGAAGAGGGCATCGTGGAGTGTGTGATCGAAGGCGACTTTGCATCGATTGTCACGGCCGCCCGCCGGATCGCGGCCGACGGCTGGAAGGTCGCCGTGCTGGTTCCCTCGGCGCGGATGGGTGAGGCCCACCGGGTGTTGCGCGGAGCCCCGGTTCGGATCCAGCCGTGGTGGAGCGGTGCCGACGAAGCCGTTCTGTTTGGGGTGCCGGAAGTACCCTGAGCGGGTATGCCAGTTCCGCTCTATACCCAGACCGTCATCGCGTGCATCTGGGACTTCGATCGAACCCTGATTCCCGGCAACCAGCAGGAACCGCTGTTCGAGGCGTACGGCATCGATGAGGACGGCTTCTGGGCCGAAGTCGATGGGCTCCAGGAGTTCTACCGGCGCCGGGGATCGTTCATCGCTCGTGATTCCGCGTACCTGCTGCACATCCTGTCGTACGTCGAAGCCGGGGTGTTTCCGGACCTGACGAATGACAAGCTGCGGGAACTCGGCTCGCGGCTGGTGCCGTCGCCGGGCATGCCCGAGTTCCTGCAGGCGACCCGCGACCACGTCGCCTCGGTCGACGAGTACGCCGCTCAGGGCATCACCGTTGAGCACTACACGGTCTCGACCGGGATCAGGCCCATGATCGAAGGCAGCCCGTTCGCTCCGTACCTGGACGGCATCTATGCCAACACGTTCCTCGAGGAAACGGCCCCTCCGGGCTACCTCGATCATCTCGACGTGGGCGAGTCGCCGGGCCGGATCACCCACATCGGGTACATGATCGACAACACCGCCAAGACCAAGGCCGTGTTCGAGATCAACAAGGGTGTCAACAAGAACGACTCGATCGATGTGAACGCCCGGATGAGCGAAGAGCAGCGTCGGGTCCCGATCCGGCACATGGTCTACGTGGCCGACGGACCCTCCGATGTGCCGGTCTTCTCGATCCTGAACCAGCAGGGCGGCAAGACCCTGGGCGTCTACACGACCGATCCCCGTAACAACTTCCGGCAGGTGAAGGAGTTGCAGGAGCAGGGCCGGATCCAGGGGATGGCCGAGGCCGATTTCCGGCCCGGCCGGGCTGCCAACCTGTGGCTCATGGACAGCATCGATCAGATCGCGACGGAGATCTGCGCCGCCCGGGCCGCCGCGTTCGCCGACATTCCGAATCCGCCCGGGCACATTTGATCGTTTGATCTCCGGCCTCTGATCTCCGACCTCTCCCTCCTGTAGCTTCGGCTGAAACCGAGTGTGAGGTGAAACATGCAGGTTGCCGGGTCGCGGGTCATCATCACCGGGGGAGCGTCGGGACTGGGCGCCGGGACTGCGAAAGCGCTGATTGCCCGGGGGGCGTCGGTCGCTCTCCTCGATCTCCCACAGTCGAACGGTGCCGAGGTTGCGAACGACCTCGGGGAGGCGGCTGTCTTCATTCCGGTCGACGTCACCGATCCGGCTGCGGTGGAGCCGGCGGTCGACGAGGCCGCCCGCCTCATGGGTGGTCTCGACGTCTGTGTGAACGCCGCCGGTGTGGCCCCGGCGCACCGGGTCTTCAGCCGCCAGGGGGTGATGTTTCCGATCGAACTGTTCGAGTTCGTCATCAAGGTCAATCTGATCGGACTCTTCGACGTGACTCGCAACGCCGCCCGCCACATGGCCGCCAATGAGCCCGGCGAGGCCGGCGAGCAGGGCCTGATCGTCAACGTGGCCTCGATCGCTGCATTCGAGGGGCAGATCGGCCAGGCTGCCTACTCCAGTTCCAAGGGTGGGGTGGCCGCGATGACGCTGCCGCTGGCCCGGGACCTGGCCTCATACGGCGTCCGGGTGAACACGATCGCCCCCGGGATCATGGATACTCCAATGATCGAGGCGGGGGGACCCGAACTGAAGGAGCGGCTGTCGCAGATTCATGTGTTCCCGAAGCGGCTCGGGACGCCGGACGATTTCGCCGCCCTCGTCATGCATCTGATGGAGAACCAGCTGATCAATGGGGAGACGATTCGCCTCGATGCCGCCACCCGGATGGCGCCGCGGTAACGACCTGCCGGGCTCTGAACTCGGCACCTTGAGTGGTGCCCCCGGCTGCCGATAAGGGGGGTGTCGGCGGCTGGAGGTCCGTACGGCCCGTTCCATGATGCATTCGATTCGCCGGGGGGCGGCGCTCCTCGAGCCGGTGGTCGCCCTGGTGGTGGCTGTATCTCTCGCAGTGCCCTGGGTGCTCGAGGACACCGGATCGTGGCGCCTTCCCGGTTTCGCTGTGCTCGGAATGCTCGCGCTCTCGGGTGCGCTCGGTCTGGGCGGGTTCCGGCTCCCGGTCGCAGTGCTGCTGCGGACTGCGCTGGCAGTAGGGGCGCTGGTGCTCGCCGCGGCGGCACTGCCGACACGACCGATCTGGCTCGATGCCTGCTTCGCGGTGGTTGCGGTGGCTGCTGCGCTCGTGCTGCCGGGCCGGTTGTCTCCGATCGCCGCGGTGGTCGTGGCCGCCGGGTTCGGTGTCGGTGCCTTGTCCGGGCCCGAGCCGTTCTCCCCGGTCGTGGCCGCCGGAGGCGCCGGCCTGCTGCTGGTGCTCGGGCTCTGTGCCGGGTGGCTGGCGGGACGGGCCGACGATCCGATCCCTGATCCGGCAGTCCTCCCGGCCGACGGCGAAGGCCTGCTCGGCGTCGCTTTCGAGACGGCGGCCGGGGGGTTGGCGCTTCTGGGTCCCGACGGCCGGGTGGTCCGAGCCAATCAGGCGCTCGGCGACATGCTCGGCCGGTCCGCCGAGGCAATGACGGGGACCTCATGGTGGGCACACCTCGGACCGCAGGACGCCGCCCCGCTGGAGTCCCGGTTCAAGCAGTTGATGTCGGGTGAGATCTGGAACTTCCACATCGAAGCCCGGCTGCGAACCCGTGATCGGCGCTCGGTCGGTGCCGTGATCGGGATGTCGACGATCGCCTTGGCTGCCAGTGACCCGGAGATGGCGTTCGTGCAGGTGGTGAACATCAACGACCGGATCCGCGACGAGACCAAGCTGCGGCAGCGGGCCGCCGAGATGCGGCGCAACTTCGACCGGGCTCCCGTCCCCATGTGGGAAGTGAGTCTGACCGAGATCGAACCGGCGCTCGAGCGGTGGCGGCGCGATGACACCACGGACCTCATGGCGCATTTCGAGCGGCACCCGGACGTGCTCCGCCACACCGTGTCCACCCTCGACATCGTCGACGCCAATGAGGCCGCCAAGAAGCTGGTTGGTGCCGACGGGCGAGAGGAATTCGTACGCGGGGTGCGCGGCGGCCGGCTCGGTTAGGGATTCGTCGACGCTCTCGGCCGGCATCTCGATGCGCTGTGGCGCGGCAAGACGACCGACGAACGGGTTGTCCAGCTCAAGGACTTCGATGGCGAAACTCACGCCGGGATGATGCGGATGACGTTTGTCGAGGCGGAGGATGAGGACGAGGCGGCGTCGCTACTCGTGGCATTCGCCGATCTCGCCGATCTGCTCGACGGGCAACAGACCACCGGAGCACTCGATGCCCGGCTCCGCGCGGTCGTGGCCGCGGCGCCGGTCGTGCTCTTTGCGACTGATGCCAGCGGGCTCCTGACTCTGTGGGAAGGCCGCGCCACCAGGCACGTGGGCCATCCCGCCGGAGAGATCGTCGGCCGTTCGATGTTCGAGGTGTTCGGAGAATCGCGGGAGCTGGTTGCCGGGATGCGGCGGGCCATCGACGGCGAGGGATTCACCGAGGACGGCGAGATCGAAGGGCACCCCTACCGGATCCGGTACTCACCGGTGTTCGAACGGGGGAGGGTGGCCGGTGTCATCGGGCTGGCCGTCGATATCGGCGGCCAGCAGCCTGCCCCGCCGCCGCCGCCTGCGCCGGCGGCGTCGGAGCTCATCGAGGAACAGCCGTCGCCCGAACCGGCACCGTTGGAACAGACCATAGAGCCCGACATCGAGGCTCTCGAGGCTGCCCTGCCGGCACTCGGCGAGCTGATTCCCGAGCTGACCGAGGTCGAGGAAGAAGACGAACCCGCAGACATCGATGCCGAGGAGGACTCTCAGCTCGACATCGGCACAGGGGAGTTCGACCTCTCCAGTCTCGGCGATCTACTTGGCGACATCGAGGAGAGCGCACCCGTGACGGAGGAGCGGTTTGAGATCACCCCGGTCGGCCTCGACGAGTTGTCGGCATTGGACCTTCCTTCGATTTCTCCGGTTCAGGCCGATGACGACGAGTTTCCGGAACCACCGGCGGTGGAGCCGGCCCGCCCGGCGATGGACTTGTGGGAACAGGTGGATCGAGCGCTCGATGAGATCGCGCCGGACAAGCCGGTGGCCACCAACCGCGATGGGTCGCAGGCCAAGGCATTTGGCGATCCCGACGCCGTCCTCGAGATCCTGTCCGGGCTGATCGAGAACGCAGAGCGGCACGGTGGCCCTCAGATCACCCTGCGGATCGACCGCCTCGGTGATGACCTGGCGCTGTCGGTCATCGACGACGGTCCCGGCCTGCCGACCGACATCTGGTCGGGCGTCTTCGGGGTGGAAGCCGGTGCCGGATCCGAGCTGGCAGTGCTGCGGGGAAGGGCCGTCTCGATCGGCGGGCAACTCACCTACGACTACCGCCGGGGTCACAGCATCTTCACCCTCAGTCTCCCTGCGGTGTAGCACCGCAGGGACCCCCGAGCCGTCGCCGGCGGCGCCGAATACACTCGCGCCATGGGGCTCCGACTGGTCGAACCGGATGTTGTCGCCACGTGGCCGCGCGCCCGGGATCGCCCGATCATCTTCTTGCTCGATGCCGGTGGAACCACCGAGCGGCGCCTGCTGACCGAGTGGATCGAGGGTCACCGGCCCGAAGGAGCTCGATACCGGGTTGTCGAATTGCCCCGCAATCGAGGGATCCGGCGTTCCGCGACCCCTGAAGCACTGCAGACGCTGCTCGACACCGAGGGCGACCCGATCCTTGCCCCACTCCGGGTCGCCTGGCTGGCGCCGAAGCGCGATGGCAGACGGTCGGTGAGGTTCAGTGATCTGCTGCTGCTCGGTGATCCCCGCGACCCCAGGCCGATCATGCAGGCCTGGCTGCGCCGCTTCCGGCCCGACCGCATCCGGGTCGTCGCCGCTGAGACCGCGGGCGCCGCAGAACTCCGCCAGCGCTGGCTCGAAGCGAGGACCCGGGGAACCGATGATCCCTTCGGGTTCGCAGACTTCGTCGTCCTGCAGGCGTCCCTGGCGTTGGAGCGGGCCGAGCGCCGCATCCGGGGCAACCGGTACAAGGTGCCGAGGTTCCTGGGCCAGGATCTGACGACCCAGCCTCACTTCCAGATCGGCCTCGTGCGAACCAGCGACGAGACCGGTGAACCGGTCGGCGAGGCGTCGCGGCGCGCCATGGAGTACGTCAAGGAGATCGCAGCCACCCACAGCACGTTTGTGATCGATCTGATCGCCAATCTGACCAGGGTGCTCTCCCAGATGGGCTACCAGCAGGGGATCCACTACGACCGAGCGGACCTCGAGCGGCTTGCCGAACTGGGTCAGCAGCACTCACTGGTGTTCCTTCCCAGCCACAAATCAAACCTCGATCACCTGGTGCTGTTCTCGTTGCTCTACGAGAACGGGTTCCCCCCGAACCACACGGCAGGCGGTATCAATCTCAACTTCTTCCCGGTCGGCCCGCTGGTGCGCCGGGCGGGTGTGTTCTTCATTAGGCGCAGCTTCAAGGACAACGCGCTCTACAAGTACGTGCTCAAGCAATACATCGACTATCTGCTCTCCAAACGTTTCCCGCTGGAGTGGTTCATCGAGGGCGGCCGTTCCCGGTCGGGAAAGCTTCGGGCCCCGGCGTTCGGGATGCTCGCCTACGTCGCCGACTCCTTCCGGCGCGGCTCCTGTGACGATGCGGTGCTGGTCCCGGTGGCGATCGCCTACGACCAGATCTTCGATATGGACGCCTACACCAGCGAACAGCGTGGTGGGGCCAAGGAGAAGGAAGGCCTCTCGTGGCTGGTGCGGGCGGTGCAGACTCTCCGCCGCGGGTACGGACGAATCTCCGTGCAGTTCGGTGAGCCGGTGTTCCTTGCCGATCGGCTCACACCGTACGAAACCGGGAACGAAGGGGATCCCGACTCTGCCGCACTCGAAGTGCAGAAGCTGGCGTTCGAGGTCGGGAACCGGATCAACAAGGCGACGCCGATCACTCCCATCTCGCTGGTGACTCTGGCACTGCTCGGGGAACGAGATCGAGCGCTGACCGTCGAGGAAACGCTGGAAACGCTCGATGATTATCTCGAATACGCCCGCCGGCGGGAGATTGCGGCAACCGGCACGCTGGAGCTCGACAACCCCGAGACCGTGCGGGCGGCGCTGGAGGCGCTGCGCAGCAACGGTGTCGTCAGCCGGTTCGATGGCGGCCCGGAGACGGTCTACTCAATCGAACCGGAACAACACCTGGCCGCCGCGTATTACCGGAACACCATCATTCACTACTTCGTCGAGGGTGCGATCGCGGAGTTGGCTCTGCTCACCGCATCCGACTTCGACGACGATCGCATCGGCGCCTTCTGGCGGGAGGTGTGGCGTCTCCGCGATCTCCTCAAGTTCGAGTTCTACCTCGCCGAACGCGACGCTTTCGCAGAGGCCGTGCGCGACGAGATCGCGTACCGGTGCCCCGATTGGGAAGAGCGGGTGACCGCTAGCCAGGAGGGGGCGATGGAGGTGATCGACACTCTCCGGCCGTTCAAGGCGCACTGGGTACTGCGCCCGTTCCTCGAGGCCTACCGGGTCGTCGCCGATGCACTGGAGTTGCGCGATTACCGCCAGGAGATGGACGACAGGGCGTTCATGGAGGACTGCCTGGCCCTCGGCAAGCAGTACCGGCTCCAGAAGCGGATCCAGAGCGAAGAATCCGTGTCGTCCGTGTTGTTCGCCACAGCCAAGAAGCTGGCCGCCAATCGTGATCTGGTGGCCGGCGGTGGCCCCGATGTGCTCGACCGGCGAACGGTGTTCGCCTGGGAGATTCGGGATGTCATCCGGCGCATCGATGCAGTCGAAGCACTCGCTGCCGCCCGCCGCGCCGGGATCCATTAGCGCCCCCCGGTACCGCAGCCGGGCGGCCGCTCAGTGGCCGTGCCCGTGGGCCATCTCCGGGTCGTAGTACGGGTTGGCCCCGGAGGCGTGATCGGTGACGTCGATGATCTCGCCGATGTCCGGTACCGCCGAGCGCAGTGCCCGTTCGATCCCTTGACGCAAGGTGACCGAGGCCATCCCGCAGCCCTGGCATCCGCCGCCGAGACGCAGGAAGACCGAGCTTCCTTCGACCTTGACCAGTTCGGCAAACCCACCGTGCATGGCGATCGCAGGGTTGATCTGCTCGCCCAGGATGGTGGCAACCCGCTCGGCGATCGGGCCGGAGGCCTCGGCCGAACCCACTTCGATCCTGGGGATCGGGCTGTTCGGGTTGTCGATCGAGAGCCCGGAGGGCCCCACCGTCAGCACGGCTCCCTGCACCTTGTCGATGCTGTCGGCGGGAACGATGACCGGCAGGTCGCCATGCCGCGACACCACATCATCGGCGGCCGCGTCTTCGGTGGGGATGAACGTGAGCTCGTAGGCGAACTCGAGGCCTTGGATCCCGCTCACGCTGAGGCTGAGTGCCAGTTCGTCGGCATCCGGCTCCCGGTCCCGGACCTCGAGGATCGTTGCCAGTGCGTCGTCGGTGATGGTGATGGTGGTGTTGTCGATTGGCATCGCCGGGGCATCGTACCTGGGCGCCGCGCTCAGCGGACTAGGCCGGCAGACCCCGGCCTAGGAGGATCCCGTGTTGCGCCGCCGGGCACGGCGCCGCATCTGGATCTCCTGGGTGGGCTCCTCCGGCAGGTCGGCGGGATCGAGCGGCTCCCCCATCTTCACCGCCCGTTCTCTGAGCTGGGTCACGCTGCCTCGCACCGATTCCCACATGCTGCGTCGAGCCTGCGGGGTGGCGAACAGCTCCGGCATCTGCTTGATCCAGCCGAGGCTGCGCCAGGAGGCGTAGAGCACGGCACCGGTGATTCCCACGATGCCGACCGCCGCCAGCAGCACCACCAGACGCGGGATGTCGAGTTCAAAGAACTCGCGGCCGGCCGGGCTGATCAGAATCAGGAGGAAGATCCCGGCCATCGTACCGATCAGCCACTTGCGCGGCGTAGTGAGCGGGAGCGAGTTGATCATCAGGGCGAACAGGCCGATCGATACCAGCACCAGCGTTGCCAGCGTCCGCGACTGGATGAGCGCGGTCTCCTGGATCCCGAAATCGAGTTCGTCGATCCCGAGCTCGTAGGCGGAGTAGGTGGCGGCCGCCGCCAGCGCGCCGACCGGTGCGGCAAATGCGAAAACCCGCTTGATGAACCCCGGTCGGGCTCGATGAACCGACGGAGCCAGGGCCAGGAAGAACGAGGGAGCGCCGATGGTCAGGGTTCCGACCAGCGTGAGGTGCCGGGGGACGAACGGGAACGGCCGGGCGAACGCTCCAACCAGGATGACCAGCAGGAACGCATACACCGTCTTGGTGACGAAGAGGTTGGCGACCCGCTCCATATTGGAGATGACCCGGCGCCCTTCCCCGACGACCGAGGGCAAGGTGTCGAACTTCCCTTCCAACAGAACCAACTGGGCGACGGAGCGCGATGCCGACGATCCCGACCCCATCGCGATACCGATGTCTGCGTCCTTGAGAGCCAAGACGTCGTTGACCCCATCGCCCGTCATCGCGACCACGTGACCTCGCGATTGCAGGGCTCCGACCATGGCCCGTTTCTGGTGCGGTGTGACCCGGCCGAACACCGTTCCCTGTTCCAGGACATCGGCGAGCTGATCCTGATCCTCGGGGAGATCTCGAGCGTCGACGACGTTCTCGGCTCCGGGAACACCCACCTGGCGGGCGATGGCACCCACCGTGGCAGGGTGGTCGCCGGAGATCACCTTTGCGGCGACACCCTGCCGGGTGAAGTAGCGCAGCGTGTCGGCGGCGTCGGCACGGATCCGATCGCCCAGGGCGAGCAGGGCCACGGGCTCCAATCCGAACGGCAGCTGCTCGCCCTCGATCTCGCCGGGGGCATGAGCCAGCAGCAGGACGCGGCTGCCGGAGGCAGCCATCTCAGCGATGCGATCGTCCACGGCCGGGGTATTGGGCAGGATCATCTCCGGGGCGCCAAGGATCCATGAGCCCTGGGAACCGAACGTGGCGGCGCTCCACTTGCGCGCCGATGAGAAGGGCACCGTGCTGGTGGGCCACCACCCCGGAGGCTGAGCGAAGGCTTCGCCGATCGCCTGCTGGGTGGCGTTCGGGTTCGGATCCGATGCGGCGATCGCTCCGAGTGCTGCAGCCGGGTCGTGATCCGTGCTGAGCTGGGTCATTGACTCGACGACCAGCTTGCCTTCGGTCAGTGTGCCGGTCTTGTCGAAACACACCACATCGACCCGTGCGAGGCCCTCGACGGACGGAAGCTCCTGAACGAGCACCTTTCTGCGACCGAGCCTGATGACACCGACGGCAAATGCAACCGAGGTGAGCAGCACGAGCCCCTGGGGGATCATCGCCACCATCCCGGCGATCGATGTCCGGATCGCCTCTTTCAGGTTGTCGTTGGCCTGAAACTGGCTCCAGGCCAGGAGTCCGGCCGTCGGCACCAGCACCCAGGCGATCGCCTTGAGAATCAGATCTATGCCCTGTCGCAGTTCCGAGCGCACCAGGGTGAACTGCTTGGCCTCATCGGCGAGCTTGTGGGCATAGGCGTCGACGCCGATTCGCTTCGCCTGATAGACGCCGCTGCCCGACACCACGAAGGAACCGGACAGGACTTCGTCGCCGGGGCCCTTCATGATGGCGTCTGATTCGCCGGTCAGCAGCGACTCATCAACCTCGAGTCGTGAGGTGTGAATCACGGGGCCGTCGACGATGACCTGGTCGCCCGGGGCCAATTCGAGGAGATCGTCTTGCACCACCTGATCGACGGCGATCTCGAGCCGGTGCCCTTCGCGGATGACCCTGGCCTGGGGCGCGCTGAGGAGGGCGAGGTCGTCGAGGGTCTTCTTTGCCCGAAGCTCCTGGATGATCCCGATCGCGGCGTTGATCACGAGCACGGCTCCGAAGAGTGCGTCCTGGATCGGGGCAACGATGACGATCGCCACGAACAGCACGCCGAGGAGCACGTTGAAGACGGTGAGGAGGTTGGCCTTGACGATGTCGGCCACCGTGCGCGACGGCCCGGTGGGCACGGCGTTGATCGCGCCGGCTTCCATTCGCTGGGCCACCTCGACACGAGTCAGGCCCTGGAGCTCGGCACTGAGGTCTCCCCCCGCGATCTGGCTCACCACGAAAGCGATGGTAGTGAGCGGCGCCGACCCGGTTGGAACCGGGTGGCCGGCCGGCCGGGCGGCCTGGTGCCGTGTCTCATGACGTTGGTGATGTTCGCCGGCGATCAGGGCGCCGCCCGGCAGGGACTGCTTGCGTCAAAGGCGAAGACGCAGCCGGAGGCATCCTGAGCCGCATCTGAACCCGGCAGACGTTGTGTGATGGGGCACTAGTGTCCTGAGTCAGAAGAAGCTCGCGTTATTGGGGGGCGGGATTCTACGATG
>CAZEHO010000010.1:54619-78054 GCA_964511945.1 uncultured Acidimicrobiia bacterium | reverse complement strand
CACACACAAGGCCGACGCGGCGTTCACCTCATACACCACGCCGCTGGACGTGACCGCATCACGTTTGCAGTGATCGAGCGATTTGTGGGGTGCTATCCCTCGTCGAATGACGGGTGGACTTGGATGACGCGCCAGCCTGGCGTACCGACCCTTGGGTAACCCCCGTCCGGCGTGGAGTGTGGGGTCTCATCCGGTGTTATGACGCTGGGCAGGGGGTGGTGTTGTCACCTCCGACAACCGAGATTGTCGAGCGTTGATCGAGGTTTCGGCCACTACTCGGTGAATCTCCGCGACCGAGCCGGCGAAGTTGACGAGCCTCGACTCTCGGTCAATGGCCAGGAAGCCAAACGGTCGATCGAAGCTGACGCGTGCCAGAAGGGCGTTGCGACGCTCGGGAATCCCTGCCGGGCTTGGGCAAGTTCAAGTGCTAACGCAAGAGTGCGTTGACGCGGGCCCTGGCAGTCAGGTATGACACGTTTCCGCGCTACACGCACCCGCCCGTGGACCCGCCGACGAGTTTCGTTGCATATATCAAGTCAAGCCGGCCCTGGACGAGGCGCGGCGAGGTAACGAGTCCGGTCAACCCGGCCGCCGGGCATGGGCCTTGGACGGTGGAGCGGGTGTAGCTGGTCGATTCGCGGTTCCTTCCCGAGCCTCGCCGTGGCCGGGCACCGACTGATTGACTATTCGCCGCGCGCCGGCAGTCCTGGCAGTGCGCCCACAGATTCCCCTCTGTGTTGTGTCAACCTTGAGAGGGGTTGATGCGAGATACGGGTGTGAGTGTCGTGGAAGAACGACCGGTTCGACACGGTGGGGACCTCCCGGTTGTCGGGATGCCAGAGCCGTTCGACGGGTTCTACCGAAGGGAGTACCGCAAGGTGGTTGCGTTCGCCTACGCGCTGTCCGGATCACGGACCGGGGTCGAGGACCTGGCTCAGGATGCGTTCATGGCTGCGTTCCGCGAGTGGGACCGGATCGGCCGGTACTCCGATCCCGGAGGGTGGGTGCGCCGGGTCGTCGCCAATCGGTCGGTGTCAGTTTGGCGGCGGCGGATGGCGGAGCTTCGGGCGCTGACCCGCCTCGGAGGTGCCCCCAGGTTCGAGCCGACCGGGCTCGAAGCGGCGACCGGTGAAATGTGGGCGACGGTGCGTCGCCTTCCCAAGCGTCAGGCCCAGGTCGTGGCGCTCCACTATCTGGAGGATCGCTCGGTCGAGGACATCGCGGCCGTTCTCGAGTGTTCGGCCGGGTCGGTGAAGCAGCACCTGTTCCGGGCCAGGCAGACGCTGGCGCGTCGTCTGGGTGAGGAAGAAGGAGGCGAGTCGTGAGTCTGGAGACGCGCCTGAGAGATGCGGCGGACGATCTGCACCGCAGCGTGGCGCACTTCGAGGCGGGTTCGGCTGACGTGATGATGCGGAGGCAGCGGCGGGTCCGGCTGGCTGGAGCGGTGGCCTTCGGGCTGGCGCTGGTCGGGGTCATCGCCGGCACCGCGCTGCTGGTCTCCTCCCTCGCGACCGAGTCGGAGATCGCCGACCGGCCTCCAGCCTCCTCGTGGACTTCGGCGCCTCCGGCGACCGGAGGCTTCTCCTGTCCGCCGGGCTCGACGCCCGATCAGCCGGGTCCCGACCGGCCGCGTCCCCCGCAGGACGGCTACTGGTACGGGGCCACGACGTTCGATCCGGGCTCGGGGCGGGTGCTCAGGCTCACGAGCGGGCTCACGAGCGAGGGAACCTTCTGGACGTTCGACGTTTGCACGAACGCTTGGGCGTTGGAGCCCGTGCCCGAGGGCATCGCTGGCCTTGTGAGCGAGTTCGTGTACGACATCGATTCGGATCGCGCCATCGCCTTCGCCTCTCGCGGCGAGGGGGTGGCGCGGGTCTGGACCTATGAGCCCGACACACAGGCGTGGACGGAGAAGAACGAGTGGGCGATGGGCCCGGTTCCTGAGTGGGGGGGTATCGAGTGGGGGGGTATCGCGGATCCCCAGGCCGTGTACGACCCTGTCAGCGGCCTCGTTGCAGTGCGAGACCGGGTCACATCCGCGATGTGGACCTACGACGTCGACACCGACACATGGACCGAGATCGACCAGGGGACGACCCTGCCGCCGGCGGCCACGTCAAGTCGCCCCTTCAGGGAAGATGTCACCGATGAGGCGATCTACCTCGTTCAGCTCCTCACCTACGACGCCTCGGTGGACCGGCTGATCCTGTACGACGACCGGAGCACCTGGGAGTTCGACATCCGGGCCGGCCGCTGGGAGGAGCAGGACGCAACCCACGACGACCTCTCCACCGGCTACAGCGGCTGGGGGGGGCCGAGCGGTGACGAGTTCACCTTCGACGAGACGAACGAGGTTTCCGTGCTCTTTGGCGGCGGGAACCTCGCAACGTACGACGCCACCGAACACACCTGGACCGTTCTCCAGCAGGCGAGCTACGCACCCGGCGCTGAGCCCCCCGAAAGGCGCCGGACGGACTTCGCCATGACCTACGACTCGGTGAACGAGCGGATCCTGGTCTTCGGCGGCAGAACGCTCTTCGGCGGCGAATGGGAACCGACTTGGGAACCGACTGACGAAGTAATCGCCTACGACGTCGCGACCGGGGAGTGGATCACACTCCTCGAACCCACCTCCGGGGGTTGAAACGCGACGGCTGGCCGGCGATCCCACTCCCAGCGGCGAGATCGAGCCACCTGCAGAGATTCGCCGCTGACGCTTCTGTCGCCTCTCACCTGCGTGACGCGTCTCTCCACATCATGCAGCCCCGTCCGAGGGTATGTGCTTTGCGACCGGCACCACATAGGAGGCCCACCCCCTCCGTAGCCGGGAGCCCCCGGGGGTGCCACGGGTTCCCGGCCACCGTCGGCTGCGCCGATCCAACCGGTTTCGTTGCGGATTGCTGCATTTCCGGTGCTGGCAGTCGTTCCCGACGGCGCCCCCCGACAAAAGCCCTGGTGAGAGTGGTGGGTCGCCCGGGACTCGAACCCGGAACCTGCGGATTAAGAGTCCGATGCTCTGCCAAATTGAGCTAGCGACCCGAGTCGATGGTAGCAAGGGGGCGGTGAGGCAAGAAGGGCGGGGGCGAGGGCCGGCGGCGTGCCACAATGCCGGACAGCGGGCTGTGGCGCAGCTTGGTAGCGCACCTGCTTTGGGAGCAGGGGGTCGCCGGTTCAAATCCGGCCAGCCCGACCAAAGCCCGGCTCGATGCCCGGCTTTGTCGGTATCCCCCTCCCAGTCTGCTGGGAGGGCGGTTGGGGAAGGGCATTGGCCGAATCTCATCCAGGTGGTGGGGGTGGCGGGGGTTCTGTGGGGTGGTCCCAGGACCCGGTGCCTACCGGAGCCGCCTTTCGGGATTGGCGTCGGGCGAAGAGGACCAACCCGAGCAGCACCACCGCCGCGCCTCCGGCGATCGCCACGATCAGGACCGTGTCGCGGTTCGAATCATCGGTGGTGGCGTCGGCTGCTTCCGTGGGGTCGTCGGCCTCACGCGCTTGCACCGGGGCGCCGTTGAATTCGGGCAGGCGGGCCATCAGGTCGGGATATTCGGCCTCGAGTTGCCCTTGGGCAAGGGCCTGGGGTTCTGCCACCGATTCGATCGATCCATCGGTCCACTCACCGGCGCCGACGAGTTGTAGCCCTCCCTCGCGCCCCTCAACCTGGACGGTGCCCTCGATCACCAGCACCCGGGTCGAGGACTCCCCGACATCAAGAACGAACTGCGTTCCGAGCACTGCGGCGGCGACGTGGGGCGTATCGACGGTGATCCGACCTCTGTTGGGGTCGTAACGGAAAAAGCCCAGCCCCTTGAGAAGCCCCAACGACGTGCCCAGCACATCCGGTGTGGTTGGGCAGGGGACTCGGACCTCACATGGTCCTTTTGCGTAGACGACGTCGCCGCCGGGGCCATCGAGGCACACCGCGTAACCGGCGCGGGCGGTAACGAAGCTGCCGTAGGGAGCCAGGCCCACTTCCGGATAGTCCTGACTTCCAGCTTCCCGACCGGGCCATCCACACACCTTGACGAGCCACAGGTAGGAGTCATCGGGGAGGCCCTCGGGGCAGTCGGGTCCGGGGAGGATGTTGATGGCTGCCATCGCTTCGTCGAGCGCGAGGCCCTCACTCCCTTCACCGTCGTCGCCCTCCGAGGTCCCTGTAGTGGGTTCGCTGGTGGTCGAGGCGCTCGGCTCTGTCGTGGATGAAGAGGGTGGCTCCGTCGTGGTCGTGGTCCAGGAGACGACCTCCGCGGCAAACGGCAGTGTGGTCTCCTCATTGAAGTCGAACGAGCCCTCCACCCTTCCGCTTCCGTAGTAGAACCTCGCTTGCCAGGTGATGGTCCCGGTTCGTTCTCCCGGCTCCCATCCCGGACCGCAGCCTTCGACGTCGTCGACCCGGAGGGTTGCCTCCGCGGTTCCCTCGATGGAGTGGATGCCCGGGCCACCGTCAACGTTCCCTGAGGCGATGTCACCCGTCATCTCCCAAGTCATGGCGCAGTCCGGGTATTGCGGTTCGGAGTCGAGGACCCGGATCTCGAACTGAACTCCCTCGATGGTGAACGCAAAACCGCCGGATACCGGTCCGCCGGTAGGCGCGAATTCGAGGGTCACAACGTTCTCGACCACCTCGCCGCTATCACTCGTGATCTGGGCGAGATCGAGTGTTCCCTCGAACGTCGCCGTGACCTCCTGCGCTTGGGAGACTTGGCACAGCCCGGGCACAAGAGTGATCAAGGGAATGAAGACGTACAGCGCTCGGCGCCTCGTCGACATCTGTCACCCTCACCGCTCCTCATAGGGTGCCGGACGCCGGCGCCGGGTGTCAAGAGGCGAATGGCCCCTCGATAGTGAGGGTTCCAGACACCCCCCGCTATCCTCCGCCGGGAGCAGCGCGGGTGTAGCTCAATGGTAGAGCTCCAGCCTTCCAAGCTGGCCATGAGGGTTCGATTCCCTTCACCCGCTCGAGGGTCTCCGGGCCCGTGCCCCCGTAGCTCAGAGGACAGAGCAGGAGCCTTCTAAGCTCTTGGTCGGGGGTTCGAATCCCTCCGGGGGTACCGGATCCTCATGGTGACCGTAGCTCAGGCGGTTAGAGCGCCAGGTTGTGGCCCTGGAGGTCGGGGGTTCGAGTCCCCTCGGTCACCCCGAGCGAGGCGGCCCAGATGGGCCGTCTCGTCCTCTGATGCGTGAAGGAGCCGAGGTGACCGAGGTCAAAGAGGCCGGCCCTTTCGAGCGAATCATCACCATTGCCGTCGACGGTGAAACGCTCGAAGCCGCCAAGAACCGTGCAGCCCGACGTCTGTCGGGGCAACTGAAGATCAAGGGATTCCGTCCCGGCAAGGCGCCGCGCCGGATCGTCGAATCGATGGTGGGCAGCGAAACCCTCCAGCAGGAGGCGATCGAAGAAGCGCTGCCGGGGCTGGTCACCGAGGCGCTGGAGAGTTCGGACCTCGAGCCTGCCGCAACGCCGCGGGTCGACGAGATCCGTGACAACGAAGGCGGTGTCGACATCGACGTGCGGGTCACGCTGTGGCCCGAGGCGAGCGACATCCCCGAGTACGAAGGCCGCAAGGTCGAACTCGACGCCCCACCGATCGACGATCAGCAGATCGACGAGCAGATCGACCGGATGCGCGACCAGTTCGCCGAACTCCAGGACGTCGAGCGGGAAGGCTTCGACGGCGACTACGTCCTGATCGACCTGAAGACCTCCGCCGCCGGCGAAGAGGTCGAGGCCGGATCGGCTAACGATCTCATGTATGAGATCGGCTCCGGATCGTTCCTCGAGGGTCTCGACGATGCGCTGCGCGGCAGGGGCGCCGGCACCATCGAGGAGTTCTCAACCACCCTGCCTCAAACCATCGGCGAGCACGCCGGTGAAGAGGTGACTGCCCGGGTCCTGGTGAAACAGGTGAAGGCCAAGCAGCTTCCCGACGTCACCGACGAGTGGGTCGAAGAGGTCTCCGAGTTCGAGTCTGTGGCTGAGATGCGGGAGTCGCTCGCCGAGCAGATGAATGTTGTGCGCGAGTCGGCACTGCGGGCACAGTTCGAGCAGCAGGTGGTCGGTGACCTTCGCGAGGAGCTTGTCATCGATCTCCCCGATGCCCTGGTCGAGGGTGAGATGGATGCCACGCTGCATCGCTTTGCACACCGTCTCAGTGCGCAGGGAATCACCATCGAGCAGTACTTCCAGCTCACGGGTCAGGATCAGCAGGCGTTCGTCGACGACCTGCGGGAACAGGCCAATCTGAACCTGCGGACCCGCGTGCTTCTCGAGGGGATTGCCCGCCAAGAGGGGCTCGAAGTTGCCGACGACGAACTCAGCGAAACCATCGAGTCGCTTGCCGAGGCGGCCGAAACAACGGTCGAGGAGTACCGAGAGGTGCTCGAACAAGGTGCCCAAGAGAAGACACTGGCCGGTGATATCCTGAGGCGCAAGGCGATCGACCGGCTCCTCGAGCTGGCGGTGGCGGTTGATGCCGAGGGCAACGAGATCGAGTTCACACAGCCTGAGGCTCCGGCCAGCGACACGGATGCGGACGCCGAGGGCGCCGACGCCGATGAAGTGGACGAAGCCTCAGCGGACGAGGAGTAATCGAAGCATGAGTTACCTGGTCCCGACCGTCGTCGAGCAGACCAGCCGGGGTGAGCGGGCATTCGACATCTACAGCCGCCTGCTCAAGGAACGCATCATCTTCCTCGGCACCCCCATCGACGACAACGTCGCCAACTTGATCATGGCGCAGTTGCTGCACCTTGAAGGCGACGATCCGGAGAAGGACATCGCGCTGTACATCAACTCACCGGGCGGCGTGATGACGTCGCTGATGGCGATCTACGACACCATCGGGTTCATCAAGAACGACGTTGCCACCTATTGCATGGGACAGGCCGCGTCGGCTGCCGCGGTGCTCCTGGCCTCCGGCGCCCCCGGCAAACGTTTCGCCCTTCCGCACGCTCGGGTCATGCTGCATCAGCCGCACATCGGCGGTCTCGAGGGCCAGGCCACGGATATCGAGATCCACGCCAAGGAGATCATCCGGGTCAAGGAAGAGATGAACCAGATGCTCGCCGAGCACACCGGCCAGGACATCGAGAAGATCCGGGCCGACACCGATCGTGACTTCTGGATGACTGCCGAAGAGGCGAAGGCCTACGGTGCGGTCGACGAGGTTCTGCAGGCACGCACACTGACGCCCGTCGGAGGCTAGGGGGAGCGACGTGGTTTCGAAGTTCGGCGAAGGCGGCGATCTCCTGAAGTGCAGCTTCTGCGGCAAATCGCAGAAGCAGGTCAAGAAACTCATCGCCGGACCGGGTGTCTACATCTGTGACGAGTGCATCGATCTCTGCAACGAGATCATTGAAGAGGAACTCGCCACCACAGAAGAGACCCCGCTCACCGAACTTCCGAAGCCGTCGGAGATCTTCGGTTTCCTCGACGACTACGTCGTCGGCCAGGACCGCGCCAAGAAGGTGCTCTCGGTCGCGGTCTACAACCACTACAAGCGGGTGCGGGCCGGCCAGCGGGCGGGCAAGGACGACATCGAGCTCCAGAAGTCGAACATCCTGCTGATCGGGCCCACCGGCTGCGGCAAGACGCTGCTGGCGCAGACGCTGGCCAGGATGCTCAACGTTCCGTTCGCCATCGCCGATGCAACTGCACTGACCGAAGCCGGTTACGTCGGCGAGGACGTCGAGAACATCCTGCTGAAGCTGATCCAGGCCGCCGACTACGACATCAAGCGGGCCGAGCAGGGGATCATCTACATCGACGAGATCGACAAGATCGCCCGCAAGGCGGAGAACCCGTCGATCACCCGCGATGTCTCCGGCGAGGGTGTGCAGCAGGCGCTGCTGAAGATCCTCGAGGGCACCGTGGCCTCGGTCCCACCCCAGGGCGGGCGCAAGCACCCGCACCAGGAGTTCCTGCAGATCGACACCACCAACATGCTGTTCATCTGCGGCGGCGCCTTCTCCGGGCTCGAACACATCATCGAGAGCCGGGTCGGCAAGCGGGCGGTTGGTTTCGATGCCCACGTTCACGCTCCGAAGCAGCGCGACTCGGCGACCCTGGCCCAGGTGCTCCCCGAGGATCTGCTCTCCTTCGGACTGATTCCGGAATTCATCGGCCGGCTGCCGGTGGTGTCTACCGTCGAGGACCTCGACATGGATGCGCTCATCCGGATCCTGGTCGAGCCGAAGAACGCCCTGGTCAAGCAGTTCGCCAAGTTCTTCGAGATGGACGGCGTCGAACTCGTCTTCGACGACCCAGCTCTGCAGGCCATTGCCGATCAAGCGCTGCTGCGCGGCACCGGCGCTCGCGGGCTTCGTGCCATCCTCGAAGAGGTGCTGCTCAACACCATGTACGACCTGCCGAGCCGCGACGACGTGGCCCGCGTGGTCATCGACGGCGATGTGGTCAAGGAGCGGGTGAACCCGACCCTCATCCCCATCCAGGACGCGGTCCGGGAACGTCACGAGCGCTCCGCCTAGTCGGCCTGCCGGGCTTTCTTCAGCGCATTGATGCGCGTGTTGCTGACGATCGGTGCAGCGGCGAGGGCCAGCGCCAGCCAGACGACGGCGGCCACGTAGAACGGTCCGCGCAGACCCACCAGATTGGCCACCACGCCGCCGAGCAGCGCTCCCAGCGGCTGCGTTCCCCAGGCCAGCAGCCGGGCGACGCTGGCAACTCGTCCCCGCAACTCGTCGGGGGTCAAGCTCTGGCGCAGTGAGATCGCCACGACGTTCCACATCGCGATGAACATGCCGAAGATGAAGGTGGCCACGGCCGCCACCCATGGACTGCTGGTGAACCCGGTGATAATGCTCGCCGCGGCGAGTGCGACGACCGTCGACAGCAACGTGGTGCCCGGGCCGATCCGCTTGACGACCGCTGAAGCGCCGACCGCGCCGATGAGACCACCCACTCCGATTGTGGCCAGGATCAGCCCGTAGCCGATGTCGCCGAGTCCCAGGATGTCCTGAGCGAAGAGCACGAAGATCGCCACGATGCCGGTGCCGACCAGATTGGTGACTCCCGCCATCAGCGCGGTGGTGCGGAGCACGGTGTGGCCCCAGAGCCAGCGCAACCCCTCGGCGATGTCGGTTCGCAGCTTGGTCGCCGGGTCTGGGATCCGCTCCGACCGGAAGGATCCCGAGATCGTTGCGACGAGTACCGCAGCGATCACGAAGCTTCCGGCGTCGAAGAGGAATGGGGCCGAGGCGGCCAGCGCCCACAGCGCAGCGCCCAGCGGGGGCCCGGCGAAGCTGTTGGTGACCCACTCGGCCGCCTGCAACCGACCGTTGGCCGCATCGAGCTGGCTGGATTCGACGAGGGCCGGAATGACCGCTTCCGACGACGTATCGAACATCGTCTCGGCCGAGCCGAGGAGGAACGCGCCGACGTAGATGACCGCCAGGGGGACGTTACCGACGAGCAGCCACGCTCCGAGGACACCGACGACGACGGCGCGGGACCAATCCACCGCCACCATGACCCGGCGCCGATCCATACGGTCGACGAGGGCTCCGGCCGGGAGGGCGAACAGCAGCCAGGGGATCCGATTGGCGAAGGCGGCCCCGGCAACCAGCAGGGGATCACGGGTGATCGACGCCACCAGCAGCGGGAAGGCGACTCCCATGACGCCGTCGCCGAGGTTGGAGATGGCGGCTGCCACCCACAATCTGGTGAAGCGGGGTCCGAGCGCCATGCGGAGACAATAGGCGACGGGCCACGAGCGACGAGCTATCGGTAACTAGTCCATCGCGATACTCAGCAATGACGCCCGGTTGTGATAATCGGTGGTTGAACCTTCAGCATCCACCACCTACGGTGGTCGCATCGTCTTCAGGCTGACGGCGGGTGGAGAACCCGGCGGGCCCGTGGTCCCGGCCCGGCGGAGGAGGAAGGGTACGAGGCCGGTGCGTAGGCACCGGCCTCGCTCCGTGTCGGGACCCTCCCGGGGCCGTGTTGGCGCGGCACTACACTCCCTGCTCACGATGAGTGACGGGACTGATGGAGCCGGCGTACGACCCCAAGCGCGTCGAAGCGCACTGGTACGACCGTTGGGAGTCGGCCGGAATCTTCCGGCCTGAGTATCGACCCGACGGTCCTCCCTTCTGCGTCGTCATCCCGCCCCCGAACGTCACGGGCGTTCTCCACATGGGTCATGCCCTCAACATGGCCATCCAGGACGCCATCACCCGCAAGCGCAGGATGCAGGGCTACGCCGCGCTCTGGGTGCCGGGGATGGACCACGCCGGGATCGCTACCCAGAACGTGGTGGAGCGTGAGCTCTCCGCCGAGGGTCTGACCCGATTCGACCTGGGTCGCGAGCAGTTCGTCGAGCAGGTGTGGGAGTGGAAACGGCGTTCCGGCGGCCGCATCATGACCCAGATCCGGCGTCTCGGTTTTTCCGTCGATTGGAGCCGGGAGCGCTTCACCATGGATGAGGGCCTCTCGAAGGCGGTGCGAACCGTCTTCGTCCGGCTCTACGAAGACGGGCTGATCTACCGCGGCAATCGGATCACCAACTGGTGCCCCCGGTGCCGCACCGCGCTCAGCGACATCGAGGTCGAACACGAGGACGTCCTCGGCGAGATGGTTCACATCCGGTACCCGCTCGTGGACGGCGATGGCTTCGTCGAGGTCGCCACTACTCGTGCCGAAACCATGCTGGGCGACACCGCGGTGGCGGTGCATCCCGAGGACGAGCGCTACCGCGACCTGATCGGGCGCACGGTGATGCTTCCGCTGGTCGATCGTGAGATCCCGATAGTGGCCGACGCCGCCGTCGATCCCGAGTTCGGTACCGGCGCCGTCAAGGTCACACCGGCGCACGACCCGATCGACTTCGAGATCGGACAGCGGGCCGGGCTCCCGAGCGTCATCATCTTCGATGACAGCGCGGTGGTGAACGACAACGGCGGCCGGTTCTCAGGTCTCGACCGCTACGCCGCCCGGGCCGCGGTCAAGGAAGCGCTGGAGGCCGGGGGATACCTGATCGGAGTCGAGGAGCACCGGCACTCGGTGGGCCACTGCTACCGATGCAAGACGGCAATCGAGCCCCTGCTGTCCGACCAGTGGTTCGTCAAGGTCCGCCCGCTGGTGGAGCCGGCGGTCGATGTGGTGCGCTCCGGAGAGGTCCGTTTCATCCCGGAGCGGTGGGAGAACTCGTATTTCCACTGGATGGAGAACCTGCGGGATTGGAACATCTCCCGTCAGATCTGGTGGGGTCACCGAATCCCGGCGTGGTATTGCGACGCCTGCGGCGAGATCATCGTCGCGATGGAGGATCCGACGGCCTGTGACTGCGGGTCGACATCACTGCGCCAGGAGGAGGACGTCCTCGACACCTGGTTCTCCTCGGGCCTCTGGCCGTTCTCGACACTCGGATGGCCCGAGGAAACCGACGATCTCGAGCGCTTCTACCCGAACTCGGTGATGGTGACCGGCTTCGACATCATCTACTTCTGGGTGGCCCGCATGATCAAGATGGGGATCCACTTCCTCGATGATCCGCCCTATCCGGACGTCGTGATTCATGGCCTCATCCGCGCACCCGACGGGCGCAAGATGTCCAAGTCGCTGGGCAACGCTCTCGACCCACTCGATGTGGTCGAAGAGCACGGGGCCGACGCGCTGCGGCTCGCCCTGATTCAGGCCGCCGCACCCGGCCAGGACGTTCCCTATCAGCCGGATTGGGTCGACGCAGCCCGCCGATTCGGGAACAAGCTCTGGAATGCGGTCCGCTTCGCCCTGCCGTACACGGAGGGGATCGACATTCCCGCCGCCGGGGGATACCCAGACGACCCGGCACCGGAGGAGCGCTGGATTCTCGCCCGGCTCCACGAAGTGACGCAGCGCTTCGATGAACTGTTCGAGGAGTACCGCTTCAGCGACGCCTACGGGCTGCTCTATAACTTCGCCTGGTCCGAGGTGTTCGACTGGTACCTCGAACTGTCCAAGGCGCCGCTGCGGACCGACCGGGCACCGGAGACGGCTCGAGCGGTCGGCATCGTCATGCGGGACCTGCTGAAGCTGTTCCACCCGGTGATTCCATACCTCACCGAGGAGCTCTGGTCGCATCTGGGGGGCGACGAACTGCTGGCCGGGGCCGACTGGCCGGAGCCGCCGGCCTACGAGATGCCGGAGCATTTCAGCGTGTTTCAGGAGCTGGTGACCGGTTTCCGCCGTTTCCGGGCGGAGCACGGGCTCGGGCCGCGGCATCCGCTCGATGTGATCGTGGCCGATCCCGACGGCGCTGCCGCCGACTGGTGGCCCGGCCAACTCGATGCGCTGGTGTCGGTCGCTCCGGAGTGGTCGACGACGCTGCCGGACCGCACGGGGAGAACCCGTCTCGTGGCGGGCCCGCTGCAGGCGTTCATCTCGCTTGAGGGCATCGTCGATATCGATGCCGAGCGGGAACGGCTGGGCAAGGCAATCTCCTCCGAGGAGGGGTTGCTCGCGGCATCGAACAGGAAGCTGTCCAATCCGCAATACGTCGAACGCGCTCCGGCCGAAGTGGTCGAGAAGGAACGCGCCAAGGCGGCGGAATCCGAGGCCCGGCTGGAAAAGCTCCGGTCGCAGCTGGATGAGTTGGGGTAGCACCACGGACTACGCATCCGCCGTCGCCTACCTCTATCGCCACATCGGCAGAGGGGTGAAGCCCGGTCTCGAGCGGATCGCGGGGCTGCTCGAGCTGCTCGCCAATCCTGAGCGGTCATATCCGATCGTCCATCTCGCCGGGACCAACGGCAAGACCTCGACGGCCCGGATGGTCGCCGCGCTGCTGTCGGCCCACGGCCTGACTCCGGGAGTGTTCACCTCCCCGCATCTCCAAGCCGTCGAAGAGCGGTTCTCGCTCGGTCTCGATGCCATGACGCCGGACGAGTTCGCCCTGGTGGTCGCCGAGCTGGCGCCGCTCGTGGACCTCTACGAAGAACGATCGGGTGACGGGATCACCTACTTCGAGCTCACCGCTGCACTCGCATTCAGCTGGTTCGCCGAGCGGGCCGTCGACGCCGCCGTCGTCGAGACCGGGCTCGGGGGGCGCTTCGACGCGACCAACGTTGCGTCGTCCGAAGTCGCGGTGCTGACGTCGATCGGCATCGAACATGTCGAATACCTCGGGCACACCGTGGAGGAGATTGCGGGGGAGAAGCTGGCGATCCTCGACGAGGGTTCATTTCTCGTTACCGGTGCCCTGCCGCCGTCTGTCGTCGCGATGGCCGAGGCGGCGGCAAAGGAGCGGAACGCTCACTGGTTCAGCCAGGACACGGATTTCCGCATCAGCGCGGCGCAGCCGGCGGTCGGGGGCTGGCTGATCGATATCGAGGGCGCCGAGGCCGGTTATCACGACTTGCATCTGACCCTGCACGGGAGGCACCAGACGGCGAACTTCGCGGTCGCGGTGGCCGCCGTCGAGGCGCTGCTGGGCCGGCCGCTCGATGTCGAAGCGGTCAGGGAAGCTGCCGCTGCGGTGACCGCGCCGGGGCGGATGGAGATCGTTCGGCGTGATCCACTGCTGATGCTGGACGGCGCCCACAACCCGCACGGCGCCGCAGCGCTCTGTGAGGCGATTGCCGAGGAGTTCCCGACGCTGCAGTGGCGGTTGGTCATCGGAGCAATGCAGGACAAGGACCTCGATGGAATCCTGGACCCGTTCCGCGGATGCCTCATCGGAGTCGAGACTGCCGCCGCAGACATCGAGCGAGCCACCGATGCGGGCGATGTGGCCGCCGACGCCACCCGGGTGCTGGGCGTGCCGGCCACTCCGCACCCCGACGTCCCGACCGCCGTCGCCGCAGCCGCCGAATCGGGTGACCCGGTACTGGTCACTGGATCGATCTACGTGGTGGGAGAGGCGCGCACCGCTCTCGGCATCTGAAGGCGAGCGTTCCCCCAGTTCTCGGTCCGCTTCAGATGACTGATGACCGGCAACCGACGCCCGATGCCCGATGCCTGATGCCCGTTCTCCAAGGGCTACCATCTCCGCCCGGCACGACGAAATGGAGTCACGGTGGCGGAGCAGAGCACGTTTGTGATGGTCAAGCCAGATGGGG
This sequence comes from uncultured Acidimicrobiia bacterium, assembly GCA_964511945.1. GTDB lineage: Bacteria > Actinomycetota > Acidimicrobiia > Spongiisociales > UBA11373 > CAZEHO01. The sequence goes on along the minus strand of CAZEHO010000010.1, from coordinate 63,999 downwards.
TTCGGCGCGGTCTGGTCGGTGAGGTGATCGGCCGATTCGAGCGCAAAGGGCTCCGGCTGGATGCCATTCGCATGCTGCAGATCGACGAGGAACTGGCGGGGCGTCACTACGCCGAGCACGTCGAGAAGCCGTTCTACCCCGACCTGCTGGCATTCATCACCAGCGGTCCGGTGGTCGCGATGAAGTGGACCGGCGACGAGGCGGTCACCGTCTCCCGCACCCTCATGGGCGTCACCAACCCACAGCAGGCTGCCCCGGGCACGATTCGTGGGGATTTCGGCCTGATCTTGACCGAGAACATCGTTCACGGTTCAGATTCGCCGGAATCAGCCGATCGGGAACTGAGACTGTTCTTCGGATGAACTTCGGGCCCACCCGTCACCGTCGGGTACACTCGTTGCGAATCCACTGGGGCTGAGTCGTTATGCCACCAAGCATCATGTCGCTCGCCATTCGCGACATGGCCATCGATTTGGGAACCGCGAACACGCTGGTGTTCGTGCGCGGTCAGGGCATCGTGCTCAACGAGCCCTCGGTCGTCGCAATCAACACGCGGGATAACCAGGCACTGGCCGTCGGCATGGATGCCAAGCGGATGATTGGACGGACCCCGTCCCACATCCAGGCGATCCGTCCGCTGCGTGACGGCGTCATCGCCGATTTCGACATCACGGAGCGGATGCTGCGCTACTTCATCAAGAAGGTGCAGAACCGCCCATGGGCGCGTCCCCGCATCATCATCTGCGTGCCGTCCGGGATCACCGGTGTTGAGCGCAGAGCCGTCGAGGAAGCCGCCTATCACGCCGGAGCCCGCCGCGCTTTCACCATCGAGGAGCCGATGGCTGCTGCGATCGGGGTCGGGCTGCCGGTCCAGGATCCGACCGGATCGATGGTCGTGGACATCGGTGGTGGGACCACCGAGGTCGCCGTCATCTCGCTCGGCGGCATCGTCGTTTCCCGCAGCGTGCGCATTGGTGGCGACGAGATCGACGAGGCGATCATTCAGTGGGTCAAGAAGGAGTACAACCTCCTGCTCGGTGATCGCACCGCAGAGCAGCTCAAGATGGCGATCGGGTCGGCCTGGCCGTTCTCGGACGAGCCGCACGCGGAGATCCGCGGTCGCGATCTGGTCACCGGCCTGCCGAAAACCGTCATCGTCACCGCGCAGGAGGTTCGCGAAGCCATCGAGGAGCCGGTACAGCAGGTTGTCGACGCAGTGAAGTTCTGCCTCGACAAGACCCCACCGGAGCTTGCCGCCGACATCATGGAGGGCGGCATCGTCCTCACCGGCGGCGGCGCCCTGCTGCGGGGCCTCGATGTGCGGATCGCCAACGAGACCGGAACTCCGGTCATCACCGCCGACCGTCCCCTGCACTCGGTGGTGGTGGGATCCGGACGCTGCCTGGAGGAATTCGACCAGCTCCAGGACGTCCTTTCCTCGTCAGGCCGCGCGTAGGAGCACCGGCCGTGCCCCTGGCGGGGGAGCCGCTCCGGTCCTGCGGGGGGTGCTAATTCTTGCTACGCCTTCCCGGATTTGACCGTGTCACCGCCCTGTTCATCGGGCTGATCATTGCGTCGCTGGTTCTGGTCACGTTCGATCTGCGGGCATCCGGTGCAGGCATCGGAGGCACCCTGCGTGACGGCACCCAGGCAGCCTTTGCTCCGATCCAGCGGGTGGTCGGAAACGTCACCCGCCCCGTCGTCAATTTCTTCGAGACCATCTCCGATCTCACCTCGCTGCGCGACGAGAACGAACGGCTGCGCGGGGAGATTGCCGGTCTCGAGCGCCAGCTCCAGGAGACCGAGGCGCTGCAGCGCCGAGTCGAGGAGCTCGAGGACATCGTCGGTGTCGAGCAGCCCGAGGAGATCGAGGCCGTCACCGCCAGGGTGCTGGCGGTGGGCGTGTCGGAGTTCGATTTCACCCGGGTGATCGACAAGGGCCGCCTCGACGGCATAGCGGTCGACATGCCGGTCGTCGACGAAGGAGGTCTGATCGGTCGGGTGGTCTCTGTGACCGACTCGACCGCCCGGGTCCTGCTGCTGCTGGAGCCCACGGTTCGGGTAGCCGTTCGGATCGAGCGAACCGGTGAGACCGGGGTCGTCACCGGGCGGGGAAGCGGACCCCTGGGCCTGGAAATGTTCAACACCGACGCCGTGCTGCTCGAGGGCGACTTGCTGGCGACCGCCGACGGCCGTTTCCCTGCCGGGATCAGCGTCGCCCGGGTCGAGCGGGCCGCCCGGGCCGAGGTCGGGTTCGCCCTGCGAACGACCGCGATTCCGACCGCTGAGATCACCAGGGTCGATTTCGTCAAGGTACTGGTCTTCACCCGTGACGAGGGCAGTGCCAGCGGGGTCGAGGAGGAAACCGACGACACCACCGTCGAAGTGCCGCTCGAAGACGTCGAGCCGTCGGAGGGTGAACCCGACGAAGGGCCGGAGGAGTCATCGACGACATCGACCACCGAAGGGGAGGGCGCATGAACTTCCGCAAGGTGGTCATCGCAGCAACCCTCATCGTGATTGCCGTCGCCCTCCAGACCACACTGTTTGCCCGGCTCCGTCCGTTCGACAGTGCTCCGGCCTTGGTGCTACTCACGGTCATTGCGGTGAGCAGACATCTGCCCGATGAGGCCGCGCTCATCCTCGGCTTTCTCGCCGGGGTGTTCCAGGACCTGCTCTCGGAGACGGCGCTGGGTCTGTGGGCCCTCGTGGCGACGATCGTGGCCTTTGTCACGGTGCGCTTCACGGACCGGATGGCGGGTGACTACCGCCTCATCGCGCCGGTGGTGTTCGTGATGTCATTCCTGGCGCTCGCGCTATTCGCGGTCCTCGGTACGATCTTCGGGGAGAAGACAATCGCCGACGCCGCGATCGTGCGCAAGATGCTGCTTCCCTCCCTGTACAACACCCTGCTGGCCGTGGTCGTTCTCCCGGCGGTCACCGCGCTGCTCGGCCGTACCACACGACGGGCGGAGTGGCGGCTATGAGGATCGGCTGGCGTCTGGCGGCAATGGCCCTGATCTTTGGCGGTCTGTTCGGCGTGCTCGCGCTGCGACTCTGGTATCTCCAGGTGACGACCATTGCCGACTCCCTGGAAACCGCCCAGTCACAGCAGATCCGTGTGGTCGAGGTCGAGGCGCCACGGGGCGACATCCTGGCCAGCGGCGGGCTGGACCTCATGGCCGGCACCGAGGCTTCACTACGGGTCGTAGTCGACCGCAAGTTGGTCCCCGAAGAGAGGGAGGAGGAGCTGATCCAGAATCTCGCGGTGCTGCTCGACCTCACCGCGACCGGGATCAAGGAGAGGTTCGACGATCTCGGTCCGGGTGCCCGGTTCCCGCTGGGCGGTGCCTTGTCGGAGGCCACGGCCTTGTTCGTGCTGGAACACATCGAGGACTTCCCCGGCGTGACCGTCGAGCCGCGGCCGCTCCGCGTGTACCCACTGGGGGAGACCGCCGCGCACGTCATCGGCTACATCGGATCGCCGAGTGAAGGCGACCTGGAGCGCCCTGAGATCACACCGCGCGACCGGGTCGGACGCTTCGGGATCGAGCGGTCCTACGACCGTCTTCTGCGCGGCACCCCGGGCACCATCACCTATCAGGTGAACGCGGCCGGCGAGATCCTGGGCGTGCTCGAGGAGATCCCGCCGCAGCCCGGCGGCAGCGTGGTGACAACGATCGACATCGACCTGCAGCAGTTCGTCGAGCAGACGCTGCTCGAGGGGATCCGCCTCTCCCGCACAGAGGGTGAGCCGGTGGTCAGAGCCGCAGCAGTAGTGCTCGACCCGCGAAACGGAGCGGTGCGCGCCATGGCATCCGTTCCCGGATACGACCCGGGGCTGTTCGTCGAAGGCGCGATCACCCAGGAGCAGTGGGCGGAACTGTCGGAGAAGGCGGTGTTCAACAACTTCGCCATTCAGGGTCTGTACCCGCCGGCATCGGCATTCAAAGTCGTGGCGTACACCCTCGCATTGGAGAATGGTCTGTTCCCGTCACTTGAGGTCGTGTATCAGACCCGGCCGGAACTGGTTGAGGAGTACGTGGCGCTGCTGGATCCCGCCGACCAGACCTCGTTCTGGGCCGACGGCGTGCTGCTGTTCCCGGCGACGCCGCCGCTTCTCGACTGGTCGTGCCAGCAGTTCGACACGCGGGTGAACGAGTGCTGGCCACCTCCGGGCGGACACGGACTCGTCGACATCCACTCAGCGCTCCAGCGCTCCTCGAACCAGTACTTCTGGGGTGTCGCCCTCGAGGTCTGGGAAGGGCGCGGGGTCGACTGGGACGAGGATCTCCTCCAGGCTTGGGCGGAGGATCTGGGGTTCGGGATCAAGACCGGGATCGACCTGCCCTTCGAGCAGTCCGGCCTGCTGCCTGATCGTGATTGGTTCCAGTACCACCAGCAGAACAAGACCGGGTTGGTCCGCCTCGAGGGTGGATGGTCCGGTGGTGACCTGATGAACGTGGCGGTCGGCCAGGGTGCCATGACGGCAACTCCGCTGCAGATGGCGAACGCTTACGCCACGCTCCTCAACGGCGGAACGGTGTGGGTGCCCCGGGTGGTCGACACGATCGTCGACAGTGAGAACACGATCATCTACACCAATCTGCCGAATGCGGCTCGCACGATCGAGCTCTCCGAGGAGACGGTCGAGAGCCTCAAAGAGGACCTCAACGGTGTGGTCGCCGGTGACGCCGGCACCGCTCGCAAAGCCTTCCAGGGTTTCGGCGATTCGCTCGTGCAGGTCGGAGGCAAGACCGGGACCAGCGAGACCGGGATCTGGCTCGACGTGCTCGACGAGACCGGGGACCCGGTGCTGAAGGAGAACGGAGAGCACGAGCAGTTCCAGGTGACGACGGCGTGGTTCGTCGGCGCCGCTCCTCTCGACGATCCACAGTGGGTGGTCGCCGTCGTCATCGAACACGGTGGCTCGGGCGGCCAGGTCGCGGCTCCCACGGCCCGACGGGTCCTCCAGTACGTGTTGGGTGAGGAACTCGACAAGATCGAGGCCGGTGACGTGTCGGAGGTGCGATGACCGCTACCACCACGCCGGCTTTTGAGATCCGCCCCCGAGAGGCGTCGGCCACCAGCGTCGACTTCGTTCTGCTGTTCTCGATGCTGGCGCTGAGTGCCCTCGGCCTGCTCATGATCTTCACGGTGACCGCACCCCGGCTGGAGTCGGCCGGGTTGCCTCGCAGCACCGACATGGTGCAGCAGAGCATCTTCATGGGTCTCGGCGTGATCGTGCTGATCATCGCGTCGCTGTTCACCGACCGGATGTGGCGGGTCCTCGCTCCTTGGGCTTATGGCGGCTCGCTGCTGTTGCTGATCATCGTGATGACCCCGCTCGGCACCACCCGCCAGGGTGCACAGCGTTGGATCTCCCTCGGAGTGTTCGACCTGCAGCCGTCCGAGGTGGCCAAGCCTGCAGTGATCCTGGTGCTGGCACTTCTGCTCGCCAACGTCGAAGAGAATCGGATGCCCTGGCTGCGGATCGGTCAGGCGATGGGCCTGGTCGCACTGCCCTCAGCGCTGATCTTCCTGCAGCCCGATCTGGGAACGATGCTGGTGTTCGGGTTCGTGGTAGTGACGATGCTCTTTGTTGCCGGTACCACGGTTCGCCAGATCCTGCTGCTGTTACTCGGCGGGATCATCGCCTTGATCATTCTCTTCCAGCTCGACCTGCTGAAGGAGTATCAGATCGACCGCCTGACCGGGTTCCTCAACGCCGGCCAGGAGACCCTGACCATCAACTACAACCAAACGCAGAGCCAGATCGCAATCGGTTCCGGGGGCCTGTTCGGTCGGGGGCTCTTCGAAGGCACTCAGACCAACCTGGCCTTCGTTCCAGCCCAGCGGACCGACTTCGTGTTCACGGCGATTGGCGAGCAGCTCGGATTCGCCGGCGGGGCGCTGGTCCTGGGGCTCTATGCCGTCATCGTGTGGCGCATGCTGATCATCGCCGCACTGGCTCGCGATCGCTTCGGCCAGCTGGTCGCGGCAGGTGCCGCCTCGATGGTGGGCTTCCACGTCTTCGTGAACATCGGGATGACCGTCGGCCTACTGCCGGTGACCGGGCTCCCGCTGCCGTTCATGAGCTACGGCGGTTCGTTCTACCTGGCGATGTCAATCACGATCGGGATCGTGCACGCCATCTACATCCGGCGCAGCCGGTCCCCGGGGGATCGGGCGTAGCCGAGCTCCGCTCGACTGAGATCAGAGGTCAGAAGTCAGAGGCCCTCTGTCTGATCTCTGATCTCCGATCTCTGACCTCCGCTAGTGTCTCCCGCCATGGAGCGGCGTGACGAGCGGGGCTGGGTCGAGGTCATCAGCGGTCCGATGTTTTCGGGCAAGAGCGAGGAGTTGATCCGGCGGATCACCCGCTATCAGATCGCACGGCTCCACACCCAGACCTTCAAGCCGGTCATCGACGACCGCTATGCCACCGACGAGGTGGTGTCCCATTCCAGCCTGTCGACGGCGGCCCAGAACGCGGCAAACAGCGAGGAACTGCTGCGGCTCGTCGAGGACCGCACGGTCGTGGTGGGAATCGATGAGGGGCAGTTCTTCGACGACGGTCTCGTCGACGTGGTCGAGCAACTGGCTCGCTCCGGGAAGCGGGTGATTGTCGCCGGCCTCGACCTCGATTTCCTGCGCCGGCCGTTCGAGCCGATTCCGACCCTGATGACCCGGGCCGAATACGTCACCAAGACGCTGGCCGTGTGTCACCGCTGCGGAGGCGAAGGCATGTATACCCAGCGGGTCATCCAATCCGATGAGCTGGTGGTGCTCGGAGCGACCGATGCGTACGAGGCGCGTTGTCGGTTCTGTTACGACCCGTCGGAGTCCCATCAGGAACAGCTCGAGATCAACGGCGACTGATCCGCTCTCTCCGACCTTCCCCTGGATCAGGGGATGCCGGTGGTATTCTCCCGCCCGGGTGGCCGGCTTCGGCCCCACGGTGGGTCAGGTTCCATCTGTTGCGCCGCCGCCCATTGTCTGAACGGAGCTTTGAGTGCACGCACAGTCGACGGCACCGAGGGCCGGGCTCACCTCCCCGACCCCGTTGCAGGTTCCCAATGGAACGAGATTGGGCGCTGTCGCGACTGTGGCTCGAAGCCTCCACGGGTTTTCGTCAACCATTCATCAGCGGCGTCCGCGGGCGCGGACGCTGGAGGAGTTTTATCAATGGCCCTGTTTCGCAAGCGCCGGACGCAGGTCGTCCGCAAGGGTGTCGGTGACACCACCGTTGAGGAGCGCGGGACGCGCACCGTCGGGGGCGACACCGTAGAGGTCCGCCGGATCCGCGAGGTTTCGCCGGAGTCTGCGCCCGGTAAAGAAGAGAAAGTCAAGCCCCGGAGCGACGGTGGTCGCGGCCGCGACCGAAGGGACTCGCGGGGACGCCAGCAGCGCAGCCGGAGGACCGAACCCGTCGTCGTGACGCCGCCGGAGACGGACCGCAAGCAGATGCTGATCCGCCGCTCACCGCACCAGACCCAGATCGTGGTGCTCGAAGGTGCATTGCTGGTGGAGCACTATCTCGCCCGCTCCGATCGGCGGTCGCTGGCGGGGAACGTGTACCTCGGCAAGGTGCGCAATGTGCTGCCCGGCATGGAGGCCGCCTTCGTGGACTTCGGCGAGGCCAAGAACGGTGTGCTGTATGCCGGTGACGTGCACCTGCACACGAAAGAGAACGGCGGTCGGCGGACGCCGACGATCGAGAAGGTTCTGAAGGTCGGCGACCAGATCCTGGTGCAGGTCGTCAAGGACGCAATGGGCCACAAGGGCGCCCGTTTGACCAACCAGATCAGCCTCCCCGGCCGGTTCCTGGTGCTGGCCCCGGAGAGCGACATGCGGGGGATCAGCCGTCGCCTCGACGACGAGGAGCGAGCCCGGCTTCGCCGGCTGGTCGGCGATCTCCGACCGGAGGGTTTCGGAGCAATCGTGCGGACCGCCGCCGAGGGCGCTACCCAGGATGAGATCCGCGACGACATCGAACACCTGACCCGGGTGTGGGGGCGCATCGAGGCCGAGTTGCCCAAGGGCGGTGCGCCGCGGTTGCTGCACGAGGAGCCGCCGCTGGTGCTACGGGTCGTGCGGGAGCACTTCACCAAGGACTTCCGGCGTCTCATGATCGATGACACCGAGGTGTACGAACAGGTGGCCGAGTATTTGGGATCGACCGACCCGGATCTCGTCCAGAAGGTGAAGCGCTACGAAGGCGACCTGCCGCTGTTCGAGCGGTTCCATGTGGAGGACCAGTTGCGGAAGGCCCTCGATCGCAAGGTCTGGCTGCCGTCGGGCGGACACATCGTGATCGATCGGACTGAAGCACTGACGGTCGTCGACGTCAACACCGGTCGGTTCGTCGGCAAGTCGAGCCTCGAGGAGACGGTGCTCCAGAACAACCTGGAGGCGGCCGAGGAGATCGCCCATCAGCTCCGGCTGCGCGACATCGGCGGAATAATCGTGATCGACTTCATCGACATGGAGAGCGAGAAGAACCGCCAGGCAGTGCTGCTGAAGCTGCGGGAGTCGCTCGCTCTCGACAAGACCAGGACGCAGGTGTTCGAGGTGTCGCACCTCGGTCTCGTGGAGATGACCCGCAAGAACGTATCCGAGGGATTGCTGGAATCCTTCTCACATGTGTGCCCCGAATGTGGCGGCCGGGGAGTGATGCTGTTCGAGGAAGCCGCCACTACCGGAGCCAAGATTCCCGCGTTGGAATCCGACTCGGACGAGACGTAAGATCCATGGACCGAACGGGCCGGCGGCTCCGATGCCGGAGCCGCTACACTGTGGCGCCGTTCCCCCCTCTTTGAAGGACCTTCGAGCATGTACGCGATCATCCGCACGGGCGGAAAGCAAGCAAAGGTGCGTGAGGGTGACGTCATCGACGTCGAACGCCTGCGCGGCGACGGCGAGGTGACGTTCACTCCGCTTCTCGTCGTCGACGAGAAGGGCGAAGTGTTTTCCGATCGTGAAGAACTCAAGGCCGCCAAGGTTGTGGCCAAGGTCGTCGGTGAGGGCTCCGGCCCGAAGATCGACATCTTCAAGTACAAGGCGAAGACCGGGTACCGGCGGCGCCAGGGTCATCGGCAGCGCTACACCACCATCGAGGTGACGAAGATCACCAAGCCGGGCGCCAAGAAGAAGGCTGCGCCTGCTGCCAAGACGGCAGCGGCCAAGAAGACCGAGGAGTCGGTCGAGGAGAAGAAGCCTGCGGCCGCCAAGAAGCCCGCAGCTTCCAAGAGCACGGCGGCCAAGAAGCCCGCCGCCTCGAAGGCCGCGACCGCGAAGAGCACCACCAAGGCTGCTGCCACCAAGACCGCAACGGCCAAGAAGCCCGCCGCCTCGAAGGCCGCGGCGACCAAGAAGCC
>CAZEHO010000010.1:10037-54519 GCA_964511945.1 uncultured Acidimicrobiia bacterium | reverse complement strand
CCAAGAAGCCCGCCGCCTCGAAGGCCGCGGCGACCAAGAAGCCTGCAGCGAAGACCACGGCCGCCAAGAAGCCCGCAGCGAAGAAGCCCGCAGCGAAGAAGCCTGCGGCCGACGAATCCAAGGAGAGCTAGGCGATGTCGAAGACGAAAGGCGGCGGTTCCACCAAGAACGGCCGCGATTCAGCGGCAAAGCGGCTCGGCCCCAAGGTCTTCGACGGCCAGCGGGTCCAGGCCGGCACCATCCTCGTGCGTCAGCGCGGCACCCGGATTCACCCCGGAGACAACGTCGGTCGGGGCGGGGACGACACCCTGTTCGCCAAGGCTGAAGGCGTCGTGCGCTACGACTCACGTCGCGGCCGGCGGCAGGTGAGCATCCTCACCGAGACCGCCGACGCGTAGCCGACGTCCGCGCCGCCCGGCGTGTTCGTCGACGAAGCCAAGATCAACGTCCGTGCCGGCGACGGCGGCGCGGGCGTTGTCGCGTTCCGGAGTATGCGCGGCCGGCCCAGAGGGAAACCCGAAGGCGGCAACGGCGGATCCGGCGGCGACATCGTTGTCGAGGCCGATCCTTCGGTCCCGACACTCCTCGACTACCAGCGCCGGCCACATCGCCGCGCCGGCGATGGAACTCACGGCCAGGGGGACCTGCGCCACGGCAAACGTGGCGATGATCTCGTGCTCAAGGTTCCCGTCGGAACTGTGGTCAAGGACGCCGACGACACCGTGCTTGCGGATCTGGCGAAGCCCGGGCAGCGCATTGTCGTGCTCGCAGGTGGTCGGGGCGGCCGCGGCAATGCCGCCTTCGTCGGACCCCGCCACCTCGCTCCGAGCTTCGCCGAACAGGGCGAGTTCGGCGAAGAGGTGTGGATCACGCTCGAGCTCAAGCTCATCGCCGATGCTGCGCTCATCGGGTTCCCGAACGCTGGCAAGAGCACCCTGATCTCGCGAGTGTCCGCGGCCCGGCCCAAGATTGCCGACTACCCGTTCACCACGCTGGAGCCGAACCTCGGGGTCGTAGTCGTCGACGATCGCGAGTTCGTACTGGCCGACATCCCGGGTCTCATCGAAGGAGCAGCCGAGGGTCGCGGGCTCGGTCATGAATTCCTGCGTCATGTCGAGCGGGCCCGGGCGCTGGTGATCCTCCTGGATCCGTCTCCGCTTCAGACCGTCGACGTGCGAACCCAGCTCGATGTGTTGCTGGGGGAACTCGAAGCGCACCGCAGCGACCTGGTCGAGCGGCCCCGGGTGGTGGTCATCAGCAAGGCTGATCTCCCCGAGTCGCTCGAAGCCGCCGAGCAACTTGGCGGTCTCGCGGTCCATCGGATCTCGGCGGTGACTGGTGACGGACTCGGTCAGCTGATGCACGCGGTCGCCGACGCGGTGGATCAGGCGGAGCGAATGATGCCCGATCGTGAGGGGTACACCCTCCACCGCCCGGTTCCCCCGACCTTCGAAGTACATCGGGAATACGATCGCTGGGTCGTCACCGGGAAACAGGCCGAGCGGGCGGTTGCCCTCGACGACCTCACCGTTCCCGAAGCAGCGGACTTCGCCGCTCGCCGCCTTGCCCGGGCCGGTGTCGACGAAGCGCTTCGACGGGCCGGCGCCGTGACCGGCGACGAGGTGCAGATCGGCGACGTCACCTTTGAATTCGTCGACGAGAACGACGAGGAGTCCGAAGACGGCTGAGGGGCCCGGCGGGCCCCTCAGCATCATGATCGTCGATCCCGGTTACCCGAGGTTGGCGAGCTCCTCGGGGCTCAAGCAACCGAACATCACGGGCAGCAGCACCTCCATGAGTGCCTGCTCCGCGGCGCCGGTCGGCTCAAAGGACCCGGTTGCCAGCCCGTCGGCGATGACATCGCGGAACGGATCGCTGGCAAGCATCTCGTCGCCGATGCACTTGGCCGCGTCCTCGCTGATGCCCTGCTCGACCAGCGGACCGGTGAACTGGCTCATGAAATCACCGCACTCGAGCGTGAGATCCACCACGCCGCGGCGCTCCTCCTTCGTGGCTGCGGCCATGAAGTCTTCGAACTCCTGATCGTCTGCCTCGATGATCCGAGAGACGCCGAACAACCCGACGATTCCCTCCGCCATGCACAGTGTTTCGGATTCACCGAACGTGACGGTCTCGTTGCCGCTCTGCGATGACGAGATCTTCGATTGCAGCGACGCGATCGCGGCCGACTCGTCACCCGAGTCGTCGTCACCACAGGCTGCGGCGGCCATGGCGAGAACCACGACCAGGATCAGCAACTTCTTCATTGACCCATTCCCTCCGGTTGTGTGCGTCGGGAGATTAGTGGCGGCTCCGCCGATCGAGTGACGAGCCGCCGACCTACACTCGCCCGCCATGAGACGCCCTGCGGCACCTGGTCCGCTCGTAGTGAAGATCGGCTCGTCGAGCCTCACCGGTTCCGCCGGCGGGCTGGACGCCACCGCTGTCGCCGAGATCTCCTCCGAGGTGGCCGGAGTCTGGGCGGGGGGGACGCCTTGCGTCCTGGTGTCATCCGGGGCGGTTGCCGCCGGAATACCGGCACTCGGACTCGAAGCCCGTCCTTCGGACATACCCGGATTGCAGGCCGCCGCCGCGGTCGGTCAAGGGCGGCTGATCGAGCGCTACGCCAATGAGTTCGCCGACGCCGGTTTGGTTGCGGCGCAGGTGCTTCTGACCAGGGACGTGCTCGCCAACCGTGATCAGTACCTGCATGCGCGCGAGGCACTGGAACGGATGCTGTCGATGGGGATCGTGCCGATCGTGAACGAGAACGACACCGTGGTGGTCGATGAGCTTCGACTCGGCGACAACGATCGTCTCGCCGCGATCGTGGCCCATCTCATCGGCGCCTCGATGCTGGTGATCCTCACCGACACCGGTGGGCTGTATTCGGGCGACCCCAGGTTCGACGACACAGCACAGTTCCTCGACGCGGTCCGCCACACCGACGCGGTTCTCGACGGGATCGAAGGTGGCGGCTCGGGCCCCCTGGGCTCCGGTGGAGTTGCCACCAAGGTGGCGGCGGCGCGGATGGCGGCCTGGTCCGGCATCCCGACCGTGATCGCTTCGGCGGATCGACGGGGAGTGGTGACCGAGGCAGCCGCCGGAGAGGCCGTTGGGACCTGGGTGGAGCCGCATCACGCCGGCCTGCCGAGCCGCAAGCTCTGGATTGCCTTCGGGCTTCCCTCGCACGGCCGGGTCGCCGTCGACGATGGGGCGGTTAGGGCGCTGATCCGCCACGGCCGCTCGCTGCTTCCGGTTGGGGTGCGGGCGGTGGAGGGCCGGTTCACCGAGGGGGATGCCATTGAGATCCTGTCGCTGGACGGCTCGCTGATCGGCAAGGGAAGGGCGGCGATGGATGCCGCCACTGTGGAGCGGGTCGCGGGCCGCCACAGCCTCGAAGCCGGCGGTGAGGTGGTCCATCGGGACGATTTGGTCGTCCTCGCCGACTGACCGGTCTCCCACCTCCTACACTCCCCGGCCATGCTGACGATCGACGATCTCGGCCGCGGTGCCAAGGCAGCAGCTCGGGAGCTCGCTTCCGCCACGGCCGCCGAGAAGACTGCCGCACTGGAAGCGATGGCCGAACGGGTCATCAAGGCCGCCGACGACATCCTCGCCGCCAACGCCGAGGACATGGACACTGCCCGCGAGCTCGGGATCGGCAAGGCGCTGCTGGACCGCCTGCTGTTGACCCCGGATCGGATCGCCGGGATTGTCGGCGGGCTCCGCAAGGTCGCCGCCCTCCCCGATCCGGTGGGTAACCAGACGGGCGGCTGGCGGATGTACAACGGCATCCGGCTCCAGCGGGTCCGGGTGCCGCTGGGTGTCGTGGCTGTGATCTACGAGGCCAGGCCCAACGTCACAGCCGACGCCGCCGGTCTGTGCGTGAAATCGGGGAACGCGGCCCTCCTTCGGGGTTCGTCGTACGCCCTGCTTTCCAACCTGGCGATCGGTGCTGCGTTGCGGGCGGGACTCGAGGATGCCGGATTCCCCGCCGATTCGGTCCAGATCGTCGAGGACACCAGTCGCGAAGGCGCCAAGGCACTGATGACCGCTACCGAGTGGATCGACCTGCTGGTGCCGAGGGGTGGGCCCGGGCTCATCGCGGCGATCGAAGAAGAGGCCACCGTCCCGGTGGTGATCGACGGTGCCGGCAACTGCCACGTGTACGTCGATGCCGCTGCAGACCTCGACGAGGCCGAGGCGATTGTGATCAACGCCAAGGTGCAGCGCCCCGGTGTGTGCAACGCGGCCGAGAAGCTGCTGGTCGATGCCGCGATCGCGGATATATTCGTACCGCGTATCACCGCGGCGCTGGCCGACAACAGGGTCGAACTCCGGGGCGATGAGCGTTCGAGGAACCTGGCTCCGGATCTGGCGCCCGCCACCGACGAGGACTGGGACACCGAGTATCACGATCTGATCATGGCCGTGGCGGTGGTCGATGGCGTTGACGCGGCCGTCGATCACATTCGGGCTCACTCGTCCGGGCACACCGAGTCCATCGTCAGCAACGACTACGACACCGTCGACACGTTCGTGCGTGGGATCGACAGTGCGGTGACCATGGTCAACGCCTCGACCAGATTCACCGACGGCGAGGAGTTCGGGTTCGGAGCGGAGATCGGGATCTCCACTCAGAAACTGCATGCTCGCGGGCCGATGGGCCTCGAAGCGCTGACATCCGAGCGCTACGTCCTGTACGGAACCGGGCAGGTTCGCTGACCTATTTCCGCACATATTCGAGTATCGGCATCCCGACCCCTCAAGCCGCACCGGTGAAGGGTCGATAGGGATGGGTGAGCCACCCCTGGAGGCACTGCACCGTGGCGCATCGAGTATTGGTTGTAGAGGACTCGGCCGTGATCCAACGTTTGATCACGGTGTGCTTGCGTCCCGCCGGATTCGAAGTTGACACCCGCGGCGACGGCCCTGCCGGGCTCGAGGCGGCGCTCGCTGATCCGCCCGATCTGCTGATCCTCGACGTCGGGCTGCCCAAGATGGACGGGTGGCAGGTTCTCGAAAGGATCCGTTCCGATGCCCGGACCGAAAGCCTGCGGGTGCTCGTCCTGACCGCACACGCTCAGGAAGAGACCCGGCAGCGGGCCGATCAGGGCGGAGCCGACGCCTTCATCACCAAGCCCTTCCGGCCGGACGATCTCCGCCGGGTGGCGATACAAATGCTCGACGCCTCTCCACGCTCGCTCGGGATTCTGTAAGCCAGAGCACTGCTCTCGAACCGGTCACCGGTCCCTGCTACGTTGCTCGTGACCGGCGCGGCACAGCCATGGCCGTCATCCTGTCTCTCACCCTTGTGTTCGCCGGAGGCCCGGTGTGTCTCGACCTCACCCGGCCGGTCCCGGGATCGGTGGTGCGTTCCTTCGCCCCGGACGGCGAGTACGGGGGGCACTGGGGCATCGACCTCGCCGCGCCGCGAGGATCTCCGGTCCGCAGCGTCGCCTCGGGTGTGGTGACCTTTGCCGGGTCGGTGGCCGGCCGCCGGAGCGTGACGATCGCCCACGGGGGAGGGGTGCGGACCTCGTACTCCTATCTCGACCGGATTGCTGTGCGAACCGGGCAGCGGTTGGGGGCGGGGTCGGTCGTCGGCCTGAGCGGGCTCGATCGGGGGGTCGAGGCGATCCACCTGTCTCTGCGGGTTGGCGATCGGTATCTCGACCCGGCGGCGCTCCTCGGCTGTCTCGACGCTCCCGCCGCTGGAGTACGGCTCCAATCCCGGTCGCCGGCTGCAACCTATGCTGTGGTGCGTGCGACGAGGCCTGCTCGGCGGGACGTTCGATCCCCCTCATCTGGCTCATCTGGTGGCCGCCGAAGCCGCCTACGGCCAACTCGGCCTCGACCTGGTCACGTTCATGCCGGCCGGCGTCCCGTGGCAGAAGGCAGATCGTGATGTCAGCGATGCCACTCACCGGTGGCAGATGACGCTGGCGGCCACCGACGACGTCGAGTACATCGTTGCCGACGATCGTGAGGTGAACCGCGACGGGTGGACCTATACCGTCGACACCCTGAGTGCGTTCTCCGATGACGAGGAGATCGTGCTGATCCTCGGTGCCGACGCCGCCGCAGGGCTGCCCACGTGGCACCGCTACGAAGAGGTGCTCGCCAGGGTCGAACTGGCGGTGATGGCCCGACCCGGGGTCTCGCGGGAGGCCGTCGAGTCCGTCGCCGGCACCGTGGCCTGGCTCGACTCACCGCTCCTGCCCATCAGCGGGACCGAACTGCGGCGGATGCGGAGCCAGGGCCGATCGATTCGGTTCCTGGTCCGCGAGCCGGTGCACCGCTATATCGTCGAGCACGATCTGTACGCACCGGATTCATAGGCGTGGGCCGGGGCACCGGTACACTGTCTGGATTCCCGAGAGAGGTCGGACCCCCATAGCGATTCACCCAGACACCACGCAGGCCGCAGAACTGGCCGCTGCTGCGATCGACGACAAGAAGGGTCTGGGCATCGTCCTGCTCGATGTGTCGAGCCACCTCGTCATCACCGACCTGTTCGTCATCGCCAGTGGAACCTCGCGCCGTCACATCGTGACGCTCGCCGAGGAAGCCGAGGCGAAGCTGAAGGAGATCGACCGCCGGCCACTGCGCAGGGAAGGGGTTGAGGACGCGACCTGGGTGCTCCTCGACTACGGCGACATCGTGGTGCACGTGTTCGACGAGTCGACCCGGCAGTTCTACGACATAGAGCGGCTGTGGGGTGACGCACCCCGGCGCGAGTACTCCGACGCCCGGGCATAAGCCGGTTCGGCCGGGCCACACCGGCTGATACAATCGCCGCCCACGGGGCTGTAGCTCAGTTCGGCAGAGCACTTGCATGGCATGCAAGGGGTCACGGGTTCAAATCCCGTCAGCTCCACAAACGAGGCGAACCACGACCTGGCTGCGCGTGGTTCGCTTCTGTTGGTTCTGAGGGCCGGCGGGCCCTTCGCGTAGATGGTTCAAATCCCGTCAGCTCCACGGCTGCCCTGCGGGCAGTTTGGGAGAATCCCTCAGATTCTCCACCTTGCGAAGCGATCCAGCTGGGTCGTTTCTTCGCGTTGGGTTTCCCCTCCATCAGGGAGGGGGGCCGAGCGACGGAGGAACGAGGTGGGGAGAGTCCTACCCGTGCGCGCCACCGCCGACCCCCTCCGTCCCGGCCCTTCGAGCCCGTCCACCCTCCCCCTGAGGGGAGGAAGATATTGCCTGGCCGGCCGTCGTCAATCCTGATCGTCGGATCGGCGCGGGAGCGGCCGGGTGGTTGCCCCGCGGTCCCGGTGCGGGAGCAGCCTCCGGACCAGAGCTCGCAGCCCTGTCGGTGGCCTTGACTCCTCGATGACGGCCTGCTCGATCGCCGCCTCGGCTTCAGCACAGTCGCTGCTGAATGCGCTGCGATGCGAGCGGTGGAGAAACAGGAACATGTCGGCATCCGCGCACGCCGGGAGCAAGGCGTCGAGGCCCGATGAGGCAGCGTGGTCGAGCGTCGGCTGGTACACGCAATCGTGCCAATGAGCGGCCACCCGATGAGGGGAGAGCCAGCTCTCCTCGCGTTGCATGAGGTCGTAGCCGTGCGCCTTGATTGCCGCGGCCATGTCGGCATATCCGACCGGCTGCGACAGAACGAATCGAGCGTCGGGCCGAACGAGGGCAAGTCCGCTCTCCTCGAGGAACCGCCGTTCGTGTGCGGTGGCCTCGATCTGGGCCGGATCGACGTCGGGGCCGAGGCGATACGGCCCATGGATCTCGGTCACCATCGCGTCGATGAACTCGATGCCGCAGCGCCGCGCCAGCGCAACCCGATGATGGCCGTCCGAGACGAAGTAGGCGTCGTCAATCTGGAACACGTCGATGGAGGGGAGTGCCCCGTCGGGGAACGCTTCATGGACCCGCGCCATCCGATCTCGAAGATCTGGGCGGAGCGGGTGAAAGCAGCGATCGAAATCTCCACGACGGCCGACCGTGCCGACGATGTGATTAACCGGTATCGGTTGTAGTCCGAGCGGAGACTGCTGAACGAGGCCGAGTGCGTCTTTGACCTCGTCGAGATCCAGCAGCGCCCCACACGATCTGTGCCTTACTGCCGAGACCACTAGGCAACCCTACCTCAAACCGCTATTATTACGGATATGAATAATGTGGATCCTGATAATTTGGCTCCGAGTGAGATGTTTCGACCCGGAACTCTTCCCGACGTGTTTCGGCTCATTGAGAAGAATGCAGTTGCTCTCAAGGGAGTCCAGCGACGGACCACTGCTGCCGCCGGGCTCACTCCGGCGCAGTTCGTCGTGATGGGTGCGTTGTGGGACCGAGACCTGCGCCCCCTGAAGGAACTCGCCATAGTGGCTCTGTGCACACCGGCGACCGTGACCGGAATCGTCGACGTCCTCGAACGCAAGGGCCTTGTAACTCGGGAATCCAACCCTGCCGACCGTCGCAGCCTCCTCGTCCAATTGACCGAGGCTGGGAGGGCAATGGAATCCGCCGTGCCCACGACGCAGGAAATGTTCGGCGGCTGCTGCTCCGGGCTCTCCTCGGAAGAGGTTGCCACGCTCGCCGAACTGCTCGGCCGGCTCAATGAATCGCTTGAGACCTGGGGGTGATCTCACATGACTACCACGATTCATTCGTCAGAATCGACATCGCTCGATCGGCGTCAGATCATCACACTGCTCGCTCACGCGTTCGTCTCGTGGGCGCTTTGCACCGCGGCGATGATGATCCCGATGGCAGTGATCTCCGTTGACGTCGCGTTGGTCATCCACGCCATCGGAGCCCCGATCTTCGCCGGCACCGTATCGTGGAACTACTACCGGCGCTTCGGCTACACGACACCGTTCCAGACCGCCACCACGTTCGTCGGCTTCGTGATCGTCGTGGACTTCTTCCTCGTTGCGCTCGTCATCGAGCGGAGCTTCGAGATGTTCGCCAGTCCGTTGGGAACATGGATTCCGTTCGCGCTGATCTTCACGTCCGCGTACCTGATGGGCAGATGGGTCGAGGGTCGGCGGTGAGCACGCTGCGAAGCGTTGCGGAGATCGGGTACGGCGTTCTGTTTGCGATGGGCGCACTGTTCAACGCCGTGTACACCATGTCTCACGGAGACGAGTTCTTCGGCAGCTTCGCCGAAGGGGCGTGGCTGCCCCCGGCTCGGTGGGCGATCGAGAAGGTGGTGATCCCCAACGCAGTAGCTGTGGCGATCGTTCTTGTGCTCTGGGAGGCGACCGTTGCCGTGATGATCTTCACACGGGGTGATCTCGTGCAGCCGGCGCTCTATGCGGGTGCCTGTTTCGCCATCATCGGTGCGGCCGCATCGAACCCTGGGGGAACCATTGCAAACCTGGTCCTCGCCGGGGGCCTGATCGGACTGGCCGTCACGCGCTGAGGGCAAGGTTCGGAGAGCGGCGCCGGGTGAATCCGGCTTCAGTCCTGCGACAACGTCCGGTCCAGCAGATCGTCGACGGCTGCCACCCGGCCCTCGCGCCGATCCCGAAACTCGATGAACCGGGTCTGGCCTGTGCTCTCGAAGAACGGCGCCTCACCCAACAAGTGGCCGTGCTCGAACAGGACCCGGACGGATCTGCTCGAGGGAATGCTCCCGCGACGTGCGCAAACTCGGTCACCTCGGGGTCTCGGCTCGGCGAGACTCGCCCTTGGGCTTGCTGCAGCGGCGATCCCGGCTTTCGCCAAGCCCCTTCCCGACAACTGCGCCAAGTTCGAGGGCAGCGATCTCGGAGCGCGGGACGTTTCCGCGAATGTCGACGGTGCCACGGTTGTGCTCTCCGACTGGCAGCTGAAGGTGGGTGACGACGGGGAGTACATCGGGTTCAGCTACGCCGCTTCCGGCGGGGTGGTCGCCGAACTCATGGTGAAGGCCGGACGGGACCGGTTCGAGGCTTCCCCGAACGTGGCGGGTGGATCGTGGACGAATCCGAATGGCGATCGCGGGTCGTCGGCCAAGGCAGTGTCGCACGTTGTGGTGTGCGTCGGGGAGCCGATCGTGATCGACTGATCGAGTCAGGGCCGTTTGCCCGAGTGTGCCACAGCCTCTCCGCCATGGCATTAGGCTCGCTGTGCAGGAAAGAATTAGGGGAGGTCCTGTGGTCACGAAGAAGGAACGGCTGGAACAGCTCAGCAGGGTGCGGCTCTTCGAGGGGCTTAACGGCGCCGACCTGCGTCACATCGTCAATGTCTCGGGTGTCGTTCACCACGAAGCCGGCAAGACGATCATCAAAGAAGGCGACAGCGGCGTCGGATTCGAACTGATCCTCGAGGGTGAGGTCCGAGTGGCCCGCTCCGGCCGGACTGTGGCCCGGCTCGGCCCCGGCGACTTCTTTGGTGAGATGGCCCTCATCGACGAAGGTCCGCGGACGGCGTCGATCATTGCGACCTCGGACGTCACAACGATCGGCATCGCATCGTGGGACTTCAAGCCGCTGGTGAAGACGCGACCCGGGATGGCGTGGTCATTGCTGGTGCACCTCACCAGGCGGCTGCGCGACGAGCAGAGCGCTCAGGATCGCGCCAGGGCGTAGCCGAGCATCGGACGGATAGCGCCGGCATCGCATAGACCCCGGCGCGCCTCACGCGCACCTGAACGCGCTTCGTGCAACACCCTTAGGCGCCGCGAAGATCCTGGAGGTCCGCTTCGAGGACCTCTCGCTCCTCGTCATCGGTGATTGCGGCAAGTGCTTGATCGGCGAGAGCCAGGTACCGGTCGCGTTCTCTGGTATCGCCGCCGGTCAGCGCGGCACGGGCAAGGGCCTCGTGGGCTGAACCCAGCAGGAAGGCCCCGAGGTCGTGGCTCTCGATCAGGTCCAGGCAGGCAAGGCCCCAGGCGGTGGCCTGGGCCGCGTCGCCGACGGCCGAGAACGCCCGCGACACCTGCCAGTCACTGATGGCGAAGTTGCGCGGCTCACCGGCGATCCGCCAGTGGTAATGCGAGGCGAGCACAGTGCTCAGTAGCTCCTGATCCCGTTCCGGACCCGGTTCGGCTTCGAGCAGGTCCCAGGTGCGGTTGAAGGTCTCGACGGCGATGGCGCGATGCTGGTCTGAGGTGAGCGGCATGGTGGGGATCGTAGGGTGTTGTGCCGCCTTGCGCCCTCCCGAGAGGCCGGCCGGGCCGGTGGTACCCTCGCTGCTTCTGGAGGCTCCGTGAACTACGACCATCAAGCGATCGAACAGAAGTGGCAGCAGCGCTGGGAGGACACGGGCACCTTCCGCGTGCTCAACCCCGGTGATCCCGGGTTCGACGACAGCCGGCCCAAGCTCTACGTGCTCGACATGTTCCCTTACCCATCCGGCCAGGGGCTCCATGTCGGTCACCCGCTCGGCTACATCGGATCCGACATCTACTCCCGCTTCATGCGGATGAGCGGGTTCAACGTTCTGCATCCGATGGGGTTCGATTCGTTCGGGCTGCCCGCCGAGCAGTACGCGGTCGAGACCGGCGTACATCCCCGGATCACGACCGAGGCGAATATCGCAACGTACGAACGGCAGCTCAAGGCGTTCGGGCTGTCCTTCGATTGGAGCCGGGAGCTGGCCACCACGGATCCTGAGTACTACCGCTGGACTCAGTGGATCTTCCTGCGGCTGTTCGATTCCTGGTTCGATCCCGATGCCGACAAGGCCCGCCCGATTGCAGACCTCGTATCCGAAATGGAGTCGGGGGAGCGGGACGCCGACGGCCTCCCGTGGGCCGACCTCGATGCGGATGAGCAGCGCCGGTTCCTCGACGATCGCCGCCTCGCCTACATCGACGAGGTGCCGGTCAACTGGTGCCCCGGCCTCGGCACCGTGCTGGCCAACGAGGAAGTGACCAAGGACGGCCGCTCCGATCGTGGTGACTTCCCGGTGTATCGCCGTCCGCTGCGGCAGTGGATGCTCCGGATCACCGCGTATGCCGACCGGCTGCTCGACGACCTCGATCTGGTCGACTGGCCCGAATCCACGAAGCTCATGCAGCGCAACTGGATCGGCCGCAGTGAGGGCGCCCGGGTGGTGTTCCCGGTGATAGGTCACGATTACGAGATGGAAGTGTTCACCACGCGGCCCGACACCCTCTTCGGCGCTACCTACATGGTGCTGGCGCCGGAACACCCGCTGGTCGACGAGATCATCTCAGCGGAGTGGCCCGGAGGAACGAAGGACGCGTGGACCGGAGGTGCCGCCACTCCCGCAGAGGCGGTGGCCGCATATCGCACCGAAGTAGCCGCCAAGTCCGAATTGGAGCGCCAGGTGGAGACGCTGGAGAAGACCGGCGTGTTCATCGGCGCCTTCGCCGAGAACCCGACCAACGGTGAGCACATCCCGGTCTTCATCGCCGACTACGTGCTGATGGGGTACGGCACCGGGGCGATCATGGCGGTGCCCGGACAGGACGAGCGCGACTGGGAGTTCGCCGAGGTCTTCGACCTGCCGATCATCCGGACCGTGGAACCGCCGGCCGATTGGGAGGGCAAGGCATACACCGGTGAGGGCCCGGCGATCAACAGCCGGTTCCTCGACGGGCTCGGCATCGCCGATGCCAAGAGCCGCATAATCACCTGGCTCGAGGAGCAGGGGAGCGGTGAGGGCGCGGTCAGCTACAAGCTGCGCGACTGGCTGTTCAGCCGCCAGCGCTACTGGGGCGAGCCGATTCCGATCCTCCACGGCCCCAACGGCGAACTGCTGGCGGTACCCGACGATGAACTGCCGCTTCGCCTGCCGGAGATCGATGACTTCACACCGCACGCCAGCGACGACGAGAACGCTCTGCCGGAGCCGGCGCTCGGCCGGGCCGGCGACGAGTGGAAGTACGTCGAGATCGACGGCGTGAGCTACACCCGCGAGCTCAACACCATGCCGCAGTGGGCGGGGTCGTGCTGGTACTACCTGCGCTACATCGACCCCTCCAACAGTGAGCGGCCGGTCGATGAGACCGCCGAGCAGTACTGGATGGGCGGCAACGGGGTGGACCTGTACGTCGGTGGTGTCGAACACGCGGTGCTCCACCTGCTGTATTCGCGGTTCTGGCACAAGGTGCTCTACGACCTCGGTCACATCTCGACGCCTGAGCCGTTCGGCCGGCTGTACAACCAGGGGTACATCCTGGCCGACGCGTTCCAGGATTCCCGAGGCGTCTACGTGCCGGCGGCCGATGTCGAGGAGCGCGACGGCGGGTTCTTCTATCAGGGTGAGCCGGTGTCACGGCGCCCCGGCAAGATGGGCAAGTCCCTGAAGAACTCGGTCAACCCCGACGACATCTTCGTTGAGTACGGGGTCGACACGCTGCGGCTCTACGAGATGTTCATGGGACCGCTCGACGCGTCGAAACCGTGGACCACCAAGGACATCGTCGGAGTCCATCGCTTCATGCAGCGGTTGTGGCGCAACTTCGTCGATGAGGAATCCGACGAACTTCTGATCACCGACGAGGCTGCCGGCGACGATCTCCGGCGTGCGCTGCACCGCACCATCAAGCAGGTCACCGACGACATGGCCGGCCTTCGCTTCAACACTGCCGTGGCACGGTTCTTCGAACTCAACAATGAGCTGGTCGGGCTCGACGCGGTGCCGGCAGAGGTGGCTGACGGCTTCATCCGCCTGCTGGCCCCGTTCACGCCGCACGTCTGCGAAGAGCTGTGGGAGCGGATGGGGCACGAAGGATCGATCGCCTACACGGAGTGGCCCACCTTCGATGAGGATCTGGCCAAGGCGGAGACCGTCACGATGGTCGTGCAGGTGAACGGCAAGGTACGGGATCGCATCGAGGTCGACATCGATGTGTCCGAGGAAGAGGCCGAGCGCCTGGCGCTGGAGTCCGAGCGGATCCAGGGGCATCTCGGTGGCGCCGAACCGGTTCGGGTCATCGTGCGGCCTCCGAAGCTGGTCAACGTCGTCGTCCGGTGAGGTTCTCGGCCGCCGAGGCGCTGCTCCGATCGGGTATCGACACCGAGGAATTGTCCGCCGAGCTCGGAGCGGTCGATCCGTCCCGGATTCCCGTCTACAGGGCACCGTGGCTGATGCGGAGGTTCTGGGCCGGTCCGATCTCGGCGATGGCTTTGCCCTGGGGGATCTACCTGGCTCCGGAGGTTCTGGAGCGGCCGCTCTCGGAACTCGGGCCGCTGATCGTGCACGAACTCACCCACATCGAGCAGTGGCGGCAGCTCGGCCCGATCGGTTGGGCCCGGTCGTACCTCGGTGACTACCTGCGCCATCGCCGCGCCGGTGCGAAGCATTTCGAGGCCTACCGGGCGGTTGGGCTCGAGGTCGAGGCCCGGAAACGTGCATCGAGGTACACCGCATGATTGACCCCGCCGAGCGCGGCTGGGGGATCGGCCACGCCGCGGTGGCGGTGGCTGCAGGGTTCATCGGGGTCATCGTTGCCTCCGTCTTCGTCGGCTCCGAAACCTCGGTAACCGAGATCTTCGGAATCCTGGTTCCGGCACAGACCGTCGCAACCCTGGGTGCGATCACCCTGATGGCACGGGACGCTCCGGTCCGTCGCAAGGAACTCGGGCTGGCGGCCGAGATGCGGGACGGAGCCGGCCTGCTCGTCGGATTCGGCCTGAACTTCGTCCTGGCCCTGGCGATGTACCCGCTGGTGCAGTGGCTGTACGACGGCGATGCACCGGTGCAAGGCGTCGTCGAGACGGCAGACCTCGCGTTCACCACGACCGATCGCATGCTGGTTGCTGCGGGGGCGGTGATCCTGGCTCCGATCACCGAGGAGTTGGTGTTCCGCGGGATCCTGCTGGCGTCACTGCGGAGTCGCTACAAGGAGAACACGGCATGGATCGTGTCGGCAGCGGTCTTCGCGCTGTGGCACCTGGTACTCGATTTCAGTGCAATCCTGGCGGTGGCACCGCTCTTCGTGCTCGGATTGGTGATGGCCCGTCAGGTGATCAAGACCGGACGCATCGCCCGCGCCGTGTTCACCCATATGGGTTTCAATCTGGCGACGACGATCGCGCTGTTCCTGAACTACTAGGCCCCGCTCGGCGGGTCTAGGCGTGGGCGGCCTGGACGACCCGGCCCACTTTGTCGGATTCATCCAGGTAGCTCAGTGGTGATTCCCACCGAGTTCGTCGTTCGGCCTGGTGATCCAATCGCAGACCTGCCAGTGATCGGCGTCGGGACCCCAGGCCTCGACGACGGCGGTGAGATCGATGCGGAGGCCCTCGCCGTTGAACTGGAACCCGGCGTACACCTCCTGGAGTGCCATGGGTCCACCGAGGTGGAGAACTCCGGGATGGCCCAGGAGTTCGTTCGGGCTGAGCACCGAGTGGCTGACGGCCTCGCGGCGGGTGAAACACGGTCCGACCAAGGTCAACTCCGGACTT
The DNA here is from genome assembly GCA_964511945.1 of uncultured Acidimicrobiia bacterium. Classification (GTDB taxonomy): domain Bacteria; phylum Actinomycetota; class Acidimicrobiia; order Spongiisociales; family UBA11373; genus CAZEHO01. The sequence goes on along the minus strand of CAZEHO010000010.1, from coordinate 39,193 downwards.
GGCTTCGCACCCATATCGGTCAAAGGCTACGACGTCTTGGGAGGGCCCCGGCAGGGGGCACCGGCACTCGGGCGACGGGTAGGGTGGCCCGATGACTGATTTCCGCTGGGGCATTCTGGGGACCGGGGGCATGGCCCGGGTCCACGTCGAGGCCATCCGGAACGTGCCCGGGTGCGACGTGGTTGCGGTCGGCGGCCGCGAAGCCGAGAGAACCGCCGCGTTTGCCGGCGACCACACGATCGAATCCTGGTACCCGTCCTACCAGGCGCTGATCGATGAGGCCGACCTCGACGCCGTCTACGTGGCCACGACCAACGAACTGCACCTGCCGCTGGTCGTTGCCGCAGTGGGTGCCGGGATTCCGGTGCTGTGCGAAAAGCCGTTCGCGATCAACCTCGGTCAGTCCGTCGAGATGGTGGCGGCGGCGCGGGCGGCCGGCGTGTTCCTGATGGAGGCGATGTGGATGAGCTTCCAGCCGGCCCTGCTCGACGTCGAGCGCAGGGTCGCGGCGGGCGAGATCGGCACACTGCTGCAGATCTCCGCCGATATCTGCCACCCGGTACCGCGCGATCCGGAGCGGCGCTGGTTCGATCCGCAGCAGGGTGGCGGCACGCTGATCGACATGGGCGTCTACCCGCTCACCCTGGCCACGGAGCTGCTCGGAGAGCCCAGGTCGGTGTCGGCCGAGGCGGTGTTCGCCGACACCGGCGTCGATGAGCAGTTGGGGTTCACCACCCGGCATCGTGATGGTGCGGTTGCCGTCCTCGGTGCGTCGTTCTCCTCGGACCTGGCATTCGAAGCGGTCATTGCCGGTACGCACGGTCGGCTCCGAATGCATCGCCAGTTCATCAATGCGACCCGGGTGACCCTCGAACGGGGAACCGAAGTGGTGGAGACCGCCGACTTCGCGCCCACCGGAACGGGGTACGAGGGCCAGGTGGCCGAGGTCGTCCGCTGTGTTCGTGCCGGTTTGACCGAGAGCGACCGCCGTCCGCTCGACTCCACGCTCACCGTGATGCGCTGGCTCGACGAGATCCGCCGGCAGATCGGGCTCCGCTACCCGGGCGAGTAGCGGCTTCTCGAGACCTAAGCGCGACCTAACCGGAGCCGTGCACTTTGGTGTACGGATGCCGGGTCAAGGTCGGCCCAGGGCGGGCCCGTACCCGGCACCGGGGAGGTGCAACATGCGGAGATTCTTCGCTCTGGTGGTCATGTCGGCGCTGCTGATCGTGCTCCCGGCTGCTCCGGCGCTGGCCGGGGGCGCCGCGGTTGGGCATATGAACAACAACTACAGAAACTGTGACACGTACGTCTATCCGGATGGCACGGTGCTCGAGCGCTGCCGTCACAACAACACAGTGATGCACTACGTCTATACACCGTCCGACATCTGGGTCGAGAACCACAGGTACACGTCATCGTATGACTACACCTGGACGTACCCGAGCGGGGACCAGAGGGTGAGTCAACAGGATTCGACCAGCCACTATCACGGGATCTACCAGTGGCCCGACGGACCGATGGTGAGCCACTCCACCTACGACAGGGAGGTCCTGTACTCGACCCCGGCCGGCTGCACGACGACGAGCTATGACCGGACCTACCGCTCGATCAACGGGAACGTCCTGGTCAACGAAACCAACCACGAGACCGGCAGTTGCTGATCGGACCCACATGAGCACCGTCGACCGGCCGGGGGTCTTGCCGTGTGTCGCACCGGCGTGATACGACGGTGAGGTCCCGAATGTGGAGCCTCCTTGGATCGGTTGTCGTGGGCCGGTGCCGCCGTCGCCGTGGTGATTGCGGCGGCGGCCGGCTTCTGGTTCGCCGGTCGGGGTCCGGACCCACCACCGGTGGCGATTGACCGCGGTCCGCTACCCACCTCGGTACTGACGATTCACGTTGCCGGAGCCGTCGCCGAACCGGGGCTCGTGACCGTACCGGGCGGGTCGCGGGTCGCCGATGCGATCGTCGCCGCCGGTGGAGCTCTCCCCGACGCCGAACTGGGATCCGTGAACCTCGCGGCCCCGCTGGCCGATGGACAGCATCTGCGGATCCCGATCGAGGATGGGGAATCCGGGGAGGCTGCCGGTGACGGGCGGGTGCGTATCAATGTGGCCGGGCTCGAGGAACTGCAGGGGTTGCCGGGTGTGGGCCCGGTGCTGGCAGCCAGGATCCTGAGCCATCGCGACACACACGGCCCCTTTGCGGCGGTCGAGGATCTGCTCGATGTGCCCGGGATCGGCGAAGGGAAGCTGGCCTCCCTGCGGGAGGCGGTGCTCGTGCCCTGAGCGGGGTCAGGCCGCCGGAGCCGGCCGGCCGATGGGCGCTGGCTGCAGCGGCGATCGTCTGGCTGGGAGTGTGGCTGGGAACGGTGGTGGCACCGCCGGCGACTGCTCTCGGTGCGGTGCTTATCGCGATCGGGATGCATCGCCACCGGGGCGTCTGGGTATCGGCTGCACTCATGGTCGTTGCGGCGTGGGCGGGGTGGATGGGAGCTGAGCGCCGCGCCGCCACGCTGGCGGCCGAGGTGCCCACCGGTCCGATCACGATGATTGGGCGGGTCCTCGATGATCCGAGACCGTCTGCAACCGGCCTGCGGTTCCCACTCCGGCCCGAGGCGATCGAAGCCGGCCGGGATCGGGTTTCGTGGCGCGGTCCCGGACTGGCCGTGTACGGCTCGGAGGAGGTCGTCGGCACCGCTGCGCTGCAGGCCGGCGACGTTGCCCGGGTGACGGGCAGGCTGGGAGCAGGGGGAGGCTGGCTGCGCGGCGACCCCGTCGCAGGGCGCCTCATCGCCCGCTCCGTATCACGGGTCGCCACCGCCGGGGATCCGCTCTTCCGGGCGGGCAATCTGCTGCGTTCCCGGGTCCACGCCGGTCTCGAGCGGTTCGCCGGACGGGCCGAGGCCGGACTGCTGGCGGGATTCCTGATCGGAGACGTCCGGGCGCTCCCGGCTCCCGACGGCGAGGCACTCCGGCTCGCCGGGCTGAGCCACTTCGTCGCGGTATCGGGGAGCAATGTGGCGCTGTTCCTCGCCGCCTGGTGGATCGCCGCCGGCCCGCTCGGGTGGACACCACGGCGGCGGGCGCTCATCGGCCTGGCGGGGCTCGCCGTGTTCGTCGTGGTCACCCGCTGGGAACCATCGGTGGTGCGGGCCGCTGTGATGGCCGGACTCGTTCTGGCCGGGAGACTGCTCGGTGTCGCCCTTGGGCCATGGACGGCACTAGGTGGAGCCGTGACGGTTCTGCTGCTGATCTCCCCCGAACTGATCGCAGATGTGGGTTTCCAGTTGTCGGTGGCGGCCACGGCCGGTGTGGTGTTTGGGGCCGGCATGTTCCCCGACCGGCGGCCGCGCTGGGCCTGGACGGCGCTGGCGGCGACGATCTCCGCCCAGGCTGCCGTTGCACCGTTGCTGCTGGTCCACTTCGGGACCGTCCCGCTGTTCGCACCGCTTGCCAATGTGATCGCGGCACCCCTGGTAGCTCTGAGTACCTCGCTCGGCGGCATCGGGGTGTTGACCGGCTTGGTTCCCATCACCGAAGCGGGGCTGCTGCCGGCCCGTCTGGTGCTGGGGGTGGCCCGAGCCGCGGTCGATCTCCCGCAGCTGGGTGCCGTGGAGGTTTCGGTCGGGGTCGGGATCCTTGCTCTCGGCCTGGTTCGGCGGCTACGGCCCCTGGTTGCACTCCTCACCGCGGTTGGGGTGGCCGCAGTGACGCTGATGCCGGGAGCCCTCCCGCAGGGGTCACAGCTCGAAGTGCTCGATGTGGGCCAGGGCGATGCGATCCTTTTGCGGGACCAGCACGGCACGGTTGTCCTCGTCGACGGAGGGCCCGACGGGCGCCTCCTCCGCTCAGAGCTGCGCCGGCGAGGGATCAGGCGGATCGATCTGCTGGTTGTGACCCACCAGCACGCCGATCATGTGACCGGATTGGACGGCCTCGCCGAATTCGTTCGCGTGGATCGAGCGTGGCTCCACGACGAGGACGAGGTGTTGGTCGCCCTGGCATCGCAGCTGACGTCGTCGGGGAGCTTCGTTGAGACTCCGGCAGTGGGCTGGCATGCGCGAGTCGGGGAGTTCGATCTCGAGGTGCTCGGTCCGCGCCGGCGCTACGCCGGTCCCAACGACCAGTCGATGGTGATCCGCGCCGTCGCCGGCGGCACGAGTGTCCTCCTCAGCGGGGACATCGAGGTCGTCGCGCAGCGGGAACTCGGACCGGAACCCGCCGACGTGCTCAAGGTGCCGCATCAGGGAGCCGCGACGACCGACCTGGACTGGCTGGCTGCAAGTGCACCCCGGATCGCGGTGATCAGCGTTGGCCCCAACGACTTCGGCCATCCGTCGCCGGAGGTGATCGAGACCCTCGAACGGGCAGGAGCGGTGGTGTTCCGGACTGATCGGGATGGGTCTGTCTTGATCAGGCTGGACGAGCTGTGATGCGGTTCTCAGCTCTGGGTTGTCCGATTCCCTGTGATGAATGACGATTGACAACTGATGAACCACCTGCGATCCATCACACCCGTCCGGTACCGTGCAACGTCATGAAGCCAGTCCTTGCCGTCGTCGGTCCTCGCGATGCCGGTCCCGGTGAACGTCAGGAGATGTTGACGCGGGCCAGGGCGCTGCTCGAGCAGTCCGAGGTCGACGGAATCGAGCGGATCGACGTTCCGCCAAAGGGCGGTGGTGAGGAAACCGACGGAGTGATGCGGGCGGGGGTCGAGACGTTGGTTCCGGCCCTGCAGAGCGGGTCGCTGTTCGGAGGCAAGCGGGGCGTGCTGGTGGTCGACGCCGATCAGCTCCTGGTTGCCGAGGCCGAGATCGCCGCCGAATTGGTCACCAACCTCGCCGGCGACACCGCAGCGGTGTGCTTTGTGTCGGCCGGGGCGCTGCCGACGGTGCTGGGCAAGGCGGTGCGTTCGGTGGGGGAGCAGGTCACCGTCAAGAAGTTCCGCGAGCGCGACGCCGCCGACTGGCTCGGCCATGCCGCCCGCGAACGTGGCGTGAAGCTCACCACCGGTGGTTCGGCAGCCCTGTTGCAGCGGTTCGGGTCGGACATCGCATCTCTCGGGCAGGCGCTCGACCAGTTGGAGACGGTCGAAGGATCCATCGATGCCGACGAGATCACCACTCGGTTCCGCAACCGGCCAGACGAGCCGATGTGGCTGTATGCGGATGCGGTTGCGGCCGGCAACACCGGCGAAGCGCTCCGCCGGCTCGCAGACTTCTTCACCCACGGTCACCCGCTGGCGCTGCTGGCGTTTCTCAGCAACGACCTGAAGCGCCGCTCGCTTGCGGCGGCTGCACCCGACATCGAGACCTTTGCCGACTGGGTCGGGGCCTCACCCAGTCACTTCCCGGTGAAGAAGGCATGGCAGGCGCGGGGGAATGCGGGTGAGGACGAACTGCGGAGGGCGCTCGATGCGGTGGCCCGAGCCGATCTGGCATTGAAGACGATGCCGGAATCGATTCACCGGCTGACGATGGAGCGGCTGACGGTCGCCCTCTGCCGCTGGTACACCTCACGGCGGCGCCGGGCAGGCTGAGGTGTCGGATCTGCCGGGGTGTTACCCGTCGAAGGGACGGACGGCCACGACCTCGTACGAGAAGGTGCCGGCCGGTGCTTCGTAGCTGACCGTGTCGCCGACGGTGGCGCCGAGCAGCGCCTGACCCAGCGGACCTGAAGGGCTGGCCAGTAGGAAACCGGGCTGCTTGTTCTCAGGAGTGGCGACGAAGAACTCGGTGTCGCCCGAGTCGTCGCGGACAGTGACCACGGATCCGACTTCCACGACACCGGAGTCGGATGCCTCGCGCACCTCGCCAGTGTCGATCATGTGGCGCAGCTTGCGGATGCGGGCCTCCATGAGTCCCTGTTCGTTCTTGGCCGCGTCGTAGTCGGCGTTCTCACGGATGTCACCGTGGGAGCGCGCTTCGGCGATCCGCTCCTCGATATGGTGGCGGCCGGTGGTGGTCAGCTCGTCGTACTCATCCTGCAGCTTCTGATATGCGGCAGGGGTGAGCCAGATGGGCTCCGGTTCGGTCGGCATGAGGCTGGATCAGGCGTCGAGGAGATCGGCGACCTCGCGGGCAAGACGCGACTTGCGGCGGGCTGCGGTCCGCTTGTGGAGGACACCCTTGGCGGTCGCGGTATCGATCCGCTGCTGTGCCTCACGGAGCCGGGCCTGTGCTTCCTCGGCGTCGCCGGCTTCGGCGGCTTCGAGGGCACGACGCGCACGGGTCTTCATCTCAGAACGGATGGAGACGTTGCGCTGACGGGCAAGTTCGTTGGTCTTGTTGCGCTTGATCTGCGACTTGATGTTGGCCATGCGAAAACGCACTCGTTGTTCGGGGAACGGCGGCAGGTTAGCAGGGGGGAGGGGGCGGTACAATGCCGCTCCACCCCCTCTTTTGTGCTGTGACTCCGATCGCGCGTATCCGCAACTTCTCGATCATCGCCCACATCGACCATGGGAAGTCGACCCTGGCCGATCGCCTGCTGGAGCGGGTTGGGGCGCTCTCCGAGCGCGAGATGCGCGATCAGGTCCTCGACTCAATGGATCTGGAGCGGGAGCGGGGCATCACCATCAAGGCGCAGGCGGTGCGGCTTCGCTACGAAGCCGCCGACGGCGAGACGTATCTGCTCAACCTGATCGATACTCCGGGACACGTGGACTTCACGTACGAGGTTTCTCGCAGCCTCGCCGCATGCGAGGGAGCGGTGCTGCTGGTCGACGCGGCTCAGGGGGTTGAGGCGCAGACCCTGGCGAATGCGTATCTGGCACTGGAGAGTGGGCTGGAGATCATCCCGGTGCTCAACAAGGTGGATCTTCCCGCAGCCGAACCGGAGCGGGTCACCGAGGAGCTCGCCTCCGTGCTCGGAGTGGACGCCGAGGACATCCTTGCCGTCTCCGCCAAGACGGGCGAAGGAGTCGACGAGTTGCTCGAAGCGATCATCGAACGCCTGCCGGCGCCCGGGGGGCATCCCGACGCTCCGCTGCGGGCTCTCGTGTTCGACTCGTACTACGACACCTACCGGGGGGTCGTCTGCTACGTACGGGTGACCGACGGGCGAATCGGAACCGGCGATCCGCTGCGGTTCATGGCCACCGCGGAGACCCCGGATGCCGATGAGGTCGGGGTGCTGACCCCCAAGGCGGTGAAAGTCGGGGCTCTGGGACCCGGCGAGGTCGGGTACCTCATCACCGGGGTGAAAGAAATCGACCGCCTCCGGGTGGGCGACACGGTCACGCGCTCGGACCGGCTGTCGGACGAACCGCTTGCCGGCTACCAGGAGCCCAAGCCGATGGTGTTCTCGGGGTTGTTCCCGACCGACGGTGACGACTTCGAGCGCCTGCGCGAGGCGTTGGAGAAGCTGCGCCTCAACGATGCTGCCTTGTTCTACGAACCGGAGACGTCGCGGGCACTGGGATTTGGGTTCCGCTGCGGTTTCCTCGGCCTCCTGCATATGGAGATCGTGCGCGAGCGACTGGAGCGCGAATACGACCTCGATCTGGTGACTACGGCACCGTCGGTGGCGTACCGGCTGGTGATGGCCGACGGGACCGAGCGTGAGGTCCACAGTCCGCAGGATCTGCCGGACACCGGGCGGGGGTGGGAGATCCAGGAGCCGGTCGTCCGGGTGATGGTGCTGACACCTTCTGAGTACACCGGCACCGTGATGGAGCTGCTCCAGGACCGGCGCGGCGAGATGAGCTCGATGCAGTACCTGACTCCCGAGCGGGTGGAATTGGATTACCGGGTCCCGCTGGCCGAGATCGTGTTCGGGTTCTTCGACCAGCTGAAGTCAAGGACCCGGGGATACGCCTCACTCGACTACGAGGCGGACGGCTACCGCACCGCCGACCTGGTTCGGGTCGACGTCTTGCTGAACAGTGTCCCGGTCGACGCCTTCTCTGCCGTGGTGCACAGGGACAGGGCTTACACATTCGGCAAGCAGCTGGTGGAGCGTCTGCGAGCCGCAATCCCGCGGCAGATGTTCGACGTGCCCATCCAGGCTGCGGTGGGGTCGCGGATCATTGCCAGAGAGACGGTGAAGGCTCGTCGCAAGGATGTGCTGGCGAAGTGTTACGGCGGTGACGTGACCCGCAAACGGAAGCTGCTGGAACGCCAGAAGGAAGGCAAGCGTCGGATGAAGATGGTCGGCAGCGTGGAGGTGCCGCAGGAAGCCTTCATCTCTGTGCTGCGAGTCGATGATGAGTGAGCAACGAGCAACGAGCAACGGGCTATGGGCCACGCAGGACCCTCTCGTGGCTCGTCGCTCGTCGCCCGTCGCATTGTGACCTCAGGCACCCGTGCGGTCGATCCGCCCGACTCTCCCCACCTAGCCGACGCCGCGGCACATCTCCTCGCCGCCTACGTCCATGTTCCGTTTTGTCATCGGGTGTGTCCCTACTGCGACTTCGCCGTTGTCGCCGGCGCCGAGGACCAGTTCGATCGTTATGTCGATGCACTCGTCGGCGAGATCCAGGCGTCGCCGCAGCAATCGAGTCCCTTGTCGGCGATTGCGATCGGTGGCGGAACACCGAGCCGGCTGCGTGCCGACCAGCTCGGCCGGGTGGTGGCCGTTCTGGTCGATCGTCATGGGCTGACCTCCGACGCCGAGATGTCCCTCGAAGCGAACCCCGAGGATTGGACCGGCGCCTTGGCCGATGGCCTGGTCGAGGCGGGATTCAATCGGGTGTCCCTTGGTGCGCAGTCCTTCGACGCCGGGGTGCTGCGCAGCCTGGGAAGGGTCCACAAGCCCGAGAGCGCCGAACAGGCGGTGCAGCGCGCCCGGGCCGCCGGGTTCCGGTCGATCAACCTGGACTTGATCTTCGGAACTCCCGGCGAGGCGATGGCGTCCTGGACCCATTCGGTCACCCGAGCCCTGGCGACCGGTATCGATCACCTCTCGTGCTACGCCCTGACGGTCGAACGGGGTACACCGCTGTCGCGGGAGGTCGCCGTCGGTGCCCCGGCTCCTGACCCGGACGATCAGGCAGACAAGTACGAAGCTGCCTGGGATCTGGCATCGTCTGCGGGGCTCGACCGCTACGAGACCTCGAATGCTGCAGCCCCGGGTCATGCCTGCAGCTACAACCTGATCACCTGGGCCGGCGGCGATTACCTCGCGTTCGGCAATGGTGCTCATCGCCACCTGGACAGGGTCCGGTCCTGGAACGTGCGGCGTCTCGACCGATACCTGGAGGCGATCGAGGAAGGGCGTCCGGCAACATCGGGTTCCGAGACACTGGATGGGTGGAGCGCCGCTGCCGACCGGCTGATCCTCGGCCTGCGCCGCACCGCCGGTGTCGTGCGCGATGAGGCTGCCGCCAGGCTGCTCGAATCGGAATGGGGGCGGCGCCTGATCGATGCCGGGATTCTCACCGGAGACGAACGTCGGGTGCGGGTCGCAGCCCCGTTGATGGGGGATGAGGTCGCCCGAGCCGTGTTAGCACTCGATGATTGAGACTGCTAAGAAAGGCGGGCTCCGGTGCTAACCTCGGCCGGGATGTTGGACGATCGCAAGGCCGCCATTCTGCGGGTCCTGGTCGAGGAGCACGTCCGGACGGGAAGCCCGGTGAGTTCCCGGTCGATCCTCGATCACAGCTCGCTCATGTGTTCCAGCGCGACCATTCGCAACGATCTGGTCATCCTGGAGCGCGACGGCCTGATCGAGAAGCCGCATTCGTCGGCGGGCCGGGTTCCCACCGACCGCGGCTACCGCTACTACATCGATCATCTGTCGCCCGGATCGCTGCGTCAGCCCACCCGGCATCGCATCGAGGAGTTCTTCGCATCGATCCACGCCGAGTTGAACCGGCTGCTCAAAGAAACCTCAGAGCTGCTGTCCGAGATCACCAACTATCCCTCGATCGTGCTCGGCCCGGGGCTCGCCGGGGCGACGGTTCGTGATGCCCGTCTGGTCCCGCTCGAGGCCGGGGTGGTGCTGCTGGTGCTGGTGACCGATGGCGGCCGGGTGACCCAGACGATGCTGCGCTCATCGGTGCCGGCGACTCCCGCCGAGATCGAGCGTGTCCAAGAGGTGCTCACCGACACCTTGCACGGAATCGCACTTGCTCCGGGTGCTGCCGACCGGTTGGACCTGGACGAGCTGGCCACCGAGCTCCCGCCGCCTGCGCTCGACCTGGTCGAGGCGGTCTACATGGCGATCTCGGGTGCCGCAAAGGGGGAGCGGGAGGTCTATGTCGGTGGGACCAGCCACCTTCTCTCGCTTTGGGAGGACATGAACACGCTCCACCGGATCCTCGGCCTGCTCGACCACGAGGCCGGGGTGCTCGGTCTGCTTGGTGCCGATTCAGATCAGACAACGGTGCGGATCGGCCGGGAATTGGAGGCCGGCGAGGATGACCTCGCGGTGATCTCCACCCGCTACGAGATCGGCAGTGGAGCGGGTCGGATGGGTCTGCTGGGACCGATGCGCATGGACTACAAGCGCAACATCAAGGTCGTCGAAGAAGTGAGCGACGCGCTCACCGACCAGTCGGGCGCCTGAGATGGCCGACTATTACGAACTGCTCGGGGTTTCACGCGACGCCTCCCAGGACGACATCAAGAAGGCCTTCCGGCGGCTCGCCCGTGAGACGCATCCCGACGCCAACCCCGACGACCCTCAGGCTGAAGGCCGGTTCCGCGAGATCGCCCAGGCCTACGAGGTGCTGAGCGACCCACAGAAGCGAGCCACCTACGACCGTGGCGGCCAGGTTGATCTTGGCGACTTGTTCTCGTCGTTCGGTGGGATCGACGACCTGTTGACGCGGTTCTTCGGTGCCGGCTTCGGGTTCAACTTCGGCGCGCAGCAGGCCGGTCCGGCGCAGGGGTCCGACGTGATCACCCGGGTCAGCATGGCGCTCGCCGACGCCGCCGCTGATGCGGCGCGTGAAGTCACCTTCCGGGCTCCCGTGGTGTGTGCAGCCTGCAGTGGTAGCGGATCCGAGCCGGGTGAGCCGCTCGAAACGTGTGATCGATGTGCCGGTCAGGGCGCGGTTCGTGTGACCCGCCAGACCTTCCTGGGAACCACCATGTCGGTGGCCCCGTGCGACAAGTGCCGGGGGCGAGGTCAGGTCATCGTGACTCCGTGCCCCGAGTGCAGCGGAGCCGGATCGGTGGTCGACGACCGTTCGGTCACCGTCGAGATCCCGGCCGGCATCGAGGACGGCTCCCGGTTGCGTATTCCAGGGCGGGGTGCGGCCGGTGAGGCGGGTGGACCGCCGGGGGACCTCTACGTTGAGATCTCGGTGCTGCCGGACGATCGTTTCGAGCGCCACGGACCCGATCTCGTGCACCATCTCGCGGTGGGATTCGCCGAAGCTGCGCTGGGGACCACGGTGACCGTGCCCACCGTCGACGGTGACGATCTCGACTTCGACATCCCGGCCGGGACCCAGCCCGGGTCCGTGTTCAAACTGTCGCGCCTGGGCATGCCCCGCTTGCGACGGCGGGGACGCGGCGACCTGCTCGTCGACGTTCGAGTCGATGTTCCCGTCAAGCTGGATGCCGACGCCGAGGACGCTCTCCGGGCCTACGCCGACCTGGTGGGCGAGCAGCCGACCGAACCGAAGCGCCGTCGCCGCAACAAGTGATTGCAGCGGTGGTGTGTTTGCACATGCACCCTTCACCATGAGTGGTCGGCGACCGCGATTGGTGCTGGCATCCCACTGCGAAGTGTGGCTAGGATGTGCACACAGAGCGTTCTCCATCGGTATTGTTCGTGAGAGCGCTGCTGAGTCGGAGGAGTTGGATTGGGAGTGACGCCCACGTATAACGACCTCGTCGGGGCGCGGCTGCGGACGATCCGCAAGCAGCGCGGCCTGTCGCTCCAAGACGTTCAACGTCTGAGCTCGGGTGAGTTCAAGGCTGCGGTCGTCGGCGCATACGAACGCGGTGAGCGAAGCCTGTCGCTGCCTCGCCTCCACCGCCTTGCAGCCTTCTTCCAGGTGCCGATCACCCAGTTCCTCCCGCAGGAGGAGAGCGGGGAGCGGACCCTGGCCTCGATTCCGGCCGGCGGTATCACGATCGATCTTGATGCCATGGAGCGGCTGACCGGGACCGAAGCTGAGATCTTCGATCGTTTCCTGCGTGCGATCCAGATGATGCGCCAGGATTTCAACGGACGTGTCTTGACGATCCGCCGGGACGACCTGCGGATGCTGGCGCTGCTGTTGGATCAGTCGGAAGAAGCATTCGCCGAGCGCCTCGCCGAACTGGGCCTGACCGAAGAGGGGTAGGACTCCTCGTGGTCCGGGGGCTGAGCCGCCCAGAGTATACTGGCGCCCTCTCGATGAGTCCCTCGGAACGAGGCCTTCTTTGACGCCCGCTTCCCTCGATGAGGCCAAGCTGCGTGTCCCCGGCGATCACCACATGCTGGCGCTGCTGGGTGAGCGCGATGTGTTCCTCCGTTTGATAGAGGAAGCGTTCCCGCGCGTCCGGATCGTGGCCCGGGGTGACGAGCTGACCATCAGCGGAGAGGACGAGGATCGTTCCCTGGCCAAGACGGCGCTGGAGGAGTTGCTCGTTCTGGTCCGCGACGGCCAGCGGCTCGACGAGGATCGTGTTCGCCGGGTCGTCGACCTGGTGAAGTCCGACGTTGCCAGCCCATCGGCAGTGTTCACCGACGGAGTTGCGGTCGGCCGGGGCAAGATCATCCGGCCCAAGACCTTCAACCAGAAGCGGTACCTCGATGCGATCCGCCGCAATACGGTCACCTTCTCGGTGGGGCCGGCCGGAACCGGCAAGACGTACCTGGCGATGGCTCTCGCCGTCGAGGCACTCTCCACCGCGGCGGTGAGCCGAATCATCCTCACCAGGCCGGCAGTCGAAGCGGGCGAGCGTCTCGGATTCCTCCCGGGCGATCTCGCAGCCAAGGTCGATCCATACCTGCGGCCGCTCTATGACGCGCTGTTCGACATGCTGGGACCTGAAGAAACTCAGCGATTGGTCGAGAGGGGAACCATCGAGATCGCTCCGCTGGCATACATGCGGGGCCGGACCCTCAATGACTCCTTCGTGGTGCTCGACGAGGCGCAGAACACGTCGCCGGAGCAAATGAAGATGTTCCTCACCCGTCTCGGCTTCAATTCGAAGATGGTCGTCACCGGAGACATCACCCAGATCGACCTGCCGTCCGGGCGCGGTTCCGGCCTGCGTCAGGTCCGTCACGTGCTCGGTGGCATCACTGGAGTCTCCTTTGTGGAACTCACTGCCGAAGACGTCGTCCGGCACCGAATCGTCGCCTCGATCGTCGAGGCCTACCGTCTCTACGAACAGCAGGCTGCGGAGGACGAATGAGGCTCTCGGCGCGTGCGTCCGGGGTGGTTCGAGCCGTCGTGCTCGCGTTGACGGTGGTCTTCTCCGTTCTCGCTTTGGTGGTCGGCCACGCCGACGAGATCCCGCCGGTTGAGCTGGTGTCGGGTCAGCCGGCACCGGACACGTTCATCGCGACCCGGCAGGTGTCGGTTACCGATGAGTTCCAGACCGACCAGGCACGGATCGAAGCCGCGGCGCTGGTCGACGACATCTACACCGAGGACACCGACGCCACCAACGCGGTCCTCGAGAGCATCCAGGAGTTCTTCACCAACGCCGAACTCACGGCGGAGCCGCTCGACATCCCCGACATCGATCCCGACGCGATCACCCCGTCGACCATTGCCCCTACGTCGTCCACGACGACAACGACCACCACCGTTGCCGAGACGACTACCTCCGAGGGCGAGACGACCACGACGACCGAGGCGGCTACCGACGGAGAGGCCGACGAGGACACCACGACCTCGTCGTCGACGACATCGACCACCGTGGCCGAGTCGACGACCACGTCCTCGACGACGACCACCACCACGCTCCCACCGCCCCCGCCGCGTGAGTTCCAGATCTCCGAACTGCGCAAGCTTCAACCGCTGCTCAAGGTGGAGACGATCACCACCCTCGTCGACATCCTGAACGATGACATCGAGCGGGTCGAGTTCGGCGAACAGCCGCTGTTCCTGTTCGTGGAGCAGGAGGCTCTCGACCAGGCACGTGAGCTGCTGGAGGCGGGCATCCGCTCTACCGAACTCGAGCAGATCAGGGCCGCCCTGGTCACCGAACCTCGAGAGCTGATCCTGCTGCGCACCCTGCCCGAGAGTCAGCGCGACGATGCCGAGGCCGCCGTGGCCGATCTGGTGGCCACCTCACTGCAGGCGAATTCGGTGCGCGACGATGCGGCGACCGAACTCGCCCGGGAAGCGGCAAAGGCCGAGGTAAGCGACGTCACCGTCGTGTTCATCCCCGGTGAGGCAATCGTGCGGGCGGGTGAGCGCCTCACCGACGTCCAACTCGAGGCGATCAACGATCTGGAACTGCTGGTTCCCACCGAAGAGCCGCCGCCTTTGCGCCCGCTCGCGTTCGCCGGGCTGCTCGTTGTGTTGCTGGCGCTCTTCTACCTCTGGCGGATGCGGCCGGCGTACTGGCGCCAGACCAAGCTCGTTGCCCTGTTCGGCCTGCTGCTAGTTCTGGCGGCGCTGTCGGCGCGCATTCCGGAACTGGTGACACGCGACCGGGTCGAACTCGGCTTCCTGGTGCCGGCCGCGCTGTTCGGGTATTTGGCGGCGTCGCTGTTCGACAGCCGGGTCGGTCTGCTGGTGGCCGTGCCGGTGACGGTGTTCACAGCCCTGGCAACCGCAGATCCGGCGATGGCGATCTACGCCGCGATCGCCGCGGTGGCACCGATTCCGATGGTGTCATCGGTGTCCAGCCGCTTCCAACTGGGCGTCGCGGTCACCGTGAGTGCGGCGATTCACATCCCGCTGGCACTGTCGCTGTCGTGGTACTTCTATGGCTCGGACTCGGTGGTCATGTCCACCATCTGGGGCGCCACGATCGGCGTGGCATCCGGTGTGGTCGCGCTCGGGTTGATGCCGTTCCTGGCCAATCTGTTCGGGATCACGACGACGCAGACGCTGCTCGACCTCACCGACCGGAACCACCCCGCGCTGCGGGCTCTGGAGGAACAGGCGCCGGGCACCTTCAATCACTCGATCATGGTCGGGAACCTGGCCGGGAAGGCAGCACGATCGGTGGAGGGCAATCCGCTGCTGGCTCAGGCGATGGCGTACTACCACGATCTCGGGAAGACGACCGCACCCCGCTACTTCGTCGAGAACCAGTTTGGTGTGTCGAACCCGCACGACCAGCTGCCGCCGGAGGAATCGGCCTCCATCATCCGTACGCACGTGGCCGAGGGCCTGCGGCTGTCAAGGGAGTATCGGATCCCGCCCGACATCGCCCAGGGCATCCTGACCCACCACGGGACCAGCCTGATGCGTTTCTTCTATCACAAGGCGCTCGACCTCTACGGCGACGACATCAACCCGCTCGATTACCGCCATCGCGGGCGCAAGCCGAAGACGAAGGAACAGGTCATCGTCATGCTGTCCGACGCGGCCGAGGCTGCGGCCCGGTCCATGGTGCAGAATGAGGATCCGACGAGCGACAGTCTGCGCAAGCTGGTGGAACAGATCATCGCCGAGAAGGTGGAAGACGGTCAGTTGGAGGAATCCGACATGACCTTCGGTGAGCTCACCAGGATCAAAGAGATGTTCGTCGATACGCTCATCGGCTACTACCACACCCGGATCCCGTATCCGGGCTTCCCCGGACCCGTCGAAAGTACCCAGCCGGCGTGATCATCTTCTTCAGCGACGAGCAGGATGAACCCCTCGATGCGGCGGCGCTGCGGAGCTTCGCCGAATTGGTGCTGACCCAGGAGGGGCTGCCGGCATCCACTGAGATGTCGATGATCCTGACCACGCCGGATCAGATCGCCGAATACAACCGCCATTTCATGGGCCGGGAAGGTCCCACCGACGTGCTGGCATTCCCTCTCGAGGATCTCCAGCCCGGAGCGATCCCGACACCGATCGCCAACGAACCGCCTCTGACCCTCGGCGACGTGTTCCTGTGCCCCACCGAAATCCGCCGCCGGGCTGAACGTGAGGGGATCCCGTTTGACGATTTCATGTTCCTGCTGGTGGTCCACGGGATCCTGCATCTGCTCGGATACGAGCACGACGACGATTCCAACGCGAAACTCATGGAAGATCGGGAGGATGAACTGCTGGCGATGATCGGACGGTCCTTGCAGTGACGATCCTGGCGTTGTCACTGTCACTGGTGTTCCTGCTCTTCGGAGCCGCCCTGCGCTTCGGTGGTGCTTCGCTCGTGCGTACTCCCCGGGCGGAAGCCCTTCACGATGCCGCCGAGGGGAATCACCGGGCTCGCATCGTGGCCGACCTCCTCGAGGACCGGCCTGCACTGCAGCCCGCACTGGGCGTCGTGCACGCCGCGGTGCTGGTTGCGGCCGCCATTCCCGCCACCTGGGCGGTGGCGGCGTTGATCTCCGGCTGGGGACTGGCCGCTGCGCTGGTCGGTCTCGGGGTGCTGCTCGTCCTGTTCGGCGACACGCTGCCGCGCGGCTGGGGAAGGGCTCGCCCTCGGTTCCCGGCCTACCGGTTTGCTCTGATGCTGCGGGTGGTGATCCGTCTCGGCGAGCGGGCCACCGACCTGTTGCAGGAAGACGACGATGACGAGGACGATGAAGAGGAAGACGAACACGACCAGGAGGAGTACGAGCTGATCAGCTCGGTCCTCGAGTTCACGGATGCAATCGTCCGCGAGGTCATGGTGCCCCGCACCGACATGGTCGTCGTCTCCGCCACCGCCGATTCGGACGAAGCGCTCGATGTGGTGATCGAAGCCGGCAGGTCCCGGGTGCCGATCACCGGCGAGAGCCTCGACGACATCGTCGGCGTGCTGTACGCCCGTGATCTCCTGCAGTTGTTCGACGAGGGCTCCGGAGCGAAGGGCGTCACCGAACTGATGCGACGTGCCTACTTCGTGCCCGAGACCAAGCGGGTCTCCGAACTGCTGCGTGAACTCCAGGCCGACAAGGTCCACCTGGCGATCGTGGTCGACGAGTTCGGCGGGACCGCCGGTCTCGTCACCATCGAGGATCTCATCGAGGAACTGGTGGGTGAGATCGTCGACGAGTACGACGTCGAGGAGCCGCTGGTCACCGCGCTCGGCGAAGGCGTGTTCCTGGTGGATGCCCGCCTGCCGGTCGACGACCTCTCCAACCTGGTCGGCTCCGAGATGCCCGGTGACGACTGGGACACCGTCGGCGGCTTGCTGCTCGGTCTGGCCGGTCGGGTGCCCCGGGAGGGTGAGTCGTTCGAGCACGGCGGGATCTCCCTGACCGCCGATCGGGTACAGGGGCGGCGCATCTCACAGGTCCGGGTCCGGACACTGTGAAGTCCGGCTTCATCTCGGTCGTCGGACGGCCCAACGTCGGGAAGTCGACTCTGGTCAACGCTCTGGTCGGCCAGAAGGTCGCCATCACCTCGCCCCGGCCGCAGACCACCCGCAACACCATCCGCGGCGTCCTCAGTACCGATGAGGCGCAGCTGGTCTTTGTCGACACGCCGGGTTTGCACCGGCCCCGAACTGCCTTGGGCGAGCGCCTCAACCGGCTCGTCGACGGCAGTCTGGCGGAGGCCGATGCAGCGGTGTTCGTGCTCGATGCGACCCAGAAGATCGGTCCCGGTGACCGCCTGATCGCAGAGCGCCTGGGCAAAGCCGGCGTCACCACCGTGGTCGTCGTCAACAAAGTCGACATCGCCGACCGTGACCAGGTGGCGGCGCAGCTCGGCGACGCCGGCGAGTGGGACTTCGTGGCCTACGTGCCGATCAGTGCGCTCGAATCGGAGAACCTGAATCCGCTGGTTGCAGAGCTGGTCGCAGTCCTGCCGGAAGGCCCGGCGTTCTTCCCACCGGGGATGGTCACCGATCAGCCCGAGGAGTTCCTGATCTCGGAGCTGATTCGGGAGAAGTTCCTTGCCCGGCTTCGTGACGAGCTTCCGCACTCTCTCGCGGTTGTCCTCGAGGAGATCGAGGAGCAGGACAACGGGGTGCTTCGGATCGATGCCCGCTTGATCGTTGAGCGGGACTCGCAGAAGGGCATCGTGATCGGCAAGGGTGGATCGGTCATCAAAGCCGCCGCCACCGAGGCGCGTGAGGAGATCGAGACGCTGCTCGGCACCAAGGTGTTCCTGGAAGCCCGGGTCCGGGTGGAGAAGGACTGGCAGCAACGCCCCGGCATCATCGACCGCCTCGGGATGTGACCCAGTTGCGAATTGAAGACTGACATCTGAAGACTCATCTCCCATAGACTCCAACCGCTATGGCCGTCGTCTGTCCTTCATGTGACTTCCACAACCTCGATAACGCCCGGTTCTGCTCCGGCTGCGGCAGCCCACTGGGCGCGGCGTGTGCCTCCTGCGGTGCCACGGTGCCGCCCGGTGCCGAGGTCTGCCCCAGTTGCGGGAACCGGATGCCGTTTGGGCAGGAGTTCACCGAGCGCAAGACCGTCACGGTCCTGTTCGCCGACCTCGTCGGTTCCACCTCGGTCGGCGAGCGTCTCGACGTCGAGGCCCACCAGGCGCTCATGTCCGGGTACTTCGATGCGATGCGGTTGGAGGCTCAGGCGGTCGGCGGGATCGTCGAGCAGTTCGTGGGCGACGCCGTCCTCGTCGTGTTCGGCCTTCCGGTGGCTCACGAGGACGATCCCGATCGGGCGCTCGATGCGGCCGATCGCATGTTGCGGCGCCTCGACGAACTGAACCGGGGCGAGTTCGCCCGCCATGGGATCTCCCTCGACGTGCGGATCGGCGTGAACATGGGTGAGGTCGTTGTCCGCTCCGCCGGCGTCGCCCTCGGTGCGCTCACCGGGGATGCACTCAATGTCGCCGCCCGCCTCGCCGGCCATGCCGACCCCGGGGGCGTGCTCGTGTCGGGTGCGGCGGCCCGGATGAGTAGGAACTGGCGCTTCCGGCCGGCCGGTTCGGTTGACCTCAGGGGCCGGAGTGCCCCGGTGCCAACCTTCGAAGTGATCGGCGCGGCGGATTCCGACCGGCAGCAGGCTGCTCCGAGCCGGGCACCGATAACCGGCCGGCACTACGAACTCACGTCGCTCTCGTCGATCCTGACGCGGGTCGAATCCGACCGGCGTCCCCAGCTGGTCACGATGATTGGTCCGGCCGGCATCGGCAAGAGCAGGCTGACCGCCGAGTTCGCCGCCCGCGCCGAACGTGCCGGCTCTCCGGCGCGGGTCCTGTTCGGTCGCTGCCGCCCCTACGGGGAGGGTGTCGCTCTCGGAGCCCTCGCCGAGATTCTCACCACTGCGGCCGGTATCGATGACGAGGATGCGGCGGCAGAGGCCGCCGCCAAGGTCTGGGGCCTGGTCGACGAGCTCTCCACCACCGACACACCGGCACCCGATTCCGCAGCGGAGGTGCTGGCATACGCGGCCGGGCTCAGTGAACCGGGGTCGTTCGCATCGCTCCCGGCGCCGCAGATTCGGGCTGTGATCGGCGAGGCCTGGATCTGGCTGCTGGGCCGCATGGCAGCGTCCGAAACGCTCGTGATCATCATCGAGGACATGCACTGGGCGGACCCGGCGTTCCTCGACGTGCTCGAGGGATTCACCGACC
Organism: uncultured Acidimicrobiia bacterium; assembly: GCA_964511945.1. Taxonomy (GTDB): domain Bacteria; phylum Actinomycetota; class Acidimicrobiia; order Spongiisociales; family UBA11373; genus CAZEHO01. The sequence continues at coordinate 19,648 of CAZEHO010000010.1, read as the reverse complement.
GGGTTGCTGGTCCGGTGCTGTTCATGTGCCCGGCGCGCCCCGCGCTCCTCGAGCGGCGCCCGTCGTGGGGGAGCGGCCGGTCGAACGTCACCATCCTCACGTTGAACCCCCTGACGACCGACGAGGCGATGGGCATGATCGACTGGTACCTGGGAAACGAGCCGGCGCGGTCGCTCGGCTCCCAGATCGTCGATCGTGCCGATGGGAACCCGTACTTCATCGAGGAGATCATCCGCGGGCTCATCGACCAGGGATCGGTGGTTCGCGACGGCAATACGTGGAGAGTCACCGGGCCGGTCGAATCGCTCGAGATTCCGCAGACGGTCCAGGCGGTGATCTCGGCCCGCATCGATCTTCTCGACCCCGTCGAAAAGCGCGTGCTCCAGGCTGCGGCGGTGATCGGGCGCACCTTCTGGATCGGTGCCGCTGCCCATCTGCTCGGAGCCGACCGTGACGAGGTGACCCGGATCCTGGACCGGCTCGAGGAGCGGGAATTGGCGCTGCCCGGGACCGACTCGGTCCTCTCCAGCGAGCGCGAATACCGGTTCAAGCACGCTCTGGTGCGAGAGGTCGCCTACAACACCCTGGCGCGGCGGGACCGCAGCGACCTTCACACCAGCGTCTCCGAGTGGCTGGGCGAAGGGGTCGGTGAAGGCAGGGCGATGGTGGCCCTCCAGGCGCATCACCTGTCGGTTGCCTACGACGGCCTGCGCAGCGGTGTCGGCGGAACCGAGGAGACAGAGGAGCTTCGCATTCGGGCGCTGGAAGCGCTGCTGGCCGCCTCCGAATCGGCCCGGGTGCGGGTGTCGCTGGGTCAGGCCCGCTACTTCGCCCGTCAGGCGAAGCGGCTGGCGGAGACGTCGCTGGAGGCCTCTCGGGCCGCAGAGGCGCTCGGCGAAGCGTTCTTCTACGCCTATCAGGGCGACGGTGCCTGGGAGTCGCTGCGGGCGGCGGTCGACCTCCGAGCCGACGTGGCCGAAGGCATCGACCCGGAGATCGGCCGGCTGTGCGCCCGGGCTCTGCAGCTGCTGGTCCGGTGGTCCGGAGCCATGCAGACCCGGCCCGATGAGCTAACGGTGCTGCGGTATCTCCATCTCGGAATGGACCACACCCCTCCCGGATCGGAGGACGCGGTGCGCCTCCTGACGCTGCAGGGGATCTGGCAGCATGCCTTCCCCCGTCCCGACGATGACCCCCGCTCCCATCTGATCAGTCCCGAGGAATCACTGCGTTCCGGAGAACAGGCGGTGGCGGCTGCCCGTGAGCTGGAGCGGCCCGACCTGGAGTCGGCCGCTCTCGATGCGGTCGCCGGGTATTACATCCCGCGCGGGCTGTATTCGACCGCCCGGCGGCACACCCGACGGCGGCTGGAGCTTCTCGGGTTCATCGACGACCTCTGGGAGATCGGCGACACCTACTCGATGCAGGGGTGGGTGGGGTTCCATCTCGGTGAGTACGCGGAAGCGGAGCACTGGACCGACACCGGATACGCCCGGACGGTGTCCGAAGCACCGAGCCTGGCCCTGCAGTGCCTTCGCTGGCGGGCTCTGTCGCGCTTCCGGCTGGGCGACTGGGACGGGGTGCGGCGTGACCTGGCGATCGCTCGCAACCTGCTCGGCGAGGAACGGGATGATCCACCCGACTTCCTTTCACCCGCCTTCTCCGTGGCCGCGCTCGTTCACGCTTACCGGGGCGAGCAGATGGCGGCCGATGCAGTCCTCGACGTGCTGCGGGCGCTCTACGAGCGGCGATCGTTCGAGGATCGGGATTCGCTGCCCTTGAGTCAGTGGGCCGAGTGGGTCGCTCCGATCATGGTACGGCGGGGTGAGAAGGCCGAGGCCCGCAGGCTGCTGGCCCAATCGCGGTGGCGCCGCCGGGCCCGCCTCGGGCTGATTCTGGAGTCGTCACTCGAAGTGGCGGCGGAGGCGGGTGATTGGGATGAGGCTCCCGGGCTCATCGATCAGGCACGTGCCATCGCCGCCGAAGGCGGCCTGCTGGCACTCGGCCCCGCCGCCGATGCGCTCGAGGGGTTGGCGCTGCGGGCATCCGGCGAACTGGCGGCTGCGATCGCTCTGCTCGATCAGGCGGCTCAGGGATATGGCCGTCTCGGAGCGGTGTGGGACACCGCCCGGATCCGTCTGGAACTTGCCGAAACTTACGAGCAAGCCGGTTTCTTCGATCGTGTTGCAGCGGTACTGGCGGAGTGCAAGCCGGTTCTGGAGCGCCTCGGAGCGCGGCGGGAGATCGATCGAGCTCGAGATCTCGAAGCCGCCTTGAGCTGACCTCGCTACAGGAAGAACCCGTCGATCTGTTCGGCGAGATCCCAATCGAGTTCGGTGAACGCTCCGGTGCTGTGGGTCGAGAGCACCAGGGTCACCCGGTTCCACCTGATATCGATGTCTGGATGGTGATCCGCCGTCTCAGCGGCGATGGCGACCCGGTTGACGAAGGCAATCGCCTCGGCGAAGTCGGCGAACGCGAAAGTCCGGCTGATGGATTCGCCGTCGAGCTTCCAGCGGGGATGGGCTTCGGCGAATTCGTCTCGCTCGGCTTGGGTCAGCGGAGTCGGCATCCGGGAAGTCTGACACAGTTGCGCGAGTTGCGTATCGAGTTCGATGCGGTAGCGCACCTGGCTGACGGCATGTGTGGTCTGCCAGCAGTCGGTCTTGTCTGCGCCGTCGGGGCGCCATCCGACCGATTCGTAGAACCCGCGGGTGGCGGGAACGTCGCGAAGGGTCCACAGCGTGGCGGAATGGAATTCGCCGGCTCGCAGGTAATCCAGTGCCCGGTCCATCAGCCGCGTGCCGATCCCGCGCCCGGTGTGATCCGGATCCACGTAGATCGCGTACACCTCGGGGATCTCGCCGGCGTCGAGGTCGCGGTCGCGGTTCGGGCCCAGGTGGAGAAACCCGATCACGCCGTCATCCTCCACCGCAACCCAGGTGAAGAACGGGGGCGGCGACGGAAGGTGTTCCGCCCAGAACGCCTGTCGGCGGGCGGCATCGAGCGAGTTGATGACCTCCTCGGAGACGGCACCGCGAAAGGAGCGCTGCCAGCCGCGCACGTTGAGATCGGCCATGGCGGCGGCGTCCTCGGGTACCGCGTTGCGGATCCGAACCATGCATTCAGGATACGGCCGGTTCCGTCGGTGTCCGGCTGTACCCTGGCCGCCGTGGGGCTGAGAAACGACCAGGGAATCGTGCTGCGCGGGTACCCGTTCGGTGAAGCCGACCGGGTGGTCGTGATGCTCAGCCCCAATCGAGGGAAGATCCGAACGGTCGCCAAAGGAGTTCGCAAGACGACCAGCCGCTTCGGTGGCCGGTTGGAACCCTTCACGCACGTCGATCTGGTGCTCTACGAGGGTCGCAACCTCGACACGATCACGCAGGTGTCGGTGATCGAAGCGTTCCCCCGTCTCCGGGCCGATCTGGAGCGTGTGCTGGCGGCGTCGTCGATGGTGGAAGTCATCGACGCGGTCACCACCGAGGACGAAAGTAGTGTCCGGGCGTTCCTGCTGCTGCAGCGTGGACTGAAGGCGCTGGAGGCCGGGCCTCGCCATCCGGACCTGGTGGCGTCGTTCCTGCTGAAGACTGCAGATGCAATCGGGCTGGCACCGGCGCTGACCGAGTGCGCCGGCTGTGGGACCACGGAGGACGTGACCCGTTTCGCTTTCGCCGCCGGAGGAGCACTGTGCGAGCGGTGCCGCACTCCCGGTGCTGTCGCGTTGCGGGCGGGCCTCACCGAGTACCTCGCCGTGCTGGCCGGCGCCGACCTCGGAGCGCTGCCGGAGGCCGATCCGTCGATGTCCGGGGAGGCGATGGGGGTGACCCGCCGGTTCCTGGAGTATCACCTCGAGCGGAGGCTGGCGAGCCTGGCGGTGGTCGAGTGAGTGTTCCGCGCCACGTGGCGATCATCATGGACGGCAACGGGCGCTGGGCGAACGCTCGCGATCTTCCGCGGACGGCAGGCCACGCAGCCGGCGAGGAAGCCCTCTTCGACGTCGTCAACGGCGCGATCGAACTGGGAATCGAGTGGCTGACGGTCTACGCCTTCAGCACAGAGAACTGGTCACGGCCCGACGATGAGGTCATGTTCCTCATGCACTTCAACGAGGACCTGCTGTTGCGCCGCCGGGATGAACTGAACGACATGGGCGTCCGGGTGCGGTTCATCGGCGACCGGGACGATCCCAGGGTGACCGACAGGCTGCGGGGTCACATCGCCGATACCGAGGCGCTCACTCTGGGCAACAAGGTGTTGCACCTGACGTTCGCCTTCAACTACGGGTCGCGCCTCGAGATTGCCGAAGCGGCTCGTGAGATCGGGCGACGGGTGGCGGCAGGGGAGATCGATCCCGAGGACATCGGGCTCGAGACGGTGGCCGAACATCTCTACGTGCCGGAGATGCCCGATCCCGATCTGGTGGTCCGCTCGTCGGGCGAGCATCGGGTCAGCAACTACCTGCTGTGGCAATCGGCATATGCCGAGTACACCTTCCCCGGGACCCTGTGGCCCGACTTCCGCACCGAGCATCTGGCGGCCGCGGTGGAGGAGTACTCGCAGCGTCACCGCCGCTACGGCGGGGTCGAATCGTTCGAGGCCTGAACCCGACCGGAACCGCTTCCACTACCGCCTATCATCGCGATCTCCCCGACGCAGGTACCTATGTCTTCACTCGAAACCATCGCCAACCTCGCCAAGCGGCGCGGCTTCGTCTATCCGGCCTCCGAGATCTACGGCGGCATCCGGTCCGCCTGGGATTACGGTCCGCTCGGCACCGAGCTGCTCCGCAACCTGCGTGAGGCCTGGTGGCAGTCAATGGTGCTGTCGCGCGACGACATCGTCGGGCTCGATTCGTCGGTGATCCAGGCACCGGTCGTCTGGGAGGCTTCCGGCCACCTGTCGTCATTCACCGATCCCCTGGTGGAGTGCACCAACTGCAACAACCGGTTCCGGCTCGACAAGCTCGATGATCCCGAGCTGTGCCCCAACTGCGGCCAGCGGGAGACCTTCACCGAGCCGAAGAACTTCAACCTCATGCTGAAGACGTTCCTGGGCCCGGTGGAGAACGAGGGTGCTGTGGCGTTCTTGCGGCCCGAGACCGCCCAGGGCATCTTCATCAACTACCTCAACGTGCAGCGCACGTCGCGAATGAAGCCTCCATTCGGGATCGCCCAGATCGGCAAAGCGTTCCGCAACGAGATCACGCCCGGACAATTCGTGTTCCGGACCCGCGAGTTCGAGCAGATGGAACTCGAGTTCTTCTGCCCGCCCGAAGAGGCGGGGCAGTGGCACGAGTACTGGCTGGAAGAGCGGATCAATTGGTACAAGGACCTCGGCATGAATCCCGAGAACCTGCGGCTCCGGGAGCACGAGGCCGACGAGCTTTCGCACTACTCGGCGGGAACCAGCGACGTGGAATACAACTTCCCGTGGGGCTGGGACGAACTCGAAGGCATCGCCAACCGGACCGACTTCGACCTGAAGTCGCATGCCGAGAAGAGCGGCCAGGACCTGCGCTACTTCGACCAGGAGAAGGATGTCCGCTACTTCCCCTACGTCATCGAGCCGTCGGCCGGTGCTACCCGCTCCGCGTTTGCGTTCCTCCTCGACGCCTATCACGAGGAAGAGGTGCGCGGCGAGACCCGGATCGTGCTGAAGCTGCATCCCCGCCTGTCACCCATCAAGGTGGCGGTGCTGCCGTTGTCGAAGAAGCCGGATCTGGTGGAGACGACAAAGGAAGTCGCCGATCTGCTTCGTCCTTACTGGGCAATCGAGATCGACGTCACCCAGTCGATCGGCCGCCGCTACCGGCGCCAGGACGAGATCGGGACCCCGTATGCGGTCACCATCGACTTCGACACGCTCGAGGACAAGGCCGTGACCATCCGCGACCGTGACTCCATGGAGCAGGACCGGGTCGCGATCACCGAGCTGGTCGCCTACCTCGAGGAGAAGTTCGCGGGAGTGCTGTGAGCCATAACTTCTTCCCCCAATCCGGTGCGGGTTGGGGGAGGTGGGTGAGCGAAGCGAACCCGGAGGGGCAGGCGGCACGCACCTTGCGGTGAGCTGCAGAGCCCCATCCCCCTCGGCCTCCGGCCTCGGGGACTTCGGGACCTACAGCCCCTCCGCCTGCAGTTCGTCCTCCAGGCGCTGTAGCTCGGACGCCAGGCGGTCCTCATCCCACCCCAACTCCGCTGCCATCACCCGGCCGATTGCCTCGGCCTGATCCCGGCCGTGGTTCGGGGTGAACCACGACAGCCGGGTCCGGCGCTGCACGAAGTCCACGATGGTTGCGGCGCACTCATGACGAACGGTGAATACCACCTCGGCCAGCGTCCAGGAACCGTCGCCCAGCGTCTCCCCGAGCGCGGGTTCGTCAATGATCATGTCGAGCACCCCGGCGGCGTGCACCCCAAGCCGTTCAATCAGGCGCTTCGGGTAGTGCTCGGGGAGGCCCATGTCGGCTGCCTGCCGGTCGAGTCGGCAGCGGAACACCTCGTCGGCGTCGGAGCCGGCCAGTTTCACCCGATCCGTGCGGGTCTTCGCCCTGGCGCCGATCCGCTTGGCTACCTTGTCCGTGACCTCTTCGGCGATCGCCCGGTAGCCGGTCAGTTTGCCGCCGGCGACCTGGAAGTACCCGGGGCTCAACTCCCGAATCTTGTGCGCCCGTGACGCCGTCGCGGTGTCCGTCCCGCCCTTGGATGCCAGTGCTCGCAGCCCCGACCATTCGGCCTTCACCTCGAGATCCGGCACGTCCAGGTAGGCCCGGACTTCGTCGAGCATGTACTCGACGTCGCCACGGTCGGTGGTCGGATGGGCGGGGTCACCGTCGTACGGGGTGTCGGTGGTCCCCAGAATCGCCCGGCCCCGCCACGGCACCAGGAACATCACCCGATCGTCGGAGGTTTCGGGCAGCACCAGAGCACTGTCGGCGACGCCCAATTGCTCGGCGTCGACCACGAGGTGCGCACCCTTCGACAGCACGAGTCCGATGGGGTCCCTTCCCTCGCTGTTCGGGGGTGCGAATGCGCCGGTCGCGGCCACCACCGTGCGGCCGCGCACCGTGTAGGTGTTTCCCTCCAGACGGTCGGCCAGATCGATCTCGAAGCCGTCTCCGACGGGGCGGATCGACGTCGCCTCCATGTGGTTCACCGCGGTGGCACCGCGCACCGCGGCGGTGCGGGCCAGGGCGATCACGAGGCGGGCATCGTCGGTCTGGTAGTCCCGGTACACCAGGGCGTGCTGGAGGCCTTCGGTCTTGATGGTGGGGAAGCGGCGTTTGACTTCGTCGACATCGATCTTGCGCCGTTCCGTGGCGTGATGGCGGCCACCGAGGCGGTCGTAGAACCACAGCCCGAGGCGCACCGCGATCGGGAAAATCACAGGCAATTGCGCCCATTTAGGTGCATCTGCAAAGCCCCGGCCCTTGTAGATGGGCATCACGAAGTCGAACGGTTCGGTCAGATAGTCGGCGATGTGGGCCAAGACGTGCTGCTCGCGCAGGCCTTCACGCACCAGTCCGAAGCGGAACTGGGGCAGATAGCGCACTCCGCCGTGAAACAGCTTCGTGGAGCGACTCGAGGTGCCCGAGGAGAAGTCGTCCCGATCGACCAGGAGCACGCTCAATCCCCGGGTGATGGCATCCAGGGCGATTCCGGCGCCGACGACGCCACCACCGACCACGACAACGTCGTGATCCAGGTAGAGGCGGCTGACGTGGTCGGCCCGTGTCCAGGCCCTACCGGTGGGGGCAGGAGAAGGTGTCACAACACCGATTCTTCCACTTCGTGAATCCCTACCGAAACCGTTGAGAAACTCTCAAGGGTGTGCTTTCGCAGCCGATTCTCCACCTAGCGATACCACGGAGGGTTATCCATGCAACTCAGCAACGCCACGTCCAAGAAGGGCTGGGTTGGTGCCGCGCGGATCGCCGCTCCTTTCGCCGCCCTGCTGCTTGTTGGGTTCATGGTGATGGGCGTCTCGCGGGCGGCGTTTTTCGACACCACCACCAACGAGTCCAACTCGTTCGCGGCGGGCACGGTTGTGCTGGTCGACGACGACACCGGCAGCGCGATGTTCTCGGTTTCGAACATGAAGCCCGGTGACTCGAGCCAGACCTGCATCGCGGTCACCTACAACGGAACCGTTGTCCCGGCCGATGTTGTGGAGTACGTGTCGGCGGGTGACCTGACCGGAACCGGTCTCGGCACCTACCTGAACCTCACCATCGAGCGGGGTACCGGGGGCTCCTTCGGGAACTGCACCGGGTTCACCGCTGAGGCCACCGACTACAGCGGAACCCTCGCCGGCTTTGCCGCTGCTTCGACGGACTTCGCATCCGGTGCCGGGACCTGGGCACCGGCAGCCCAGGGTGAGTCCAAGGTGTACCGGATTACCGCAACCTTGCAGGACGACAACGCCGCCCAGGGGCTCAACGCCACAGTGACGTTTACCTGGGAGGCCCAGAACCAGTAGTCACGACGGACCAGGAGGAACCGACCCGCCCCGCGGAACTGCAGGGTGACGGGGGGCGGATCGGATCAAGGGGAACGAGATGAGCCTTGCGCTCCGACACGGATGGCGCAGCCGGCCCGAGCAGACCCACCCCGAAGTGGAGACGCTCAAGAACTTGGCCGGTGTTCTTGCGCGTGTTGCCTACTTCGCGTCTCTGTGGCTCCTCGCCTTCGCTCTTCTCCCGCTGCTGTGGGGATGGCGCCCCGTCGTCGTCACTTCAGGCTCGATGGCTCCGTCGGTCCGTACCGGGGATGTCGTCGTCGCCGCGCCGTACGACGGCCAGGAGCTTAGGCCCGGCACGGTGATCGTCTTCACCCAAGGGGAGAAGCTGGTCACCCACCGGATCTCGGCGATCCAGCCCGACGGCACCTACCTGACGGCCGGCGACGCCAACCAGGGCCAGGACTCCTCACCGGTCGCTCCATCACAGGTCGAAGGCTTCGGCCGAATGCTGGTGCCGACGGTCGGACTTCCCGTCGCCTGGGTGGGGAACGGCGACTGGTACCCGATGGCTTGGTTCGGGGTCATGCTGGTCGGATTCGGGCTGTTCGTGAGGGCCAGGCGGGGGAAGAGGATTCGATGGGCAGCGAGCCGTTCGGCGCCGTCGCTCACTGAGCGGCTCAAGCACCTCGAGCGGAATGAGCCGGCTTCGGCACGTGCGCCGGATCCCCAAACCGCCGAAGGGCACGATTCGAGTCCGCTGCTCGGCGACTCCGAGCCGGCCGATGAAGTGTCTGACCCCGATCCCTTCGGTCGATTCGCCCTCCACGACGCACTTCGCTGAGCTGCAGACGCGGCACTAGTCCCTTCGGGCGTTCCCGGAACCCTCCTCGATCGGCGCGCCGGAGATGTCGATGACTGTCACATCAGGCATCTCGAGGAAGAGCACATCATGTTCACCAGGGACAACGATCAACGAAGGCGGTCTCGTGCGATTTCTTGGGCCCGTCTCCTCTCACCCTTCGCTGCGCTACTCATGGTCGGATTGCTCGTGATGGGCGTCTCGCGGGCGGCGTTTTTCGACACCACCACCAACGATTCCAACTCGTTCGCGGCGGGCACGGTTGTGCTGGTCGACGACGACACCGGCAGCG
>CAZEHO010000010.1:0-9937 GCA_964511945.1 uncultured Acidimicrobiia bacterium | reverse complement strand
CCCAGGGGCTCAACGCCACAGTGACGTTTACCTGGGAGGCCCAGAACCAGTAGTCGGAGGCCAAGAACTCAACGGCGGGGCCGGCAAGAACGGCCCCGCCGCTCGTTTAGCCGAATCCCCCCTGCCGACCGACAAACAAGCCCGCAACAAGGGGGTACTCAGCGGTGCCTCCTGGAGTGGCGGTTCCTGGAGTGGTGACGCCTGGCAGGGTCTCAGCCGGCACTAGGGCGCTAGGCCAACGCAGTCCTCGACGGGTTCGGCCTCCGGAGTGATCCGGGGGCCGACTCGTCTCACTCCTCGATGGGGGGAGTGCGGTACTCGAAGAAGGTGTTGAGAACCACGACGGTCCGGCTGCGACCGAGGCCCTGATTGCGAAGGTCCTCGAGGACCTCACCGAGGTGCTCCGATGACTTTGCCCGGACCACCAGCATCAGATCGAACTCGCCGGTGATGGCGAAACACGACACGACGTAGGGGATCTCCGTCAGTTGGTCGGCGGCCCGTTGCAGTGAGCCCCGCTCGGTCATTTCGATGCTGATCAGCGCCACCACCGGCAGCCCGGCGGCCTCCCAGTCGATCGTCAGGCGAGATCCGCGGATGATGCCGTGATCCTCGAGACGCCGCACTCGCTGATGCAGGGTGGTCTGGGCCACATCGAGGTCTTCAGCAACACGCGAAAGGGGTTTGCGGGCATCTCCGGCCAGGGTTTGGATGATTCTGCGATCAAGGTCGTCCATAGCAGAAGATATTACATGAAATGCTCTTGAATCCGGGATTAATCCCTGATACTGTTGGTTGAAGTTGAAGAGCAAACAAAGGAACCCCAGGCGATGCGTAACCGCAAGCGTGTAGTCCAGCTCCGTGATGGAGCCCGGCGCGCCAGTGTCGTCGTTCTGACCCGCCGCGCCGCGTAAGCAAGTCCCCTCCCTATCTCCCAAGGGCCCCCGGTTCGCCGGGGGTCCTTGGTATTGCATGGGGTCCTACACTCGATTGCCATGGCGGCATACCGACGAGATGACATCGAACGGGTGCGAGCCGCCACCGATCTGGTCGAGCTGCTGTCCGAAGTCACCAAGGTCAAGCGCAGCGGCCGGTCGGTGATGGCCGTGTGCCCCTTCCATCAGGAGAAGACTCCGTCGATGTCGGTCGACGCCGCCCGCGGCCTCTACAACTGCTTCGGATGTGGTCAGAGCGGTGACATCTTCCGCTTCGTGCAGGAGACGCAGAGCGTCGACTTCAGCGATGCGGTGGAACTGTTGGCCCGGCGTTCCGGGATCACCTTGCAGCGGGATCCCGGCGAGCAGCGCCGGCGCAGCCGTCGTGAGGCCCTGATCGCCGCCACCCGTGAGGCGGTGGACTTCTACCTGGACCGGCTGCGTTCTGCTCGCGACGCGGCACCCGCTCGTCGCTATCTGCGGGGCCGGGGGTACGACGCTGATGTTGTCACCCAGTTCTCACTCGGGTATTCACCCGCATCGGGGGATGCATTGGTCGGCCACTTCCGGCGCAAGAAGGTCTCTGAGGAAGTCTTGATCGCCGCCGGGCTCGCCCTGCGGAGCCGGACCGGAAGGCTGTACGACCGGTTCCGGGGCCGGGTGATGTTCCCGATCTTCGACGTGCGCGGCGACCCGGTCGGCTTCGGGGCACGGCTGCTCGAGGGTGACGGCCCGAAGTACCTCAATTCTCCGGAGACAGCGATCTATCAGAAATCACGGCTGCTCTACGGGCTCAACTGGTCGAAGTCCGAGGCGGCCCGCAGCGGGACGTCGATCGTGGTGGAGGGCTATACCGATGTGGTCGCCCTCCACCGGGCAGGTATGCAGAACGCTGTCGCGACCTGCGGCACCGCGCTGGGGGAGGGGCACCTCGACCTGCTGCGCCGCTTCGGGGAGCGGGTAGTGCTGATGTTCGACTCCGACGAGGCCGGGGTTACCGCCAGCCTACGCGGGTTCGAGCGCAGCGTCCCCGGCGACCTGGACCTGCGGGTAGCGCTTCTCCCCGCCGGTCGCGACCCGGCCGACGTCGTCGCCGACCGCGGCCTCGAGATCATCAAGAACGCCGTTGAGGAGTCGAGCCCGCTGCTGCAGTTCCGCCTCGAGAAGGAGTTGGAGCGGTTCGATCTCGACGAGCCCGAAGCGAGGGGAAGAGCGGTCCGCGCTGCGGCGGCGATCATTGCCCGTCACCCCGACGCCGTGGTCCGCCACGAGTACGCGGTGTTCATCGCCCGCCGGACCGGGGTCGACACCTCCATGGTGGCGCCGGCGGTGGAAGGTGCCGTGGAGAAGCCGAGCTCGGACGCTCCTCGGGCGCAGCGGCCGGAGAAGCTGACCGGCCAGGACAAGGCCGAGCAGGAATTGCTCCGCCTGATGCTGGCCAACCATCCGGGGCTCCAGGGCATCGAGCTGGATGAAGGTTCCTTCGGGCGTCCCGAGCACGTTGCCGCCTTCCAGTTGTTACAGCCGGTGATCGAATCGCTCGACCCGGGCCAGCCGCCCGATCTCGGGTCGCTCCTGGGCGACGATCCATCGGAGACGGCGGTGCTGCTGAAGGAACTGGCGTTTGTCGAACGGCCGCTGCCGGAGGATGCCGGGGAGCTGGGCCGAAGGGTTCGGGTGGGTGCGTTGGAAGCACGAATTGCGGATCTGCGGCGCGAGATCGAACGCTTCGACCGTGCCGGCCAACCAGAGGAGTCTTCATCGCGTCTGCAAGAGTTGATAGCGTTGGAGAACCGCAGGAGGGAGCTGTGGAGTCCCGGTGACTGACGTCGTCGAACAGGCCCTGGCCGATTTGGAGAAGCGGGCGGAACAGCGCGGCTTCTTGATGATGGCCGAGATCCAGCAGGAGCTGGAGGAGATCGAGGCGCCCCCAACGGCATTCGACGATGTCGTCGACAAGCTCCGTCACGCCAACATCGAGGTTCGAGAGGACTCTCCCGAGGCGGTCTACGGCGTGGTCGGCGGTGCCGAGGAGATCGAGGTCTCCGATCCGGTCCGGATGTACTTGCAGGAGATCGGGCGGGTGCCGCTGCTCGACGCCCAGCAAGAGGTCGAGCTCTCCATGCAGATGGAGGCAGGCCGCCGCGCCGGCGACAAGATCGCCAAGTCCACCGAGCTCTCGGTGGAGGAGCGGGTCATTCTTGAGCGGACCCGCCGTCAGGGCGACAAGGCGCAGCGCCGCCTGGTGGAGGCGAATCTGCGGCTCGTGGTGTCGATCGCCAAGAAGTACGTTGGGCGGGGGATGCCGCTGCTCGATCTGGTCCAGGAGGGCAACCTCGGCCTGATGCGGGCAGTGGAGAAGTTCGATTACCGCAAGGGTTTCAAGTTCTCGACCTATGCCTCGTGGTGGATCCGCCAGGCGGTGACCCGGGCGCTGGCCGATCAGGGCCGGACCATCCGGGTGCCGGTCCACATGGTGGAGACGATCAATAAGCTGGCGGCGGTGCAGCGCAACCTGAGCCAGGAGCTGGGGCGAGAGCCGAGCATCGAAGAGGTCTCCTACGACCTGGAACTCGAGCCGTCGAAAGTCACCGAGCTGCGTCGGATCGCACTCGATCCGTTGTCGCTGGAGACACCGCTCGGTGAAGAAGAGGACTCCACGCTGGGTGACTTCGTCGAGGACACCGAGGCCGAGGCGCCGGTCACCGCAGCGTCGTTCAAGCTGCTGCAGGAGTACCTGCGGATCGTGCTCGAGGAACTCAACGAGCGGGAGCGCCAGGTGCTGGTGATGCGGTTTGGGCTTGCCGACGGCAAGATCCGCACGCTCGAGGAGGTCGGCAAGCACTTCGAGGTGACCCGCGAGCGGATCAGGCAGCTGGAAACGAAGGCGCTGGCGAAGCTGCGCCAGCCGTCACGAGCTCGCAAGCTGGAGGGCTACCTGGGGGAGTAGGGGATCAGTCCCCGTCGCCCCCGAAGTTGTCGACCACGTCGCGGACCTTCTCCGACGCGGTGTGCAACGTCTCCTCGACGCCCCCCCGCACCCGCTGCGCAGCAAGGTCGGCTGCAGCCTTGCCCTTGTTGGTGACGCTCTGCACCCTAGGGCTGCTCATGGCGCGCCCGAACAGGTCCTTGATCTGGTCGTAGCGCTCTCTGCCGGCCTTGGCGCCGAGCACGTAGCCCACCGCGCCGCCGACGACGAGTCCGGTCTTGAATCCCATCTGACCATTGTCGCGCGTCGTGCGTGATACGCTGCCGCCGCGACCCTTTCCGGGGTAGCTCAATCGGCAGAGCAGCGGACTGTTAATCCGAAGGCTGTGGGTTCAAGTCCCACCCCCGGAGCTGAAGAAGGCCCAGGTCACGGGCTTGCGCAGCCATTCGGCTGGCTACGGCGCAGCCCGTCAGGACAAACTCAGGACAAGTGCAGGAGAATTCAGAGCCGCGATGGGCCATCGGCTGGTCGCCCATCATCTCGCGGCCCGGGTAGGTCAAACGTCCCGAGGCACCCAGCTCATGGACTCCAGAGCGTGCCGGATGTTCACCCGGAGTTGAAAGACATCGTTGCTTTTCTGGCCTACTTGCGAGGTGGCGAGGAAGTAGCAGGCACAGCCTTCCTGATCAGCTCTCCACTCAGTGGCTGGGATCGTGAAGCCTTCCCACCTGATCCGATTCCGCGCAACGTCTCCAAGGCTGATCGGCGGCTCTGGCTGGTGACGGCGAGGCATGTGATTGAAGGAATCGGATTGGATAGTCAGGACGACGACCCCAAGGTGATCGTTTGGATCAACTCGGTGGATGGCGGGAGGGTGGGAAGGGAGACGAGGGCAGCCGATTGGGTCAAGGCGGTCGATGACTTCTCCGATGGGCTCCTTCGTGATTTGGCAAAACCGGCGACCTGCTCTTCGTCGCCGGCCGCGACCTCTCCATCAGCTTCAACACCGAAGAGACAAACGCGCGCCTCGAAGGAATCTTGGCTGCCCACGAGCAGGTCTATCTCGCCACCAACGAGGAGGAGAGCTCCCAACGCATCGTCGGTTCGGTCGTTGCCGACAACGCCTGTGACACTCCCGGCTCTCAGGTGGAATGGGACAACGTCGTCACCATCGTCACCGCCGGCGAAGAAGAAGGTGGCACCACCATCGACTACCCGGGCGGCCTCGATCTCGAATGGTCACCACCCGACGCCGGTTACCGCTTCACCCACTTCAGCGAGCTGTAGCATCAACCCGCCCAATCTCCGCGTAGAGGAACTGCCCCACAACCTGGCGCAGCCCTGCAGCGGTAGGCGTCGTACCCATCAACCACCTGCGTTCCCCCGAATCCCGACCCTAGAAAGACCCCTGCAAGGGTCCGAGGAGTTCTTCATCCCGCGGAGACCCGGGGAGCCCCGGTTCCGTCTGCCACTCTCAGGGGAGAGTTCCGAACCGGACGGTCACCTGGACAAGCTCCACCGTGCCATCGACACCCTGGCGCGGGCCAGGTCACGATCGAGGCGTTGACAGCTCAAGGGACATTTCGCGCCCTGGCCCCTCTCACGGTGGGCTGACCTGTGGCCGCGCATGATCGCTCTAGTGTCCGGGTCGCGGGTGTGGACTGGTTCTGCAGGTCCTGGTCTGGAGCTGAAGTTCATTCACCGGCATCTCGCAGTGATCCCTCGAGTTTGTGTTCGTTCCAGGCGAAGGCAATACACATGATGTCGCGGACACTGATGTCCTCCCAGCTGGCCTGGTCAGGTACCATGGCGTAATAGCCGAGCACCTCTATCAGATCGCTGAGATCCACGGTGTCGGGGCTAACCCCGAGGTATGTGTCGAGGGCCGCGATACAGGGTTCGTCGGCGAACCAGTAGAGCTCGTCTTCACCTGGGTAGGGATCCGACGGGCCGGCCGGATGGGGTATGCGGGCGTACATTTCACTGTCGTGGGGTAGCTCGCAAGGAACGATCTCGACCCAATCGGCGGGGTCGGCGGGTCCGGGTTCGTTGAAGCAATCTCCCACTTCCAGGTCCTCGTAGCTGGCCTCTGTCACCTCGACGGTTGTCGCTTGCGTGGTTGGGGGCGGTTCTGTTGCTGGGGGACCCAAGATGTGGATGACCATGGAGAGAAACACGCCAGTGACGGTGGGATCAGCGCCGGTGGGATCGGCTGTGCCTTCGATAGGGAAGAGCTCCACCTCAGTAGCGGTGGGGTCGGTGAATGTCACCCCGGTCGGCGGCATGGCGGGGATCGCAGACATCCAGGGAACGGCGTCATCTGCCCGCCACACTCTGCCGTCGAGCTCGATCTGATAGAACACGTCGAAGAAGCTGTCCACAAGGAAGTGGCCGTTACCCGTCAACTCCGTCAACTCAGCTTGTCCCGTCGAAGGTCGATCCGGATCGAGGGTGACGGTCACATCCCATCCCGGGTCGCCCACCAACACCACGACAGGATCGATGCTCTTGAGCGACAGTGCCACCATCTCGACAACGAACTCGGCCTGGCCGGTGCCGTCGGCGTCCTCTGGCTCACCGCTCGGTCCAAGCCGTCGGACAAGGATCGTTGTTGAGCCCCGAAGTTCCAGGGATTCGACGAGCGCCGGCGTATCCGGGCGCTCAACTCTCAGCGACAACCGCGCTGTGGAATCCGTGAAGTGGTGTAGTTCGAAGACCGTCCTGTTGCCTGCCCCATCGACCGCCTCCACCTCGATGGTAGCAACCCCGGAATCGTCCCGATGAGCGACCGCTGCCAACACCACCTCCTTGACACCCCGCTTGAGAAGAGGAGGCTCCGGTAGAACCATGTTGGCGGATGTCGATAGGACGTGAAGATCAGCCAACCCCGTCTCGGCGTCCCCAATCGTCAAGCCGATCTCGGTCTCGTCCACCGACCGAGGTGTCACCACCACATCACGACATGTTGGCAGCCTGTCGTCGACCGGGCGAGTCGGCGGCGTGCCGTCTACCGGACGAGTCGTCGTCGTCGTGGTCATGGTGATGGTGGTCTGAAGGGGTCCCGTGGTGTCCGTTACCCCACTATCACCGCAAGCCGCCACCACCAAGGCGAATCCTGCAAGAAGAACAGCTGTCGCTGAAGGCATCAGACACCACCAACAGCATCGACACTTCAGGGTAGCTTGAGCAATCCCATCACGGCGGCCGGCCAATCTCAACTCCAACTTGCTAGACCGGATGGCACACCGCCTATTGGTGGGCATTAGCCGGGGCCACCAAAACGTGTTCGACGGCCGCACGCTGGAGAGCCGGCAACGGATGCTCCGCTCCCTCATGGTCGCGCAGAAGCAGGTCGTCCTCGAGCTGCGCAAGAAGCTGTGGCCCAGCGCCTGATGCCGAACGGTGGCTGCCGTGCGTGGAGTGCTGCTGTCTGACTGGGGAGCAGAGCCATCTATGCTGGCGCGGTCCTGATCTAGGGGTCGAGTTGTGTCACGGAAGAGGCGACGACGTGGCAAAGGTGGGAAACGCCACATTCGCCTGACTGTCATTCCTGAACCCAGACCGAACACCAGGACTGTCCTGGGAATGAAGACACCCGGACCTGTCATCCAGGGTCTTGGGAATCTGGTGATGGAGTGCGGCGAATGTGCTGCCACGCTCGTACACGGTGATCCAGATTCCAAGGTCAAGAACGTGGTGATCAAGTGCTACGAGTGTGGGTCGTTCAACGAGCTAGTCGAGTGAGTCACACTGGTCCAGCTTGGCAGGGGGGTGCGGGGCCGGGTAGCTCGGGCCCGATGCGGGTGTCTCGGGCTCACGTCAGGTCCACGCGTGTTTGCTGTACACGTACTTCCAGGCGGAACGGCGCGTCCACCCCCGGCAAGGTTGGCCCCGGCCAGGTTGCCGAGAGTTGGACGGGAGATGAGGGGTGATCAGCTTGACCGGGGCGCGTGGCCGGGTCACGAACCGCCGGGAATCGTGGTGCATCGCATCCATGGCTCAGGACAACCCCAGGACAAGTGCGGCTGCGAAACGCTGTGAGCCAATAGAGACCGCTGGTGAGCAAATGCCCAGGTAGAAGCACCTTTTTGGGTGAAAGCGCCCACCGCCAAGACTGGCTGGAAGAGACTGTTAATCCGTTGGTTGTGGGTTCGAGTCCCACCCCCGGAGCCGAAAGAACCCCCTGTTGTGCAGGGGGTTCTTTCCATTCAGGGCTCCGTGGGAAAAGCGAAGTCGGCTCTTCGCCCGCATATCGCCCGCTCGCGAGCGCGTTGTCCTATCCAGGCGCTTGTCGATTGATCCGTCGTCCTTGGAACCACGCAACCAGGACAACCGTCAGCTGGACAGCCATTTCAGCTTCTCCTTGCGCCGCGTGAGTGGGAGCGTCGTCATCATCGGTGCCGTGCCGATCGTGCTGACTGTGCCAGAGCAGCTCGGACATCTCTCGGAGACGTCGGATGCCATCGCCATCCGAGGGCTGGAGATGCATCGTGAAGTTCTCGGGCGCGTTTCTTAGATCGGCGATCATGGTTCCGAGGGTTGCCCTGTCGTTCAGCGGAGAGATGGCGGGCTTGGTTGCAGCTTCGACAGCCCGCACTGCCTCTCGGTAGGCCGCCGACGGATCAGGGTTGCGGCCAAAGGCCGCACGCCAAGCGAGCTCAAGATGTGTCGAGGCTCGATCCGCAGGCGAGAGCACCTGAGCGAGCGCCTCTCTCATCGAGTCGTCTACTCGCTGCTCCAACCCGAATGCATCACCGCGCTGCGTGGCCACCCAGACAGATCCGCTTTCGGACAGAACCCGATTCAGCTCGACGAACCATCTCAATGTCTGTGTGCCAATCGGGGTGTCGCCACCGGGTGAATACTGACCCCTTGTTGCCGCCCGAATTCTGACCCCTCTGCTGGTCGGGTCCGCCACTGGTAGTGCTGGATGTTCGATCCTGGCTGGATTCCGGTCAGGAGGATTGGGGTTTGATCGACGTGGAGGATTGGGCTGAGATCCGTCGGCTGTATCGGGCTGAGAAGTTGGGGATCAAGACGATCGCGAGAAGTTTGGGGGTGGCGCGCAATACGGTGCGGGCTGCGCTGCGTTCGGAGACGCCGCCGAAGTATGAGCGGAAGCCGCAGGGTTCGATCGTTGATGTAGTGGAACCGGAGATCCGGAGACTGTTGAGGGATGTTCCGGATATGCCGGCGACGGTGATCGCGGAGAGGATTGGCTGGAGCAGGGGGATGACGGTGTTGCGGGATCGGATAGCGGAGTTGCGTCCGTTGTTTGCGCCTCCGGATCCGTCGCAGCGGACCTGGTATCGGCCTGGTGAGCTGGCTCAGTGGGATCTGTGGCAGCCCGACGTCGGGATCCCGGTGGGATTCGGCCAGTCAGCCAAGTTGTGGACGGTGGTGGGTGTGTCGGGGTTCTCACGGCTGATCGGCGCTGTGATGGTGCCGTCTCGAGCCGCTCATGATGTCCTGGCCGGGATGCTGGAGGTAATCGACGGGTTCGGGGCGGTTCCCCGCAAAGCAGTGTGGGATCAGGAGGGTTGTATTGGTCGGATACGGCACGGCAAAGTGGCCCTTACCGCCGAGTTCCAATCCTTTCGTGGGACCCTCGGGATGGGAGCGGTGCTGGTCGGTCCGGCCGATCCGGAGGCGAAGGGGCTGGTGGAACGAGCCAACGGGTATCTCGAGACCAGCTTCCTGCCCGGCCGCTCCTTCGAAGACATCACCGACTTCAACCGCCAGTTGGCTGTCTGGTTGAAACGAGCCAACCAGCGGATCCATGGCACCACCCGGGTCCGCCCGTCGGAGGCGATCTTCGAAGACCGGGGAGCGATGATGAACTTCCCGCCGGTGCTGCCCGACCCGTCATGGCGACACACGATGCGGCTTCCTCGAGACCATTACATCAGGGTGGACACCAGAGGCTGTCGACGCCGGGTGAATACTGAGCACTTCTGGCCGGTCGAAATCTGCGCGGTTCCGTGGAACTGACGGGGTCGACGACCACCCTCGGTCGTATCGGACCGAGGAGGAAGGGTGTATGAGGTGCAGGAGTGGGCTGAGGTTCATCGGT
>CAZEHO010000009.1:60043-84843 GCA_964511945.1 uncultured Acidimicrobiia bacterium | reverse complement strand
TGGTTGCGCTGAAGGCACCGCCTTCTGCGACGAGGTCGGGAGCAGCACCGGCCGCCAGCACGGGCACGTGCAGGAAGTCGGGGATGCTGATGGTGTACAGCGCAGGCTGCGACTGGCCGAGCACGTATCCGTTATGGACCGAGGCCTCGGGGTCACCGTACGCCCAGTAGTTGTTGGTGGTGAGGTCGGCCACGAGGGCGGTGGTAAACACGCCCGGGATTCCCTCATCCACCGGTGCCGCCGTCGTCGCCGGCGCAGCGGTCGTGGCAGGCGCAGCGGTGGTCGTCGGTGTGTCATCACCGTCGTCCGGTGCGGCCGTAGTGGCCGGTGCCGCCGTCGTCGCCGGAGCCGCCGTCGTCGCCGTCGTGTCGGCGTCGTCGTCATCGGTGCACGCCGCCGCTACCAATGCCAATACAGCAAAGAGCGCGGCCAGGCGTAGCACCCAGTTCCGTCTGTTCATGAACTGAACTCCTCCGTAGCTTCTCACCCCGCCGCGAGCCCCATGCCGCAGCCGAGGTGATTGGTCCGCTTCCGAGCGGATGCTCCAGGGAGACTACCGCCCGAAGGCTCGGGAGGGCAATGCAATACGCGCGTTCCGCCGTAACCAGACGGAGAGCCTCCGGCCCTACCGCCCGAAGCGCACGACGGTCTGCGATCACATCGCATCCGCATTCCTCCCTCGAGATGAATCTTGATCGCTCGTCTGACTCTGGTCGGCCCTGAGTTCAGCTGAGGACAAAGGCGAGCGCGAGCGTGGTAGTCGCAAACAACACGGCCACGATCACCGTCAACCGGTCGAGATTTCTCTCCACCACCGACGATGCACCCACACCACCTCCTAGCGGTCCCATTCCGCCGCCAAAGGCGTCGGAGAGACCCCCGCCACGACCCGCGTGCAGCAAGATCAACGCGATCAAGCCGAGCGAGAAGATCACGTGGAGCGTGATTGCGATGCCCTCTAACAAAGCGAGTCCCTTTCATCGATGACGACCTGCACACAAGTCAGGCCGTCGCAGCAAGTATGGCACCGAAGGGTCCGATAGCAAGTCCCTTCGCCGGTTGCCGGCCAAGTGTGACCGGGCCCTAACCCTTCGCCTGATCAGCGACGGCTTGCGCAGCCTTGGCGATCTCCTCAGGATCGCCAAGGTAGTACGAGTCCACCCGCTGCAGATCCTCGTCGAGTTCGTAGACCAGGGGCACTCCGGTCGGGATGTTGAGACTCGGGATGTCTTCGTCGGAGATCCCATCGAGATGCTTCACCAGTGCCCGCAAACTGTTGCCGTGTGCCGACACCAGCACCTTCCGGCCGGAGCGCAATGCCGGCACGATGGCGTCGTACCAGAACGGCAGCATGCGGTCGACGACCAGCTTCAATGATTCGGTTGCCGGGAGCAGGTCGGGGGCGAGATCGGCGTAGCGGGGGTCGTGGGCGGGATGCCGCTCGTCGTCGAGTTCGAGCGCCGGCGGCGGGATGTCGTAGCTGCGACGCCAGATGTGAACCTGGTCGTCACCGTGAAGCGCCGCCGTCTCGGCCTTGTTCAATCCCTGCAGCGCTCCGTAATGCCGCTCGTTGAGCCGCCAGTGACGAACCACCGGGATCCAGAGGAGGTCCATTTCATCGAGGGCCAGGTCAGCGGTGAGGATCGCCCGACGCTGTAGCGAGCTGAACAGCAGGTCGAACGTATACCCCTCGGCGGCGAGTAGGCGACCGGCACCGCGCGCCTCGGCTTCACCTTGTGCGGTCAGACCGACGTCGGTCCACCCGGTGAATCGGTTCTCGAGGTTCCACTGGCTCTGGCCGTGGCGCAGCAGAACGAACTTGGTGGTCATTGCGTGCCTCCGGTGCGTTCGTGAGCGCGACGGTAGCGGTCCTGAAGAGGAGGTCAGAGATCGGAGATCGGAGATCGGGAATCCGACTTCTGACCTCTGGACTTTGATCTCCGTTGCCGGGCGCAGCCCGGCAATTACTCGGGCTGCCGCTGCCAGGTCTCTACGTTCCAGGCGATACCGGCCAGCGGGTGTACCGCCGGCCCGGTCACTTCATCGCCCCACCACACGACAGCCACCTGCCCGGCCGGGGCGATGGGGAGGAACACCATGTTCTCCGCCAGCATTTGTTCCGCTTCCAGCAGCAACGGGTCGATCTCGTTCGGGTCGATTGCAGCGCGCAAGCGGTCGATGAGATCGGCGTATTCGCTGGTGATCGGGTCCTGCACGGTCGAGTCGATCGTCCCCCACCGGAACACGTTGGTGCCGACGAACGGCAGCCCGTCGGGATCAAAGAACTCGGTGACGTCGATGGCCGGCGCGGTGCCGGTGCCACCGGGCAGGGTCCAGGCGCCGACATCCCAGGTGCCATCGTCGATCGTTGCACCAAAGAACAGCGCTGATTCCTCCAGTTGCAGCTCGGCCCCGATCCCTGCTTCGCGCAGCATCACGATGATGCGTCCCGCCAGATCGACCGTCGCGTCGTTCGCGGCAGGAGCCGTTAGAACGAGACGGGGCCCGTCGCCGGCGAACAGATCGAGCCCGAGCCGTTCCCCGAGCTCGAAGAGGAGCCCGGCCACCCGCTCTTCGTCGCGCTCATAGACCGACCACGGCTCGTCGTCGAGGTCGGGTCGGTAGGCGGTGACGAATCCGTGCTGTGCCCGGGTGCCGAGCGCCGCCGCCAGCTCGTCCCGATCAATCGCGTACGCCACGGCCCGGCGAAACTCCAGGTGGCGATTCAGGGTCTCACTGTTCCGGTTGTTCGGGCCGAACTGGAAGTTGAGCTGGTACCAGGCCGCCGACGGTCCGGTGGCAATGGCCGCGCCGCGACTCTCCAGTTGCAGGTAGTCCTCCATCGTGTCGAGTGGCGTCGGCAAGGTCAGGACGTCGATCTCCCGTCCCCGGAACGAAGTCTCGATACGGGGATCGATGCCGCGGTCGACATCGAAGAACCTGAACACCACCCGATCGAGGTAGGGCAGGAGGTCACCGTCATCGTCGCGCACCCAGTACTCCTGATTCCGCCGCAGCTCGAGGAACTCATCCGGCTCCCATGATTGAAAGGCGAACGGTCCCGCCGAGACCCACATCTCTTCGTTCCAGTCCGCGATGAAATCGGTTCCCTCGATCTGGTGTCGCGGAATCACGATGTCGAACAGCAGGTGAATGTCGGTGTCGGCCCGGGCCCGGAACGACACCTCGGCCCCATCGGCCCCCATCGAGCCCGGCACGACATGGGCGTAGCGGGATCGGACGTCTTCGCGGATCGGAAGGGTGAGGTCCGAGATCACCTCGAAGGTGAAAACGAAGTCATCGCCGGTCACCCTCGCGCCGTCCGACCAGCGGGCCTCAGGATCGACCCGGAGGTTGACCGAGACCACCCCGCCGCCGTCGTCCACGATGCCGCCGTTGGTGAAGCTGGGAAGCTCGAGCACCAGATGAGGAACCAGCGCTCCGGACACCGGGTCGACCCGATAGGCGGTCGCTCCCACCGCCCGCCGCACGACGTCCAGGGTCTCCGTGTCCGTGCCCGCCAGCAGCGGATTGAGGGTGCGCGGCGACCCCACCTCTCCCAATCCAATCACAGCGGTCCCGCCGTAGCCGTCCCCGCTGATGGTGCCGGGCGCCGTCGTCGAGGTGGTCGTTGCCAGTGTCGTCGGCTGCGGATCGATCCCGATCGCCGACGCGCACGCCGCACCGAGCAGGGCAGCAGCAGCTGCCACCGTCACCGGACGTGCGATGCGGGTCATGCCGGTTGATTCGGCCGGTTGGCCGACCCGGATGAGGTATTCAGAGCCGGAAGCCGGGTGACCGCTACACCCAGTAGCGGACGAGCGAGGCGAACGAATCCGGATCGAGCGACGCGCCACCCACCAGCGCCCCGTCGATGTCCCGCTTCGCCATCAGACCGGCGATGTTGCCGGGGTTCACCGAACCGCCGTACAGGATGCGCACCGACTCGGCGGCCTCCTCGCCCCACTGGCCCTTGATCTGGTCGCGGAGATACCGGCACGCCTCGGCAGCCTGATCGTCACTGGCCGTACGGCCGGTCCCGATCGCCCAGACGGGCTCGTATGCGATCACGAGGTTTCCGACGGTGGTCGCGTCGAGCCCGGCCAGCCCGGCATGGAGCTGGCCACCGATGACCTCCTCGGTCACCTCGGCCTCTCGCTGCTCCAGAGTCTCCCCGACCGCCAGGATCGGCGTCATCTGCGCAGCGAGCACCGCGTTCACCTTCTTGGCGATAGTGGCGTCGTCCTCACCGAAGATCTGGCGGCGTTCGGAGTGCCCGATGATCACGTAGCTCACGTTGAGCTTCTGCAGCATTGCGGGAGCGATCTCCCCGGTGAATGCGCCCTCCTCTTCGAAGTGGCAGTTCTGGGCACCGAGAGCGATCCGCAGATAATCCATCTCGATCACCGTTTGCACGGACCGCAGTGAGGTAAACGGCGGGCAGACTACGACCTCGACCCTGTCGTAGTCGCTCGGTTCCAGCCGATATCCCAACTTCTGGACCATCTGGATCGCCTCCAGATGGTTGGTGTTCATCTTCCAGTTGCCGGCGATCATGTCCTTGCGCGTCATCGGTTCACCTCGTCAGTACGTCAATCCCGGGAAGGGTGCCCGACTCGAGCAGCTCCAGCCCGGCGCCGCCGCCCGTGGAGAGGTGCGAAACGGCGTCTTCCATGTCGAAGGCGCGGAGGGCGGCAACGCTGTCGCCTCCTCCTGCGACTGTGTATCCATCAGATGCGGCGACGGCCCGTGCCACTGCGATGGTCCCCCCGGCGAAGGCATCCCATTCGAAGACCCCCATCGGTCCATTCCAGAACAGGGTGTCGGCCGCGGAAACCACACCCGAGAACCGTTCGATCGTCTCCGGACCGATGTCGAGCCCCATCATCCCGTCCGGGATGTCGCCGGCCGGCACCACCGTGCCCGGCGCGTCCTCGGCGAACCGCTCGGTTGCCACCACATCCGCAGGGAGCATCACTTTCCCGCCGTCCGGTCCGGCAAGGACGTCGCGCACCTCGTCGACCCGGTCGTCCTCCACGAGGCTGCCGCCGACGTCGTACCCCTCCGCTGCGAGCATCGTGAAGCACATCGCTCCGCCGACGAGCATCGCATCCACCTTGGGGAGCAGCGCCCGGACGACGCCCAGCTTGTCCGACACCTTGGCCCCGCCGAGCACCACCACGTAAGGGCGATCGGGAGACTCGAGCAGACGCGAGAAGGCCACGATCTCGGCCTCGAGCAGCCGTCCCGCCGACGCCGGGAGGCGCTCTGCAACGCCCACCGTCGAAGCATGGGCCCGGTGTGATGACCCGAAGGCGTCGAGGACGAACAGGTCGGCGAGCGCAGCGAAGGCGTCCGCCAGGGCAGGATCGTTCCTGGTCTCACCCGGCTCGAAGCGGGTGTTCTCGAGCACTACCACGGTGTCGGCGTCGGCAGCGGCGAGCGTGTCGCGGGCTCCGGGCCCGGCCACGTCGGGTGCCGCCTCGACCGCTAACCCTCCGAGCTCGGCCATCCGCGCCGCGACCGGCGCCATCGAGAAGGCCGGGTCGACACCTTTGGGGCGTCCCAGATGGCTGCAGACGACCACCTTGGCCCCGGCGGATCTGAGCTCGTTGATCGTGGTGAGGCTGGATCGGATTCTGAAGTCATCGACGACGCGCCCGCCGGCGAGCGGGACGTTGAGGTCCGCCCGGACCAGCACCGTCGCACCGTCGAGGGCGGAATCTCCGCCGGAACGGACGTCGTCGAGGGTTCTGAAGGTCGTCACGAGGAACTCCTGAATTGGCCCAGACTCACGCTAGCCGCCGCAGGACCGCGCCCAGCCGGGCGGGATCATGGGTTGGGATATCTGCTCCGTCGATGGCCAGGTCTGCCATCTCGACCGTGCACCCCAGTTCGCGGACTGCCCCGGGATCCACCGCCACCCGCTCGGCCATACCCGGTCCGGACATGGGTCCGCGATGCGCCACGATGATGTCGGGCGTCCGGATGCCGCCGAACTCCATGAGTCCTGCCACGTGTGCCCGGCCGTCCATTCCGAGGGTCTCCCCATCCTCGGTGACCAGGTTGCAGACGTAGACGAGCTGTGCCGGCGAGGCACTGACCGCTTCGGCGATGCCGGGAACGAGCAAACCGGCGCAAATCGAGGTGAACAGGCTGCCGGGTCCGAGGACGATCTGATCGGCGCTGCGGATGGCGTCGAGTGCCCGGCGCGACGCCCTGACCCCATCGGGCGCCAGGCGGAGTTCGGTGAGTTCGCCTCGTGCCGCTCCGACGTCCGTCTGCCCCACGACCAGGTCACCGTCGACGATCGCCTCGAGCTGGAGCAACCCGTCGCTGGCCGGAACCACCGCACCGGCAGCACCCAACAGCCGGCCGGCGGTGTCGAGGGCATCCTCGAAGTTGCCGCCGATGTCGGCGAGAGCCGCCAGGATCAGATTGCCGAGCGAGTGACCGGAGACATCTCCCGCGGAGAAGCGATACGCGATCAGCTCCCTCCAAACCGAGGACTCTTCACTCAGCGCCAGCAGGGCCTGGCGCAGGTCGCCCGGGGGCGGGATGCCGAGGTCCGGCGACAGGCGGCCGGAGGAGCCACCGTTATCGGCGACGGTGACCACGGCGGTGATTACGTCGGTGTAGTGCTGAATGGCCTTCAGTGCACTCGCCAGACCGGAGCCTCCACCGATCGCCACCACGTGGAGACCCTCGACGTCGAGGTCGATCTCCTGGAGCAGCGGCTCGACCAGTGAACCGTACTCGCTCACTTCAGGACGTCCCGATGCCGCACGACGACCTCGACGCCCTGATCGCTCAGCCACCGCCCGAGCTCCTCAGCGATGGCGACCGACCGGTGATGGCCGCCGGTACAGCCCACCGCGATCGTCAAATAGGACTTGCCCTCGGCTTCGTAGCGGGGCACCAGGAAGCCGAGCAGTTCCTCGACCCGGTCCAGGAAGGTCCCGGCATCGTCGTGGGAGAACACGAAGTCGCGGACCGGGGCGTCGCGGCCGGTGAGGCTGCGCAGCTTCGGCACCCAGTGCGGATTGGGAAGGAACCGGACATCGAGCAGCAGGTCGACCACGCGCGGCACGCCGTGCTTGAAGCCGAAAGAGCTCACCGTGACCTTCATCTGCCGGGGCGGCCGAGCTCCGGCGAACGCGTCCTGGATACGGTCGCGCAGTTCATGGACGCTGAGCTCCGACGTGTCGATCACGATGTCGGCCTCGCCGCGCAGGTCCTCCAGACTTTCCCGCTCCGAAGCGATCGAGTCGGCAACCGTCGGCGCCTCCACCGGATGGGGCCGGCGACTCTCCTCATACCGCCGGGCCAGGGCGTCGTCCTCAGCGGTGAGGAACACCAGCGTGGTGGGGACTCCATCGATGGCAAGGGTGAGGAGCACCTGTTCGAGATCGTCGAAGCTGACGCCGCCACGGACGTCCACAGCGACTGCAAGCCGCCGCGGCTCGAGACTCTCGGCGAGGTCCTCCTGCTCCACGACGCGGGCAATCAGGTTGACCGGCAAGTTATCGATCACGAAGAACCCGAGGTCCTCGAGGGCACGTGACGCGGTCGACTTGCCGGCCCCCGACATGCCCGTGATGACCACCAGCTCGGGCCGCTCCCGAACGATCACCGTCGCTCCCCTCGCTCGGAGGAATCCTCTTCATGGAGGGCCGCATGGACGGCAGCCGCCACTGCCGCCGGCACGACCTCCTCCAGGTCCTGCACCCCGGCTTCCCGAATCCGCTTCAGCGAACCGAAGCGGCGGAGCAGTGCACGCTTGCGCACCGGCCCCACCCCGGGAATCCGATCCAGGACCGAGTCCACCATACGACGTCCGCGCAAGGATCTGTGGTACTGAATTGCGAACCTGTGGGCCTCGTCGCGAATCCGCTGCAGCAGGTAGAGCGCCTCCTCGCCGCGGGGAATGCGGAGCGGCTCCGCCTCCGCCGGGAGGTAGACCTCTTCCATCCGCTTGGCGAGACCTGCAACCGGGATCTCGAGCCCGAGGTCGGCCACCACTCCGGCCGCCCTCGATACCTGGCCGGCGCCCCCGTCGACCAGCAGCAAGGAGGGTGGATAGGCGAACTTCCCCCGTTCCTCGACCGGCCGCTCCCGCTCCTCGAGGTACGCGGTAAGCCGCCGGCGGACTACCTCCTCCATCGAGGCGAAGTCGTCCTGGCCGGCGACGCCCCGAACCTTGAACCGCCGGTAGTCGGAGCGCTTCGGGATTCCGTCCTCCATGACGACCATCGATCCCACCGTGTCGCGGCCCTGGATCGTCGAAATGTCGAACGCCTCGATCCGCAGCGGAGGGCCGGGAAGACCGAGCGCGGTCTGCAGACTCCGTAGGGCCTGGGCCCTCGCGTTGTGATCGTTGTGGCGGCGAAGCCGGTGGCGGGCGAACTCCTCCCGGGCATTGGCCCTGGCGGTCTCCAGCAGCCGCCGTTTGGTGCCCCGCTGCGGAACCCGCAACGACACCCGGCCCTCGCGGCGCTGCTCCAGCCAGGTCGTCCAGAGCCCGGCGTCGTCGGGAAGCTCCTGGACGAGCACCTCAGGCGGCGGGCGATCCGCCCCGTACAGCTGGCTCAACATACGGGCGACCAACTCGGGGGTCGTGACCTCCTCAACCTTGTCGACGATCGTCCGAATCCGGCCGGCGACTCGGCCGCGGCGCACAGTGAGAACGGCCACCGCGGCCTCGAGCTCATCCTCCTCGAGTGCGACCAGGTCGAAGTCTTCGCGGCGCGGCGACGCGACCTCCTGCCGGGAAAGCGCCTTGCGAACCGAGTCGATCTGATCCCGCACCCTGGCCGCTTGCTCGAACTCCAACCGATCCGAAGCGCCCTGCATTTCGGCCGTCATGCTCTCGATGATCCGCTCACTATTGCCGCTCAGGAAATCGGCGAGTCCGCCCACGAACCCGCCGTATGCCTGCTCGTCGACCTCGTCCACGCAGGGACCCGAGCATCGCTCGATGTGGAAAAGCAGACAGGGACGGCCCTGGGCGGCATGCCGGTTGAATTTGGCGTTCGAGCACGTGCGCACCGGGAACGTGCGGAGCAGCAGGTCGAGCGTCTCCCGGATGGCGTAGGCGTGGGCATACGGCCCGAAGTACTGAGTGCCGGCCCGCCGCTTCCCCCGCATGACAGTGGCGCGGGGCCACCGCTCTGACCTGGTGATGGCCAGATAGGGATACGACTTGTCGTCCCGGAGCCGGATGTTGAACCGCGGCCGATGGCGCTGGATCAGCGCGTATTCCACCATCAGCGCCTCGACCTCGTTGTCGGTGACAATCCACTCCACCGATTCGGCCGCGTCCACCATGGCCCTGGTTCGCACTGCAAGGTCGCGGGAGAAGTAGCTGGACACACGCTTCCGCAGAGATTTTGCCTTCCCGGCGTAGAGAACCTCGCCGTGGCGATCGCGGAAGATATAGGCGCCCGGCTGGTCCGGGATCTCGGCGGCAGGCGGACGGTGCTGCATCGAGCCAGAAGTGTATTGGGGAGACCCGCTCGCCGGTTGCCGGGGGAACCGTCATCAGTCATCAGTCATCCGTGATGGATGCTGAGAATCGAAAGACCGGGTACTGATCACCCGTGCCGGCCCGAGTACCCTGCCTGCGACCCATGCACGGCTGCACCATCATCGCCCGCAACTACCTCGCGCACGCCCGCGTGCTCGCCGATTCGTTCCTGGCGCAGCACCCGGCCGCCACCTTCACCGTGCTGATCCTCGATGCCGATGATGGGCTCGACCGTTCCACCGAACCGTTTGAGATCGTCACCCTGTCCGACGTCATCGATGCGGAGGAAGCCGGCCGCCTCCAGCTCATCTACTCGGTCATCGAACTGGCGACTGCGGTCAAGCCGCAGCTGTTGTCGGTGCTGCTCGATCGTTTCGGCGAACCGGTGATGTATCTCGACCCCGACATCCAGGTCTTCGGATCGCTCGAGCACATCTTCGACCTTGCAGCCAAACACGGCATCGTGCTGACGCCACACTCGGCGGACCCTATTCCTCGGGACGGGCGCAATCCGTCGGAGACGTTCATCTTGCAGTCGGGCGTCTACAACCTCGGGTTCATTGCCGTGGGGCCCGGTGCCGAGCAGTTCCTCGCATGGTGGTGGGAGCGGCTCCGCCGCGATTGTGTGGTACAACCCGAGGCCGGGCTTTTCGTCGACCAGCGGTGGATCGACTTCGTCCCCGGACTGTTCGACCACGCCATCGTCCGTGACGCCGGGCTCAACGTGGCCTACTGGAATCTGGCGACCCGCGACGTCGCAGGGAGCTCCGCCGACGGGTGGACGGTGAACGGCGATCCCCTCGTGTTCTTCCACTTCAGCGGGTACGACCCGGACCGGCCCTGGCTGCTCAGCAAGCACCAGGGCACCCAGCCCCGCATCCTGTTGAGCGACAACCCGGCGCTGCAGACGTTGTGCGATCAATACGGCAGCGCCCTGCTCGATCGCGGGTACCGGGACGTCAGCGCGATCCCGTATGGACTCGCTGCGCTCCCGGACGGCACCACGGTCGACCGCTGGATGCGCCGCCTCTACCGGGATGCGGTCCGCGGGGCCGAACTCGACGCTGACGCCGAACTGCCGCCGCACCCGATCACGGAGACCCCGGCCTTTTTGAACTGGATGTCTGCTCCTTCGGGCGAGGGTCCGGCCTGGTTGAGCCGCTACCTCTACGCCGTCTGGCTCGACCGCTGGGACCTCCGCGAGACGTTCCCGGATCTCGGCGGCAATGATGCCGAGCGCTTCCGCCGCTGGCTCGAGGAGCACGGGCGGGTGGAGGCCGATATCCCCGACGCCCTGGTGCCGGCGGCCGGCGACGACGCCGATGCCTCAGGAGCTCCGCCGGTCGGAGCGGGAATCAACCTCGCCGGGTATCTCCGCGCCGAGCTGGGGATCGGCGAGGCCGCCCGCCAGTTGATCCCCACCCTGGAGACGGCCGGTGAGCAGGTGGCAACGGTGACGTTCGACCGCACCGCATCACGACAGGGCCATGAGTTCGAGGACCTAGCCCCGGTTGCCGACACCACCGCCCCGTTCGACGTGAACATCGTCACCGTGAACGCCGATCAGATGGAGCGGTTCACCAGAGCGATCGGCCCCCGATTCTTCGGGGGACGGGCGACCGTCGGGTACTGGGCGTGGGAGGTCGAGGAGTTCCCGGACCGGTGGCCGATCGCGTTCGACCTGGTCGATGAGATCTGGATGAACAGTGAGTTCGCCGCCACCGCCGTCCGCACCCGGACCGACAAGCCGGTGCACGCCCTCCCCCTCACCGTGACCACTCCCGCGGTGCCGGACCTGAGCCGGTCCGATCTCGGGATGCCGGAGGGGTTCGTCTTCTTGTTCAGTTTTGACTTCGCCAGCGGCTTCGAGCGGAAGAATCCGCTGGGTGCCGTCAGGGCGTTCACCACCGCCTTCGCGCCAAACGAGGGACCGCATCTCATTCTCAAGTCGATCAACGGCGAGGCAAACCTGCCCGAACTGGAGCGGCTGCGGCATGCGGTAGCCGACCGCTCCGACATCACCCTCATGGACGGATATCTCCCGGCAGATCGCAAGAACGCCCTCACCGCCCTCTGCGACGCCTACATCTCGCTCCATCGCTCGGAGGGTTTCGGCATCACGATGGCGGAGGCGATGGCGCTCGGCAAACCGACGATCGGTACCGCCTACTCCGGGAACCTGGAGTTCATGACTCCCCAGAACAGCTTCCTCATCCAGTGGGAGCCGGTCGGCGTCCCGGTCGGCGCCGATCCCTACCCGGTCGGGTGCCGCTGGGCCGAGCCCGACACCGACCACGCCGCCGGGCTCATGCGCAAGATCGTCGAGGACCCGGCGGCCGCCGCCGAGGTCGGTGCCCAGGCCCGGGACGACATGGCCCGCCTCCATGGTCCGGAGGCCAGGGCGGAACGCACTCGCTCGCTGCTGGAGAGATTGCGCGAGACTCACGCCGGGAGCATCACGATGACCGACGCAGAACAACCCGCTGAAGCCCCACAGCCTGAGGGCGAAGGTGTGGCCGCCGCCCGGGCCGATGCCCGGCGGACGGTCGGACGCGGCCGCCAGAACGTCCGGGCCGGGCAGCGCTTCAAGAACGCACTGCGCAAACCGTTCTTCATCCTGCTGCGTCCGTTTGCCGAAGATACGAGACGGGCAGACAAGGCCGTGCTCCGCTACGTCCTCGCCCTGGAGCAGCACCTCGACGAGCTGGTCAACCGTCTCACCGAACTCCGTGAGATCCAGGCGGGCACGCTGCGCCATGAGATGGACGTCCGGGCCCGGCGGCACACCGACGCTCTCCGTGGAGACGTCGCCGCCCGCCACGATGCCCTAAACCGGCAGCTCGACGCGATGCAGGAGCAGCTCGACACCGTGCGCGAATCCATCGACGGCCTGAACAGCGGCGTCAAACGGTTGGGCGAGAGTGCTACCAGCGATCGCGAATCGCTGCGGGCTGCGGTTGCCGAGCTTGCCGCTCAGATCCGGGACTTCGAGAACCGGATCTAGCGAAGGCGCACGATCAGGGCCTCGTCGCCGGCGTGCAGCACCGTGAGACCTTCCGCCACGGTTCGCCGGGCCACGTCCAGGCCGCCGATCTCCCGGAGCACCGGCCCCAGCAAGACGGCGAACTCCACACCCTCGGTCGCGGCACGGGTGAGATCCGCCCGGCGCGGGACGGCCGAGACGACCGGCAGCGGCGTCACCTCCCACGCCTCAGCGCCGGTGGCGGTCTGAAGATCGTCGTGGGCTCCGGCGATGAGGATCGACGCTGCCTCTTCCACGGTGTCGTGCAGTGCCCGCCGTGCGGTGAGGATCTCGTGCTCCCACGCAGACAGTGAAAACTCGGATGCGTCGGCGAGTCCGTAGCGGACCATGGCCTCGGATGCCTCCTCGATGAAGGCATGCTTCCGGCTGAGACCCCATTCGGCCCATGGCGTCGTCAGCGTGTCGACGGCACCGACGTTCTTGCCGGGAGGTCCAAAACTCGAGTTGATTCGCTTCGCGCCGAAGAACTCGGCAACGGCGGGATCGGGTGCGGCACCGAGGAACTCGAGAATCTCCACGAAACCCCCGGCGGGGTTCTCGACCAGCGTCTCGTTGCGGATGGTCAGACAGTGCTCCGGGAACGCATCCTGGAACTCCATTGCGATGTCGGTGAACCGCACCCAGGTGCGGCAGGCCTCGCGGAAGTTCGCCGACCACGGCGCTCCCGGGGCATACCCGCCGAACCGGTCGGCGTAGTGGATCATCGAGTGTGCCACCCGGCGGCCGTCGCGCAGGATGTGCAAGAACTTGGCACTGGGGAACAGGGCTGCCAGGTCGTTCACCATGGTTGTATGAGCCGGGGTGTGGTCGACCCAGCGGCGGCCCTCGCTGAGACCGGTGAAAAGTGCGTTGAACCCCAGCCCGACATTCCTGAGGAAGTCGTCCCGCTCGATGCCGTACTTGCGGAGCCAGCTGCCGTCACCCTCCCGGGCGTAGTTCTTGTCGAGGGAGCCGCGGCCGAAGAGATCAACCAGGATCTGTGACTCCGAGGACGTCCAGAAGTCCTCGTGCTCGGCGAGCGCCCAGGCCAAGGCCGTCGTCCCCGAGCGGGGCGAACCGATCACGAAGACCGGGCTGTCGCACAGGTCGAAATCCACGATGCTCCAAGGGTCGCGGCGGCGGTGAAGCAGTGTACCGACCCGCTACTGAGCCGCTTCTCAGCGGTTCAGCGTTGCGCGGCCCGCCACCGCACCCCGAGGATCCGGGGGATATGGCGCTGCCGGGCCAGCAGCGGGTCGTCGGAGGCGCCGCCGGCGCCGACACCTAGCTCGACCAGCCGCTCCAGCGCCCATCCGGCGCCGGCAGCAGCCGTCAACAGCTCCCCCATGGGCCGGTGGTGGAACACGACCGTCGCCTCACCGGCCGGCTCGCGGCTGAAGCCCGGTTCGAGGTACGGGCCCCACCGCCACAACGGCTCTCCATCGTCCGGGTCGATGAACGGCCCCGACCCCGGCGAGGTGAATGCCGGATGGTTGAGGACCGCGATCAGGACCCCACCGGGGCGGACCGCAACCGACGCTGCGGCGAACAGCGGCTCCACCGCATCGAGATGCTCGAGGACCAGGACCGCAACGGCCGCGTCGACCGATCCGGGACGCAGCCAGCCGAGGTCGGGGAGCCGCCCGACCACAACCGCCCCTGCCCCGCGCGCCCGCTCGGCCAGCTCAGGCAGTAGGTCGCACCCGACGGGCACCGCACCGGTTCCCGCCACCGCCCGCATCACCTGCCCCTCTCCGCAGCCGAGATCGAGCACGGTCATCCCGGGCCCGGCGTCGAGCAGCTCCATGGTCAGCGGGATGATCTCGTCGGAGTAGGCGGGATCACCTGCGACCTCGTCGAGCCACCAACCGGCGAGGGCGTCGTCCCAGGTCACCCGCCGAGCACCTCTCGCAGGAACTTGCCGGTGTAGCTCTCGGTGACGGCGGCAACCTCTTCGGGCGGGCCTTGAGCCACGATCCGGCCGCCGTCATCGCCGCCCTCCGGACCGAGGTCGATGATCCAGTCGGCCGACTTCACGACGTCGAGATTATGTTCGATCACCAGGATCGTATTGCCGGTGTCCACCAGGCGCTGCAGCACCCCGAGCAGCTTGCGCACGTCCTCGAAATGCAGGCCGGTGGTGGGTTCGTCAAGGATGTAGAGGGTCCGCCCGGTCGATCTCTTGCCGAGTTCGCTGGCCAGCTTGACCCGCTGCGCCTCGCCCCCGGACAGGGTCGGCGCCGGCTGCCCGAGCTTGATGTAGCCGAGACCGACGTCGTAGAGGGTCTGCAGCACCCGCACGATCGACGGCTGATTCTCGAAGAACCCGAGCGCCTCCTCGACGGACATCTCGAGGACGTCGGCAATGCTGTGACCCTTCCAGAGGATCTGCAGTGTCTCCCGGTTGTAGCGCCGCCCCTTGCATTGCTCACACGGGATGTAGACGTCCGGGAGGAAGTGCATCTCAATCTTGATCGTCCCGTCACCTTTGCAGGCGTCGCAGCGCCCGCCGGCGACGTTGAACGAGAAGCGTCCCGGCTTGTACCCGCGCATCCTGGCGTCGGGGGTGGAAGCGAACAGAGTTCTGATCTTGTCGAACAGCTTGGTGTAGGTCGCCGCGTTGGAGCGAGGGGTGCGCCCGATCGGTGACTGGTCGATGTTGATCGCCTTGTCGATGTGTTCCAGACCCTCGACTCGCTTGTGGGCCCCCGGCATCTCGCGCGACCGGTAGAGCTCGAACCGAAGTGCCTTGGAGAGGATCTCCTCGACCAGCGTGCTCTTCCCCGATCCCGACACCCCGGTCACAGCGATGAACAGGCCGAGCGGGAAGTCCACGTCCAGCTGCTGCAGGTTGTTCTCGGCGGCACCGATCACCCGGATGGCTCCCCCGTTCGGGGTCCGCCGCTGCGGCGGCACAAGGATGGAACGCCGCCCGGACAGGTAGTCGCCGGTGATCGATGTCGGCTCGTTCATGATCTCGCCGAGCACGCCCTCGGCGACGATGCGTCCTCCGTGTTCGCCGGCACCGGGCCCGATGTCGACCACATGGTCGGCGGTGCGGATGGTCTCCTCATCGTGCTCGACAACGATGACCGTGTTCCCAAGATCGCGGAGCCGCACCAGTGTTTCGATGAGCCGCTGGTTGTCGCGCTGGTGGAGGCCGATCGACGGTTCGTCGAGGATGTAGAGAACACCGACCAGCCCAGAGCCGATCTGGGTGGCAAGGCGGATCCGCTGAGCTTCACCGCCGGCCAGGGTGGCGGCACTGCGGGCAAGCGTCAGGTAGTCCAGGCCGACGTCGAGCAGGAACCGCAGCCGCTCCTTGATCTCCTTGAGGACCGCGTCGGCGATCTTCGCATCCCGCTCGTTGAGCTCCAGTTCGTCGAGATACCGGAAGGTACGGCCGAGTGGCAGCGCCGACAGGTCGTGGATGTTGGTCCCGCCGACCGTCACCGCCAGCGAGATCGGGTTGAGGCGGGCACCACCGCACGACTCACACGGGACCCGGCGCATGTACTGCTCGTAGGCCTCCCGGGCACCATCGCTGTCGGCGTTCTCGTGACGCCGGCTCAGGAACGGGACCAGCCCTTCGTAGGACGACTGGTAGCGGCGCTGTCGGCCGAAACGATTGACGTAGGACACCGTGATCGGCTCCTCGTCTGCGCCCTCGAGGATGATGCGCCGGTGCTCGTCGCTGAGCTCGCCGAACGGTGTCTCCATGTCGAGTTCGAACCGGCCGGCGACCCCCTCGAGCAGCCGGTAGTAGTACATGCCGCGGTGACGCCCCGACCAGGGCACGATGGCCCCGTCGGCCAGCGACTTGTCTTGGTCTGGGATGGCCAGCCGCCAATCGACCTGGAAGCGGGTCCCGATGCCGTTGCAGGTGGTGCAGGCGCCGTAGGGGCTGTTGAACGAGAAGTTGCGCGGCTGCAGCTCATCGAACGACAGGCCGCAGTTGTCGCAAGCCAGGTGCTGGCTGAACGTCAGCGTCGGCCCGTCGATCACGTCGACCGCCGCCACCCCCTCCGCCAGCCGCAGCGCAGTCTCCAGTGAATCGGTGAGCCGGCGCTCGATACCGTCACGGCGGACCAGGCGGTCGACGATCACCTCGATGGTGTGCTGGAAGTACCGATCGAGCTTGATGTCGCCGGTCAGCTCGCGCACCTCACCGTCGATCCGGGCCCTGCTGAAGCCCTCCCGGCTCAGCTCTGAGAGGAGCGCTTCGTATTCGCCCTTCCGGCCGCGGACGACGGGAGCGAGCACCTGGAAGCGGGCTCCATCGGGGAGCTCGAGGATCCGGTCGACGATCTGCTGGGGAGTCTGGCGGGCCACCGGCTCACCGCAGTTCGGGCAGTGCGGGACACCGATCCGGGCAAAGAGCAGACGGAGATAGTCGTGGATCTCGGTGACCGTGCCGACGGTCGATCGCGGGTTGCGGCTGGCGGTCTTCTGGTCGATCGAGATCGCCGGCGACAGACCTTCGATGAACTCGACGTCGGGCTTCTCCATCTGGCCGAGGAACTGCCGGGCGTAGGCCGACAGACTCTCGACGTAGCGGCGCTGGCCCTCGGCGTAGATGGTGTCGAACGCCAGGCTCGACTTCCCGGAGCCGGAGAGGCCGGTGAACACAATGAGTTGGTTGCGGGGCAGTTCGAGCGACACATCCTTGAGGTTGTGCTCCCGGGCTCCCCGGATCACGATGGTGTCGTTCGACACGCAGGTCCTCCGCCGCGGCGGCCGCATTGTATCGACCGCCTCTGACAAGAATCCCAGCCGTGTCGTTCGATCGGGGCCGGTGGCTTCAGCTCCGCCCGGCGGCCGGATGAAGGCCGATGACAACGCCCGGCTGGGTCTACACTCGCTTCGTCAGCATTCCGGAGCGCATATGCCAAAGATCGGAACCGGCGAAATCATCCTCATCGTGGTGGTCGTGCTGCTGCTGTTCGGCTCGACGAAGCTGCCCGAACTGGCCCGCTCGATCGGCAAATCGGCACGAGAGCTGCGCAAGGGTCTGCGCGAGGACGATGACGACGAGGACGAACCGGCCACCGGCGATTCCGACTCCCCCGCCAAGGATCAGGATTCCGGGTAGCCGAAGGTCCTTCATCTCACGGCGCCCGGCGCGTTCAAACGCGGCTCAGAGCATCACCAACGCCATGAGACACAGCACCGCCGGCGCTACTGCATCGCTTCCGACATCGCCTTCAGCTCGCGACGCAGTTCATTGATCTCATCGCGGAGCCGGGCCGCATACTCGAACCGCAGGTCTGCGGCCGACTCCCGCATCTCCGCCTCGAGGCTCTGAATCAGCCGGCCCAGGTCGTCTGCCGGCAGATCGAGCGGCGCCCGTTCCTCCACCTCGCGCTTGCGGCGCTCGACTCCAGGGGCTTCGCGGCTCTGGACCAGCTCCAGGATGTCCGACACCCGCTTGCGGATCGTCTGCGGGTCGATCCCGTGCTCCTCGTTATAAGCCATCTGGCGCGCCCGGCGGCGGTTCGTCTCGTTGATTGCACGCCCCATCGAGTCCGTGACGTCGTCGGCGTACATGACCACCTGGCCGTCGACGTTGCGGGCCGCCCGGCCGATGGTCTGGATCAGGCTCGTGTCGGAGCGGAGGAACCCTTCCTTGTCGGCGTCGAGGATGGCCACGAGGCCCACCTCGGGAAGGTCGAGACCTTCGCGCAGCAGGTTGATGCCGACGAGAACATCAAACTCGCCGAGGCGCAGGTCGCGCAGGATCTGCACCCGCTCCAGGGTGTCGATCTCCGAGTGCAGGTAGCGGGCTCTGACACCCATCTCGAGCAGGTAGTCGGTGAGATCCTCCGCCATCTTCTTGGTGAGCGTCGTGACCAGGACCCGCTGGTCGTTCACGGCCCGTTCCCGGATCTCCTCGAGCAGGTCGTCGATCTGGCCCTTGGTGGGCTTGACGATTACCTCGGGGTCGACGAGCCCGGTGGGCCGGATGATCTGCTCCACGATCTGTTCGGACCGGTCGATCTCCCACTTGCTCGGGGTTGCCGACAGGAACACGGCCTGGTTGACCCGCTCGAGCCACTCGTCGAACCGCAGCGGGCGGTTGTCCGCCGCCGACGGCAGCCGGAACCCGTGATCGATTAGCACCTCCTTGCGGCTCCGATCACCCTCGTACTGCCCGTGCAGCTGCGGCACGGTGACGTGACTCTCATCGAGCACGATGAGGAAGTCGTCGGGGAAGTAATCGAGCAACGTGTACGGCGCCTCACCCGGCTCCCGGCCGTCGAGGTGGCGGCTGTAGTTCTCGATCCCGTTGCAATAGCCGACCTCGCGGATCATCTCGAGGTCGTATGAGGTGCGCATCCGGAGCCGCTGAGCCTCGAGCAGCTTGCCCTGATCCTCGAGCACGGCGAGGCGCTCCCCCATCTCGACCTCGATGGTGGTGAGCGCAGCCTTCAGCCGCTCCTCCGTGGCGACGTAGTGGGTGGCCGGGTACACCCACGCCTCCCCGAGTTCCTCCAGGACCTCACCGGTCACCGGGTTCATCCGAAGGATGCGGTCAACCTCGTCGCCGAAATACTCGACGCGGACGATGGTCTCCTCGTAGGCCGGGAACACCTCCAGGGTGTCGCCCCGGACCCGGAACTTGCCGCGGATGAGATTGACCTCATTGCGCTCGTACTGGATGTCGACCAGCCGGCGGATGGCGTGGTCGAGCGGGTACTCGACGCCTTTGACCAGGCGGAGCAGCTGCCCCTCGTACTGGTCGGGTGAGCCGAGCCCGTAGATGGCCGACACCGAGGCCACGATGATCACGTCGCGCCGGGTGAGCAGCGCTGCAGTGGCAGCGTGCCGGAGCCTGTCGATCTCATCGTTGACCGTGGCGTCCTTTTCGATGTAGGTGTCGCTCTGCGGGATGTAGGCCTCAGGCTGGTAGTAGTCGTAGTAGCTCACGAAGTACTCGACCCGGTTCTCCGGGAAGAACTGACGGAACTCGTTGGCGAGCTGAGCGGCCAGGGCCTTGTTGGGGGCCAGGACGATGGTGGGCCGCTGCACCTTCTCAATGAGCCACGCCACCGTGGCGGACTTGCCGGAACCGGTGATACCGAGCAGCGTCTGGAATCGGTCACCACGTTCGATCCCGGCTGCGAGCGCGCTGATTGCCGCCGGCTGATCGCCGGCGGGCGCGAATTCGGAGATCACGCGGAATGGAGGCACCCGCAGCAATCTACTCCGGCCCCCCGACAGAACTGGATGGAATCACCCGGGACCGAGCAACTCCCACAGTCGGTCACATTCGCGGGCGAGGGCATCGATGTCGCCGCCGTTGTCGAGCACGTGATCGGCTGCGGCCAGCCACTCGGATCGTGACGGCTGGACCGCCATGCGCCGCTCGATGTCCTCCGGATCCATTCCTCTCGCTGCCAGCCGGCACCGCCTGGTGTTCGCGGGTGCATCGACCACGACCAGCGGCCAGTCCGGGCCGACGACATCGCGCAGCACCGGGACCCCGTTGCGGATCAGGGGCACCTCCACCACTGTCAAGGACCCCTCGGCCTCGGCAACCTGCTCGGCGACCAGGCGGCCGATCGCCGGGTGGGTGATCGCTTCGAGTTCCGCGAGCGCTCTTGGGTCGTCGAAGACCACGGCGGCGAGAACCGCCCGATCGATCGATCCATCGCGTACGACAGACGGCCAGCGGGCAGCCACTGCTGCGAATGCGGCGCCGTCGGGTTCGAGCACCCGATGCCCGGCGGCATCGGCGGAGATGATTACGGCGCCACGGGCGGCGAACATCCCCGCCGCAGTGCTCTTGCCGCTGCCGATGCCACCGCTCAGCAGGATCCCGGTCACACCCATCGGTGCGACGTTACTCCCTCACGCGGGTGCTACTTCCTGAGGCGGAGGTCCGCGGTAAGAGCCTCGGCCATCCTGCGGAAGGCGCGCGCAACCCGGGTGCGACGCCCGAGCGCCACGGCCGGAATGCCCTCGTTCACCGATTGCGGGATGATTCGGTCGGACGGGATGGTCCCGAAGACCTCGTGGCCCAGGGATCTCTCGAGTTCGACGAGATCGAGCCGAGCCTTTGAATCGACCCGGTTGACGATCAGGCGGATTCGATCGATCGGGAACCCGGACAGGCGCAGCGTGTCGAGCGCAATCTTGGCGTTCTTCACGCTGGGCAGATCCATGTCCACCACGAGCAGCACCCGATCGGAATGACCCAGAACGTCGACGAGACCGTCGTCGAAAACCGGCGGCGTGTCGATGATCACGACGTCCTTGCTGGTGGTCAGCATCTCGGCCATCCGCACGACCGACTTCGCCGACACCTCGGCCGCGGTCACCGGAGTGACCGGTGCGGCCAGCACGTCGAGACCACTCTCGTGGGTGAGCATCAGCCGCTCGAGTGCTGATGGAGTCAGCTCGTCGACATGCGAGGCGGCGTCGGCGATGGTCCGGCTCGGATCGAGCTGGAGCAGCAACGCAACGTCTCCGAACTGCAGATCGGCGTCGACGATCGCTACACGGCCGGAGCCGAGATCCATCGTCAGCGCCGTTGCCAGGTTCGTAGCGGTGATCGTCTTTCCCGATCCACCCTTTCCGGACATCACTGCGATCACCTTGCCGGATCCACGGGCAACCGGCGTCGGTTCGTCGTCGCGGCCCAGGATCCCGAGCGCCTCGAGATCGGCGGGACCGTCCTCCACGGCGGGCAGATCCGGCGGCATCGGCGGCGGCCCATCCGGCCGCGGCGGTGGTGCCGCCGGCTTCGGGGGAACATTGCTCCCGGCCAGAGGTGGCAGGTCGTTGGGTGCCGGCGGGGCAAACGGGTTCGAATCGTCGAGGCTGCTGAGAGCAGCGAAGGGGTCTTCGGGCTCGGCGATTGGATCCGGGCTCGGAGCAGCCGGTGCATCCGGCGCGTCGAAGGGATCGGGATCGGAGGCGGCCTCGCCGGAGAACGGGTCCGCTCCAGGCAGCGGAATCGAAACGCCGCCGGGTCCGGAGAACGCCCAGTCACCGTCATCGGCCTCACGATCGACCCGAAGCGGCGACACCTGAGGAGACTCTTCGAAGGGGCCGGCGTCGGTCGTGTCGGTCGCCTCTGCGGCCGACACCTCGGCAGGCTCGGAATCCCCAACCATGCTGCCGATCCCGCCCATCGCGACCGGGCTGGACGCCGCCAGGAAGTCGTCGCTTTCGGGACGACCCGGCTCCCCGGCAACTTCCACACGCTGGGCCGGCGCTGGGGCCGGGACCTCGGCAAGCCATTCCAGGGCTGCCGGCTCGTCCACCTGTGAAGCGCGTTCCGCCGTCAGGTCCTGCTCAACGATCGGCTCGACGGGAAGCTCTGGAGCGGGGACCTCGATCGCCCAATCGGTCAGGCTCCCCTCTTCCGCAGCACTCATCGGCTCTTCAAGAAGCGAGGTCTCGGGCTCGCGTCCGGGCTCCGATCCGGGTGGGGCAACTGCAAACCCGGGGTCGAAGAGAACCAGGGCGTCGTCGTCCGACGGGCCCTGCTCCTCTGAAGCCTCCACCTCGGTGGGGGCAGCGGTCTCGAGTTCGATCTCTGCAACCTGCTCGACTGCGGTCGGCTCGGGATCCGCAGCTAGCAGTTCGGCCGGCGGCTCCCAGTCGATCGACGGGCCGCTCGGGCGGCTTGCACCCGTCTCGTCTTCGAGCAGTTCCTCAAGTGGTGTGAGTTCGGGCTCGGAGTCGGCCGCCGGTTCGACGGCAACCTCGGTGGGAGCTTCATCCAAAACAGCGGTCGGCTCCTCTCCGACGGCCTCGGCCACCGAATTCTGGGGCGGGACCGGAGCCGGTTCGGGCTGCTCCTGCGGCTCGGCTGCGGCTACCTCAGCAGCCATCCGGAGTTCGGCTGCAGCCTGCAGTTCGGCGACGGCTCGCTGCTCCGCAGCAGCGCGCAGTTCACGGTCTTCGGCCGCAAGACGGAGGATCTCATCCTGACGATCGAGCAGCGTCGTCAGACGGTCTCCGAGCACCTCCCAGGGTGCCGGTTCGGGATCGGGTGGGGACGGAGCCACGGCTGCTGCCTGCGGTTCGGCCTGCACCGGGATGGGATCCGGTTGCTCCGGTGCGACGGCCGCCTCAGCCGCGACGACCGGTTCGACCTCTGCTGCCTTCGCCGGCTCGGGGGAGACCTCGAATTCGGCCCACGCCTCGGTGCGAGACTCGGGTGCCATCGCGGGTTCCTCGGCGAAGCGCGGATCGTCGAAGTCATCGGCTGCCGAGATCGGCTGCCT
Organism: uncultured Acidimicrobiia bacterium; assembly: GCA_964511945.1. Taxonomy (GTDB): domain Bacteria; phylum Actinomycetota; class Acidimicrobiia; order Spongiisociales; family UBA11373; genus CAZEHO01. Next base: position 62,057 of record CAZEHO010000009.1, on the reverse strand, counting down.
GACGACGGGCTCCGGTGCCGGCTGCCGGGGTTCGCGCATCAGCGCGGTTGACAGCTTGCGGGGAGTCACCGGCGTATCGACGACGTCGACGAGACCGGTCTGCACGGCCGCCAGGAGAACGCGGTTCGTGACGATGTTCGTCGCCAACACGATCCGGATCGTCGGATCGGCCTCAAGGATGGCGCCGGCATCGCGAACTGCCGTTTCATAGCCAAACGACGGGCCGAGCACTGCGGCATCCACCCGGCCTCCGGCTGCGATGTCTGCGGCGTCGGCCACGCTGCGAGCCGTCACCACCCGGTCGTCAGCGAGCACCGCGCGCAGGTCCTCGGCGAATTCGACATCGGGATCGACGACCAGCACCATGCGGCTGCGCCGAGCCTGATTGGCCATGTCACCTTCCTCCACCCGGGCGCCGGGCCCGGTGACTAGTCATCCGTGACTATTCCATCGGCCACCGGCCACTCAACTTGAGAGGTGGCTGCAGGCCGGAGACCCCGGACGCGAAGGTGGCGGCCCGAAGGCCGCCACCAGGTGTTCGAGGCTCGGAAGCGCTACTTGCGCCCGATCCCCTTCTCCTTGAGCTCTGCGAGGATCGCCTCGAGCGACGCATCGGCCGAGAACGACGGCTCCGGCTCCCGCGCCTCCTCCTCACGCTGGAACTCCTTGCGCTGCCGACGACGGCCACCAGCGCCACTCGGCCGACCGCCACGGCCCTCGTCGCTCCACTGCGAGCGCTGCTCCCACTCCGGGTTGGCCTGCTTGATCGACAGGCTGATCCGGCGCCGATCGGTATCGATCTCGGTGATCTTGGCCTTGACGGCCTGTCCCACCGACAGCTCCAGTTCGGGGCTCTCGACGTGATGGATGGCGATCTCGGAGACGTGGACCAGGCCTTCGACGCCGTCGTTCACCGAGACGAATGCACCGAAGGGCACCGTCTTCGTCACCTCACCGTCGACGACATCTCCGGCCTCATGCTCGTCGGAGAACGACTGCCACGGATCATCCCGCGTCTGGCGGATCGACAGTGAGATCCGCTCCCGGTCGAGATCGACCTCGAGCACCTTCACCGTCACCTTGTCCCCAACGGAAACGACCTCAGACGGATGGCTCACGTGCTGCCAGGAGAGTTCGGACACGTGCACCAGGCCGTCCATACCGCCCAGATCGACGAAAGCACCGAAGTTGACGACCGACGACACGACTCCGTCGCGCATCTCTCCGGGTGCCAGCTTGTCGAGGAACGCCTGCCGCTGCTCCGCCTGCTCCTCTTCGAGGTAGGCGCGGCGGGAGAGGACGACGTTGTTGCGATTCTTGTCGAGCTCGATGACCTTGGCCTCGAGCTCCTGACCGACGTACGGGTGCAGATCGCGCACCCGGCGCAGTTCCACCAGCGACGCCGGCAGGAAGCCGCGCAGCCCGATGTCGACGATCAGGCCGCCCTTGACCACTTCGATGACCTGGCCCTGGACCGTGCCGCCTTCGTGCATGACCTTCTCGATACGACCCCAGGCGCGCTCGTACTGGGCGCGCTTCTTGGAGAGGATCATGCGGCCGTCCTGATCCTCCAGTTGCAGGATCAGTGCTTCGATCGCCTCGCCGACCTCGACCACCTCGGCCGGGTTCACGTTGTTGCGGATCGACAGCTCGTTGACCGGAATCACACCCTCGGACTTGTAGCCGATGTCGATGAGCACCTCATCGGGATCGACCCGCACCACGGTGCCGGTGATCAGACTGCCTTCGGCCAACTGGACAACGGTCTTGTCGATGGCCGCGGCGAAATCTTCCGCCGAGAGGTCGTCGGGAAGCTCCTCGATCGCCTTGTAGGCGTCGACGGCTTCGATCGGCTGGCGGGGCGCCGGGGGCGCTGCCTCCACTGCTGGTTCCGGAGCGTCGGCGGCTGCTGCCGCGGTCTCCGGCTCTTCCGGGGCGGCCTCCTCGGCTGCCTCAGATGCGGCCTCCTCGGCTGCCTCAGATGCGGCCTCCTCGGCTGCCTCAGATGCGGCCT
>CAZEHO010000009.1:0-59943 GCA_964511945.1 uncultured Acidimicrobiia bacterium | reverse complement strand
GCCTCAGATGCGGCCTCCTCGGCTGCCTCAGATGCGGCCTCCTCGGCTGCCTCAGGTGCAGCCTCCTCGGCTGCCTCAGGTGCGGCCTCAGCTTGTGGGGCCGCGGGATCCGCCGGCTCCGGGGCGGCAGGCTCCTCGGCGGAGGCCACCTCCTCGGGGGCGGTCTCGGCCTGCACTACCTGGTCGTCGGCGTCGGCAGGCGCGTTCGTCGTGTCATCGGGCATTGATTTGGGTCTCTCCTCGCATGAAGCTCTCGGGACGAGCCGAATCCGGCCTCCCGAGGCGCCGCAAGGGTACCACACGGATGGAACGGCACGGGCGGAGCGGGCCATCGGCCGGTCCCGGGGGATCTCGTTACCCCTTGGCGTCCCCCAGCGTGGTGCCGACCCCGACGTCCACCTTGAGCGGCACCCGGAGCTCACTGATCCCTTCCATGACCCGTCGGGTCAGGGCTGCGATTTCGTCGACCGATTCGTTCGGAACCTCGAGGACCAGTTCGTCGTGAACCTGGAGCAGCATGGCGGCCCCGCCGCCCGCTGCCTCGAGCTCGCGGTCCAGTTCGATCATCGCCTGCTTGATGATGTCCGCCGCCGAACCCTGGATCGGAGCGTTCAGCGCCATCCGCTCCCCCATCTGGCGAATCCGGAAGTTACCGGAGCTCAGCTCGGGGAGATACCGGCGGCGGCCGAGCAGCGTCGTCGTATAGCCGGTATCGCGGGCCCGGGCAACGATGCCCTGCATGAACCCGGCCACCTCCGGGAATTGGGCAAAGTACGCATCCATGTGCTCCTTCGCCTCTTCGGTAGAGATCCCCAGCCGCTGCGCCAACCCATAGGACTCCATCCCGTAGAGGAGCCCGAAATTGATCACCTTGGCCCGCCGCCGCATCTCCGGATCGACGGCGTCGCTATCGACGCCGAAAACCCGGGCGGCGGTCGCGGTGTGCACGTCCTCGTCGGCGGTGAAGGCGCCGACCAGACCCGGATCCTCACTCAGGTGCGCGAGGATCCGCAGCTCGATCTGGCTGTAGTCGGCGATCACGAAGGTACAGCCCGGGGCGGCAACGAACGCCCGCCGGATCGTCCTGCCCTCTTCCGAGCGGACCGGGATGTTCTGCATGTTGGGCCGTTCCGACGAGATCCGCCCGGTCGCGGCGCCCGTCTGATTGAACACACAATGGATGCGGCCGTCCTCGGCAATGAGCGGCAGCAGGCCGTCGACGTACGTGGAGCGGAGCTTCTCGAGTTCGCGGAACGCAAGCAGGTGCTCGACCACCGGATGTTCCTCGACCAGCTTCTGCAGCACTGATGCATCGGTCGACGGTGCGCCTTTCGGCGTCTTCTTCAACACCGGGAGGCCGAGACGCTCAAACAGCACTTCGCGCAACTGCAGGGTCGAGTTGATGTTGAACGGGTCGCCGGCCGCCTGGTAGATCTGCTGCTCCAGCGTCGCCAGCCGGTCCCGCAGCGTCTCCCCCAGTTCCACCAGGTAGTCGCGATCGGTACCGATGCCCGCCTCCTCCATCTTCGCCAGCACCCGGACCAGAGGCAGCTCGACCTCATGGAGCAGCCGAAGCCCCCCACGAGCCTCCAACTGCCCGCTCAGCGGATCGAGCATGCGGGAGATGGCGAGCGCTCGCCGTCCGGCCCTTTCGAGGTCGGGGCCGGATCCGTCGAAGTCAAACGCCCCCTGGGCACCATCGGACCCGCCGTCGGCGGGCGGCGGCTCGATCTCGACGCCGAGGACCGAGCCGGTCAAGTCGTGAAGATCCGGAGCGCGCTCCGCCGGGTTGATGACGTATCCGGCGAGTGCGGTGTCGAACGCGACCCCACGCAGGTCGTGGTCGCCTTCGAGCAGCGCCCGCAGCAGCGGCTTCGCATCGTGGAGGTACTTCGGAACATCCGGATCAGCCAGGCCACCGTTCAGCGCTTTCAGTTCGTCGAACGGAACGAACGCGGCGGTCGACTCCCCCGTCGCCACAACGATGCCGATCACATCCGAACCGTCCCACACGGCTTCGATGGCCATCGGGCTCCGGCCGAGCGCGGCGATCCGATCTGGATCGTGCAGGGCGGTGACCTCGACCTCGAGAACTTCATCCGGATCGGGAGCCGCTCCCCCACCGAGTTCCTGGAGGCGCTGCCACAGCGAACGGAAGGCCAACCCGTCGAAGACCTCACGGACCCGGCCCGGATCCCACGGCGGCGACCGCAGCGCCTCCAGGTCCAGCTCCAACGGCACGTCGCGCACCAACTCCATGAGCGTGCGGTTCAGGAACACCTGGTCGCGGCAAGCTGCCAGGTTCTCGCGGAGTTTCGGCGTCTGATCGTCGAGGTGCTCGTAAATGCCCTCGAGTGACCCGTACCCGGCCACCAGCTTGGTTGCGGTCTTGGCACCGACACCCGGCACGCCGGGCAGGTTGTCCGAGGTGTCGCCGCGCAATGCCGCAAGCTCCACGTACTGGCGGGGCTCGATCCCATACCGCTCCCGGATGTAGTCGGCGTCGGCCTCAACACTCTCGGAGATGCCCCGCAGCGTGTACGACACCCGGACACCGGCATCGATCAGCTGGAAGGCATCGCGATCGCCCGTGACGACCACGACCTCCCAACCTGCAGCCGAGGCCACCGTTGCCAGAGTGGCGATGATGTCGTCGGCCTCATAGCCGGGGGCTTCGAACTGTGTGATCTCGAGCGCTTCGGCCACCTCGTGCATGAGCGGCAGCTGGGAACGGAATAGATCCGGTGCTGCCTCCCGCTGCGCCTTGTACTCCTCGTACGCTTCTTTGCGGAACGTCGGTTTCGGGGTGTCCCAGGCAACGGCGAGCGCATCCGGGTGCTCATCACCCAGCAGCTTGATCACCATCGAGGTGAACCCGAACACGGCATTCGTGGGCCGGCCATCCGGTGTGGCCAGGTCCGTCGGAAGGGCGTAGAACGCCCGATAGGCGAGGCTGTGACCGTCGATCAGCGCGAGCTTTGGCATCCCGGCGAACTTAGCAACTCGCGCCTCGCAACTCGCAGCCAGCAGCTCGCACCTCGCGAGAGGTCGCTAGCCGAGTTTCTCCGCGAGCTTGTCTCGCTTGGCCTCAAGCCGGTTGATGCGGCGATCGATGTCGGCCAGGTTCCGTTCGAAGCGAGCGACGTCGGACGCCGTCTCCCGGGCGTCCTCGCGGTCGAAGGGGTGATCGCTGACCGCCGCATCGCGGGCGGCGTCATCGTGCAGGTGCTCGTGAATCCGCAGCTCTTCCTCGGTCAGCCGAGCTTCCTCCCGCAGGCGGACGATCTCGTCGTTGATCTTGAAGATGCGCTCAGCGGTTCGTTTCGACATCCGGAGGCGACGCTAGCGGGGCTGCCTACCATTGTGGGGTGAGCCGGGATGGCGGAACGGTAGACGCAGCGGACTCAAAATCCGCCGGGGGCAACCCCGTGGGGGTTCGAATCCCCCTCCCGGTACTGGGTTGATCCCCCGGATGGGGCCCCAACCCCATCCTCCTCCGCAACGTGGGGCCCCAACCCCACGGCGGCCGTCCCATCGTGTTGCGGGGAGCTCTGGCACAAGAACGCGCTGTGCTTGATTTGCCCGGATGGGGCCCCAACCCCCACGGCGGCCGTCCCGTCCTTCAAGGGGAGCTCTGGCACAAGAACGCGCTGTGCTTGATTGACCCGGTTGGGGCCCCAACCCCACCGCGGCCGTCTTGTCGTGTTGCCGGGAACACTGGCACAAGAACGCGCTCGGCTTGATTTGCCCGGATGGGGCCCCAACCCCATCCTCCTCCGCAACTTGGGGCCGTTGCATCGTGTTGCACCCGGAATCGCAACGGCCGATAACGGCACGTCGTTCGTAGGCTTGGCTCATGGCACTCGATCGGAATCGGAAGATTCTGCTCGGCGGCGTCCACGCGGCAGCCGGACTTGCAGCCGCCTACGGCCTTCTCTACACGGTCGGCTTCGTCACAACACTCATCACCGGCGACGGAACCCTCCTGGGACCACTCGGCCTGATCGCGGGCATCGTGAGCTGGCCGATCGCCATCTGGGCCGAGCGCTCCCGCAACTCCCTCTTGGACGAGTGGTCCGGCCAGAGCTTGGAGGGCCCGATCAACTAGGCCGGCCGGTTACTCCTCGCATCGGCGCTCGTTGCTCGTGGTCCATCGCCGGGGCGGCCGGCAGGCCGCTCCCTATTTCTTGAATCCGTTCGTGATCGGCAGGCGGCGATCCCGGCCGAGTCCCTTCGTCGTGATCCGCACCCCGGGCGCCGACTGGCGCCGCTTGTACTCGTTGCCGTCCACCATGCGAGCGATGCTGTTCACCAGCTCCGGATCGTGGCCCTTCCGGGCGATGGCATCCGCATTGAGGTCGTCCTCGACGTAGAGCTCCAGGATCGCATCGAGCTTGCCGTACTCGGGAAGGGCATCGGTGTCGAGCTGATCCGGCCGCAGCTCGGCCGACGGCGGCTTCTCGATGATCTCGTGCGGGATCACCTCGCCTGAGAGATTTCGCCACTTCGCCAGCCGATACACCTGCGTCTTGAACACATCCTTGAGCACCGAATACCCACCGACCATGTCGCCGTAGAGCGTGGCGTAGCCGACCGACATCTCCGACTTGTTCCCGGTGGCCACCACCATGCCGCCGAATTTGTTGGAGAGCGCCATCAGGATCGTGCCCCGCACCCGGGCCTGGAGGTTCTCCTCGGTCACTCCTGACTCGGTCCCCTCGAACGATCCCTCAAGCGCCGACAGGAATCCGGTGAACGGCCCCTCGATCGGGATCTCGTCGAACCGGATGCCGAGGTTCTCGGCCAGCTGGCGGGAGTGATCGACGGATCCGTCGGAGGAGTACCGGCCCGGCATGGTGACGCCCCACACCGACTCCGGCCCAAGGGCGTCGGCGGCGATGGCTGCGGTCAGTGCCGAATCGATCCCGCCGGAGAGTCCGATGACGACCCCCTCGAACCCGTTCTTACCGACGTAGTCGCGCAACCCCAGCGTCAGGGCCCGGTAGACCTCTTCCGCGGCGGAGGGGCGCTCGACAAGTTCCGGCGGATCCTCAGGATCGCCCTCGAGGAGCGTGCCGTCGGTCACCATGGTTGCGGTGGCGTCGGCCCGGCCCTCCGCGGGCAGCGGAACGTCCACCCAGAACAGGTCCTCCTCGAACTGGGGAGAGCGGTAGATCAGTGCACCGTCGGCACCGAACACCATGCTGTCGCCGTCGAAGACGAGTTCGTCCTGCCCGCCCACCAGGTTCAGGTACACGAGCGGCAGGCCGCTCTCCTCCACCCGCTGCCGGAGCATCGCCTCTCGCTCCGGTCCCTTGCCCGCGTGGTACGGAGAGCCATTGATGTTGACGAGGATGTCCGCTCCGGCCTCCGCCTGCTTGGCGGGAGGACCGTCGGGCACCCACAGATCCTCACAGACCGACACGCCGACGATCGCCCCGTTGACCTCCCACAACAGCGTCGGATCGGCTCCCGCAACGAAGTAGCGGTCCTCGTCGAAGACGCCGTAGTTCGGGAGCAGTAGCTTGTGATAGAAGCCGCGCACCCGGCCGTTGGCGACAAGGGCGGCTGCGTTGTGCACTCGCGGCGGGCCGGCATCATCCTTGGCCGGCCGGGGCCCGGCCGCCCGGTCGACGAACCCGACAACGACTGCGGTCTCCCCCGCTGCCTGCGCGATGCGGTAGAGCGCCTCGATGTTGGCGTCCACGAAGGCCCTTCGCAGGACAAGGTCCTCGGGCGGATAACCCGTGATGGCGAGTTCCGGCAGCAGCAGGATGTCGGCCTGGCACTCCTCGGCCCACTCCATGGCATCGATGATGCGATCGACGTTCCCGTCGATGTCCCCCACGGTCAGGTTGAGCTGCGCCCCGGCGATTCTGATGAAATCGGTCATAGGCGGCAGAGTAGGCGACGGCGTTCGGCCACTGGTGCCGGCCACCGGTCCTCAGTCGGCAGCCGTCGGGTCGCCCCGGCACAGAGCCGGGTCTGAGAACCGAGAACTCACCGACCCATCGCTGCCCGCAGCTCCCTCACCGCGCCGCCGAGAGCGGCACCCGCAGAGACCGCATCCGGCGCCTCCAGCACCCTCCGGACCAGGGCAGAACCGACGATCACGCCGTCGGCGACCGACGCCGCGGCCGCAGCGGCGTCGGGGCCGCTGATGCCGACGCCCAGCACCAGCGGTGCCTCGGTCACCGCCCGGACCCGTTCGACCAGATCGGCGGCCCGCACACTGGTGGTGGTCCGCTCCCCCGTCACCCCCATCTCGGCGATCCCGTACACGAATGCCGGCCCCATCTGCGCCACCCGGGCGAGACGATCCGCCGGCGTCGTGGGTGCGGCAAACAGCACGAGGCCGAGGCCGGCATCAGCAGCGGCTGCGGCCACCGGGGCCGCCTCGTCCACCGGCAGATCGGGAACGATGAGCGCGGATGCACCGGCATCGGCAGCCGCCGCGGCGAAGCGCTCCGGCCCCATCCGCAGCACTGGGTTGACGTAGGTCATCGGGATACACGGAGCACCGGTCCGCCTGCGCACCTCCGTCATGACGGCGAAGGCCCGTTGGACGGTGGTTCCGGCCTTGAGCGCCGCGGCTCCTGCTGATTGAATCACCGGACCGTCCATCAGTGGATCGGCGTACGGGATGCCGATCTCGAAGGCGTCTGCTCCCGCATCGGCCATCGCCACAAACATATCCACCGACGACTCGGCGTCGGGGATGCCGGCCATCATGTACGGCATCAGGACCGCCCGGTCTTCGCCGGCCGTGCGATCGAACAGACTGCGCAATTCTTTGGCACTCATCGCCGCATCTCCGCAACCTGGGCAACGTCCTTGTCGCCGCGGCCGGACAGGTTCAGCACGACCGTCGATCCGGCGAGCGATGCCGCCTCCTTGGCCACCCAAGCCAGGGCGTGCGCCGGCTCCAGTGCCGGGATGATCCCTTCGGTCCGGGACAGCAGATCCATGGCTTCCAATGCTTCCTCGTCGGTGATCGACACATACTCGGCGATCCCGAGTTCCTTGAAGTAGGAGTGCTCCGGTCCGACGCCCGGGTAGTCGAGGCCGGCCGACACCGAGTGGGCTTCAAGCACCTGCCCCTCATCGTCCTGGAGCATGAAGGTGCGGGAACCGTGGATGACGCCGGGTGTCCCCGCCACCAGCGAGGCACCGTGCTCGCCCGTGTCGAGGCCGTGCCCGGCCGCTTCGACTCCAATCAGCCGGGCTCCGCTGCCGGCGAAGGGATAGAACATGCCCATGGCGTTCGATCCCCCGCCGACGCAAGCCACGATGTAGTCGGGAACCGTTCCCTCGAGTTGGGCGATGGTTTCATCACCGATGACCCGCTGCAACTCCCGGACCATCCAGGGGAACGGATGGGGACCGACCACCGAACCGATGATGTAGTGGGAGCGCTCGACGGTGGCGACCCAGTCCCGCATCGCTTCCGACACCGCGTCCTTGAGCGTGCCCGCACCGCTGGTGACCGGCACGACCTCGGCCCCGAGCATCTCCATCCGGTAGACGTTGAGTCGCTGCCGGTCGATGTCGACCTCACCCATATACACCGAGCACTCCAGGCCGAGCAGCGCGGCGCCGGTCGCAGCCGCCACGCCGTGCTGACCGGCCCCGGTCTCGGCGATGATCCGGGGTTTGCCCATCCGCTGAGTGAGCAGCGCCTGGCCGACCGAGTTGTTGATCTTGTGGGCCCCGGTGTGGAGCAAGTCCTCGCGCTTCAGCAGGAGTTCAAAACCAAGCTCCTCCGACAGCCGGGCGGCCCGATAGAGCGGCGACGGCCTGCCAACGAAATCACGCAGCAAGTCGTCGAGTTCGCCGCGGAAGGCCGGATCGGCCCAGGCGTCCTCGAATGCCGCTTCGAGTTCGGCCAGTGCCGGCATCAGCGTCTCCGGGGCGAACTGCCCGCCAAAATCTCCGAATCGACCCCGGCCGTCCGGTCGGGTGAGTGTCATCGCACCGCCTCCACGAATCGTCGCATCAACTCATGATCCTTCTTCCCCGGCGCCCGTTCGATCCCGGAGGACACATCAACCCCCCAAGGTTCTGCCACCGCGATCGCCCCGGCGACGTTGTCCGGGGTCAATCCGCCGGCGAGCACGACCTCTCGTTCGAGCCCAGCCGCCAGCTCCCAGTTGAAGCTGCGACCGGTGCCGCCGTGTGATCCCGGCACCGCCGTGTCCAGCAGTGGAACGGCCCCACCGGGAACGCCGTCGAGATCCACCGCATCGGCAACCGGAACCGGGAACAGCACCTCGTACCCGGTGTGCAGGGCCGCCCCGGCTGCCGCCGCGGCGTGCCGCCCGTGCGGCTGCACCCCCGTCACTTCTGCTGTGGCAGCCGCCGCCAGGAGTTCACTCGGTTCGAGATCCACCGAAACCACATAGCGGGGAAGATCGGTACCGGCGCAGAAGCCGGGGATCGACTCGACCCCGACACATCGGGGCGAGGCCGGGCTGATCACGAAGCCGACGGCATCGGCACCGACTTCGACGGCAGCCGAGACGTCCTCGCGGCTTCGCAAACCGCACAGCTTGACCCAGGTCACGATCCACCTCGGAGACGCCGCACCAGATCGGCCGGGTCGCTCGCCCTGACCAGGGCTTCACCGACCAGGATCGCGTCGTACCCGGCGGCTGCCATCCGCGCCGCTCCGGCAGGGCTCGACACCCCGCTCTCGGCGATCGCCGCTGCACCCGGTGGCAGCTGATCCCGCAACCGCTCGGCGGTCCCGAGATCGACGACAAACGTGGTGAGGTCGCGGTTGTTGACACCGATGATCGCCGCGCCGGAAGCCGCAGCCCGCTTGGCCTCGACCTCGGTGTGCACTTCGACGAGTGCGGCTACCCCGGCATCGTGTGCCGTCCCCAGGAGCTCCGCGAGAGCGTCGTCCGAAAGCGCCGCCACGATCAACAGGACGGCGTCCGCGCCGTGAGCCCGCGCCTGCCAGATCTGGGCCGGATGCAGCATGAAGTCCTTCCGCAACACCGGGATCCCGACGGCACCCCGGGCCGCCTCGAGATCATCGAGCGATCCACCGAAGTGATCCGGCTCGGTGAGCACCGAGAGCGCAGATGCCCCACCGGCTTCGTAATCGGCCGCGCGCAGAGCCGGGTCGAGCTGCTCATCGATCGGACCCACCGACGGCGAGCGCCGCTTGACCTCGGCGATCACAGAGAGTCCCGGTGCCGTGACTGCCTGAGAGAAGCCGCGGACCGGACCCCGGTCGGCCGCAAGCTCACGCCAGCGCGCCTCGGCACCGACCACCGGTTCGAGCCGGCTGCGTACGCTTTCGAGGATGGGATCCAGCATCGGACCATCGTAGGGAGCGGCCGGCTCCTGACCTAGTGCCGTGTCTCACGACGTTGGCGGGTTATGCCGGCGATTCGGCGTCGCCCGGCAACGACGCAGCCCCGCGGGCGCACCCGGGTGCGGGCGTCAAGGGCTGAGGACGGGTCCCGACCGACAATGCCCGGCGGCGTCCCGAGCCGCATCTCAACCCGGCAATCGATGTCGAACACGGCACTACTTTCGGGACGGGAGCCGAACGAAGACGGTCGTTCCCTGCCCCGGCGCACTCTCGACCGAGGCCGCACCACCCATCCCGTCGACCAACTCTTTGACGATCGAGAGGCCGAGACCGCTGCCCTCCGGCCGTACCGGGCGGTAGCGCTGTGTCACGTAGAGGCGCTCGAATATGTGCGGCAGATCCGCCGCTTCGATGCCCGGTCCGTCGTCGCGGACCGAGATCAGCACCGCGTTCGGTTCGGCTCGCAGCCCGATCTCCACCGTGCCGCCTTCGGGGGTGTATCGCAGCGCGTTCTCGATCAGGTTGCCGACCACCTGCGCCACCCGATCGGGATCCACCTGAGTCGGTGGCAGGGCCTCCAGATCGGTCTGCAACTCGACGCCCGCCGCAACGGCCTTGTTTCGGAACGACTCCGCGATCCCGCCGAGATGCCCGGCCAGATCGACATCCTCCGGCCGCACCCCGAACTCCCGAGCCTCGAGGCGGGTCAGCAGCATCAGGTCCTCGACCAGACGGCTGAGCCGGCGCGATTCGCGATGGATGACGCCCGACACCTGCTGGAACCGGTCGAGATCGACCTTGCCCTCGTTCAGCGCTTCCGCGTAGCCGCCGATCGTGGTCAGCGGGGTTCGCAGATCATGCCCAACGCTGGCGAGGAACTCCCGCTCCCTGCCGCGCGCCGCCTCGAGCTGTACGGCCATGTCGTTGAAGGCGGCGGCGACCTCGGTGATCTCATCGTCCCCGTCATCCGATGCCCGGGCCGACAGGTCACCAGCGGCAAGCTGCGTGGTGGCGTCACGAAGCCCTTCCAGGCGGCGGCTCAGGAAGCGGGAGAGCGATCCGGCGAGCACGGTGGCCAGCAGCGCGGCAAGCCCGAGCGCCCACAGGAATCGAACCAGAACGTCGCGCCACGGCACCAGCTCGAGGTTGGTCCCGATGGCGACGACGATCGATCCGCGGTCTCCGGTCGGCACCTCCAGTGCGAACGCACTCACCGGCTGCTCATCGACTTCGGCTTCGAACTGGACCCGGCCCCGAACGTCTGTGGCGCCACCGGGGATCTGATCCATCAAGACCAGGTTCTCGCCGAACTCGGTGATCCCACCGGCCGGACCGACGAGGACCGCCTCGACATAGTCGTGGCCGCCGATGGCACTCACCGTGCCGAGGATCTGAGCCAGGTTCAGCGTCCGGCGGCCGGGCCCCCCCGGGCGCTCGGTGTTGATCTCATTCTCGATGAGCCGGGCAGTCGCTTGCGCCTGGCGGTTGAACTCCTCGCGGGCCGACTGCTCCACTGAGCGGTTGATGAGGACCGCGGCGGCGAACCCGCCGATGGTGAGAGTCACCACCGCCACCAGCATCAATCCCCAGAAGAACCGCCGGCGCACCGGTCAGTCCTTCATCTGGTAGCCGACGCCCCAGGCGGTTTCGATCGGAATCCCCTCCAGCTTCTTGCGGAGCTGGCGCACGTGAACGTCCACCGTCCGGGTCTCACCGAAGTAGTCGTACCCCCATACCGCCTCCAGGATCTGAGCCCGGGAGAGGACCAGACCTTTGTTGTCGGCGAGGTACCACAGGAGGTCGAACTCACGGGCGGTCGGGCGCACCACGGTGCCCTCCCGGGAGCGCACCTCGCGGCGGCCGCTGTCGATCTCCCATCCGTCGACCTCAATCACCGAAGGCGCCCGCGGTGCGTCCTCAGAGCGCCGCAACACCGCCCGGACCCGGGCAACGAGTTCACGCGGCGAGAAGGGCTTCGTGACGTAGTCGTCTGCCCCGATCTCGAGCCCCACGATCTTGTCGACCTCGCTGTCACGGGCCGTCAGCATGATGACCGGCACGTCCGAGGACGAACGGATCCGGCGGCACACCTCGATGCCATCCATGCCGGGCAGGCCGATGTCGAGAAGCACAACGCGAGGATTGCGATCCCGAACCGCGTCGATTCCCTGCTCGCCGTCGGGTGCGTGCACCAGCCGGAATCCCTCCTGCTCGAAGTACATGCGAACGAGGTCGGCAATGGCCTCTTCGTCTTCGATGAGCAGCACGGTTCCCCGAGCGGTGGTGGTCACCTCGATCTCCTTCCTGCTCCCATCATGGTCGGTCGCCTCTGTTCGAAGAGTGTCAAGTCACCGCAAACAAGTCGAGGGGCAAGGCCCTCACTTCTGCTTTCGCCTCACCACCCGGCCAGCGGAGTCCGACCACCGAACCCGGCTCGACTTCCCGCCGCACCATCCCCAATGCGATCGGGGCACGCAATTCGAGCGACTCCCCGACCGAGCTGATGGCACCGGACTCCTCGTCACCGGCGATGATGACGGCACCGGCGGGCGGCAGGACGTTTTCATGGAGCACCACACCGCGAAGATGCCGGTTCACCCGGCCCCGGCTATCGATCCGGGCCACCAGCTCCTGGCCCAGATAGCACCCCTTGGTGAACGAGACCGATGGCTCAACCAGGCCGGTTTCGTGCGGAATGGTCTCCTCGCCGACGTCTATGCCCATCACCGGTTCACCGGCTTCGATCCGGACTGCAGTGGCCGCCAGCATTCCCGCCGGGCGCACCGCGGCGGCCATTTCCCCGGGTCGGCCGTCGAACACGATGCAGCGGGGAAGGCCGCCGAGCTGCAAGGTGGCCACCCCGTCGTACCAGCCCGCCTCGGGGCCACCGCATTCAGACATCGCCTCCGGACCCCATATGTCGGCGACCGCAGCTTCGTGGCGGGAGATCTCGGCCTCCACCCGGAAACGAAACCGATCGAGGTCGGCCACGACCACATCGGCCACACCGGCATCGCACACCAGCCCGATCTCGCCATCACCCCGCAGCACCCACAGCAGCGCCCGCAGCTTGCCGCGTGGCTCCAGCAGGAAAGACCGGCCGACATCACCGGGCTCCATCCCGGCAAGGTCCTGGCTGAGGAGACCATCCAGGAATCCGACCGTGTCGGGGCCGCGCACCCAGATCAGGGCGCTGTGCCCGTCGACCCGGGCGGCACCGGAGCGCAGCGCCAGGTACTCCCCGGTGACGTCCCCGAATGTCTCGGCGCGATCAGACATGCCTCGCCCCAGCAATCGCACTGAGCACCGCCGCCGCCTTGTTCATGCACTCGTCGTACTCGAGCGAAGGAACGCTGTCGGCCACGATGCCGGCGCCGGCCTGGACCCAGGCGGTATCGCCGGCGGCCACCATCGTCCGGAGGGCGATCGCGGTGTCGAGGTTGCCGGAGAAGTCCACGTAACCGACGGCTCCCGCATAGGGACCGCGGGCCACCGGCTCCAACTCGTCGATGATCTCCATGGCACGCACCTTGGGAGCGCCCGACACGGTTCCGTGAGGAAAGGTGGACCGCAGCACATCGATCGGCCCGACACCGGAGCGCAGGGTCCCGGAGACGCCCGACACGATGTGCATGACGTGGGAGTACCGCTCGATCACCATGAGGTCGTCCACCTCCACCGAGGCGTACTCGCAGACACGTCCGAGATCGTTGCGGGCCAGGTCGATGAGCATCACGTGCTCGGCCCGTTCCTTTGGATCCGCCAGCAGCTCGTCGGCAAGAGCCGCGTCCTCCTCCGGGGTTGCGCCCCGGGGCCGCGTCCCGGCGATGGGGCGGCTGTAGACCCGCCCGTCGCGTACCCGGGACATCAATTCCGGAGACGATCCGGCCACGGCGACCCCGGCGGCCCGCAGGAAGAAGAGGAACGGCGACGGGTTGATAAGCCGCAGCATCCGGTACACCGAAAAGGCGTCGGCCTCGAGCGGCACCTCCAGGCGCAGCGACGGCACGATCTGGAACGCTTCTCCGGCCTCGATCTCGGCGATGGCGTGCGCCACGGCCGCCTCGAACGCCGGCCGGTCGAGGGTGGCCTTCGCCGGCTGCACCGGCTCGGGATCGGGAGGTGCCACCACACCAGTGGGTGCTGGACGGCCGAGCGACTCGATGGCTTCCGCCAGAGCTGCTGCGGCCGCGTCGAAGGCGGCCTCGGGATCATCCCCGACGACGACATTCCGGATCAGCGTGATCGTCTGGCGGAACCGGTCCACCGCCGCCAGCGAACCCACCGCCTGGAAGACCAACTCGGGCAGACCGCGATCATCGGAGGGACGGTTGGGCAGATGCTCGACGTATCGAACCGCGTCGTACCCGAGATACCCCACCAGCCCTGCATGCAGCGGCGGCAGGTCGGGCCGGGGTGGGGTGTCGAAGTGGGCGACGACAGTCTCGAGCGCCGCAAGCGGGTCCAACGCGTCGAGATTGAGATCGAGACCGGGCGCTCGGGCGGCACCATCGCGGGCCTCAACCACGAACAGCGGATCCCACCCGACGAACGACCAGCGGGCCCAGCGTTCCCCACCCTCGACCGACTCCAGCAGGAATGCATCGCCGCCGTCTCCAGCGACCTTCTCGAACACCGACACGGGAGTTTCGCGATCGGCCAGCACCTCGGTCGTCACCGGGATCATGCGGTGGTGCCTCGCCAGGCTGAGGAACTCGTCTCGGGTTGGGGTCAGACGCATCGGAGGTGAGAGTACCCACGAGGGCATCGGGTATCGGGAATCAGGCGGACCGAGTTGTCAGCTGCCGGTCATCAGTCGTCGGCGTCTGTGAACTGGAGACCGGGACTGACTCCTGCGACCGAGCTTCGCTCGGTCGCTACACATTCCACAGCCACTCCGGCAGATACTCCTGGAACCACCGGTTGAGGTCGAGCAGGCGGCCGGTGACCATCAGCACGCCGAATCCGGCCAGCAGTAGTCCGGAGCCGACCGTGATCGGCCGCAGGTGACGGCGCAGCCACCCGAACAGACCAAGCGCCTTGTTCATCCCGATCCCGGCAAGCACGAAGGGCACCCCGAGTCCGAGCGAGTACACGAACAGCAGGAACATGCCCTGGGCCACGGTGGCCGACTCGCTGCTGGCGGCGAGAGCAAGGATCGCACCGAGCGTCGGCCCGATGCAGGGCGTCCAGCCGAATCCGAACGCAACGCCCATGATCGGGGGGGCCCACGAGCCCAGTTTCGACGGGCGGACCTCGACCCGGCGCTCCTGCATGAGCGGCATCATGAACCGAGGGGTCCACACCGCGGTAACGGCCAGGAACACGCCCATGACGATGACGAACCAGCCACCGATCACGGTGAACGTGTCCTGGTTGCGGAGGAGGCTGCGGCCGATCGAGGTGGCGGTGGCACCGAGGGCGACGAACACCACCGTGAACCCGGCCACGAAGAGGAGCGTCACCCGGAACATCTTGCGGGTGGAAACCGTTCCCTCACTGAGCTCCGCTGAGGAGTATCCCGACATCATCGAGAGGTAGCCCGGCAGCAAGGGCAGAACGCACGGCGACATGAAGCTGAGCGCGCCGAAAGCGAACGCGGCGAGCACGCTGAGCAGGTTTACACCGGTGATGTCCACAACTCCCCTTTCCGGACTGGCGACACAACGGTACCGGCGGCGGTTCTGTTCCCGATCATCTTCGGCTCCTGGCTCCGCGAGACGGGTACCCTGCCGCCGGCCGATATGCGCATCCTCGACTCACTCAAGCCCCCGGTTCGCCTCGAACGACGCGAGTACGTGCTGCTGGCGCTCTTCGCAGTCGTGGCGTTCACCCAGGGCTGGAGCGGGACCGTCATCACCCACGCCCTTCCGTTCGTTCGCGACGATTTCGGAATGGGCGATCGCCAGGTCTTCGACCTGCTCTCGATCGTGCGGGCCACGTCACTGCTGGCCCTGCTGTTCTCCTGGTGGGGGGATCACCGGGGACGGCGGCGGCCGCTGCTCGCCGCGTTCGCAGTCCTGCCGCTATTCAACCTGCTGACGGTCTTCGCGCCGTCTGCCTCCTGGTTCACCGCTTCGCAGGCGACGGCTCGGATCGGCACCATCGCCCTCGGATCGCTGGCCATCGTGATCGTCGCCGAGGAGATCAACCCGCTCGCCAGGGGCTACGGTCTCGCCGTCGCCGCCCTCTTCACCAGCATGGGCACCGGCTTTGGACTGTTACTCCGCTCCATCGGGGAGCAAGCGGACGACGCCTGGCGCATCCTGTTTGCGCTGTCCACGGTGCCGCTCCTGGCCCTCCCGTTCCTGGCCCGCCGCCTCAGCGAGTCCCGCGCCTATCGCAAGCCGAAGAAGCGACTGCCGCTTCGAGAGGCATTGCGGGGCGGGCTCGGGCGCTACTTCTGGCCCATGGCCGGCGTGTCCGCCGCACTGTCTGCCTTCGTGAGCCCGGCGGCCAACCTGGCGCTGGTGCGGATGGAGAACGAACTCGGCTGGACGGCCGCCTCGGCATCCCTGCTGCTCGCGCTCACGTCGGCGCCGGGCGTCACCCTGGGGCTCCTCGCCGGAGGGAGGGCGGCAGACATCATCGGCCGCAAGCCGACCGAGTACGTAGCCATCGGCCTCGGGGTCGCCGGGGGTGTCGGGTTCTATTTCGCCGAGCAGCCCATCGTGATGGGATTCGCGATCTTCGTCGCCATGGTCGGGTCGTTCGCCTTCAGCCCGGCGTTCGGCTCACATCGGGCCGAGTTGTTCCCGACCCGGGTCCGGGCCACCGCCGGAGCCTGGCTGTCCAACGCCGCCATCGTCGGGGGACTGGGCGGGTACTTCGCCGGCCGCTGGGTGGTCGATGCCTGGGGCATCCCGTTGACGGTTGCCATGCTCGGCGGTGTGCTGCTGCTCGCATCCCTCCTGCTGACCCTGGTCCCAGAAACCAAGGGCACCGTCCTCACCGACGATGATGAAGAGGGCCCGCCGGAGCCACCCGTCTCCATGCCAATGTGAGGAATCTGGCTGCGAGCAGTGCGCTGATTGCCCACCACACGCCGGCCAGGCCCCAGCCCAGCGGGAGCACCAGCAGGAACACCACGGCGGCGGCTGCGGCGGCACCGGCCGTCGCCACCGCGAGATAGGCGAAGTCGCCGGCGCCGATGAACACCCCGTCCCAGGCAAACACCACGGCGTTGAGCGGTTGCTGCAGCGCCAGGATCGGCCACACCACCCCGATCGCATCGACGATCCCCTGGTCCGTAGTGAACCAGCCGGGTACCACCCGGCCGGCGGCCAGCACCACAAACCCCATCACGACCCCGACGGCCGCGCCGAGTGCCGCGATTCGATCGGCTACGGCGGTGGCGGCGGCCACCCGCCGCTCTCCCAGGTAGCGGCCGACCAGGGCCTGCGCCGCAATCGCGACGGCATCGAGTCCGAGGGCGAGGAGCGTCCAGAACTGCATCACCACCTGATGAGCGGCGATCGCGGTGTCCGACACCCGGGTGGCCACTGCACTCGCCAGGGTGAACGCTGCGAGCAGCGCCCCGGTGCGGATCGCGAGATCGCGTCCGATACGGAGAAAGGCCCACAGCTCGGCAGGATCCGGCCGCCCGGGTTCGATGCCGAGCCGCCGCCCCCGCGGACCGAGCAGTAGGGCAAGGAACCAGGCGGCTCCGATCCACTGAGCGGCCACCGTCGCCCAGGCGGCCCCGGCGATCCCCCAGCCGACTCCGAAGATCAGGATCGGATCCAGCACCAGGTTGATCCCGTTGATCCCGAGGGTCACGATGAGAGGAGTCCTCGTGTCCTGGTAGCCGCGAAACGCACCGTGCCCGGAGCGCACCACGAGCACTGCCGGAGCAGCCAATGCCCGGATCCGGATGTAGGTGACGGCCGCTTCACGCACCTCGCCTCCGGCCCCGAGCGCACCCGCGATGGGACCGGTGAAGACCTCGAGCACCAGGATCGCCCCGGCGCCGGCGACCCCGGCGGTCAGGAACGCAAGCACCACCGATCGACCGGCGTTGGTGGATTCACCGGCCCCGACCGCCCTGGCAACCAGGGCGGTGGTCCCGTACTCCAGGAAGTTGAACGCGAAGAAGGCCACCGCGAACACTGCGGTTGCCACTCCCAGCGCAGCCAGTTCGTCGCTTCCCACCCGGCCGACGAACGCGGTATCGACCAGCGACAGCACCGGATCGGCGACCAGCGCACCCAGCGCCGGGATGGCCAGGGCTGCGATCTCGCGATCGTGGGGAGACCGCAGCGCAACGGCGCTGCGCCAGCCGGTCACGGCGGTGGAGTCTTGTCCGGATACGGGCACCGGTCCGCCAGCGGGCATTCCCAACACCGCGGCGTGCGAGCGTCACAGACCTCGCGTCCGAACTGAATGAAGCGCATCGAGACCCCGGCCCACCGCCGCTCCGGGTAGAGCCCTCTGAGATCAAGCTCGATCTTGGTCGGATCGCTCTCCGAGGTGAGCCCGAGGCGTCCGGCGGCCCGCTTGACGTGTGTATCGACCGCAATCGCCGGTAATCCCCACGCCTCGGCCAGCAGTACCGAAGCGGTCTTGCGACCCACCCCGCGGAGCGTGACCAGTTCGTCGATGGACCTCGGCACAACGCCTCCGAAGACGTCCTCGAGATCCCGGCTCAGGGCAATGATCGACTTGGTCTTCTGGCGGTAGAAGCCGGCCGAGAACACCACCTCTTCGACCGCTTCCGGATCCGCGGCGGCCAGGTCGGCCGAGGTCGGCCAGCGCTCGAACAACACCGGCGTGACACGGTTCACGTTCTCATCGGTGGTCTGGGCGCTCAGGACTGTGGCCACCAGCAACTGCCACGGGTCGGAGTAATCGAGAGCGGTCCCCATCTCCGGATAGCGGCGATAGAGCCGATCGAGGATCGTGCGGGCGAAACGTTTCTCCGCCGTCGTCGGCGGTCCGGCCGGGGTCGTCGCCATGGCCGGGGATGGTAATGAGCAGAGGTCAGAAGTCAGAGGTCTCACTCATCTGTCTGATCTCCGATACCTGATTCCCGATTCCTGCTCGCTAGCGCAGCGAGCGAACAGGGATCCTGTACCCTTCCCCGCCACACGGCGCAGAGCGGGGGAGCATGGCCACCGGGGCAGAGCAGTTGAGAGCGGCAATCCTGGAACGCGGACGGGTCGAAGGCTCCCTGCTCAAGGTCGACGACTTCCTCAACCATCGAGTAGATCCGGCGCTGATGCAGATCATCGGTGAGGACATGGCGGCCCGGTTCGCCGATGCCGACCCCGACCTGGTGCTCACCGCCGAGGCGAGCGGCATTCCCCCGGGACTCGCCTGCGCGTTCCATCTCGGCATCCCGATGATCTACGCCAAGAAGTTTCTCGGCGTCGGCGACCGTCATGCATTCTTCCGCGACGTGATCTCGACGACCAAAGGAACGGAATACCGCGTCGAGGTATCGCGCCGGGTGTTCGAGGCCGGACGGCGCGTTCTTGTCGTGGATGACTTCCTGTCGGGTGGGAGAACCGCCGAGGCGTTGGGTGAAATCACCGAAGAGGCCGCCTCCGAGGTGGTAGGGCTCGCCTTCGTTATCGAGAAGGCATTCGCCGGCGGCCGTGAGAAGCTCGAGGCGCACGCCTGGCGGGTCGATTCTCTCGCCGTGATCAACTCGATGCAGGCGGGTGCCATCGACCTCGCCCCGCTGCCGGGCACGCCACCCGACCCGGGCTAACCTCGCATCTGCTCGACGCAGAGGGACACAGATCGTGGACTCGCGGCCCCCGGCCCGCCAACGCCAATCGACCCGCCTGGCTTTTCACGCCTCTCGGATCGTCATCGACCTCGGTGTCCTCATCGTGCTCGGTTCGATGAGCCTGCCGTTCATCACTGCCGAGGCCGGCGATCGAACGGCCATCGCGGCCGATGCACTGCCTGCTCTGCTGCTGGTGATCCCGGTATTTGCGGTCACGATGATCCCAGACCACAGCCGTCCTCTGCCGGCCCCACTCGGCTGGCTGTCGCTGGTCCTCGCGGTCGCCGCCCTGCCCTACGCGGTGGTGAAGTATCTCGATGCGGGGAATGTCGCCAACACCATCGGCGGCGAGGTCGGGCTCGGCGCCAAGCTGCTGGTGTTCGGCACCCTGGTCGTGGTCGCCGGAATCGTGATCGGGCTCGCCCGGTCGTTGTTGCGGCTCCCCAGCGGCGGCATGAACCCTGCCCCGGCCCAACCGCGGGCGGCGGCACCGCCGAGCCGTCGCACGAGGGCGCAGCAGACGCCGGCGGCTCAGACCGAACCAGCGGGGAGGACTCGACCCGAAGTACCCGCCGAGGACCCCGCCCTCACGGTGCGCCGCGCGGCGCCCGCGGCCCCCGACCAGCCGCAACCGCGCCGGAGTGCCCAGCCGCGACAGGGTCCCACCGCCGAGCCGCAAGGTGAGCAGCCGACACCCCGTCCCCGGCCGCAGGTCCAGCCGGTACCGCGGCCTCGGCCGCAGCCACAACCCGAGCCCGCCGCCGACGACCCCGATCCTTCCGGTGGGACGGCAACACCGCCGGTGCGCCCAACCGCACCCACCCCCGAGCGTTTGGCTCCCGACCGCCGGGTCACACCTCCCCGAGCACGCCGCCCCGTGATCAACCCGGCGCCCGAACACGACGCCCTCCCGAAACCAAAACATCCGACGGGTGAGCTGCCGTTGCCGCGTGATCCAAGTGAGGACGACACGACGACAGAGTGAACGCCGCCTGCCGGTCGGCATCCGGCGGTGTTCAGTCTCCAGTTCCCGGTGTCGGCGATCGAGCTTCGCGAGTCGGGCAACCGAATACTGTGAACTGAGCACTCCGAATTCACCATGCGCCGCCACCACCTCGCCTACGCCGCCCTCGCTCTCGCCGCACTGCTGTTCGGGGCCACCTTCGTGGTCGTCAAGGAAGCCATTGCCACCCTGCCCCCGTATGGATTCGTCGGCTGGCGGTTCCTGCTCGGCGCCGCACTCCTGCTGGCCATTTCGCCCCCACGGGGCCGCAGGGTCTGGCGGGACGGAGCGATCGCCGGGGCGTTTCTCTACAGCGGCTACATCCTGCAGACGCTCGGGCTGCAGTACACCTCGGCGTCCAATTCGGGCCTCATCACCGGGCTCTTCGTGGTGCTCACCCCGCTGTTCGCAGCGATCGTCGGGCGATACGCCCCGCGCATCCTGGTGCTGATCGGGGCTGCGATTGCGTTCGTCGGATTCGCCACGCTCACCCTGCATGACGGCCTGTCGCTGCAGCGGGGCGACCTGCTCACGGTGGGAGCTGCAGCCGGGTTTGCCGGACACATAGTGTTCTTGGCCCGCGTCGCCTCTTCCTACCCGGTGCTGTCGTTCACAGGGGTGCAACTGTTGACCACCGCGGTGGCCGGTCTCGCCATGTCGGCGGCGCTCGAAGGTCTCCCGCTCCCCGAGGCCTCCGTCTGGCCGGCCCTGCTGATCACCGGGATCCTGGTGAGCGCCGGCGCCTTCTACCTCCAGGTCTGGAGTCAGACCGTCATCGGTCCGGCCCGGACTGCGATCGTGCTGGCACTGGAACCGGCCTTTGCCGCGGCCACCGGCGCCATCGTGCTCGGTGAGCGGCTCGGCCTGCGCGGCTGGATCGGCGCCGGGTTGATCCTGATCGGGATCTATGCAGTGCTGGCGGCCGCAGGAGCCGAGGACGAACTACCAGCGGCCGAAGCGATCACCCCGGCTCATTGACTGGGCGTCGACCCGGGTGCGGCGGCTGTCGATCAGCCGCTGGAGGTGCAAGGCCATCCGCAGCGTCATCAGCAGCAGGAAGATGATGATCATCAGCGCGGCCAGCAGTTCGGGACCGTCGAAGTACGACGTCGAACAGGAGGCGATGCCGTCCGGGCACATTCCCCAGCCGTCGCCCCCGCCCACCATGTCGAGCAGGACCAGCATCGGCACCAGCGCCACCGCCACGATTGCGGTGATGATGACCCCGATCACAATCCGGATGATCGTCATCGAGTTGCAGCGTACCGCCCTGGACCCGGTGTGGGACCCGGAACGACACGCGTGTAATTCGGCCGCTAACCTCGCCGCATGTCGGGTGCATCGGCGTATCACCGCGAGACCTTCAGCCCTGCCGAACGGGGGATCCTCGAACGATTCGTAACCGACGTCGACGGTCCGGTATTCGCACTCACCAATCTGCCGGAGGTGGTTAAGGGTGCGCTGTTCTCCCGCTACAGCCGCACCACCAAGTCCATCCGGCGCCTCTTCCTCGATGAGTTCTACGACGTTCCCGAGATTGGGATCGCCGCCGTCGCCGAGGCCATGGGGAAAGCCGACGAGGGTGTCAATCGGGAGCGGGCCGAGCGGCTCTACCAGCGGGTCTTCACCGAATACGGCGATGACTCGGTGGCCCAACTCGGCGGGGTCCATCTGGCCTGTGAGCAGGCTTCGAACCTGCTCACGAAGGTGCTCGAGTGGGGACGCATCGCTTCGTACCTGGAGCAGAGCACCCGGTACATCTTCTACGACCAGCGACTCGGCGAGCGCTACCGGTATCACGTGCCCCCCGAGGTCGCCGGCACCGCGCTCGAAGCCGAATTCCGCACGACCCTGGATTGGCTGTTCGACACCTATGCCAGCCTCATCGACGACGTCGTCGCCTACTTCGAGGCTGCTCATCCCCAGCAGCCCGGTGACTCCGACGTGGTCTATCGCGCAACGATCCGCGCTGCGGCCTGCGACGACCTTCGCGGTCTGCTTCCGGCCGCCACTACCTCGAACGTCGGCATCTACGCCAGCGGCCAGGCGTACGAGATGATGCTGCTGCGGATGCGGGCATACCCGCTCGCTGAGATCCGGGCCTACGCCGATCTCATGCTGATCGAGCTCCGGAAGGTCATCCCGGCGTTCCTGCGTCGCGTCGACCTCCCCGACCGCGGCGGGGCATGGTCGGCATACATCGCCGAGACCGCTGCAGCGGCGGCCGAGGCCGCAGCGGCGGTTCCGGTCGAACCGGCGTCGGGGACCGAGGTTGAGCTGACCGATTGGGACCCTGATGGTGAGCTGAAGGTGGCGGCCGCTGCGCTGTATGCCGGAGGGAATCTGAGCGACGCCCAGGCGCTCGCCCACGTCCGAGGGCTCACGCCGGATGCGCGGGCCGCCATCCTGCGCCGCGCCGTTGGTGACCGGCGCAACCGGCGGCACAAGCCGGGCCGCGCCTTCGAGCGAACCTCCTACCGGTTCGACGTCCTCGCCGATTACGGGATCTTCCGTGACCTGCAGCGGCACCGGATGCTGACCCTCGAGTGGCAGCGGCTGGGACCGCGCCATGGGTACATCACTCCGGAGGTCATCCACGAAATCGGTGCCACCGGCCTGTGGGACGAGGCGATGGAACGTACGGCCGGTCTCCATGCCGCATTCGATGCCGAGTTCGGACCCGACGTTGCGCAGTACACGATCCCGTTCGCGTATCGAGTCCGCTTCTACATGGAGTTCAACGCCCGAGAGGCGTTTCACCTGCTCGAGCTTCGAACCGTCCGCGGCGGCCATGAGTCATATCGCCGGATCTGCCAGCAGATGCACGATCTCATCGGCGAGGGAGCCGGCCACCGGGTGATCGCGGCGGCAATGGAGTTCGTCGACCACGAGGACTACGGGTTGGCCCGGCTCGAGGGCGAGCGGAGGGCCGAACGCCGCCGCTCCGGCGGATAGTGCTGCGGCTCCAGATGGCACCAGTTCGGCGGTAGCCTCGCAGCAACGCCGGATCAGGGAGCAACATGGCCAATTTCGACGTGGACGGTTTCGTCGCACGATTCCGGGAACGGGCCGATGCGGTCAAGGAGCGGGGCGTTCCCCCGCTCGAGGGTGAGGCTCGGCGCGCCTACATCGCAGGCGCCCAGCAGGACTTCACGGATTATTCGCTGGTCGCATCCGCCGCCTGGTCGGTAGAGGGCCAGGAGCTCGTCCTGCGGATCCCGCTGGGCACTTAGCGGCACCACAGCGCAGGCACCGTCGTGCTGGACCGCCGGCTCATCATCGTCACCGGCAAGGGAGGTGTCGGACGATCGGCACTCACCGCAGCGCTGGCGGTCAGGGCCGCCCGCACCGGACGCAAAGTCCTGGCGATGGCGATGACCGACGGCATCGGCCTGGCCGCTCACCTCAGGGTCGAGGAGCTCCGCTACCGGCCCCGGACAATTCGACCCGGACTGGAAGCACTGGCGGTCGATCCGGCCGTTTCACTCGACGAGTACCTGCGACTCCAACTCCATCTCCCCACGTTCGGCCCTGCAGGGAAAGCGTTCCAGGTTCTCGCCGACACCGTGCCCGGTATTCGCGACACCGTGGTCATCGGAAAGGCGACCTTCGAAGCCAGCCGTGACGAATGGGATCTCGTGGTCGCCGACGGGCCGCCGATCGGCCAGATGCTCTCCTATCTGCGGGCTCCAGCGACGATCGAAGGCCTGGTGCCGTCCGGGCGGGTGGAGCGGCAGGCAGCGTGGATGCGGGGCCTGCTCGAGGACCCCAGTCACACCGGGCTCGTGATGGCCACACTGGCGGAGGAGCTCCCGGTCACCGAGACATTGCAGGCGCTCGCCGACCTGGAACGGGAACAGCTCATCGACATCGCCGAAGTGGTGGTGAACCGGCTGCTTCCGAACCTGGAGGTCGAAGCGGATCAGCTGATCGATGCGCCGCCGGGACCGGCGAAGGACGCCGCCACCCTGCACTGCGGCTTGCGCCGCTCGCAGCAGACATGGCTTGAGCAGCTGCCTCCGGCGACCCGGCTGCCACACCTCTTCGGTGTGTTCACCCCCGGCGAGGTCACCGCGCGGCTGGCCGACCTGTGGGGGGAAGCATGAGCCGGGCCCTCCTGATTACCGGCGCTGGCGGGGTCGGCAAGACCACCCTGGCGGCAGCCCTGGGTGTTGGGGCCGCCCGCCGCGGACGGCGCACCCTGGTGCTCACCGTCGACCCGGCCCGCCGCCTGGCTGATGCGCTCGGCGTCAGCGTCGGGAACGATCCGACGCCGACCGGCCAGCCGAACCTGTCGGCCGCCATGCTCGACGCAGAGGCGTCGTGGGATGCCATCGTGCAGCGCCATGCCGATCCGGACACCGTCGACCGGCTCCTCGCGAGTCCGTTCTTCCGAGCCGTCGCCGAGCGCTTTCCCGCCGGCCAGTCGTACGCCGCCGCGGAGGAGATGGCCGGTCACCTTGAATCGGGGCGTTTCGACCTCGTCGTCGTCGACACCCCGCCGTCGGGAGGCGGCATCGACTTCTTCGCATCCCCGGGCCGCATCCGGACGCTGGTCGGAGGCCGGGTGCTGCGGTGGCTGACCGGCGCCCGCATTCCGGGACGGCGCCGGCTGTACTCGATCACCGCCCGTCCGGTGCTGAAGGTCGCCGACGCGGTGCTCGGTGGACCGCTTCTCGAAGACGTCGCCGAGTTCCTCCTCGATCTGCGCAGCACGTACGACGGGGTGGCCCGCCGCGCCCGCCAGGTGGAGCGGCATTTCAGGAACGGCACTTCGGTCGTCGTCACCACCGCCGATCCGACCCCGATGCGGGAGGCGGTTCGGTTCTTCCACGATGTCCCGAGCCAGGCGCTGCGCCCCGAGGCAGTGGTCTTCAACCGGGTGCTCCCGGACGGCTGGCTCGACTGTCCCGATGCCGACCCGGCCGATCCGCTTGCCGCCAACCTGCAGCGTTGGGTCGCCGAGGCGCGCCGCCACGCCGACGTGCGCCGCGAGTTCGCCGCCCAGCACGGTATGGAGCCGGCGACGGTGCCCTGGCTGGCCGATGCCCCGACGGATGTGGACTCGCTTGCCGGGCTGCTGGAGCTTTCGGGCGGGTTGGATGTCGAGGCGTTGATCGGCTGAAAGGGTCACCCGCCGCAATTCCCACACGGCCCCGGGCCGTGGGTCTTGATCCACTCGAGGAGCTCTCGCCGTGTCTCCTCGATCTTCCGGAGCCATCGACTGATCTTCCGCTGGAAGTTCGCCTTGGCGACGCGCTCGACTCGGTAGGTGTCACCACCAGCCACCGATACCTTGGCTCGAGCCCTCCTCGCCGACTCTTCCGGCACGTCCAATTCCCACACATGCTTGCATGGGCCGGCACACGACCCCTCGTGATCTGCCGTCAGTGTGCACGTTCCCACATCGAACGGCGTCGCCAACAGAGTCCGCCCGTAGGCGCGCGCACGGACGGACTCGAGACTGTTCTGTCCGGCCCAGCGCATGGCAGCGTCCGCGGCTACAGAGCCGATCCGGGCCGGAAGAGCGATCACTCTGAGTGCGATGCCGACCGGACTGGTCGGGATGTCCGCTCCCGATGCCTGCAGTGCCGTCTCAGCCGTGCCGTGCGCCAGGCGAGCACTCCCAACGACATACTTGCCCGCCTTGAGGGCCTTCCTCGCCTTCCCCAGTACGTTGACCGCGTCCACCCATTCGGCCACCTCTGCGCCCGCTTCAAGCCCACCTGCTATCCAAGCAAGACCATCACGGATCTCTTCGCCGCGAGTTTGATGCTGTCCGTGAGCCAACCGGTCGCTGCCGACCCGCACCTCTTCCCACAGCTTGATCTCCTCGGGCTCGCCGTGCTGACGCTTGAACTGCTTGCCACATGATTCAGACTTCTCGGGGTCACCGTCACCGGGCTCGGGAGCAGGCTCGGGTGGGAGTGCCGGCTTCGCCTCCTCAAGGCACTTCGCCAGCGCCTCCTGGGCGCGAATCAGCTCGACTCTGGCGGCCGCCAGAGGCCCACTCAGATTTGCGAGGGTTTCGAGAGCCTGCTCGAGCCGGGCTTCGGCTGCCCGGAGTTCCTCCTCGAGTCTGGCGATCCCCTCCGCGATCTGCGCGGGTTCCACCAAGCCGCCGTCGGGGAGCTGCACGACGAGAGTCCCATCGGCCCGGGTGCCGCTGATCGTGCTCTTGTCGATCTGCTCCTGCAATGCCCGCGCTTCGGCAAGCGTTGCCTCGAGTTCGGCGACCTTGTCTTCGGCGTCTGCCACGGCTTCCCGCTCGGGTGCCAGCTGCTCTTCGCGCTCCCGGTACCGCTCCTCAGCAGCCGCCAGGTCCCGACGCTCCTGTAGGCACGGCTTCCGTCCCGCCGCCAAACCGCCACCTGCGATGAGCCCGCCGCCGAGGATCAGAATCCACCACGGGAACTCGCCGCCGCCCCCTCCCCCGCTTGTCGGAGGAACCGGTTCGGGTTCTGGTTCGGGTTCGGCGACAGGCTCCGGCTCCGGTTCCGGCGCAGGCTCGGGTTCCGGCTCCGGGTCCGGGTCCGGGATCGGTTCGGGTTCGGGTTCAGGTTCGTGAATCGGCTCGGGCTCGGGAATCGGCTCGGGCTCGGGCTCGAAACACTCCTCGTCTGCCGCCGGTTCACATTCCCGTTCCTCAGCGGTCACCACTATCTGGCCCTCCGGCACAAGATCAGGCACGTCGAGCAGCGTGAGGTTGTCTTCAGCGTCGACAAGCCCAATCCCCACGATCGGATAGTCGCCGTAGGAGTACAGCGGGATGTCCGCAACGACCACTCCCTGGGCGTCGACCCGGCCCACCCCGAAGACCACCTCTCCTTCCGGGGTCCGGGCCTCGACCAGCAGGAGCGTGCCCTCAGGCACACCGCAGAAGAAGGCCCCCACCCATGCCTTCGAAAACGGGATGGCTTCCTCGCCCGTTCGCTCATCGACGGCGATCTGACCCGCTTCGTGACTCACACCCACACAGGAGGAGTTGAGGGTCGCACCTTCCTGGGCCCACGCCGCTGGGCCCAGAGTCAGGCTCAAGAGCATGATCACGGCGATCAACCGGAGCGGGTTCATTCGCATCGTGTGAACCATCTCATCTCTCCATCCACCGCCGCGAAGGATGCCTCAGCGTCGAAGGGCTGACCCTGGAACACAAACGACACCGGCAACTGCACCACCTCGTAGTCGACCCGGCCGGCCCCGACAGTGAACGTCTGCGTTTCGACCCAGCCCGGCCCGCGCACCCGGTAGTCCTCCATCGCGAGGATCTGTTCGTCGATCGCGGCGCGACACGCCTCAACGGTGTACAGCTCCAGCACGACCGGATGCAGGCGATCGAAGAGGAACCCGTCATCCCCCCGAGCGATCGCCCCGGCGAACTCTTCAACGAAGCGGACGGCCAATGCGGGATCAGGAGCCGGGGCGGTCGTGGTCGTCGTGCTCGTACTCGTACTGACGGCGACCGTGCTCGGCGAGGTTGCGACCGCGGGCGCGGTCGCCGAGGTGCCACTCGCCCCAGCAGTCTCTGGAGCGCTAGTCGAAGGCGTTGCGCCTGTGGTGGCCGGCGGCGCCGTGGGGGGAACATCGGCAACCACAATCGGCTCAGGATCAGTGCCGTCCGACCCGGACGACGTGGTGATCCAGCCGATGACACCTACCAGCATCAACGCCACTCCGAGACCGACGACGGCGCTTCGCCACCGAGTCACACAAACTCGCAGCCCGCGACCCCTCCCATCGGAACTCTACGCGCGCCACGGATCGTGAGAAGCGCCTACCTCAGAATCGCCTCCGGGCCCAGGAGTTCCCTTAACTCGGCGTAGAGCGCGGTCCTTGGCTCCACCCGATGATCGTCACCCAGCTTCACCACCGTGTCGTCGTTGTCCCCCCGCATGTGGAGGAAGACCGGAACCTCTCCCGGGTGGTTTGCCAGGACCGATCGGAGCCGGCCGACCATGTCTTTGGAGAGACGCACCGCGGGGACCCGCAATCGCAGCAGCCGGTCACCCTCGAGGTTCGGCTCCCGCAGGCTCTGGGCGATGAGCTTGACGTCGTCACCCCGCTGGTCGACCCGGCCGGTGACCACCAGGACGGCGTCGGGCCGCACCAGCGGCCCGTGCTCGGCGACCGTGCGGGGAAAGCACACCACTTCGGTGCTGCCTTCGAGATCCTCCAACTGGAAGAAGACCATCGGCTCCCCGTTGCGGGTGTAGCGCCGGGTGACCGCTCCGACGATCCCGCCCACCGTGACCATTGCCTTGTCGTCCTGCTCGATGAGATCGGGAATCGTCGTGGTGGCCAGTTGCCGCAAGGCCGATTCGACCCCGAACAGCGGATGGTCGGAGACGTAGAGGCCGAGCATCTCTTTTTCGAACCCCAGCTTGACCTTCTTGTCCCACTCGATGTCGGGAATCTCCAGAGCGCCGGCCTGGAGTGACGGCTCCTCCACACCAAAGAGGCTGAACTGCCCCATGTCCTCGGCCCGGCGCCGCGAGACGACGGCGTCGATCACCTGCTCATGCATGGCGAGCAGGCCTTTGCGCGGCGCCCCGGTCTCGTCGAAGGCGCCGGCCTTGATCAACGACTCCATCGTCCGCTTGTTGAGCACCGAGAGGTCGACCCGGTTGACGAAGTCCGAAAAGTCCTCGAATGGTCCGTTCTTGCGCCGCTCATCGGTGACCAGCTTGACGACGGCCTCGCCCACATTGCGGATGGCCGACAGCCCGAACGGAATCGCCCCGCTGCGGGCGACGAAGTCGCTCTCCGATTGGTTGACGTCCGGCACCAGGACCCGAACTCCCATCTGGCGGCACTCGTTCAGATAGATCGCGGTCCTGTCCTTGTCGCGCTTGGCCGAGGTGAGCAGCGCGGCCATGTACTCGGCCGGGTAGTGCGCCTTCAGCCACGCCGTCTGATAGGCAACCAACCCGTAGCCGGCGGCGTGCGACTTGTTGAAGCCGTACCCAGCGAAGTGCGAGATCAGCTGGAACAGTTCCGTGCCGAGCTGCGGGCTATGCCCCTGTGCGGTGCAGCCGTCCACGAACTTCTGCTGCTGCTCGGCCATCACCGAGGCGATCTTCTTGCCCATAGCCTTGCGAAGCTGGTCCGCTTCGGACATCGAGAATCCGGCCATTACCTGAGCGGCCTGCATGACCTGCTCCTGATACACCATGATCCCGTAGGTGTCCTTCATGACCGGCTCGAGCGCCGGGTGCGGGTACTCGACCGGGGACCTCCCGTTCTTGCGGTCGGCGTACAGCATGTGGGTCCCCGCCCCAAGTGGACCGGGCCGATACAGCGACACCAGGGCGATGATGTCCTCGAAGCGGTCCGGCCTCAGGCTGCGCATCAGGGCACGCATCCCGCTTCCCTCGAGCTGGAAGATCCCCATGCCCTCACCGCGGGACAGCATCTCGTAGACCTTGGGGTCGTTGAGCGGGATTCCGTCGATGTCGGGGCGGGATCCCGTGGTCTCCTCGATGAGCTCCAGCGCCCGCTCGATCGTTGAGAGGTTGCGCAACCCGAGGAAGTCCATCTTGAGGAGTCCGAGGTCCTCGATGGCATGCATCTCGAACTGAGTGACGATCTCGGCCTCTTCGCCCTTCTGCTGAATGGGGACGATCTCGGTGAGGCGGTCCGGTGAGATCACTACGGCGGCGGCGTGGATCGAGTCCTGACGCCGCAGCCCCTCCAGCCCGCGGGCCGTGTCGATCACCCTGGCGGCGTCGGGATCGGTGCCGTAGAGATCGCGGATGCCGGCGGCATTGGTGTAGAAGTCGCGGATCGTCGTATCAGCGTCAGGACCCGGATCCTCCAGGCACTGCTGCAGGGTCGCTTCCTTGCCGAGGATGGCCCCGGGCATCGCCTTGGCAACCCGATCGCCGACCCCGTACGGGAGCCCGAGCACCCTGGCGGAGTCACGGATCGCCTGGCGTCCTTTGATCGTCGAGAACGTGATGATCTGAGCAACGTGGTCGGAGCCGTACCGTTCGGCGGCGTACCGGATCATCTCGCCGCGGTATCGCTCGTCGAAGTCCATGTCGATGTCCGGCATCTGGCGGCGGCCCGGGTTCAGGAACCGCTCGAAGATGAGGCCGTACGAAAGCGGATCCAGATCGGTGATTCGCAGGCAATACGACACGAGCGATCCGGCGGCGCTCCCCCGGCCGGGCCCGGTGCGAATCCGATGCTCCCGGGCATAGCGGATGAGATCCCACACGATCAGGAAGTAGGCCGGAAAACCCATGTCCTCGATGACCCGGAGTTCGTACTGGGCCCGCTCGACGACCTCCGCCGGCAGCGGATCGCCGTAACGCTCTCTGGCGCCGGCCATGACGAGCTCCTCGAGATACGACGCCTCCGTGTGGCCCGGCGGCACCGGGAAGTGCGGCAGGAGGATGCCGCCGAGCTCAAGGTCAACATCGGCCCGCTCGGCCACCAGCAGGGTGTTGTCGCACGCGCCCGGGTACTCGGATTCGGGGAACAGGGCCCGCATCTCGGCGGCCGTCTTCAGGTAGTAGCCGCCGCCCTGGAAACGAAACCGGTCCTCATCGCTCATCAGCGACCCGGTCTGGATGCAGAGCAGCGCGTCGTGGGCCTCCGCCTCGTCGGCGTGGGTGTAGTGGCTGTCGTTGGTCGCCAGCAGCGGCGCACCGATCTCCTTGCCGATCGACAGCAGATCGGGCAGGACGTTGCGTTCGCCCTCGATACCGTGGTCCATGATCTCGACGAAGAAGTTCTCCTTGCCGAAGATGTCCTGGTAGGTCGCCGCGGCGGCCACGGCTGCCGCGTAGTCCCGCTCCACCCCGACGTTGTGCTCCTCCTGATAGGCATCGGGAGAGAGCAACTGCGGGACGTGCCCGCCGAGACATCCGGTCGTACCGATGATCCCCTCGGAGTACTCCGCGAGCAGCTCGGCATCCAGCCGCGGCTTGTAGTAGTAGCCCTCGAGAAACGCCCGGCTGGCCAGTTTCACCAGGTTGCGATATCCAGTCTGGGAAACTGCGAGCAGCGTGATGTGATAGCGAAGATCGTCCCGCCGCGGCTGGCGATCGAAGCGCGATCCGGGGGTCAGATACGCCTCGATCCCGAAGATCGGCTTGACGCCGCGGGCCCGGGCGGCCTTCTGGAAGTCGACGAGGCCGTACAGCACGCCGTGGTCGGTGATGGCGGCGGCGGGCATGCCTTCGGCGGCGACCTTGTCGAGCACGTCGGTCACCCGGGCGGCACCGTCCAGCATGCTGTATTCGGTATGAAGATGGAGGTGAGCGAAGCCGCGCTCGGACACGCCTGAAATCCCCTGAACTACACCGGTGTAAGCCTCGAGCGGCACCCTACCAGCCGTCCCCTGCCGTTCGCCAAGACGCGAAAACCAAAGGACGCGGTCTTCGCAGCCCGGCCGGAAACCCCGACAACCGGCCCTCCGGCAGGGCCGTTCGTCACCATTTGGTGGAACCGGTTCCGGTCCGGCCCTCATCCGCTTCCGCGACGGGGGTCGGCGGTCGTACAATCGCCTGGCGCACAACGCACACCACGGCTGCTTCCGTCGGGAGCGGCGCAGCCGGAGAGCCCATCGTTCCAGGAGGAACCTCATGTACGCACGGATCCAGGAGATCCTGGCGGAGAAGGCCGAACCGCTCCTCGGACACGTCTGTGAGACGGTCCCCAAGGAACTGCTCCACCTCCCCGGCCCCGATTTCATCGACCGGGTGATGGCGGACACCGACCGCAGCCCTGTAGTCCTGCGGAACCTGCAATCGCTCTACGACCACGGCCGTCTCTCCGGCACCGGCTACGTCTCGATCCTGCCCGTCGACCAGGGCATCGAGCACTCGGCGGGCGCCTCATTCGCCCCCAACCCGATCTACTTCGATCCCGAGAACATCGTCAAGCTGGCGATCGAGGGTGGCTGCAACGCAGTCGCCTCGACCCTCGGCGTGCTCGGGGCGGTGTCGCGCAAGTACGCCCACAAGATCCCGTTCATCCTCAAGTTCAACCACAACGAACTGCTCACCACCCCGAACACCTTCGATCAGACGCTGTTCGGGTCGATGGAGCAAGCATTCGACATGGGTTGTGTCGGCGTCGGCGCAACCATCTACTGGGGCTCCGAGGAATCCAACCGGCAGCTGCAGGAGATCTCGGCCGCCTTCGAGCGGGCCCATCAGCTCGGCATGTTCACCGTGCTGTGGTGCTATCTGCGCAGCCCCAGCTTCAAGGTCGACGGCACCGACTACCACGCCGCAGCCGACCTCACCGGTCAGGCCAATCATCTCGGCGTGACACTCGAGGCCGACATCATCAAGCAGAAGCTTCCGACCAACAACGGTGGATACCCGGCGATCAAGGCCGGCAAGACCCACGACAAGGTCTACAGCGAGCTCACGACGGAGCACCCGATCGATCTGACCCGCTACCAGGTGGTGAACAACTACATGGGCCGCGCCGGTCTGATCAACAGCGGTGGGGCGTCGGGCACAAACGACCTGCAGGACGCGATCGAGACCGCGGTCATCAACAAGCGGGCCGGCGGCACCGGGCTCATCAGCGGCCGCAAGGCGTTCCAAAAGGAGATGGCGGACGGCGTTGCGATCCTCAATGCAATCCAGGACGTCTACCTGGCGGACGAGATCGACATCGCGTAGGCCAAGGGGGAATAGAGATGCGAATCGGAATCCTGACCGGCGGCGGAGACGTCCCCGGCCTCAACCCATGCATCAAGGCGGTAGTCGAGCGGGCAACCGAGAAGGGCCACGAGGTCCTCGGGTTGCGCCGCGGCTGGGGCGGTCTCCTGTTTGCCAACCCCGACGAGCCCGCCTCGCTCGAGGAGTACTCGATCCCGCTCGATCCGACAGCGGTCCGCACGATCGACCGCAGCGGCGGCACGATCCTCCACAGCTCGCGCACCAATCCGGGCCGGGTGAAGGAATCCCAGATCCCGGATTTCCTGGCCGGAACCGAGACGGGGGAAGAGCCGTACGACTTCACGCCGCACGCCATCAAAGTGCTCGAGGCGCTAGGTGTCGACATCCTGATCCCAATCGGCGGTGACGACACCCTGTCGTACGGGCTCAGGCTCCACAACGAGGGCGTGCCTGTGGTCGCCATCCCCAAGACGATGGACAACGACGTCCACGGCACCGACTACTGCATCGGGTTCTCCACGGCGGTGACCCGCGGCGTGCAGTTCGTGCACAACTTGCGGACCAGCACCGGCTCCCACGAGCGCATCGCCGTCATCGAACTGTTCGGCCGCTACAGCGGGGAGACCTCGCTGATCACGGCATATCTGTCGGCGGTCGACCGGGCCATCATCTCCGAGGTGCCGTTCGAGGTCGAGAAGCTCGCCGGGTTCCTCATGGAAGACAAGGAAAGCAACCCGAGCCGCTACTCGATGGTCACCATCTCCGAAGGCGCCGTCATGGAGGGCGGTGAGATGGTGCTCACCGGCGAAGCAGATGCCTACGGACATCGCAAGCTCGGCGGGATCGGCCTCCAGACCGGTGAGGCGCTCAAGAAGATCACCGGACAGGGAATCATCTACCAGCAGATCGGATACCTGGCCCGCTCCGGCAGCCCGGACTCCCTGGACCTGATGGTCGCCAAGAACTACGCGGTGATGGCGACCGACCTCGCCCTCGAAGGGGCCTCAGGCCGGATGGTGGCACTGCGCGGCGGCACCTACACCAACGTGCCGGTCTCGGTCACCGGTGAAGGGGTGAAGCGGGTCGACGTCGATGAGCTCTACGACGCCGACCAGTACCGGCCGCGGATCCGCCACGTCGGCGGCAAGCCGATGTTCCTGTACTAGGAGATAAGAGATCGGAGTCGGAGATCAGATCTGACCTCTGACCTCTGACCTCCGCCGATCGCCTAGCGTGCAACCTGAAGAGCAACCACAGGGGTATCTCACATGAGCGTCATCGGTGTGCTCACCGCTGGGGGGGACTGTCCCGGTCTGAACGCGGTCATCCGCGGAGTGGTCGCCCGGGCCCTCGAGGCCGGGAACCACGAGGTCGTCGGCATCATGCACGGGTGGGAAGGCCTGATGGAAGAGGACGTGCTCCCGCTCAACCGGAACTCCGTCCGAGGCATTCTCGGCACCGGCGGCACCATCCTCGGCACGTCGCGGATGGACCCCTACGTCCACGGTGAAGGCTTCGAGAGCGTCCGGCGCACCGTGGAGGCCAACGACATCGACAGCCTCGTGGTCATCGGAGGCGACGGCACGCTGCGCACCGCCCTCAGGCTGGTCGAGGACGGCCTGCAGATCATCGGGGTCCCGAAGACCATCGACAACGACATCGCCGCCACGGATTTCACGTTCGGATTCGATACGGCCGTGCAGATCGCGACCGAAGCGATCGATCGGCTCACCACCACGGCGGAGTCGCACAACCGGGTGATCCTGTGCGAGGTGATGGGACGCACCAAGGGGTGGATCGCCGTGTACGCCGGTATCGCCGCCGGTGCGGATGCAATCCTGATCCCGGAGATCAACATGGACCTCGAGCAGGTCGCCACGGTGATCCGGCGCCGCCACCGCCGCGGCCGTAAGTACTCGATCGTGGTCGTCGCCGAAGGAGTCGAGCCCCCCGAGAAGACCGAACTCGCCAAGGACGCCTTCGGCTTCGAACGACTCGGCGGCGTTGCCTATCAAATCGCCCCGGCTCTAGAGGCACTAACCGGGTTCGAGACCAGGGTGACGGTGCTCGGGCATCTGCAGCGGGGTGGGTCTCCAACCGCCTTCGACCGGGTGCTTGCCACCCGGCTCGGGGCCGCCGCCGCCGACCTGGCGCTCGCCGGAGAATCCGGGGTCATGGTGGCACTGAAGAGCACCCAGATCGAAGCGGTGCCCCTGGCCGAGGCGTGTGCCAAGATCCGCGGAGTCGACGAGGAGCTGTACCGGACGGCGCAGACGTTCTTCGGTTGAGCAACCAACAATCGGCAATTAGCGATTGCCGGGCGTTCCCAGTTCATCCAGGACCGCTTGCAGGTCATCGGGCAGTGGGCTCTCAACCTCGATCGATTCACCGGTGGTCGGATGGTCGAAGCCCAGCCGGATGGCATGGAGCCAGACTCGTCTCCCCGGTTCGCCCCGTCCGTAGACACCATCGGCGAACAACGGATGGCCGATCGATGCCAGATGCACCCGGATCTGATGGGTGCGGCCGGTCTCGAGCGTGACTTCGAGCAAGCTGCGGCGGGCATCGGGCCACACGGCAAGACGCCGGTAGTGGCTGCGGGCAAACCTGCCGTCGGGATCGACCCGGAAGCGGGTCGGTCGTTTCGGGTCCCGCCCCAGGGGTGCGTCGATGGTGCCGGTCGCCGACTCGACCACACCGTCGGTGAGCGCGAAGTAGGTCCTCACGATTGCCCGCCGCCGGATCGCATCCCGCAGACCGGCCAGCGCTTCGTGATCGAGTGCAACCACCAGGAGTCCCGACGTCTCCCTGTCGAGCCGGTGCACGATGCCCCACCGATCGTCGTCGCCGACTCCTCGAATCCGGGGCCAGCGATGCAGGATGCCTGCGGCCAGGGTCCCCGTCCTCTGCCCGGCGCCGGGATGCACTACCACCCCCGGCTCCTTGTCGACCACCGCCAGATGCTCATCCTCGTATCGCACCACCAGGTCCATGGCCTCGGGGACCAACCCGGGATCGGCCTCCGGGAGCGTGGCCTCCAGCACCGCACCGGCGGGGATCCGGGTCTTCGGATCCACCGTGGTCCCGTCGAAGGTGGCGTCACCGCCCTCCACCATGGCGCGGGCAACGGTGCGGCTGACACCGGCAAGGACGGCGACGATGCGATCCGCCCGTTCGCCCCCGAGATCGTCGGGGACGGGCATGGTCATTCCTTCTTCCCGTCGAGCAGGAAGGCGGTGATGATGGCGAGACCGGCGCCGATGGTGATCGCGCTGTCGGCCACGTTGAACGCCGGGAAGAAACTGAAGTCGATCCAATCGACCACCCCGCCGTCGAGCAGGCCGTCGCCGCGGAAGATCCGATCGATCAGGTTGCCGATGGCGCCGCCGAGCACCAGGCCCATGGCGATGTTCTCGAGCCTTCCTGCGAGCTCTCGCACGAGGAGCACGATCACGACTGCGGCGGCAACCGCGAGGAGGGCAATGATCGACCCGGCCCCCTTCAACATCCCGAACGCAGCCCCTGTGTTGGTGATGTAGCGGAACTGGAAGAAGCCGTCGATGACGACGATGGGATCGCCGGGAAGCGTGGCGACAACCCACCACTTGGTGAGTTGATCGGCCACGATCACCCCCGCCGCGACGACGAAGGCAAGGAGGCGTGGGGTCAGCGGTGGGAGGCGCACTCCACGCAGTACCTGGTGTACGGCAACACCTCGAGGCGAGCGACCGGAATCCCGGTCCCGCACTCGGCGCAGTTGCCATAGTCGTCGTCCTCGATCCGGATCAGCGCGTCGTTGACCTTGCCGAGCAGGTCCTCGGCGTTCTTCGAGAGCGAGAGTTCCATCTCCATCTCGAATGCGAGAGAACCACCCTCGGCGGTGTTGGGGTCCGGGCTCCGGTCCGAGGACGTCTCGGTGAGCCGCACCTCTTCCTGCTCTTCCTGGATCTCGCGAATCACCTCGGTGAGACGGTCCCGCTCCTGCTCAAGCTTCTTGCGAAACTTCTCGAGCGTGGACTTTGCGAGTTCTCGGGACACAGCACCTCCTGAACGGCCGCAGAGGCTAGCACGAGCCCCGTCCGAGGGGTGGGAGCGGGCAGGGCCGTTCAGTCCAACCGGCGGAGTCGGTCGGCGGCTGCGACCGGATCGAGTCCGTGGACCAGAACCTGCTTGCGCCGGCTGGTGGCGCCTCCAATCACCTCCGCCCGGCGGACGCCGAAGAACTCGGCAACGGCCCCGGCGGCGGCCCGATTGGCCTTGCCACCCTCTGGAGGAGCGCTCACCCGGACCCGAAGAGCACCATCGTGGAGGCCGCCGACCGCCGTCCGACTGGCCCCGGGAACGACCCAGACCTCGATGAGCACGCCGTCTGTGTGCGGAGTGACGGTGATCGGCATCCTGAGGGAGGGTATCGGCAATGAGCAATGAGCAGGCCTGCCACCCCGAACCCACAGGAACGCAACTCGCGCCCGACCCCTGCCGACGAGCGCGGGCAGCCGGTTGGTTGCGAGTTGTGACAGGCCGCCACCGAGCGCAACGAGGGAGCCCGCCTTGCTACCCTCCCTCCTCACAGCGTCGACGGGGACGTGCCTGCTCAGCAAGCGGATTGAGCGAACCGGCGAATGGTGCGAGGCCGGGATCACGAGCCGAGCGGGACATCACCCCCGAGCTGCGGGAAGAACGGGCTCCGGCCCAACTAGAACCCGCCGGCCGCCTCGCCGCATGGGGCCGATGAGCGGCCGCCCGACGGGCGGCAAGCCGGGTGGTACCGCGGGCCACGGCTCGTCCCGGCGGCAACCGACCGCCGAGACGAGGACACCATGGCCGAGCCGACTCCGTTCACACGAGTACCCCCCGAGGTCTCCTTCCCCGACCTCGAGCATCGCGTGCTGGAGTTGTGGGATCGCATCGACGCCTTCGCCACCTCGGTCGATATGCGCCCACCGGAAAGCGAGTTCTCCTTCTACGACGGCCCTCCGTTCCCGACCGGCAGCCCCCACTACGGCAACCTGCTCGCCGGGGTGCTCAAGGACATCGTGCCCCGCTACTGGACGATGCGCGGCCACCGGGTCGAGCGCCGTTTCGGCTGGGATACCCACGGCCTCCCGATCGAGATGGAGGTCCAGAAGGAACTCGGCCTCAACGGCCCGGCCGAGATCGTCGCCTACGGGGTCGACCGATTCAACGAAGCGTGCCGGCGCCGGGTGATGGCGAACACCGAGGTGTGGGAAGCGATCACCCGCCGCATCGGTCGCTGGGTCGACTTCGAAGACGACTACAAGACCATGGACCTCGACTTCATGGAGTCGGTCTGGTGGGTGTTCAAGCAGCTCTGGGACAAGGGCCTCGTCTATCGCGACTTCAAGGTGCTCCCGTACTCGTACGGCGCCGCCACTCCGCTGTCGAACTTCGAAGTGAACCTCGGCGCGTATCGCGATGTCGAGGATCCGTCGATCACCGTGCGTCTCGAGGTCACCGAGGGCGCCGGGCCGGTTGAGGCAGGCGACTATTTGCTCATCTGGACCACCACCCCGTGGACGATGCCCTCCAACCTCGGCGTCGCCATCGGAGAGGACATCCGGTACGTGCGGGTGGACCAGCCGCTCCACGACCACGGAGGCCGCTATTGGATAGCCGAAGAGCGGGTGAGCGCCTACTGGCCCGATCACGACGTGCGCCCCGGAGCCGAAGCGCGCGGTGCAGAACTGCTCGGTACCCGATACGCACCGGCCCTTCCCGACTTCGCCCATCTCATGGATGAGGGGGCGTTCGTGGTCATCTCGAGCGACGAGACCACCACCGAGGACGGCACCGGACTCGTCCACATGGCCCCGGCCTACGGTGAGGCCGACTTCTACGCGTTCCGCGGCGCCGGCCTCGGCCACCTCCTCGTCGATCCGGTGGACGCGGAGGGCCGCTTCACCGACGAAGTCGCCGCGGTCGCCGGCGTCAACGTGAAGGATGCCGACCCCACGCTGATCGACCTCCTTCGCGAGCACGGGGCGCTAGTTGAGAGCGGGCGGATCATGCATGCCTACCCGTTCTGCTGGCGCACCGACACCCCCCTGATCTACAAGGCGCTCCCCACCTGGTACGTCGCCGTCGAGAGCTTCCGTGATCGCATGGCAGAACTCAACCGGGATGTGCACTGGGTCCCCGAGAACATCGGGTCGCGCCGCTTCGGGAACTGGCTCGAAGGTGCTCGCGATTGGGCGATCAGCAGAAACCGTTTCTGGGGCTCGTGCATCCCCGTCTGGGCATGCGTTGAATGCGACGAGCAGGTTTGTGTCGGGTCGCTCGACGATCTGGAGGCGCGCTCCGGCGTCCGCCTCGACGATCTCCACAAGCACGTCGTGGATGAGGTCACCTTCGAGTGCGCCTCATGTGGTGGAACGATGCAGCGGGTTCCGGAAGTACTGGACGTCTGGTTCGAGTCGGGCGCGATGCCGTATGCCCAGAACCACTACCCGTTCGAGAACGAAGAGACCTTCAAGCGGAAGTTCCCGGCCGACTACATCGCCGAGGGTCTCGATCAAACCCGCGGGTGGTTCTACACCCTGGTGGTCCATGCCACCGCCATCTTCGACACGGTCCCGTTCCGCAACTGCGTGGTGAACGGGATGATCCTTGCCGAGGACGGCCGCAAGATGTCGAAGAGCCTGAAGAACTACCCCGATCCCTTCGAGGTCGTCGAGTCCACCGGGGCCGATGCGCTGCGTGCCTTCCTCATCAATTCCCCGGTCGTTCGGGCGGAGCCACTTCGCTTCAGCGAGCACGGTGTTCGTGAGGTCGTGCGAACGGTGATGCTCCCGTACTGGAATGCGTACTCGTTCTTCACGACGTACGCCGCAGCCGACGGGCTCACTGCGGCCGATCTGGCGGCGGCACCGGATCCGGCAGATCGGCCGGAGATCGACCGCTGGATCCTCTCCGTGCTGCAGAGCCTGGTGAAGCGGGTCAACGCAGAGATGGAGGGGTACTACCTCTACAACGTGATCCCACCGCTCATCGACTTCGTCGACGATCTCACCAACTGGTACATCCGGCGGTCGCGCCGCCGGTTCTGGGGACGCACCGGCTCCGACGGCAACGGCGACGACACGCTGGCGGCATTCGCCACGCTGTACGACGTCCTGGTGACCTTCGCCAAGATCATGGCGCCGGTGCTGCCGTTCGTCACCGAAACGATGTATCAGGACTTGGTGGTCGGGCAGCGGGACGACCGGACTGAAGGTCCGGCCAGCGTCCACCACGAGGACTTCCCGAAGGCCGACGACCGGCTCATCGACCGGGAGCTGGAAGCCGCCATGTCCGTGGTCCGAGACGTGGTGTCATTGGGCCGTGGGCTGCGGGTCCAGAGCAAGCTCAAGATCCGCCAGCCGCTGCCCTCGCTCACGGTGGTTTCCCACGAGGACGCCGTCCGGCGTGCTGTGACCGAACACACCGAGCTGATCGCCGAGGAGCTCAACGTGAAGGTCGTGGAGACCAGCGAGGATGAGCGGGCCCACGCTCACCTCAGCGTGAAGCCGAACTACCGGGCGCTCGGGCCCCGTCTCGGGTCCCGGATGCGGGAGATCGCCGATCACATCGTCGGTCTCGACGAGGAGTCCATCGCCGCAGTCGTCGAGGGCGCCACGATCACGATCGAGGGTGAGAAACTCGGCCTCGACG
Organism: uncultured Acidimicrobiia bacterium; assembly: GCA_964511945.1. GTDB lineage: Bacteria > Actinomycetota > Acidimicrobiia > Spongiisociales > UBA11373 > CAZEHO01. Next base: position 19,567 of record CAZEHO010000009.1, on the reverse strand, counting down.
ATCTGGTGATCTCGCGAGATCCACGCGACGGCATCGTGGTCGCCTCAGACGAACGGCTGTCCGCCGCGCTCGACACCACGCTCACCCGGGAACTCGAGATCGAAGGACTCGCCCGCGAGGTCGTGAAAGCCGTGCAGGGGATGCGGCGCGACGCCGGCCTCGACGTCTCCGATCGGATCCGGCTCACCTGGGACACCGAGTCGGCTGAGCTGGCAACCGCCGTCGACCGTCACGGTGAGTGGATCGCCGCTGAGATCCTGGCGACCGAGGTCGGTCGGGCTCCCGGCGGCACCGCGGTCGACGTCGACGGCCACACACTGACGGCGACGGTCGAGCGATTGGCCGATGTCTAGTGCCACGTCACAAAACGTTTGGCGGGTTCAGATGCGGCTCAGGACGCCTCCGGCTGTGTCCTCGCCCTTGACGCACGCATCCGAGTGCGCCTGCGGGACTGCGTCCTTGCCGGGCGACGCCCTGAGCTCGCCCTGAAACCTCGCCAACGTTATGAGACACGGCACTAGCTGCCGGTCGCCGGTTGCTCGCTGCTAGCAGATCGCCGCGGCGAGCAGGTTGATCGCCACGATCAGGATCAGTGGTGACAGATCGAGGCCGACTCCGCCGAGGCGGATCGCGGGGATGATCGCCCGCAGCGGAGCCAGCAGTGGTTCGGTCACGGCCCGCAGCGCCGATCGCACCCGTGCCAGCGGGTGGTCGTACGACACCGGGATGTACTCCATGATGATACGCGCCAGGATGACGAGCTGGTACGCATAGAGGATGGTGCAGACGATACGCACGGTGGCCTACGAACCTTCCGGCGCTTCGTAATAGCCGAGAGAGGCCAGGCGCCGCCGCTCGTCGCGCGTGATGTTGACGTTGGCCGGTGTCACCAGGATCACGCCCTGGCCGACCTTGCGCATCGATCCACCGAGGGCATAGGTGAGCCCGCTGGCGAAGTCAACGAGCCGGCGCACCATGGCCGGTTCCACCTTGCGCAGGTCGAGCACCACCGGTTGATTGGCCCGAATGTGGTCGGCCAGCAGCTGGGCATCGGAGTACGACCTGGCGGTGACGATCTCACACTCGAGATCGGCGTCCGACACCGTGCGAACGCTGGTACCACTGCCGATCACCATGCCGGCCTCGGCATACGCCGGATCCTGAGAGAGACGGCGTCGCGCTGCCAGCGGCGGCTCAACCCTGCGTCCCGACACTCGCTGTGACGCCAGCTCGGATTCACCGGTGCGAGCCACGGGCTGCTGTTGCTGCTGCAGCCGCCGCTCGTACTTCGGAGGCTCGACATCCACTTGAGGTTGAGAGCGCGGTCGAGCCTGCTGCTGAACAGCCATCTCGGCACCGGTCTGACCCACCCCGGTGTCGTCTTCATCGACGAGGCCGAGATAGAACAGCGTCTTCTGCCACAGGCTCATCTCGACGGTTGCTCCCGTTCGTCTTCGGGGATCTGATCAAAGATAGCCCGTCCAATCCGCAAGATGGTGGCACCTTCCTCGATCGCGACCTCGAAGTCGTCGGTCATTCCCATCGAGAGCTCCCGCAGCTGTGGCCACCGCTCCCTCAGTTCCGTCCGCAGCGCGGCCAGGTCCTGGAAGTAGGGGCGGGATGCCTCGGGGTCATCCGACATCGGCGCCATCGCCATGAGACCGCGGACGTCGAGTCCGAGGTCGATCGCTCCTCCGACGAGCGCAGCCGCATCCTCCTCCAACGCGCCGGCCTTCTGTGGTTCGCGACCGATGTTCACCTGTACCAGAACCGGTGGCGGCAGCCCCCGGCCCTTCAGCCAGTACCGGGTGAGATCGATACGGTCGAGGGAGTGCAGCAGGTGCGCTACGGGCCGTACCAGGCGCACCTTGTTTCCCTGCAGGCGTCCGATGAAGTGCCACCGGGCGTCATCCGGGAGCCAGGTGGAACGCTCGGCGAGCGCCGCCGCCCGGTTCTCCCCGAAGTCCCGCTGCCCGGCGTCATATGCCGCCCGGATACCCGCCCGGTCGGCGGTCTTGCTGACCGCGACCAGGGTGATCTCGGCGGGATCTCGCCCGGCTCGCACCGCCGCGGCGTCGATCCGGCCCCGGATCGCAGCTAGGCCGGCAGCCATGCCACCGCCACCTGACGTGCTGCCGTGCCGTTGCGCCGATAGGAGTGGTAAGCGGCATCACACCGTGTGCAGCCCGGCGCCCGCCAGACCTCCAGCCCCTCCAGCGATGACCCGAGCGCTCCCGGCAGATCAACACTCGGAGTCCCCCACTCCGTCGTGGCCGCCGCATCCGGCAGCGCCGCGGTCACCTCCGGCCCGACCTCAAAGCAGCATGGGCCGATGCCGGGACCAATCGCAGCTTGGACCGGATAATGACCGGCCGCGGCCATTGAGGCGCGCAACGCATCGACCACTCCGGCGGCGACGCCGCGCCACCCGGCGTGGGCGATGCCGACGGCGGCCGGAGATTCGAGCACCACGGGGAGACAATCTGCGGTGGCAACCGTCAGCGGGAGCCCCGGCACGGTCGTCGCCAGCGCATCGGCGTCACCGAGGGTGCCGGGCTGCTCCGCCCAGATGACGTCGGCGCCGTGCACCTGGCGGACCGCGGCCCACGCTTCGGGGATGCCGAGGGATCGGGAAATCCGGCTCCGGGCCTCGCGGTCGTCGCGTCCGTTGCCGTCCCCCGCAGCCCCGAACGCTGCGCCACGCATCCCGTCGGGGAGAATCATCCCTTGAGAAAGTCCGGGATATCGAGGTCGTCGTCCGTGGCGTCTGCCTCCGGGTCCGCCGGCTTCGGACGTTCGGGCTTCGGCGCGCTGCCGGGAGTCGGGCTTGCCGTCTGGGGCCGCAGCGATGGGCGGCTCCGGTCGGTTTCGAACCCCGCCGCGATGACGGTGACCCGCATTTCGTCGCCCATCCCGTCATCGACAAACGCCCCGAATATCACGTTGGCGTCCGGATCGCAGTGTTCCGACACTGCGATGGCCGCCTCGTTGACCTCGTGCAGGCTCATGTCGTTCGGTCCGGCAATGCTGAGCAGCACGCCGCCGGCGCCTTCCATTGTGGTCTCGAGCATCGGGCTGCTGATGGCTTTGTCGGCCGCCTGGCGAGCCCGCCCCTCACCGGAGCCGCGCCCGATACCCATGACGGCCGAACCGGCTTCGGCCATGACCGAACGCACATCGGCGAAGTCCACATTGATGAGCCCTGGTGTCGTGATCAGATCGGTGATCCCACCGACGCCGTGGAGCAGAACCTCGTCGGCAAGCCGGAACGCGTCGACCATCGGGAGCTTCGCATCGGAGTACTCCAGCAACCGCTGGTTGGGGATGATGATGAGGGTGTCGACGGCTTCGCGCAGGGCCTGGATTCCCTGCTCGGCCTGGACCGAACGGCGGCGGCCCTCAAAGCCGAAGGGACGGGTGACGACCGCAACGGTGAGAGCGCTCACCGAACGCGCCACCTCGGCGACGATCGGGGCACCTCCGGTGCCGGTGCCGCCCCCCTCGCCGGCGGTGATGAACACCATGTCGGCCCCGCGTAGGGCATCTTCGATCTCGTCGCGGTGGGCGTCGGCCGCATCGCTCCCGATGACCGGATCCGCACCGGCTCCGAGGCCGCGGGTCAGGTCGCGGCCGATATCGATCTTGATGTCGGCGTCGGACATCAGCAGGGCCTGGGCATCGGTGTTGATCGCCACGAATTCGACGCCGCGCAATCCGGCCTCGATCATGCGGTTCACCGCGTTGACCCCACCACCGCCCACACCGACGACCTTGATCACCGCCAGATAGCTCTGCGGTGAATTCGATTGGGTGGTCATTCGAGTCCCCTTGGTCTCCAGATGGGAGCAATCCTCCCGGCGCGCCCGACCTTCCTCCAGGAGGACGCGCGAAGCTCAACCTCGACCAGAAGCCTAGTGATCATCCCGGCGTCAGGAGTTGAGAGCTGTCTCAGGCTCTACCTGAGCCTCATCCGACGGCACCCCGGCCCCGTCTCGGGGCGCCTCGACCTTGAGTTCGGCTTGCTCGCGCATGCTCGGCGGCACCAGTGCCGGGCGCCGCGGAGCCACCAGATCGACCGACCAGCCGGCGGGCACCTCCTCGGCCAGCATCGACATCATCACCCTGCCCTTGTCGGCCAGATCGACCGGCGGCCCGAAGTCGAACCGGGTGCCGTCGACTGTTGCCGAGGCGACCCCGGCAGCTTCTTCGAGCGTGAACCCTGCTGCCAGCGCCGGGTCCAGCACGTGCGCCAGTTCGAGCACTTCGGTCCAGGTGGGATCTTCGGGGAGCTCCCCGGGGCCGTAGTCGCGGAAGGAGAGACTGACCCGCAGCAGACCGTCCTCCGCTGCCGGTACGTTCTCCAGGACCGAGCCGTCCCGTGACACCAGCATCCAGGAGCTGGCACCTTCGACCCACAGCAGCGGAGTGTGCTCGAGAACGTCGACCACCAATGTGTCCGGCAGCACCCGCTGCACCCGGGCTTCCCGGACCCACGGATCCGCAAGTACGGCCGCTTCTAGCTCCCCCGGTGACACCCAGAGCATGATCGCCCCTTCGCCGACCCCGGCGGCAGCGACCCGCCCGGCGACGTCGGCTTGCTCGGCGCCGCGAATGTCGATCTCGTGGACCGACAGCCACGATGAGTGCAGGACACCGATTCCCGACCCGATCAACACCACTGCGAGCACCGCCACCCAGATCAGCCAGCGCCGCCGCTTGCGGGCCGGGTCGGGGATCACCGGAGCCGGAGCAAGCCTGACGGCCATCACTCCCCTCCCGCAAACGGGCCGAGAAACTGGATCTCCGAGGTGAGATCGATCCCGGTTGCCGACCGGACCCGGTCCCGGACCGCCGCAACGAGGTCGAAGACATCCTGGGGCGTTGCCTCCGATCCGGCGACGAAGAAGTTGGCATGGCGTTCCGATACCGCCACCCCGCCGACGCGAAATCCCTTGAGCCCGAGATCGTCGATGATGCGGCCGGCGGCATCTCCCGGTGGGTTCTTGAACACGCTTCCGGCGTTGAAGGTCCCACCGGGCTGATGCTCCTTGCGCCACCGGGTGATCGCCCTGATCTCCTCCTCGCAATCGGCGGCATCGCGCTCGAAGGTGGAGAACGCAGCCGACACCACGATGTCGGTCGTCCGCAGGTTGCTGTGCCGGTAGGAGAGCTCCAGATCCCCGGCCGACCGATCCCGCACCGTCGCCTCATTCAGATCGACCACCCGGGCGGTTCTCAGGCGGCCGGCGGTATCGCAGCCGTGGCATCCAGCGTTCATTCGAACGGCTCCCCCGACCGACCCGGGAATCCCGACATAGAACTCGAGGCCGCCTCGTCCCGCCTCGGCGGTGCGGCGGGCCAGCATCGGCAACGGCAGAGCAGCCCCGGCATCGACCCGTCCCCCGTCACCGAATCTCACGTAGCTCATACCGGCCCCGGGGCGGATCACGACGCCGGGAAACCCCCGGTCGGAGATCACCACGTTGCTGCCTCGCCCCAGCGCCGCGACCGGCATCGGATCAATCCGGAGGGCTGCGGCCAGCCGCAACACATCATCTTCGCCGCCGGCCTCCAGCAGATACCGGGCCGGACCTCCGAACCGGTACGTGGTCATCGGAGCCAGAAGCACGTTCTCTGCGAGGAGACCTTCGGCGGCAAGGGCGGCAAGGCCCTCCATCATCGCTCCGACAGCAGTGGCGCCAGCTCGTCGGGCACAGAAGTGATGTCGCCGGCACCCATCAGGAGGACCAGGTCCCCCGGACGGGTCTCCTCCGCGATCACGGTGGCCAGATCGACACGCCGCGGCACATAGCGCACGTTCCCACCCGCCTCGATGACGGCCTTCGCCACCAGGCGGCCGGTGACGCCGGGAATCGGAGGTTCACCGGCCGAGTACACATCCGACACCACGACCCGATCGGCAGGGGCCAACGCCGGACCGAACTCGGAAGCAAGCTCCTCGGTGCGGCTGTAGCGATGCGGTTGGAAGACGGCGATCACCCGTTCCGGGCGGCCGAGCCGTGCCGCCTCGAGCGTTGCCGCCACTTCGGTCGGGTGGTGGGCGTAGTCGTCGACCACGGTGATCGCATCGTGGCGGAGACGAACCTCAAAACGCCGGTGCACCCCGCCGAACGAAGCAAGACCGGCCGCGGCACCGTCCACATCGAGACCCAATTCGCCCAGCAACGCGAGGGCTCCGGCGGCATTGCGGGCGACATGGAGGCCGGGACGGGGCACTTCGACGGGCACCGTGGCTCCATCGTGGATGAGGCCGAAGCGCACAAGGGCGGGTTCGTGGGCGACCGATTCGATCCGCCAATCGGCTCCCGGATCGGTGCCGTAGGTGACCACACCGGGCACTGCTTCGAGCAGGCGCCGGACTCCGGGGTCGTCGATGCACCCGACCACAGGTCCGTCAACCCGGCGGGCGACGTCGGCGAAGGAGTTCTCGAGATTCTCAACGGTCTCGTAGTAGTCCAGGTGATCGGCCTCGATGCTGGTGATCACGAGGCCGGTCATCGACAGATCGAGGAAGGTACCGAATGCCTCATCGGCTTCGAGCACGAACAAGCCGGGCTCCCCGAGATGTGCGTTGGTGTTGAGGTCGACGAGCTGGCCGCCCACCATGAACGACGGATCGCGCCCGAGTGCCCGGAGCGCAGCGATGGTGAGGGCGGTGGTCGTCGTCTTGCCGTGGGTGCCGGTCAGCCCGAGCGCCGGGCTCACAGCGGTCATGGTGGCGAGCAGCCGGGGGCGCTCCCACACTTCCACTCCGGCGGCGCGGGCCGCCTGTACCTCCGGGTCCCGATCTGGCACGGCCGACGACACGACCACGAGATCGCACTCGGCCGCCTCCTCGGGGCGGTGGCCCGTCCAGGTGGCGACACCGAGGCCCTCGAGTGACAGCAGCACCCGGGCCGGTTTGAGATCCGATCCACTGACCTGATGGCCGCCCTGGGCGAGCAACTTGGCGAGACCGCTCATCCCGGCGCCGGCAACCCCGACTACGTGGATCCGGCGCGGCATCGTGAGATCAACCACGGGCGGCCTCCAGAATTCGGGCGGCGATGGTGCCGGCCGCTTCGGGAGCACCTTGGGCCGCGGCGGCCGCCGCCATGGTGGCGCGGGCACCGTCATCGGAGAGGAGTTCGGCGGTGACGTACGGGAGCATCCCGATATCCGACTGCGGCAGGAGCCGCGCCGCGCCGCGGGAGGACAGGGCCGCTGCGTTGTGCTGCTGCCCGACCGGCTCGAGAGGGACGAACACGGCAGCCGTGCCGGTTGCGGCGACCTCGCTCACGGTCATCGCCCCGGCTCGGCAGACCACGAGGTCGGCGGCGGCGAAAAACAGGTCCATCCGGTCTTCGTAGGCAACGCATCGCCACGGTAGTGCCGAGGCCGCCGCAAGCCCCTGCATCTCCTCGGCCGCCGTCCGACCCGCGAGGTGCACGATCGTTATCGGGTCTCCCGACCAGCCGGCGGCCAGCGACTCGAGCGATTGGTTCAGGACGCGAGCTCCGAGACTTCCACCGAGGACACCGAGCACCTTCGTTCCCGGTGCCACGTCGTAGTAGCTAAGGGCCTCATCCCGAAGCGCATCACGGTCGAACGCCGCCAGTTCGGGCCGCAGCGGGTTCCCGAGCACTTCGGAGCGTGGGAGGCGTTCCGCCGCGCCCGGCAGTCCGAGGAAGGTCCGCTCCGCCCGTCGGGCGGCGTACCTGGCGGCAAGACCCGGACTGGCGTTCTGCTCCTGAAGGTAAAGCGGGAGCCGGCACCGCCGCGCCGCCATCGCGGCCGGCACCGTGACGTATCCGGCCATTCCCAGCACGACCTTGATCCCGCGCTCGCGGAGGGTGTGCTCCATGGCGGCTGCGGTCCGCCGCACCACGAGCGGGATCTTCAGATGACGGAGAGCGAGTGTCCGGTCGAGCTTCACGAGTTCGAATCCGGTGAAATCGAACCCGGCGGCGGGGACCGCCGTGGCGGCATGGCGGCGGCCGCCCAGGAAGAGGATGTCGCAGCGATCCCATCCCAGGTCGACCATCGCCTCTGCGATGGACAGAGCGGGCTGGACGTGCCCGGCGGTCCCAGCGGCGGCGATGGCGATGGTCATCCGGCGTCCGGAATCCGGATCTCTCGAGCCACCCGCACCAGGATGCCGACGGCGACGAGTTCCATGATGAGAGCACTGCCGCCAAACGACACGAACGGGAGGGGGATGCCGGTGATCGGCAGCACGCCGGCGACACCGCCGATGTTGATGAGCGCCTGCCCAATCAGCCAGGTCGTGATCCCGATTGCGACCAGGCGTCCGAAACGGTCGCTCGCCCGGTAAGCGACCAGGCACCCGGCGATGGTGAGACAGATGAAGAGCAGGACGACGGTGAGTGACCCGAGCAGCCCGGTTTCTTCACCGACGATGGCGAAGACGAAATCGGTGTGCGCGTTCGGCAGGAACGACCAGCGCGCCCGGCTCGCCCCCAGCCCGACCCCGAACAGGCCACCCGTTCCGAGCGCAACCAGGCTCTGCTGCGCCTGATACCCGCTGCTGAGGGGATCTGCGGTCCCGCCGAGGAAGGACGTCACGCGGGCCCAGCGGTATGGGGAGAGCACGGCGGCGACGAGCGCACCCATGCTCCCCAGCAGCGCCGAGCCGAACACGTACAGGAAGGGAGCGGCCGACGCCAGCAGGATGGCGAACGCACTGGCGGCGATGAGCAGCGTGGTCCCCAGATCGGGCTGCTTGAGCACCAGGAACCCGACCACACCGACCGACGCTGCCACCGGCCACAGGAAGTCCCGCAGCCGATGCATCGAGTTCTCCTTGCGGCTGACCAGCGTGGCCAGGAGCAGGATCGTGGTGAGCTTGGCGGCCTCAGAGGGCTGGATGGAAATCGGGCCTGCGGTCAGCCAGCGGGTGGCTCCGTTGGCTTCGGTGCCGACGAGAAACACCCCGACCAGGAGAACCACCGAGAAAACGAAGAGGGGGAAGGCCATCCGGCGCCACCAACGGAGCGGCAGCCACGCCGCCGCCACCATCAGAGAGAGACCGACGCCCAGCCACGCCGATTGGCGCTTGAAGAAGTACAGGCTGTCGCCGGTCTCCCGAAGCGCCGGCACCGATGAGGCCGAAAGGATCGCTCCCAGGCCGACGACGATGAGCAGGACGACCGGGATCAAGATGAAGACGACTGCCCGCGACGATCGGATCGCTGCAGTCTCGGCCTCTCGCATTGCCCTGCGTGCGACCTTGCTGGTCGGGAGGGGAATGACCGGTGCGGTCATGTCGCTTCCTTGCGTTCGAGCACCGCAGCAGCAAATTGATCACCACGGTCGCTGTAGGAGTCGAACATGTCGAAGCTGGCGCATCCCGGTGCGAGGAGCACGGTGTCGCCCGCCACTGAGTGCCGATCGGCCAGGGCGACGGCCTCGTCGAGGTTCGCCGCAATGGCGCCGGCGGCGGCGGTTGCCACCACATCGGAGCCGGCCTCACCGAGGCCGACGACGAACTTGACGTTGCGCTCGATGCCGAGAGCGCCGACGTCGAGACCCTTGTTGCGCCCACCGGCGATCAGGACGACCGACGGATAGGAACGGATGGCGGCGGCCGCGGCGTGCGGGTTGGTCGCCTTGGAGTCGTCAACCCAAGCGACCCCATCCCAGTTGCCCACCACCTGGCGGCGATGTGCCGCCGGCTGGAATGTGGTGGCCGCAGCGGCCACCCCGGCCGGGGTGCCTCCCATTACGAGGGCGACTGCAGCGGCCGCCGCGGTATCGACGACGAACGCAGCATCGGTGCTGGAGAGGTCATTCAGCGGGAGATCGAGGTCGCCGATGCGCAACGCACCATCCTCGGGTCCGAGGCCGCCCGAAGGACGGGTGTGCCCGCTCACCGGAACGCGGCGGGACGGCGCTCCGGCGACCGCGGCGACCGCACCGGGATCGTCGGAGTCGAAGATGATCACATCGTCCGTACCCTGCCGTTCCCAGATCCGTGCCTTGGCGGCGGCATAGGCCTCCACCGTGCCGTGCCAGTCCAGGTGGTCGGGAGCGACATTGAGGAGCACCGCGGCGTGCGCCCGGAAGGTGTCGATGAACCTGAGCTGAAAACTCGACGCCTCGACGACGAGGACATCCCGGTCGGTCCCCACCGCATCGCACAGCGGATCACCGATGTTGCCGACGGCGGCCGCGGACTTCCCCGACGCCTCCAGCATCGCCGCCGCCAGTGCGGTTACCGTGGTCTTGCCGTTGGTGCCGGTGACGGCCGCCATCGGGACGTCGAGGTGCCGGGCGGCGAGTTCGATCTCGCTCCACACGGGCAGGCCGGCTGCCAGCGCATCCTGGATCGGGGCGGCGTGCTCGGGCACACCGGGGCTCACCACCACAACGTCGATCCCGTCGAGGAGCCGCGGCTCCCAGGTCCCGCCGTGCGCCGCCACGGATCCGACCAGCGCAGCGGCTGCATCGGGGTCGGCGTCGTAGACCGTCACCCGATGGCCCCGGGCGGTGAGGAGCCGCATGGCGGCGGTGCCGCTGACGGCGGCGCCGATGACGAGGGCCCTCAATCGACACCTCCGGCAGTGATGAAGTCGCCGTAGAAGAGACCCAGAGCCAGTGCGGCGAAGAGCACGGCGATGATCCAGAACCTGATGATCACGGTCGTCTCCGGCCAATCGCGCAATTCGAAGTGGTGGTGGATTGGAGCCATGCGGAAGATCCGCTTCCCGAACACCCGGAAGGTGAACACCTGGAGCATCACGGAGACGGTCTCCATGACGTACAGGCCACCGAGGACGATCAGCAACAGCTGTGTGTTGGTGAGCAGGGCCAGCGCGGCCATCGCTCCCCCGAGCGCCTGGGAGCCGACGTCGCCCATGAAGATGCGCGCCGGCGCCGCGTTCCACCAGAGGAACCCGAGCGTGGCCGCCGCCATCGCAGCGGCGACGAGGGCCAGTTCGAGAGCTCCCTCAACGTCGTAGAACCCCGGGTGGCGGAACTGCCAGAACGTGATGATGACGAACCCGCCGAAGACGGCGGCAGCGGAGCCCGATGCGAGACCGTCGAGACCATCGGCGAGATTCACCGCATTCGCGGTACCGGTGAGCATCAACAGCACCAGCACCGGGTAGAACCACCCGAGATCCAGGCCGACCGGCCGGGTGGCCGAAAGCTCCGTGCTGACACCGAAGCTGACCGCGCCCCAGTAGAACAGCGCCGCGATCCCGATCTGACCGAGGAACTTCCACCGCTTGTTGAGCCCGAGGTTGCGGGCCCGCCGCAACTTGAACAGGTCGTCGATGAGTCCGATCGCCCCCATTCCGACAAACGCGAGCAGCACAAGGAGTCCGGGGAGTTCGAATTCTCGGAACGCGAACTGCCACTCGCCGGTGTCGCTGCGGGGATCGAGGTGGGCGAGGAACCAGCCAAAGACGACCGCGAGGATCATCACGACTCCGCCCATCGTCGGCGTCCCCCGCTTGTGCATATGGCCCTCGACCTCTTCCTGGATGAACTGGCCCATGTCGCGCGAGCGCAGCAACCGGATTGCGATCGGAGTGAGGACGACGGTGACCCCGAAAGCAAAGATCGCGGCAGCAAGCATGGCCATCATGCGGGGCTCACCCCCTGCAGCCGTTCGGCGAGAACCTCCAGCCCGACGGCCCGCGACGCCTTGACCAGCACGACGTCGCCGTCGCGCAGCACACCCCGCAGCACCGACTCGGCCTCCACAACATTGCCGACCCGCCGGGCGATCGGACCGGCACCCTCGGCGATTCCCGGATCGTCGCCCACGACGACAACCGCTGCGAAGCCCAGGGCGCGAGCGGCGGCCCCGAGCTCGCGGTGTGCTTCGGCGGCTCCGGAGCCGAGTTCGTGCATCATGCCGAGCGCCGCGATGTGACGGCCCGGCATGGCAGCCACCGTCTCGAGGGCAGCGGTGGCCGACGCCGGATTCGAGTTGTACGCGTCGTTGACCACAACGACCGGACCGGGGTGCACCTCCATGCGCCAGGGAGACACGCTGCCGTGCTGGACCCGCTCGACGGCAAGCTCCGGGGCGATCCCCATGGCGATGCCGGCGGCGACCGCGGCCGCAGCGTTGGCGGCTTGATGGCGGCCGGCGGCACTCATCGTGATGCGGTACGAGCAACGGTCGAACGTGAGCGCGGCCGACACCCGGCCCGCTCCATCCACTTCCACATCACCGACGGACACATCGGCACGGGTCTGCTCACCGAACGTGACCAGAGAGCCGGTCCGACGAGCCAGCAGCGCCGGTTCATCGATCGGCAACACTGCGGTCCCGTCGGGACCGAGCGCCTCAACGAGTTCCCACTTCGCTTCACGGACCCGATCGACGTCTCCGAACATCTCCAGGTGGGCGGGACCGATGGTTGTGATGACCGCCACATCAGGGCGGATCACCGGAGCCAGCAAGGCAATGTGACCGCGCCCGCGGCTGCCGACCTCGACCACCAGCGCGTCGGCGTCGTCGGGGGTACCCAGCACGGTGAGTGGGACCCCGATCTCATTGTTGAACGAACGGGGAGCGGCGTGGGCCTGCGGACCGAGCACTGCGGCTAGCAGGTCCTTCGTAGTCGTCTTGCCGGTGCTGCCGGTGATGGCTGCGACCGGCAGGTTCAGTTCGTCACGGCGGTGGGCTCCGAGTGCCCGCAGCGCCTCGAGAGTGTCTGGGACCTCCACCCCGGCGGCGGCTTCAGGCAACCGGCCACGCTCGACGATGACGGCGGCGCCATCGGCCGAAGCAGCGCCGGCAAACTCGTGGCCGTCGCGCTGCTCGCCGCGCAATGCCACGAACAGAGCACCGGGTCCGGCGGCGCGGGAGTCGGTAATCACCCGGTCGATCGATGCTGTGCCGGTGGCCTGCCCGAAGGTGGCGGCGGCAACCTCGCCGAGATCCCACTTCATCGCACACCCGCTTCCTCACGAACGACCGAACGATCGTCGAACGGGATGGTCTCGTGGGCGAACTGCTGACCATGCTCATGCCCCTTGCCGAGCACCAGGATCACATCGCCGGGGCGCGCCGTCTCGAGGGCCCGGCCGATCGCGGCACGGCGGTCTAGCTCCCGGATCACTCTGGCCGGTCCGGCGGCGGCTCCGGCAACGACCTCGTCGAGAATGGTGGCGGGGTCCTCGCTACGCGGGTTGTCGGTGGTCAGCACGGCCACATCGGCGGCCGCGGCGGCCGATCCCATCAAGGGCCGCTTGGCGCGGTCGCGGTCGCCTCCGGCGCCGACGACCACGATGATCCGCCCGCTTCCGGCGAGGCGGCGCGTCGTCTCCACCACGGCGCTCACCCCTTCTGGGGTGTGGGCGTAGTCGACCACAACCGTCACGTCACTCCCGATGTCCACGATCTCGAACCTTCCCGGAACGACGCTGACCCGCTCCAGGCCGGCAGCGATGGTATCCCACGGCAGGCCGAGTTCGAGTGCACATGCTGCCGCGATGAGGGCGTTTGCCACGTTGAAGTCGCCCGGGAGCGGAAGCCTGACGGTGGCGGATCCGGAAGGCGCCACCACGGTGAAGGTTGATCCCGCGAGGGACAGTTCGAGATCGGCTCCGAAGACCTCCGCGGTCGGACCCAGTCCCACTCTGGTTACGGGCAGGTCGGTCAGCGCTGCGATCCTGCGACCCGCCGGATCTTCGACCCACACCACCGCCCGTTCCGCAAACCCCGGCACGAACAGACTGTGCTTGGCGGCCTCGTACTCCTCCATGGTGCCGTGGAAGTCCAGATGGTCCTGGCTCAGGTTGGTGAAGGCCGCGACGGCGAATCCGGTACCGGCGACTCTCCCGAGCGCGAGGGCGTGTGATGACACCTCGACCGCCGCGACGTGGACCCCGGCCTCGACCATCCGGGCAAGGAGGCGCTGGAAGTCTGAGGCCTCGGGAGTCGTCCGCTCCACCGGCACCGACTCACGGGCAACCCTGGCTCCGACCGTTCCGACCAACCCGGGGGTAAGCCCGGCAGCCGCAACGATCTCCTCGAGCATGTGGGTCACCGTGGTCTTGCCGTTCGTGCCGGTCACCCCGACGACCGCCATCTGGTCCGACGGCCGGCCGTGCACCTCCGCGGCCAGAGGACCCATGGCCGCCCTGGTGTCGTCGACGACCAGTGCCGGTCCCTGCTCGGGCTCCTCCTCGACGCAAATGGCGGCACCGGCCTCCAGGGCCGCGTCCGTGAATTGATGGCCGTCGACCGTGAATCCCCGGATGGCGACGAAGAGACGTCCCGGGGCCGCCTCCCGCGAATCGTGTGTCACATCGGCGACCACGGTGTTCGGCTCGCCGACGATTCGGCCGCCGACCCTGGCGGCAAGATCCTTGAGGGTGATCGCCTCACGGAGCATCGGGCGGCTCTCCCAGTTGGTGCAAGGCGGCCAGGGTGACTTCGGCGAACGCCGGGGCGGCTCCGCTACCGCCGCTGGCGTCCTCCACGGGTGAGTCGAGCACCACGGCAACGACCACCTTCGGGTCATCGATCGGGGCCATCCCAATGAAGCTGGCGACGACCTGCTCTTCGCTGTAGGCGCCCTCTGCTGCGATGTACTTCTCGGTGGTACCGGTCTTGCCGCCAACGCGATATCCGGAAACGAAGGCGGCAGAGCCGGTGCCCCGTTCGACCACCGCCTCGAGCATGAGGCGGACCTGGCGGGCTGTCGTCACCGACACAACTCGCCGTTCGAGGGGCTGCACGTCCTCGACGACGCCCCGTCCGTCGACCACCTGGCGAACGAGGTGCGGCTCCACCCACACCCCGTCGTTGGCCACCGTGGCGTAGACCATGGCCATCTGCAGCGGCGTCACCGCGACGTGGTAGCCGATCGACGTTCCGGCAAGACACGTGGTCACGCACCATTCCTCAGGCGGCCGGAGGACCCCGCCGACCTCACCCGGGAAGTCCACTCCCGAAGGCCGCCCCTGGCCGAAGGCGAACATGTACTGGTGCATCAGGCGGTTGCCGAGCAGCTCCCCCACGAGGATCGTGCCGAGGTTCGACGAGTGGGCGACGATCTCGGTCACGGTCAGCTGCTCGGGATGCAATGTGAAGTCCCGGAAGACCGTGTCCTGAATCGCAATCTCCTCCGGAATCTCAAACGTCGTGATCGGGTCGACCAGTTCCGCCTCGAGAGCGGCCGACACCGTGACCAGCTTCTGCGTCGAGCCCGGCTCGAAGGTGTCGGTGACCGCCCGATTGCGCATCACCCGGGGAACCACTCCCGCACGATCATTCGGGTCGTATGTGGGGAGGTTCACCATGGCCAGGATCTCACCGGTCTCGGGAGCTACGACCACGATCGAACCGGCCCGCGCCCCGGTCCGCTCGATTGCCGCTTCGAGTGCGGCGAGGGCGGCGTACTGGATCTCGGTCTGCACGGTGAGTACCAGGTCGCTGCCGGGTTCCGCCGGCACCACCGAGTACAGCCCCTGCGGGATGGTGCGGCCGTAGGGATCCCGCTCCACCAGCAGCTCGCCCGGAGTCCCGGCGAGTTCGGCGTCGTATTGGTACTCGATCCCCTCGAGACCGCGGTTGTCGTCGGGCCGGGCGAACCCGATCACATGGGCACTGAGGCGGCCCGTCGGGTAGACCCGCTTCGGTTCGGTCAGGAAGTCGATGCCGGGGAGCTGAGCTTCACGAACCCGATCGGCGTCTTCCCGCTCCAGCTGTCTGGCGATGTACACGAAGCCGACATCCTGGGTGAGGTCGTCGAGCACCGACTCCGGGCTCCGTCCGACCAGTGGTGCGAGCAGTCTGGCGACGGTCTCGGGGTCGTCGATCTTCTGCGGGTTGGCGTAGACGGTGGTGGCATCGACGGTGACCGCCAACTCGCGGCCATCACGATCGAAGATGGTGCCGCGGTCGGCGGCCAATACCTCACGATCGAGACGCTGATCGAGGCCCTTGGCGGCGTACTCGTCGGCCCGGCTGCCCTGCACCACCACCAGGCGGTAGCCGACACCCATCCAGGCCATCACGAGGGCAACGCCGACGGAGACGAGCCGCACGTTGATTCCCCGCCGAGGCCGCTGCTCGACGCCGGGCCCGGGTGGGCGGGCGGTCATGACCGAGCGCTGAGGATCGCCTTCAGATCGACCCAGCGGTCATCGGAATCGGAGCCCGGGCTCCCGATGCCGGGAACCTCGAGGGTGCGGATCTCATCCGGATAGACGAGCCCCATCCCTGCGGCCTGCTCCACGATGCGCTCGGGTGCCTGGAGGCGGGCTGCTTCTAACCGCAGTTCCCAGTAGCGGGATTGCTCGACTTCCATCTGGTATTCGATGTCCTCGAGGAGGAATGCACTCCGGTCCAGCAGCACCCGGGAGTAGATCAGTGCGAGGAATGCGATGACGACGGTGAATGCCAGCAGCAACCACCACCGCACCCGTGGAGCCCGGCGGGCGCGAGGAGCCACCACGACCCGCAGGCCAGGGCGTGGGAGTGGCGGGGCGCCCACCGGGCGAGCCGGGGCGGTCACTGCTCAGCCTTCTCTGCGGCCCGCAGCTTGGCGCTGCGCGCTCGCGGGTTGGCTTCGATCTCGTCGGGAGTGGGAGCCACCGGAGTCCTCGTGAGGATCCGGAGTTCGGCGGTCTCGCCGCAACCGCACACGGGAAGGTCGGGAGGACAAACGCAACCTCGTGCGCCGGCGACGAAACGCCGCTTCACCAAACGATCCTCGAGCGAGTGGTAGGCGATCACGATCACCCGACCCCCCGGTCGCAGCATCCGCACGGCGACGTCCAGTCCAGCCTCCAACGCGCCCAACTCGTCGTTGACCGCGATTCGTAGAGCCTGGAAGGTCCGTCGGGCGGGATGACCCCGACGCCGGAACCGAGCCGGCACGGCGCCGGCCACCACACCGGCGAGTTGTGCCGTGTCGCCGAGCGGGCGGGCTGCAACGATCGCGGCTGCGATGCGCCCGGCGTGGCGCTCTTCGCCGTACCGGCGGATGACACCGGCGAGATCGTGCTCCGGCCATTCGTTGACAATGTCGGCTGCAGAGAGCGCTGCGTCCGGCCCCATACGCATGTCGAGCGGTCCGCGGTAGCGATAGGAGAACCCTCGCTCCCCCACGTCGAACTGACGGGAGGAGACGCCCAGGTCGAAGATTGCTCCGTCGATCTCATCGATCCCCTCCTCGCTCGTGATCGCGGCGAGGTCCGAGAAGTTCCCCGCAACGAATCGGATCCGCTCGGCGAGTCCGGCCGCATTGGCCGCCGCCTCCGGATCCCGGTCGATGGCCAGGATCCGAGTCGTGGCGTCGGCGTCGAGAATCGCCCTGGTGTGGCCCCCACCCCCGAAGGTGGCGTCGACCACCAGCCCGCCGGCGACCGGCATCAGCAGGTCGACGACCTGCTGAGCCATCACCGGAAGGTGGTAGGGGGAGTTCGATCGGCCCACCGTCAGCCCCCCGGAGCGCTGGAGCCAAGGTGGATGCGGGCGGAGTATGGGGCATTCCACATGGCATCCGGGGAGCTGACGCTGTTCCGATCAACCACACTTAGATTCCCTCCTCGCTGAGCGCCTCTTCGATGTCGGCGAAAACCTCGTCGGCCTCTGCAGACAGCTGGCGCCAAGCTTCGGCGTCCCAGATCTCGATGCGCTCGGCGACACCGACCACGAGCACGTCGCGATCGAGCGAGGCGTACTCGCGGAGTCCGGCCGGAATCTGGATCCGGCCCTGGCGATCGAGGTCCTGGTCGCTGGCTGAGGCGAAGAAGGAGCGGGCATAGGCACGGATCCGCCGGTCGGTGCGAGGGAGCCGGTTCACCTTTTCGGCTTCGACGTCCCAGCGGTCGGGGGTGAAGACGAAGAGGCACCGATCCTGGCCTTTGGTGATGACGAGACCATCCCCTAGTGCGTCGCGGAACTTCCGCGGCAACACCAGGCGGCCCTTCTCGTCGATCGTGTGCTGGTACTCCCCCAGGAACACCTGTCCTGCCCCTCGTCTCCGTCCTTCCACAACGGCCCACTTCGAGCCGCCGTCCCGATCGCCCTCACCCCGGCGATCCCGTGGTCTCCCACTGCGCGCCACTTTGCCCCATTTCGCGCCACTTGTCAACCACGATGCCCCCCAAACCCCCACCAGGCCCCCTGCGATGGGTGGCGGCCCCCCCCCCCTCGGCGCCATCGAGCCCGCCGGTCGGTAGGCTGCGCCCGTGCTCGAAGGTCGCAGAATCCTCATCACCGGCGCTTCGTCCGGAATCGGCCGCGGCCTATGCGCGGCCTATGCAGAAGCGGGAGCCGCGGTGGTGGCTACGGCCCGCCGCGAGGCACCGCTGCGCGAACTCGTCGATCGGCTGGAGTCCGGGCGAGTGAGCTTCGTGACCGCCGATCTGACCACCGACGCCGGGCGGCGGGCGGTGGCCACCGCAATCGACCATCGCGGCGGGCGCCTCGACGTTGCGGTGCATGCCGCCGGCCTCCTCGGTCCGGTAGCAGTTGCGGCGGCCCGGCTCGACCGCTACCCCGCCAAAGAGTGGTACCGGGTCTTCGAGGCGAACGTCTCGGCCCCGCACTTCCTCCATCAGCGGCTCGCCGACGCCCTTGCCCGATCGGAGGCGCCTACGGTGATCGGGCTGTCGAGCACAGTCGGCCGCACAGGCAGGGGCGAATGGGGCATGTACGCCATCTCCAAGTTCGCCCTCGAGGGATGGATGGAGGTCCTCGACGACGAATTCGACGGCCGTGTCTATTCGGTCAATCCCGGCGGCACCCGCACCCCGATGCGCGCGGCGGCGGTGCCCGATGAGGATCCCATGACACTGCCGACGCCGACAGACATTGCACCCATCTTCCTGCGCCTGGCCCACCCCGATTGCCCGGAGCCCTCGGGCGCCAAGCTGAATGCACGCGATTGGATCGGCAGGGACCCGTGGAACGGGATCCCGGCCGACGACGACGGAGGAGCCGACTGATGACCGTCGAACGTGACCCCCGCCCGGCAGCCGAAGAGCGCCAGGACGCCGCACCGTCCATCCCGGAGCTGGAACGGCCCCGTACGTGGATCCTGCCGCTCCTGTTCCTGGTCGTGATCATCGTGCCGGCGGTGATCCTGGTGTTGTCCAACACCGATTCCCGCGAGGTGTCCTTCGCCGGCTGGACCGGCGAGGCGCCGCTGTGGATCATCCTGGCCATCGCGTTCCTCGCCGGAGCCCTGCTGACCAGGGTGATCGGCTGGACCTGGGCGAAGATTCGCCGCCGCGCCCGTCGCAAGAAGGCCGAATACGACAGGGCGCGCGCCGCAGCGGGGTAAGAACGCGACTCGCGATTCTCAGGGCCGAGTCCCGAGTCACAAGTCTCAAGTCCCCAGCCGGGTCAAACAGGCCGAGCGCGTTCTTGTGCCAGAGCTCCACGCAACACGACAAGACGGCCGCCGTGGGGTTGGGGCCCCACGTTGCGGAGGAGGCTGGGGTCGGGGCCCCAGCCGGGTCAAACAAACACAGCGCGTTCTTGTGCCAGAGCTCCACGCAACACGACAAGACGGCCGCCGTGGGGTTGGGGCCCCACGTTGCGGAGGAGGCTGGGGTTGGGGCC
>CAZEHO010000008.1:38606-99617 GCA_964511945.1 uncultured Acidimicrobiia bacterium | reverse complement strand
CCACTCGGAGGTCTTCACCTACCCAAATCCGTAACCAACGTCCTGACCGAGTACAACTAGGAGGTGAGGATGCTGCCCAGCCCCCACCATGCCATGACGACGCCGACCACCATCAGGAAGATGGCCCGGCCCTTGCGAAGTTCGCCGTCGGCACCCTTCGGTTTTACCCCACGGCGCGCCATCAGCAAGGCGTAGGCGTTCCCGATCAGCAGTGCGGCGCCTAGCGCCAGCACCATCTGCGCCACCAGGGAGTCAAGGTCGAAGATGTCGGGCATCGGCGCAATGGTACGACGGCCGCGGCGACGGCCTACTGCAGCGGTTCGATGGTGTTGGCGATGGTGTCGACCGGATCCCTGAGTTCGACTGCAGGCGACAGGAACTCCCAGCCGGTGATCAGCAGGGCCAGTCCGTCGCCGTCCTCGGAGACGGGAACCACGTACCCGTAGATCTCATCTCCCGGATCGGTGACCTCGAAGAGCACGGCCGGAGTCTGGAATCCCGGAATCCGCACCTCTTCGACGAAGTCGGCAGTCTCGACGATCAGGTCGAGGCGCTGCGTCAGAGCATCACCACTGAGAACTTCGACCGTGACGAGCGCCTCCCGGAACGCGCCCTGATCGTCGATTGCGGTGAACTCTCGATCGAGGAAGCTCTCGCAGGCGAACTGAGCATCCTGGGCCGGCCACGGCTCGAGCCACGACGGGTGGGCGAACTCGAAGCCCCACCAGTCATTGCGACAGATCTGGAACCGGCCGGCGCCGGCTTCGGCACCGACAACCGACTCCACCCAGGCCCAGTCGCAGTTGCCGCCGAAGTCGCAGACCCAGATCTCGGAGTAGAGCGCCTGCCCCTCGGTGAACTCGACCCACTCCCAGACCAGGTTGTCGAGGTCTGCCCACAGCCCGATGTCGGTGCTGAAGCGCCACTCGAGTGTCCCATCGGGGAGTTCCCACCACAGCCACGGGAAAAGCAGCCCGGCGGGGTCGGGTTCCAGGACCCCCTGGTAGTCGGTACCGACTTCGTACATGGTTTCGGTGAACTGGCCGGTGGTGGTGTCGTACACGACGGTGATCAGCGAATCGACGTACTCGTCCGACCCGGGTGGGAAGTAGGCGACCGGGACGTCGATCGTGGCGTAGAGCGCGTCGTCACTGTACGAGAGCGCGGTGTAGGCCAGCGCCTGGTCCTCCCCGTCGTCGAACTGCAGCACGGTGAGGTCGTAGAACCCGAAGGCGGTGGTGCCCTGGGTCCAGCCCTGGCTCTGCTCGTAGTAGATGATCGAGCCGTCCTCCTGGGGAACGCCGCTGTAGAGCGTGACGTCCACCACGGTGTCCTCGGCTGCCAGGTTGAAATCGGCGGTCACAGAGAGGCCGTCCTGGTCCATCACGAACTCGGCCTGATCCTGCGCCTCTTCGATGTCGGGCTGCTCTTCTTCCGGAATGGCTTCGCCGGCGGCGTAGAAGGCCCGCACAAAGCGCAGCCAGGGTTCCGGCATCACCGACGAGAGCGGTTCGAACCACACCTCGGGGTTGGGGGGGAAGTGTGCCGAGAGGCCTCCGGCGCCATCGTGGACCGGACCCGTTCCGGACTCGATGACGACATCATCCAGCGCCGCCTGCACGGCCTCGATCGGCTGCGCCAGATCCGGCTCGGCGGCGGCGAGGCGCGTGAAGAAATCCTCGAGGTCGATCATGAACCAGTCTTTGCTGGGGTCCGGGTTCCCGGCGAACGACATCGTCTCGACCCGATGGCGGCCGATGGCGGGGGCGTAGCGCTCCATGTCACCAATGGCGGCCTCGGTAAACGCCTCGAGGGCGATGCTCAAGGAGTCGACGTCCGGGAGCTCCAGGAGCGACAGAGTGACGTCGGGCGAGCCCTGAGCCTCGAGAGCGAGGAATCTGGTGATGATCTCCCGCCCCAGGCCCTCCACGGTGCCCTCGGGATTCAGAGCGATGTAGTCGAACGCCTCGTAGTTCCAGCCGCCGTTCGGCTCGTTCTCCTCCGACCCGATCATGTAATCGGCATAGGGCGCCACGGCGGCTGCGATTTCGTAGGCCCCCATCATGCAGGCGTCGAACCCGAGGAGATCCAGGCGATCCACTCCTGCCGCCGCCAGCCCCAACTCCAGTGCGTCGGCGATCTCGAACGGGGTCAGGCCGTCGCCCGACGAGTCATCGTTGCCCACCCCATTGATGGCTCCGTGGTCCCACAGCACGAGGGCGTAATGGTCGGCCGGCGCCGTCTGGATCCCAGTCGTCAGAAAAT
This sequence comes from uncultured Acidimicrobiia bacterium, assembly GCA_964511945.1. Classification (GTDB taxonomy): domain Bacteria; phylum Actinomycetota; class Acidimicrobiia; order Spongiisociales; family UBA11373; genus CAZEHO01. The sequence continues at coordinate 97,352 of CAZEHO010000008.1, read as the reverse complement.
CTGCGAGCACTGCCGGATCGCCCATATCGAGTTCGCCGTAGTCGGCGAGTTCCGTGAGCTGCTCCCGATCGACCCTGACCAGTTTCGCCCCGGTCCAGTCCGGGAGGTTGAACATCTCCCGCTCGGTGTACTCGTCGTGGCGATCGATGAGCGCGAGGACTGTGAGATCCTCGTCCTCCGGGAGCAGGGCAAGCTCTTCCAGGTCCGAGAAGATCGCCGGTTCCAGGTTGTTGTCGCCGAGCATGTAGAGGAGCAGGGTCCACGAGCCTCCCACCTCGGGAACCGTGTCCGGCACGGCCTCTGTGGTGGACGTCGGCGCCGCAGTAGTGGTGGTGGACGTCGGCGCAGCGGTCGTCGAGATCGGGGCGATGCTCGTGGTGGTCGAGGTGGAGGCTGCGACAGTGGTGTCTGGAGGCCCATCGTCTCCACCGGTGACGGTGACGATGATCACGACCAGGACGGCGATCACCCCGGCGACCATCGCCACAGGGAGCCATGCCGGCCGTGACGGCGCCGATGGTGGTGGCGGTGGTGGTGGCGGTGGCGGCTGATCGCCGTGGGTCATGCGTCCTCCTCGAGGTTCACCCCCTTGGTACCCGCTGAACGCTCATGGCACCAGGGTCACAGGTCCCTGATGCGCGAGTGGGTCCCGGCCGGCGCGATGAACTAGCGTCGCGGCCATGCGCCACTGCTACGTCCTTCGTGTGTTCACCCGTGATGACGATGGCGGAAACCACCTGGGGGTCATCACCGACCCAAGCGGCCTGGATGCTGCAGCGATGCAGGAGATCGCCACGGACCTTGGCTTCTCCGAAACCATCTATCTCGATTGGCGGCAAGGAACTGTTCCCGGGGCCCGGATCTTCACTCCGGCAACCGAACTACCCTTTGCCGGACACCCACTCGTCGGGGCGGCATGGGTCCTTGGGTCGCTCGGGCCGGGTACCGCGACCGGGATGAGGTGTGGGATCGGAGAGGTCGCCTTCCGGACGGACGGCGATCGGGCGCTGGTCGACCTTCCGCTCCAGCCCGATGTTGATCCCGAGCCCGAGGCCCGGGCGATCGCTCTCGACGCCGGACTCCCCGCACCGCAGCGCGGGTGGTGGGCGCGGATGCCCATCCCGTATCTGGTGCTGGAGTACGACGACCCGAAGGTTGTGGCCGCCGCCGAACCGGACCCCGATGCCCTGGCAGCCGGCCGGTCCGCGGAGGCCACGTACGTCATCGCTCCTGCCGGCGCCGGCCGGATCAAAGCGCGGTTCTTCGCTCCCGCACTTGGCGTGTTCGAGGACCCGGCGACCGGCAGCGCCGCCGCCGCTCTGGCCGCAGTCCGCATGGCCGGCGGCGAGGAGTTCGGGTCACTCTCGATCGATCAGGGCGATGAGATCGGCCACCCATCCACGATCGAGCTGACCTGGCGCCCCGGCATCTGCGGGCTCGGCGGCACCGTTCGGCGCGACGAGGTGCGGGAACTGGCCCAGTGACGACGGTTATCCGGGCCTCCGACGAGCGCTGGTTCCGTCATGAGGTGTGGGAGTACGAGGGTTCTGCCGGGGATCGAGTCGCGGTCGACGCCTGGCTTTCCCACGAGCCCGGCCCGGTTGTCATTGCAGGCCACGGCGCCGAAAGCGACCGCCGGGCCCAGTATCTGACCGGAGCTGCGAAGGCCTGGGCCCGGAAGGGATTCTCCGTGATCGCGGCAGATGCTCCCGGCCACGGGGAGCGGGCCGATCCCGATCTGCCCCCGCCCACGATGCGGGATATCCACCGGATCCCGTTCGTGGCGCAGGCTGCTGCAGACCTGCGCCGGTTGGCGGACCGGGTCGCCGAGCGATTCGGCGATGACGCCCCGCTCGGGTACCTGGGATTCTCGATGGGGACTCAGTACGGAGTGCCTGCAGTGGCCGACGAACCAAGGTTCGCGGCGGCGGTGTTCTGCATCGGGGGATCGACCTCGGTTGCCCTGCCGCAACTGTTTCCCAGCGCGGATCGCGAAGTGATCGAATCCGTTGCCGGGATCGATCCCGTAGTCCGGGCCGGAGAGGTTGCGCCCCGGCCGGTGTTGATGGTGAACGCCGACAACGATGAGGTCTTTTCCCGCGACTCGGCCCTGGCGCTCTACGACGCCTTCGGGTCACCGAAGGAGCTTTCCTTCTTCCCGGGGAAGCACGTCGAGTGGGAATCTCCTGCCCAGTGGTACCGGAGGATGGAGGGGTTTCTCCGTCGGCACCTCGGAATGACCTCGCGCTGAGTTGGTCTGGAGCCCGCCCCTTTTCACTCGGGTGGCTTCGGTGTCGCCGCGCCTCCCCACGATCACGGCCGTGGGGGAAGGCGAGACAGGGTTCCCTACAATCGCCCTCCATGGCATCCGGAGAATCCCGCACCCTCGTCATTCTGGCGCTGATCGCCAATTCGCTGATCGCGGTCCTCAAGTTCATCGCGGCGGCCATTTCCGGCAGCACGGCGATGCTCGCCGAGGGCTTCCACTCGGTTGCCGACTCCGGCAATCAGCTGTTCTTGTTGCGGGGCACCTCGGCGAGCCGATTCCGGCCGTCTGCCCGGTTCCCTTTCGGACGCGGCAAGGAGGTGTACTTCTGGAGCTTCATGGTTGCCGTCGTCCTGTTCGTCGGCGGCGGAGTGGTGGCGGTCATGGAGGGGATCGACCGCATCCGGCACCCGCACGAATCCGAGGGCGGGCTGGCCTTCAACCTGATCGTGCTCGGCGTTGCCGCCGCGTTCGAGATCTTCATCGCACTCATACCGGCACTTCGCCAGTTCAACGAGCGCCGCGGCGGGCGAAACATCTGGCGCACGATTCGTGAGAGCAAGGACCCGGTGCTGCTCGTCGTCCTGTTCGAGGACACGGTTGCGGTGCTCGGGCTGAGCGTGGCCGCAGCCGGCCTGCTCACCGCTCACTACACCGGCAACCCGGCGTGGGATGGCATCGCCTCGATCACGATCGGTGTGCTGTTGATGGCGACCGCCTGGATCCTTGCGATCGAGGTCAAGGGACTCCTGCTCGGCGAGTCGGCGAGCCGCGAGGCACGCTCCCTGATCCGTGGTGCCGTGCTGTCCATCGAAGGGGTCGAGAAGGTGGAGCAGCTGCTCACGATGCATCTCGGACCCGAGGAAGTGCTGGTGACGATGGACCTAGCGGTCGAAGGCGGCCTGAGTGGTGACGATGTGCAGCGCATCGTGGACGATGCCGAAGACATGATTCGGGAACGGGTGCCGGAGGCGACCCGGATCTTCATAGAGGTTGGGCCACCCGAATGAGCGTAACGGCATCTGCTCCGGGTTCATCGGCCAATGTCGGCCCCGGGTTCGACGTGCTGGCCCTGGCCTTCGATATCCCGTGCCGGGTCACCGTTGAGCAGAGCGATGAGTGGTTTGTCACCTCGACCACGACTCCGGATGCCTCAGGCGCCGAGGGTCTCCTCCGTCAGACCGCCTCAGCCGCTGGCGCCTCCGGCACCTGGACCGTGGAGATCGATAGTGAAATCCCGATCGCCCGCGGTCTCGGATCGAGTGCTGCTCTGATCGTCGCCGCCGCAGCGGCAATGCGGAAGGCTGCCGGGCTCGACGACTCTCTCGACGCCGTGTTCGCGGCGGGAACCCTGGTCGAAGGCCACCCGGACAACGTGGCCGCCTCGGTCTGGGGAGGAGGCGTGGTGGTGGGGCCACTGGGAACCGTGCGGCACCTCGACGTGCATCCATCGCTGCGGATCCTCATCGCAGTTCCCGACGTGGAATTGCTGACCGCGGAAGCGCGCAAGGCCACCAAGGAGCGGGTGCCCACGGCGGTGGCATCCCGCACCGCAGCTCGCCTGGCCTTCCTCATCGAAGGGCTTCGAACCGGCGATCCGGAGCTGCTGGCCGAGGCAGGAGGCGACGAACTGCACGAACTACGCCGGGCGTTCCTCTCGCAGCGCACGGTTCGGCTGATGGCCACCGCCCGCGCCGCCGGAGCGGCCCATGCCGCCTGGAGTGGTGCCGGCCCGGCCACCATCGTCATTGCGACCGAAGACGAAGTAGCCCGAGTACGGTCGGCACTGGCCGAAAGGCTCGATCTCGAAGGTGGAAGCCTGCTGGAGCCGGCGATCGCGACCGACGGCCTTGTCATCGGGAGTTGAGGTCGGCTGCCCCGATGCTCGGGGTGGTGGGAGCCGTCGTGAGCCAGGACCGGCGGTGCTCCGCGGGTTATCCGATGCAGGTCTCGGCGTGGTTGACGATCAGGAATCGAACTGCGGCATCGGAGACGAACTCGACGTTGAGCGCGTTCTCGATCTTCAGCTGTTCGATCAGGTCCAGATCCAGGATGCGCCAGGCGACATCGATCTCTCCGGACCGGATCGCGTCCGCCATCTCCTGCGAGCTCCGGAAGTGGCGGACGACGATCCGCGCAGCCTGCGGCGCCTTACCGGCGTAGGCCGGGTTCGGCTCGAAGACCATCTGCTCCCGAGCAACGAACTCGGTGATGAACCAGGGACCCACGCCGTGGATCGGCGTGCTCGGGAGGATGTTCAGTGCCTCCCGCGTGAAGATGTCGGGATGCGTTGGGGTGTAGGCCGGGCCGGCCAGGAGCTGCGGGAAGAACGCCAGCGGCTGGGTCAGCGTGAACACGATGTCCCGCTCACCAGAGGCCTCGATGCTGTCGACGTAGGGGACAGCCAGGGTCAGGCCGACGGCATTCGGGGCGTCCGGTGACAGCGTGAACAGCCGGTTGAGTTGGCCGGCATACATCACGTTGGTCAGTTCGAGTCCGTCGCTGAAACGGATGCCCTCCCGCAAGGTGTACGTGTAGGCCAGGCCGTCTTCGGAGACGACGGCGAAATCCTCTGCCAGCACCGGCTCGAGCTGGTCTGCGGTACCGGGTACCCGGCCGACGAGACCGTCACCGATGTTGCGGATGATCTCCCAATCGCGGATTGCGAAGGCGTCGGCGCCGTCCAGACTGAACACCGGATCCGTGGTTCCGATGGTGATCGTGTCCCCATCAGCGCTGTCGAGCAGGTCGTAGTGGAGTTCCATGGTTGGGCCGATGTTGAGGCGTTCGGGAACCGGGAGCCGCGGGTCGGCAGAGATCCCATCGCGGTACACGACGTACTCCGGCTCTGCGAAGAGCGGAATCGTCACTACCGCGTCTGCATAGACGTCCTGGAGTTGTCCCAGGAGAGCTTTCCTCACCTCCGGGTCGGGCTCGGCTCGTTGCGCTGCGAGGAGATCGAACAGCGCTCGGCCAATCGAGGAGGCCGGGTTGCCGTCGGCGTCGGTGACGGAAGTGCCGAGGCCGCCGAACTCGATGAAGGGAGCGAGGTAGTTCTCGGGATCGGGGAACTCGAAGAACCAGCCGAGCACGCTTACCGGCCACGCGTTACCCCGAACCACGGGACCAACGTAGGACTGCCACTCCATGACGATCGGATTGACCTCGATGAGACCGCTGGCCTCCCACTGCGCAGCGATCAGTTGCGCGGCATCGCCGGTTTCGGTCCCGTAGCGCTCCGGCGGCCAGGCGAAGTTGAGCACCAGCGTGCTGTCCTCGGAGTAACCCGCGGCACGCAGCAGTCGGTCGGCGAGATCCGCATTCGGAGGCTGATAGAGGTCCAGGAACGCGTCGGTGGCTGCCGGGAAGCTCGGCGGGACCGGTGAGAAGATCGGTTGCACGGCTCCGTCGAAAGCGACTGCTGAGATCTCCTCGCGGTCGATGAGTGCAGCAAGCGCCTTGCGAACGTCGGAGTCTGCCGTCGGGCAGCGGTCGGCCGCCGGAGGGACCGAGGTGGTCGTCGTCACCGCCGTTGTTGTTGTTGCCTCAGTCGTAGTGGTTGCGGCTGTGCTCGTGGGGGCGGCGGTCGTGGTGGTTGAAGCTGTAGTCGGGGGGGCTGTAGTTGTCGTCGCAATGTCGTCACCGTTGCAGCCGGCCGTCAACAGCGTGACTGCGATGGCAGCAAGGGGCCACGGTTTCAGACGTCTCATGGTGTCGCCGCGTCTCTCGGGAGCTCACGATTGGGCGACCGGCCGGCACTCCCTCCGGATCCCGGCTGCCGAGGTGTCAGGGAGGCTCGTTGTCGCCGCCACTCAAAGAGTACGACGGCGGCGGAGGTCGCCAGGTTCAGGCTCGAGACGCCCGGTTCCATCGGGATGGAAAGCCGAAGGTGCGATCGGGATCTCAGTTCCTCGCTCAGGCCGCTCCGCTCCGACCCGAACGCGAGCACCGGCCGGTCGGGGATGGTGACCTCGGTGATCGGGTCGCCCTCGGGATCGAGAGCGACGAGTGGCCGGTCCCCGGGATCGACCGAGTTGATCCGCTCCACCGGCAATGCGAAGTGGAGACCGGCGCTGCCCCGGATTGCCGTGGGATGCCATGGGTCGCGGTCGCCCGTGGTGATGACGGCGGCGGCTCCGGCCGCTGCGGCAACCCGGATCACCGCCCCGATGTTGCCGAGATGATTGGGCCGCTCGAGCAGGACGAGAGGTGCGTCGGTGGGACCGGTGAGGAGGGCAGCCGCGTCGGTCGCCGGCCGTCGAGCGATGGCTACTACACCGGTGGCGGGGGGTTCCGGCGCCAGGTGATCGAACCGCTCCCGATCAACCCACTCGACCGACGAGAGAGCCGCCTCGGCGACATCGGGCGCAAGCTCGGTTGCCAGTCGCTCAACTTGCTCCGGATCGCAGCCTGCCGCGGTGATGATCTCGGCGCCGAAGCGCAGTGCATGCTTGAGCGCGTGGAACCCCTCGAGCACGGCCAGCGTCGGGTCCTGGCGGGCGGCATGAAAGCGATCGGCCACTTCCATCTCTGACCTCTGATCTCTGATCTCCGACCTACGTCGCCGTCATCCCGCCGTCGAGCGCCATGACCTGGCCGGTCATATACGAGGCGGCGTCCGACAGCAGGTAGACCGCAGCCCCGGCGATCTCATCGGGCTGGGCATGACGGCCGAGCGCAGTGCGGTCGGTGAAGCGGGACCGCAAGGACTCGTCGGCGACCAGGGTTGCGGCGAACCTTGTTTCGACCAGTCCGGGGGCTATCGCATTGATACGGATCCCGATGGGGCCCAGTTCGACGGCAAGGGTCTGGGTCATCGAGATGACGGCCGCCTTGGTCATGCCGTAGACGGCTTGCAGCGGCGCAGCCCGCATTCCGTTCACACTCGCGATGTTGACGATGCTGCCCGAGCCACCGGTGCGTCCGACGAACTCCCGCACTGCATAGAAATAGCCCTTGAGGTTCACCTCGAACGTCTTGTCCCAGGCGGCTTCCTCGATGCCGAGCATCGGCCCGAAGTAGGGGTTGGTGGCGGCGTTGTTGACCAGGCCGTCGACCCGGCCGAACTCTGCCGTGACCCGGGAGAACAGTTCGGCCACAGCCTCGGGCTTCCCCATGTGGGTCGCCAGCGGGAGGGCGGTGCCTCCCTCGGCGCGGATGGCTGCGGCAATGTCGTCCAGACCGTCCTGCTTGCGGGATGCCAGGGCGACGATGGCACCGGCTCGCGAACAGGCGATGGCGATGGCCTCCCCGATGCCACGGCTGGCACCGGTGACGACGACGACCCGGTCGGTAAGGGTGATCTCGCTGGTCATGGTCCGAGGGTAGTGCTCCCTCTCCCGGCGATTGGCGGGTTCGGGGATACCACCGGGTGCTCGAACTGGGTCCGAACGAAGCCTTGTGACCCGACTCGGCCGCCTAGTCGTCGCCGGGCAGTTCGAGCGGCTGGAAGAGGCTCCGCCAGCGATTACGGCCGGCCGGGAAGAGGAGGGACAGCAGCAGCGCGACCCCTGGGAGGATCATCGACTGGCTACTCGAGAGCAATGCGGCGAGCAGGGCCTCTCCGATGATGAGCGGTGCCATCACGGCATCAGTGAGCACGGGGGGCAGGACGGGGTCGAGAGCCCTCGTCAGCGCTCCGGACAGCCCTGTTCCGGCCGGTTCCGGCTCTGCCGGGGTCGGTGGTGCCGGATCGTCTGGGTTCGCCGAGGGTGGCGTCGTCGTCGGCGGGCTCGGGATGTGCCGCTCGAGGAGCGCCGTCGAACCCAGGACCACAGGATCGGCCGGCGGGCCCTCGGCGACCTCATCGGCCATCTCGCTGCGGTTGGTTGCACCGTCGTCGGCGGTGGGGTTGCGGTGATCGTCTCCCTGACCCGGTGAGGAATCAGCGGACTCCTCGGAACCGATGGGCGCCGGGTCGTCCTGCTGGCTCTCCTCGGCTTCCTGGGCCGGTTCCTCGTCCACCCGCGCTTCGTTCTCGGCCTGCTCTTCGTGTTTCTCGGTCTTGTTCTCGGCCTGCTCTTCGTGCTTTTCGGTCTTGTTCTCGGCCTGCTCTTCGTGCTTTTCGGCCTTGTCACCGTCACCATCGGGTGCGGTGGTGGAGGTGGTCGTCGTCTCCGGCGGCCCGGCCTGCTGATCCGAGGTGCTGGAGCCGTCGCCGCTGGTGTTGCCTTGGTCGTCGGCGTTCGGATTGCGCTTGTCGGCACCTGGGGGAACACCATCCAGGCCGGGGGGAAGGAACGCCTCGACCTCTTCTTGAGTCGGATGGTCGCCGGCCCTCGGGTGATCGTTTCCGAACCGGCCGGGCGGGTCGGCGAGAGCGGCGGCGGCTTGCCAAAACGCGAGGACGAGCGCGACCACGGCAATCAGAAGCAACCGGGTACGTCGTGTCCGTCGCATACCTGTCTCATCGGACGCCCGGCTTGTGTTCCTCAAGCACCATTCCCGGACTCCCGATGTGATTAGTCAGTGACGGAGAACAGTCAGCGAGAACGCCGCAACCCCATGCTCGGCGGTGGCTTGATTGCAGCCGCCGGCATGCTCGCCGCGCTCGCCCTCGTGTTCACCAGCGCCACCGGGGTGGCCGGTGTCGCCGCCGATGCGCGGGCCCAGCAACGTGCCGAGGCGGCGCTCGGGATCACCGCAGCCGCCAGATATGCATTGGCCCAGGTGCTGGTGCTCAACGAGCTCGGTGGTACCAATCCCGCCGCCCAGGACCTCATCAGAACCGACGTCAGCGCTTCGCTCGAATCCGCAGAGTCGCGGGTCGAGGAGCTGCTGGCGGAGCTCGACGAACCGGCGCGGACGGAGATCCAAGATGCCTGGGATGAAGCCAGCGCAGTCGCCGGATCCTTCCTGGGGCTCATCGATGCTGGTGAGATCGAAGAGGCCGGCACGCTGGCCGCCGGCTCCTTGGCTCCGGCGCTTGATTCCCTGACCGGACTGCTGGCAGGGGAACGCGATGCCCGTGCTGTGGCGATCGCCGCGGCCGAGAACGAGGTCGGGCGTGTCGCAACGGCTTCGAGGTTCCTGGTCGCGCTCGGCATCCCGCTGGTGGGTGTTGTGGCCTTCTTCCTGCTGCTACGCCGCCGGCAGCGCCGGTTCGCCTACTCCCTTGCGCTGGACCACGAGCGATCACTCAACCGTTCAAAGGATCTACTGATCGCGAACCTGTCGCACGAGCTCAGGACTCCCCTGACCTCCATCTACGGCGCCGCCGCCACGATCGAGGAGACCAACTTCGACGACCTGACGCTGGCCCGGGAGCTCAACGGGATGGTCTTGGAGCAGTCGCGCGACCTCACCCGGATGGTCGATGACCTCCTGGTATCCGCCCAGGCCCAGGCAGACCGGCTGGGGTTCGATATCCAGCCGACCGAGGTGGCTGCCGAGGTCGACTCGGTGCTCGGCGAGTTCCGCAGGTCCGGTCGTGCGGTCGCGGTCGATGTCGTGGAGGCCGTCGTGGACGTCGATCCGCTGCGGCTCCGACAGATCGTTCGCAACTTTCTCTCGAACGCCGCCCGTCACGGTGGCGACCGGCTCGCCGTCGTCGGCCGCCGCGCCGGAGAGTCCTACCGGCTCTCGGTTGTGGATGACGGGCCCGGCGTGCCCCCCGAGGTGGCTCCCGAGCTCTTCGAGCCCTTCGTGCACGCCGGGCAGCGCGCTCTACTCACCGGGAGCGTCGGCCTCGGACTCTCGATCACCAAGATCCTGGCCGAGGGCATGGCCGCCTCAGTTGGATACGAGCGGCGATCCGGCAACACGTGGTTCACCGTCGAGTGTGTGCTCGTGCCGGCTCAAGACATCGATCCGGCAGTCATGGATGCGCCGCCGGTTCAGTCCCGCTGACCCCGGGTTGCCATCGGGGATCGCGCGGACCATCCTGTGCAGCCTGCCGATCGAGAGGCTCAATGGGTTCGCTCGTCAAGAAGCGGCGCAAGAAGATGAGTAAGCACAAGTACCGCAAGCGTCTGCGGGCCAACCGCCACAAGCGGAAGAAGTAGCCCACAGTTCGTTTCGGGGTGTGCTTGCGCTCGCCGCGCCACCCGTTTGATGACCTACGACGGCGTCGCCGACCCACCCGCACGGGGATCTCCCTGCGGGAGCCCGCGGTGATCAAGGTTGGTTCGCGACGTCGTCGTGGGTTTGTCGCGTCCAAGCCATGGCCGCTGCGGGGTTCCCGACCTCCGGCTCACCCGCAGAGGCTGACGAACTCCAGACCCTTTTTCCGCAGGCCCTCGATGATGTCCGGCAATGCGTTGTAGGTGCTCGGGCCGGATGGGTCGTGTAGCAGGATCACGTCCCCGTCGGAGGTGTAGCGGAGGATGTGCCAGGACACGTACGACGAGCCTGGGATCTTCCAATCCCACGGATCGACGTCCCACATGATGTCCTCGTACCCGAGGCCGTCGGCGATGCCGCGGACTCGCGAATTGATCGCCCCGTACGGGGGCCGATAGCAGCGTGGCGTGCTGCCGGTGATGGCGGCAACTGCCTCGGCGCCCTTGGTGAGTTCCTGCTCGATCGACCAGTTGGAGTGGCGGGTCAGCCAGGCATGGGAGTAGGTGTGGCTCAAGACCGAGTGACCCCGGCGAACCATGTCATGGACGATCTCGGGGTACTGCTCGGCGGACTGCCCGATGATGAAGAAGGTGGCCGCCACCCCGTACTCATCGAGGATGTCGAGCACCTTCGGTGTGTGGTCGGGGTGAGGCCCGTCGTCGAAGGTCAGCGCCACGGTTCCTGCCGGGGGCTGGGTGACCGGTTCCGGGCTCTGAACGATCTCGATCGTGACTTCCACCTCACAGGTCCAAGCCGAGTCGGATCCGTCGGCCCCGATACAGCGGTCGGTGCCGTCGGAGCCGATCAGAGCATCGTCCCCCGGCCCACCGTTGAGGTGATCGTCGCCGGCCTCTCCGACGAGAGCGTCGGTGCCGCGCCGGCCGGCGAGTACGTCGTCTCCATCCCCGCCGAAGAGGTGGTCGCTGCCGGCGCTGCCGATCAGATGGTCATTGCTCGGGCCACCGTCCAGGTGATCGTTGCCGGTTCCCCCGCCGAGCGAATCGGTCCCACGGTTGCCGGTGATGTGATCGTGGCCGCCACCACCGTCCAGGGTGTCGTTTCCGGCCTGGCCGCTGATGGTGTCGTTGCCCCCGCCGCCATAGATGACGTCGTTGCCGCTTCCGCCACAGAGGATGTCTGCTCCGGTGAGCCCGACGATGAAGTCGTTCCCGGCGCGGCCATGGATGACGTCGGGTCCTGAGGTTCCCGTGAGGATGTCGGCGCCCCGTGTGCCGTTGATGGTGACCCGGTGGCCATTACAGGTCAGCGCCGCGTCCGCAGGTGCCGGCAGCCATGCCACCACTGCGGCCACCACGGCGACCGCCAGCGCTCGCGATCGCACGAGTGAAACTCCTCCGTCTCCGCGTTTTCAGCCTACGCCTCCAACCGGGGTGGCCGCCCGGCGACGGGCCGGCGCGTGGGAGACGGTTATCGAAGTCGGATCGGCCGAGAATTCCGGGCACAGCGTGTCGAAGCCGATGCCGCGCTCTTGGAGTGACTCGATGAGCGGTGGCAGGGCTTCGCGCCACACCGGACCAATGGTGTCGTGCATGAGGATGATGTCGCCGGGTTCGGCGATGCGGGCGTGGCGCAGCGCCAGCCGGGCCGACTCATGGGAGTAATCGAGACTGTCGACGTCCCACAGGATGACTTCGAGGCCGAGTTTGGCGATCACTCTCTCGACTCGTGGGTTGGTCGCTCCGTACGGCGGTCTCATGCACCGCGGCGTGATGCCGGTTGCGTCGGTGATCGCCCGGTTCGCCTCCGTGAGCGTCCAGGCGATCGTGCGATCCGAGTAGCTCCACAGCGCTTCGTGACCGTGGGAGTGATTCAGCAGCGTGTGGCCCCGGGCTACGATGTCGCGGGCGATCTCCGGGTAGAGGTCCACCTTCCAGCCCTGGACGAAAAAGGTCGCCTTCACCCGGTAGTGGTCGAGGATGTCCAGCACCATCGGGGTGTAGGTCGGGTGTGGGCCGTCGTCAAAGGTCAATGCCACCGATCCGGGTCGGGGAATGCTGCGAGGTGCCCCGGGCGCCCGCACTTCTGTTGCCCGCAGCATCTGGCAGGCCCGGGCGACATCGTTCCCGGCACCGCCGAGACAGAAGTCGGCCCCGTTTCCGCCGTAGATCCGATCGTCGCCGTCACCTCCGAAGACACGGTCTTCGCCGTCTCCGGCACAGATGATGTCGTGACCGGCTCCCGCCAAGATGACATCGTGGCCGCCGAGTGCGGCGATGACATCCGGACCCGGGGTGCCGAGAATCACGTCGTCTCCCGGAGTGCCCGTAATCGTGACTCCGCGTCCCTGACAGCGCGCGGCAGCCTCAGCCGGTTGGGCAGACCACACCCCGGTCGCCACCACGGCGAGCACAAGCGCAAGCGCACGTGAGCGCATGCGGGAACTCCCCTCTACCCCTCGGGAAGAACCCTACGCGTCGTGGCCGGAGCGCGCTCAGAGAGTGATGACCACAGCCGGGATCGTGATGGGACCCGGCGGAATCACCTCGTGGAGGAGGCTGCAGAAGGACGGGATATCGCGGTGGCTTCCAGGAGATATGAGAGCAGCGCCGTCGCGGAGGATTCAGTCGGGGCGATCGCGCAGGAATTCTTCGATCTCGCTGATCAGCGCCGTGCTGTCACCGGGATCGATCACCGTCGGGTCGCCCGACTCCTCCTCCATCTGACGGACGTACTCCTCCAGGTCGCCGCTCTGGCGCATTGCCTCGTCGACCTTGACCCGGAACTCGTCGGCGACCCGTGACACCTCGGACGTGTCGAAGTCGATGCCGAGCACGTCGGCGGCCGAGTCGAGGAGGGCGTGCATCACGATGGGGTTGGGGTTTGCCGCGAGGTAGTGCGGAGCTGCCGCCCAGATGCTCAGCGCCGGCGTTCCACATTCGCGGAATGCCTCCATCGTGACGCCGACGATTCCGGTCGGTCCTTCGTACCTGCTGCTGACCAGTCCGTAGCGCTCGACCATTGCGGGATCGGTCGCCACACCCATCAGAGGGACCGGGACCGTGTGAGGGACCTGACCGATGAAGGCACCGAGGATGACCGCCGATTCGACATCGGCTTCGGCGAGGGTCTGCGCGATCAGGCGTGAATACGTCTTCCATCGAAGGTTGGGTTCGTCACCGATCACCACGACGAGGTCGTTGCTGTGGTCGGGGAGCGGCACCGCGTAGAAGCGGGTGCCGGGCCAGGTCAATCGCCGGGTTCCACCGTGGTCGATCTCGACCATCGGGCGGGTGCTCTGGAAGTCGTAGAACTCCTCGGGTTCGATGACCGCAAAGGGTTCGAGGTCGTACTGGCCGAGCACAAACCCGACCGCACCACTGGCCGCGTCGCTCGCATCGTTCCACCCCTCGAAGGCGATGAGTGCCCGGGGCCGGCGGAGTGTCGGACGGTGCAGGCGCTTGACCGGATCCATGAGGATGAGGGTAGTGAACCGCCGGACTTCGGTCGGAGTGCTCGCTCGCTTTGCTCGCTAGCGGGAACCGGGAACCGGCTGCACGCCGCTTGTCACGAGGTTGTTGCCCCCGGGTTGCGTGCTTCTCGGCGCCGGGTGGTTGATGTGCGCATTGGGCATTGCTCCTTGCTCACTGGGGCCTTCGGCGATAGGCACTGAGCCTTAGGGCCCTACTGAGCACAACCCCCGGCCTCGTAGCGTGGTCGTTGGAGGCAACCGATGACCGAAGCACAACACGTTCTCGATCGGGCCGGCATCGACCGGCTCATCGAGGAACTTCGAAGCCGCGGGTTCTCCGTCCTGGGACCCACGGTCCGCGACGGGGTCATTGTCTACGGAGACGTGACCTCTACGGCCGACCTCCCGGTCGGCCTTCGGGACGTACAAGAGCCGGCGAAGTACCGCCTCAACCGCCGGGATGACGACGCCCTCTTCGGGTACGTTGTTGGTCCCCAAGCTCCCAAAGGCTATTTGCACCCGCCGGAAGTGGTGGTGTGGAGCGGTGAGCGGACGGAGGATGGATTCCGGGAGCACGAGCCGGAGGCACCACTGAAGTACGCCTTCCTCGGGGTCAAACCCTGTGAGTTGGCGGCGGTGGCGATCCAGGACAGGGTCTTCATGCCCGATGGGCCGAACGACCGGATCTACAGCGAACGTCGAAACGGCGCGTTCTTCGTGTCCGTCAACTGTGTCGAGCCGGGGGGCACTTGCTTCTGCGCGTCGATGGGGACGGGCCCGAAGGCCACCAAGGGCTTCGACATCTCGCTGACCGAGGTGATCGACGCCGACCGTCACGTGTTCCTGGCCGAAGCCGGGTCCGATGCCGGCGGTGAGATCCTGGCGGCGGTGGGAGGCTCCCCGGCGGACGAAGCACTGGTCGCCGAGACCAATGCGCTGCTCGAGGCCGCCACCGACCGCATGGGCCGCACCCTCGACACCGAGGGGCTGCCCGAGTGGCTGATGCGGAGCCTGGAAAGCAAGGAGTGGGACCGCATCGCGGGACGCTGCCTGACCTGTGCCAACTGCACACTGGTGTGCCCAACGTGCTTCTGCGCAACCGTCGAGGACGGAACGGATCTCAGCGGCACCCAGGCGACTCGTACCCGCAGGTGGGACTCCTGCTTCAACGAGGAGTTCTCCTACATGTTCGGCGGACCGCTCCGGCCCAGCCCGGATGCGCGGTATCGACAGTGGATGACCCACAAGCTGGCGACCTGGTGGGACCAGTTCGGGACTTCGGGATGTGTCGGCTGCGGCCGCTGCATCACGTGGTGCCCGGTGGGTATCGACATCACTGAGGAAGCAGCGGCGATCCGGGCCAGTCAGGAGGTGAGCGCTGGTGTCTGAGATCAGAGAAGCTCTAGCAGATCACAATTTCGGTTTGGGGATGGCTCCCGAGCATCTCGACCGCCTCATGGAGTGCGTGATAGGTGTCTCGACCTTCGATGACGACGAGGTCATCTTTCGGGCCGGCAGTCAGGCCTACAAGGTCTACCTGCTGCTCACCGGAGAGGTGGCACTCGAGGTGCACTCGCCGGCGCGGCCTCATCGGATCTTGCAGACGGTTGCCGGTGGGGAAACCCTGGGATGGTCTTGGCTGTTCGAGCCCTACCGGTGGACTTTCGATGCTCGGGCGATCACCCCGAGTTCCGCACTGGTGATGGACGGATCCAAGATCCGCACTTGCATCGAAGACGAACCCGAGCTCGGTGTGCTCGTTATCAAACGGATCGCCAGCCTCGTGGTCGATCGTCTGCACGCAACCCGACTTCAACTCTTGGATCTCTATGCAAGCAGCACGTGACTTCACCCTGACCGACCCGATGGCACCGACGCCCGTCCGGGTAGTCGAACGCTGGGATGAAACGGACGACACGTTCACCCTGCGCCTCGAACCACCGGAGGGAAGGTTCTCTTTCGAACCCGGCCAGTTCAACATGCTGTACGTGTTCGGGATCGGCGAGGTCGCCATCTCTATCAGTGGCGACACCACCGAGCAGGAGACCCTGCTCCACACCATCCGTGGTGTCGGATCGGTGACGCGAGCACTTCGGAACTTCGGACCCGGTGACTCCGTCGGTGTGCGGGGTCCCTTCGGCAACTCGTGGCCGGTCGATCTGGCAATGGGGCACGACGTGGTCTTCGCTGCGGGCGGTATCGGCTTGGCACCGCTGCGGCCGGCGATCTACCACGTGCTTGCCAACCGGGCCGACTACGGCCGGGTGGTGCTCCTGTATGGGGCGCGCACCCCGCGCGACATTCTTTACACCGAAGAGGTGCAGGAATGGCGGGGCCGTCTCGACATGGACGTGCTGGTCTCAGTGGACAACGCGGACCGAACCTGGCGCGGTTCCGTCGGTGTCGTCACCAAGCTGATCGGGCGGGCTCCGTTCGATCCGCACGACGCGATGGCG
Source organism: uncultured Acidimicrobiia bacterium (assembly GCA_964511945.1). GTDB lineage: Bacteria > Actinomycetota > Acidimicrobiia > Spongiisociales > UBA11373 > CAZEHO01. Next base: position 81,139 of record CAZEHO010000008.1, on the reverse strand, counting down.
TTCGTGTGCGGCCCTGAGATCATGATGCGCTTCACCGGCCGTGAGCTGGTGACCCGCGGTGTGGGGCCGTCGATGATCCACATGTCGATGGAACGGAATATGAAGTGCGCCATCGGCTTCTGCGGCCACTGCCAGTTCTCGGATCGATTCGTATGCCGTGACGGCCCCGTCTGGACCTACGACTCGATGCGTGACCTTCTCGAGATCAGGGAGGTGTGATGAGTAAACCCAAACTGGGCGTCTTCAAGTTCGCCTCCTGTGATGGCTGTCAGTTGACGCTGCTCGATGCCGAGGAGGTGCTGCTCGACGTCGCTGAGGCGATTCACATCGCCAACTTCCCGGAGGCCTCTCGAGAGGTGATTGAAGGCCCCTACCAGTTGTCGCTGGTTGAAGGCTCAATCACCACGCCTCATGATGCCGAGCGCATCAAGGAAGTCAGGGAGCAGAGTGAGTTTCTGGTGTCGATCGGTGCTTGTGCCACCGCGGGCGGGATCCAGGCGCTTCGTAACTGGGCCGACGTCGAGGAGTACACGAACTATGTGTACGCCCACCCGGAATTCATCGAGACGCTCGATCGGTCGACCCCGATCAAGAACCACGTCGAGGTGGACTTCGAACTGCGGGGCTGTCCGATCAGCAAGTACCAGCTCCTCGAGGTGGTGAATGCGTTCCTGCACGGCCGCCGGCCGAACATCCCAACGTTCAGCGTGTGTGTGCAATGCAAGCGGCGCGGGCTGAGCTGCGTGATGGTCGCCCACGGCACTCCGTGCCTCGGACCTATTACCCAGGCGGGCTGCTACGCGCTGTGCCCGTCGTACAACCGGGGATGTTTCGGATGTTTCGGCCCGATGGAGTCGCCGAACGTCCCGTCCCTGATCAAGCACCAATGGCTCGAATTGGGGATCGCCGAACCGGACATCATCAATGCCCTGCGTTCGAGCTTCAACGGCTACGCCGAACCTTTCCGGGAGGCCACTGATGTCGCTGCCAAGTGAGACCCGCGTCCTCGATGTGGACTACCTCGCCCGTGTCGAGGGCGAGGGGAACATGAAGGTCCGGATCCGCGACGGCAAGCCGGAGATCGTCGAGTTCGGCATCTTCGAGCCGCCCCGGTTCTACGAGGGATTCCTGCGAGGCCGCAGGTACAGCCAGGCGCCGGACATCACGGCCCGCATTTGCGGGATTTGTCCGGTCGCCTACCTGACCAGCGCCATGAATGCGATGGAGTCGATCTTCGGCACCAAGGTGGAAGGCCAGCTCCGTGAGCTGCGCCGGCTGCTCTACTGCGGCGAATGGATCGAGAGCCACGTGCTCCACGCCACCATGCTGCATCTGCCCGACTTCCTGGGCTACGAGAGTGCCATCCACATGGCGGCCGATCACAAGGAGACCGTCGAACTGGCGCTCCGGCTGAAGAAGATCGGCAACGATGTCATGGTGCTGCTCGCCGGGCGTGAGATCCATCCGATCAACGCCCGGGTGGGCGGCTGGTACAAGGTGCCGACCAAGGTGGAACTGCAAACGCTGGTTCCCGATCTGGAGTGGGCGCGCGAGGCCACCTTCAAGCTGATCGATCTCACCGCGAGTCTTCCCATGCCGAAGATGGAGCAGGACTTCGAGTTCGTGGCGCTGCAGCACCCGGACGAGTACGCGATCATCGAAGGCCGGATCGTGTCCAACAAGGGCATCAACATCGACGTCTCCGAGTTCAACGATGTGTTCGAGGAGATCCACGTCGAGCGCTCCAACGCACTGCAGTCCGTTGTGCGGGAGCGGGGCCCGTATCACGTTGGTCCACTGGCCCGCTATAGCCTCAACTTCCATCAGTTGACGCCGGACGCGCAAGATGCGGCGCGGAGTGCGGGTCTCGGTGAGACCTGCTTCAACCCGTTCCAGAGCATCATCGTGCGGGCGGTCGAGACGCTGCACGCCATCGACGAGTGCCTGCGGATCATCGATCAGTACGAACAGCCGCCGGCTCCGGCAGTGCCCGTCGAGGTGAAGGCCGGGATGGGCCACGGGGCGTCCGAGGCTCCGCGAGGGCTGCTGTATCACCGCTACGGGGTGGACGAGGACGGCCTCATTACCGAGGCCCAGATCGCACCACCGACGGCGCAAAACCAGCTGACCATCGAGGACGACCTCCGGGTGGTGCTCGAAGCCAACATCGATATGCCCGACGACGAACTCCAGTGGAAGCTGGAGCAGTCGATCCGCAACTACGACCCGTGCATCTCCTGCGCGACGCATTTCCTCAAGCTCGAAATCGATCGTGGGTGATGCGGTCGTCATCGGCGTAGGCAATACGGACCGCGGTGACGATGCCGTCGGTGCGGAGGTCGTGGCGCACCTCGAGGGGTACGTTCCCCCCGGGGTGCGCCTAGTCCTCACCAGCGGCTCCGACCCGGCGACGGTCATGGAGCTGTGGGACGGCGCCGTGCGGGCGATCCTGGTCGACGCCATGGTGTCCGGCACCGAAGCCGGCTTGGTGGAACGGTTCGATGCGACCGCCGCGCCCCTGCCTCACAACGTTCGGCTGGTGTCCACCCACGCCCTGGGCGCCGGGCTGGCCGTCGAGATGGCCAGGGCGCTGGGGAAGCTGCCGGAGCGGCTCACGGTCTACGGGATCGAGGGATGCTGCTACGACGCGGGAGCCGAGCTGAGCCCGCGGGTGGCTGCAGCAGTCCCGGTCGCGGTCGGAATGATCCTCGAGGAGTTGGCTTCCGTGACGTCAGGGTCATAGGCGAACGGTTGGGAGGGGCGAAGTGGACAATCCAACGACCGACAAGGGGACTTCATCACGACAGTGCCGTCCGTGCTGGTGGACGGTGGCGGTTCTTGGTGTCCTGGTGATCGCGCTGGTCGCTTTCGTTCTGGGCCGCCTGACGGCGGACGACGAGACGGTTGCGGCGACGACCGTCGTCACCACGCTCACCCCGACGACGACGACCTCGTCGACCACGACGTCGACGACCACCACGACGACCACGACTCCTCCTCCAACGACGACGAGCACCACAGTCCCGCCGACGACCACCAAACCGGTCTACCTCGAACCGGTGGCACGGGTGACCGACATCGCGGCTCCCGCTGTGGTGCAACTCGAGACCGGTGTAGCACTCGGATCGGGCGTCATCTTTGACACTGAGGGCTACATCCTGACTGCGGCGCACGTGGTCGAGGACGCTTTCAACGTCGAGGTCCGCCTGTCCGACGGGCGGCGGGTGAGCGGATTCGTGGCCGGGGCACACCGTGACACGGACATCGCGGTGGTCAAGATCGATGACGTCGAGAATCTCCATGCAGCTGAGTTGGCGCTGGGCGCCGAACTCCGGGTCGGCCAGTTGGCGGTGGCGCTCGGAAGCCCCTTCGGGCTCGAGCAGACGGTCACGGCAGGGATCGTGAGCGGTGTCGATCGGGTGATCGACGGCACGCTGATGGTGCAGACCGATGCGGCCATCAACCCGGGCAACTCGGGTGGACCCTTGGTCGATGCTGAGGGAAGGGTCCTTGGGATCAACACTCAGATCTTCACCACCACAGGCACCAACACCGGAGTCGGATTCGCCGTCAGCATCGATCTTGCCGTCATCGTTGCGGAGCAACTGATTGCCGGCGAGCAGGTGCGTTTTGCGTTCCTCGGCGTATCGGTGAGTCCGGTGCCCACCGGTGCCGACGGAGCGCTCGTCGATGACGTCACGGTGGGGTCGGCCGCCGAAGATGCCGGGATCGAGGTGGGCGACGTGATCGTCGCCGTCGACGGTGTTGATATCTCGGGCCCGGGTGAGCTTCGCACCAGGGTCATCTCACAGCGGCCGGGGGACGAAATCGAGATCGAGGTGTTCCGCGAGGGTGAGTCGATCGTGCTCACCGCCGTGCTCGGGTCTGGGTAGGGGGAGGCTTGGTGCCGGCGAATCGCCGAATCGCGGTCTCTCTCGCTCTTCTCCTGATGATCGGGGCGTGTAGTGGTGAGAACGGGTCGGACCCGTCAACAACCGCGACTACGGCTGCGGGGACCACTGCCACCTCGACGTCGAGCACTGCTTCCACGACGAGTTCAACATCGACGTCGACCACCAACTCGTCGACCACCTCGACGACCACTCTGCCGCCCGGCTTGGACCCGCAGGTGTTGTCGTTCGGCTTCGCACCGGGAGTCCTGACGAAGTACCAGGCGACGCAGACAACGTCGATGAGTACCGAACTGTCTTCCGAGCCGACAGGAGTGTTCTCACGAGTCGAGGGCGGGGTAGTGCTGACCAGTGACTTCGGCGGTGAGTTGTGGCGCCTCGTGCTTCCCGGCCCGGAGCCGGACATGTTTGAGGTGATTTGGGACTTCCGTCCGGAGGAGGGGAGCGTCGGGGGCGAGGTCGAGGACCTGACCTACAGGGAAGCACTGGAGGTCGAATCGCTCGAACACTTCGGAGGCATTGTCGCCCCGGCCGTGGTCGACCCTTACGGGACCGGCGCGTCGTTGAGCGCAGACGCCTCGTGGTTCTGGCCGGTTCACGGCGATCCGCTTGAACGAGTAGCGGTCGCGCCCCCGCCGACATCAGCTGGTTCGGTCGATGTCGGAGATGTCTGGACCTCCACGTTGCAGGATCCGCTGTTCGGTCCACTGCGGTTCGACTCAGAGATCATCGACGAGGTACCTCTTCTGGGCGGGTTTGCATTCGCGATCGAGTTCGACGGGACGGCTACTGAAATGCCGGTTCCGATTGAGCGAAGGCATATGGCCGAGGTCCTGCTGGTAGCCGACTCTGACCCCTCGGCCGAACTGCTGGCGGTGCTTGCTGCGCTCGATGACGAGGAGATCGAGTTCGCAGTCACCGGGGCTTCCTTGTCCGGTCGATACACATTCGATCCCGTGACCGGTCGGATCCTCGATATCGAGACCTCGTTTGACGTTGAGGTCGTGCTTGAGATCGGCCATGGGGAGGACACGCTGAGCCTGATGGCGGATTCATCGACAACGCTGATTGGGCAGTGGCTGGATGACGTTGTGGCGGAGGGGTTCGAGCGGGTGTCGGTCCTGGATCGTTATGGGCTGGATCCCTTCAGACTGGCGGCTGAGGGGCTCGCTCCGCTCGCCGGCTACGAGTTGTTGGAGGTCGACGAGGAGATGCTCTGGTGGGAGCTTGGCATCATCGACGAGACACCTGCTGTTGTTGCGGCCATCGTGTACGGCAGATACACAAACGGAGACCAGGATGCGTTGGTCTTCTCGATGGTGGGCTCGGGTCGTTATAGAGCCGCTCCGATTCTGAAGCAAGGCCTCGCGGCGATTTGGGCGAAAGCCGCTTTCTCCAACTCTCCCTGGACTCAGCTGGGAGGAGAGACGGTGATTCACCTTTGGATGCAGCGTCGGACCGACTGGCTGGTCTGGGCGAACGACACCCACGTGTTCGTGGTTGCAGCTCCCAAACCTTTGCGGAATGAGATGATGCTGGCCCTGATCCGCGGACAGCCAGGGTCGTATTCCTGGAAAGCGGGAGACTGTCTGGATCTGACCAACGAGTTTGGCTCGGAACCACCGTGGGCGCCGTTGGGTTCGCTCAGTCTGCGCCACTGTGCTGGCCCGCACACCTGGGAGGTGTTGGCGGCGTGGGAGGTCGACGGGGAAGGGGATGGGCTGTACCCGCAGGACGTGGACGTGGAGGTGGCACGGCGGTGCGGAGAGGAGTTCTTCTCACGTTTCGAGGCACCACCCCTGTCCCAGGGACTGCAGCTGAAGGTGTTCGCTCCCAATCGCGAGGAATGGGAGATGGGCCGGCGACACGGGGCGTGTGCCATCGCCGAATACGGCGCCGACGGAATCGTCACGAGGGAGGACCGGCTGACACAGGGGACGGTGCTCGGAAGCTACAGCCTAGAAGTCGGTGACTGCCTGAAAGGTGGGACATACGGGTTTGTGCCTGTTTCCTGCTCTGTGGCGCATCGGGGCGAGATCGTCGGGATCGTGACCCATGAGACGGACGACGATTCGCCACCCGATCCTTCCCAGATCGCCATCCAGTTGCTCCGTCGCTGCGAGCGGGAGATGTGGGATCGAGGACAGCCGGACTATCGAGCGGGGGTGATCCCCATCACCGACATGTTCACCGGGTGGGACCACGGGGTCCGGCACTACTACTGCGTGGCGTCGATTCGGGATGAGTACCAATGGCCGGTCGACATCAAGGGCGGCTTCTACGGCGACTGGGAGTTCGCGGAGGAGCAGGTAGGGACATGAGACACACTCAGTGGCGATCGCTTGTCGGGCTCGCGGTGGTGATGGCGCTGATCGGTGCCTGTAGTGGCGAGAGCGGCTCGGAGTCGACCGTGGCCACGACGCTATCGACCACAACTACATCGTCTACATCGTCGACCACCACCTCCTCCACGTCGACGTCCACGAGCACGTCGACGACGACCTCCACGACAACCACCTCCACCACGACGACGACCACGCTGCCACCCGGGTTGGAGCCGCAGGAGCTGTCGTTCGGGTTCGAACCGAACCTGCTGGCGAAGTACGACACGGTCGGAGTGGTCGTTCGTGAGGGGCGCCTGTCACAGGAGGATGTCCTCGGCAGCTACGAGCTGGAGGTCGGCGATTGTGTGGTCGGAGGTACCTACGGGTTCGTCCCGGTTCCTTGCTCCGTTGCGCACCCGGGCGAGGTGGTCGGCGTTGTGACGCACGAGACGGACGGTGACGATCCCCCCGATGCATCAGCGCTGGAGATTCAGATCCTGCGGCGGTGTGAACGCGAGATGTGGGATCGAGGGCAGCCGGACTACCGCGCTGCGGTCGAGCCCGTGACCGACATGTTCGCTGGGTGGGATCACGGCGTTCGGCATTACTACTGCATTGCGTCGATTCGCGACGAGTACGACTGGCCGGCCAACATCATCGGCGAGTTCTACGGCGACTGGGAGTTCGCCGAGGAGCAGGTCGGGACGTGACCAGGAGGGCCTCGGGGTGGTCGGCGATCCTTGCGTTGCTGATCATCGCCGGAGCTTGCTCAGGGACCGGTGGGTCCGAAACGACGACAACGACGGGCGCTCCGTCGACAACTTCGACACCGACGACCTCATCGACGAGTAGCACGACTAGCTCCATGACGTCATCAACCACGACGTCCTCCACCACCTCATCCACGACTACAACCGTGCCGCCCGGGCTGGAACCGCAGGTGCTGTCGTTCGCGCTGGAGCCGGGCATGCTCCTGAAGTACGAGGCCGTCCAGACCATCGCGACAGTCACCGAACTCGTTGACACGCCGTCCGGGGTCTTCGGCGAGATCCGTGATGGGGCGGAGGTGGGTCAGGAGCTTTCTGGCGAACTCTGGCAACTGACGTTGCCCGGCCCCGATGGACACCCGGTCGACCTCACCTGGGACTTCAGGCCGGAAGAGGGCTCCCTGGAAGCCGAGGTCGAGGACCTCTCATACGCCGAGGTGATCGAAGTGGATCTTCTTGACTACTTCGGCGGTGTGGTCGCAACCGGGATTGCGACCGAGCGGGGCGAAATGACATCTGAAGGAAGTGGCGCTCCGTGGTTCTGGCGCATACTGGGTGACCCACTTGGGCGGGTTGCCGTCGTCGGGCCGCCGCTCCCGGTGCACCCAGTAGATGTGGGCGAGCGCTGGTTCAGCATGGTCTCGGATCCCTTGCTCGGAATGGTGGAGTATGAGTCTTGGGTCTCCGAGGAGATCAGGGCCGAGCACGGGCTCGCGTTTGCTGTTGAGTATCGGGGCTTGGTGGAAGGGACGCCGATCACCCTGAGCCGGGCCGCCGCCGCGGAGCTGCTGTTGGCGACCGATGGGCGGATCACATCGGAGATGCTGGCTCTCATGGCCGACGCAGATACCGAGGACATCGCGGTCGCAATGACTGCCGGCTCCCTGAGCGGGTCGTATCTCTTCGATCCAATTGAGTCGAGGATGATCAATCTCGAATCTTCCTTTGAGGCGGAAGTCAGCCTCGAGATCAGTATCCGCGAGCACGTCCTCTCACTCAATGTGATGAGCGAAATGGCTTTGAGCGCCGAACTCGCAACCGCCACCAGCGCGGAGGGCTTCGAACGAAACTCTGTTCTTGACCGGGTCGCACCTGATGCCTGGAGGTTGGCCGAGAAAGGATTGATTCCTCTGGCTGCGTACGACGTCGTCGAGGTGGACGAGGAGGACTACGAGCGGGAGTTCGAGGCGATGCGATCCACGCCTGCGGTCGTGGCGGCGATCGTGTATGCCGCTTTCGGTGACGGTGAGCAGACGGCGCTTGTGTTCAGCATGGTGAGTTCCGGCCGCTTCCGCGCTGCGCCCATCCTTTCGGAAGGCCTCTCGAACTACTGGGCGAGGACCAACTACGGAAACGTCAGACAGAGGTTGCTCGGTGGCAACCAGACGCACCACAGCTACACGCCACAGGGTTGGACCGATTGGACTGTGTGGGTGAACGAATCCCATGTGTTCGTTGTCATCGGTGACAATCCACTGCGCGACGACCTTCTACTGACGTTGATGCAGGGCACACCCGAGGCGTATTGGTGGCAGGCCGGTGATTGCCTTGACTTCGCCGACGATTTCGGGTCCGAGTTGCCGTGGGCGCCGGTGGGTGCTCTCGGGTTGCGACACTGCGCGAGTCCGCACTCCTGGGAGGTGCTTGATGGTTGGCAGCTCGACTTCGACGAGCATGCTGCCTATCCCCAGGACATAGACGTCCAGGTTGCCCAGCACTGCGGTGAGGAGTACTTCGTTCGTTTCGACTCGGCCCCCCTCTCCCAGGGCCTTCGCCTCGAGTCGTTCGCTCCCAACCGCCAGGAGTGGGAAATGGGGCGCAGGTACGGAGCCTGTGCCCTCGCCGAGTACGACGCGAGTGGGATCGTTGTCCAGGAGTGGCGCTTCTCGCAGGAGAGCGTTCTCGGCAGCTACGAGCTGGACATCGGCGATTGTCTCGCCGGCGGGGCGTATGGAGTTGTCCCGGTCTCGTGCAGCGTCGCACACCGCGGCGAGATCGTTGGTGTCGTTGCCCATGAAACCCACGATGGCGGACCCCCGGATGCTTCGGCCATTGAGGTTCAAATGCAGCGTCGATGTGAGCGGGAGATGTGGGATCGGGGGAAGCCTGACTACCGGGGCCGGGTGGTTCCGATGACCGACATGTTCATCGGTTGGGATCACGGAGTGCGCGAGTACTACTGCGTGGCCTGGGTACGCGACGACTACAACGAGCCCACCGACATCAAGGGAGAGTTCTTCGGCGATTGGGAGTTCGCCGAAGAACAGGTCGGAACATGAGGAGCGGTCGCCGCGGCGGCCTGATCGCGACCGTGCTGGCTCTTGCCGTGGTTGGCGCATGCACCGGCGAGGTCGAGTCCGGGCCGTCTTCGACGGCTGCTTCAGAGACCGCCACTTCAATGTCCACGACGTCTTCCACGACGAGCTCAACCAGTACGTCGACGACGACCTCCTCGACGACCACGACGATGAGCACGTTGCCACCCGGGTTGGAGGCGCAGGTGTTGTCGTTTCGGTTCGAGCCGGAGATGTTGGTGAGGTATGACGCCGTTGAGACGACCAGCTTCACCCCGGAGCTGGTTGAGGCCTCGACCGGGGTGTTCGAGTCCCTGATTGGGGGAGTGACTCTGAGCGGCGAGGTGACCGGGCAGCTGTGGCAGTTGGTACTGCCCGGTCCGGATCCGGACACGTTTGAGACGGTCTGGGATTTCCGACCGACAGAGGGGACTGTCGGCGGCGAAGTGGAGGATTTCGCCTACAGCGAAGCGTTGGAGGTGGAATCCCTGGAGTACTTCGGCGGGGTTGTAGGTCCGGGCCTGATCGATGGTTTCGGCACTCCCAGCGGAGCCAGTGTCGGGGCCCCTTGGTTCTGGAAGGTGAATGCAGACCCGCTAGATCCGATGGCACCGTTCGGTCTGCCGCTCATCGCCGACGCCGTCGACGTCGGTGACAGTTGGTCGGTTGTGTATGAGGATCCGGTGTTCGGCCTGATGAGCGCAGACGTGTGGATTGCGGAGGAGGTTCCCAATCGGGAGGGCTTTGCATTCGCGATCGAGTTCGAGGGTGAGGCGACGGCGTTGCCGTTGCTGCTGAGGGACACTGCGGCGACGCGGTTGGTAGCCGCCATCGAGCCGGAGCTGCCGGCGGATCTGCTGTCGGTGCTGGCCGGGGTGCCCGAGCCGGATGTGGAGGCCACGGTGACCGCCGTCGCGATTCGGGGGAGCCTCCTCTTCGATCCGGATGCCGGGCTGCTCACGAGCCTTGATACGTCGATGAGCACAGAACTGGCTCTCTGGATCAACGCCGGACCGGACACGTTGCGGCTAGCGGTGGAGACCGAGTCGGTTCTGGCGGCAACGCTCGATGAGGTTGTCGCACCGGAGGGGTTCGAGCGCATATCAGTCCTCGATCGAGTAGGAGTCGATGCCCGTCGGTTCGCCGAGGCCGGCCTCGATCCTCTGATCGCCTACGGACTCGTCGAGATCGAAGAGGGGGAATACGAGTGGGAACTGGAGCGGATGCGGCAGACCCCGGCGGTGGTCGGGGCGATCGTGTACGCCAAGTTCACCAATGGTGAACAGGGGGCCGTCGTCTTCAGTGCAGTTGGTGCGGGCCGCTACCGCGCTGCCCCAATTCTCGGTGAAGGCCTGGCGAACGAGTGGAACCCGATCGACACCAAGGTCCCGCCACCGCGTTGGACCTGGGTCAACGGCCAACTGACCTTCCGTTTGCTGATGCGAGGAGAAGATTGGACGGTCTGGGCTAGTGACTCGCACGTGTTTGCCGTGGTCGGCCGCAATCCGTTCCGCGACGAGTTGGTCACGGTTCTCATGGACGGTCAGCCGGAGTCCTATTGGTGGCAGGCCGGAGATTGCCTGGATCTCTCGAACGAGTTCGGGTCTGAGTTGCCGTGGGCTCCGGTCGGCCCCCTGGGTTTGCGGCATTGCTCGGGACCGCACACCTGGGAGGTCCTGGACGGGTGGGTGTTGGATGAGGGCGAGTTTGCGGCTTATCCGCGGGATCTGGATCTGCGGGTGTCGCAGCGGTGTGCGGAGGCGTATTTCGAGCGGTTCGATGCGCCGCCGTTGTCTCAAGGGCTGGAGTTGGCGGTGTTCTTCCCGGATCGCGATGAGTGGGAGTTGGGGCGGCGGTACGGGGCTTGTGCGGTTGCGGAGTATGACTCGGGTGGGATCGTGATGCAGGAGGGCCGGCTGACCCAAGAACGGGTCTCAGGGGGCTACGAGTGGGAGGTGGGTGACTGTCTGGTGGGTGGGACCTATGGAATAACGCCGGTGTCGTGCGGGGCCGCGCACGTTTCTGAGGTGATTGCGGTGCTGCCGTATGAGGCCGGTTCCGAGGAGGGCTGGTTGGACCCGTCGGTGGGGCGTGATCAGTTCATTCACACCTGTGCTGCGGAGTTGTGGCGGAATCACGATTTGGATCATCGGGTGCGGGTGTTCCCGGTGACGGACATGTATGTGGGATGGGAGGCCGGGGTCCGGGAGTACTACTGCGTCGCGTCGGTGGTGGATCGGCTGAATCTGCCCGTTGAGATCACCGGTGACGTACTGGGTGAGTGGGAGTTCGCCGAGGAGCAGGTCGGGACCTAGATCGCGATCACCCCGTAGGCTGTTCCCGCGAACTCGCGTCGTTTCTCTGGAGGGCCGATGAAAGGTACAGCGTTCCGTTTGGCACTGGTAGCCGTCGTCGCTGCGCTCGTGACGGCTGCCTGCGGCGGGTCCTCCGAAGGTGGGGGATTGTTCGGCACCACCGAACCCCCAACGACCCGGGCGACCACCACTACCGAGGGCACAACCACGACGACCACTACCCCGACGACCACGACCACTGCCCCGACAACGACGACCACCTCATCCACCACAACCACCTCTACGACCACGAGCACGACGACCACCAGCACGACGACGACCTCGACGACGACCACTACCACCACGACCGTCCCGGACAGTCCCACCGCTGCGCTTCCCTCCGGCACGCCGTACTCGGGGTTCGAACTGCTCACCGACGACACCGGGTTGCTCGAGGTGCGAGTTCCGGCGGAATGGCTGGATCGCTGGGGCGACGGGTGGCTGCTCGACGACGAGATCATCGGACCGGGGATGGGTTCCGCCCCGGACTACGACGCGTACCTGGCCAACTGGAGTGCGCCGGGGATGTTCTTCGGCGCCACCGACCTGTACCCGGGCACTGTCGACGAATGGCTGGATATCAGCGACTTCTCGGTGGATTGTGTCCACTGGGGCCGTGAAGACTACGACGATGGTGAATACGCCGGACTCGTCGACATCTGGGTCGATTGTGGTGGCACGGCGGTCTTCGTGACCATCGCTGCGGAGCCGTACGAGGGCGGTGCCCTTGTCGTGGTCGAGGTGTCTCTCGTCACTCAGGCAGACGTGGAGGCGTTCGAGGCCATTCAGACCTCGTTCCGGCTGCTCGGCCCGCTGAACTGAGGTGACCGCGTTGCTCGCTGCGGCCGAAGCGCGATTCAGAGCCGCCATCGCCGCCGCCGTAGCGATCGATCCGAACCTGTTCGACCGAGCAGGGACGACCGTGGTGTCGTCGGAGGACCGTCGCGACAGCCGGTTGGTCAGCGCGTATCACATTGGACTCCACGTCATCGTTTGGTGTGACCCGGGAGTCACCGGGCAGGTCGATGATCTGGCCAGCGCTTCTGCAAGGCTCGACATCGGCACGATGGAGCGGTGGGCTGCCGATCACGGCGCCGAGTACCTCGGGGGAGCGTGGAGCCACCTGGTCGATCCGGAGGCACTGCCGGTGACTGGAATCCCGGAAGACGCCTCGCGGGTCCGGCTCGACCCTGGGGATACCTCCGATCGAGCCTTGATCGCGGAACTCATCGAGGGGAGCGATCCAGAGGATGCCGATGCCGCCGAGCTGGAGCTCGATGATCTGGACCCACACATCGTGGGCCTGATCGACGATGCCGGCCGTCTCGCGGTGTGTGCCGGCGAACGACCGTGGGACGTGGATGGCACCTTCGGTGATATCGGCGTTCTGGCGCGAGCCGACCGGCGCAAGCTCGGGTGGGGCAGGGCGGCTGTGGTCGCGTTGAGTGAGGAGGTCTTCGCCAGAGGCCGGGTGCCGCTGTATCGGTGCAACTGGGATGCGCCGGCCTCTCGCAATCTGGCACTTGGATTGCGATTTCGGGAGGTGTTGTCTCTGGCCGCTGTGGTGTTGAAGTGAGTGCGCCGACGCACCGACACCGGTAAGTTGCCGGGTATCCACTACGGGGGTTCGGGTGAAACGTCTGGTGACTCTGCTTCTTGGTCTGGTGATGGTGATCGCGGCCTGCGGTGACGATGGTGGGAACCCGTTCATCTCGCAGCCGCAAACTTCGGTGACGCAGGCGTCCTCGACCACCGCAGCGCCGGCAACAACCGCGGCAACGACCACCACCACTGCTGCACCGACCACGACCGCATCGACCACCACCACTTCGACCACCACGACGACGACGTCGACCACCACCACGACGACGACCACGACCACCACCACGACGACCCTGCCACCGCCGGCGCTGTTGTTCGAACCGGACGGCCTCGGCGTCGCGTTGTTTGGTGAGGACGACGATGTCGTCGTCGCGACCCTGACCGCTTTGTTTGGTCCACCGATGCGCGATACCGGCTGGATCGATGAACCGTTGTGCCCCGGACCGATGAACCGGTTCGTGGACTTCGGGGTGGAGCTGTTCGACTTCCAGGTGCAGTTCACCACCGGCGATCTCTTCGCTCCCGCCGGCGCGGAGCACTTCTACAGCTACAGCTACAACGGGGCGACGGCGGTGCCGATCAGCCCGCCCGACCTCACGGTGGGCACCAAGGTGTCCGAACTGCAAGCTCTCTATCCCGGCGTCGTCTTCTTCGAGAGTCCCTGGGTTGTCGGTGATTGGGGCTATCGCGTGGACGGACCAGGTGCTGAGGGGCTTTCGGGGTGGATCTCGGGCACCGGGGCGGGAGACGTCGTGCTTTCCGTGCAGGGTGGAATCGGGTGTGGTGAGTAGGGCGCCTCTCAGCGCCGTCTGATTTCGAGGGTGGGCCCGAGATTCACCGTGAACGGGCAATCGTCCGGCCCGGAGCAGGTGATGCCGCATGTACCCGTGGAGGCGCACTGGTGGGTGCCGGGCTGGTTGGCACCTTCCGGGCCGATCCGGCCCGCAGCCCGCAGAGCCGCGAGCATGTCGGCGATGGTGCCCGGGGTGGTGCCGAGCCGGGCGGCCAACTCGCCGACGGTGACCGCGCCGGCACTTCGGTGGATTTCGCGAAGCAGAGCGGCGAGTTTCATCCGAGCCCAACCAGACGTCCGCCGTAGAACGCCGCGGCCGCGCCGATCCATGCCACCACGAACTGGCCGGTCACGCTGATCCACATCCAGCGGGTCCCGAACTCCTGACGGAACGCGGCCACTGCGGCCATGCAGGGGGTGTAGAGCAGCACGAAGACCATGAAGGCGAGCCCGGCCGACCTGGCATGCCCGCCGCTGCTGTTCTCGAACGAGGACCGGATAGCGGTCTGCAGTTCGCTCGACGAGTCATCGCTGAGATCGAGGAAGTCGAGGCCGATGACTCCGGGGATCGCCCGCAGGGTGTCCTCCGCAGCGTCGACGAAGCTCGATCCGATCTCCCGGACATCGTCCCCGATGGATCCGCCGGGTGCTGCCTCCTCGGTGTCGTCGGCATAGAGCTGCGCCATGGTGCTGACCACGACCTCCTTGGCGACGAACCCCGAGATGAGGGCTCCCGACTGCTCCCAATCTCCGAATCCAAGGGGCCCGAGCACCGGGCCGGCCAGCTTGGCAGCACCTCCGAAGGCGCTGTCCTCGACGTCCGTTTCGGCAAACCGGCCGCCCCCGATCGGTATGGCGAGCAGGAGCCACACGGCGATGCTGGCCACCAGGATGATCGTGCCGGCGCCCTTGATGAACTCCCAGGTGCGCTGGCGGACCAATGCCCAGACGGTCCGCACATTCGGCAGCCGGAACTCCGGGAGCACCATCACGAACGGAACCGGCTCGGTCTCGCGGAGCACCGTCCGGGAGAGGAGGAATCCGACCACCGCGGAAACGCCGATGCCCAGGACGTACATCAGGAACACGATCGAGCTGCGCTGGCCGGCGAAGAACACACCGGCTAGCAGCACGTACACCGGCAGCCGGGCGCCGCACGACATGAATGGCGTCAGCAATCCGGTGAGCAGACGATCCCGGGAGGAGTCGAGGGTCCTCGTGGCGTAGATCGCCGGAACGGTGCATCCAAAGCCGACCATGAGTGGCAGGAACGCCTTGCCCGGGATGCCGACGGTGCGCATCGCCCGGTCCATGACCGCAGCTGCGCGGGCCATGTACCCGGAGTCCTCCAGCACCGCGAGCATCAGGTACAGCCCGAAGAGCACCGGCACGAACACGAGGACACCGCCGACTCCGGCGAGAACGCCGTTCACGACCAGGCTTTCGACCCAGCCGCCATCAAGGGAGATCGCCTCGAGCAGGGAGATCGCCCACCGCGCCACCGGGCCGGAAATCGTTGCGTCCACCCAATCGAGGAAGGGGGCGGTGACATCGGCAGTCACTCGGAGCACCACCCACATGACCAGGAAGAACACCGGCAGCCCCAGGAACCGGTGGGTGAGGACTCGATCGAACCGGTCCGACCAGGTCGGACCAGCTTGCTCTGGACCGGTTGCGCGGTCGACGAGCTCCGAGACCCAGTCGAACCTCCGCTCGGCAACAGCGACCTCGACGTCGAACCCGATCCCGGACTCGATGCCTGCTGCGGCGCGCCGGGCCGCCGCCACCACCCGAGTCCCTCCGGGCGCCGACCCAACCCGGTCGCTCGCCTGCTTATCACCGGCGAGCAGTTGCAGAGCGACCCAGCGAGGCGGTCCGATCCGCCCGACCTCGGGAGCCCCGATGATGTCTTCGACCACACCACCGAGGTGCCGCTCGAGGACGGCACCGTAATCACGCACCAGAGCCGGCGCCGATTCCAACGTGTCGGCGGCCTCGGCCATTGCCCCGATCAGGGCGTCGACGCCGTCTCCGCGGCGTGCGACGGTACGAATCACCGTCACCCCCAGTGCATCTCCGAGGACCCCGGTGTCGATGGTTATTCCGCGCCGCTCGGCGACATCGGTCATGTTGAGCGCGACGACCTGCCGGAGCCCGGCTTCGGCGATCTGGGCCACCAGATGGATGCCGGAGCTCAGGCGGGTGGCATCGATCACGGTGATCACGGCGGCCGGGCGCTCCCGGCTGAGGAACCCGGTGGCAATCGACTCTTCGGCGGACACGGCTACGAGTCCGTAGGTGCCGGGGAGGTCGACGAGACGGAACTCGCTGTCGTTGGTCCGTACGACCCCTTCATGACGCTCGACGGTCTGGCCCGGCCAGTTCCCGACGGTCTGGTTGGCGCCGGCGAGACGGTTGAACAGGGTGGTCTTGCCGGCATTGGGACACCCCGCAATGGCAACGGTCCGGGTCATTCGGTGTCCTCGACCTCTACCGCTGCCGCCGCCTGACGGCCGACTGCGATCCGGGCTCCCCCAATCGAGATGATCGAGGGTCCGGTCGGCCGGGCGACCGTCACCACGGAACCCGGAACGATGCCGAGCGCCGCGAGGCGGTGGACCAACCGGCGGCCGCCGTGGACCCGGATGACTCGAACGCGGTCGCCGGGTGAAACGGCATCGATGGTCAGGCCCCCGTTATGCCGCCGGTGGCGGTCGCAGATTCCGTTACGACAACAGCGGCGTCTAGCGGGCGCCATTCGGATCCCCTTCGCCGACCTCCACCGTTGCGGCCAATTCGGCCGTGAGATGCACCGCCGAACCGGAGACGTCGATGAGCACTCCGGAAGCACCGGTTGCCCGAACCTCGAGCACCGCTCCCGGGACGATGCCTTCTGCTGCGAAGAATCCAGCTGCTGTCGGGGGCGGGGCGATCGAGAACACTTCGGCCGTGCTTCCGGCCGGCATGGCCGAGAGACGCGTGGTCGAACGGGCCGTCGCGTTGCCGGCATCCGGCGGAATCGGCTTGCCGAGCGGACCTGCTTGGGGATCACCGAGGAAGGCGGCGAGGCGCTCCGCTGCATCGGGCGGGGTGACGTGCTCGAGGTGGCAGGCCAGGGCGTCGGCCTCGCCCGGGCTGAAATCCAGGTGGGCCGCCAGGAACGTCGCCCACAGCCGCCGCGTCCGCAGCACCCGCCCGGCCACGAGGTTTCCGACGGCGGTGAGTTCAACACCCTTGTAGGGGAGGTATTCGACGAGTTCCTTGCCGGCGAGCTTGCGAATCATCTCGTTCGCCGAGGCCACCGAGACGCCGAGCGAGTCGGCCAGGGCTCCGACCGGGACCGGCCCGGACGCTCCCTCTTCGGCGGCGCGCGCCACGGTGATCAGGTACATCTGCTCGCTCTCGGTCGTCACCGGGAGTTCTGGCACACCTGCGAGAACTGACGCCGATTGTTCAGGCATGCCAGAAGAATGCCACATGGGAACTGAGTCCGCGTGGGGCCGGAAGTCCCGATTGGCCGGGACCTCGCGGATCGTTCACCGTTGCCGGTCGGCCGGGAACGGCGGTATGCGGGGAGGGTCATAGGCTGGAGGAAGACAGCGCAGGGGAATTGGTTCGTGACCGCACGCAGGATGCTGGCAGTAGGGCTCGTCGGTCTCCTGGCCGCCGGAGCCTGCTCGAGCGAGCCTGTGGAGCCGCCTCCGACGGCCATCCTCACCACGACGCCAGCCCCCACTACGACCGACGGTGCAAGTGCTTCCACCGTTGCGACCGTGCCGCAGTCGAGTTCGATAGCCGTGCCGTCGACGACGTCAACCGCCGAGCCGGCGAACACGGCCCCGACTGGTCTCACCGACCTCGGATTCGACGAGTTCGTCGAGGCCTCATTCGAGGCCCTGCTGTTCCGCAGTCCACAGTTGGTCTCGGAGATGGGCATCGCAGACTGGTACGGCTTTCGCAACGACCGTCTCGACGATCTCTCCGATGCCTACCTCCGGGAGACGATGGCGCTCGAGGCGGAGCTGCTCGGCTTGCTTTCCACCTACGACCGCTCGGCACTCGATCCGAAGCAGCAGGTCGTGTACGACGCCTACGAGTGGTATCTCGACGACCTGGTGCGCGGCCATCCGTTCGCATACCACGACTACCTGCTCCACCAATTCATCCGAAGCTATCACTTCAACACCTTCAGTTACTTCACCGACGGGTTCCCGCTGAACACCGTCGAGGACGCCGAGGGCTTCGTGGTCGCACTCTCGCAGGTCCGGCATCAAGCCGGCCAGGTGCTCGAAGGCTTGCGGATCAGGGAGTCGATGGGGATCGTTGCGCCGGACTTCATCATCCAGATGGCGATTGCCGACATGGGCCGGCAGGTGCAGCGATCGAGCTCCGATCCCTCCTCCGTTGACCCAACCCAGGTCGAGATCTACGCCGTGTTCGCCGATCGGATTGCCGAGCTTCCGGATCTCGGTGACGTCGGCCGGGAGGTGCTCCTCGACGCGGTCGAGCAGCAGCTGCGGGAATCGTTCATACCGGCCTGGTTCGATCTGATCGCCGGGCTGCAGCGGCTGGGGACGATCGCCACATCGGACGCCGGCGCCTGGGCTTTGCCGGACGGGGAGGCCTACTACGCCCATATGCTGCGCAAGGAGACCTCGACCGATCTGACGCCCGGGGAGATCCACGAACTCGGACTGGCCGAGGTCGCCCGGATCCAGGATGAGATGCGGGGCCACTTCGTCGAGCTGGGGTACTCGCTCGACGAGAGCTTCGCCGACAGCATGGAGCGGATCCGCAACGACAGTGGGTTCATCGACATCCGGACCGGCGGTCCGGATCCGCTCGTGGAGCGTTACGAGGAGTTGCTTGCCGGGGCGGCGGCCCGGGTCGGTGACTACTTCGGCCTGCAGCCCTCCGCCCCGCTTGCGGTGATTCCCGAGCTGTCGTTCGGCGGCGGTGGCGGGTACTACTCGTCGGGTTCGCTCGACGGAACCCGACCGGGAGCGTTCCACACCGGCGCTGCACCGTCGCGGGTAGACCGCGCTCGGATGCCCACCATCGCCTATCACGAAGGGATCCCCGGTCACCACTTCCAGATCGCCCTGGCCCAGGAGCTCGGCCTGCCGCTCTTCCAATCGATCGTCCTCTTCAACGGTTACGTCGAGGGCTGGGCGCTGTATGCCGAGTACCTGGCCACCGAGATGGGGCTGTACGACGACGACCCGTACGGGGATGTCGGCCGGCTGAACCTGGAACTCCTGCGGGCGGTGAGGCTGGTGACCGACACCGGGATTCATGCGCTCCGATGGACGCGGGCGGAGGCCAAGGCCTACATGCGGGAGGCGATGGGCCAGCCCGGCGGGGGCGCCGACGGCGAAGTGGACCGCTACGTGGTGCTTCCCGGCCAGGCCACCGGCTACAAGATCGGGATGCTGGAGATCCTCGCCGGGCGGTCCCGTGCCGAGGAAGCCCTCGGTGACGCGTTTGATATCAAGGCATTCCACGATGTCGTGCTCGGCAGCGGCTCCGTTCCGCTCGCGGTGCTGGCCCGGATGATCGACGAGTGGGTGGCGGCTGCGAACACCGGCTGACGTCATCAGGCTCGGTTTGCGTCACACAGCACTCGAATCGATGCGAGAGTTGGACCATACGATGAGAGGTGAGCAGTGACTTCGGCACCCCCGCCACCGCCGCCACCCCCTCCGGGGCAAGGCTTCATTCCCGTTCCACCGTCGGGCCTCAGCATCTGGGCGTCACCCGATCCCTCGATTGCGCCGTCGGGTGCGCTGCCACCCGGCACACCGATCATGGTCGTGGAACAGCGCGGTGCCTGGGCCCGGGTGCAGGACGCGTCCGGGTCGTCCTGGTGGGTCGATGGCCGGTTGCTTCCCACCGCCGGAGCGGCACCCGCCGGGGCACCGCGCAGTGGGGGCGGGTCGGGGGCCAAGTGGCTCATCGGCCTCGTCGTCGTAGCCGCCGCCGCGGTGGCAGTCTTCCTCCTGACCCGCGATGGTGGAGGCGGCCAGGTGTCGATGGACGATCTGACCCCGGAGGAGCGGGTCGTTGCGGAGAGCGCCTCTGACGCCATCGTCAGCGGCGGTGATTGGGGGATGGGTTTGCTGGAGGACTCCGGGATGACCGCCGACGATCTCGGGGTCGGACAGGCCGAGTTCGATTGCATGGCGGCCGGGCTGACCCGTGATCTCGGGATCGAGCGTCTCGAGGAGCTCGGGGTGACCGACGGCGTCGTCACCGACGGGTCTGCCTCGCTCTCTCAGCTCACACCTGAGGAACGCGAGACCGTGTCCGACCGGGCGTTCGGGTGCATCGACTTCAAGGACGTTTTCGGCAAGGCGCTAGCCGCGCAGGGGATGGATTCCTCCGTGGGCACCTGTCTGTACGACGCCATCGGCGAAGACACCTTCAAGGATCTGTTCACGACCGCCCTTACCGGCCAGGAAGTCGAACTCGAAGAAGACGATCCGATGGTCGCCAACCTCTTCGCTGCGGCCACCCAATGCCTCGGCGGGGACATCTTCGGCGAATTGGGCGAGGAGCTGGGCGGGTTCCTCGGCGACTGACCCGGTCGGTGGTCGCGCTCTGAAGTACTCGCAGAACTGCGCGTTCCGGGCGATAGTGGGGCCAACCGACGAGAAGGTGACCCGTGACCAGCTCTCCGCCTCCACCCCCGCCGCCCTCAGGTGAAGAGTTCATCGCCGTCCCGGCCTCCGGGCTGAGGACCTGGAACGCCCCGGACCCGGGGAGCCCGGCTGTCGGGTTGCTGGCGGCGGGAACGCCGATCCAGGTGATGGAGCGCCGCGGCGCCTGGGCCCTCGTTCGAGAGCAGTCCGGCGCCGAGTGGTGGGTGGACGGCCGCCAGCTTCCCAGTGAGGCTGCCACTTCGGCGGCTCCGGCAATGGCCGCTGGTGGCGGTGCAAGCGGCTCGATGGGGAAGTGGCTGATCGTCATCGGCGTGGTTGCCGTTGCCGCCGTCGCCATCTTCCTCTTGACCCGGAGCGGCGGTGACGGAGAGGTGGGCATTGACGACCTCAGTGCAGAGGAGCAAGCGGTGGCCAACAACCTCTCCCGGGCCATTTCCGACGTCGACGGGTCGGAACTCGGCGGAGGAGAGCTCGGTGGCCTCGGGGGTGGCATGGGGGCGGACCTCGGGCTTTCCCAGGAGCAGTCCGATTGCATCGCCGCCGGCGTCGTTCAGGATCTCGGCACCGAGCGGCTCGAGGAGCTCGGCGTCACTGCGGATGCCTCCCTGTCGGGAGGCGGCGAGGCGCTCAGCGATCTGACGGTGGAGGAACGGGAGCAGGCCGCCGATCGCATTCTCGGGTGCGTCGACCTCGAAGCCACGGTGACGGAACTGCTCGAGGAACAGGGCATGGACCCGGCGATCGGAACCTGCCTCCTCGATGCGATCGGCGAGGACACGATTCGCTCGGCACTGGTGGCCGGGCTCGGTGGCGAGGAACTCAACCTGGACGACGACCCGGAACTGGCGACCCAGATCTTCGGCGCGGTGTTCCAGTGCCTGCCGGCAGACCTCGACCTGGGGGAGTTGGGCGACCTCGGCGGGTGATCAGCGCCGCTGAGGCGGATGCCTCGGTGGTGTCGAGTTCGTTGACCGGTGAGGCGAGGACGTAGTCCTCCGGGTCTTCGTCCTCGGCCTCCTCATCGAGATGGTCGCCGATGCCGGAGCGGTGTCCCAGGAGGTGTTCCACCGTGACGTCTTCGGCGATGAGAGGGAGGTCGGCGCCGAGCACGGATCGGGCCGTCGTATCAAGCGACACCGTCCCCTCGGCGATGAGTGAGATGGCGGCAAGGGCGGTGAAACCCTTGCCGCCACTTGCGATTGCGAATTGTGTGGCGACCGTGTTCGGCACTTCGAGTCCGCGATGCGCCAGCCCGAAGGCCTCTGCCGGCAGGGTGTGGTTCGCGTCGGCGCTGTGGACCACACCCGAGAAGCCGGTCTCGGAGGCGGCGACGCGGACAGACTGCGACAGCCGATCCATCGCGCTGGGGCTCAGCCCCCCTTTTCCTGGCGGGTCATGCCGTTCTCGCGGGTCGGATGCCGCAGGCTGACCTCGGTTCGGTTGAGCACCTCGTCGATCTCCTCAGCGGAGATCACGTAGGGCAGCCGGAACCGGATCGACTGGGGGCCGCAGGGGAGAGCAAGCAACTCGTTGTCGAACATGTCGCTCAAGATCTGGCCCCGCCGCTCGGGCGAGTCGACGGTGACCGCAACCAGGGAGCCTCTGCCGCGCACGTTGGAGAACGCGCCGGTGCGGCGGGCCATCTCCCGCAGGCCGGCCATGAGCCGATCGCCCATGTCGGCGACGTGGGAGACGCGCTGCTCGGCTTCGATGATCTCGATGAACCGCCTGCAGCGAACCATGTCGACCAGATTCCCGCCCCACGTCGAATTGATCCGGCTGGACAACTGGAAGACGTTGTCCGGTACCTCGAGCACCCGGTCGGAGGCGTAGATGCCGCAGACCTGCGTCTTCTTGCCGAACGACACGATGTCGGGGGCAACGTCGTGGTGCTGCCACCACCAGGGCTTGCCGGATCCGAAGAATCCGGTCTGGACCTCGTCGTAGATCAGCAGGGATTCGCGCTCGTCGGCGATTCGCCGCAGTTCCGCCAGAAACTCGCCGCGGAAGTGGTTGTCCCCGCCCTCACCCTGCATCGGCTCGATGAGGATGGCGGCGACCCGGCGACCATGCTCTGCGTAGGCCTGCTCGATCTCGTCGAGGGACCGCCGCTCCTCGGCCTCGATATCGTTGGCGATCCCCCCGTCGAGGTCGAACTCGATGGCCGGGTTGTGCACTCGCGGCCAGGGGAACTTCGGGAACAGCCCGATCTTGTCGGGTCGGGTGTTGGTCAGGCTCATGGTGTAGCCGGAGCGGCCGTGGAACGCCTGGCGGAAGTGCAGGATCACGATGTCGTTGACGTCGTTCTCGAAGCTGGTGCGGCCCAGCTTGCGAGCCTTCCAGTCGAACGCCGCTTTCACCGCGTTCTCCGCCGCCAGCGCTCCACCGGAGATCCAGAAGTGATGGGGGAACCCGGGGGGAGTGACCCTGGTGGCAAACGCCTCGACGAAGCGAGCCATCTCGACCGTGTAGATATCGGCGTTCGACGTTTTTGTGGTGGCCGCCCGCACCAACTCCTCCTGGAACTCGGGGTCGAGGAGCATCGGGTGGTTGTATCCCATCGGCCACGATGCGAAGAACGAGAACGCATCGAGATATCGCTTCTTGGTTCGGCTGTCATACATCCACACGCCCTGGGACCGTTCCAGGTCCAGGACCATGGGATAGCCGTCGACCAGCATGTGGTTGCGTAGGGTCTTGTGGACCACATCGGGACTGACCATCCATCGCCTCCTTCTGGTCCTGCGTCCGGCCCGCGGCCGCAGGAATCGTTCTGAGTTTCCGGCCGCAGCGAATCACCGAACGGCGAGTGCAGCCGCTCTGAAGAACCCTACTGGGCGCGATTGGCTCCACACCCGGCCGAACGTCGCATCCGCGACTCCCGATCGGCCCGGTCGAGATCGTTCCCGGCTAGCGGAATCGGCGCAGCCGGAGCGAGTTGGTGACAACCGAAACACTTGAGAGCGCCATGGCGGCGGCGGCGATCATCGGGTGGAGGATCCCGGCGGCGGCCAGCGGAATCGCTGCGGTGTTGTACGCGAAGGCCCAGAACAGGTTCTGCCGGATCGTGCGAACGGTGGCATCCGCCAGCCGCAATGCCGTGCCGGCGAGCATCGGGTCGCCCGACATGAGCACGACGTCCCCGGCTTCGATGGCGACGTCCGTCCCGGTCCCAACGGACATCCCGATGTCGGCTCGGATCAGCGCAGGGGCGTCGTTGACCCCGTCGCCGACGAACGCCACGACGCGGTCCTCGCCTTGGAGACGGGAAACCTCGTCGGCCTTGTCTCCCGGGAGCACCTCGGCGAGGACACGGTCGATGCCCAGTTCGCCGGCGATGGCGCCCGCGGTCCTGTCATCGTCCCCGGTGATCATGACGACGCCGAGGTTCCGATCACGGAGCCCGGCAACGGCCGCCTGGGCGCTCGGACGCACCGTGTCGGCGACCCCGAGAGCCGCCTTGACGTCGCCGTCCCACGCGGCGAGGAACGAGGTGTGGCCGGAGGCCGACATCCGTCCCTTCGCCGCTGCCAGCGACTCCGGGATCTCGAACCCCGCCTCGGCGATGAAGAGCGCCGTCCCGACCGTGAGGTCGATGCCGTCGACGGTGCCCTGCACGCCACGGCCGGGAACCGCCCGGAACTCGTCGACGGCGCCGAGTTCGATGCCGCGCTCCTCGGCTCCGAGCGCGACCGCCTTGCCGACTGGGTGTTCGCTGGCCGCCTCGACGGATCCGACCAGATACAGCGCCCGTTCCTCGTCGTCCGTTGCCGCCAGTCCGGTGAGCGTCATCGCCCCCCTGGTGAGCGTCCCGGTCTTGTCGAAGACGACTGTGTCCACGGTTCGAGCGCGCTCGAAGATTTCAGCGTTGCGGAACAGGATCCCGGCCTCGGCCCCTCTGCCGCTGCCCACCAGGATGGCGGTCGGTGTGGCAAGGCCGAGCGCGCACGGGCAGGCGATGATCAGGACCGCGACTGCGGCGCGAGTTGCGTCGGTGACATCGCCGGAGATGACCAGCCAGAGCACCAGCGTGGCCGCGGCGATCGCAATCACCACCGGAACGAAGACGGAGGCGATGCGGTCGGCGAGGGTCTGGATCGGCGCCTTGGTCGCCTGCGCATCCTCCACGAGGCGAACGATCTGAGCGAGTGCGGTCTGCCGCCCGACCCGGGTGGCCCGAACCTGGATGATCCCGTGCTGGTTGATCGTGGCGCCGAAGACCTCGTCCTCGGGGCCGCGGTCCACCGGCAGCGATTCGCCGGTGAGCATGCTCTCGTCGAACGACGAGGTGCCCTGCACGATCTCCCCATCGGTGGGAACCCGCTCGCCCGGCCTAACCACCATGATGTCGCCGGGCATCACCTCGCTGATCGGGATCGTGACCTCATCACCATCGCGGAGGATCCGAGCATCCTTGGCTCCTAAATCCACCAGACGGGCGATTGCCTGGGAGGCCCGGCCCTTGGCTCGCGCCTCGAAGAACCGGCCCAGGAGGATGAACGTGATGATCCAGCCGGCGGTCTCGAAGAACACCGGGCGGTCCGTGAAGAACGCCCAGATGGAATAGCCGTAGGCAGCCAAGGTGCCCATCGACACCAGCGTGTCCATGTTGGCGCTGAACGATCGCAGGCGGATCGCCGCGTTGCGGTGGAACTGCCATCCGAAGACGAACTCGACCGGCGTGATGAGGCCCCAGACCACAGCGGTGGCCCAATCGGCATCCGGGCCGAACATGCTCAGGATGAACGCCGGAATGGTGAACAGGGCGGCGAGGGCGGCGGTGCGCCGCTGGAACCGGGTCTCGGCGTCGTACCGCTCGACGATGCCCTCCCGGGCCTGCCCTTCGACCACTGCCTGGGCCGAATACCCCAGTTTGGCGACGGCCGCCTCGAGTCCGGAGACATCGGTCCCGTCCAGGACCTTCACCCGGGCTTCCTGCCCGGCAAAACTGACTGCGGCCGTCTCGACCCCGTCCTGGCGCGAAAGGATCCTCTCGATGCGCAGCGCGCATGAGGCACATGTCATTCCCTCGACGTCGAAGACGATGGTGTCGGTGGTGTCGGCCATGAGTGCTCAGTCGAGCGCCGGTACCTCGTAGCCGACGTCTTCGATCGCACCGACGATGCCCTCGATCGTGGCGGGGGCGTCAAACCGCACGGCCACCGTGCGGGCCTCGATGTCGACGGTGGCGTCCTCGACTCCGTCGAGGTCTCCGACCGCACCTTCGATCGACATCTTGCAGTGACCGCAGTGGATCTCGGGAACGGAAATGGTCGTGTCGGTCATGAACTGGCAGCCTCCTCGGCCCGCTGTGGACCCGTGATCTGCGGGGTATACCGCAGTGTTTCCATCAACTCGTCGACGATCTGTCCGGTGCGCCCTTCGGCCACGGCGTGCATGACGCAGGTTTCGAGATGGTTCTCGAGCAGGATGCGGTTCACCTTCTCCAGGGAACCCTGGACTGCGGAAACCTGCTTCATGATGTCGGGGCAATACCGCTCCTCCTCGACCATGCCGATGACGGCGTTGAGGTGGCCGCGGACGGTCTTGAGCCGGTTGAGAGCGTTCGTTTGGTGTTCGGGGTTCATCCGGTCTCCAATCCCACCCCCACGGGGGGTGGGGTGAAGGGTACACGGACCCGCCCGTCATCCCAAGGGCTGCGGTGCTGCACCGGGATGCCTCAGCCGCTCGTGATCAGCGTCACCAGGGCGTCGATTTCGCCGGGGGTCAGCCGGCTTTCCCACGCCGGCATGCCGCCCTTGCCGTTGACGATGACCTCGCGGAGTTCGGCCGGAGGCTTCGCCGCCGACGGAGAGCCCGGTTTGAGGGCCGGGCCTGAGCCGCCCTGACGGTCGCCGCCGTGACAGCCGGCACAGCGTCTGCCGTAGAGGTCCTCAGCCGCTACCAGAGCAGCAGGGTCGGCCGCGTCCGGGTTCGTTCCCGCCTCCGGCGCCGGGGCGGTGGTCCCGGGACCCGAGGCGTAGGGGTTGACCGCCGGCGGGTCGTTGGTGAAGGCATCGGAGCCGACTCCGCTGAGCAGGACGACAAAGACGACCGAGGCGATCGCCAGCACCGATCCGGTGAGTGTGGACACCTTCATCAGAACCCCGGGAACTCGACGTTGGTGAAGAACCAGAACGAGCTGGTGAGCCACAGTGCCACCAGCACGGTGAAGGTGAAGCCCCCGATGGTGGGGAGCACCCATTTCGGGAGGGAGTGGTTGCGGACTGCGATCACCTTGGTGGCGAACGCCCCGTAGAAGACACATCCCACCAGCGAGTGGATGAGCACCCGGGCACCGGCGTCGGCGTTGAAGCCGAGGGCCCACAGGCAGTGGTAGGCCACCGGGATCGAAAGTACGAAGGCTGCAGTGCCGGAGAGCCGGTGGGCGGGGCCGATCCATGCGGGGGCATCTCCGGAACCGAGCCGGCCCCACATCCGCAAAGCCGACCAGCCTTGGAACCCTGCCAGCAGCAGGGCGGCGGTGGCGAGCCACACCTTCAGATTGATGGTCGCGCTGAAGAAGCCGGTGACCAGTGACCGGCCGGTCGGGTCGTGGACCGCCCCGTAGACGCCGAGCGCGATAGCCACGGCGCTCCCGACCACTACGGCGGCCGTCGCTCCGCGGTTGAACGACGGCGCGGCTGTGCTCGTCATGGCACCCCCTCCATTGAGCGGAGGCGATGGTACTGATCGTCCCGGTGCTCTGCAGCGGCGACGGCGGATACCCTTCTGCGATGCACCGGACGACCAGATCCGCCCTGATCTCCCTGGTGCGGGCTTGTGATGCTGCCGGGATCCGGCTCCAGCTGGGGGGCAGCGGCCTGCTGTTCGCCCACGAGCTGGTCGATCGGGTGGGCGATCTCGACCTGGTCTTCGATGTCTCGGCACGAAAACCCCTGGGCCGCCTGCTGAATGACCTGACGGGTGTCCACCCCGATTTCGCCGCCGGCCAGGAACCGGACTTCGTGAGTGTGTGGCGGTGCCGGCACGACTTCGAGGGTCAGCCACTCGACCTCACCGGCGGCGTAACGGTACGGATCGGCGATCGCCCGGTGGGTCTGCCGTTCACCCCGGGTCGATCCTGGGATCTCGGCGAGGCGGTCGTTCCACTGGCACCGGTCGAGCAGTGGTGGCTGATCTACCGGGTGCACGGGAAGCCGGAGCGGGCCGCGGCTCTGGCCGGGATCGCCGGTCCCGGGGTCATCGAGACCATGCTTGCCGGACTCGGCATCGAACCGGCGGACCTTCCGTGAACCGGAAGGCCTTCCTGATCCCGGGCGTCGGCCAATCCACCGACATCGAGCCGTACTGCCGCATTGGTGAAATGCTCGAGAGGCGGGGCATCGAACCGATCGGGGTTCCGGTCGATTGGGGGCGTCCCGGTTTGCAGGAGCTGATCGCCGACACCACCGGGTTCATCGTTGCCGAAGGACCACCCTGTGTGATCATCGGGTTCTCGCTGGGCGCAGTTTGCGGGCTGCACGCAGCATCGGTCACCGAACCGACTCACGCTGTGCTGTGCTCCCTGTCGCCCTTCTTCGCCGAGGATCGGTCCGACTCGCCGTGGTGGATCAACCGGTATGGGAGACGGCGGGTGTATCCCGGATTTCCCAAGCCGGAGTATCCGGTTGTGCCGTCGGGAGCGACCGACTTGGTATTCATCACCGGAGCCCGGGAATGGTGGATCATCTCCAGGCGGCTGCAGCGTGCCCGGAATCGCCGGTTTGGCGGAACCCAGCTGGTCGCACCGGGCGCTCCGCACGACATCAGCCACCCGTCCTACCTCGCCACCGTGCAGAGGGTGATCGAGCGCTGGTGAGCTCGGATACCATCACCGGTCATGGAGCCGACCCCACTGCTGTCCCACATCCGAGATGCGGTCATCGGCCGAGATGAGGTGGTCGACGGGCCCTTCGGTCCCCGCCGGGTGACATACGCCGACTACACCGCGTCGGGACGGTCACTCGACTTCATCGAGGACTTCATTCGGGAAGCGGTGCTTCCTCTCTACGCCAACACCCATACCGAGTCGTCGGGAACCGGTCTGCAGACCACCCGGTTCCGGGAAGACGCCCGGGAGATCGTGCAACGGTGCGTCGGCGCCACCGACGAGCACGCGGTGCTGTTCTGTGGCAGTGGCTCGACCGGGGCCATCGACCGGATGATCAACGTGCTCAACCTGCGGCTCCCGGCCAACCTCGACGAACGATTCGCGCTGAGCGAGCAGATCCCGCCCGGTGATCGTCCGGTCGTGTTCATCGGCCCCTTCGAGCACCACAGCAACGAACTGCCGTGGAGGGAGTCGATCGCAGGCGTGGTCACGATCCGAGAGAACGCGGACGGCCACGTCGACCTCACCCATCTCGAGGAGGAGTTGGCGCGCTATGCCGACAGGCCGCTGCTCATCGGCAGCTTCTCAGCTGCCAGCAACGTGACCGGGATCATCACCGATACCGCCGCGGTGTCGTCGCTGCTGCATCGCCACGGTGCGCTGTCGTTCTGGGACTTCGCCGCAGCCGCCCCATACGTCGGCATCGTGATGGGGCCGGTCGATCCGGACGATCCGCTCTCCTACAAGGACGCCATCTTTCTCTCGCCGCACAAGATGATCGGCGGACCTGGGACGCCCGGCGTGCTGGTCGCCAGGCGCGAACTGTTCACCAACCGGGTCCCGGTCGTTCCCGGCGGAGGCACCGTCGCCTACGTGAACCCGCTCGAGCATCGCTACCTCGACGACATCGAGCATCGCGAGGAAGGAGGCACGCCGGACATCATCGGAGCGATCCGAACCGGTCTCGTCTTCAAGCTCAAGGAGGCAGTCGGAATCGAGGCGATTCGGGAGGCGGAGGAGTCGTTCATCCGGCGGGCCATCGCCTCCTGGAGCGAGAACCCGAACCTGGAGATCCTGGGCAACCCGGATGCCGATCGGCTGTCGATCGTGTCCTTTGTGGTTCGGTACGGCGAGCGGTACCTGCATCACAACTTCGTGGTAGCGCTGCTCAACGACCTTTTCGGTATCCAATCCCGGGGCGGGTGTTCATGTGCCGGGCCCTACGGGCATCGCTTGCTCGGCATCGACATCGAGAGGTCTCACCGATTCGAGCGCGAGATCTCGCGCGGGTGTGAGGGCATCAAACCGGGCTGGGTTCGGGTGAACTTCAACTACTTCGTCGACGAGCGGGTCTTCGACTTCATCCTCGAAGCGGTGCATCTGGTTGCCCGGGATGGGTGGCGCTTGCTGCCGCAGTACACCTTTGATCCGGCCACCGGGCTGTGGCGCCATCGATTTGCTCCGGCCGACCCGCCGCTCAGCCTGTCCGACGTGTCGTTCACCGAGACGGGAATCGAGTACCCCGCACACCGGAGTACCGCCCCGACTGAGGCGCTGGCGGAGTACCTGGATCGGGCGAGGGAGATCATCCGGGGAGAGCCGGCGAGTTCGGCCGAACCGGCGACGATGGATGTCGGGACCGACTTCGAGCATCTCCGCTGGTTCCCGCTGCCGTCCGAGGTGGGTAGGTCCGCCTAGGAGGGCTGCCGGTACCGTCGGTGTCGTTGGCACGGGCCCGAGGGAGGTCGGTTCGGCGAGTTGTGGCTCGAAGCCGATCGACTGTCGGGCGCTTAGAACCCGACGCCGACGGCCTCACAGAGGAACTTCATGAACGGTGCCGAGGCGCGGCACATCGAGGTGTACTCGGTCAGGAAGTCCTGCGATGTGATCTGCTTCTGCGTGAGGCGGGTGCTCCCGATGAAGTCCTTGCGCATCAGGTCCTCGAGCATCGGGTGCTCGGGGTCGAACCCACGTGGAGGGCGCTTCAGCGAGTCCCCGCTCAGTGACCACGTACCGGTGAATCGTTTGCCGTGAGCGACGCGCTTCCAGGTGGCCGTGTCCTCGACGATCGACTCGCGGATCTGATTGGCGACCTTTGCTTCGGGCCGCCACAAGCCGATCCCGGCGAAGCACTCGCCGGGCTGGATATGGAGGTAGAACCCGGGGGCGTGCGCGTCCTTGCCGGCGATGTGGCGGAACTGCACGCCGGTGTTCGTCTTATAGGGCGTCTTGTCCTTGCTGAACCTGGTGTCGCGCTGGATGCGGAACAGCGAGCCACCGACCTTGCGGGGGTCGGCGGAGAAGTGCTTGCTGATCTTCTCCAGGGGTGCCGCGAAGTCCTCGATGAACGCGATGGCAGGCTCGCGAACGGTCGCCTCGTAGCGGTCCTGGTTGGCCTTGAACCAGTCCCGGTCGTTGTTGGCGGCGAGATCCCGGAGGAATGCGAAGGTTGCGGGGGTGAAGTGCTTGCGAGCGGTCATTGCTGCACCATACCGATGGCCGACTTCTTCGGGGAGGGGTACGGCGCGGCGATACGATGTCCTGCATGGCAGGCACCGCCCCGGACTCACCGGCAACGCGCCGCGACCTGAAAGCGACCGTTCGGGCGTTGGTGGCTCCCCGTCGGATGACCGGAGCGCGGGCGACGTTCTCACAGGTACTCGTGCCCGACAAGCCCGTTCCCGAGCCGTTCACCGATTGGATCTCCTTCCCGGGCAACGGCAGCGACCCGTACGCGGTGTTCACTCCGGCACAGCGGAAGGGGCTGTGGAACTGGACCCCCGCCTCGGTCGTCGTTCGTCACGAGGACACCGTCGAAGTGGCCGAAGCCAGAGGTCAGGAGATCAAGACGAAGCGGTTTCCGATCGCGGAGATCGATCGAGTCACCTTCGGCAAGGTTCTCCTGCGCGCATGGTTCGGCTTCGAAGGTGAGAGCACGAACGGGACCGACGCCGTCCGCATCGAATTCAACAACGTGACCAGCCGCCTGTTCATGCCGCTGATCGATGCCATCCGCCCTACACCGCCCGAGGGTCCCGGAGACCCCTCGGTAGCCGAGGCCGCTGCCGAAGAACTCGGTCTCAAGTTCGTCAACTACGCGGAGATGGCGCTGCGCGATGGGGACATAGTCGAGTTCGCCATCGCCCAACCGGAGATCGTCGACGATGCCAATCGGCGGTCCCGGCGGCGTCATCCGGCGGCGACCGCCCACCTGCTCCTGCTCACCGCCGACGAGGTCATCCTCATCG
The DNA here is from genome assembly GCA_964511945.1 of uncultured Acidimicrobiia bacterium. Classification (GTDB taxonomy): domain Bacteria; phylum Actinomycetota; class Acidimicrobiia; order Spongiisociales; family UBA11373; genus CAZEHO01. Next base: position 49,350 of record CAZEHO010000008.1, on the reverse strand, counting down.
GTGATGATGAGGAGTCGGCCAGGAGCACGAGAACCCGCCACGGCGGCGCCTGGACGTACGTGCGCCGGGCCTCGGTGGAGCGAACGCTCCTCGAGGAGCGAAGCGACGGGAACGCGGACGTCGAACTGCAACTCAAGTGCGGGGATCGGGTTCGGGCGACCTTTGCCGCCACCCGCCGTGCCGCGCTCGACGACCTGATCGGACGCTTGTAGGGGCCGTCGGCTCCTACCGGCTGTGCTGGGCGGACTCGACGGCTCCGATCCACCCGTCGATGTGCGTGCCGACCCCGACTTCGTTCAGGTACGCGCTGTCGAGATGCGGCCGCTCATCCTCCGGCGCTTCCATCAGTGCCGATACCGCGTGGATCACGGCGAGAGGGGTGAACTCCCGCCCCGGCGCGAATGCCGGATGATGATGGAACGCGGCGGCTTCGACGATCGGGTCGGGGAGTCCCCACAGGCCGAGCAGGTATGCGCCGACATCCTGATGACTCGCTCCGAAACGTTCGACCTCCGCCAGCAGTGGATCGGCCGACTCGAGGGTGGCGGCGTACTCGTCCAGGTAGTTCGTTGCCAGCACGAGACGCCCGGCGTCGTGGAGCATGCCGGCGAGGTAGAAGTCGCTCACCGAATCCCGGTTCTGCCCTTCGGCGTGTGCGATCTCACGGCTGGCAGAGGCTGCGACCAGGGCGTGGCGGTAGAGCGCATCCATCTCCTCGTGACGCCCTTTCGGTGCCTGCATCTGCGAGAAGATGTGTACGCCCAGGACCAATGCGATCACCGTGTTGATCCCGAGCAGGGTGACGGCCTGGGAAGGGTCGGTGATCCGGCGCCGCAGCCCGAAGAAGGCCGAGTTCACTAGCTGCAGCACCTCTGCGCTCATGCCGGGATCGCGGGCGATGACGTCGCCGATCTGGGCGAGTGACGAGTTGGGGGACATGACGAGCGAGACGACTTTGGAATGCAGCGCCGGCATCGACGGAAGCGTTCGCATTCCGGAGACCAGTTCGATCAGTGCCGGACTGCGCAGGCGCTCGCGAAGGACCACTGCCCGATCGATCACATCGAGAAGCTGCTGCGGCGGGTAGGGCCGGGTGAGGAAGTGGTGGGCGATGCCGGTGAGTTTCAAGCTCGCCTGCTGATCCGTCTTGCCGGCGACCACGATGCGGACGGTCTCCGGGTGGCTACGGCGGGCAGCCTGGAGGAGTTCGGTGCCGTCGACCTCCGGCATGTGCAGCGCCGTCACCAGAATGTCGACGGGCTCGTCGTCGAGGGCGGTCAAGGCGGCGGAGCCTCCGACGAGATACCTGGCATCCCAGTCGCCACCGACGGCACTGAGCGACCGCTGCGCCTCTTCCAGGCGGTCGGGCTCGGCGTCGACGAAGAGCACGCGGCGCGGCCCATCGCGGGGCGCGACGACCGAGGGCGGCGCGTTTGCAGCCAGTGTCATGCACAGATCGTCGGCAGGCCGGACCACCTTCTTGAGGCCGGTGAGCCCCGCCGCAAGGCCTCCTCGAGGGGCTATTCGTGATCGCCGAGCAGCAGATCGCGGTCGAAACCGAAGGGCAGCTCCAACCGATTCGCCGCCATGAGGTCGCGATCCCGCAGTACCGACCGGATCGGTCCGTCGGTGGTGATCGTTCCCCGGTTCATCACCACTGCGCGAGAGCAGAGTTGCAGCGCGTAGGGCAGGTCGTGAGTCACCATCAACATGGTGATCTCGAGCCGGCGGAGGACATCGGCCAGTTCGCGCCGGCCCGCCGGATCGAGGTTGGCCGAGGGCTCGTCGAGCACCAGGATCTCCGGTTCCATCGCCAGGACGGTGGCGATGGCGACCAGCCGGCGCTCGCCGAACGACAGATGATGAGGTGCCCGGTTCGCCCGATCGGCCATGCCCACCGCACCCAGTGCCTCGTCGACCCGGCGGTCCAGATCGTCGCCGCGCAACCCCAGATTGGCCGGACCGAACGCAACGTCGTCGCGAACGGTCGGCATGAACAGTTGGTCATCGGGGTCCTGGAACACGATGCCCACCCGGCGCCGGACCTCGAGGAGGTGTTCCGAAGCCACCGGGAGCCCGCCGATGGCCACCGATCCGCGTTCCGGGGTCAGGATGCCGTTGAGGTGGAGCACCAGGGTGGTCTTGCCGGCGCCGTTCGGCCCGAGGAGGGCTACCCGTTCCCCGGGGTGGACGTGGAGGTCGACCCCATCGAGGGCTTGGAGCCCGTCGGGGTAGGAGAACCCGACTCCCCGCATCTCGACGGTGGGAACGCTCATCGCAGCGCCCAACCAGCGGCGGCCAGTGCAGCTGCAACCACACCGACGGCGACCGAACCCAGCCACTGCGCCGCCGGCGCTCCGCCCGCGCCGAGGTCCGGAAGCGATCCGGTGAAACCGCGGGACAGCATCGCCAGGTACACCCGCTCACCGCGCTCGTAGGAGCGGACGAATAGGGTTCCGGCCGTGGCGGCCAGTGCCCGCGACTCGCCGATCCAGCGCGGTGCGTATCCGCGGCTGCGGAGGGCGACTCGCATCCGCTGCAACTCGCCGATCACCACATCGAGGTAACGGACCATGAACCCCATGATCGACACGATCACCCGGGGCATTCGGAGCCGCTCAAACCCTCGCAGCAACTCCGGCACCTGTGTCGTGCCCGAGAGGACGATGGCCGCCGCCGCCCCGAGCGTGGCCTTGGCGATCACATTCCATGCGCCCCACAGTCCTTCGCGGGAGAGCGATAGGAACCAGACGTCGATCCTTTCTCCCCGCCCAAAGAACGGAAGTGCGATCGCAAACAGCAGGAACGGGATCTCGATCAGCATCCGGCGGGCGATGAAACCCGGAGGAAGCCGGCCGGCGGCGCCGGCGGCGATCACGAGCAGTGCATGCCCGCCGAACGCCCACATCGCTTCGCGCGGAGTGGCCACCACCGCCGCGACGAACAGGAGACAGGCGAGGAGCTTCACCTCGGGCCGGAGCCGGTGGAGCGGGCTCGACGCATGGTGGTACAGGGCGTGGACGTGTCCGCCGCTCATGACATGTTCAATCCGGTTGCCGGCGGCCCACGGTGAACTTCCGGATGCCCCACAGCATCACCGTGACCGCCGTTGCGGTGATGACGACACCAATAGCGCCTGCAAGACCGGTGCTGGCGTCGCCGTCCTCGAAGCCTTCGACGGCGTAGTCCGCCAGGGGTGAATCGTCGAGCGGGTGGTCGGTGGCGGAATCCGCAAAGCCTTCATCGATGGCCACTCGCTCGAGTCCATCGGGTTCCGATGAGGCAAATCTGCTGACGAATCCGGCGGTCAGCAGTGCCAGGAGCAGGCCGATGGCGATGAACCAACCTAAGCGCCTATCCATCGACCGGCTCCGTACTTGGCCTGGCCGTGCCGGCAACGAGGTCCGGGCGCACCCGAACGACCGCACCGACGACGAATGCGGTGATGATCCCCTCACCGATGCCGATGAGGGAGTGCACCCCGAGCATTGCCGCCGTCACCCTGCCGGCGTCGACTCCACCCTCCCCGCCGATCCAGTACTGCAGCGAGAAACCCGCCGCTGCGAGCAGCACGGAGAGGCCGGCGGCAATCCCGGCGCCGACAACCACCGATCCCATGCGCGGCGGGAGCACCCGAAGGAACAGGGCGAACATCCCGTAGCCGAGGAACGTGGCAATCAGCGCCATGTTGAAGACGTTGAGTCCGATTGCGCTCAGGCCCCCATCGGCAAAGAAGATCCCCTGGACCACGAGGACGACGGTGAGTACCACCGACCCGAGCCACGGCCCCAGCAGCACGGTGGCCAGCACGGCCCCGATCAGGTGGCCACTGGTGCCGGAAGCCACCGGGAAGTTGATCATCTGCGCCGCGAAGATGAAGGCGGCGGCGAGTCCTGCGAGAGGGATCCTGCGGTCGTCGAGGATGGCTGCGGTGCGTCGCAGGCTGAACCAGAGGCCGCCGGCCGCTGCGGCGCCAAAGCCGGCGGAGGTCGGGACGTTGATGAATCCGTCGGGGATGTGCATCGAGACCTCAGATCGGCGGACCCTCGCAGGGTACCGGGGGAACGGAACTGCAGTCCGGTGCCCGGGCGATCCGAACTACGGGTTCTCGGCCACCGAGATCGGCTCGACGATGACGGTGACCCGCACATCGCCGGGCTTCAGCCAGTCGTAATCGCGTCCCCGGTACTTGCGCGACAGGCGGTCGATCACCGCCTTGCCGTCGCTGGTCCGCATCTCGATGACCTTGCCCTTGATCAGGAGATTCAGGTAGTCGTCGCCGGGTGGGCTCAGCGAGATCGCCACCCTGGGGTCCTCCTGTATGTGGCGCCACTTCGCCCTTCCCTCGAGTGTGTTGAAGACGATCAGGTCGTTATCGCGGTCGATCCACATCGCGGTGACATGGGGCCACCCATTGCCGTCGATGGTGGCGAGGTGGGCAAAAGTGCGGTCGTCGATTACTCGCTTGGCCGCTTCCGGCAGGGGTACGGACACTGATTCCTCCTGGGCGAATCTGGCGTTCTGGTGCCCCGGGGTGGCTTCGGGGGCCCGGCATATACTCCCCGCGAATGAGCACCGAGTCCACCGGACGGTACTTCGTCGTTCTCATGGAGAGCCGGTCCGGGAGCACCCACTTCGTCGATCTCGTTCGCCAGCATCCGCAGGTGATCGGCCGGATGGAAACGCTGCAACGAGGGGAAACCCACGAGGCGCAGGTCGAAGCGGTGCGTGACTATTTCGAGAGCCGGCGGGAATCGCATCCGGACGCCGCGATCGGCTTCAAGGACCGTATCTGGCACTTCCACGAGCCTGATGCTCTGCTCGGCACCATGCAGGAGTACGACCCGGTGTTCTTCGTGATGCGGCGGCCCAACCTCGTGCGCCGCATCGTTTCCGTCCTGAGAGGCCGGCAGCTCCGGGAGGTCTCCGGGAAGGTGAACCTCTGGACGGGGATGGAACGGCCCCCTCCGGCTGCGATCGATATCGAGGACTTCGCGGGGCGTCTCCGCAGTCTGGGGTACCGCGAGCAGGAGATGGAGGATGCCCTCGATCGGGTTGGGATCGAACCCTTTGAGGTCGACTACCAGCACCTCCGGTACCACCCCAATGAGGTGACAGCGGAGTTCTTCGAGGCGGTCGGGGTCGAACCGATGCCCGGGCTGGAGTCGGGTGTCGGCAAGCTGACTCCGGATGACCTGCGCGAGGTCGTGCTGAACTTCGACGAACTCATCGCTCGATACGAGGGCACCCCGTACTACGACATGTTCTTCGAGGCCGGGTAGCACTGCCGGTACAACTGCCGCGTTCGCGATAGCCTCCTCCGCTCATGAGCAACGGAACCCGCCCCGGCCTCCTCATCCGCGACCTCTTCTCGGGTGACGGTCCCTTCGTGCGGATCGCAGAGGATTTCCTCACCAGCAGGTGCAGCGGTTGCGCCGGCACCGCCGGTCGCGACGGCATTCATCACGACGCCGGATACCTTTGCGTGACCTGCTGGGCTCGGGCGTCCGAGGTCCGCTAGGAGCCCGCTGAGCAATGCATGTCGCGCATCTCGAGGACCAGTCATCACCACTCGCTGTGTCCTCGGTCCCACCATTCCTGCACGAGGAGTGGCGGAACCTGCGTCCTTGCGATTGGCGCGCCTGGCCGCCGATCAACGTGCCCGGCGGGCACGCCACATCGGCATTACTCGCCAGACTCCTAGTGCGGCACTAGGCGGCGCTCAGTCGTTCCAGGTTCGGATCCCGCCCGGTACCGCCACGGGCTCCCCGCCGATCCAGGTTGCCCGGACCCGAGCGCTGCGGAGTTCGCCCGGGGAGGCGGCCACCGGGTCCCGGTCCAGGATCGTGAGGTTGGCGTACGCCCCCGGCTCCAGTGACGCGGAGGACCCGATCGCCCGAGCCGCCCAGGAACTGAAGAGCCGCAGGGTGTCTCCCGGCTCCAATCCCTGCGCCGGGACCACACTGCAGCGATCGCGCGCCGCAGCCATGCCGGCGAGCGGGTCGAGGGGTTCCACCGGCGAGTCGGAGCTGCCGGCAAGGGGGGCGCCCGCTTCCAGCAGCGATCGGAAGGCATAGGTGCGTCCGATTCTCTCCGGTCCCACCCTCCGTTCCAGCCACTTGTACTCGCTCGCCAGGAATGCCGGCTGGACCACGGCGGTCACTCCAAGGCGGCCGAATCGATCGATGTCGCCGGCCGTCAGCACCGATGCGTGCTCCACTCTGAGCCGGGTGACGTCGGCGCCATCGTCGACGAGCTGCTCCATCAGATCGAGCACACCCGAGTTGGCGGCGTCACCGATCGCATGGATCGCCACCCGGCCGTCGAGATCGAGGGCCGCTCGGGCCATCGAGAACGCCCAGGCGGGGTCGAACCGATCGGTTCCGAGTCGGTCGGGGGCATCCGAGAACGCATCGTGCATTGCCGCGGTGTGGCCGCCGAGGCTTCCATCGGAGAACATCTTGACCCCGCCGAACCGGAGCTTGCCGCCCGCAGCGCGGATGCGATCTGCCGACCGCTGCAAGTCGGCCGGATCGGCTGCGGCGACGAACACGGCGAGGTCGAACGGGAGGTCGCCCGCAGCGCTGCAAAGGATCTCCAGTTCGTCACCGCCCGCCCCCCACATAGACGCTCCCCGGGCAACGATGGCTCCCCCTGCGGTGAGTCCGAGCGCTGCCGCGGCCGTCATCGCAGCGGCAACGTCTTCGGCCGGCAGTGGTGGCGCCAGCGCGTCGACTGCTCGAGCGACGACACCGACGGCGGTCTCCCGGACGACCCCGGTGGGGCGGCCGTGCCCGTTGCGGTCGAAGGCACCACCCGGCGGATCGGGTGTCGACGGATCGACCCCGGCGGCGTGGAGTGCCGCACTGTTCGCCGATGCGACATGTCCGCAGTACCGGATGAGGAGGACCGGATGGTCCGGGGCTACGGCATCGAGGTCATCGCGTGTCGGCAGGCGGCCCTCGGCGAGGGTCTCGTCGTCGAGGCGGAGCCCGGTCAGCGGCCGCCCGGCCGGGATCCCGTCGAGCGCGTCACGGACGATCTCGGCCAGTTCCGTGAAGTTGGCAGCACTCTTCAGCGACGGCCGTGTCAGGACTGCGGCGTATCCGATCGGATGGAAGTGGGCATCACAGAGCCCCGGGACCACGACGCCGCCGGAGTAATCGATCTCGGCAACGTCACGGGAGAGCAGGGTGTCGGCATCGCCGACGGCGACGATCCGGTCGTCCTCGATGAGCAGCGCGTTGCCGAGGACCTGCCCCGCATCCCGAACCGAATCTGCCAGCAGAAGCTTCCGCATGCCGGCCTCTCCTCCGCCGTTGTCCCTCAGGCTAGGGACGGCGGGTACCCTTCCGCCCCATGTCGACCGGACCCTGGACCCGCCACGCCTCGAAGGTGGTGTATGAGAACGCGTGGATCCGGGTCCGTCACGACGAAGTCACCACACCACGCGGCGATCCGGGGATCTACGGAGTGGTCGAAGCCGCTCCGGCGATCGGGGTGGTTCCACTGGACGGAGACCTGAACACCTACCTGGTCGGACAGTTCCGGTATGCGGTCGGTGAGTACACCTGGGAGGTTCCTGAAGGCGGCGGCCGCGCCGACGAGACACTCGAGGATGGGGCGCTGCGGGAGCTCCGCGAGGAGACCGGGCTCCGGGCCGCCAGGCTGACGCCTCTTGGGGGCATGCAGACGTCGAACTGCTTTACCGATGAGATCGCCCACCTCTTCCTTGCCGAAGACCTCACCCCGGGAGATGCGGATCCCGATCCGACCGAGCAGCTCGAACTCAAGGTGGTCCCGTTCGCTGAGGCTTACGAGATGGTGCGCTCCGGCACGATCACGGACGCGATGTCGATCGTGGCGATATATCGGGCGTATGAGGTGTTGCGGGGTAGGGGCATTCTGTAGGTCAGAGGTCAGAGGTCAGAGGTCAGAGGTCAGAGGTCAGAGGTCAGAGGTCAGAGGTGGCAGATCGAGAGAGCATCACGCCGAGCCGTCACCGATTGGTCGCAGTCTCCAAGCTGGTCACTTCCTTGGTACGCGCCATCGAGCGGCGGCTGGCGGAGGAAGGAACACCGGCCCAGAAATCCGGAATCTGATCTCTGAGATCCGACATCGAGCTCGGAGTTTCAGCTCCGAGCTCGTTCGAAATGCTCCGGCCGGTGGGCCGCCACGATTGCTCGCAACTCCTCGTGCACCCCACCGTTGGTCGCTATGACGTCCTCGGGACGGGCCGTGTCGCCGTAACTGTCGGTCAGCCGGCCCCCGGCTTCTTCGATGAGCAGTGCTCCGGCTGCCAGGTCCCACGCCTTGAGCCCGAACTCCCAATGGCCCTCGTAGCGCCCGCAGGCCACCCAGGCGAAATCGATGGCGGCCGTTCCGAGACGGCGGACTCCCTGAGCCCGCCCGAGAACGGCGGCAACGATGTCGGTGTAGCTCTTGCCTCGCTCCTGGCGGTCGTAGGCGAACCCGGTCGCAAACATCGACTCGATCATCCGGGTGCGTCCCGACACTCGGATCGGGTCCCCGTTGAGGGTGGCTCCACCGGCGCGGGTAGCAATGAACTCCTCTGAGCGGAACGGATCGATGACGACCCCGACCAGCCCACCGTCGTCGTCCTCGAGCGCGATCGACACCGCCGAGTGTGGGATCCCGTGGACGAAATTCACCGTGCCGTCGAGTGGATCGATGACCCAGCGCCGGCCGGAGATTGCGTCCGCCGCACTCCCCTCCTCGGCGATCAAGCCATCATCCGGGCGGTGGGTCCGGATCAGGTTCACGATCACCGCTTCTGACTCGCGGTCGGCCTCAGTGACCGGATCGACGGCTCCCTTGAATTCCGGGGCCCCGATCCTGCGGAACCAGTGGAGCAGGACCTCGGCTCCGGCGCGCGCTGCGGTGGTGGCAAGTTCGAGATCGTTCATGCCGGGCAGGGTAGGCAACTCCGCTACTCGCGTAGGTAGAACCCTTCCCCACACAGCGGGGAGGAGGAATCCCCCGCCACTACGCTGTGCGCTCAATGCCGTTGGTGCTGGCCACGATCCTCTCGGCGGCGTTGATGTGGGCGTCGTTCCCGCCACTCAACCTCGGGTTCCTCGTCTTCATCGCGCCGGTTCCGTTCCTTTGGGGGTTGCGGCGCGTCCGCAGCGCTCGGGAGGCCGGCTGGGTCGGCTTCCTGTTCGGCTTCGCCTTCTTCGGCGGGATGTTGTGGTGGATCTTCATCCTCGGTGCGGTGGCGTTCTTCCCGCTCGTCATCGTGATGGCGCTGTACTCCACGGCGTATGCGCTCGTGATGTACGGGGTTCGCGAGTGGTCGCCGATGAGATGGTGGTTCGTCGCCGTCGGCGGATGGGCACTCTGGGAGTTGGTTAAGTCCCGATTCCCCTTCGGTGGATTCCCCTGGGGTGGCGCCGGGTATCCGATCGGGACGCTGTCCGGCACCAGGAGTGCTGCGCAGTGGATAGGTGTTACCGGGTGGAGCGTGCTCGTGATTGCGTTCGCCGCCTCACTGGTACTCATGACCGAGGAGGAGAAGGATCGGCGCCCCCTCGAGGTGGTGTCCGTTGTCATCCTCGTCCTCACCATCTTCGGGGCGTTCTTTACGCCGGATGCGGGCGGGCCCGAGGTCCGGGTCGCGATCGTGCAGGGCAACTCCCCGTGTCCCCGGGTCCACTGTCCGAACGAGAAGCAGCAGATCTATGAGAACCATCTGGCACTGACGACGCTGATCGAGCGCGACAGTGTCGATCTGGTCGTGTGGCCCGAGGATTCGTTCGGCGGGTCGTTCAATCCGACGTACAACCCGCAGGTTGCTTCCGAGATGGCCGGGGAGGCGGTGCGCATCGGGTCGTACCTGCTGGCCGGCGGATCACGGTCCGGAGATCCCGGACGCTGGGAGAACTACAACGTCCTGTTCTCGCCGGAGGGGCGAATCATCGGGGAGTACCTGAAGCGACACCCGGTCCCCTTCGGGGAGTACGTGCCACTGCGCGAGGTTTTCGAGTTCATTCCCCAGTTGGAGCAGGTTCCTCGTGACCTGACTCCGGGCACCGGCCCGGTGGTGTTCGAGATCACGGCAGAGGACGGCAGCGGCATGCTGGGCTCGGTGATCTCCTTCGAGGGCGCCTTCGCTCGCTACATGCGCAGTGAGGTGAAAGCCGGTGCCCAACTGATCGTCGTGGCCACGAACGAGGGGTCGTACGGCCGGGGCCCCGCGTCCGATCAGCTCATCGGAATGGTGCGGATAACTGCGGTGGCGCTCGGCGTCGATGTCGTCCACGGCGCGGTCACCGGCCGTTCCACCTACATCAATGCCAACGGGACGCTGTCCGAAGCCACAGAACTCTTCGACGAGACCATCCTCTACGGCACCGTCCAGTTCCAGAAGAGCCGCCGGACCCTGTACGCGGTGACCGGCGACTGGCTGCAACTGGCAGCGATCATGGCCGGGGTCATTGCAATCGCCGGGATGTTCTCTCCCCAGCGCGGCTTCAAGATCAGACCCGAACGCCGCAGATAGCGACGAGCAACGAGCGGTGCAGGCGGGGCCCGTCGCCCGTGGCCCGTGGAGTTGGGAAGCAACTCCCAAGGAACCCGGAGGGTTCCCCTTGTGGCCCGTGGAGTTGGGAAGCAACTCCTAAGGAACCCGGAGGGTTCCCCTTGTGGCCCGTGGAGTTGGGAAGCAACTCCCAAGGAACCCGGAGGGTTCCCCTTGTGGCCCGTGGAGTTGGGAAGCAACTCC
>CAZEHO010000008.1:13304-38506 GCA_964511945.1 uncultured Acidimicrobiia bacterium | reverse complement strand
TCCTAAGGAACCCGGAGGGTTCCCCTTGTGGCCCGTGGAGTTGGGAAGCAACTCCTAAGGAACCCGGAGGGCTTTGCCCGAAGGGTTCCCCTCATCCTTCTCTCATCAAACCCGTTCTGAAGGTCTCACCGCCCCTTACACCTCTCTTACAGGCGCCTCCGATCGTGATGGTGAACGTTGCGAGACATCAAGGAGGCAGCGCAATGCGACAAACACTCAAGGTCGGGTTCCTGGTCCTGGTCGTGGCCGCCATGGTCACCTCAGGGATCGCCCTGGCCCAGACCGCCGACGAGAACGCAGACGGCGATACCCCGACGACCCGCATCATGGAGCGGCTCGGGCCACTCGTCGAAGGCGGCACGATCTCCGAGACCCAGGCCCAGGCGGTGGCGGACGTGCTCGCAGAAGGCATCGGCATCCGCGGCGGCGGACCCGGTCACGGTGGATCACGCGGGCATCACGGCGTTGGGCCGGAGTCGGTGGCCGACTTCCTCGGGATCACGACCGACGATCTGAAGGCTGCTCACGAAGAGGGCCAGACCCTCGCCGAGATTGCAGAAGCGAACGGCACCAGCCGGACCGAACTGGTCGACTTCCTGGTCGGCGAGGCCGAGACCCGTCTCGATGAGGCTGTTGCCGACGGCAAGATCGACGAGACCGAGAAGGCCGAGAAGCTCGCGGAGATCACCGAGAGGATCAATCAGATGGTCGACGGTGAACTCGAGCGGCCCGAAGGTCGGCGCGGCTTCGGCGGACAGCGCGGGCCCGGCGGACTTGGCAGCGGCGAGGCTCCCCAGGACGCTGGGGCGAACATCTAGAGATCAAGCCTGAACCCGAACGGCTCTGGGGACGAGCCCGAAGGGCTCCCCTCCCCATCGACAGATCTCCTCCGCCCAGCGCGAAGCAGCGGCCCCGAAGGGCCGCTGCTTCCCGTTCGGGCCGGCTCCCTCGCCGATCGCTCAGACGTCGGTGCCGGCGAGCTGTCGGACGCGGTCCGCAGCCTCATTCAGCACGGCCGCAGAATCGGGCATGGCGTTGTCGTAGCTTTGCTGCAGGACGAACTCGATTGCCCACTCGATCACGCCGAGAACCGATTCGCCGTGAGGGCCTGTGGGTCTCAGGTGGAAGCTCGGCACCGCTTCGAGCGGGAGCCCGAACCCTTGGGCGGTCGGGTTGGTGTCCACGAGCTCAGCCAGAGCCCCGAGGCGAACGGGTGCGAGCCCGGTTGCGGCGGCCCACTCCAGGAGTGGTTCGGGATCCGCGAGATACTCGACGAGAAAGGTGAGAGCCGGAGCCGGTTGTGCGGCCGTCGAGCTCATGAAGTACCCAAGGACATCGATCAGGGGGATGGGGGCCTCCCCGTCGACGGGTGGGAATGGTGAGACGGCGAGAGGAACCGATTCCGGCATCTCCCCGGCGTCGGACGGCCGGACCCAGAGGAACGGAAGCTGTCCCTCCCTGAACAGGTCGGCGGCTTCGACGCCCACGAGTTCAGGGTCGATGAGACCGGACGTGACCTGCTCATCCATCCAATCAGCCCCCGCGATGGCCTCTTCCTTGTGGAACCCGACGTCATCGATTTGGGTGCCGGCGTCGAATCCGACGGCGTAGCCGCCGAAGGCCATCAGGAATGCGTACCCCGCAGCCGGATCATCCGTGGGGAAGCCGAGGCATCCACTCACCTCATCCTCGACTGCGGTGCAGGCAGCCAGCATCGCGGCGGCGTCCGATGGGAGATCCGGAGCAAGATCGGTGTTGCGGTACAGCACCGGCATCTCGATGCCGGCCGGGACGGCGAGGAGGCCGGAGTCACGTGTGAACGCATCGAGCGCGAAAGCGAGGAACGCGTCATCGACGGTGCCCATGTCGGTAGGCGAGATCAGTCCTTCAGCCAGAAGCCCGTCGGCCCAGGTGTGCTCGCCGAGGAAGATGTCCGGCGTCGCCGACCCGGTCTCGACCTCCGTCCGGATCGACTGCAGATCCATGGCCGCGACGTCGATGGGGATGCCGGTGTCGGCGGTGAATTTCGCCGCAGCTTCAGTGACGACGGCCGCCGAGGGCTGGTCCGTCCAGACGAGGATTGGAACCACAACTGGTGCTTGAACCACCGTGGTCGTCGTCGAGGTCGTGCCCACCGTCGAGGTCGTCGTCGCCGGGGAGGTGGTTGCCGGAGGGTCGACTGAAGTGGGCACCGTCGAGGTGGCTCCGGCCCCCGGGTCGTCGGTGCCACCGTTGCAGGCCGTTGCCAGGAGCAGCACCAGGGCGACGATCCCGGCATACCGCTTCGAGTTGCGCATCCGATCCTCCACGTGGACGCCGGGTCCCGGCAGGGGCGCGGATTGTATCGCCGGGCCCGGCCGGAGCCGGACACACCTCAATTCGAGCGGCCCGCCAGGATCACCACGAAGTCGTCGTCGGGCCCCCGATCATGCCCGGAGAGATCGCCGAACCGATCCACAACGGTGCCGCCGACCGACTCGATGAGGGCGTCGTAGCCGGGGTCCCCCAGGGCCCGGGTGGTCACCACGTGCTCGTCGAGATCTCCGGTTGCGAGGTGGACGACGGTGAAGCGACTGGCGGCTCCTCTCTCCGGGTACCAGGCCGCATCCGAGAGCAGGAGATGGGGGTGGTCGGAGAAGAGCCCGTGCTCCTGCACCGACCATGAAGCGGGACCGGTGCCTACCCCTTCGACCGCCGCCGGTGTGTGCACTTCCAGGAGCATGCGGCCGCTGGGTGCCAGGGACTCGAAGGCCCGGCGGAGCACTCGAGCGGCATCAGCCTCCGGCATCGTGTCGAGGTCTCCAAAGATGAACGACACCAGGTCGCGATCCGATCCGAAATCGGCGTCGATCACATTCTCGAGCCGGTAGGTGCAGTCGAGGCGATGCTCGGCGGCGATCGTCCTGGCGTACTCGAGCGCCGCAGGGGCGAAGTCGATGCCCTCACAGTGATGGCCGAAACGGGCGAGCCGTTCGGTGAGGAGTCCGGGTCCGCACCCGAGGTCGAGGATCCGGCCGGCACGTGACCCCAGCACCGTGTCGTGGATCCAGGCCGCGTAGGCGTCCATGAGGTGAGTCCGCCGGCTGGCGAGGTCGTGCTCCTGGGAGAGGTGTTCCCGCAACATGCGAGCGGAGAACTCCGGATCGGACCATGGGAGCCCGGAGCCGGACCACATCTGAGGAGTTGGGCGTTCGAGAAGCTGAAGCAGTTCCACGAGCCTATGGAAGCACAGGGGAACCGGGAGTTGGGAACTGGACGGACCATCACCCACGAGGCGGAAGCTCCACCCTTCAGTGCCCGGTACCCGGTTCCCGTTCCCCGTGCCGAAGCCCCGGAGAGAGGGTTGCTTCACGAAACTACCCACGCGGATAAGGACGTTCGTCCCACGATCGCGACTCGGGTACCTCATAGGATGGACTCGCAGCCACACACCCGTATCAAAGGGAGGCGAAGTGACGGACCAGCAGCCAGAGGCGATTGCCAATCTTCTCAAAGAAGAGCGCTCGTTCCCACCGTCGGACGAGTTCGTAGCCCAGGCGAACGCCACCACGGATATCTACGCAGAGGCCGACAAGGACTTCGTCGGTTGGTGGACGAAGCAGGCACTCGAACGCATTACTTGGTTCAAGGAGCCGACCGTCAGCCTCGATGACTCGAACGCCCCCTTCTTCAAGTGGTTCAGCGACGGCGAACTGAACCTCTCGTACAACTGTCTCGACCGCCATCTCGAGACCGGCGGCGACAAGGTCGCGTTCTACTGGGAGGGCGAGCCGGGCGATACGCGGGTCCTCACCTATCGCGACCTGTACGAGGAGACCTGCCAGTTCGCCAACGCTCTCTCCGGCATGGGCGTCGGCAAGGGCGACAAGGTCGCCATCTACCTCGGCATGGTTCCCGAACTCCCCGTTGCGATGCTCGCCTGCGCCCGCCTCGGCGCGGTGCATTCGGTCGTCTTCGGCGGGTTCTCCTCCGATGCCCTGGCCCAGCGCATTCAGGACCAGGAAGCAAAGGTCGTCATCACCGGTGACGGTGCCTACCGCCGCGGCAAGGTGTTCCCCCTAAAGGAGAACTCCGACATCGCCCTCGAGGACTGCCCGTCCATCGAGAAGCAGGTCGTCGTCAAGCGGTGCAACAACGACGTCGAGATGGTTCCGGGCCGGGACGTCTGGTACCACGAGGCCATCGATGGTCAGGCCAAGGAGCGCGCCCCCGAGATCATGAACGCCGAGGACCTGCTCTACATCCTCTACACCTCCGGGACCACGGCGAAGCCCAAGGGCATCGTCCACACCCAGGGCGGCTACCTGGCTGGCGCGATGACGACCCACAACCTCGTCTTCGACATCAAGCCGGACGACGTGTACTGGTGCGCAGCCGACATCGGCTGGGTCACCGGCCACACCTACATCGTGTACGGCCCGCTGGCCAACCACACGACCGGCGTCATGTACGAGGGCACCCCGGACTTCCCGGACAAGGACCGCCTGTGGGACATCGTCGAGAAGTACGGCGTGAGCAAGTTCTACACGGCGCCGACGGCAATCCGTGCCTTCATGAAGTGGGGCGAGGAGTTCCCCCGCAAGCACGACCTGTCGTCGCTGAAGCTGCTGGGCACTGTCGGTGAGCCGATCAACCCCGAGGCGTGGATGTGGTACCACACGATCATCGGCGGCGAGCGCTGCCCGATCGTCGACACCTGGTGGCAGACGGAGACCGGCTCGATCATGATCACGCCCCTCCCGGGTGCGATTGCGACCAAGCCCGGTTCTGCAACGAAGCCGTTCCCCGGTGTCGGTGCCGACATCGTCGACGACAAGGGCAATTCGGTCCCCCTGGGTGGCGGTGGCTATCTGGCACTGAACCGCCCGTGGCCGTCGATGCTGCGGACGATCTACGGCGATCCCGATCGTTACGTGGACACCTATTGGTCGCAGCTCGGTGACCGCTACTTCGCCGGTGACGGCGCCAAGCGGGACGACGAGGGCTACTTCTGGCTCCTCGGCCGGGTCGACGACGTGATGAACGTGTCCGGCCACCGCATCTCGACCACCGAGGTCGAGTCCGCGCTGGTTTCGAACAGCGCCGTTGCCGAAGCCGCAGTGGTCGGCCGCAAGGACGATCTCACCGGTGAGGCCATTGCCGCATTCGTCACCCTGCGGTCCGGTGTGGTCGGCGATGAGAACCTGATCAAGGAACTCAGGAACTGGGTCTCAGAAAAGATCAGCCCCATCGCACGTCCGGCGAGCATCGTGTTCACCGAGGATCTGCCGAAGACCCGTTCCGGCAAGATCATGCGGCGTCTGCTCAAGGACATCTCCGAGCAGCGCAACCTGGGCGACGTGACCACCCTGGCGAACGCCAACGTCGTCGCCGAGATCGCCAAGGAGGCGCAGGCGAAGCAGACCGACTGACGATCGAGATACGGGAAGATCGATCGGACGGGGAGGCCTTCGGGCCTCCCCGCTTCTATTGTCGGGGAAGCCACCACGGTTACAAGTAAATGATTAAGTGCTAAAATAATCTCAGGCAAGACAGATGCCGGGAGGCACGACATGAACACCACGATGCGGGCTTCGACCGTCGGCAGGTCCCGGCGGCGCCCTAAGACCTACAAGGCCGGACGCGTGTGCGCCGATGACGATTGCTCGGTGCGGCTCTCCCGGTACAACAAGGCGGACTTCTGCTTCAATCATGCCCCGGTTCGCTTTCCCCGCTTGCGGGGCGAGTTCACCCAGGAATACCTCGAGAACCACGCATAACGTGAACAAGACCCTGACTCTCAAGGCGTGTGCCGCCAAGCTCGGCGTGCATTACATGACCGCGTACCGCTACGTGCGCCTCGGGATGCTGCACGCCGAGAAGGTGGGAGCCGAGTGGCAGGTCACCGTCGAGGACTTCGAGGAGTTCCGCAAGTCACAGCAGTCGGCCCCGAAGCGGGGGCGGGGTGGTTTCGATGCCCCGTGGACCCGCCGTCTTGAGGCTCGCCTGGTCGCCGGCGACGAAAGGGGCTCGTGGCAGGTCGTCGAGGCCGCCATGGCCGCCGGCCTCGAGCCCACCCGCATCTACACCGACGTGCTCGGTCCGGCACTCTGCAAGATCGGTGAGGACTGGCACGAAGGAGTGTCGTCGATCGCCGACGAACATCGCGCTACTGCTATTGCCAGCCGGATCGTGGGCAGGCTGAGCGCCAGATTCACGCGACGCGGACGTGACCAGGGACGGGTCGTGATCGGGACGCCGGCAGGCGAAGGTCATGCCCTGCCTGTTGCGATGGTGTCCGACATGTTCCGCGGCGCCGGATTCGAGGTGATCGAACTCGGCACCGATCTCCCGATCACCGATTTCGTGGACGCTGCAGTGAAGGCGGCACCGCTGACCGCGGTGGCCGTGAGTGTCACCAACTCGGCGGTCCTCGACGGGGTTTCGGAACTGACCGGCGCACTCCATGCTGCGGTGGACGCTCCGGTGGTCATCGGCGGCCACGCGATCCGGGACCAGCAGCATGCGCTGCAACTCGGTGCCGACTCCTACGCCGCCGACGGCCCGGCGGCGCTGTCGTTCGCAACCGGCCTGCTTGCCTGATCAGTCGGCGATCACGATCCAGGTCTGGCGGGCGAACCCAACCAACTCCTGCGCATCCGTGAACAGCGCAGTGCCGGAGAACAGCTTCCGCCCCTGCCGGCCGATCGGCCATCCCAGCGCGACGAAGCGCCGTCCGACCTCGACGGTCGTGAGCACCTTCGCCGCCATGCGCCCGAGCACCACCGGGGTGTGTTCCATCTGCCGTTCCTCGGCCCAGGCCCCGGGACAGTCGAGCGCCGCCCATGCCATCTCGGGCGGGAGGACGCCATTCGTGTTGGGGAGGCTGCTGTCGGGAACCCACGGTGATGCCACCAGGTCGCGGGCGCCGACCGGGCCGCTGTAGATCCTGAGGCCGTCGGGGCGGTCGGTCCCGCACACGAAGCACTCCGGAAACGCATGGACCGTGAGTCCGGCGTACCCGGTGGCCGCTTCGACCGCCTCATCGAAGGTCGGCGGTTCCGGGATCGAGAGGTCCCACTCCACCGGGTTCCCCTGGGCGATCAGGTTGTCGCCATCGAAGACACTGATCTGGCCGCCGTGATCGCGCACCGCCAGTGGCCGGTCGAGTGGAGGCGGGGCCCGCAGGGTGACCTCGGCGTCACCCTCGACAAACCCGGCAACAATCCCACAGGTGTATCCCCCGTTCCCAGAGTCAACGGGGCCCCTGAATCTGTGGGGGATGACGATATGGGTCACGATTCCACCTAAGGCGTCGAGCGGCTTGCGAGAGAGGCCTGATCTCTTCTTACAACACTTGACTCAAGAACGCCCTGGTGCGCTCCTCCTTGGGATTGGCGAACACCTCGGTCGGCAGGCCCTCCTCGAGGATGATGCCCTCGTCGGTGAACAGCAGCCGGCTCCCCACCTCACGGGCGAACCCCATCTCATGGGTGACGACGACCATGGTCATGCCCTCGGCAGCGAGGTCCTGCATGACCGTGAGCACCTCGTTGACCAGCTCCGGGTCGAGGGCGGAGGTCACTTCGTCGAACAGCATCATCGTTGGCTTCATGGCGAGCGCCCGGGCGATTGCAACTCGCTGCTGCTGGCCGCCGGACAGCTGTGATGGGTATGACTCCGCCCGGTCGCCGAGACCGACGTGGCTGAGCTGCTCCATCGCCCGCTGCTCGGCCTCCTCCTCACTCAGCCGCAGCACCTTGAGCAGCGCCAGCGTCACGTTGTCGAGTGCGGTCAGGTGGGGGAACAGGTTGAACTGCTGAAACACCATGCCGACGTGGGTACGGACCTCATTGAGGTCGGTCCGGATGTCGGTGAGTTCGGTGCCCTCGAAGAACACCTTCCCTTCGGTTGGCTCCTCGAGCATGTTGATCGTCCGCAGCAGCGTCGACTTGCCGGAGCCCGATGGCCCGATCAGCACCACCACCTCCTGCGGGAAGATCTCGAGATCGATACCTCGCAGGACGTGGTTGTCGCCGAACCACTTGTGGACCTTCTCCAATCTGACGAGAGGTTCTGTAGTCATCGCTGCTCCTATCCAATCGCACTCGTCAGGCCGCTGCGCATCCTCCGCTCGACGATGGTCACGATCCGGATCATCGGGAGGGTGATGATCAGGAACCCGGCGGCTGCACCCAGCCACGCGGTGGCGTCGAAGGACGATGAGTAGATGTCACGGCCGACGCCCAGGAGCTCCTTCTGGGCGATGGTCAGGCCGAGCACCGAGACGAGCGAGGTGTCCTTGATGAGGATCACGAACTCGTTGAGCAACGGCGGGATGACCCGCCGGATGGCTTGCGGAACGATCACATACCCCATCGATTGGAAATAGGTCAGCCCGAGTGAACGGGAGGCTTCTATTTGGCCCCGCTCGATGGATTGGATGCCCGAGCGATACACCTCGGACGAGTATGCCGCCAGGTTGAACCCGAGTACCAGGATCGCGATCTGATACATGCTCAGGTTCAGGCGGAGTGCCGGGATGAGACCGATACCGGCGAACGAGATCTGCCAGATCAGCGGTGTTCCCCGGAAGAAGTTGATGTAGAGCCGCGCCGGGGCCCGGACGACCGCTCGTTTCGACATCGTGAAGATCGAGATGATCAGCCCGAGGCCGAAGCCGAGCGCCGCACCGGCTAAGGAGAGCACCAGGGTGTTCCAGGCACCGCGGGCGAAGCTCGGCAGCACCGCCCGGCTGGTGATCTCCTCGAACATCCCGAACGCCAATCCCAGGACGAACAGGCCGAGAATCACCTTCCAGGGGAGGGTCGGGAACCCGTGCTTACGCTGGATCACCGCCCAGGCGACGGTGACCAGGGTCGCGAATACGAATCCGACCAATGCTCCCAAGACGCCGAATGCGACGACCATGAGATCGAATGAGGCAGCCTGATCGACTGCCTCCGGGTCGTCGCGGAACAGGCGGGTGAGAATTCCGACCAATGCACCGACGGCACCCGAGGTGCCGGCAATGCGGGCAAAGAAGCCGGGCGGGGCGTGGCGTATGGCCCACATGCCGGCGACGTAGGTAACCCAGATCACCAGCCCGCCCCCGCCGAAGAGCAGCGCGATGTCCAGGGACGCCGTGATCACATCCCAGAGGTCGGTGGTGATCGAGGACAGGACGAAGCCCGCTTTCTCTCCCAGCAGGGCGACATCGAGGAAGTTGCGGGCGAAACGCTCCACATCGCTGCCCCGGAACCAGTAGAGCACTCCGGCGAAGGCGGCTCCCTGGGTGGCCAGGATGAACCCGGCGACGGTGGCCTCTTTGTTCGGCTTGTTGTCGTATCGCCGCCAGGACAGGTACGCCACGACCGCGGTGATGACGGCCAGCACCCACGTGAGGGTGATCGCCATGCCGAGTCCGTCACTGGTGAGACCAGCGGTCAGGGGTGCCGTCGTGGAGCACTCGGCGATCGTTGCTCCCTCTGGACACTCCTGGGTCCACCCGAAGGCGTTGAGTACCAGGGGCGTTCCCACCAGGATCATCAGCAGGGTGACGGCACCGAGAGTCAGCGTCGCCCACGACCAGCTGTTCTGGTGGGCAATGAAGTATCGGTATCCCCGATCAGGCGGGGATTCCTTCTCCACCACCGTTGTCATGGGTCCTCCCTTCACACAGGAGGCCCGCGACCATCACGCGGGCCTCCGACGATCTCTTTGTAGCTTCGGCCGGCGGCCGGGAGTCGCATCCTACGCCTGGTAGTCACCGGCTCGCCGGGAGGGCGGAGCCCGCCGGATCAGGTGAAGATGAGAATCAGCGTCGCCGCGACCGCAACGCCGAGCGCGAACGCGATCCGCACGGCCATCGGATTCGCCGCGGTGCGAGGAATCCGATCCCAGGCGGCGGCGATGAGGAGGCCTGCGACCAGGCCGCCGACGTGGGCCTCCCAGGCGATGCCGTCGATCACGAAGGGCAGCGCCAGGTTGATCCCGAGCAAGAGCAGGAGCTGATTGAAGACCATCCGCCCTGCCGGGGTATGACGCTGCCGGTAGATCGTTGCGAGCACGGCGCCGAAGAGCCCGAAGATCGCACCCGAAGCTCCTACTGCACTGACGGCGCGTTCCCCGATGAGATAGAAGAACGCCCCACCAGTGACCCCGGCACCGAGGTAGAGAGACAGGAAGGCAGGCCAGCCGTAGCGGCGTTCGAGCAGCGGACCGAAGATCCACAGCGCATACATGTTGAAGGCCACGTGCATGACACCGCCGTGGAGGAACATGGCGGTGAACGCCCGGTACCACTCTCCTCGTTCCACCAGGAAGTTGATCTGCGAACCGTCGATGAAGAAGCGGCGCTCTAGGTCGGGGACCAGTTGGGCGAGCAGGAAGATCCCCACATTGATCACGATCAGGGTGATGGTGAGGGGGGTGGCGGTGCGGCCGACGGCGCCGACGGTGGTGCGAGCTTGGATCACCCGGCCCCGGCCCTCATGGCGGGAGCACTCCGGGCACTTCTGACCGACGGCGGCGTCGTTCATGCAATCGACGCAGATCGGCCGGCCGCACTCCGAGCACGACACCCTGGTGGGCCGGTCCGGATGGCGGTAGCAGACGGTCGCCTGTTCGCTGGTCACGGACGGCACGATACCGGAGGGCCTGCCCAAGCCCGATTGCGTCACAGCTCGCCACTAGGAGGACAGCTCCCGGTACCAGTACCGATACAACTCTCGGTACCCCAGCCGCTCGTACATCCTCAGCGCTACTTCGTTGGTGGTCTCGACCTGGAGATAGGAGGTGCCGGCGCCGCGGGCGGCGCCCCAGCCCTCGAGCGCTGCCACGATCTTGCCGGCGATGCCGCGACCGCGGGCTTCCGGGTCAGTGATGAGGTCGAAGATCCCGGCGTGACCGCCGGTGATGACGGCCATGCCGAGGCCAAGCGTTGTGCCCGCCTCGTCGATCCGGGCAAAGCCCGCCGGCGCCGAGATCCGCGACAGCAGTGTGGGGAGATGCAGGGCACGGTCGCTGCTACCCCCTGCGATCCGCTGTTTGGCACTCAGCCAAGCAGTTGTCGGCCGCTCGTCGACGACCACCTCGGACTCCGTAGCGGCGGTGATGTCCCTGGCCTGCACGGAGACGGTGAAGCTCACGTCATAGCCACACCGGCGCAGTACGTCATCGAGTTTGGGCGGTTCCGTCGCCGCGGTCAGCTTGAAGACCGGGCGGCGCTCCCGGTTCCGGTACCAGCGTTCGGCATGGTCGATCTTGGCCGGCAGCGGGGTGGATCCAGCGTCCGGAGTGGCAACCGAGTTGGTCCGGTTCCACGGTCCCTCGGCCCAGCGCAACAGCCAGCCATCGTGCTCCTCGACGATCGCAGCCGGCCACGCCTCATCGGCACGAGCTTCGAGCCAGCGAATCCGATTGAGGTCGGCCATATGACCTCTGGCCTCTGATCCCTACAGGATTTGACTCAGGAACAGCTTGGTCCGGTCCTCGCGCGGGTTGTGGAAGAAGTGCTCGGGAGTTCCGACCTCGACGATCTCGGCATCGGCCATGAAGACCACCCGGTCCGCCACCTCCCGGGCGAACCCCATCTCGTGGGTGACCACGATCATCGTCATCCCGGAGCGTGCCAGTTCCTTCATCACGTCGAGCACCTCGGCAATCATCTCCGGGTCGAGCGCCGAGGTCGGCTCGTCGAAGAGAATCACCTTGGGGCGCATCGCCAGCGCCCGGGCGATGGCCACCCGCTGTTGCTGGCCGCCGGACAGCTGAGCCGGGTACTTGTGAGCCTGCTCGGGGATCTGGACCCGCTCGAGCGTCTCCATGGCGATCTCGTCCGCTTCGCTCTTGGGCCAGTGCCGGACCTGGCGCGGTGCCAGTGTGATGTTCTCGAGCACCGTGAGGTGGGGAAACAGATTGAACTGCTGGAAGACCATCCCGGTCTCGGTGCGGATCTGCTGGATGGCCTTGATGTCGTCGGTCAGTTCCACGCCGTCGACGATGATCGTGCCCCGGTCGTGCTGCTCGAGCCGGTTGATACACCGGATCAGTGTCGACTTGCCGGAACCGGAGGGGCCGCATACGACCACCACTTCCTGACGGCCGACGTTGATGGTGATGTCCTTCAACGCCTGGAAGTCACCGAAGAACTTGTCGACGCCGATGACCTCGATCATCGTCTCGCCGGAACCGGCTACGGCGGTGGCGTCTTCGAACTGCGCGGCTTGTGCGGCCTGATTGGCATGTTCCTCGGTCATCGTGGTTCCCTCATCGTTCTCCCACGCCGAGCTTACGTTCGAGCCGGCGGCTTTCCTTGGACATTGTGTACGACCCGACCCAGTAGACCAGCCCGACGAAGGGCAGGGTTACTGAGGCGAGGCCCCGGCCGAGGAAGTCGGGTTGTGCATTGGCTACCTCGGAGACGTTCAACAGCTCGAGAACGCCGATGATCGTAAGCAGCGAGGTGTCCTTGAAGAGGCTGATGAACTGGCCGACCATCGCCGGAATCACCGCCCGCAGGGCTTGCGGGAGCACGATGAACCGCATCACCTTGGCGGTCGGGAGCCCAACGGCCAGCGCAGCCTCCGTCTGGCCCCGATCGACTGCCTGCAGTCCGCCCCGGACGATCTCCGCCACGTACGCCCCGGTGAACAGGGTGATGGCGATCAGTGCCCGGGTGACGTCCGACGGCGGCTCGATGTCGATACCGAAGAGGCTCTCGGGGAAGAAGAAGCCGAGCATGAACTGCCCCATCAGCAGCAAGGTGATCAGCGGCACACCGCGGATGAACTCGATGTAGCCCACCGAAAGGGTGCGCAGCGCGGGGAGCGTGCTGCGCCGCGCCAGCGCCGCCAGCAACCCGATCGGGAATGCCAGGATGATGCCGGTGGTGGTGACGAAGAGGGTCAGATGGAGGCCGCCCCATTCGTCCCAGCCCACACCCCACGACCCGATGCCGAGCAGTGAGAGCAGCCAATGGGCCACCCCGGCGCCGAGCAGCTCCAGCCACAGATCGACGCCGATCAGCAGGACGAGCCATGCCCGTCGGCGCAGGAAGCCGGGCAGGTGGGGTCCCAGCCATCGTCCGGCGATGGCGATGGCAACGGCCCCGACGACGACGAACAGAGGACCGATGCTGCGGGTCAAGGCCAGCAGAACGATCGCCAGCATGATGATCGGCCAGAACCGCTTGAGGCGATCGCCCCAGGATGGAGTCGAGTGCTCGATACCGGCCTCCTCGGCTCGCTCGATCGTGATCGTGTGCCAGGCACCCGCTGCCATCGTGCTGAAGAGGAGGAGTACGAATGTCGAGGACCACACCCGCCACAGGTCCTCGCGGGGGAAGCGTCCGACCATGAAGTTGGTGAGGTTGCGGCGGACGATCTCCCACTCAGCGGTGACGAAGACGAAACGCAGCACCCGGAACCCGAAGTAGATGAACAACGCGCCGAAAATCAGCGTGAGAACACCGTTCCACCAGTTGCTGAACAGGTTCTCCCGGGCCCACTCCCGCGCCGACACCCGGCCGTGGGGGAACCAGTCCTCTTCCTCGGGAGGAATCTCCGGCATGAGGTCGAGTTGGTCGGTCATCGTTTCGTGGCCAGTTGCAGACGGCGGTTGACGATGTTCATCACGATCGAGGTCAGCAATGAGAACACCAGATAGACGAGCATCAGGATGGCGATTGTCTGCGGCGCCGGGTTGCCGTTGCCGATGATCGTGACGGCGACGACGGTGATCTCGGCATATCCGACGGCAATCGCCAGCGAGGTGTTCTTGGTGAAGTTGAGGTACTGGTTGATCGTCGGCGGGATGGCGATCCGTGCTGCCTGGGGCAGGATGACGAAGCGATACCGCTGGAAGTTGCTGAGGCCGACGGCGAAGGAGGCCTCGGTCTGGCCCTTGGGCACGGCGAGGATGCTGCCCCGAACGATCTCGGCGACGTGGCTGGCGGTGTAGAGGGTGAGGGCGAGCGTCACGGTGGCATACCCGGCCAGCATCGTGGAGCCGCCGACGATGAGGCGGTCCTCGGGGAACACCACCGGTCGGGAGATGCTGACCGGATCACCCAGGAGCAGGTAGGCGGCCGCGGTGAAGATGGCGAACGTCCCCAGTGCCCAGAGCACCCGGTGGTGGGAGCGGCCGGTGGTGTTGAACACCCGGGTGCGCCAGCGCCAGACGAAGGCGGCGGCGATGAGCCCGCCCAGCACCAGGATCCAGAACAGCCCGGCGTTGTCGCCGTTGACGATCGACGGCACCGCAAACCGGCGATTCGAGATGACAAACATGTCGAAGGGTGTTGAAGCTTCCTGGATGGTGGGAAGCGTCAGGATGACCGTGTTGGTGAAGAGGATCACCAGCAGCGGCGGGATGTTGCGCAGCGTCTCGACGTAGATCGTGGCGGCCTGGCGGACCAGGAGGTTCCTCGACAGTCTGGAGATCCCGATCAGGACGCCGAGGAGGGTGGTCAGCGGGACGCCGATTGCCATCGAGAGCCCGGTGTTCTTAGCACCTTCGAGCACCGCCCGCCAGATCGGCTGGGACGGCAGGAAGCTGGACTCACCGATCTCGAACTGGGTGGGCTGGGTGAGGAACCCGAAGTCGGTGCTGATGCCTCGATCCGCGAGGTTGGAGCGGGCGGTGTAGAGCAGGATGGCGGTCACGACCACCGCGAACGTGACCGCTGCGATCTGGGCCACCACGCGCAGCACCTTGACGTTCCGGTACCACGGGGGCCGGGCCTGCTGCTGAATCGTGTCGGTGGCCGCGGTCATAAGTCTCTCGGGTGGGGGAGGGGGTGGGCGGCGGTGCCGCCCACCCCCTCGATCTCCCCTGGGGTCGGTCTACCGGTAGGGCCAGGCGTACAGGAGCCCGCCCTTGTACCACAGCTCGTTGGCGCCGCGAGGCAGCCCGAGCGGTGTGTTGACTCCGACGTTCGCTTCGTAGATCTGGCCATAGTTGCCGACCTGGCTGATGACGTTCACCACGAAGTTCGTGGAGAGGCCCAGCCCAGGATCGGTCTCACCGATGCCCAGGAACTTGGCGATGTTCGGGGTCGTGGCGTTGGGTCCGCCCAGCTCGCCGGAGTCGATGGCTGCCTGGATGGCGGCCTCTCCACCGGATGCGAGAGCCTGTACGTTGTTCGAGGTGATCCCCCACTCCTCGGCCTGAATCGTCGCGAAGACGACCCAGTTAACGATCTGTGCCCACTGCGAGTCGCCATCGGCGACCACCGGGCCCAGAGGCTCCTTCGAGAAGGTCTCGTCGAGGATGGTCAGCGGAACGCCGGCCTCTTCGACGCCGGACTTCACACCGGCAAGCTGCGACTTGTCAGACGTCCAACCGTCGCACTGACCGCTCACAAATGCCTCACGCAGCGGGTCGTTCGACTCGAAGGTGGAGGCGGTGAACGGAATGCCTGCGAAGCGTGCCGTCAGGTTCAGCTCGGTGGTCGTGCCGGTGAGCACACAGATCGTGGCGTTGGCCATCTCATCGATCGAGGTGAACTCACCCGTGCGCACCATCATGCCCTGACCGTCGTAGAACGTGGTGGTCAGGAAGGTTGCGCCTTCGGTGCCGTCACGGCTCGCAGTCGCCGTTGTGTTCCGGATCAGAACGTCGATCTCTCCGGACTGCAGGCTGGTGAAGCGCTGAGCCGCCGTCAGCGGCACGAACTCAACCTTGCTGTAGTCACCGAACACCGCCGCAGCCACGGCGCGGCAGTACTGGACGTCGAAACCCGAGAACTGGCCGGTCTCGTCGACAAACCCGAACCCGGGGACGGCATCGTTGACGCCGCAGACCAGGTTCCCTCGGTCGACGATCGTCTGCAGCAGGCCGTCACCGTCGCCACCGTCGTCGTCGCCACAGGCCGCGGCGACAAGCATCAGGGCGAGCAGCAGCCCTGCGACTCGTTTCATCATGTACTTCCTCCCGGTCGACAACGCCGAATTGCATTTCCGGACGTGAGGTGAACCTAGCTCCCGGCCACCCCCGCGGGCAACCGCGTTCTGTGGATAACTGGCAGATCGGTGTTTCAATCCCGTCCGCCAAGCGGTCGTAGACTCCGCTCAGGCCGTCGATCAGGGGGCTTGATACGACCGAAGGGAGCCGCGGCAGTGCCGGCACGATGGGACCGCGCCGTCCGGTCCTGGGCTCTGACGGCGATGCTCATCCCGCTCCTGGCCGCCGGGTGCGGAGGCGACGAGATGAGCCTTGGCGAGTATGCCGTCGAGGTCGAGGCGATGGTGCACCGGATGAACGATCGGCTGGACGAATTGATTCTCGAGTCCGAGAGCCGGGTGCCCACGATCGACGGCGTGGCGGCACATTACGAGGCCCGGGCGGCCACCCGGCTCGAGTTCTTCGAGGGCATGGTCGAGCTCGAGCCACCGGGTGAGGCCGCCGATCTGCACGAAGCCGCGATCTCGATCGTGAAGCAACTCGCCGATGCGGAGATGGCGCTGGCCCGCCGCGCCGGGCAGGCAATGATGGTCTACGAGCTTGCCGATCTCATGGAGACGCCGGAGGGGGAGGCCTTCCTCGCCATCGACGAGCAGGCGGTCGCCCTGTGCCGCGCGGCGCAGGCGGAGATGGATGCCACCGAAGCCCGGGAGATGTTCGGAGACACCCCGTGGGTCCCCGCCGAGCTGTCGGAGGTCGTCCTGGTCGCCCTCAAGTGCACCGCCGAGGACCGAGCCGCCGATTCTCCTTAGCGCAGGTCCCAGGCGTCGGGGTGCTCGGGCCACGCGTCCAGATCCGGGAAGTCGTGTCGCTCTCCGCTCCACGGTGCCGGTGCGGCCAGGATCCAGTAGGCGAGGTCGTAGGCAACCGGGGCATACGCCTGGCGGAGTTCGGCGAACACGATCCAGGCTTCGTCGTCCGGCGCCTCGATATGGAACCCCGCCGACCGCAGGCGCACCATCCCGGCCTCGAAGTCCTGCCGATCGATCCCGGGTCCATCGAGGCGGCCCGTCACCCGGCGCATCGGATAGGCAACGTCGTCGAGTGCACCGGTGACCTGTCTCAACAGCATTCGAGCCTCCGGATGATCGGCACCGGGCCGCAAGGCGATGTCGAGTGCTGCCGCGTCCGCCACCGCAAGCATCGCAGTGAGCCAATGGGTCTTTGACCTCGGGAGTCTGAAGTGGGTGAGCACCGGGTACTTGATGTGTGTCTCGGCAATCCGGGCGGCCAGGCCGTCCCAGGCCTCGTAGAGCCGGGGAAGCCGCGCTTGCGCTCCGGCCAGCGAAAGACGGGCGAGAACCTCAGGACCCCACGAGGGAGCCCCGGTCCATCCGGCCAGCTGGCGGACGAGTGCCTCCCTGGCCTTCACCTCGCCGTAGATCGAAGGGAGATACCCGATCGTGAGTGCCACGAAGATCATCCCGGTGGCCCCGGCGGCGACGTCGAGCGTCGTGGGGATCGGCTCACCGGTCGAGATGAACCCGAGGGTGAATACCGACGAGCCTGATTCGCGCAGAGCGTTCGCCGGGGTCAAGTCCGCCCACGGCAGCAGCATGAGTGCATATCCGAGGACGAACGCGGCGAGCAGCGAGACCAGGATCCCGACGATGACCACCGGAGCCTGGAACCCGAGGAAGCGGTCTGCGAGATCGTACGACCGCATCCGGCCGGCGATCCCGTGGAAGATCCGATAGCCGAGCCGTCCGACGGAGACGGTGATGAACGACCAGGAGCGACGCGGCACCATCAGCGTCTTGATGACCGCGACCACCGTTCCGGCGGTCACGGCAACCCCGGCGGCAAACCCGATCCAGCGGAGCGCGGTGATCATGCCTTCACCACATCGGGTTAGGGAGCGATCCGCTCGACGAACGTGGCCAGCTCCCCGATGACCTCTTCCCGATTGAGCTCGTTGACGAGCTCATGACGTGCTCCGGGATACACACGAACGGTGAGGTCGAAGGTTGGGAATGCTTTGGCGGCCGCGAGCGACGTCTGATAGTCGACGAAAGGATCCGCCTCTCCGTGGAGGAACAGCACCGGAACGGTCACCCGGTCGATCTCCGCCATGAACCGATCGAGTGCGACCACTTCGGCCTCGAGCAGCGGGCGCTTGTAGCGGCCCCGGTAGACCAGGGGATCGGTGGAGTACTCGTGGACCGTTTCCTGGTCGCGCGACATTCCTTCCCAGTTGTTGGGCGGGTCGGGCATCTCGGACTCCTGGAGCACTTCCCGAGCCCAGTTCCAGTCGCCGACCACGGCCCCGAGGAGGACCAGGCCGTGGACGAGACCGGGACGGGTCTGGGTGAGCCTGGAGGAGAGGAGTCCGCCCATCGAATGACCGGCAACGATCAGCGGCACCCCGGGGTGGGCTTCCCCGGCGATTCCGGCGAGGGATTCGAGGTCCGCGACGATGTGCTCGAAATCGGTGATGAGGGCGCGTTCGCCGTCGGAGTGGCCGTGCCCGAAGTGGTCCTCGGCGTACACGGCGGTTCCTGCGGGTGCCAGGGCTGCGGCGACGTGGCCGTACCGGGCGGAGTGCTCGGCGTACCCGTGGACGATCATCAGGATCCTCCGGACCTCGGTGTCCGGGAGCCACCGCCGGTAGAAGACCCGGCCCTCAGAGCCGTCGAAGTGTCCGTCCGTCGCCAGCATGAAGACTCCTGTTGTCGGTGGCAGGGTTCAGCGTCACGGTGGTGGTCCCGACAACACACAACTCTTGCATAGTCTGCGTCGCCGGTTGAGTCGCCGCCCGGGCTGAATACCATCGCGGCGATGCGCCGCCTCCTGACACCGAGATGGATCGCCGGTCACTTTCTGGCGATCGTCGGGATCGTCGCATTCATCTCGCTCGGGTTCTGGCAGTTGCGGCGCCTCGAGGACCGGCGTGCGTTCAATGACGCCGTCGAGGCTGCGATCGCGTCGGAGATCATGACTCTCGACGACGCCCTCGCGGCGGGAGGCGAGTATTTCCGGGTGCGAGTCACCGGGACCTTCGAAACGGAAGCGGAGGTCCTCGTCCTCCGGTCACGAAACCAGGTCTCGGGGTATCACATTCTGACCCCGCTGCTGTCCGACGAGGGCCGGGGAGTGCTGGTCGATCGAGGGTGGGTTCCGATCGAACTCGACCAAGCCCCGGTGACCGACGCACCACCGCCCGAGGGGCCGGTTGAGATCGTCGGGATCCTCTGGCCGCCACAGGACGGCGGTGGTGATCTCGAGGTCCACTCTTCGGTTGTGCGAAGGATCGATCCCGACATCGTGGACCCGCTCGTCGCGGCAGATCTGATCGACCCCTATCTCGTGTTGGAGGCACCGGTCCCCGACGGTCTGCCGTTCCCGGCCGGGGCCCCGGAACTGACGGAGGGGTCACATCTGTCCTATGCGGTGCAGTGGTTCCTGTTCGCTGCCGTGGTCGTGGTGGGGTACCCGATTCTGCTCAGGAGGACTGCCCGGTCCTGAGCCAGTCGGTTGTGGCCTTGCGGAGGTGATCCAGGGCTTCTCCGGCATGGGCCAGGTATCCATCGAGCGAGCAGGCGCCGGCTAGTTCGTCGGCGAGGCCCTTCGTGCGCTCGTCCGCACACAATTCGTCGATGAACCCGGAACCTGTGTCGATGGTTCGGGTGGCGGCTTTCTGCACGATCCGGTACGCCTCGTCCCGTTCCATGCCGGAGCGGATCAGCGTGTTCAAGGCTGCCTGGCTGAACACCAGGCCGCGGCTCTCATCGAGATTGGCCTGCATCCGGTCCGCGTTGACCACCAGGCCACCGATCACACGGGTCATCCGCTGGAGCATGAAGTCGAGGACCTGGCAGGCGTCCGGGAGCGCAACCCGCTCCACGGAGGAATGGCTCATGTCCCGCTCGTGCCACAGCGCAACGTTCTCCATGCCGCCGATGGCATAGCCGCGCAGCAGGCGGGCCAGACCCGACACGTTCTCCGACAGGATCGGATTGCGCTTGTGCGGCATCGCCGAGGAACCCTTTTGGCCGGCTGCGAACGCCTCGGCCACTTCGCCGACCTCTGAGCGGGCCAGGTGCCGGATCTCGATCGAGAGCCGTTCCACCGATGCGCCGATCAGTGCGAGCGCCGATAGGAAGTGGGCGTGCCGATCCCGGGCCACGACCTGGGTTGCAGCGGGCTCCGCCTTCAGCCCGAGGGCCTCGACGACCCGACGCTCGACCGCGGGAGGCACTGTGGAGTGGTTGCCGACCGGGCCGCTGATGGTGCCGTACGACACCGTTCCGGTGGCCTGACGCAACCTGTGGACAGAGCGCACCAATTCGAAGGCGAACCCGGCCATCTTGTGGCCGAAGGTTGTGGGCTCGGCCCAGATCCCGTGACTGCGCCCCACCATGGCGGTGGAGCGATGCTCCAGGGCCAGCGTGCGAACCGCATCGAACAGGCCGACGAGGCGGTCCAGCAGCGTCTCCGAGGCGTCGCGCAGAACGACACCAAGTGCGGTATCGAGCACATCGGATGAGGTGAGCCCGTAGTGCACCCACTCGCCGTGACTCCCCATGGATGCCGCTAGGACGTCGACGAAAGCGGCGAGATCGTGGTGGATCTCGGCCTCACGCTGCTTCCACCGGTCGATATCAACCGGTGGGGCCGCCCGCAGCGCTGCCGCTGCTCCCTCGGGGACGACCCCCTCGGCCTCCCACGCCTCGAGCGCGAGGGCCTCGACTTCGGTCCAGGCCTCGAGCTTGCGGCGCTCGCTCCATACCGCCGTCATCTCCGCAGTCGTGTAACGATCGATCATGTCGGTCCTCCGGACCTCGTTACTTGGAGAACGTCGCGTTGCGCTCCGGCCCGACCGAGATCGTCGAGATCGGAGCGTCGACGAGTTCCTCGATCCGCTCGACGTACGCCCGGGCCTCCTTCGGGAGGTCCTCGAAGGACCGGACACCGGTGATGTCGGTCTCCCATCCCGGCATCTCCTCGTACACCGGCGTGCAGTTGTAGAGAACCCGCTGCTGGCGGGGGA
The DNA here is from genome assembly GCA_964511945.1 of uncultured Acidimicrobiia bacterium. Classification (GTDB taxonomy): domain Bacteria; phylum Actinomycetota; class Acidimicrobiia; order Spongiisociales; family UBA11373; genus CAZEHO01. The sequence goes on along the minus strand of CAZEHO010000008.1, from coordinate 17,571 downwards.
ACTCAGAGAATGTCTCGCCGAGCGAGGTGTAGGCGGTTGCGATCTTCACGGTCGGGAACGCCGAGAGCACATCGAGCTTCATCAGCGCGATCTCGGTGATGCCGTTCACCCGCACTGCGTAGCGGAGGGCGACCGCGTCCAACCATCCGCAGCGGCGCCGGCGCCCGGTCACGGTCCCGAACTCGCCGCCGATGTCCACCATTTGCTCCCCGACCTCATCGAAGAGCTCGGTCGGGAACGGGCCGCTTCCAACCCTGGAGACGTAGGCCTTCGAGATTCCCAGCACGGTGTCGATCGCCCCGGGCCCGATTCCCGTCCCGGTGAGCGCACCGCCGGCAGTGGGGTTCGATGACGTCACGAACGGATAGGTGCCGTGGTCGATGTCCAGCAACGTCGCCTGGGCACCCTCGAACACCACCCGTTTGCCTTCCCTGATCGCTTCCCACACCAGGAGGGATGTGTCGTCGACGTACTGCAGCAATCGAGGGGCATAGCCGAGGTACTCGTCGGCGATCTTGCCGGCGTCCATCGGGAGCTGGTTGTAGACCTTGGAGAGCAGCTTGTTCGTCTCGACGAGCGCTGCATCCAGCTTGTTGCGGAAGATCTTCGGGTCGAATAGGTCCTGCATCCGGATGCCGGTTCGCTGGAACTTGTCCTGATACGCCGGACCGATGCCCTTCTTGGTGGTTCCGATCTGCTGCTTGCCGAGGAACCGCTCGCGAATCGCATCGAGCTTGCGGTGGTAGGGCATGATCAGGTGGGCGTTCGCCGAAATCCGCAGGTTCGAGGTGTCGATCCCGCGCTCGGTGACCTTGTCGATTTCCTCGAGCAGCACGGCCGGATCGACAACGCAGCCGTTGCCGATGACCGGAGTGACTTCGGGGTAGATCACCCCGCTGGGCAGCAAGCTCAGCGCGTAACGCTCTTCCCCGATGACCACGGTGTGTCCGGCGTTGTTGCCACCCGCGTAGCGGACGACGAGGTCGGCTTCCTGGGCGAGGAGGTTGGCGATCTTCCCCTTGCCCTCATCGCCCCATTGCGCGCCGACGACGATGGTTGCAGGCATAGGTTGGGACCCCCGTTGAGTTGCCATGGTGATGGTACTTCCCCACGCGTCGGGCCGATCCGCACTCCGACAGGCCATGAGCAATGCGCCAGGAGCCAATGGGGTTGAACCCGGGGTTGATCCTTTGATTCGCGGGAGTGAGTGAGGGACCCCGAGAATCCGCATGTATGGCACTGCGCCCGATCGCATTGCTCATTACTTCTCGTGTCGGAAAACCCGGTACCCTGTCGGTATGCCCCGCATCCGCGCAGACTCCATCGCGGAACACAAGGAAAAGACCCGTCGGGAGATCCTCGACGCCGGCGCCGACCTGTTCCGCTCCCAGGGATACTCAGACACCAACCTCGGCGACGTCGCCGCCTTTGTCGGAATCGGAAGGACCACGCTGTACGAGTACTTCACCGACAAGGAGGACATCCTCGTCCACATCGTGGAGGATCGGATCCCGGGGGTCGTGGACGCGATGCTGGTCGACCTGCCGACGGAGTATTCCGTCCGCGACCGGCTGAGCGAACTTCTCGTCAGAGGCTTGCGATACGTCTCCTCCGATATCGATCTCGGCTCGATGTTGATGAGGGAGATGTCCAAGCTCTCGCGGTCGGCTCAGGGCCGGATCGCTCGTGCTCACGGCGGCCTGGCCACCGAACTCACCCGCTTGATCGGAGTCGGCGTGGAAACCGGTGAGTTCCGGCAGTGCAACGCCGAGGACGTCGGACGCCTGGTCTACTCGCTGATGATGACGTCGTCGCAGTCGCTGATGCGGCGCCACGATGCGATCGATCGGTTCCAGGAGGTCGCCGACACCCTGCTGCTGCTCGTCTTCGACGGGCTTTCCGCCTAAGCGGTTTCGTGCTCCCCTGTTGTTCTCTGGAGGTCCTATGACCCGCAAGGTGTTCGCCAACGGCCGCATCTTCGATGGGACCGGCGCCTCAATCGCAGACGGCGATGTGCTGGTCACTGATGGTGTGATCACGGATGTCGGATCTGGCCTCGACGGCGACGAGGTGATCGACCTCGGTGGGCGTGCTCTCCTCCCGGGGCTGTTCGACTGCCACGTCCATGTGCAGCTCAGCGACGTCAACATGTGGCGCCTGGTCCAGCAGCCCTTCTCCTATCAGTTCTACGAGGCGGCTCGGAACCTGCGAAACACGCTCGCTGCGGGGATCACCACGGTGCGCGACGGCGGGGGCGCGGATCTCGGAACCAAGCAGGCACTCGAGGATGGGCTCATTACCGGTCCCCGCCTGCTGATCTCGCTCTCGATGATGAGCCAGACCGGTGGTCACGGTGATGGATGGATGGCGTCGGGCCAAGAGGTCCATCTCATCCCGCCGCACCCGGGCCGGCCATCCGGACTGGCCGACGGAGTCGACGCGGTGAGGCACAAGGTGCGGGAGTTGGTTCGGGCCGGAGCCGACGTCATCAAGGTGGCGACGTCCGGCGGTGTGCTGTCACCGCGTGACGACCCGCGGCATGCCCACTACACCCCGGCCGAACTCGAAGCCCTGGTGGAGGAAGCCGCCGCAGCAGGGATCTGGGTGATGGCCCACGCGCAGGGCACCGACGGCATCAAGAACGCAGTCCGTGCCGGGATCCGATCGATCGAGCACGGGATCTACCTCGACGACGAGGCCATCGGGTTAATGCTCGAGCGCGGGACCTACCTGGTCCCGACGCTGGTTGCCCCACTCGGCGTACTCCAGGCTGCCGACGCCGGTGCGTCGATTCCCGAAGCGTCGCTTCGCAAGGCACGAGAGGTGGTGGAGATCCATCGCGACTCGTTCGCCCGGGCGGTTGCCGCCGGGGTGAAGATCGCAATGGGCACAGACAGTGGGGTCACCGGCCACGGGCGCAATTTGGAGGAGCTTCCTCTGATGGAGCGGGGTGGAATGAGTCCATCCGATGTGCTCGTCGCCACGACGGGAGCGGCCGCCGAACTGTGCAGTGTGGCAGGCGACTCGGGGACCATCGAGCCGGGGAAGCGTGCCGATCTCGTGGTGGTTGATGGCGATCCATTCCGATTGGAACGGTTCGGAGATCGTATCCTCGCGGTATACCAGCAAGGGCGTTTGGTGTCAGGAGGTTTGACGGGCTGAGAACGGTGAACCGGTGCCCACAGCGGAGGACTGTTGGTTGTCGATCACCGGGGAGTAAGGTACGGCCCGCTGTTGCTCAAATGGAGTTCTTCGACCGTGGATGATCAAGCGATCACGAGGCGTGCGACGCGCCGTCCCGACGGTTCCCTGACCGTGCTGGCGGCATCGGACGAGCCGCGCGTTCGCACCGAGGTCCTGCACTTCCACACCTCCGAAACCGCCGAGTTCTGGGACCTCACGGACATCGTCCGCGAGGTGGTAGTCCGCTCGGGTGTGCGTCACGGCCAGGTAACGGTGCACACACCGCACACCACCACCACGATCGTGCTCAACGAATCCGAGACCGGGTTCCTCAATGACTACCGGCGGCTGATGGATCAGATCATTCCGGTCGACGCGTATTACGAGCACGACGACCACGAGATCCGCACAGAGAACCTCCAAGAGGACGAGTTCCTCAACGGACATGCCCACTGCCGCCAGCTGATCACCGGGACGAGTTCGGTGACGATTCCGGTGGTCGAGGGCGAGGTGCTGCTCGGTACCTGGCAGCGGGTGCTCTTCGGCGAACTCGACCAAGCTCGCGAGCGCCGAGTGGTGCTGCACGCGCAGGGCGCGTAGTCGACGGCCGAAAGCCGAGCGACGAGCAACGAGCAACGAGCATCGCTCTAGCTTCCTGATGAGCTGTTGGCCGAGTCCGCCGCCACCCGGTTGATGAGCGTGATCAGCATGCGACGGGTGTGGCTTGCCTGCCTCGAGAGGCGGCCGAGATCCGCTTCGCTCAGAATCCCAAGATCGCACGCCAGGAGCAGCAGGCTGCCAAGCGCCGTCGCGGATCCCGCCGCGATCCGGAGGAACCGAACGAACTCGCCCGGGGTGCCGCGTCCGCACCCTTCGGCGATGTTGGCAACAACGGAAGTGGCAGCTCGGCGGCTCTGGCTCGTCAACCCGCAGAGCTCGTCCGCGGGGAAGCTGGCTGTTGCGTCAAAGACGACCACGGCGAGCGAACGTGCGCTGTGCCAGACCCGGAGCTTCTTGGGGTTCCTCACAACACCCGGATACAAGCCGTAGGGCGACGGGTCTACCCCCATGGTTCACAATGCCG
>CAZEHO010000008.1:0-13204 GCA_964511945.1 uncultured Acidimicrobiia bacterium | reverse complement strand
TAGCCCGTAGCCCGTAGCCCGTAGCCCGTAGCCCGTAGCCCGTAGCCCGTAGCCCGTAGCCCTAAGCCTCCTGCCCCAATTCCTCCCACAATCCCTTCTCCGCGAGGTCGATAATCGTCCACGCCATCCCGAGGGCTCCGTCGCGGAGGGCCTTTTCGCCGTCGGGTGTGATCGTGTGGGCGGCGAACTCGGGCTGATGATTGACGGCTCCCTGGGTGTCCATCCCGATCATCGGATGGATCGTCGGCACGACATGACTGACGTTGCCCATGTCGGTCGATCCGGCCCCGGTGGCGCCTTGATCCGAGCCCCGCTGCATCGTTCGTCCGAGCTGTGCTGCGTTGGCCAGGAACAGTTCGACCATCACTGGATCGCTGACCATGTCGTCGTAGGCATAGCCCTGATCGGCGACGGTGTAGGTGCAGCCTGTGGAACGAGCCCCGGCTGCGAAACAATCGTCGACACGAGCCATTAGCTCCTCAAGCCGCTCCTTGGTCGTAGACCGCACATACCACTCCGACTTCGTATGGCTCGGAATGATGTTCGGGGCGTCGCCTCCGTGCGTGATGATGGCGTGGATCTTGTCGGTCGGCAGGATGTGCTGTCGCAGCATCGAGACGTTGGTGTATGCCGAGATGAACGCGTCGAGCGCGTTCTGCCCCTCCCAGGGTGCTGCCGCGGCGTGAGCGTCTTTGCCGTGGAACTTCACTTCGAGGTGGAGAACCGCCAGCACCTCGGGGTCGACAGTGTTCTCCGGGGAGGGGTGGATCATCATGGCTGCGGCCGCATCGGCGAAGGCGCCGGCCTTCATCAGATCGACCTTGCCCCCGATCTTTTCTTCCGCCGGGGTCCCAAGAATCGTTAACCGGAAGCCCATCGGCTTTGCGAGTTCACCGACCGCGATGCCGGCGCCGACTGCCGCGGCCGCGATGATGTTGTGGCCGCAGGCGTGGCCGACCCCGGGGAGGGCATCGAGTTCGGCACAGATGACGACCTCGGGGCCGCTGCTCCCGAGGCGCCCCGCAAACGCCGTTTCGAGGCCGTATGCCGGGTACTCGACCTCGAATCCGTGATCCTCGAGGAAGGCGGCGAGCCGGGCCGAGGTCTCGTACTCCTCGTAGGCGATCTCAGGGTTCTCGTACATCCAGCGACTCAGTTCCTGCAGCTGCGGTTCCACCGCGAGAAACCGCCGTTCTGCCTGCGCCTTGGCGTCCACCGGGAATCTTCTCCTTCGAATTCGGGTTTCCTGAGTGCCCCGACCAGGAATGTTTGCCGCGTTCAGATGCGGCTCAGGACGCCTCCGGCATCGTCGGTCAGGATGCGTCCTCAGCCCTTGACGCACGCATCCGAGTGCGCCTGCGGGCTGCGTCCTTGCCGGGCGACGCCCTGAGCTCGCCCTGAACATCGCCAACCTCTCTGGCCAGGGCACTATCGACCGTACCATTGGCGCCAGGAGGTACTGATGACTCACTGGCACGACCTGATCTCGACCCTCGCAGAGCCCACCAAGTCGCTGCGCTCCGCAATCCCTGGCACCTGGAAAGGTTTCGCCGAATTGCATCGCAACGCGATGGCCCCGGGCGCTCTGCCGGCCCACACCAAGGAACTCATCGCTTTGGCCATCTCGGTATCGGACGAGTGTGACGGCTGCATTGCGTATCACGCCAAGGCCGCAGCCCGCAAGGGAGCGACACCCGAAGAGGTTGCCGAGATGCTCGGGGTGACCCTGCTGATGAACGGCGGGTCAGGTACGGTGTACGGCCCCAGGGCCTGGCAGGCCTACAACGAGTTCAAGGCTGATCAGGCCTAGCCCACAGGAGAGCCCTTCCCCGTGCCCCAGTTTCTCGCATCGATTCCGTCGCCCTCCTTCAACGTGTTCGAGATCGGGCCGCTCGACATCCACGTGTACGGGATCACGATGGGCCTCGCGGTGGCCACCGCCTACTTGGTGACGGTGACCAGGTACGACCGGTTCGGCGGTGAGCGCGAGATCGCCGAACGGGCCGCGATCTGGGCAGTCATCATCGGCTTCACCGGGGCACGGCTGGCGTACGTTTCCACCCACTTCGACCGGTACTCCGACGACCTGCTCGGGATCTTCCGGCTGTGGGAGGGTGGGATCGCGCTGTTCGGCGGCCTCACCTTTGGAATGGCTGCGGTGTTGTACGTGTTGCGCAGGGGCCGCGGTGACTTCTGGCTGTTCACCGATTCGATCGCCGTCGCCCTGCCGGCGGCTCAGGCCATCGGCCGCTGGGGCAACTATTTCAACCAGGAGTTGTTCGGTACCCCGACCGATCTGCCCTGGGGCCTTGAGATCGAGCCGTCGCGGCGGCCGGCGGCCTACCCGGATGCGGAGACGTTCCATCCCACTTTCCTCTACGAGATGATCTGGAACGTCGGCATCATCGTGTTCCTGCTCGTGCTGGAGCGGCGGGTGAAGCTACGCCGCGGCACACTGTTCTTCCTCTACGGGATGCTCTACAGCGTCATCCGGTTCCTCACCGAGTTGCTGCGAACCGACACCACCTTCCGGGTCCTCGGACTGAGCCGCAACGCCTGGGTGTCCATCGCCGTGTTCATCACCGCGTCGATCTTCCTGTACGTCCGCGGGTGGCGACTCGAGGAGGAGGCCGGCGGTTCCTCCGGCTTGGACGGGGCGGGCGATTAACCTGAGTCTGCCGACATGGCTGTGGCCGACGAGGCAGACGACCCCGGGACTCCGGGCCCGGACCGCTGACCGCTGTCCCGGCTCCAAGAATGTCTCCTCGCCCGTACCGACCAGCACGGATCACCGTCTTCCGGACCCCGGTGGTCCGCACCATCCTCAAGTGGATCTCCGGCGCGGTGCTCTGGGTGTTCCGCTGGAAGACCAGACTGACTCTTCCCGAGGCGCCCAGGGTGGTGGCGGTCGTGGCCCCGCATTCGTCCTATTGGGACTTTCCCATCTTGATCGCCGCCGCCCTGAAGCACGGTGTCGATGCGCATTGGATCGGCACCCACCGTCTCTTCCGGGGGCCCGGGTGGCCGTTCTTTCGCTGGCTCGGCGGGATCCCGGTCGACCGGAGCCGGAGGAACGGTCTCGTTGCATCGGTCATCGAGGCGATCCACGCGGATCAGCACGTCATCCTGGCCCTGGCACCGGAGGGCTCCCGCTACCGGCGTGAGGAATGGAAGACCGGGTTCTATCGGATCGCAATGGGTGCCGGGGTGCCGCTGTTCCTCGTCGGGATCGACTACGAAACGAAGACCGTCAGGGCAGATCTCACGTTCGTGCCTACCGGTGATCTGGAGTCCGACCTCGCCCGGATCGGTGAGTACTTCGCCCCGATGCGGGGGAAGCGTCCCGAGTGGTACACCCCGCCGGCCTCACTGGATTCCTGAGCGAACCCGGCCGGCGGTCGTGCGACAATTCGATGGATGACTGATCCGGTTGTCCCCGAGCGCACCGTTCGTCGGGTCCCGCAGCGCCGATCCGATGTTGACGACCGGCCGTCGCTGAGGCGACGTCTGGCAGATCCCGTCGTCGTGATCCTGTTCCTGGCTGGATTCTTCGACGGCCTCGCCGGCAATCCCATCCACGGCCTCGTGCTGTGGGGTGCCGTGGCAGTCATCCTGTGGCGTCCGGTGACCGAATCCGAACGCAATTCCGAACCGGACGGCCGGCCACTATGGGAGCTGCAGGCTACCGGCATCCGGCCCCGCTGGCTGCCGGTCGCGATTCTGACCACCGCCGCATACGCCACGGTCGTCGGGGGACTCGAGCGCTACACCTGGCCGGTCACAATCGCCGTCATCATTCCCGGGACGATTGCCCTGCTGATCGCCGGAAGCACTCCGCATGGCACTGGACCCGAACCCGATGTCGACGGCACCGGAGCCGCGCTCTGGATCGTGCTGTTCGTCGTGATCGCGGTGTTCGAATTGGTCAATTTCGTCCTCCAGCCGGACCGGCTGACGGCGTCCTACGATCACCCAACGTTGAGCACCCTGTTCAACACCTACATCACCGGACACGCCGGGCAGTCGCTGGCGCTGCTCGTGTGGATGGTGACCGGCTGGTGGCTGGTGGAACGATGAATGCCCACGACGTCACCGTCCTGATCTGGGTGCTGCTGATTTCGATCGGAGCGGCATTCGAGTTGATCGGCCGCGTTGATCCGGGGGGTCGCATCCCGACGTTGAGCGCCCTATTCGGGGCGGCGATGCGGTGGCGTTCCGGCCGGGTGGGGATCCTGGCGGCCTGGCTGTGGGTCGGCCTGCACTTCTTCAGCAGATAGCTCTCGAGCTTCGCTCCGGTTCTACCTCACTCCTCCGAGTACCGAGTTCTGCCACACCAGCATCGAGATCATTGCGTCGACGCCGGCACGGATCACCGGCCAGGTCTCGTCCGCAGAGTCGTACCGGCTCGGCTCGGTCGTCAGCACCGGGATGCCGCGTTCCTTTCCCCAGTAGGTGCCGAGCGATCCCGGCGTTCCCCAGTCGAGTTCCGCCACCACGGTCCAGCGGTCGTCGACCTCGACGGCGGCGGCGTGGAATGCCTCGGCGAGTTCCCGGCCGGGACCGTCGTAGTTGATGAACGGGCCGGTCCATGCAGAGTGCAGCGCCAGGATCACCGTGGGTTCGAACGCCTCGATGTCGGCGGCCAGCGCGATCGATTCCGGTTCGGAGAGTGGCTCTGCGCTGTGCACCGGCCCGGCGATGAAGTCCTCCGTCGGGAAGTTCCGGTTCAGGTCGATGCCGTTGTGGTTCTCCCTGGTGGCGGCGATGGAGCCGTCGGGGTTGGCGTCGAGCACGAACCGCACGGTGAAGACCGACGGGATTCCTTCAAGGAGATGCTCGAACAGCAGCGGCGCCGTGTCGGCGCCGCCCCGTTCATCGCCGTGGATGCCGCCGAGAATGTAGAACCGCACCGGGCCCTCGCCGAGAAGGGCCGCCGTGATGGTGCGGCCCATCACCGAGGTGCCGATGGTCTCCCACACCGGCTCGGGGATCGTGGTCGGGGTGAGCGGTATCGGTGGGAGGGTCGATGTGGGTGGGATCGATGCCGTTGTGGTGCTGGCAACCGAAGTCCCGGGTGTGCTCGTGATCGAGGGGCTCAAGGCCGTTGCGGTTGGGGACGTCGGCGCTGCCGGCGTTTCCTCGGCGCACCCTGACGCCAGCACGCTGAGTGCGACGGCGGCGGCGATGAGGGAACTCGGGCGCATGGGTTGCTCGACACGGGTTTAGCAGAACTGACTCACCCAGCGGCGCACCTGATCGATGGCTGCATGCGCCGGCGCATCGGGACGCCGGCATTGCCCCCTTCCGGACCCCAGCAAGCAGTGGCCCCGGATTGCTCCGGGGCCACACAGGGTTCGAGTCGGTTGGACCTACTCGGCGTCCTCGGTCTCGGTGAAGAGTTCCTTGATCCCACCGATGCTGCCGAGGATCCCGCTGACCTCCAGCGGGAGGAAGATCTTGCTCGCCTGCCCGTCGGCGATGGTGCCGAGGGCTTCCAGGTAGCGAATGGCGATGAGGTCGGGGGTCGGATCGCCGGTATGGATTGCGCCGAAGACCCGCTCGATGGCGCGGCCCTCACCTTCGGCCACGATCTCCTTCTGATACCGCTCGGCGTCGGCGACTTCCTTGATCGCCTGCGCTTGCCCCTGCGCCTCGAGGATCCGAGATTCCTTGACACCCTCGGCCCGGAGGATGGCCGATCGTTTATCGCCCTCCGCCTCGGTCACCACGGCACGGCGGGTCCGCTCCGCCTTCATCTGGCGGTGCATGGCCTCGGTGACATCCGGCGGCGGGTCGATCCGCTGGATCTCGACACGCACGACCTGGGTACCCCAGACGTCGGTCGCCTCGTCGAGTACCTCGCGCAGTTGGGTGTTGATCCGCTCCCGCGACGTCAGCGCATTGTCGAGATCCATGTCGCCAACGATGTTCCTCAGATTGGTCTGTGCCAGCTTGGTGGCGGCGAGGATGAAGTTGGCCACCTCGTACTTGAGGCGGACCGGATCGGTCGCCCGGTAGTAGACGACGGCATCGACGGTTACGACCACGTTGTCCTGCGTGATCACTTCCTGGGGTGGCACGTCGACGACCTGCTCCCGCATGTCGACCCGGACCAGCCGCTCGATGAACGGGATGATGATGCGGAGGCCGGGATCAACCGTCTTCTCGTACTTCCCGAACCTCTCGACCAGTCCCTTCTCGAACTGGCTGACGATCTTGATCGCCGACGCGAAGTAGATGAACACCGCCGCGATCACGACGATCACGACGATCATGAGTGGGGTCATCGGTGCTCCTGTTCGGTGAGGGGTTCGACGACAAGACGGGTGCCGCGGACTTCGGTGATCCGCACCTCAGCACCCGCAGGAATCGGGTCTCCGTCGGTGGTGGCACGCCAGGTCTCGGTGGCCATGCGCACCCGCCCTTCCCCGGAGATACGGTCGACCGGTTCGAGAACGAACGCGGTTTCACCGGCAAACCGATTGGCTCCTACCGCCGGCTGCCGCTCGTCCCCTTGCGCCGCGTACCGGCGAAGCCAAATCAGTGCGAGTACCGAGACCGCGATGAACACTATCCCCTGGATGGCAGGCGCCACATCGAGGAAGGCGAGTATGGCCGCAACCGCCGCGCCTGCTGCGAAGGGAAGGAGAAAGAACCCGGCGGTGATAATTTCGCCGATCCCGAAGACGGCGGCGGCGCCGAGCCAGATCCAGCGCCAGAGTTCCTCGTCCACGACTGCCTCCTCGCTGTCTCGGTGATCCCAAGGTAGTCGCCCCCGGGCCGCAGCGAGACTCAAGCAACCGGCCGTTCAACCGCCCAGTGCGTGCCCGCCGTCGACGTTGATCAGCGTGCCGGTCATCCACGCCGACTCATCCGACACGAGGAACGCCACAACCGAGGCGACGTCTGACCCGTGACCGAGGTCGGGGAGCGCCTGGAGCGGAAGGATCCGGTTCCCCAGCGTCTCCGTCTCCTGCTCCTCGGTAAGGCCCCGCAATTCCGACGGGATGGCGCCCGGGCGAACCACGTTGACCCTGATCCGATACACACCGAGGTCGCCGGCAAGGGCCTGGGACATCGCATCGACCGCTCCCTTGGTGCCGACGTACCCGAACCGGTTGCGCGGCGCTCGCGGCACCACCGTCGAGCCGAGGTTCACTATCGATCCGCCCCGCTGCTTGAGGTGGGGGAGGGCGGCCCGGGTGCAGAGGAACGGTCCGACCACGTTGGTCTGGAGCATGGTCTCGAGTGACTCCTCCGAGAGTTCCTCGATCGACCCCATTATCTCCATTCCGGCGTTGTTGACCAGGGCGTCGAGCTCACCGAACGCGGCGATTGCAGCGGCGACCATGGCTTCGACATCTCCGATCCTGGTGACGTCGGCCGTGACCGGAACCATCTGGCCGGGGGCATCGGCCAGTTCGGCGGCGAGTTGCTCGAGTCGATCGGTACGCCGGGCTGCGGCTACGACCCGTGCTCCCTCGTTAACCAGGCGGCGGGTGATGTGACGGCCCAGTCCGCTGCTGGCTCCGGTGACGATCACCGATTTGTCGATCATGCCTTGCTCCTTTCCCGGGCACCCGGCCGGGGATTGTGGTCGACTCGTGTGGTCCCCGCTCAGTCCTGGATGTCGATGTAGATCCTGGGCGGGTCGAGCAGGGTGCCGACCAGGTACGGCTTCTCGCCCCCGCTCACACCGATGACCCACTGGCTGATGCCTTCGAAGTCCTCAACACGAGCGACCTCGGTGACACTGTTGGTGTTCACCGGAACCGGGTCGGGCCCGTTGTAAGTCGTTACGATCTCGATGCCGGAAAGGTCGTAGCCACTCGACGACATCGTGAGCAGAAGCCAGGCGTCACCGGCGACATGGACCGGTGGACCGCCCGAGCCCTCGAATGTCGGTCCGGTCGCATATCCGATTTCCCACCACGGAACCTCAGTTCCCTGGAAGTCGAACACGACCCTGGTGAACCCCTCCCGCTGAGCGAACCGGATGTTCTCCAGCAGCCCGAATGTGGAGAACATCGGCCCGGGGGCCGACTTCGAGTCGGTGTCTCCTGCAAATGGTGCCGTGGTGGTCGTCGTGGATGTGGTGGTGGTCGTCGGCGCCGCCGTCGTGGTGGTGGGTGGCGGTGGGACAGTCGTGGTCGTCGGGGGCGGCGGTGCGGTGGTCGTGGTGCTCGGTGGTGGCGGCGGTGTCGTCGGAGGGGCGGCGGTGGTGGAGGGGGCCGCGGACGTGGTGGATGAGATCGGGGCCACGTCGTCGTCGCTGCAGGCGGCGGCGAGCAGTACCAACGAGACGAGAACGAGGACAAGGCGTCTGAGTTTCACGGGACCTCCTGCTGCCCGAAGGCTATCCGGGATCTGTTCGGCCGCGGCGGATCAGAACTTCAATCCCCGATGTCGATGTACACCCGCGGTGGTCCATCGAGGGTCCCGACCGTGAACGGCCGGTTCGGAGCCACTTGCAGATCGAACTGCCACTCACCACTGCCGCCGCCCATGCCGCCCTCGAACACGACGACTACCGAATTGGTACCGACCGGATACTGCCCTGCACCGTTGAAGATCCCCGGCTCGAATGGGTCTCCAATGTCGATCGGCTGGAGGATGATCGCCAGGTGGGTTGGATCGTTGTACCCGACCCAGTATCCGGGGATGCCGCCGCCGTCTTCGAAGTCGAACACCACCCGAGTGAACCCTTCTCGCTGGGCGTGGCGGATGTCGACAACGCGCTGGTCGGTGGCGACGCCGACCGGAGCCCCGGCCTTGGCGTCGGTGTCGCCGACGAACGGCGGCACGGTGGTGGTCGGCACCGCGGTGGTGGTCGGTGCTGCGGTGGTGGTCGACGCAACCGTTGTCGACGGCGGCTGGGTCGTCGTCGATGGCGGCTGGGTGGTCGGTGGGAGGGCGGTGGTCGGGGCCAGGGTTGTGGCCGCGGTGCTGGGCGCCGCAACCGTGGTGGCTCCGCCCACCGGGTTGTCGTCACGGATCAGCAGAAACACCAGGACCGTGAGGAGTCCGATGATCGCGGTGGCGACGAGTGCCACTACCACGGTGAGCCATCGAGACGATGCGGATTCCCGTTCCATCACCGACCTCCCGGGACGTCTGCCTCCACGCTAGACCCGGAACGGCCGTGCGGTGTTCACTCCGCCGACAGGACGAGTGCGCCCTCGCCGGCGTCGACGTACACGGTGTCTCCGTCACGGAACCTTCCCTCGAGGAGGTCGACGGCAAGGCGATCACCGATCTCCCGCTGGATCAGGCGCTTCAACGGGCGGGCGCCGTAGCTCGGATCGAAGCCGTGTTCGGCGAGCCAGTCTTTCGCCCCATCGGTCAGCACGAGATCGATGCGACGGCCCGCAAGCCGGTCCCGGAGCAACTCGATCTGGATATCGACGATCTTTCGTAGGTCCGCTCGGCTGAGCCGGGTGAACACGATCACGTCGTCGACCCGGTTGAGGAACTCCGGGCGGAATTCGCGACGAACGACATCGAGCACGCGTTCGCCGGCCACCTCGTCGGGGAGATCCGGATCGATGAGTTCCGAGCCCAGGTTCGAGGTCATGATCAACACCACGTTGGAGAAGTCCACGGTGCGGCCCTGTCCGTCGGTCAGCCGCCCATCGTCGAGCACCTGCAGCAGCACGTTGAACACGTCGGGGTGCGCCTTCTCGACTTCGTCGAGCAGCAGCACCGAGTAGGGACGGCGGCGCACCGCCTCGGTCAACTGCCCGCCCTCGTCGTACCCGACGTAGCCCGGAGGGGCACCGATGAGCCGGGCCACGGCGTGCTTCTCCATGTACTCCGACATGTCGATGCGGACCATTGCCCGCTCGTCGTCGAAGAGGAATTCGGCCAGCGCCCTGGCCAGTTCGGTCTTCCCGACCCCGGTCGGACCGAGGAAGATGAATGACCCGATCGGCCGGTGCGGATCGGCGAGCCCGGCCCGGGACCGACGAATGGCGTTCGACACCGCGACCACCGCGGGATCCTGACCGACCACACGTTCGTGAAGATGCTCCTCGAGGTGGATCAGCTTTTCGACCTCGCCTTCCATCAGCCGGGTGACCGGGATGCCGGTCCAGCGGCTCACCACCTCGGCGACATCTTCCTCATCCACTTCTTCCTTGAGCATCCGGAGGTCAGCCTGGAGCTTCTCAAGCTGGGTCTGGCGATCGGTGAGCTGCTGCTCCAACTCCCGCTGGGTGCCGTAGCGAAGCTCGGCGGCTTGCTGGAGGTCGCCTTCGCGTTCGGCCTGCTCGGCTGATTCTTTGGCGTCCTCGATCTGCTGCTTGGTGGTGCGAATGGCTGCGATCGCATCTTTCTCGAGTGTCCAATGGGCCTGCAGCCGGCCGACCTCTTCGGCGGTGTCGGCCAGTTCGGCCTCGAGGGCCTCGAGCCGCTCGAGTGATGCTCCGTCGGACTCTTTCGACAGCGCCGCCTTCTCGATCTCGAGCTGGCGGCGGCGGCGCTCGAGCTCGTCGATCTCCTCCGGCATCGAGTCGATCTCTATCCGGAGCCGGCTGGCCGCCTCGTCCATGAGGTCGATGGCCTTGTCCGGCAGGTGACGGCCCGTGATGTAGCGATCCGAGAGCACCGCAGCGGCGATCAGGGCGGCATCGGTGATCCGGACGCCGTGATGCACTTCGTAGCGCTCCTTGAGGCCGCGGAGGATTCCGATGGCATCGTCGGCCGAGGGTGGCTCGACCATGACCGGGGCGAACCGGCGTTCCAGGGCGGCGTCCTTCTCGACGTGCCTGCGGTACTCGTCGAGCGTGGTGGCACCGATCAGCCGCAGCTCGCCGCGAGCGAGCATCGGCTTCAGCATGTTGGACGCGTCCATCGAGCCCTCGGCAGCACCTGCACCGACGATCGTGTGCATCTCATCGATGAAGGTGATGATTTCGCCCTCGGCGGCGGTGATCTCGGTGAGCACGGCCTTCAGGCGCTCCTCGAACTCACCCCGGAACTTGGCCCCGGCCACCATGGCTCCGAGGTCGAGCGCCACGACGCGCTTGCTCTTCAACCCTTCGGGGACGTCCCCGTCCACGATGCGGCGGGCCAGTCCCCCGACGATGGCGGTCTTGCCGACGCCGGGCTCGCCGATGAGGACCGGATTGTTCTTGGTGCGTCGCGACAGCACCTGGATGACTCGGCGGATCTCGTCGTCACGGCCGATGACCGGATCGAGCTTGCCGGCCCGTGCCTCCTCGACCAGGTCTCTCCCGTACTGCTCGAGCGCATCGAAGGTCGATTCCGGGTCCTGGCTAGTGACCCGCTGGTTGCCACGTACCTGCGCCAGTGCTCCGAGCACGGCGTCCTTGGTAGCCCCGGCATTGCGGAGCACACCCCCGGCCGGATCGTCGGCTGCGGCCACCGCGAGGAGCAAATGCTCGACCGAGACGTAATCGTCCTTCATTGCATCACGTTCGCGCTCGGCCCTCTCGAGCACCCGGATCAGGGTGGGAGAGAAGGCAATCTCGGTGTCACCGAATACCATCGGCGTCGCCTCCAGGAGCACCTCTAACTCGCCACGCAGCGCACCGGGATCGATGTCGAGCTTGGCCAGAACGGGCATGGTGATGCCGTCGGTCTGGCCCAGGAGGGCGGCGAGCAGATGCCCCGGGGCGGCGCTCTGATGGTTGCGCCTCTCGGCCTCGGTGCGGGCACCGATCACAGCCTGCTGGGACTTGTGGGTGAATCGGTTCAGATCCACGAATCCGCTCCTCTGCTCTCAAGAAATCTGAGTCCAATGGTATCAGATCTGGCCATTCATCACAAGAATTGGCCCCGGCTGTGCCCGGCTTACCGCGGGCGGCATGGTGTGGTGATCGACTGGCGGGTGATCCCCCGCGCGGAGTACGAGGAGGTCTATTCGTGGTTATCGAGAGGGTCAGCGCAAGAAGGAGTTCATCACAGGGACGGGGTTTTCGATGTGCCCAACTGGCTGGAGCGCTGTGAGCTCCCGGAGAACGCTGTCGCCTTATCGGCGACCCGCGAGCAGGATCAGGGGAAGTCGAGCCGGGCGGTGTAAGTGGTCGTGTCGTACGCGAACCAGAGGTCATCAGCGGAGTAACCACCGTCGACGATCAGCACGAGTGCCAGGTAGCGGTTGGCGGGCACAGTTGCCGTGACGGTGCCGAAGTCGATGCTGTACTGCTCCCAGCTGCCATCTGCTGCACCCCAATTCGAATCGGCTACCTCGCCGCTGTCGAGGAGTGTTCGGTTCCCTCCGGTGGCGTCCGAGGTGACAAGGTACGCCCGTACCCGTGCTTGTTTTTCGGTCCCGAAGTCCTTGACGGCGCTCCAGAATGTCAGCGAGACGGCGTCGTGAAGCTCTGAGACGTCGAGCGCCGTGTTCACCCAGATGTGATACTTGACGGAGTCGCTTTCGTTGTAGCCAGCCCCGCCCTTGGCGATCAACAGGCCGGGAGCGCTGTCTCGTCCGGGGTCGTAGTTGGGCAAGCTGGTCGCGGTCGGAAAGGGCTCTGACAACAGCGAGTGGGGCGGCGATGTATCTCCACGCAGGTAGAGGGGATCAACCCAGGTTCCAGCCTCGAAGGTGTTCGCGGCGTTGTGCGTTGCGTCGAAAAAGAAGGCGCCGGAATCCCTTGCTGAGACAGCAAGGATGGCGAGGCCAGCCACCAATCCGGCGGTGGCCAGCCTTAGTTTCAACGTGGACCTTAGAGCCATCGCCTCGGTTCCTTCGACCCACTCCACAGATCGGCATGAGGGGCTGGGTACTCAAGCAGAAACCGACCAAGGAGCTCGGTGGTGGCGGTGACGTAGGCCAAGCAGGGTCGGGGATCTGTGATGGAGGGGCACTCCGCCATAGGGTCACCAGGCGTCCGGTGCAGGTCCCTCGGCGGCGAGATGAAGAACACAAACGGAAGTCCGACGGCAGCGAAGCTCTCACAGTGGTCCCGAGGGGACTCAAACCCAACCTGCCCGATACGTGCCACCGCCCACCAGTGTCCCTTCTGAAGGTTCGGGACCGCATCGAGAGTGCCGGCCGGATGTCGACCGCGGGAGCGCCGCTGACCAGGTGCATAGGTTCGGGTTCAATGCACCAAGCGCCTATGCCGCCACTCGAACCTGGAAGGGAATGGCGGTTACATAGCTACAGGAGTGCTGAGGCGACCGAACTGCTACCGCCGAGTCGACCTTCTGCCCAGAACGAGGTACCAACTTGCTC
>CAZEHO010000007.1:0-100689 GCA_964511945.1 uncultured Acidimicrobiia bacterium | reverse complement strand
AGGTCTTCACCTACCCAAATCCGTAACCAACGTCCTGACCGAGTACACCTAGAAGCAGGCGAGGTCCAACCGGAGACCCAGATACGCAGCTTCTTCGACAACGGGAAGGCAGGCTGCGGTGAAATCGATGGTGGTTCGCCGAGGGGCGGCTCGAAGGGGCGCGGACCACCTGGACGGAGCCCCGGTTCCGTGCCGTATGCGCCACGACCGGGAGCAGCCCCGATGAGGTTCCCTACAGCGACGGTCGCGAGCCATTTGGAGACCCAACTGAAGAGGAGAAACCCGTGGACATCGGCGAGCAGCAGCGCGTGATCATGGTGGAACCGGAGCCACTCGAGTTCCCTGATCCTCGATTCGAGCCCGACGAGATCGCTCTCCCCGCGGCAGAACCGGTCGAGGAGCAGCAGACGGCTTCGTGATCGGGATCCGGGGTCCTGATTCGACGCTGCCATTAGTCGGGCACACTCGGGTCCTTGGCCCCCTCCGGCGCCGGTGCCCACACCGGTACGGTGGCGGCCTGATGAGCGAGCAGCGCATCGTCCGGGAGCAGCTTCGGATCACCGGTGTCGTGCAGGGGGTCGGGTTTCGCCCGACCGTCTACCAATTGGCGACCGGCCTCGGCCTGAGCGGGTTCGTCGGCAACGACGGCGCCGGTGTCTTCATCGAACTCGAGGGGCCGGCCGACGACATCGATCATTTCATCGACGACCTCGAGACGAATCCCCCGCCGTTGGCACACATCGATCACATCGACCGCCGGGGGATGACTCCGCGTCGCGAGGACGGGTTCACCATCGTCGAGAGCCGGCGGGACGACTCGGCCACCACGCTGGTGTCGCCGGATCTCGAAGTGTGCGCCGACTGTGTGCGGGAGATGCAGGATCCGGCCGACCGCCGCTACCGCTACCCCTTCATCAATTGCACCAACTGCGGGCCACGATTCACCATCACCCGGGACACCCCGTACGACCGGCCGCTGACGACGATGGCGCCGTTCGTCATGTGCCCCGCCTGCGAGGCCGAGTACGACGACCCGGTCGATCGCCGGTTCCACGCCCAGCCGAATGCCTGTCCGGCCTGCGGGCCCCGGGTGTGGCTCGAGGCAGAGGGAACCGCACCCGAGGTGCCCGACGCCATCGCCGAGGCGAGGAGACTCATCGCAGAAGGCCGCATCGTGGCGATCAAAGGAATCGGCGGCTTCCACCTTGCCTGCGATGCGCGCAACGACAACGCCGTCCGAACCCTGCGAGAGCGAAAAGCCCGGACTGCCAAGCCGTTTGCCGTCATGGCTGCGGATCTCGACACCGCCATTGCGGTGGCCGATATCACCCAGGAGGAAGTCGAACTGCTGTCCGCGCCCCAGCGCCCGATCGTCCTCGTCGCCGAGGCAGCAGGCAGCGACCTCAGCGAAGGAATCGCGCCGGGCAACACCCGCATCGGCGTGATGCTCCCCTACTCACCCCTCCACCACCTGCTCCTCGAGCCCGGCGACGTGTGGCTGATGACGTCGGCCAACCTCGCAAATGAGCCGATCGCCAAGGACAACGAGGAAGCACGGACCAAGCTGGTGACCTTGGCCGACGCCTTGCTCCTGCACGATCGAGCAATCCACGTGCACTGTGACGACTCGGTGATGCGGGTGGCGGCGGGTGGTGACCTTCCAATCCGGCGCAGCCGGGGGTATGCACCCTTCCCGGTGACGCTCCCGGAGCCGGTCACACCCGCGCTTGCGGTGGGTGGCGAACTCAAGGCCACTTTCTGCCTGGCCGCCGGAACCCAGGCCTTCATGAGCCAGCACATCGGCGACATGGAGAACTTCGAAACTCTGATGGCCTTCACCGACGCCGTCGACCACATGGCCGGCGTGTTCCGGATCGAACCGGAATTGGTCGTCGCCGATCTCCATCCCCGGTACCTCTCAACCCGCTGGGCCGAGGAGAACTACCCGGACCAGATCGTCCACGTCCAGCACCACCATGCCCACATCGGTTCGGTGATGGCAGAGCACCGCCGGGTGGATCCGGTGATTGGGTTCAGCTTCGACGGTACTGGATACGGCACGGACGGAACCATCTGGGGCGGCGAACTTCTCGTGGGGGATCTCGGCGGATTCGAACGGGGCGGGCATCTCGGCGCCGCGCAACTCGTGGGCGGTGATGCTGCGGTGCAACGGCCCTACCGGATGGCACTCTCCCATCTCGACGCGGCAGGCGTCGAGTGGAGCGACCAGATCCCGGCGGTGGCCGCAGCACCCGGTGACGAGCGTGACATCGTGCGCCATCAGCTCGACACCGGCCTCAACAGTGTCGCCACGACGAGCATGGGGCGGCTCTTCGACGCGGTCGCATCCATCGCCGGAGTGCGACATCAAATCACCTACGAGGGTCAAGCTGCGATCGAACTGGAGGCCCTCGGAACTCCCGACGCCCCCGGCGAGTACCGGTTCGAACTGATCGAGGGACCCGACGGGCTGGTTCTGGATCCGGGGCCGGTGGTGGCCGCAGTGGTGGCCGATGTCGTGGCCGGAACGCCCGTCGGGGCCATCTCCAGCCGGTTCCATCGTGCGGTCATCCAGGCCGTGGTCGCGGCGGCCGAGCATCTGAGGCGGCTGTACCATGTTGACACCGCAGCCCTCAGCGGCGGCGTCTTCCAGAACGTGACGCTGCTCGAAGGGGCCGCACAGGGTCTGGAGGCGGCCGGGTTCGAAGTTCTGGTTCACCGGCTCGTGCCCCCCAACGATGGGGGTCTCGCGCTGGGGCAGATTGCGCTCGCAGGACGGAGGTAACAGGACATGTGTCTCGGGATCCCCGGCAAGATCGTCGAGCTCTATGAGCGCGACGGCACCCAGATGGGGAAGGTCGATTTCGACGGCATCCTCAAAGAGGTCGCCCTCACCTTCGTCCCTGAGGCCGAGATCGGGAACTACGTGATCGTGCACGTCGGGTTTGCGATCACCATGGTCGACGAGGAATCTGCCCACGAAACCCTGGCACTGATGCGGGAGATGGGCATCCTCGCCGGGGAACTGGACGCCAACGTGGCGCTCGCCGAAGAGGAGGCGATCGCCCGGGGCGAGGATTGAATTCGATCATCCATGATCCTCTATAACGCGCAATGTGCTCCGTCGTACGGCCTGGGTGATGCTCAGGGCGAGGCAGGGGTGCCGTCCGGCAAGGACGCAGAACGAAGGCGCATTGGCCGAAATGCGTCGAGGACGAGGACGCAGCCGGCGGCGTTCCTGGCCGCATCTGAGCGCGCTCAAGGTCGTGCGGCGGTGCACGGATGAAGTACCTCGACGAGTACCGCGATCCCGAGCTGGCCAGGAAGCTCTTCGATGAGATCGACCGGATCACCACCCAGCATTGGGTCCTCATGGAGGTGTGCGGCGGGCAGACGCATTCCATCATCCGCAACGGGATCGACAAGCTGCTGAACGAGAACATCGAACTGGTCCACGGGCCGGGATGCCCGGTGTGCGTCACACCGCTGGAAACCATCGACAAGGCGCTCGCCATTGCGGCCCGCGACGACGTTATCTTCTGTTCCTTCGGAGACATGCTGCGGGTTCCCGGCAGCAACGCCGACCTCTTCCAGATCAAAGGCGGCGGCGGTGACATCCGGATCGTGTATTCCCCGCTCGACGCCTTCGCCATCGCACGAGACAACCCTGACCGACAGGTCGTGTTCTTCGGGATCGGGTTCGAGACGACCGCGCCGGCCAACGCCATGGCCGTCTATCAGGCGAAGCAGCACGGGATCACCAACTTCTCGATGCTGGTCTCCCATGTGCTGGTGCCGCCGGCGATCAGGGCAATCCTCCACTCGCCGGTGAACCGGGTTCAGGGGTTTCTGGCAGCCGGCCATGTGTGCTCGGTGATGGGCTACGCCGAGTACGTCCCGATCGTGGAGGAGTACGGAGTCCCGATCGTGGTCACCGGATTCGAGCCTCTCGACGTGCTCGAAGGCATCCGCAAGACGGTGGTGCAGCTCGAATCCGGCAATGCCTCGGCGGAGAACGCCTACCCCCGGGCCGTGAACTACGCCGGCAACAAGCCCGCTCAGAAGCTGATCGCCGATGTCTTCGAGGTGACCGATCGCAACTGGCGCGGGATCGGGATGATCCCCGGCAGCGGCTGGGAGCTCTCCGAGCGGTATGCCGATTTCGATGCGGCACGCCGGTTCAAGGTCGAGGACATCGCCACGCAGGAGCCGGCCGTCTGCCGGTCGGGTGAGGTGCTCCAGGGCCTGATCAAGCCGAACGAGTGTGAGGCCTTCGGCAACGAGTGCACTCCCCGCTCGCCGCTCGGGGCCACCATGGTGTCGAGTGAAGGTGCCTGTGCCGCCTACTACACATACGGACGGTTCGCTGAGATCGAAGGAGTGACGTCGTGAGCGATGGCGCCACCATCGACGGTTGGGCCTGCCCGGCCCCACTCCGGAACCAGCCCAACATCGTCATGGGTCACGGCGGAGGAGGGAAGCTGTCGGCCGAACTCGTCGAGCACCTTTTCCTCCCGGCCTTCGACAACGAGCACCTGCGCGGACTCGGTGATGCCGCCACCCTCGACCTGCCGTCGGGCCGCATCGCCATGTCGACCGACAGCTTCGTGGTACGCCCCCGGGTGTTCCCTGGCGGGAACATCGGAGAGCTCGCGATCAACGGGACCGTCAACGACGTTGCGATGGCCGGCGCCACCCCGCTGTTCGTGAGCGTCGCGTTCATTCTCGAAGAGGGAATGCCCATCGACGAGCTCGGCATGATCTCCGAATCGATGGCCAAGGCGGCCGAGCACGCCGGCGTGCAGCTCGTCACCGGGGATACCAAGGTGGTCGACCGAGGGCACGGCGACGGGGTGTACATCAACACCACCGGCATCGGGATCATCCCCGAGGGTGTCGACATCCATCCGCGCAACGTGCGGCCGGGAGACCGGATCCTGGTGAGCGGGACGATCGGCGATCACGGCATGGCGATCATGAGTGTGCGCGAAGGCCTGGAGTTCGAGTCGGCCATCCGGTCGGATACGGCTTCGCTGAACCACCTGGTGGCGGCGCTGCTCGAAGAAGGGATCGAAGTTCATGCACTCCGTGACCCGACGCGCGGTGGGCTGGCCGCAACGCTCAACGAGATCGCCCGGGTCGCCGCCGCCGGTGTGGTGGTCGACGAATTGAGTCTCCCGGTGGAGCGGGCGGTGGCGTCGGCCTGCGAGTTGCTGGGGATGGACCCGTTCTACGTGGCCAACGAGGGAAAGATGGTCGTCTTCGTTCCTGCAGCCGATGCCGAGCGGGCCCTCGAGATCATGCGGGCCGACGAACTCGGCGTGAATTCAGCTCAGATCGGTGAAGTCGTCGACTCTCATCCCGGCATGGTGATCGCCAAGACCGGCATCGGGGCCACCCGGGTGGTCGATACCCAGGTCGGAGAGCAGTTGCCCCGGATCTGCTGATCCGCGGGTAGCGGCCGGCGATCCATACACTTCGCGTCATGCGACGCAATCTGGTCCGCAAAGCAGTCGTGGGAACCGTCGGCGGCGCCACCGTGGCCACCGGCGTCGCGCTGCTCGTGCTTCCCGGGCCCGGGCTCGTGGTCATCGCCGGCGGACTGGCGCTGCTCGCCAAAGAGTTCCCCGCCGCTCGCAAGCTGCTCGACCGGGGGCGGGAAGCGGCGAAGAAGCGGGTGCGGAAGTAGCAAGCCCTCACTTCCCCTACAGCGCGACTCTCTCCGGACCACTCGTCTACCCCCCCATCCGTCCGACGGCTACGCCGTCGGCCACCTTCCCCCGCAAGGGGGAAAGGGAACCGGTTCACACCGAGTAGCTCTCGCCCCAGTCCAGGGGGACCACCTCAATGCCGTCCGCAGCGAGCACGCGCTTCGCCAGACCGGTCACCCATTGCCGCCCGCTCTGGCTCAAGTAGAAGTCGTGGATCGGGACCACCTGGGCCGGGCCGAGGCGACGGGCGAACTCCACCGACTTGGTGGTGGTGCCCCACGGCGCCAGCAGCGGGAGTGCCAGGACCGGCGCGGTCGTGGTCGGCTGGTAGCTATCGCCGGGATGGGTCAGCAGTCCGTCGATCGTCCAACTGCGGTTTGGCGGCTGGGCACCCGTCGGAATGAGTTCATGGACGACATCCTCTGAGCTCGTGCCGAGTGGGGTGTCCGTCGACACCTCGATGTCGTCGCCGGCAAGGATGTCGGCCACCGCCTGATTGGCGAAAACCTGCACATCCTCACCGCGGTCGATGAGCCAGCGGATGAACTCGGGCTTGACGTGATCGTCGTGTTCGTGGGTGATGAGCACCCGCTGCACATCGCCGATGGTTTCGAGGTCGATGAGATCGTTGCCGAAGGCATACAAGCCGGGATCGAACAGGGTGGTGCCGTCGCCGGTCGTCACCAGCAGGCAGGAGTCGGTGAAGCGTCGAATGGTCGCCATCACCCGACGGTAGTGGGCGGCTCCGCTACGCGGAGCTTGGCAGTTCGCTATGCGAACTGCACGAACGCTCAGGACGGACGGAACCTAGAACACGACCAGCAGAACAAGGACGATGACGATGCACAGCGCAACGACGCCGAGCCAGATGACCGTGTTCCACAACATGGCCTTCCCGGTCTCGGGTTCCTTGTCCGGGCCGACCGGATTCCGCCACCACAGGAGTTTCTGTTGCCGCTCGGGGCTCATACGCGCCTCTCTCCTCATTCCCCGAGGCTAGTTGCGCACTCCACGCGGATGACTCGAGAAGGGGACGGTCGCCCACAGCACCTCTTCGATCCCGCCCTACGCTCTCCAGCATGCAGCCGATCCAGGACGCCGGCGCGCCGGCGCGGAGAGCCAAGGCACCCTCGGTCGCCCGCGCCTTGATCCTGCTGGGTCTGGTCGTCTTCTTCCTGGGCATCAACTGGCCGATCATGAAGACGGGCCTCGAGTCCATCACCCCGGTGTGGTTTGGCGCCGTCCGGGTGGGTGCGGCGGCGCTCGTGGTGGTCGCCGCCGGAGCCGTCACCGGCCGCCTCCGGGTCCCACCGACAAACGACTGGCCGATCGTGCTCACCGTCGGACTCGGTGGACTCGCCCTGCAGCTCGGGCTCGTATTCGCCGGCCTCGAGTTCATCCCGGCGGGGCGATCCTCAGTGCTGGTGTGGACGGCCGGGCTGTGGGCCGTTCCAATTGCGGCCATCGTGCTTCGGGAGCGAATGAGCGCCCGCCGCCGGGTCGGGCTCGTCGTTGGGATCACCGGGATCGTGCTCCTGTTCGAACCGTGGCAATTCGACTGGTCCGATCGTGACATCCTGATCGGGCATGGCCTCCTGCTCGGAGCGGCGATCGTCGCCGGCGGCATCATCGTGCACACTCGAGGGCACCAGTGGGAGACCGGACCTGCCGTTGCCCTCCCCTGGCAGTTGGGCATCGCGACCGCCGTCCTCCTGATCGCCGCCCCGATCGTGGAAGGCGCCCCCGAGATCGACTGGTCTCCGCGGTTCATCGCAATCGTCGCCTACGAGGGAATCGTGGCGACTGGGTTCGTCTCCTGGGCCCGCCAGATCGTTGCGCTCAGCCTCCGAGCCATCACCATCTCCCTGATCTTCATGGGCGTACCGCTGGTGGGCCTGCTGTCGTCGGTGATCGCCACCGGAGAAACTGTCACCCTCTTCGGCGCGCTCGGAGTACTCGGAATCGGGACCGGCGTGGCGATCAGCGTGCTGACGGCTACGGGCGGAGATGCTCCCAGGCGGCGACGAACTCTTCCGGCCGCTGACGCTGCACAATGAGGATGTCGATGCCGGTGTCATCGATGAACACCAGGTCGAGGGACCCGCTCCCGAACCGTTTCGCTTCGAAATCGACCCTGCCGATCTGATCGAAGGGGACGTCGGCGACCAGCTCTTCCGGGGAGCCGAGCTTGGACATCGTGTGGATCAGCAGTCTGCGCTCTGTCAGCGTCAGGAACACATTGCGAGGCGGAATCCTTGCTGCCATCCCGGCGGCCTCCGCCTCGTGCCGCTGCTTCTCCTTGCGGCCCCGGTACATGCCCCGATAGGTGTCTCCGGTCTCGTTGATTCCCCGCGTGAGCGAGCCGGGAGGTTGGGCGGACAGCGCTTTGACGATGGCCTCACCCGGATGGAGTTCTCCGGCGATTGCCTTGGCGACCCGCTTGGTGAAATCGGGCATGCACCCAACCTACCGAACGGAAGTGGGCCTATCCCTCGACGTCGTGGGGCGGCTCGTAGACCTCGTCGTCGGTGCGGTACTGCTCGTCGTGCTTAACGATCATCGTGTCACTGTGGAAGCGGCTGCCGTCCCAGGCACCCTCGACTACGACGCCGATGCCCTCCTGGAACAGTTGCTGCGGAGAGCCGGTGTGGCTGACTTCGATGGCGTTGACCCCATCGGTCACGACAAAGTCGACCCCATCCGTGGTGGCGACGATCGTGCCGGCCTCGACCTGACCGCCGAGCCGCATCCGGTTGTCCGGATCCGCGGTGACCTCCTCGAGGACCTCAGTCGGGGTCCGGTAATACACCAGGGCATCACTCAGGTTGAAGATGAGGAACCCGACGATGATGGCCACCAGGCCGATCGCCGGGATCACGAACATCGCGTACCGCTTGTTCATCGCCACTCCTCAAGCTTCTTCCGCACCGTTCGCAGCCGTTGTGCCGACCAGGAAGCGTAGGTCAGCATCGACGCATAAGTCACACCAAAGGCGAAGGCGACCCAGCCCCACTCGGACATCAGTTCACCTCTCCGTAGTCCGGTGCCTGGATGGCCGCACCGGCCACCTCGATCTCCTCCGACGCCATCGCGTCACCCAGCTTGGCCTCGAGCTCCTGGCGTTCGATGTTGCGCCTCACCAGGGCGGCGTAGACCACGGTGTATGCGAACAGCGACGTCATCAAAGCTCCGAAAAACGGAGCATCCATCTGCATCTCACCAGGACGCAGCAGCGTCGGTGGCTGATGGAGCGTCCGCCACCACAGCACCGAGAAGTGCACGACGGGGATCTGGATCACGCCGAGGACCCCGAGCCAGGCGGAACGGCGGGCTCGAAGCTCAACATCGGGGATGCCGCGGCGCAGCGCCAGGTACCCGAGATACACGAAGAACATGACCGCGGTGAGCACGAGACGGGCGTCCCAGGTCCACCAGACGCCCCAGGTCGGCTTCCCCCAGATCATGCCGAGGGCCAGAGTGAGGCCGGTGAAGTAGACCCCGACCTCCGCAGAAGCGGCGGCCAGCCGATCCCACTTGATCTTCTTGGTAATCAAGTAGAGCGCACTCCCCAGCAGCGTGATCCCGAAAGCGAGATAGGCGAGCCAGGCGGCCGGGACGTGAACGAACATGATCCGGGCCAGATCGCCCTGGGTCTCCTCGGGGGGAACCACCAGGCCGACGACGAGTGCGGTCAGCAGCGTGCCGACTGCCGCGACGTCGAGCCATCTCCGTGCAATCACCGTGTCGCCTCCTGCAAGGGCCGGGCGCTGAGTACTCCCGCTACTGCCAGTAGCAAGTCCATCACCACAAGCAGCAGGAGCCAGCCGAGGATAGTTCCGTCGATCCGCAAACCTTCGAGGATCTGGGTGGCGGCAAGCAGCATCGGCACCGCCATCGGCACCACGATGAGGGGCACGAGGGTGGACGACGCGACGCTGGCAGCGATCGACGAGGCCAGCGTTCCCAGCAATGCCAGCCCCATGGCAACGAGCGGAAGCACCGCGAGCATCCACCACCACCCGGCCGGATCGGTCCCGTATAGGGCGAGTGCCACCGGCGCCAGAACGACCTCGAACAGCAGCATCAGCAGGAAGGTTGCACCGGTGCGCCCGACGAAGCGGGCGGCGGCGTCGACGCCGAGGAGTGCCACGAGATCCTCCTGGGCGCGACCTTCGCCGGCGCTCTGGCGGATCATCACCAGTACGCCGAACAGCAAGACCACGCTCCAGTACATCCCCGGGCCGATCCGCTCCAGAAGGGGGGCGTCGGTGCTGATCGCCAGCGGCACCAGCATCAGTGCGGCAGCACCGAAGGGCACCGTGATCATGAGGACCTCTCCGGATCGAACCTCGGTGCGGAGGTCCTTGCGGGCGATCTCGGTGGCCTGGCGCCAGAACGACGGCATCACTCACCGCTCCATTCGGTGGCGACCAGGGATCCGCCCTGCAGTTCGACGAACCGATCAACCAGTGGGGCGATCCGGGCGTGCTCATGGGACACCACGATGGCTCCCCCACCCCGGCTTCGGACCCCGGCCACGAGGTGGGCCACCAGGTCCGCCGCCTGCGGGTCGAGCCCGGCATGCGCTTCGTCAAGCAGCAGCAGGTCCGGCTTGGTGAGGACGAGGCGGGCGAATTCGGCGCGCCGCTGCATTCCATGAGAGCAGGCGGAGGCCTTGCGGCCCCGGGCCAAGCCGAGACCGACCCGATCCAACACCAGCGGTACCTCGGAGATGGGGACTCCCCGCATCCGGGCCACGAACGAGATGTTCTCCTGCAGTGTCAGTTGCGGGTAGAGGCCCGGTTGATGGCCGATCAGGCCGATGCGATGCCGGACGTCGTAGCAGTCCTCGGCATCGAGTGCCGCACCGAGGATCGTGCCCTTCCCATCGGTCGGCGGCAGCAGGGTGGAGACCACCCGGAGCAGGGTGGTCTTCCCGGAACCGTTGTGGCCGATGAGGCCGACGACCTCACCGGAGGCAACGGAGAGCGTGAGGTTGCGAAGAATCGGAGTGTCGCCGATGCGCACCCCCACCTCGCGCAGATCGACGATGGTCTCGAGCACCCGGGGAGTTTACGAGCAACCAGCGACGGGTGACAGGCGACGGGCAATGTGAGCCCGCGCCGCAACACGACAGCGCGGTCTTGTGCCAGAGCTCCCCGCAACACGACGGGACGGCCGCCGTGGGGTTGGGGCCCCACGTTGCGGAGAAGGGCGGGGTTGGGGCCCCGCCCGGGCAAGACAAGCACAGCGTCTGCTAGCGCAGAACGAGTGCCCTCAACAGTTGGGCGGCTGCGACTGCTCCCTTCTTCGCTCCCCACGCCAGGCCGGCGAGGGCGGTGAGGGCAATGACCAACACTCTCATCACCAAGACAAAGGTGACGATCCCTACCAGACCCCACAGAACAATGGCCCATGGGAGCGACAGCGCTTCGCGATCGGCGTATGGACCGAGCATCGCGAGCGCGAGGAGCAGGAACACCGTGCCGGTGGCGGACAGCACGAACGCTACCGAGCTGATTCCCCGACCGAGACCGGTCTTCATGGTGGTTCCTCTCTCTCCCTCCCAGCATCGGCCGGAGGTGCCGGCACCGCCAGGGTCCGAAGTTGCAATGTCTCATCAATAAGTAAATGCTTTGTGTCATAAGGCCCACCGTTTTCGCGACGCCCTGTCGCTAAGGACCAATGGCCCTAACCAATCCGACAGCGTGTCGGCGACAATACGAAGGACCTACACGCAGGTGGGGGATACCTATGAGAAGCAGACACGGGGCCGTTCTGGCGCTCGTGTTGGCGTTTGTTCTGGTCATGGCTGCAGCCTGTACCGACGACGATGACGCCACCACGACCAGCGCGACGGCGGCACCCACGACCACGGCGGCACCGGCGACGACCACGACGGCACCGCCACCAGAGACAACGACGACCACCACCATCCCCGAGCCCGAAGAACCGCCGCTGGCGATTCCCGCGCTCGCGGATTGGGAGAACTCGCCGCACGCCGATCGGACCGCGGAGGCGTTCCGCCACTGGGATGAGGACGACCCAATGGTCATTCCGTCCTTCTGCGCGAAGTGCCACAGCGACGGCGGTTTCCAGGACTTCCTGGGAACCGACGGCTCCGACTTCGGCACCGTCGACGCCGACCACGCAGTGGACACGGTGATCAGCTGCACGACATGCCACAACTCGGTAACCCGGGCCATGGACAGTGTCGTGATGCCGTCGGGCGTTGAACTCGCCGACCTCGGCTCCGAAGCCGTCTGCATGCAGTGCCACCAGGGACGTCAGTCCGGCGTGAGCATCGCTGCTGCAGTTGAGGGCATGGAAGACGATGTGGTCAACGAGGAGCTCGGCTTCCTCAACGTCCACTACTACCCGGCTGCCGCCGTCAAGTACGGCACTGAGGCCCTGGGTGGCTTCCAGTACGACGGCAAGACCTACGACGCCTTCTTCACCCACGTCGAAGGCTTCGAGAGCTGCACCGACTGCCACAGCCCGCACTCGACCGAGATCAAGGCGAGCACGTGCGTGAATTGCCACTCCGCGGAGGATCCGAAGGACATCCGCACGCTGGCATCCGCCGTGGATTACGACGGTGACGGCGACGTCGACGAAGGTATGTACTACGAGATCGAGGGCGTGAAGGCGCTGCTCTATGCCGCCATCCAGGCATATGCCACCGAGGTTGCCGGCGTCGGGGTCGTCTACGACTCGCACTCGTATCCGTACTTCTTCATCGATGGCGACGGAGACGGTGAAGTCACCGAGGGTGAAGGCATCTACCCGAACAAGTACGCCACCTGGACACCGCGTCTCCTGAAGGCGGCGCACAACTACCAACTGGCGTCGAAGGACGGGGGCGCCTACGCCCACAACGGCAAGTACATCATCCAGTTGCTGTACGACTCGATCGACGACCTGAACGGTGCCCTCGGCACCCCGGTTTCGCTCGATGCACTGCACCGGATCGACCACGGCCACTTCGCCGGATCGGAAGAGGCATTCCGTCACTGGGATGAGGACGACCCGGCGGTGGTGTCGAGCCGCTGCTCACGCTGCCACACGGCAGCCGGGCTGCCGCTCTTCCTGACCGAAGGCGTCGAGATCACCCAGGATCCGTCGAATGGGCTGCTCTGCAGCACCTGCCACAACGACCTGGGAACGTGGAGCAGATTCGAGTCGGCTGAGGTGCCGTTCCCGAGCGGGGCGACACTTGCCTTGGATGATCTCGGCTCGAACCTGTGCCTGAACTGCCACCAGGGCCGTTCCTCGACGAACTCCGTCCTCGGAGCAGTTGAAGGCATCGCCGCCGACACGGTCAGCGAGGACCTCGGGTTCATCAACATCCACTACTTCGCAGCCGGCGCCACGCTGTTCGGCACCGACGCTATGGGTGGATTCGAGTACCCGGGCAAGGAGTACGTGGGACAGTTCGGACACGTTGACTCGTTCAACGTCTGCACGGAGTGCCACGACGCTCACACGCTCGAGGTCCAAGTCGCAGCCTGCGCAGGCTGCCATGGCACCGAGGACCCGACGGCGATCAGGGCCGGGGGCGACGACGCCGTCGACTACGACGGTGACGGCGATGCTGCCGAAGGCCTGGCCGCTGAGATCACCACGATGGCCGAGGCGCTGTATGCCGCCATACAGGCATACGCAGCAGCGGATCCGAACATGGCTGCGATCATTTACGACTCGCATGCCTACCCGTACTTCTTCGTTGACTCGAATGAGAACGGTGTGCCGGATCCCGGCGAGGGCATCTACCCGAACAAGTACAACACCTGGACTCCGCGGCTCCTGCAGGCTGCGTACATCTATCAGTACGCGCTGAAGGATCCTGGAGCCTTCGCCCACAACGGCAAGTACGTCATCCAGATGCTGTACGACGCACTTGGTGACCTCGGCGCCAATGCGGGGATGACCAGGCCGTAACCAGTACCCATACCTGCGATGAGCTGGAGCCGGGCCTTCGGGCCCGGCTCCGCCGCGTCGGGCAGAGAGCCCTAAAGTGACGCAATCATCGCAGGGCCCACCATCCGGAGATGAACGTTTGGCCGATTCCGTCACACGTCGGCGCTTTCTCGGAGCGGTGACGCTCGGAATCGGCGGGGCCATCATCGCCGGCTGGGCGATCCCTTCGGTGGCCTATCTCATCGGACCCTCCCGCCGGCAGACCAGGGGCCGTGAGTGGTTCCCCCTCGGCGCGGCCGACAAGGTCGAACTCGGCGTTCCCACCCTCTTCAAGACGACCATCGTGAGAACGAATGCCTGGGAGTCCACCGAAGAGGAGGTCGCCGTCTACATCCTCACCGAGGACGGCAGGACGTTCAAAGGCCTCTCCAACATCTGTACACACCTCGGCTGCAGGGTGCGCTTCGTCGACGACACCGGCTTCTTCTGCCCCTGTCACAACGCAGTCTTCTCCAAGGCCGGTGACGTCATCGACGGTCCGCCGCCCCGGGCACTGGAGACCTACGAGATTCGGGTCGAAAACGGACAGATTCAGGTGAGCCTCGAGGTGTGACGTGAGTGGACGATTCTCCAACTGGATCGATGAACGCACCGGGTGGAGCGATATCAAGTCAGCGGTGTTCCTTCGGAACATCCCAAAGGTCAACTGGCTCTACACATTGGGCAGCGCCACGTTGTTCGTGGTCGTGAACCAGATCGTCACCGGGATCCTCCTGACGATCTACTACGTCCCCAGCCCCGCGGATGCCTACGACACGGTCGAGTACATCAGTGATGAACTCGCCGGTGGATGGCTGATCCGCGGTCTCCATCATTGGGGCGCCACGGCCATGGTCATCCTGGTGGGCCTCCACATGGCCCGGGTGATCTACCACGGTTCCTACAAGTACCCCCGGGAAGTCACCTGGCTGACCGGAGTCGGCCTGATGGTGGTGACGATCGCTTTCGGCTTCACCGGCTATCTCCTGCCATGGGATCAGAAGGCCTACTGGGCGACGGTCGTCGGTACTCGAATGATCGAGGTCACGCCGGGTATCGGAGACTCGCTGCTCGAGGTCGCCCGCGGCGGTGAGGAACTGTCCGCCGTCACCCTGGCGCGGTTCTTCGGTATCCACGTGTGGGTGCTGCCGGCGATTCTTCTGCTCCTTATCGGCGTCCACCTCTACCTGGTGATTCGTGTCGGTATCTCCGCACCCCCGAAGAAGGGGGACTGACGTGGACGAGGAGAGCAGAGAGCAATACCGCGAGGAGTATCAGGAGGCCAAGAAGAAGGGCATCCCCTTCTGGCCGGATGCCCTCTTCAAGGACGCCGTCGTCTCTCTGATCGTCTTTGTGGTACTCATCCTGCTGTCGGCCTTCATCGGTGCCGAACTCGGTGAGCGGGCAGATCCGTCCGATTCGTCGTTCACACCGACGCCCGAGTGGTACTTCCTCTACCTCTTCCAACTGCTGAAGTACTTCCCCGGGAACCTCGAGTTCGTCGGCGTCATCGTGATCCCCAGCGTCGTGTTGATTCTGATCATCGCTTTGCCTTGGCTCGATCGATCGCCGAAGCGCCATATCCTGGCGCGACCGTTCGTTCTCGCAGGCACACTCTTCGTCGTCATCGCCATCGGCGTGCTGTCTTTCATCGCGGTCTCCGAGAACCCACCGCCGGCGGAGGCCCTCGAAGGTGACCCCGTCGCCATGCTCTATGTAGAAAACTGCGCCGGGTGCCATAGCGCCTCGATCGTCGTTCCCGCCGGCGTATCGCTCAGCGACGTCATCGCCGAGGGCGGGCATGCGGGTATGCCGGCATGGTCGGGTGACCTCACCAACGATGAGATCGACGCCCTGGCCGGATTCATCCTGTCGCCCAACGGGAACGACGTGTTCCGAAGGAACTGCAGCGACTGCCACGACGCCGAAGCCCTCGGAAACATCAACCCGCTGACATTGCGGGCGGCGCTCGACGCCCCCGATTTCGAAGCCCACGCCGGATTGGAGATCGACGTCCCGACCGGTGATGCTGCCTCCGCCCTGGTGAACTTCCTGATCGCCCCCGACGGTCATCGACTCTTCGCTGAGAACTGCTCGGCGTGCCACGGCAACGCCGTGGCCTTTGCAGGCACCGAGGAGGACCTGCGACACATCATCGAACTCGGAGGGGGCCACCAGCAGATGCCGGCCATGAGCGGCGTTCTCAGCGATGGCGAGATCGCAGTGCTGGCGAGCTACGTCGTCGATCCCGTCGCAACCGATCCTGCCGCGGCGGCGCTCTACGAGGCTCACTGCACGTTCTGCCATGGTGCCCAGGTCCCCGCCGCCGCGGACCGGGAGGAGGCGACCCTAATCATCGCAGAGGGCGGCTCACACGAAACCATGCCGGTGTGGGGCCAGATCCTGACCGTCGAGCAGATCGACGCCCTCACGGCCTACGCGTTCGACGCTGCGCAGGGGTCGCCGGCGATCGCCGGGCAACCGCTCTACGCCGACAACTGCGCCGATTGCCACGGCGATTTTGGAGAAGGCGGGCTCAACCCGGCCAATCCCGATCTGGTGATTCCGCCGATCAGCACCGGCCAGTATCTGGCGACCCGCGACGACACCACCATTCGGGCCATTATCAATCAGGGGCAGCCCGATTCCGGGATGTCGCCGTTCGGACTGAGCTTTGGAGGGCCGCTCGACGAAGAAGAAATCGGCGCGATCGTTGCCTTCATCCGGGCCTGGCAGGCCGATCCACCGGTCGAGATTCCACCGGTGTTCGAGCGGCCCGAGCCCGAGGTCCCCGATCTATCCGTTCCGGCCTCGGTCACCTACGCCCAGTTCTGTGCGCAGTGCCATGGAGCTACCGCCGAAGGCGGGCTCGGGCCATCGTTCATCGGCGAGGAGCGGCACGCTACCACGACCGACGGTCAGCTATATCGGGCGATCGAACAGGGGCACGACGGAACCGCCATGATCGCCTGGGGTGGGATCCTCACGGACCAACAGCTCTCGGAGATGGTCGAGTACATCAGGGGCTTCGCGTCCGGTTCCGTTCCCGACGATGCCCCAGATGAAGTCCTGGTCATCTCATTCCAGGAGGATGTCTTCCCGTTGTTCCGGGCGTACTGCGTCGCCTGTCACGGATCGCTGGGTGGTTGGTCGGCCGAGACCTATGACGACGTGGTGAGCACCGGCGACAACGCACCGGTTGTCATCCCGGGCGACCCCGAGGCGAGCATTCTGGTGCAGCGTCTCTACGAAATCGGCGGACCGCTCATGCCGCCTGGTCGAATGCTTCGTCCCCACGAGATCGAGGTCATCGAGACCTGGATCCGGCAGGGGCCGCTGGACAACTAAGCGGTGTCGAGCCGGGTCAGAGTTCGAGCGCGGTAACGAGCTCTTCGCCTTCGACATCCCCAGTGTCGGCGAATCCCCTCCGGTGATAGAACGCGCCCGCTGAGCCCTCCCCCGGGACGTACGACGTGAGCAGAGTCGTCGCCCTGGGAAGTCCCCGGACCCGCTCAATAACCTGCTCGAGGGCGGCTCTGCCGTATCCCCTTCCCTGGTGGCGGTGATCGATCATGAACCGCCACAGGTAGAACTTCGGCTTCTCCGGATCCTCGTACACCATGACGAACCCGACCGGATCGTCGCCGGCATAGACCGCTCGGAACCAGGCCTTTGGTTCGAAGTGCGCCTGAGCGATCGACACGCTGTTGGATGCCACGAAGCTCTTCTGGTGCTCTGTCACATCGAGGCGCATTATGTCGCACACCGTGTCCCTGGTGATTTCGCGCAGGGTCACCCGCGGAGGTGCTGTAAACCATGGCTGGATTCTCACAGCCTCTGGATCAGGCAGAGTGGCCCGCCTCCATTGGATCGCGGGGCCGGCCCGAGACGGCGATGCCTACGGCAACCAGCCCGATGCCGACCAACTCCACCACCCCCGGAGTCTGCCCGAGGGCGACCAGACCGGTGATGGTGGCGGTCACCGGCAGCAGCGCCATGAGGAACGCAAACCGGGCCCGGGCGAGCCGTTGCAGGATGACCTGGTCGAGCCCATACGGAATCACATTCGACAGCACCGCGGTGGCCATCGTGAGGAAGATGACCCACCAGTGGGTGGTGAACTCCAGCGCCGGTCCCAGACCGAACGGAGCGATCACCAGAGCTCCGATCAGCATCCCCACGCCGAGCCCGTCGACCGACCGTGCTTCGGCGGCAACCCGAGCTCCCAGCACGATGTAGCCGGCCCAGAAGAGAGCAGCCATCAACGCAAAGACGACGCCCAGGGCACTCGCCTCACCCTCGACGCCGGCGAGCACCACCACCCCGGCCGTCGTGAGTCCCAGGGCAGCAACGCTTCGAGCCGACCGAGACCCGAATGCGGCCACCGACACCGGTCCGAGGAACTCGATGGCGACCGTGTTGCCCAGGGGGAGCCGATCCAGGGCAAGATAGAACGTGAGGTTCATCGCCGCCAGCGCGCTCCCGAAGAGCCCCGCAAGCAGCAACTGACGCCGTGTCCACGGACCTCTCCACGCCCGGCGCAGGGCCAGGACGATCAGGCCCGCCCAGAGGACCCGAAACCACGCCACCCCTGCCGGCGGGAGATAATCGAAGGCGACCACCGCAACCGCAGCGCCGGCATACATCGAGATGCCACTGAGCACGAAGAGCAACTCAGGCGGCGTGACCGCGATCGAGCGGGAGATGGCGGAGCGAGCAGGCATCAGGACAGAGTAGGCAGTAGGGAATAGGAGATTGGCAGTAAGCAGAACCGTTCGCCGTGCGGTCTGTCTACTACCTACGCCTACTTGCTACTCCCTGCGAGTGAAGCGAGCTAGTGCCGTGTCTCATAACGTTGGCGAGGTTTCAGGGCGAGCTCAGGGCGTCGCCCGGCAAGGACGCAGTCCCGCAGGCGCACTCGGATGCGTGCGTCAAGGGCGAGGACACAGCCGGAGGCGTCCTGAGCCGCATCTGAACCCGCCAAACGTTTTGTGACGTGGCACTAGTACCCCTGTGCCGGGGTGTGGCACTGGGTGCATTTGATCGTCTTCCACACGTCACCGATGTCCACCGGATGGACGAACTCGAGACCGTTCAGGTCAGTCTCGAGATCGCTCAGGTCGTCTGAAGGACCCTGTGCCACGATCGCGTGGCACGAGTCGCACGAATCGTTGATGGTCTCGCCCGCCGCCGTTTGCAGCGTCGTCCCGTGGCACCGGAAGCAGCCCTCGTTGACGAAGTGGCTGTTGTTGTTGATGCGCACCCGGTAGTCGGTCCTCATCTCCGGGAAGAAGAAGGTGTTGTAGATCTCGAGCAGAACGGTCGATGCCTGGTCGATCTCAGACCGAAGCGCCTCGTAGTCTCCACCGTGTTCGATCCGGTAGAACTCGGCCAGGCTTGCGGGGATCACTGCGTTGGCCTCTTCGCGGGTCTCATAACTCGCGTTCAGCAATTCGAGCCCGACCTTGCGGATATAGGGCAGTGCGTCGGAGATCGTCCCCTTCGACATCTCCAGGTTCATCGCGGTCGCCGGTGGAAGGAAGTGGTGGCTGGGCCGGTTGTGGCAGTCGATGCAATCGAAGGTCCGGGTCTCGAGGTCATCGCTTTCCGGGTCGATCGTCACGTCCGGATCGGCATAGACCGTCTCGTTTCCGGCACCATCGGTGATGCGGACCCAGGGGATCTCCTGGCGCTTGTGATCCATAGCGATGTACTCGATGATGTTGTCGGTCACCATGTGCCAATGGATGCCCTCGAGAACCCCGGTGCGTGGGTTGCCGCCCCCGACGTTGACGAGCAGGCTGACGCTCCACGGCGAGTTGGCCTCATCGGTGCGGTAGTAGGTGGTGTTGATCAGCT
The DNA here is from genome assembly GCA_964511945.1 of uncultured Acidimicrobiia bacterium. GTDB lineage: Bacteria > Actinomycetota > Acidimicrobiia > Spongiisociales > UBA11373 > CAZEHO01. The sequence continues at coordinate 81,160 of CAZEHO010000007.1, read as the reverse complement.
TCTGGCCGTAGAACTGATCCGGCCAGTGGCACTGCTCACAGGTCTCCTGGGCCGGTCGCAGGTTCTCGATAGGGGTGGCCACAGGGCGCTCGTATGAGTTGGTCATGGTTCGCCATACCTGGCGGATTCCATCGACCTTGGCCCGAACCCAGAACGACGCACCGGGCCCGATGTGACACTCGGCACACGGGACGCGGGCATGGGCGGACGCCTCATAGGTCACCGCCTGCGGCTCCATCACCGTGTGGCACGCCTCCCCACAGAATGCGACCGAATCGGTCGCCTCATACGCCTTGAAGCTGCTGAACCCGACCAGGAGGACCAATGCAGCGAGGAGGCCGATAAACAGCCACAGATTGCGCATGTACTTCGGATTCGTTGGCTCGATGCGAAGGTTGAAGCGGACGTTCTCGCCGCGGCGGCGGGCCTGTACGACCTGGATGCGGATGGCGAGCAGGAACAGCAACGAACCGATTGTGATCACCACGGGCACTGCGATGAAGGTGACCAGCGACCGGTACGGGTTCTCTTGACCAGCAGTGAGGTCGATCAGCACGAGGACGATGAAGCTGGTGACCCCGGCACCGAGCATGGCACCACCGACAGCGGCCAGCGGGTGGCGATACAGCGACCGTCGCTCCGGCTGCTGCTCCACCGCGTCGTCTGCGGCAGCAGCCTCCTCAGGCTGCTCCGGGGTCAGGTCATCCATGCCACCTCCTGGTCAGCACCAAACCTAGAGGACCCGGGCCACGGTCGCTTACGGTCGTTGGACCCTGATCAGGGAAGCGACGGGACTGGTGAACGGATTGGTTATGAGGGACAGGCAGGAGGCGGCAGGCGGGAGGGCAGTAGGCAGGAGGGAGAGTTACCACCCTGAGCCCGGACGCTCGCCACTCGCGCCCGGGCACCTCTCACGAGCGGCATGCAGGAATACCTAGTTGCCAATCCCTGATTGCGGCGACCGAGCGCCAGCGAGGGAGCCTTAGTTCTCGGGCGCTCCGGCGTCGATCCAGATACGGAGGATTTCGAGCTGCTCGTCGGTGAGCACCTGCGGGTGGGCACCGCCACTCAGGGCCCGCTTTTGCACCAGGAACAGGCTGCTGGCATCGGAAGCACCGGGGACGATGCCCGGGCCGGAGATGCCGCCTTCGGTGGCGGCGTCGTACGTCCTGAGGTCGAGACCGCCCGCCTGGAGGTTCTCTCCGTGACAGGCCGTACACGCCGGATCGAAAAACGCCCAGATGTCGAGCCACACCGCATCGGTGGTGGCCGGTGGCGTGTCATCGTCGGGATCCGGTGCGGCACCGCCGCCCTCACGAGCCCCGGCGAGGATCCACGCTCTGACCCGGGTCAACTCCTCTTCGGTGAACATGCCCGGATGTCCTCCTGCGTCCATCTTCTCAATGACCAGGCTGGCGTCGGGATCTCCCGGCACGATCGCGGTGCCGTTGCCGCCGGCCAGCGCCGTGTCATAAGAAGCAAAGTCGAGGGCGCTGGCGGCTCCGTGGCACATCGAACATCTGGCGTCGAAGAGGTCGGCGATTCCACCATCCCAAGTCTCACCGGCGACGACGACGGGGCCTTCACCCGGGAACTCTGGTGCTCCCGCCTCGATCCAGCTGCGGAAGGCCTCCAACTGATCCCGGTCCAGCACCGCCGGATGGCCCCCGTCTTTCATCCGCTGGAAGACCACGCTGGCTTCGGGATCGCCGGGCACGATGCCGGGTCCCGAAACCCCGCCTTCGACGGCGCTGTCGTACGAACGCAGGTCGATACCGCCGGAAGTTCCGTGACACATGGTGCAGGCCGGATCGAAGAACCCGTCGATCGTGCCCTCCCACCCAACGGTGATCGCGGGCGGCTCCGTGGTGGTGGTACCGGGCTCAGTGGTCGTCGTCGACGGCTGGGTTGTCGACGTCGTTGGTATGGTCCGCGGTGGTGAAGTGGTCTCCACCGGGGCGAAGATCGTCGGCGCTTCGAGTGGCTCGATGGTGGTGATGGCGGTGCTCTCGAAGGTCGTGAAGAAGTAGATGCCGACGAGCAGCACGGCCGACACGAAGATCATCGCCGGGAAGTACAGCTTGGAACGCCGCGCCAGCTCCTGCTCGTCGGTGATGCCGAGGCTGACTCCGGCGTCGATCTGCTCCAGTTCGAGGGGATGCTCCTCCTCCATCTCGTGACGCGACATGTATCCGGTGAACATGCTCTTGTTGAAGCTGCGGATGTGGACGTGATACATGTGCCACACGATCACGGCGAGCACTGCCAGCAGCGCCTCCCCGCTGTGCGCCTCCTTGGCGGCCGGGATGAAGTCGCCGGGCAGGACGGAGGTGGTGGCGATCGGATTCCAGAGCAGGAACCCGGTCACGATCATGACGACGGTTCCCCAGATCAGTGCCCAGTACTCGGCCTTCTCCTCCCAGGTGAAGCGACCCTGGCGAGGCGGGGTCTTGCGAAGCCCGAGAGCGTGCCGGAACGACTGGCCGACCGCCTTGGCGTCGTCCAGGCCGGGCACCATGCCCCTCGCTTCCTTGCGGACGAACTTGCGGTAGCCGATGGCGGCGAAGTGGTAGACCACCGCCACCATGAGCAGCACGGCGAACCAGCGGTGGATGATCCGAGTGGCCTCGATGCCACCGAACAGGTCGATCGTCCACTTTGAGAGGGCGGCTCCGGAATAGCGCTGCGGGATGCCGGTGACCGTCAGCATCACGAACGCGATGACTTGAATCCAGTGCTCGACGATCTGGACGGTGCTGAACCGGCGGATCTGATTTCCCCGGACCGTGTAGATCGGGTCACCCATGGGCTCGCGCCTTGCGGGAATCGACGGCGCGTCGGATCCAGTTCAGGATCACGTAGAGGCCGAGGCCGCCGATGACCAGCGGAATGAGAATCCGGTAGAACCACTGCACCAGCCAAACCACCAGCGCGGTGTCGGGATCCGGGATGTAGTGGCTCAGCCAGGACTCCGGGAAGTTCTCGGTGGCGTCCGGATGGCACCGCTGGCAGGTCTGGAGCACATTGGCGGAGAAGGTGGTTGCGGTCGGGTCGTCGGCCGACTTGATGGCGTGGACACCGTGGCAGTCGATGCAGACCGGCTTGTTGGTCTCCTGGTCCGGTGCCAACTCCTCAAACAGCACGATCGTCTCACCGTGGAAGTCCGCGATGTAGGTCTCGAAGACCGCGGTGCTGATGCCGTACTGCCCCATCAGGTCGTCATCTGCGTGGCACTCTGCGCAGATCTGCGGCGAGAAGAGATGGAACGGCGAATCCTCTTCGGGCCCGTCTACTTCATGCACTCCGTGGCAATCGGTGCAGGTGGGAACGTCCCCGTTGCCGGTCTCGAGGGCCTCGCCATGGACACTCAGCTCGTAGAGGTCGTAGATCTCCAGGTGGCACTCGCGGCAGGTGAGTGGAACCTCGGGGCTGTGGCCGACGGGAGCTCGGGTGTCGTGCGCACCGTGACAATCGGTGCACACCGCCGCCTCCTGATTGCCGGCCTCGAGGGCATGGGAGTGGACGTTGTCGGCCGTCTGGGTGAACTGCTCGACGTGGCAGTTGGCGCACACCTCGTTGGACGACAGGGTGTACTCGCGGACCGAAGGAATCTCGATCGGCTCATGCGGGAACGGAGTGATGTTGGTGTGGCAGAGCACACAGGGGATCTCGAGTTGCCCGTGCACGGATTCGGCATAGACCGCCGGGTCCACGAACATCCGCAGGATCTCGCCGTTCGGGAACGTGGTCGACAGGTTCTGGCCCTGGTGGCATCCCAGGCAGTACTCGTTGTCGAAGAGGTCGATCTCCTCCTCCTGGGCGCCGGCCGCCGAGGCATTCAGAAGGAGCAGAGCGAGCAGGGCACCGCCGACGACGGCTACTGCAGCCAGCGGCGTCGGCCGCCGTCGCGAGGTCCCCAGGGCACGATCGAGTTGCACAGGTCTTGAGTCTGCCATGGCTCGCCGCCATGTTCGCCGCACAAGCGTTACATACGTAGGGCCGAATGTCCTTCAATGCGAGGCCGGACGGCGACGCTGTGACACGCCCCTAGGCCGGATCCTCACCGGCGAGGATGGCGGTGATCGCCGAATTCAACCGCCCGCGGTCGACCGGACCGGCGATCTTATGGACGATCCGCCCCTCCCGATCCACGAAGAAGGTCTCGGGAACGCCAAAAACGCCGAACTCGACGGCAGCCCGGGACCCGGGATCCAGAACGTGGAAGTAGTTCTCTCCTCCCCAACCAAGCTCGTCCAGGAAGCGGGTGGCCGCGGGGACCTCATCCTGGAACACGACGCCCACGAACTTGACGCCCGCCGGGCCATAGGTCGCCTCGGCCGAGGTGAGGTATTGGTGTTCGGTCCGGCACGGGATACACCACGAAGCCCAGAAATTGACGACCACGACCTCACCCTTGAGTTCATCGAACGACACCGAACCATCGCCCTCGAGGAACTCCAGGCGCATCGAGGAGATCTGCTCGCCGATGAGTGGCGAATCGACCAGTCGGGGATCCTCTCCGAACCTTCCTGCGAAGACGGCGGTCATCAGCCCAACGATGACGACGGCAACGCCGGTCCAGATCCAGATCCTGCGCCGGCTGCCGCCGGCTCCGTTGCTTTCGTTGTCGGTCATTCCTCGAACCCCCCGGCGCGGGCATCGGCGATCATGTTCTCCACCTCGGGACGCAGCGTTTCGGGCAGATCCTCCAACTGCAGCACCCCTTCGAGCACGGGCAGCGCTGCTTCGGCATCCCCTACTCCGTAGAGCAGCACGACACCGTAGAAGAGCTGAGCCTCCCCGTACGCCGGATCCAGTTGGGTGGCGGCATGCAGGTAGTCCCGCGCTGTCTCCGGCTGGCCGGTGACATACGCCATCCACCCCACCCGTGCCAGGGAGATGGCCTCCTCCTGCATGGTCGGGTTGTTCTCGAGCACCGCGAGGTAGTGCTCCATCGCCGGTATGTAGTCGCCTCGTTCGAAATAGGTGCCGGCAAGAGCCAGGCGCATCCCGTTCACCTCGGGATTGGCGGCCACGGTCGCCTCCATCTGCGCCAACGGATCGTCGGGGTCGGCCGGCACCCCGGACTGTCCCTGGGTGGCCGGCGGCATCGCCGAGTCGGGCATGCCTTCCTCACCGTCGCCACCAACTACCACGATGACGCCGATCAGAACGGAGAGCACGACGACCGCCGCGCCCATGCCGATGAGTCCCTTTACCGGGAAACGAGGCGGAGCCGAGTCCTCTTCGTCCTCCTGCGTCTTCGGCTTAGAAGGGGACGCCTTCCCCGACGGCTTGGCCGCCGGCTTGCCGCCTCGGCCCTTCGGTTTTGGTGCTTCCTTCGGCGCCGGCATCTCGGCGAGAGCGGCCTCGGCCTTCTCGAGTTCCGCCCGGTATCCAGCTTCCAGCGTCTCGGCCGTCTCGACATCGATCTCGCCGTTCTCGACCTGCTGTGCGAGTTCCTCGAGATCGCGCAGTGCGTGATCGCGCCGTGCCTCCATCGCGCTACGGGCTGGGTCGGGGCGGCCGGTCATGAGGACTCCTCTTCGCCGTCGCGGGCCGGAGATCGCATTCGACCCAGGATCAAGACCACACCGGCCACCAGCGCTACGGCAGGCAGCAGCCATAGCGCCAGGGTCCGCATCTCGAATCGGGGATCGAGCAGGATGCCTTCGCCGTAGCGGGACACGAAGTAGTCCTCGATCTGGTCGTCCGTTTCTCCGGCGGCGACCCGTTCGGCGACGATGTCCATCATCGCCCGTGCCGTTTCCGATGGGGAGTCGGCAATGGGTTCACCCTGGCACACCGGACACTTGATACGTGAGCCGAGGGCGTTGATCCGGTCTGTTTCGCTGTCCTCGCCGATGATCAGCCCGACCGCAATGACCGCGGCGAGGGCGACGGTGATCACAGTGGCGAGGATGCGTCGCACATTCTCAGGCATCGGCAGCCTCCCGGGTGGTAGCAGTACGAGCGGGGCGTCTCACCAGCCACGAGTAGACCCCGCCGCCGGCGATGAGGAACCCGCCCAGCCACACCAGCCAGATATAGGGGAACCAGAACGCTTCCACCTTCACACCGTCCTGATCCAGCGACGCCAGCGACAGATACAGATCTCCCCGAAGGCCGTGATCGACGGCCGGTGAGGCGATCGACTGCTGGCTGAACTGGTACTGGTTGAGCCGGGGTTCCAGGGTCGCCAGCAGATCTCCGCCCCGGCGCACCTCAATGGTGGCGCCGATGATCGTCTTGTGGGGTTCGGTGCGATCGAAGGGCCCGACAAACGTGAGTTCGAAGTCGGCAAAGCTTGCCGTATCACCCGTGGTCATCTCGACCTCGGTCTCGGCCGAAAGATTCGCGGACAAAGCGATACCAAGGGCAAGCAGGACGACGCCGATATGGGCGACCTGGCCACCCCAATACGGCGGGTCGCTGCGGAGCGTCCGGATGAGTTCGGAGCCAACGGAGGTGCCCTTCTTAGCAGCGGCGTTGCGGGCGGGAATGATCCACTGCCTCCCGGCCGCCACCACGATGAACGTTGCCGCCAGGATCGAAATCACGATCCAGCCGTTGCGGGTTCCGAGCAGCACCGCAAGTGCGGTGACGGCCAGTGCGATCCGGAGCGGGGTCCTCACCCGTTCCCACACCACCTTGAGGCGGGCCGTGCGGTACGGAGTAAACGGGCCGATCCCCATGGCGACGATGAGCAGATAGGAAATCGGGACCGCCATCCGGTCGTAGAAGGGACGGCCCACCCCGACCTCGTCTCCGGTGATGGCGGCAATGATCATCGGATAGAGGGTCCCGATCAGCACGATGAAAGCAAACACCGCCAGCAAGAGGTTGTTGATCAGGAACACGCCCTCCCGGCTGGCCAGTGAATCGAGCCGCGGGGATGAGGACACGAGGTGTGCCCGCATCGCAAACAGGCCGAGCGAGCCCACCAGGATGATCATCAGGAACCAGAGCAGCGCCGGACCGATCGCCGATTGCGTGAAGCTGTGGACCGAGACGATGACACCGGAGCGGGTGAGGAAGGTTCCGAGGATGGTCAGCGAGAACGCGGTGATCACCAGGATGAAGTTCCATGACTGCAGCACGCCCCGCCGCAACTGCACCGCCGAGGAGTGCAGGAAAGCGGTGGCCGCCAGCCACGGCATGAAGGACGCGTTCTCCACCGGGTCCCAAGCCCAGTAGCCGCCCCAACCGAGCACCTCATACGACCACAGGCCGCCGAGCACGATTCCTGCAGTGAGGAACACCCAGGCAATACGCGTCCACGACCGGGTCCGGCGCAGCCAGCCATCACTGCTCTCTCCCCGCAGCAGTGCCGAGATCGCAAAGGCGAACGGCACCGTGAGCCCGACGTACCCGACGTAGAGCATCGGGGGATGAATGGCCATCAGGGGATGGTTCTGCAGCAGCGGGTTCGGACCGAGGCCCTCCGATGGCTTCATCGATTCCGCCCACGGCAGGCCGCTCTCCGCACCGCAACCGATCCCCTGGGTGAAGGTGCACACCTCGAAGGGGTTCGAGATCGTGGCCATAATCACAAAGAAGAAAAGCGAGACGACGCCCATCACGGCGTAGGCACCGGCACCGAGGGGGTCTTCATCGCCGCGGCGCCGATGGACCATCCACACCGCGAAGACGAACAGGGCCAGCACCAGACCCCAGAGGACCAGGCTGCCTTCGAGGGCCGCCCAGGCCGACGCCATCTTGTAGAGGAACGGCGTGGTGCTTGCCGAGTTGTTGGCGATGTACGCCACCGAGAAGTCGTCGGTCAGGAGGCCGATCTCAAGCGCCAGCATGGCGATGCCGGCGCCGGCCAGCATTCCGATCGCCGGAAGGGCAAACGTGCCCGGAGTGCTGCGCTCCGGACGGAAGACCCCGAGAAAGCCGCGGATCGCCAGCAGAGCGGCGGAGACGACGGCGATCATCGTCCCGAGAAGGCCGAGGCCTGCACTCATCGACAAGCCCCAGACTGGGTGAACCTGATCATTGCGCCCGCCTCCCGGGAATGATCGCGAGCCCCGCGGTGGGGGCTCGTGTGTGCGAACGACACGGTAGCGCGGGATGCAGCAACCTCTTCAGGGACAAAGGACCCGGAGGCCGAGCACTTGGGCCCCGCTAAGGGCGCCCTCAGGTCCTTGCTCGTCGCTCGTCGTTCGTAGCTCGTAGCTCAAACTCCGTCTCTGCCACCACGTGGCCCGCAATCTGCAGCTCCACCCGGTGGTTCCCCGGGTGATGCTTCCTCGTGGTCATGTCGTGCAGCGAGAGTTTGCGCCGGATCTCGACCTCATCGTCTGGGCCCAGCTCGGCCACCTTCCCTTTGAACACCTTTGCCGAGGTCGACCCGTTCGCCTTGACGTAGTGCACGACCAGATCGAGCACGAGTTTCCGGACAGACGAACCGGTGCTGCGCACCCGTCCGGACACGACCGTGTGCTCCCCGATGGAAACCGTGTCCGGAGTGCAGGTGAAGCCGAGCACGGTGACGTCAGGGGTGGTGGCGAACCCGAGGATCTCGAGCGCCCCCGGATGCCCCCGCTTCACCAGGGTTCGCATACTGTGAGCCACAAGCCTTTTCGTTTCGTCCTGACCATCCTGCAGCCACTCCCGCGCGATCTTCACCGCACGATCGGGGTGATCCTTGGAGACATCGTTGAGGTGATTCGCCACCGACCGCCGCACCGTCTCCGACGGGTCTCTAACCAAACCGGCGATCAATGCGAGCCCGGGTTCGGGATCTTCCCGGAAACCCGTCACCCGCGGGCCCCAGGGCAGCAGGGGCCGGGTCCCTTCGGAGACCAGCCTGCGAACCGCTGCATCCCCGTGCCCGACCCACTCCTGCAGTCGGGCCAGAGTCTTCTCGCGGTGGTGTTCGAGGAACGGGCGAATGGCGAACTCACTGCTCATATGACGGGTGAGGCGCTCCATCGCATCGAGCGATTCCTCCGGGTGGGCGACTCCATGACGTTCCACGAAGGTGTTGAGAGGCCATGCGCTCCACCCGTCGATCGGGAGCTCCGGGTGGTCGGCCGCAGCCACCACGATCGCAACAGCTTCCGGATACCCGGGTGGCAGATGCTCGGCCAGTTCGTCGGCGATCAGTGCCATCCGATTCTTCAATTCCAGATTCCCGAGCGGCCCCATGACGGCGGTGATGAACCCATCGGCGTCGAAGGCCGGGTGCACTGCCCGCACTCTCGCAGCCAATCGCGCGACGAGGTCGGGGTCGACAAAATCCTTGAGCGATGGTGCGTCACTCACCAGGCGGTTCCTCCATCCAGGCCCGGGTCCCGAAGCCGGAGCACGATCGGGTCGCCACCGCAGCGGCCCGGGCAAGGGCCATCTCGAAAGAGAGGCCACCTGCGAGGAACCGGCAGAGTGCGCCGTGGAGGACGTCACCGGCTCCGAGCGTGTCCACCACCGGTCCCGGCTCCACCGGGAGCTCACCGCCGGTGCTGCCGTCCCGGTAGAGCAATGGATCCCCTCCCCTGCTCACCGCCACCCGGCCGATACCCCGCTCCTGGAGATCGTCGAGAACGGTTTCGGAGGTCGTGATGCCCGGCGGGAAGAAGTCGGCGGAACACACGGCGACGTCGACCAGCGGCAGCAGATCGTCCATCCCCGGCTTCCAACTGCCGCCATCGAGAACGACCGGCACCCCCATCGACCGTGCCCGGGTCGCCGCATCGAGGCACGGATCTCGCAGAAAACCATCGACCATGAGGATCGCAGTTCCTTCGGGGAGCGGGTCCGGGAGCGCCGCCGCCGTCCCGGCATCGGCGTAGTGCGACGACACGGACATCCGGTCCCCCGACCCGTCGAAGCTGAAGATCGAGGAGACCATCGGGAGTTCGTCACGGTCGGTCAGGTCGATCACCTCCACCAAGCGCGACGCAAGTTCGTCGGTGATGATCCGGCCGAGCGGATGTGACCCGATCTCCGTGTACAACCGGGCGCCGCCACCGAGAAAGGCAAAGGTCACAGCCGCATTGGCTGCCGGACCGCCGGCGTAGATGCCGAAGCGAAGTGCCGGACCCTTGGAATCCGGCGTACGGCCCTCGGGGACGAGGTAATGCAGGTCAAGGGTTGCTGCACCAACGAAGACTCCGGCCGGCTCCATGCCGCCGAGGGTACCGAAGGGCGATAAGGCCGCGGCCGCGGTCTGCTCATGATTCGAGGATCGGAATGCGCCAGGCCCGGCCGGCGAGCGTATCCCGCTATCGTGGTTGTCCACAGGTCGATCACTCGGTTGATTCCCTGGTTGGACGGTTCACGGGCTGCATCTGTTGAACGGGTCAAGCCGAAGGGTTCGCGGTGAGTTCGACCGATCCCTGCCGACCAGCGGCGGGGATGGGATTGAGAGAGGCAGCAGCCCGATGAACATCTACGTTGGGAACCTTCCCTACAACACGACGTCCGGCGAGCTCGAGAGCATGTTCTCGGCTCACGGCACCGTCGAATCCGCCCAGGTCATCATGGACCGGGCAACCGGCCGCTCTCGCGGATTCGGTTTCGTCGAGATGACGAATGACGATGAGGCACGCGCCGCGATCGAGGCGTTCGACAATCAGGACGTCGGTGGACGCCGTCTGACGGTCAACGAGGCCCGGCCCCGCACCGAGCGGCGCGGTGGCGGTGGTGGCGGCGGCTACGGCGGCGGCGGCTACGGCGGCGGCGGACGCGACCGGTACTGATCCGGTGTCATCGACCGACACCCAGGTCTATCGGACTCGAGGCGTTGTCGCCGAGGTCCTGCGTGACGCCGTGTTCCGCGTCAAGACCGAAGAGGGGCACGAGGTGATGGCGAAAGCGTCCGGCCGCATGCGGCGCGGTCGCAAGATCCGGATCCTCCCCGGTGACACCGTTGATGTCGAGGTGTCGCTGTACGACCCCACCAAGGGTCGGATCGTCTGGCGCTACCGCTAGAGCACAGAAGCTGAAGCACTGAGAGACCGGGCCGTGCGGCCCGGTCTCTCACATTTGGCGATCGGCGGGGATCAGCCCACCGGCAGTTGGTACTGCAGATCCAGGGTGACGATGCCGTTGCCCTGCAGGCTCCTCATCGAGAGGGTCCACAGAGTGTCTCCGATGACCAGTGAACGCTGAATCGGGGGTGCGGATGGTCCGTACTCGGGCCAGCACACCTCGAGGCGCTCATCGTCGCCGACCTCGAGATCAAAGGGGATCTCCTCGTCGTAGGACTTCAGTTCCTCGCCGGAGATCGATTCGCACCAGTACCCCTCGACGCCGCCGATCTGATCGTCGGCGCAGACCTGGACGATCATGCCTTCATCCATGTACTCGTCGGGCGCGTCGACCGGGCGGCAGTCCGGGTCCTCACCGCTGAAGGCCTCGTGGCTGATCCGGCCGACCTCGGTGAAGCCGCCCTCGGTGTTCAGTACGACTGCTCCGATGAAGTCCGTCGCCCAGGACTGGACGGGAAGCACCGCCATGTCGAGCGGGGCCCAGTACAGGAACGCATGGTGATCCCATTCAACATCGGTGTATCCGTCCTCGATGGTCCAGGTGTCGACCTCCTGCGGATTGGCAGGATCGGACACGTCGAACAGTGACACCTTGGCGCCCAGGGTCCGCCCATCCTCGTCGGCGTCCTGGCCGACTCCGAGCAGCATGCCGTTCCCCATCGGGTGCAGGTAGGCGGAGTAGCCGAGGATCTTCAGCTCGCCGGTCACCGTCGGGTTCGAAGCGTCGCGGAGGTCGATCACGTACAGGGGATCGGTCTGGCGGAATGTGACCACATAGCCCGTCTCCCCGAGGAAGCGCACCGAGAAGATCCGCTCGCCCCGGCCCAGGTTTCCAACCTTGCCCCGCTCGACGAGTTGGTCGCCGTCCCGCTCCAGGGTCACCACGAAGCTCTCGGATGAATCCTCGAACCACCAGGGGGGTCCATCGGTGGTCGCCACCCGGAGCACACCGTCGTACTCGTCCATGGAGAACTGGTTCAGCAGGTGTCCGTCGACGCTCCCCGATGCCAGGTAGTCGGCCGGCCCATCACCGCTGATATCGAACATGTGAATGGCGGTGGAGTAGTCCTCCTCGATCGGAGCCAGTTCGGGAACACCCCACAGTCCGTCCGGGATCCACACGTTGGTGGCCACATAGAGGCTCTCACTCGAGGCATACACGGTCTCTCCCTGGGCGATGACCGACGTTCCCCGCCCGGAGTCGAGTGCTTCACCAAAGGTGAAGGTCAGGACCGAGAGGCTGTCGAAGCCGGCGAACTCCGCCGGACGGTGCACTCGGTCGCAGTCGACCGCCAGGCCCTCGGCCACGACGGTGTCGCCGTCGAAGAGGGTGTATGAGGGAAGCCAGTCGCCGATCGTCGAGTTGCGAATGACGGCCTGGTTGGCCTCAGTGGCGAAATCCTCGGCTGCAGGACCGCTCGGGTACACGAAGGGGAGATCGTTGGGGTACGAGTTCACCACGACCCGCACCGTGTCCCCAATGGCCCGGGCGCTCAGATACCGGCCTTCGACACGCAGCGTGCGCACGACCTCGAGGTTTCCCGGATCGGAGAGGTCGACCTGGTGGATCAGCGTGATCTCACCGGTGAACCAGGGGTCGGGCATGATGTCCGCTGCGGCGACCAGGGGCTCGGGAATGCCGTCGTATCCGTGCCCGTAGGAGAAGACATAGGCGGTGTCAGTCTGAGCGAAGAGCGTGTGGTTCCAGCCCTCGTCGAAGCGGAGCTTCCCGAGGATGGACGGCTCGTCGCCCGACACGTCTACGTAGGTCAGCACTCCGTCGACGATGGCCAGGATGCGGTTGCCGTCGGTCTTGACGATGTCGGGTTCGTCGACACCAGCAACCTGGACGTTGGTACCGGAGTAGTCGACGCCCTCCTGGCGACCGGCCGAGTCGTCGCCGGCCAGCGCCGGGGCACCGGCCGCCATCGTCGTTGCCGGAGCCGCCATGTCTCCGTCGGTGGCAAATGATTCCTCCATGACCATGACGTCGTCGACCGGCATCGGGTAGAACCCGCCGCCGCCGTTGAGTCCGTAGGGGCCGACGCGCTTCAGAGCCTCGTCCTGGAAGTGGGCGAGGGCCGCATCGCAGCTATCGAGGCGCTCGAGTGCAGCGACGAACTTGACGTCGTTCGGATCGAAACGATCCGTGATCACATCGATGCCACCCGTGGTTGTCCGTGTGGTGCCGGTGGCACGCGTCGTCGACGAACTACTCGTCGACGTGGTGCCCGATCCGCTGCAGGCGGCGGCGAAGAGCGCCACCGCAATGGTGAGTACAACAATCCTGCGCATGAGGTCTCCCTGGTCGGTCACCCCTCCGACGCCACCAGTGTGGTCGGAGGTTCCCGGGAAAGGGCGATATTCGCGATTCGCAATTCGCCAGAGGCAGCCACCGCCGCGGGCAACGAGCTACGAGCGCCGCACCCGAGCCTCGAGGCGGTCGGTGATGATCACGCCCGTCATGATCAGCAGCCCGCCGACGAGGATTCCGGTCTCGAGCCGTTCATCGAGGAGCCTGATCCCCAGCACCACCGAGAAGATCGGCACGACGTACCCGATGACCGAGGCATAGGTGGCGGTGACGTAGCGCAGCAGCCAGAAGTAGAGGGCGGCCGGCAGGAACGTGCCGACCAAACCCAGGAGAATCAGCTCCGGCCAGGCTGCCGCCGGTCCGGCCGACACGCCCTCGCCGGCGGCGAGCGCCGCAACAGCGATGACGCTCGCTCCGGCGACAAATTGCACCCAGGACACGTCGAGTGGGTCGTAGCGTCCTGCAAATCGTTTGGCGCAAATGCTGCCGAAAGCGATGGCGACCGACGAGGTCAGTCCGAGGATCCCGGCGAACACCGGCCGGCCGCCGCCCCCGATCCCGGCATCCCCGGCCAGGAGCACCACCACGCCGACCAGCGCAATCACCAGACCGCCGACCTTGGCGCGGCTGAGGCGCTCCCCCGGCAGCAGCACGTGAGCCAGGGCGGCCGTCAGCAGCGGGATCAGCGCCGCCGGTAGCGACACGAACCCGGCGGAGGCGTACTGGAGCGCAATCGTCCCGAGGATGAAGGGTGTCGCCAGGCTGGTGACGCCCATGACGACACCAACCGAAATGGTGACCCGGTCCGGCTTTCGAACCCTTCGCCGGGCCAGCAGGTAGGCGAGCACCGCTATCCCGGCAACCACGCTGCGCACCAACGTCACCTCATACGGCGAGGCTCCATCGTTGAGCGCCACCCGGCTGATCACCGGCGAGGCTCCCCAGCCAAAGGCGGCGACGATGGCGGCGGTCCAGATGCGCGATTGCACGATCCGCAGGGTAGGGCCCGGCCGCGCAGCCTCGGTCGGGCCGGAACCGCTCGAGGAAGACAACCGCCTCGTGCATCTGGGGGAACGACCGACGATTTGGCCGTCAGGTGGTTTGGGCATACGATTAAGGCAAATGACCAAACCCCGTGCGTCCGCCACCAGAGAACGCCTCCTCGAAGCGGCGATCCTTGAGATCGCCGACAAGGGGATCGGTGGCATTCGCACCCGCAGCGTCGCCGAGCGGGCCGGGGTCAACAGCGCCCTCATCCACTACCACTTCAAATCGATGGACGACCTCGTCGCGGAGGCAACGGCGACGGCGTTCTCAGCGCTGGCGGAACCGGCCATGGAGTCGCTGACCGCTCCCACCATCGGAGAGGGCATCGGCATCCTTTCCGCAGCAATCGGGTCGATCGATCCCGATGATCCCGGGTGGGCGGTGCTCCTCGAAGTCATGGTGCATGCACCCCGCCACCCACAACTCGGTGGGTTTGTCATGGGATGGCTGCGCGGATACCGAACCGCCATGCGCCACCGCCTCGACCAGGCCGTCGAGGAGGGTGAACTCCCCGCGAGTACAGACACCGAGGGACTGTCGCTGGCTCTGATGGCTCTGCTCGACGGACTCGGTCTGTACGCATACATCGCCCCCGACCTCGACGTGGGCCGGGCGGCTGCTTCATTCACCCAACTCATCAGCAATCCGACGCAAGGAGATCCCACGTGACCACTCCCCCGGCCGTCGCCACCCACGACCTGCAGCGGGTCTTTGGTGAAGGCGATGTAGCCGTCCGCGCTCTCGACGGTGTCGACCTCGAGATCCCCTCCGGCCAGTTCGTCGTGATCCTCGGCCCGTCCGGATCCGGAAAGACCACGCTGCTCAACATCATCGGCGGCATCGACGCCCCAACCGGCGGCAGTGTCGCCGTCGCAGGAGAAGACCTCGCCGCGCTCGATCCGGCCGGCCGGACTCGTTTCCGGCGCGACCACGTGGGGTTCGTGTTCCAGTTCTTCAACCTGATCCCGACGCTGACGGCATTCGAGAACGTCCAACTGATCACCGAGATCGCCGGCCGCGCCGAGGACGATTCCCGCCGGGCACTCGAAGCCGTCGGACTCGGACACCGGCTCGATTACTTCCCTGCAGCACTCTCCGGCGGAGAGCAGCAGCGAGTCGCCGTCGCCAGGGCCATCGCCAAGGCACCGCCGCTGCTGCTCGGCGACGAGCCGACCGGGGCACTCGACCTCGAAACCGGCCGTCAGGTGCTCGAGCTATTGCGAACGCTCAACCGGGAGCGAGGCATCACGATGCTCCTCGTCACCCATAGCTCCGTGATCGCCGAGATGGCGGATCGGGTGCTGCACCTACGGGACGGCAGAATCGTCGGCGACGTGCCCAACGAGCGGCCGAAGACCGCCGCCGAATTGGTGTGGTGAGATGAGCATCCTCCGCACCAAGCTGCGGCGAGACCTGCGGCGCAACCGCGCCCAGTTCATCGCCATCACGATCACGATCTTCCTCGGGATCACACTCTTCGGTGGGTCCTATGACGCGTACCGGAGTCTCGAGGCGTCCTACGAACAGGTCTTCGACGACCTCCGCTTCGCAGACCTGTGGGTCAGCGGCGGGGACACCGAAGCCTTTGCCGATGCCGCCGCCGGCGTCGATGGAGTCGAGGCCGTCGATGTTCGCCTCCAGGCCGACATTGCGCTCGAACCGGTCAACGATCACTCTCTGTTCGGACGAGTCGTCGGCCTCCCGTCGGATGAGCAGCCCGCCGTCAACCAGTTGATGATCCTCGAAGGGTCCGGCCTCGACCCTGCCGAACCCGGTGCCGTGCTGGTCGAGCAACACATGGCCGAGCACTTCGGCATCAGCGTCGGCAACTCGGTGCGGATCGCGGCACCCGAGGGCTGGCGCACCGCCCGGGTCCGCGGGATCGTCGCCTCCGCGGAGTATCTGTGGCCCTCCCCGAGCCGGCAACAGATCATCGCCTCGATGGAGGACTTCGGGGTGCTCTTCGCGGCCGACTCCACCGTTGCAGACCTCGGTGCCGGGGCGGCAATCAGCCAGGCCGTTGTTCGCTACGGGGAAGGAGCCGACACCGAAGTCGTCGACGAGGTTCTCGTCTCGCTGGCGGTGTCGACCGGGGCGGTCGATTGGTTCACGCGGGCAGAACAGCCGGCGAACTCCGCCCTGCAAGCCGACGTCAAGGGATTCGGGGAACTGGCCTTCATGTTCCCGATGCTCTTCCTGACTGCCGCCGGCCTCGGGACCTGGGTGATGCTGACCAGGCTCGTGATCACCCAGATGCCGGTGATCGGCACGCTCACCGCCAACGGCATGCGACGCCGCAAGGTGTTCCGGCATTACCTGTCGTACGGGGTAGTCGTCGGGCTTGCAGGCGCGATCCCGGGAGTCATCGCAGGGGTATTCATGGCCTGGGGAGTGGCCGGGTTCTACACCGCCGCCATCGACGTCCCGATCACGGTGCTCGCCATCGATGCGACCACCCCAATTATCGGAATCCTGTTCGGCCTGATTGCCGGCCTGCTCGCAGCGGCCTTCCCGGCGTGGCGAGCCATCAAGCTGACGCCCGCCGAGGCCATGCGCGGCGCCGCTCCGACGGGCACCGCCAAGCCGACGCTGCTGGAGCGCATCATCCCGCCGCTGCGGCGCCTGCCCAGCCGGTGGTCCCTTGTGCTGCGGGGCATCTTCCGCAACGCCCGCCGCACCCTCACAACGATGCTCGGAGTCACGCTGGCGCTCACCCTGATCCTGGTGTCGTGGGGGATGATCGACACCGTCGAGGTGCTGCTCGACCGCCAGTTCGATCAGATTCAGCGCAACGACGCCCAGGTGGTGTTCTCGGAGCCACCCAGCGCAGAGTTGGTCGCCGCCGTCGGCGCGGTTGACGGCGTCGCCGCTGCGGAGCCGACCCTGCGGGCACCGGTCGCGGTGGAGGCCAACGGGGAGCGTTATGCCACCAGCCTCGAGGCGTACGTCGACGGCACCACCATGCACCGCTTCCTCGGCGATGACGGCGTCCTCGCCCTACCCGGTGACGGGGTACTGCTCGGCGAGGATCTCAGCGGGATGCTCGGGATCGAAGTCGGCGACACCGTCGCCGTCCGGGTGCCCTCACTGAATGCGGTATTCACCGAGCGGGTCGCCGGCTTTGTCGACGAACCCCTAGGGACCTATGCGTACACGTCGCTGACCCACCTCGAGTCACTCGTGTCGCTCGACGCCGATGCCCTGGCGGCCGCGTCCGACGGTGGAACGGATACCGCTGAGGGTGTCATCTTCGGGGCCGCCGTGCAGTTCGATGAGAACGCCGATCCCGACGTCATGCGCAACCGCCTCCAGGATGTCGACGGCGTCATTGCCGTTGCCGGCACCAGGGCGTTCGAGAACACCCTGCGCTCGTTCATGGGCCTGTTCTATGCCTTCGTCGGGATCATGCTGCTGTTCGGCGGCCTGCTCGCCTTCGGGATCATCTTCAACACGATGTCGGTGAACATCGCGGAGCGAACGGTCGAGGTGGCGACATTGCGAGCGGCGGGGATGACGGAGAACCGCATTGCCCGACTCATCACCGCCGAGAACGTGATCGTGACGCTACTCGGCATCGTGCCCGGCCTGTTCGTCGGTTATCTGACCGCCATGGAGTTCATGGCGGCGTACGACAACGACCAGTTCACCTTCACGCTGTCGATGCAGCCGCGGACGATCGTTGTGTCTGCGCTCTTCATCATCGCGGTGACCCTGCTCTCCCAGATCCCGGGCCTGCGCCACGTGCGCCGCCTGGATATCGCCTCGGTGGTTCGGGAGCGGGCTGTGTGATTGGCGATTCGCCAGAGGTTCACCGACTCGAAGTGATTAGTTTCCGTCCATGACGCGCACTCTGTACCGCAACCTGGCCATCACGGACGCTCGCTCCGATCGGCTCGATCTGGACATGAGCGTCCTCGTCGAGGGGCACCACATCCTGTGGATCCGCCCGAGCGGTGACGAACCGGACCCGGGCCCCGGTGCGACGGTCGTCGACGCAGGGGGTTCGACCTTGGTGCCGGGCATGGTGGACGCACACAGCCACATCACGCTCCCCGGTGGATCCCACTGGATCGAGCGGATCAACGATCCGACTGAAGCGCTCCTCGAGGTGGCGGAGGAGAACGGACGTCTGCTGCTCGATGCCGGGATCTTCTGGGCTCGCGACGTGGGCTCCCCCACACGGGAGGCCGACGGAGCCTCGCGGGCACTCGCCCTCACCGTGCGCTCTCGCTGGACCGAACGCCGCGACCGCCCCTACCTCCGGGCCGCCGGAACCTGGATGGGCAAGGAAGGTGCCCTGCCGGGCGCCGACTTCCTGGTCCAGGCAGCGGATGGCGACGCCCTCGTCGCGGCGGCCCAGCGGCAACTCGCCGACGGGGCCGACCACCTCAAGCTCTACATGGACGGGCCCGATCCCGAAGCCTCACCATTCACGGCCGGGGAGGTCGCCCGGGTGGTGCAGGCGGCAAGCGACAACGATGCGGCCGTCACCGCGCATGCCACCCAGTTGGGCGGCACCCGAGCCGCCGTGCAAGGCGGAGTGACGTCGATCGAGCACGGCGAGCGCATCGATGAGGGGGTGGCAGCCGAGATGGCGGAACGCGGCACCTTCCTGGTCACCACCCATGCGGTAATGCTGTCGTGGGAGTCGTTTGGACACACCACCAGCATCGAGCGGTTCACATCCGACGACGGTCGCGGCCGGATCGGGGAACGGCTGGAGGCCGCCCGGGAGAGCCTGGGGCGAGCGCGCGCCGCTGGGGTCAGGATTGCCGCTGGCAGCGACTTCGGTGGAGGGTCACTCCGTGCCGGTCACCTGGCGTGGGAGGTTCGGGCGCTGGCCGATGCCGGCATGGAACCCTGGGAAGCGCTGGCGGCGGCCACCTGGCGGGGCGGAGAACTGCTCGGGGAACCGGACGCCGGAGTCCTCCGGGAGGGAGGCCCGGCCGATGGGTTCCTGGTCCACGGTGACCCCCTCAGCGACTCCGACGCACTCTGGAGGGTCTGGCGCAGGCTGTAGCGCCTCAGCCCACAATGAAGTCGAAGCAGCGCCGTAGCCGCGCCGCGTGCCGGCCCGGGATCATCACCAGGTGGTTCCCCAAGGGATCGGCCAGCAGAGAGTCGCTGGCCCGCTCTGATGTGGATCGCCACCTGCGTACGACAGGGGCCTGAATCGTTTCCGGTGAGGGGTGGAGACAGCCATCCCGCCGGCCTGACCCGGACGCCCGACAGTCACAGGAGCCGAAGGTCCCACCGCCGGGCAGCACTCCGGTGATGCCTACAGTGCTTCAAGTGACGGACTGGATTCTGCTCACCAACGATGACGGGGTCTATGCCACCGGCCTCCCCGCGCTGGCCCGTGCGATCTCCGACATCGCCCCGGTCCGCATCGTCGTGCCCGAAACCGAGCGCTCGTGGGTCGGCAAAGCCATCACGCGCTTCGGAGATATCGAGGTTCGATCAATTGAGCACGATGGTCTAGCCATCTACTCCTGTTCGGGGTATCCGGCCGATTGCACCCAGCTCGGCATCAACAACCTATTCGAGAGCCCACCCCGCCTCGTGGTCGCAGGCATCAACTACGGGTACAACCACGGGGCCGCCTACATCCAATCGAGCGGAACGATCGGGGCCGTGCTCGAAGGGGCGCTGTGCGGGGTGGACGGCATCGCGTTCTCGGCCGGATCGACGAGGCCCTGGGAGGAGTGGCGGCCCTGGGCCGAAACGCCGGATTCGCTGGAGATGTGGGAACGGCTGGCCGCCGTCGCCGCAGACCTGGCCGCCGTTCACTTCGCGATGGCGCCCACAGGGGCGGTCCTCAGTGCAAACCTCCCCGATACGGCCGGTCCCGGGACGAGACGGGTAGTGACGACGGTCGCCGGGGTCGGTTACGAGCAGCTCTTCCGGGAAGTGGAGCCGGGTCGGTACCGGCATGCATACGGCGGAGGCCTGGTGCCACAGGGCCCGCTGCAGAACACCGATCTGGAAGCTGCCGACGCCGGCCTCATCTCGATCAGCGCCGTTCGCGGCACCGGGACGGGTGGATTCCCCGACGAGCTTCAAGCCGCATTCGAGGGATCTGGATGACCTCTGGTGTGCGGCTGACCAAGCCCGGCAGGGGGCATCTCGACCGCTTCCTCGAACGAGCAGAACGGAAGCCGCTGTCGTATCAGCCCATCGGGATGACGGCGGGGCCGGTTCCCGATCGCTACCGGGTGTCGCGGCGAAGCGTCGAACTCGGCCGCGGCGACTCCGCCTTCGAGCAGGCGGCCACCGCGATTCGATCGTGGTCGATGTTCGATATCCCATGGGTTCGGGTCTACCCCGATGCGCCGGTGATCCGGCCCGGCCTGACCGTGGTCGTCGCAGCGCGCAGCGGCGGCCTGTGGACCCTCAACCCAACACGGGTCGTGCAGGTCATCGACGAGCCGAGGATCTCCGGGCTTGCGTACGGCACCGTCGAGGGACATGCGGCCTCCGGTGAGGAGCGGTTCGAAGTGGTGCTCGAAACCGATGGGACCGTCCGCTATCGGATCACCGCATACTCACAGCTGCGCCATCCACTGGCCCGGATGATCCCTCCTGTCGCCCGCCGGGTCCAGGCGCGCTTCGCAGCCGCCTCGCTCCAGGCCATGGAGCGGGCTATGCAGAACCGGCACTCGACTGACTAGTCCGTTCGTGCATCGGATAATGGCGAGCAGATCCGGTGCCGCTGCCGTCGATGCCACATGTGAGCGTCCTCCCCGACGGCAGGAGCGACGACCATGACGGCGCCGACGACAACCAAGAGTGGTTCGACCCTGGAGGCCCCGGCCTTCAGGTCCGGCGCGCTCTGGATGCTCGCCGCACCGATCGGTCTCACCTGCCTGCCGGGGCTCGCCGTCGATGCCCTCCCGGCGCCTGAGGCGTCGTTCAGCGCCGGACTGCTGATCATCCTGCTCGCGGGCCTTGCGATTGAGGTCGTCGCCGTCACACGACCTGCTCGCAGCTTCAGCGACATCTTCTTCCCGGCGGACGCCGTACTGGTCTTTGGCCTGGCATTTGCATCGCCCCTGGTGGTCCTTGCCGGCCGTCTCATCGCCACCGCGACTGCGGACGGGCTTCATCGCCGTCACCCGACCAAGGTCGCCTTCAATGCAGCACTCTGTGCCGCCGAGACACTCGGAGCAGCCGCCGTGTACCGAGTCATCCTGCAGGGTGGATCGGTGACCTCGCCGCTCGGGATCCTGGCCGCGGTCGCAGCCATCGCCGTCTCCCTGTGCATCGGCATGGGGATGATGGCTGCGATCCACGCCCTCCACAGTGACAAGGTCTCTCCGGGGGCGTTCCGCACGATGGCCGGGCTCAGCGCAGCCGCACTGGCCGCCGGGATCGGACTGGTGTTTGCGGTGTCAGCCCTGGCGGGTTGACGCGCATACCACCGACAGCAACTGATACGGGTTCTCCATCAAGCCGAGCTTGATCCAATCCCACCCGTGGTCCGGCATCCATCCGAAGTGGAGGTGCGGCATTTCGGCATTGCCGGTCGAGCCGACCCACCCGAGCAGGTCGCCGGCCTCAACGGTCGCCCCGCGGGTGATCCGCGGATTGATCCACTGAAGATGGGCGTAGTAGTAGACATCGTGCGTCCTGGATCCGAAGAGATAAACACCGAACCCTCCCGCCCAATGCCACCCGGTCTGCAGAATGATGCCCCGCTCGATCGCCACGAGTGGTGTTCCTCGCCTGGCATCCACGTCGGTTCCCTTGTGGGTGCGGCCCCAGGCGCGGGCCTCGGCCCAGGTGTCGGAGAAGCTGACCGGACCGTCGACGGGACACACCAGGAAGGACTCGGGGAAGACGTTGGCGACCCAGTGGCTGAGCTCGGCGAAGTCGAGTGGGCCCCGCTCGAAATGAGTCCAGGAGTCGTCACTCTCAGTGGCCGCCGCCGGAGCGGCGACGCCTATCAGCAGCAACATCAGCAGGATGGCAGCACGTCGAGCCATGATCGACCGGGCCGGTCTCTTCGCCTTGTGATCCTCCGATAACGTTAGTAAGGCCGGCTCCCACCCGACCCATCAGGACCCGCTTGCTCCCCATGCCAGTGGATTGAAGAGCGGGTGATAGGGCTTCGAGGGTCCCCACAGCTGCCGAGCAGCGTCAGCACCAGGAGCATGACCATCGGCTTGCGGACAGCATCCATCCACCGCCGTCCCGGTCGCTACCACTCAAGTATCACAGCGAGAGAACCCGCCGGTCAGACGTGGTTCCGCAACATCAACTCGTCGGGATACGGATTGAGGTAGGTCTGGTTCAGCACCCACTCGGTGCGGTGACGCCGGAAGTGGTGGCGGAGCAGGGTGATCGGCACGATCAGCGGAAGCCTGCCGAGCCGGTACTCCTCGATCACATCGCCGAGTTCGCCCCGGTCGCCGTCGTCGAGTTCCCGCTTGAGATGCCCGACCAGATGCTGCAGCACGTTGGTGTTGCGGCGCCGCGTCGCCCGGTGGCGCAGCACATCCATGAACCCTTCCCCATACCGGATCAGCGTCCCGGTGAATCCCTGCCTGCGAGCTGCGGCGACGCGGCGCCCCAACTCGCGGCACTTCTTCGGATGGTGCGCCAGCAGGGTCATCTTCGAATCGGCATGGAACGCCTGCAGGTCCTTCGGGTCGGGGCCACCCGCCACAAACCGGCGCCAGCGCCGGTAGGCGAAGACCCGCTCGAAGAAGTTCTCCCGAAGCACCGGGTCGTTAAGGCGCCCTTCCTCTTCGACCGGGAGCAGCGGATACCTCTCCAGCAGCGCCGCAGCGAAGATCCCGCGCCCCCGGCGGGTCGGTGAACTCTCACCCTCGGGGTAGAGACGGACGCGCTCCATGCCGCACGAGGGTGAATCCTTCTTCAGAACGAAGCCCTCCAGGCCGCCGAAGCCGTCGAGCTTCTTCTCGGACCACGCCGTCATCCGCTCGGTGAGATCCTCGCCGGTCTTGTGAACGATGAGCCGCGAGCCCGCCCCGGACGCAATGAGCCGCATCGGCGGCCGGGGCGTCCCCAAGCCGATCTCCACCTCGGGGCAGGTCGGAACCCACTCCACCCATTCGCCGAGCGTGTCGGTCAGGAACCGATCGTGCTTGTTCCCGCCGTCATGACGAACGGCACGGCCCAACAGGCATTCGGAGATCCCGACACGCAGCGGTTCGGGGGATCGCTCAATAGACCCTGGTGACAAATGTCTGATCGGTGATCGGGGGTCGCACGTAGGTGGCCTGCAGGTCGGCCCGTGGTGGCAGATCGATCTTCTCCCGCACCACCGTCTTATATGGGACCTCCAGCAGCAGGTGGGTGATGCAGTTCAGCCGGGCAGCCTTCTTGTCGTCGGCCGGCACCACGAACCACGGCGCCTGCTTGATGTCGGTGTACTTGAAGTTCTCATCCTTCGCCTTCGAGTACTCCTCCCACATCATGCGGGACTCCAAGTCCATGTCGCTGAGCTTCCACCGCTTCTTCGGATCCTCCATCCGATCCTGGAAACGCCGCTCCTGCTCCTCCTGGCTCACCGAGAACCAGAACTTGATCAGCTTGATCCCGGAGCGAACCAGCATCCGTTCGAACTCTGGACAACTGCGGAGGAACTCCCAGTACTCATCATCGGTGCAGAAGCCCATCACCCGCTCGACGCCGGCGCGGTTGTACCAGGAGCGATCGAAGAGGACCATCTCACCCGCCGCCGGAAGTACCGGCGTGTACCGCTGGAAATACCACTGGCTCTTCTCACGTTCCGTGGGTGTTCCGAGAGCCTCGATCCGGACGATGCGGGGATTGGTTCGCTCGGCGATCCGCTTGATCACACCGCCCTTGCCGGCCGCATCCCGGCCTTCGAAGATCACCACGACCTTGAGTCCCTGGGTCCTGATCCAGGCCTGGAGCTTCGCCAGTTCCACCTGCAGGATGGCCAGTTGCGTTTCGTAGTAGTCCGTCTTCAGCTTGCCGTTCTTGCGCCGATCGGCCTCGGTCGGAGGAGCCAGCACTATGCCGGAAGGGAGGGTGACCGGCTCCGGCCGGGGAAGGCCGTCGATGTCGTTGATCATCCGCTTCTTCCCCTTCTTCTTCGTTGGCTTCCTGGAGCCCTTTGGAGATGGCTCGACGGCCGCCTCGACCTCGACGGTGGTCATGACCTCAATACCGTCATCCGCAGCCGGCTCGGGGGCAGGCACCTCTGTGACGACCGTGATATCGATCGCCTCGGCGTCGATCTCACCATTCGGTTCCGGCGTTTCCTGGTGGTGTTCCTCATCGGCCATGACGAATCCTCCGGCTGCAAACCTCCCACAACCCTAGAGAACGCCGATCCGGTGCGGCTCGGCGAAGCCGGGGCTTCGTAGACTCCCCGGTCATGACCACCGGTTCCACCGACCATGACGTTCCTTACCGTGAACACGTCGGCCCGACGCGCCAATACATGAGGGACATCATCCTCGGGGTCAACGACGGCCTCGTTTCGATCTTCCTGCTGGTGGTGGGTGTCGTCGGTGGCGGACTCGCCAGCCGTGAGGTGTTGCTGGCGGCACTGGCGGCGTCGGTGGCCGGTGCGATCAGCATGGCCGCCGGGGAGTACGTCGCCACGAAGTCGCAAGAGGAGGTCTTCGACGGCGAGAGGGAACTCGAGCGGGAGCACCTCAAGTACCACCGCGACGTCGAGCGCGACGAGATCCGGGAGATGTTCGGGGACATGGGCCTCGAGGCTCGCCTTGTGGAGGAGATCGTCGAATCACTCGACAAAGACGACGAGGCCTTCCTCAAGGTCATGATGGCACTGGAGTTCGGAGTCGTAGAGGAGGAACGCCGCTCCCCGATCAGGGCGGCCGTCTTCTCCGGCCTGCTCTTTCTGGCCGGTTCTCTCCCCTCGGTCCTGCCGTTCGTCTTCATCGACGACACCATCCCCGGACTCTGGGTAGCCGCGATCGCCTCCGGCATTGCGCTTTTCGCCGTGGGTGTGGCCAAGACCGTGACCACCCGGACGAACCCGATCTACAGCGGTCTGGAGAACATGGCGATCGCAGCCGGCGGTGCGGTGCTCAGCTACGCCATCGGACGGATCTACGACAGCTTCGCGTAGTGACGCATCAGGGGCCTCGCTTCGGCACCACCACGACCTCACCACCCGGACCGGTGATCACCTGCACCTTCGCTCCGGAGAACCGCGCGAGGGTTTCGGCCGTCAGGACCCTATCCGGCGGGCCTTCGGTGATGATGCGGCCCCGATCCATCATCACGAGGCGGTCGGCGTATTGCGCCGCAAGCGTGAGGTCGTGAACCGCCGAGAGCACAGCAATTCCGCCGGTCTCCCGCAAGCCGTCAACCAATTCGAGGACCTGCTGCTGATGGCCGATGTCCAGCGCGGTAGTCGGCTCATCGAGCAGCAGCACGGGAGAATCCTGCGCCAGCGCCCGGGCGAGGACCACCCGCTGCCATTCACCGCCCGAAAGACGATGCAGCGAACGCTGCTCCAGGCCGCCGGCATCGAGACGGGTCAGGGCGGCATGGGCGGCGGCGACATCTTCTTGCGACTCCATCGCCAGGTACCCGAGGTGCGGCGTCCTGCCGAGGAGCACGTACTCAAGCACCGTCATGCCGTCCGGCCGGATCGGCTGCTGCGGAACCACCGCTACCAGTCGGGCACGCTCACGGTGGCGAAGCGTGGTGGCCGGCGCGCCGTCGAATTCAATGTCTCCGGACCACGGGACCGTGCCGGCGACGGCCTTGAGCAAGGAGCTCTTCCCCGCGCCGTTGGGACCGATCAGCGCCACCCACTCCCCCGGCGACACCGCAAGGGAGACCTCGTCCACGGCCCGGTCCCCGTTGTAGCGGACCACGACGCTGCGCAGTTCGAAGCTGCTCATGCCCCGACGCCTTTCCGTGCGTTCCACAGCACGACGGCGAAGAACGGTCCTCCGACGAATGCCGTCACGATCCCGATCGGGATCTCGGACGGCGACAGAGCGGTCCGTGCCGCCAGATCGGCGAGGATGAGAAAGGCGGCCCCGCCGAGCACGGCGAGCGGCAGGATCACCCGATACGACGCCCCCGCAACCAGTCGGATCGCGTGTGGAACCACAATGCCGACAAAACCGATGAGGCCGCTGACTGCAACGGCCGCCGCAGTCCCCAAGGTGGCGGCCGCAACGACGGTCAGCCGGACCCGGGCGGCATGAACCCCGAGCGTCTCCGCTTCGTCTTCGCCGACCGCGAGCACGTCGAGCAAACGCCGGTGCATCAGGAGCACCACGATCGACACGACGGCGTATGGAAGCAACACGAGCACATCGCTCCACCCCGCAGCCCCAAGACGGCCGAGGATCCAGGAGTAGACCTCTCGTACGGTGTCGGCGTTGCGCTGCTGGATGAATGTCTGGATTGCCGTGAAGAACGCCGCAACCGCAACACCGGCAAGGATCAAGGTGACCCCGCTGCTCCGGCCGGCGGCGCCCACACCCAGCGCATAGGTGAGGATCACCGCGACAACTGCACCGGCAAAGGCGGCCGGCGGGACGGCGGCCGCCCCGGCTCCGGCGGAGACGATGACCACCGTCGCCCCAAGCCCGGCACCGGCCGCAACCCCGAGCAGATACGGGTCGGCCAGCGGGTTGCGGAACACCCCCTGATAGGCACCACCGGCAACGGCCAGCACCGCACCCACCAGGCCGCCGAGCACAGTCCGGGGGGCTCGCAGATCCCAGACGATGGCGGCCTCACGAACAT
The DNA here is from genome assembly GCA_964511945.1 of uncultured Acidimicrobiia bacterium. Classification (GTDB taxonomy): domain Bacteria; phylum Actinomycetota; class Acidimicrobiia; order Spongiisociales; family UBA11373; genus CAZEHO01. The sequence goes on along the minus strand of CAZEHO010000007.1, from coordinate 54,064 downwards.
CGAGGCTGCTGTCGATCGAGACCAGCGGGAGCCGGTCCAGCAATTCCCCGATCACCGCCAGAGGGTTGATGGTCGCCGGTCCAATGGCCACTCCGGCGACAAAGGCGGCGGCGAGCAGCACCGCGGCGGAACCCAACGCAAGGGGGGTCACACGCCGGGGCACTGCCGCGCTCACGGCGTCCCGGCTCTCGAGAGGGCATCGGCGATCGATGCCACGAAGTCGACGAGTCGGGGGCCCCAGCGTGATGCGAGGTCCGAATCCAACTCGACCACCCGCCCGGCAGCGACCGCGCTGAGTGTGTCCCAGCCGGGGCGCTGCGCGACCCGCTCGGCGCTCTCGCCGTACGCGACATCACCCAGGAAGATGAAATCGGGGTCGCTCGAAAGGATGTACTCCGACGACAACTGGGGGTATCCGAAGCCGTCGTTGTCTGCCGGATCGGCGATGTTGACCAGCCCGAACAGGGCGTAGACACTGCCGAGGAACGTCGCCGAGGTCACCGAGTAGAGGGTTCCGTCAACCTCGTGGAAGAAGGTCGGCAGGTCCTCGGGCAGGTCGACCCCGGCGACGATCTCCCCGATCCGAGTCTTCATCGATGAGATGAGATCATTCGCCTCGCTCGTGCGGCCGGTTGCCTCACCCATCGCGGCGATCTGGTCGTACGCCTCCTCCACAGTGACCGGTGTGACGAAGAACAGCACCGGGATCCCAAGCGTCTCCAACGACTCCACGGCATCCCCCGGGTCGTAGTTGAGCACCACGAGGTCGGGATCGAGCGCCGCCACCGCTTCGACATTGAGGTTGAACGCGTCGATCTTCTCCGTCGTGAGTGCCGCAGCCGGGTAGTCGGAGAAATCGTCGGTCGCGATTACCGCGTCGCCGGCGCCGATCGCGTACAGGATCTCCGTGTGCGTCGCCGAGGCGGAGACGATCCGGTGCGGAGACCCTGCGGCAGCGGGTTCCTGACCCTCATCCTCACCACAAGCGGAGAGCACGAGCATGAGTGCGAGCAGCGCGAGCGCGAGTCGCCGGGGCATAAGAAAACCTCCCCTGAGGGAGGAGGGTTGAGCGGTCGGCCGGTCACCCTTCCTCCGAAGGCGTCCAATTCCGGTCCGACGGCAGGCGACCCGACTCGTCCCCCGAAGGGGCTTCACGGTTGCGGGACAGCGCCGGATTTGCACCGGACTTCGCTCTTGCGTCCCCCGCAGGCGGGGAACCGCCGCACCACCCGGTCGTTTGGCCGGGCACGGCCAGCCTAGTGCCTTGCCGCCCGCCCCCGGCGAAACGCGATCCGAACAGGATTATTCAAAAGCGCTTGACATTCAAAGTATTTGAACTTACAGTGCTGCTCAGCATATTCAAACTAGTTGAACTAGGGAGCGCATCGTGTTCGACCTCTACATCCCCAAACCTCGACCCAGTTGGCAGCGCAGCCGTCCGACGATTGCTGCTCACCCCTCACACTGATGACCTTCGAACCGGCCGACGAATTCCTCATCGAGGACGAAGAGACGTTCGAATTGCTTGCCCATCCGACGCGCCTCGAGATCCTCGAACTATGTCTCGCTCCCCGCTCGGCTGCAGAGCTCGCCCAGGCGATGGCCGTCCCCCGCACCCGCCTGTATCACCACATCAAGCTGCTCGAGGACGCCGGCGTCATCGCCGTCGCCGACACCCGGCGGTCGGGCGCCATGACCGAGAAGGTGTACCGGGCTGCAGCCAACAGCTTCCGGCCGAGCGAAGACTTCCTCACCACGGCCGAGCCACGAGCACAAGCCGAAGCGGTGCTCGGTTCGCTGATGGGCTCGACTCGGGCCGATTTCGTCAGGGCCGTGGAGAACGGAGATATCCGCTTCAACGCCCAGGACAAGGACGCTCGAACGATCTCGATCGGGCGGCGCCTCATGACCATCCGTCGTGATCGGCTCCATGAACTCATCACCGCCGTGGAGGAGGTCCTCGACCGTCACGACGACGACATCGAGGATGAGGACGATCCGGACGCGGTGGTGGTGGGGGTGCTCCACATCATTCACCCAAGCTCCCGGAAGCCGGCATGAAGGCACTCTTCCGCATCCGCGATTTCCGATTGCTGTGGACCGGTCAGGCGATTTCCAATACCGGTGATGCCGTCACCAGCCTCGCCGTACTGCTGACGGCACAGCGCCTGACCGGCTCGACGGCCGCCGTCGCCGTCACTGCGATCGCGATCGCGCTGCCGACGCTGCTGTTCGGCATGGTGGCCGGGGCGTACGTCGACCGCTGGAACCGCAAGACGGTGATGATCGTCTCCGACCTTCTCCGCACGGGGTTCGTCCTGCTTCTCTTGCTGGTCACCACCGCCGACCGGATGTGGCTGCTCTACACAGTCGCGTTCATCCAGGCAGCCCTCGGGACCTTCTTCAATCCCGCACGGAGCGCCTTCCTCCCCCGGATCGTGCCCCAAGACCAACTCCTCAGCGCAAACTCGGTTGGGCAGATGACCCAGGTGGTCATGGGACTGGCCGGAACCGCCATTGCCGGTGTCATCGCGGGCGTATTCGACACCATGGCACTGGCCTACCTGCTGGACTCCGGGTCGTTCCTGTTCTCGACGGCCGCACTGCTGCTGATCCGCTCCGACGGAACACCGGAGCGGATCGGCGCCACCGACAAGCGGATCCTCACCGATGTCCGTGATGGGCTCGCCACCGTCGGACGATCCCGGATCCTGCTGGGCGTCATGATCGGCGCCTCGATCGCGATGTTCGGTCTCGGCGCCGTCAACGTTCTGCTGATTCCGTTCGTCGTCGAGGTGCTGGCGGTGCCCGAGACCTGGTTCGCAGCACTCGAGGCATCCCAGGTGATCCCGATGGTCCTGGCCGCGGGCCTGGTGGCGGCGCTGGCGAAGAAACTGCGGCCGACCGCGATCATCAGCTGGACCCTGGGTGGAGTCGGGATCTCGGTCGCAGCCATGTCCCTGGCGAACGCGCCGTGGCACCTCATGTTGTGTCTGTTCGCCGTCGGCTGGATGATCACACCGCTGCAAGCGTCGGCGTCGACCCTCATCCAGACCGAGGTCACCGACGAGGTACGGGGCCGAACCGGAGCCGCCCTGAGCACAGTGATCACCGGAGCGAGCGTGGCGTCGATGGCGCTGGCCGGTGCGACCGCAGCGGCAGTCGGTGTGCGGGGTGTGTTTGTGATCGCAGGGATGTTCGGCCTCGTGTCGGCTGTGGTTACCGGACTGCTGTTTCGCGGGGTAGCCCTGCGCGCTCCCGAGCCGAGTCCGGAGAGTGCCCCGGCGTAGACTGCCGCCCGATGCCTGCACCGGTCCGTCAGATCTTGCTGGCCGCCGTTCTCGCCGTGGTTTCGCTTGCGGCATGGCGGCGCCGGCCCGTTCGCCACCCCGAGCCGAGCGGATCATGGTCCCCGGTCCCCCGCGGTGCCGGTGAGTGATGCGGATCGCTCTCAACGCCTCCGGTGAAGTCGGCACCCGGGCCGGTCGCATCCTGCTGGCAGAGCGGGATCTCAACGCACTCGGGCTCTACGGTCACTCGGGCAAGACCGAGGATCGCCGCACGATGGCGATCCGGGAACTCACCGGGTTCACGGTCCTCGTCGTCGACGAACCCTCGCCGACCGATGCGCTCGCCCTGGCCGGGATCGCAGCCGATGACGGACTGTCCGCAGTGCTCGCCGTCGCTGCTGACGTCGAGCCCGCGTTGGCCGAGCGCTTCCTCGCAGCAGGAACCACGTTGCTGACTGGAGCCGGCCTCTCCGGGATTGCAGACAGCCTCGCCGCACACGAAGCGGCCCGGGTCGACGACGAGACCTCGATCGAGGTCGCCTGGACGGTGAACGGTTCACCCCTGCGCAGCGGCGAGGCCATCCCCTTTCCCGACCCGATCGGTCCCCGCTGGGGAACAGTGGTCGAACGCCTCGATGCCCCAGCTCCAACGCTCACCCGGATCGAGGTCCCGGTCGACCGGGAGTGGTCGGCAGCCATGGCGAGGGTTTCGGCAGGGACCCGCCGTGCCCGCATTATCGGTGTCGCCGACCTCGGAGTACATCTCGAGGCGATCGCACTCGCCGCCGGCGCCCTGGCAGTTACTCAGGGGTCGTTCCCTCCCGGCGTGTGGAAGCCGGCCGACGCCGCGGAACCATTTCTCAAAGCCGCGCTGGACGTCGGGATGGAAGTCGCCACGTTCACTTCCTAGTCCGCCGGCGCACGGGTCACCCCGGACTCACCTCCCCACCATCGCTCCACCTGCACGGGGAATCTCGCAGTCCCGGGCCGTCCTCGGTCTTCAGTTCTCAGACCGCAGTCCTGACAACTGATGACTTCGCTACGTCCCCGTCTTGCGCTCGGAGTCGGCGGACCGAATCGCCGGCGGGGGTTCGACCTTGGACCGGCGCCGCATCGGCTTGACGTTCGGCAGGGAGACCTTCTTCTCCTTCTTCTCCGCCGCCGGAGCCCGCTCCACCACCGGGAGGTTCACCCGGGGACGGGCCGTGGCATGGGGCAAGGAGGTCTCTTCGAGAACGACGACCTCAACCCCGCCGACCAGGTCGGAGATGAGGTTGTAGACCACCGCACCCAGGGTGAAGAAGCCGGTCATCATGATCGTTCCGACCACCGCCAGCAGGACGACGACGCGGAAGTACACCGGGCCTTCCAGGGTGATGCCGTTCTCGATCCCGATGAGCAGTGCCAGTTCGTTGATCCGCTCCGGGATTCCGGCGTTGACGAAGACCGACCAGAAGATCACGGTCCCCAGCACGAAGACCAACGCCATGATGGCGTTGAACACCAGGGAGGCCTTAAGAACGGTCCACGGATCGACCTTGCGGATGACCCGGCGGACTCGCTGGACCGGCATGCAACTCCAGAGAGTCGGTATCGACGCGCAGTGTACCGACGACCCCCCGTTCGCGTGAGCGTTTACGCCTGCCAGCCTTTGGCTGGCAGGTTGGCAGTTTGGGCTGCGTCCCCCTTGCACACGGGGTCGCTAGTCGCCGTTCTCGTCGTCCTTCGGGACCGGTTCCACGGCCGACACCTTGGCGTCGCCGGTCAGGTTCATGACCTTGACGCCCGTGGCGTCGCGCTTCTGCCGGCTGATGCCGTCCGCTGCGGTCCGGATGACCACCCCGTCGGATGAAGTGAAGAACACCTCGGCTCCGGCCGCAATGGCCCGCCCCGCCACCAGCGTGCCCCGGACGCGGGTGAGCTTGATGGCCTTGACGCCGATACCGCCCCGCTTCTGTTGCGGGAACTGCGTCATCGCGGTCCGCTTGCCGTACCCGCCCGAGGTCACGATCAGCACGTGGTCGCCGTCGTCCGACGACGCAGCCGAGACGACCTCGTCGCCTTCGCGCAGCTTGATGCCGCGCACCCCGCGGGTGTCGCGGCCCATGGGCCGGATCTGCTCCTCGGAGAACCGGATGCCCATGCCGTTGCGGGTGAACAGCAGCAGATCGTTCTCGCCGCTGGTGGTACGGACGGAGACCACCTCGTCGCCGTCCTGCAGGCTGATGGCGATCAGAGTGCTGTTGCGCGAGTCGTAATCGGTGAACCGGGTCTTCTTGACCTGGCCCTTGCGGGTAGCCATCACCAGGTACTGGTGGGTTTCGTAGTCCCGGGTGTCCACCACCGCTTCGATCACCTCATCGGGATCGAGCGGCAGCACCGATTGGGCGAGGACGCCACGATGGGTCCGATCCTTGCGCGGCAACTCATGTGCCTTGATGCGGTACACCTTGCCGCGGTTGGTGAAGAACAGCAGATAGGCATGCGCCGTGGTGTGCAGCACCTGGGTGATGACGTCACCCTCCTGCACCTGGGCACCCTTGACTCCCCTGCCGCCCCGTCCCTGCCGGCGGTAGGCACTGGCATTGACCGACTTCACGTATCCGTTCAAGGTGACGGTGACGACGACTTCCTCGTCGGCGATCAGGTCCTCCAGCGAGAGGTCACCTTCGTCGGGGATGATCCGGCTGCGGCGAGGATTGGCGAACTTCTCCTTGATCTCCCGCAACTCGTCGGCGATCAGAGCTTTGCGCTTCTCCGGGCTGTCCAGCAGGTCGTTGAGATACTTGATCAGCTTCTGGAGTTCCTCGTACTCCTCCCGCAGCTTCGACGTCTCGAGGGCGGTGAGCCGGCGAAGCGGCATGTCGAGGATGTGCGTGGCCTGGACCTCGGTGAGTTCGAAACGCTCCATCAGGGTGGTCCGGGCGGCGTCGGTGTCTGCCGAGCCGCGGATGATCTGCACCACCTCGTCGATGTTGTCGAGGGCGATCAGCAAGCCCTCGACGATGTGAGCCCGGGCTTCGGCCTTGCCGAGACGGAACCGGGTGCGCCGCTCGATGACCTCCATCTGGTGGTCGACGTAGTGGCCGATCGCATCGCGCACCGACAGCGTCCGGGGAACACCGTCGACCAGCGAGACCATGTTGACCCCGAACGTCTCCTGCAGCTGCGTGTTCTTGTACAGCTGGTTGAGCACCACCTGCGGCACCGCGTCGCGCTTCAACTCGATGACGAGCCTGGTTCCGGCGCGGTCGGATTCATCCCGGAGGTCGGCGATTCCGGTGAGCTTCTTCTCCCGGACGTTCTGCGCGATCTTCTCCATGATCCGGTCGCGCGACACCTGATAGGGAATCTCCGTGACGATGATCGCGGTGCGTCCTTTGCGGATCTCCTCGACCTCGCAGACGGCTCGCATCTTGACCGATCCGCGGCCGGTGAGCAGCGCGTCACGGACACCTTTGTTGCCCAGGATGTAGGCCCCGGTCGGGAAGTCCGGCCCTTTGACGAACTGGAGCATGTCGTCGGCGGTGGCGTCGGGATTGTCGATCACGTGGATCGTGGCGTCGATCACCTCTCCCAGGTTGTGCGGAGGAATGTTCGTGGCCATCCCGACGGCGATCCCGGTGGACCCGTTGACCAGCAGATTGGGGAACCGGGCCGGCAAGACCACCGGCTCCTGCCGCTCACCGGAGTAGTTGTCGGCGAAGTCGACCGTCTCCTCGTCGATGCCGTCGAGGAGGTGCATTGCCAGCTTCTCCAGGCGGCACTCGGTGTAACGCATCGCGGCGGGTGGGTCGTCGACGGTGCCGAAATTCCCCTGTGGCTCGATGAGCGGATACCGGCTGGCGAATTCCTGCCCCATCCGGACCATTGCGTCGTAGATGGCGTCGTTGGAGTGGGGATGGAACCAACCCATGACCTCGCCGACCACCCGGGCCGACTTGCGGAACGGTGAGGTCGGGCGAATCCCCGAGTCGTACATCGAATAGAGAATCCGCCGGTGGACCGGCTTGAGGCCATCGCGGACGTCGGGCAGGGCCCGGGACACGATGACCGACATCGCGTATTCGAGGAATGACGAGCGAACCTCGTCCTCGATGTCGATGAGCCGGATGTTGGCGTCTGCAGTGGGGGGTTCTTGCGGTGTCGTCATCAGATATCGAGGAACCGAACGTCCTTGGCGTTGTGCTGGATGAAGTGGCGGCGAGCCTCGACGTCGTCGCCCATGAGGGTGTGGAACACCTCGTCGGCGAGTCCGACATCTTCGAGGTCGACCTTGAGGAGCACCCGGTCGGCCGGGTCCATGGTGGTTTCCCATAGCTGGGAGGCGTTCATCTCGCCCAGGCCCTTGTAGCGCTGGATCGACGCCCGCTTCCCTTCGAGCCGCTCCTTGATCCCATCGAGTTGGCGGTCCGAGTAGGCGTAGTCGACCGACTTACCCGCCTTCACCTGATACAGCGGCGGCTGGGCGATATAGACGTACCCGGCCTCGATCAGGTGCCTCATGTGGCGGAAGAAGAAGGTCAGCAGGAGGGTGCGGATGTGCGCCCCGTCGACGTCGGCGTCGGTGAGGATCACAATCTTGTGATAGCGGGCCTTCTCCAGGTCGAACTCGTCGCCAATCCCGGTGCCGATCGCGGTGATCAGCGCCTGAATCTCGTTGTTCTGCAGGACCCTGGTGAGCCGTGCCTTCTCAACGTTGATGATCTTGCCCCGGATCGGAAGGATCGCCTGGAACTCGCTGTTGCGAGCTTGCTTGGCCGATCCGCCGGCGGAGTCGCCCTCAACGATGAACAGTTCACTCTCATCGGGTTGGCGCGACGAGCAGTCGGCCAGCTTGCCGGGGAGACCGCTCGACTCGAGCAGGCTCTTGCGGCGGGTGAGCTCGCGGGCGGCGCGGGCGGCCATGCGGGCCCGAGCTGCGTTGGTGCACTTCTCGGAGATGGTGCGGGCCTCGCCCGGGTGACGTTCCAGCCACTCGGGCAACATGCGGTTCAGCGCGACCTCGACGAACGAACGAACTTCCGTGTTCCCGAGCTTGGTCTTGGTCTGGCCTTCGAATTGCGGCTGGCGGACCCGTACCGAGCAGATCGCGGTGAGCCCCTCACGAATGTCCTCTCCGACGAGGTTGGGATCCTTCTCCTTGAGGATCGACCGGCCCCTGGCGAACTCGTTGATGGCCCGGGTGAGAGCCTTGCGGAGTCCCTCCTCGTGAGTGCCGCCCTCGTGGGTGTTGATGTTGTTGGCGAAGCTCAGGATGTTCTCGGTGTAGCCCGAGGTCCACTGCAAGGCGACCTCGACCTCCATCCCCTCCCCTGCTTCCTCGAGGTAGATGACGTGGGGATGCAGCGGCTCGCGCTTGGTATTGAGGTGTTTGGCGAAGTCCACCAGGCCGCCGGTGTAGCGAAACACCTCCTTCACCGGCTCCTCGCCGCGCTCGTCGTTAAGGCGGATCTCGAGGCCCCGATTGAGGAAGGCCATCTCGCGGAGCCGGTTGGCCACCGTCTGATAGTTGAAGTTGGTGGTCTCCTGGAAGATGTCGCCGTCGGGCCAGAAGGTGATGGACGTGCCCGATTTCTTGGTGTTCTTGCCCTTGGCCACCTTCGCCAGCGGCTTGCCCCGCTCGAACGACTGGCTCCAGCGCGCCCCGTCGCGGCTGACCTCGACCTCGAGCCGCGACGCGAGCGCATTGACCACCGAAACGCCGACACCATGCAGACCGCCGGACACGGTGTAGGCACCGGCTTCGAACTTCCCGCCGGCGTGCAGGGTGGTCAGCACCGTAGTCAGGGCGGGGAGCTTCGTCTTGGCGTGACGGTCCACGGGAATCCCGCGACCGTTGTCCACCACCTTCACTCCGCCGTCGGCGCGCAGGGTGACCTCGATGCGGGTGCAGACACCGGCCATCGCCTCGTCGACGGAGTTGTCGACGACCTCCCAGATCAGGTGGTGCAGGCCCTTGGGCCCGGTCGTCCCGATGTACATGGCCGGCCGGCGCCGGACGGCCTCGAGACCCTCGAGGACGGTGATGTCTTTGGCTTCGTACGAAGTGGCGCGTGAGCTGGCCACAGAACTCCCTGGTCGCTGGTCCGGTCACACTTCCGGCCGGTCGCCGCACTCATTCCGTCGGCGATCCGGCCGGTCAGTAACAACCCTGTAAGTATAGCCCGAAACACCCGTATTCAGGGTCTCTCGAGACGCACAAACCCCCAGGTCAGCGTGGGTTTTCGCGTCTCTGTAACCGGATTCGGACGCCGGTCACGATTCCGTCGCCGAGTCTGGTCCGCAAGTGGTCGATCAGGGCACCGGTCTGGTAGTTCAAGAGGGAAGCATGCGTGCCGTCTGCGACCTCGACCAGGAGGGTTCCCTGCTCCAACCCAACCGGGGTTGCCGCCGCCGCCCAGGGCTCCGGAGCGAGGTCCTGCCACTCGTCGACGAGGCGGGTGAGGTCGGGCATCGCAGGCATGCCGAGCCGCCGCAGGAGCTCCTCGAGGTGTTCACCGACGGGCTCGAGATCCTTCATGTGACCTCCGGGCTGATGCCGGTACCGGTCACTCTCCAGCTACGGCCCTCGAGCGGAACCTCCTCACGCCGGGCGGTCGTGACAAACACCTGGCCGGCGGGAAGCAACTCGACCAACCGCTTGCTTCGCTCCCGATCCAGCTCGGAGAACACGTCGTCAAGGAGCAGCACCGGAATCGCGTGTCGTTCTTCTTGGAGGAGATCGTAAGCGGCCACGCGAAGACCGAGAGCAACCGAGCGCTGCTCTCCCTGGCTGGCGCGGGTCCGCACATCGCGGCCCTCGAGATCGAACACGATCTCGTCACGATGCGGGCCGACGGTGGTGGTCCGCCGTTCCATGTCGGTTCGGCGTGCTGCTGTGATTGCTTCGGCAAGCGTGTCTGAGAGTCCGTCGGCCGCGGTGACCTCTCCGATACCCCCGCCGTGATATGCCCAACCGATCCGGTCCCCCTGGTCGGAGAGGTCCCGATACAGCGCACCGACCCGCGGTGCGATCAGGTTCAACGCGGTGAGGCGTCGGCTGATCAGGGCGGCCCCCAGCGTGGCGATGCGCTCATCCCACACGTCGAGGGTGACGACATCGGCGTCGCGGCCCTCCTTGCGAAGGAGAGCATTGCGCTGCCGCAACGCCCGCTCGTATTCGTGCTGGTCGGCTGCGGCTGCCGGCCACAGCTGCGCGGTGACATCGTCGATGTATTCCCTGCGATAAGCAGGTCCCCGCTTGACGAGGTCGAGATCGTCCGGGAGGAATGCCACCAGGCTCACAGCATCGGCCAGCGCTGCCCGGCCTGCCGCCCGCTTCCCGTTGATCAGCACCCGCCGCCTTCCCTGGGACGGGATTTCGATCTCGATACGGGTGGTAGTTCCCTCTCGCTGGAACTCACCCCGTACGACCGTGGCCGCTTCTCCTTCGCGCACGAGCGCCGCATCCGGTGCACGGCGGAACGATCGCAGCGTGGCGAGATAGCCGATCGCCTCGAGCACGCTGGTCTTGCCGGTCCCGTTGTCGCCGATGAGGACGTTGACGCCCTCCCCCGGGATGAACTCGATGCTCTGATACGACCGGAAGTCCCGGGCTTCGAGCCAGGACAGGTACATCTACAGCCGGACGGGCATCAACAGGTAGAGGAACTCGTCGTTGTCGGCCGCTCGCAACACACCCGGCTTGAGCGGATCCAGCACATCGAGCACCACGGTGTCGGCCTCCACCGCACTGACGCCATCGTCCAGGTACCGAGAGTTGAAGGCGATCGTCATCTCCTCCCCGTTGTACTCGGCTTCCACGTGTTCGGTCTCGCCACCAACGTCCTGTCGGGTGACGCTGAGTTCCAGCCCACCCTCCTGCAGATGGAGACGGAGGGGGATGTGGTCTTCTGCAACCAGGGCCGCACGATCGATCGCCTCCAACAACGCACTCCGGTCGACGGTGAGACGGTTCGGGTAGCGCTCCGGGATCAACTGGCGGTAGTTCGGGAAGGTGCCTTCGATGAGCCGGGCGGTCAGCGTCCCCCGCTCACTCGCGAATGTCGCGTCGCGGGAGCCGATGGCAACATCCAGTTCATCTCCACCGACCGTTCTGCTCAGCTCTCGCAATGCCCGAACGGGAACCAAGCCGGACAGCTTGTCGGTCACCGAGCTCAGATCGCGAACCGCAAGCCGGTACGAGTCGGTAGCAACGACCCGCAGGTTCCCCTCCTCGGACTCAAAGAACACGCCGGTGAGGATCGGTCGAGCGTCATCGGTCGACGCGGCTACCCCCACCTGGGTGACCGCATCCATGAACACGTTCCCATCCAACTTGGCTGAATCATCGAGATCGGGTTCGGGGACCTGTGGGAAATCGTCAACGGGGAACTCCCGGAAACGGAACCTCGGTCCTCCGCCGGTGATCTCCACTTCGCCCTCCCCCGCCTGGAGCACAACCGCGCCGGCGGGAAGCTTGCGAACCGCCTCTGTGGCAAGACGGGCCGGAATAACCGTTCGACCGTCCTCGACGACCTCGACTTCGAGATCGGTTCGGATGGTCACTTCGAGATCCGTCCCGGTGACCCTCATCATGGTGCCGCTGACCTCAACCAGAACTCCCTGGAGGATCGGAAGCGGAGAACGAGTACTGACGGCTCTCGTTGCCCTGCTCAGAACGTCTGCCAGATCATCACGCTCGGCTCGGATACGCACAGGTCGCTTCCCTCTCGACTACGACTACTGATATAAGTCTTACAAAGAGTGGTTGTAGTAGGCGGTGTGGATTGTGGACAAACTCGCCGGAGCCCCGTGTTCACCGGCCGTTTCGCCTCTTTGGCACATGGGGATGAATTGCAACGTTATCCCAGGGCGACGGGGATTGCTCGGTGACGTTGGGGAAGACGTCACGTTTTCCTCAGACTTTGCAACAGGGCTGTGACACGCTGGAACAGGTCCTGATCCGTTTGCATGAGGCGCTTCACGGTATTCACTCCATGCAGCACGGTGGTGTGGTCACGGGCGCCGAAGAGTTGGCCGATCTTCGGAAGGGACAGATTGGTGAGCTCCCGGCAGATGTACATCGCCACCTGGCGAGCTCTGGCGAGAGGTTGCCGTCGACTCGGCCCTTCGAGATCCGCAATGGAGACACCGAACGCGGCTGCCGTGGCAGACAGGATCTGACCGGGACCGATCCGAGCCGATCCCAGTGCCGGCTCGAGGTCCTGGAGAACGTCCGCGGTCATATCCGGATCGATGGCCTGGTGGGTGAGGGCGGCATAGGCCGTGACCCGGGTGAGCGCTCCCTCGAGTTCGCGGATGTTGTCGACCACGCGGTCGGCAATGAACTCGAGTACCGCGGTCGGCACCGGTTGCGGTGCAAAGGCGGCGTTCTTGCGCAGGATCGCCAGGCGGGTCTCAACGTCGGGCGGCTGAATGTCCGTTGTGAGACCCCACTCGAAGCGGCTGCGAATTCGATCCTCGAGGCTGCGAAGGCTCCGCGGCGGACGGTCCGCACTGAAGACGAGTTGTTTGCCCGACTCGTAGAGGTCGTTGAAGGTATGGAAGAACTCCTCGACGACCTGTTCTTTGCCTTCCAGAAATTGCACGTCGTCGAGCAAGAGCACGTCGACGTTGCGGTACCTCGCCTTGAACTCCGCCATTCGCTTGCGGCGAATCCCGTCGATGAAGTCGTTGAAGAAGTGCTCCGAGGTCACGTAGCGGGCATTGATCCCCGGGTGCAGATCCCGGCAATGCAGGTTGATGGCCTGGAGCAGATGGGTCTTCCCGAGGCCGGCGCCACCGTAGACAAACAGTGGGTTGTACTGATCGCCGGGCTGCTCGGCAATTGCCATGGCAGCGGCGTAAGCAAAGCGGTTCGACGGGCCGACGACGAAGTTCTCGAAGCTGTACTTCGGTACCACGGGTGGTGCCGACTGCGGCGCCGTCGCCCGCACCTCGGGGGTGGGATCCGCCTCTTCCTCTTCGGCCTCGTCACCTTCGACGAAGAGCGGCTCGCTCCGGGCGTCCATCACGAGCTGTGCTTCCGGGCCGAACACCGAGACGACGGCGTCTTCGACCACGGGCAGGTACTTGTCGTTGACCCAGCGGAGATGAAACTCACTGGGTGCGATCAGGCGGACGACACTGCCGTCGATTGCCTGGGGTTGAAGATCCTCAAACCAAGTTTGCCAGGTGACCGGGGTGACCCGCCGACGTAGCGTCTGACGGAACTGCTCCCAGTTTTCGGCGGGCGAATGCGCCTCCACGTCGTGTCCTCCGCGTGCCTCAGTACCCCTGTACGGGTTCTCCACAAGCCTTTCCACAACTGTGGAGAAAGGCGCACCACTCGGTGTCACTGCGCCTTCTGGGCCGGCGGCCGCGCCGGTCCCTGGGTGGGAAGTGCCCACCGGATCTCTCCGGTGCGAGCGGAGTATATGAACCGGCGGACGAGCCGCACAAGAGAGACAAAATCGAGCTTATCCACAATCCCTGTGTCGCGACCGGTTCCGGATTCCTTTATACCGAAAGAAGATAATGGATGAGCAGTTATTGGTACAGCCCGGCCGAAGTCGCGATTCTCCACAAGCCAATGTTTCGCGATTCAGCCCAGTTCTTCGCGCCCTGCGCGTTACGCTTGGCCCGGCACCGATCCACCTTTGACAAGGATTGGGGCTATTCGTAACCTGCGCCCCGACGCACCTCCCCTCTTCGGGACGTCCCCATGAAACGCACCTACCAACCCAACGTTCGTCGCCGGAAGAAGACCCATGGCTTTCGTGTCCGGATGCGCACCCGCGCCGGCAGAGCCGTGCTCAAGCGGCGGCGCCTCAAGGGTCGGCAGCGCCTCTCTGCGTAGAGGCCGGCCGTACGATTCCCTGACGGGCCGGTCCGAAATCAAGGAAGTGCGGCGGGTCGGCTCGCGTCGGCGCGCCGGCGGCGTGACTGTGATCACGGCGCCCGGTCGGAGCGGCCGTCCTCGAGTCGCCGTGGTTGCGGGCCGGAAGCTCGGCTCTGCGGTGGATCGCAACCGGGCCAAACGGCGATTGCGGGAGGCCGTGGCCGTTGCTCCCATCAGCGACGGGAACGACTACCTGGTCATCGCCTCGCGAGCGGTGGTGGAAGCACCGTTCGATGAGGTTGTGACCTGGGTTCGACGGGCCGTGGGACCGGAGGAGAACTGAGTGGAGACGACAACGATCTTGAAGCCGCACCAGCCCGGATGGTGGCTGCAGCGGTTGATCCTGCTCTACCGAAGGCTCTTCTCACCCGTTCTCGGCAGGAACTGCCGTTATTTACCAACGTGCTCGGAGTACGCCTATGAAGCGATCGGCGAGCACGGGGCAGCGCGCGGAGGATGGATGGCAATGAAACGTGTGGGCCGGTGCCACCCCTTCCGCGAAGGTGGCCACGACCCGGTGCCCAGAAGGGAGAGGTAGGCGAATCATGGGTGCGGTTCCGATATTGGGTGCGATCCCGGGATGGGAAGGCCTGCAATCCCTCATGGGTGGGATCGTCTCGTTCTTCTATGGGCTGATCCCCAACCTGGGAATCGCCATCATCCTGCTCACGATCGTGGTCGGCGTTGCGATGTTCCCGCTGACGCTGAAGCAGACCAGGTCGATGCGGGCGATGCAGGAGATGCAGCCGGAACTCAAGAAGCTGCAGAACGAACTCAAGCACGATCGCCAGGCCCTGCAGGAAGCCACCATGGCGATGTACCGGGAGCAGGGCGTTAATCCGGCCGCAGGGTGTCTGCCGATTCTCCTGCAGATGCCGATCTGGTTTGCGCTCTTCAGCGTCTTGCGGTCGTTCGCCAGCACCGATCCGGCAAAATATGTCAGCGAGGGAAGCCGGCTTGCCGGGGATATCGTCGCCCGGGACGGGATCTACTTCCTCGGCATGGACCTGACCCAGACCCCGAGGGTCGCATGGGATCAGGGCATTGTGGGCGCGATCCCCTATCTCGTCACGATCATCATCGTGATGGCAACGGCCTGGTACCAGCAGAAACAGACGATGGCCCGCAGTCAGAACCAGGGCCAGCAACAGCCGCCGGGTCAGGCCATCATGAAGATTTTTCCATTGTTCTTCGGCTTCATCTCGTTCCAGATGCCGGCCGGGCTCGTCGTCTACTTCGCTGCCAGCCAGATCTTCCGGATCGGCCAGCAGGCGCTGATCATCTCGTTGGATGATCGCAAGCAGGCCGGCGGAGGTACCGCCAAGCCCGAGAAGGCCGAGGTGAGCGAGAAGATCGGCGACGGCGGTGAGGCGAAGAGTTCGCCGCCACCGCAGCCGAAGACACCGGGTGGGACGCGTCGCCGACCCCCACCGACCCCACGGAGTAGTCGCTCGCCGCAGGCCTCAAAGAAGCGACGTGGGAAGAAGCGGAGGAGGAAGTAGATGGTGGAGTGGGATTGGGTCGAAACCATCGGCCCGAGCGTCGACCGGGCGGTCGAGGCTGGTCTCGCCGAGCTTGGATTGGACGATCGTGAGCACGCTGAGATCGAAGTGTTACAGGAGCCAAGCCGTGGATTCCTTGGGATGGGCGGCAAGGATGCCGTGGTCAGGATCCGCCGAAAGCCAAAGAAGCGCCGGCGCCGCAGGCGGAACCGGGGCCAGTCGGGACGCTCGGATTCTGGGCGGAAAGGCGAGGGCCGTCACCGGAAATCGGGTGGTTCTGGTGGCGGTGAACGGCGCCGGCCCCAGAACGACCGCCGTCGAGAAGAGAGAACCACGAGAGAGCAGTCGAGGCGGGAGCAAGCGCAGAAGAGAGCGCCCCGGCCCCAACAGGAACGAGCAGCCGAGACTCCCCGACCGGTAAGGGGAGAGCAGGAGGAACCACAGGTGACGGTGGATATCAACGAGCAAGCACAGGTCGTTGAGGAGTTCCTCCGCGGGTTGGTCGATGCCTTTGGCTTTGAGGGCACCATCGTCACCCGAGTCGAGGACGACGTGATCTACGCCGATGTGAGCGGCGCCGAGACCGAAGCACTGGTCGGAGAGCGCGGGTCGGTGATGCAGTCGATCCTGGAACTCAGCAGGACCGTGGTGCAGCGGAAGACACAAGAGGGTGCCCGGATCCGGATCGACATCGCCGGCTACGGCGAACGGCGGAGAGAGGCCCTGAAGATCTACGCCGACCGCCTGGCCGAGCAGGTGCTCGATGAGGGTGGTGAGATCATGCTCGAGCCGATGAACCCGGCGGAGCGCAAGGTCGTTCACGATGCGATTGCTGAGATCGACGGCGTCCGGACCTACTCCGAGGGTGAAGAACCAGAGCGGTCGGTGGTGATACGCCCCGAGTAGCCGAACTCAAATCCACTCTCCGAAGGCCCCGCGACCTCGCGGGGCCTTCCTGTTTCACGTGAAACGGCGAGCGAGTGCTCGCTCGCCGTGGTCACAGGAATCAGGCGCCAGGAGTCAGGAAACAGACAGAGGCTGGATTGAGCATCCCGATGCCGGATGCCCGACTTCTGATCCCTGATTCCTGATCTCCCAGGTTTGGATCCCAGACCCGTCTTCCCCGATCCCCTACTATCGCGACTCATGGACTCCCCCGATATTGCTCGTCGTGCTGCTGAATGGGCCGGGTATCCGCTTGATGATGTCCAACTCGCAGGTCTTGAGGCGTATGGCGAGTGGCTGATCGATGAGGCGATCCCCGCCGGCGGATTGGGTCCGCGAGAAGGTGACCGCCTGTGGTCCCGGCACATTGGGGACTCCCTCACGTTCGCAGCCGGATGGCGTGAGAATCCACCGCTTGAACTCCTCGACGTGGGGAGCGGCGTCGGGCTTCCCGGTCTTCCACTCGCGATCCTGTGGCCGGATACCGTTGTCACCCTGCTGGATCGTGGAGGCCGCCGGACCCGCTTGCTGCACCGGGCCGTCAGAATCCTGGCGCTGAGTAACGTGGTCGTCGAACAGGCCGACGTGTTTGTGGTTGGGGACGAATGGGAGGCGATGACCTTCCGCGGTGCGGTGAAGGCTCCGGAGGCGGTTGGGCTGTCCGCGCGGATCCTTCCTTCGGGCGGCACCGCCGTCCTGGGCCTCAGTCGGCGGACCGAGCCACCCGACACCACGAGAGACCTCGAGGGCATCGCCGCGGCGATGCAGATGAGTACCGAGCGGGTCGGTGTGCCGCCGGATATCCTTGACGGCCCGGCCTGGCTGCTTATCATGCGCCTCGGTGACTGATCAAGCCCAGAAGGGCACCATCGTGGCCGTCGCCAACCAGAAGGGCGGCGTCGGCAAATCGACCACTGCTATCAACCTGGCTGCCGCACTCGTCGGCCAGGGTGAGAACGTGCTGGTCATCGACATCGATCCGCAGGCGAATGCCACGTCGGGCCTCGGAATCGACCACGACACGGTGACTTCCTCGGTGTACGACGTGATGTTGGCGTCCGCCGAGCTCGATGACGTCATCGAGCCCACCAGCGTTCGCAACCTGTACGTAGCTCCGTCGTCGATCGACCTGGCCGGTGCCGAAATCGAGTTGGTGAGCCGGATGTCACGAGAACGCCAACTGGCGCGGGCCCTGGACGGTGTCGCCGGCCGCTTTGACACGGTGCTGATCGATTGTCCTCCGTCACTCGGGCTGATCACGGTGAATGCACTCACTGCAGCCGACGAAGTCCTGATCCCAATCCAATGCGAGTACTACGCGCTGGAGGGACTGAGCCAATTGATCAGAAATATCGAGCTGATCAAGGAAAACCTTAACCCTCGACTTCGCATCGAAGGTGTCCTCCTCACCATGTTTGACCGGCGGACCACGCTGGCTTCCGACGTTGCCGTCCAGGTTCGTGAGCATTTCGGCAGCGTGGCCTATCGCACCGTGATTCCGCGAACGGTCCGTCTTGCTGAAGCGCCGTCGTACGGCGAGCCCATCGAGGCTTTCGATCCGATGAGTCGGGGTGCGATCTCGTATCGGGCACTCGCCAAGGAGTTCAGGAGGAGGCATGGCCGCACGTAAGACCGGGCTGGGAAGGGGACTTGAAGCGCTCATCCCGGCAGAGCGACCGGAGACCGGATTCACTACGGTGCCGGTAACGGCCATCGACCCGAATCCTCAGCAGCCCCGCGAGCAGATCGACCCCGAGGCGCTCGAGGGACTCGCAGCCTCGATCCGGGAGCTCGGCGTGCTCCAGCCGATCGTCGTCCGGCCCGCGGCGGACGATCGGTACGTGCTGGTGGCGGGAGAGCGTCGGTGGCGGGCCGCAGGCATGGCGGGCCTCTCCGAGGTCCCGGCGGTCATAAGGGCCGGGGACGACCAGGCATCTCTCACCGAGGCGCTGGTAGAGAATGTGGTCCGCGAGGATCTCACCCCCCTGGAGGAAGCTGCAGCCTACCGACAACTACTGGAAGATTTTGGGTTGACTCACGATGAAATCGGCTCCCGCGTCGGGAAGAGCCGCAGCGCCATCAGCAACACCCTGCGGCTTCTCTCACTGCCGGCCGCCGTCCAGACGCTGCTCGCCTCCGGCGAACTGAGTGCCGGCCACTGCCGCCCGTTGGTCGGTTTGGAGGACGAGGCATACGCCGAGCACATTGCCAGACGGGCCGCCGACGAAGGCTGGTCGGTTCGGCGGATGGAGGATGCGGTTCGGGCCCGGCGTGGAGACGACCAAACCTCGACGGTTCGACCGAAAGCGGAGCGACCTGCTGAGATCCTCGCGCTCGAGGAGCAATTGGGAGAACGGCTCGGCAGCCCGGTCCGAATCGACTACGGCAAGCGGGGGAGAGGCAAATTGGTGGTGCGCTTCTCTTCGATCGACGATCTCGAGCGGATCTACCGGTCGCTTTCCGGCTAGTGCCCCGGCCGGAAGCACCTCCGGCTGGAGGCGTCAAGGGCTGAGGGCATGTCTTGAAGGGCGATAACGGAGGCGTCCTGAGCCGTATCTGAGAGCGACGAGAGGTTCCGGTCGGGCACTAGGCCTCTTCACGGCCTGAGAACCAGCGCTCCAGACCCCGGGTTACTGCGCGCCCGAGTGGTGCGTCCAGCCGGGGAACGGTGATGATCACCGCGGGCGCCCGGGTTTCCTTGAGTATGGGCATCGATCGGCCGACGGCGTCCAAACCCAGGCCTGCCGCAACAGAATCGGCCAGAGCGGCACCTGCTTCTGAGTGGCTCAACGCCGACGCGAAGTAGAACACTCCGGTGGTGTCGGTGCGCGGCAGGGCAAACGCGATGATCAGGTCGGCAGCGATCTGGTTGGCCTGCCGGGCCCGGATTCGTTCTGCCGGCCGGGTGTCGCGGCTTCGGGAGATCACCGGGATGGCTCCGAGGTCGCGGAGGGAGTCGGCTGCCGCCGCCACCGCTTCCCAGGACACCTCGGCTTCCTGTTCATCCCGACAGAACGGATCGAGCATGACCCGGAGGCCGGCCAGGCTGTGGGGGAGTGAGCGCATCCAGACCCGTTCCCTAACTACATCCCTTCCCATTTTCTGGGTGGCGCGCACGATGAGCACAAGTTCCGAGACCACCTGTGATCCCGCAATGCCATCTTCTGCCAGGCGGCGGTTCTGCTGGAAATCCATCACGGCCCGCAGGGTGTTCGGACCGAAGATGCCATCGACATTGCCAGCATCGAACCCGAGGGCATTCAGATCACGTTGCAGAGAGGCGACATCCTCACCATGAAGCATGGGCAGGCGGTAGTAGAGGATCCGGTCGCCGAGGCGAAACCCGGCGTCGACGAGTGTCCGCCAGGTCTCACGGCCCACCATGCCGTCGGGGGCCAGGCTGCGGGAGCGCTGAAAATCGGCGACGGCTTGGGCGGTGCCGGCACCGAACTCGCCGGCGACATCACTGCCGACGGAGTACCCCATTGCAACGAGCCGGTCCTGGATGTCGT
Organism: uncultured Acidimicrobiia bacterium; assembly: GCA_964511945.1. Classification (GTDB taxonomy): domain Bacteria; phylum Actinomycetota; class Acidimicrobiia; order Spongiisociales; family UBA11373; genus CAZEHO01. The sequence goes on along the minus strand of CAZEHO010000007.1, from coordinate 33,930 downwards.
GGACCGGCTCGCCGCTGTCACCTTGTTGGTAGAGAGCCACGACGCCCTATCGTCGCAGAACCCCCGGCTCAGTTCAGGAACTCACCGAGTTCCGATACGAGTGCATGCTTCGGACGGGCGCCGACAATGCGCTTCTTCTCGCTCCCGCTCTGATACAGGATCATCGTCGGGATGCTCATCACATCGTATTGCATCGCAGTCTGCGGGTTTTCGTCGACGTTGAGCTTGGCAATGGTGATCTTGCCCGCGTACTCCGTGGACATCTCCTCGAGGATCGGCGCGATCATGCGGCAGGGTCCGCACCATTCGGCCCAGAAATCCACCAGGACGGGCGTGTCGCCGGCGATCAGATCGCCGAACGTCTGGTCGGTTGCCTTGATCATGTTCTCTGCCATTGTCGGGGACCGCACGGGACGGTCCTCACCTCCTCTGTGATGATGTAGTCCGATCGCTCCAACCCGCCGAGGTTTGGGTTCATTCCTGGCTGTCGAGCCACCGTTCGGCGTCGATGGCAGCCTGGGCTCCCATTCCGGCCGCGGTGACCGCCTGGCGGTACGTGAAGTCCACCACGTCGCCCGCCCCGAACACGCCTTCCACCGACGTGGACGTGTTGGAGAAGGTGGTCAGGTAGCCCTTCTCGTTGAGTTCCAACTGCCCGGCAACCAGCTCGGTGTTCGGTGTATGGCCGATGGCCATGAACACCCCTTCGGTAGGGAAGGTCTCGGTCTCACCGGTCTGCGTGTCCTTGAGGACCACCGCAGACACCGTGTCGTCGCCGAGGATCTCTTCGACCGTGCTGTTCCAGCGAACGGCGATCTTCGGATGCTCGAGCGCACGGTTTGCCATGATCTTGGATGCCCGGAACTCGTCGCGGCGGTGGACGATGGTCACCTTGGACGCAAACTTCGTCAGGAAGAGTGCCTCCTCCATGGCGGAGTCGCCTCCACCGACCACCACGATCTCACGGTCCTTGAAGAAGAAACCGTCGCAGGTTGCACACGCAGAGACCCCATGGCCGCGCAGCTTCTCCTCGCCGGGGACGTCCAGCCAGCGGGCGGAAGCGCCGGTTGAGATGATCGCCGCATCGGCGCGGTACTCCTGGTCTCCGATCCAGATGCCGAACGGTCGGGACGACAAGTCCACTCGCGTGACGTTGCCGGACATGATCCGGGTGCCGAATCTTTCGGCCTGCTTGCGGAACAGGTCCATCATCTCCGGGCCCATGACCCCGTCGGGGAAGCCCGGGTAGTTCTCCACGTCGGTCGTAAGCATCAACTGGCCGCCGGCCTCGAGACCTTCGATCATCAACGGGTTGAGGTCGGCGCGCGCCGCGTAAATGGCGGCGGTCAGCCCCGAAGGGCCGGAGCCAATGATGATCAATCTCTCATTCATCAGTCGGTTCCTCACCTGGCTTTGCAATTCTCTTCCTCCACAAGAACGCACCGACCAGCAGGAATAGTCCCCCCACGATGGCGTAGGTGATCTCCATATAGCTGGCGCAGTCGCAGACCTTGTAGGTCAACTCGCCGAGAATCCGCATGATTCCGACGAACAGGAAGATGAGCGCAAAACTCACCAAGGTGAGGGCGACCAGGCCCAGAGAGAGGATCGTGATGATCTTCTTTGCGCGATCGACGGTCATCGCGCGGACCCGGCCGGTGGCCGACTCGAGCATTTCAGGGATGCGTGTCGGGAAATCGTCCACGATGAGCTGAGGATAGTCGTCGGCCGGAGGCTGCCTCAGCCGTTGATGAACAGCAATGAGCAGTCGGCGCTGTCGAAGGCGGCGGCCTCCATGAGCGTCTCGAAGCCCGGGACGAACCACACAACCGCTTCGGTGCCGTTCTCGAGCATGGTGAGGGTGGCGGTGAGGTCACCGGCCAGTTCTTCACCGAGGGTTGCCACAGCTTCGGGGCGGCAGATCTCGATGGCCGGATCCGCTGCCGCGCGTAGAGCGGCGAAGTCCTCGAGTGTCCTGGCCAGCGCCGGGTCGACGTCGATCAATGGGAACTCAAGTGAGGGTGCCATCGTGGTGGAAACGCCGGCCCCGTCGGCTGCCATATCGTCCTGGGCGGTGTCGGCCTCCAGCATGGCTTCGGGTGCTTCCTGGGGCAAGGCTGCCGGAGTCGTGGTTGGAGCGGCGTTGTCGGCATCTGCGCCCTCACGGGCGGTCCCGAAGGTCTCCGACTCGGCGACGGCGGCCTCTTCCTGTGCAACGGTGGCCGCCGGCAACGCGACGTCTCCGGCGTCGTCGCTGCCGGTGGTGAGCATGCCGATCGTGGGGATGATGGCGACCAGCGCAACCAGCGAAGCCCCTGCGACGGCGATTGCCGGCCAGGGGACTTGCCGGCGGTCCTTTGCAGGTGGGGGAGTGGCCGGTGCCAGCTCGATCCCGAGCGCCTCGGCGACGCCGGCCCGCAACTCGTGACTCTCCTCGATCGACAGGACCACGTCGGGGGCATCCCGGAGCATCGCCAGTGCCTCCCGCTGAGCCGCCAGGTCGGCGGCGGCTGCGGGATCGGCGGCGATGGCCCGCTCGAGCGCCTCGGCCTCAGCAGGCTCGAGGGTGCCTTCGGCGAGGGCCGCGATGAGCTCGGGGTCGAAGTTCGTCATGGTGCTTCGTCTCTTTGAGGGCCGGAGGGGCCTCGAAGGTTCCCGAGTTGCTCAGCGAGTAACCGCCGGCCCCGGAACACGCGTGACTTCACCGTGCCCACGGGCACCCCGAGAGCCTCGGAAACGGTGTGCAGAGCCAGTCCCTCGAGGTCGGACAGCACAACGGCAGCCCGGAACTCTTCCGGCAGCGCCTCGAGTGCCGTCTCGATCTCCGGACGCAGTTCGGCGGCGGCGAGATTGTCCTCGGCGGTGGGGTCGGGCGGGTCGGTGTGCTCGGGGAGCGCTTCTGTCGGCTTGCGGCCCTGCCGCCGCAGGGTGTCGTAGCAGGTGTTCACCGCCACCCGGTAGAGCCAGGTCCCAAAGGCAGAACGGCCTGCGAACGACGATGCCTTGCGGAACACTGTGATGAAGGTCTCCTGGGTCGCATCCAGAGCCGTCTCCCGATCCCGCAGCATCCGCAAGCACACGGCGAAGATCCGGTCCTCATGAGCTCGCATCAACTCGTCGAAGGCGGCGACGTCCCCGGCGAGATACCGCTCGATGAGTTCAGCGTCGGATCGGGCTCGGCTGGCCATCGGCGACCACGCTACCGGGGCTATCGGAGCAGGGACACGACCCCGAGGACTCCGGGCCCGGTGTGCGTCCCGACGACCGGGCCGAGCCGGGCAACGATCGGATCCTCTCCGGATACCTCGGCGGCCTTGGCAACGACGGTCTCCAGTTCGGCAGAGCCCGAGTGCACCACGCCGATCCGCTCGACGCGAGGGGCGATTTCGTCGATGTGATCGAGGATGGCGGCAACGGCGCGCTTTCGGGTCCGGGTCCGGCCTGCAGCTTGAACCTCTCCGTCCTGGACCGTGATGAGCGGCTTCACCTTGAGAACGTCGCCGATGAACGCCTGGGCGCCGCCGATCCTGCCGCCCCGATGCAGGTGGTCGAGTGTGTCGAGCACCACGTACACATCACTGCGGGCTGCGGCTTCGCGAGCAGCAGCTTCGACCGCTTCGATCCCGGCTCCGGCGGCAGCCCGCTCGGCGGCGGCGATGGCTGCGTATCCAAGCCCGAGGGTGACCGTCGCCGAATCGATCACAGTGATCGGCACCCCGGCCGTCACCTGTTCGGCCGCCATGCGGGCCGACTGCGCGGTGGCGCTCAGCTTCTCGGAGATGCACACAGCGACGATTCCGTCGGCTCCCTCCGACACCAGGCTCCGGTAGGCCTCACCGAAGCGCCCAACGGAGGGGGTAGCGGTCTCGGGGAGGGCTTCGGCCTGGTCCACCTTCTCCCAGAATTCGGCCACGCTGAGGTCGACGCCGTCGATGTACTCCTCGTCGCCGAACCGAATCGTCAGCGGGACGACGGCGATGCGGAATTCGTCTGCCAGCTCCCTTGGGAGGTCACACGAGGAATCGGTGACGACACGAATCATGCGTTCGGCTCCATTTCGGGCTCTACTTTCGCAGGACGGCGAGGTCATCGCTCATCACCTGGTAGCCCTCATCTTCGTACAACTGCAGAGCCGGCAGGTTGTTTGCCTGTGTGTTGAGGACGATCGCGCGCGCTCCGTTGCGGCGTGCCCAGCGGGCGGCGGTCCTCACGAGCGATCGTCCAATGCCGCGTCGCTGCCACTCTGGACCTACCGCGACCCGCTGCAGATACCCGATCACCTGCCCCATGCCGGTGACGCAGAACCCCCCAAGAGTCCCGTCGGACTTACGAATCACATGAAGGATCGAACGAGGAGTCGATTCCATTGCCTCGGTCATCGCCGCCCGATCGAATCGCCAGAATTCTTCGAAGGCGTCGGCATCGATGCGAAGCGCCTCCTCGAGGTCGTCGGCAGTTCCACTTGAGATCAGGTGATCGGGAGCGGGGACATCCTCCAGTTCCCGGCGCAGCAGCAGCAACCGGGAATGCTGCTCGAAGCCGGCCTCGAGCCACATTCGCTGAGCACTCACCGGCAGCGGTGGCGAGAGCGTCGCCTCAGCTCCCAGTTCGCCGAGTGTTGCTGCGCATGCCGCCGTGAAGTCCGCACTCCCGCGGATGATCCGGAGATGCGCCATGGGAGTTGCGTCGTTCCAGGGCCGCGCCGTCGCCCGCGACCACCCGCGGCGGAGGGTGACCGGTCCCGGCCACGCACCCTCGGTCCTGACCGTCACAGGATCGGTCCTCTACTCCCGTTCACGTTTCGCCACCGTCCATCTGTTGTCCGTTGCCGGTCTTCAGTTCTCAGTCTCCGTCATTCGACAGCTGAGGACTGTGAACAGAGAACGGACGCTCGGCGCCCCCTTCCGGAGATGCGGTTAGCGGCCGGTCCTGATCAGCGCGAATGGTATATCCGGCCGAAAGTCCCTCAGCCGGATGACATCTGCGGAACACAGATGCGCGAGAGTGGGGGCCAATGCGACTCCTGGTCTACGGGCACGAGGCCTGCCTCAAGCACGATCCGGGGCGTTGGCACCCGGAGCGGTCTGCCCGGCTGCCCGCCGCCGTCGACGGCACCCGCAATGCCGGGGTGGACGTCGATGAACGTGATGCCCCCGAAGCCACCATCGACGACCTGACAACGGTCCATATCCCTCCCTACGTCCGAGGAATCCGCGATTTCTGCCGGGCCGGGGGTGGTCCGCTGGATCCAGACACGATCGTGTCGGCTGATTCCTGGGAAGCTTCGCTGCATGCGGCCGGTGCCGGGATCGCCGCGGTCGACGCGTTGCGCGACGGTGAGGGCGAAGCTGCCTTCCTCGCGGTACGCCCGCCGGGGCACCACGCCGAACCCGATCGGGCCATGGGTTTCTGCGTGTTCAACAACATCGGGATCGCTGCCGAGCACGCAGCCCGGGCTGGCGACCGGGTTGCGATCGTCGATTGGGACGTGCATCACGGCAACGCCACCCAGGTGTTCTTCTACGACCGGCCCGACGTGCTGTACGTCTCGATGCACGAGTACCCGTTTTATCCAGGGTCGGGTTGGCTGGATGAAGTCGGCAGCGGGGCCGGCGACGGATACACCCTCAACCTCCCCTTCCCGGCGGGCACGGCCGGTGATGTGTACGAGTCGGCCTGGGAACGGCTGGTGCTTCCGGTCCTGAAGTCGTTCGACCCGGATTGGATCATGGTGAGTGCCGGGTACGACGCCCATGCCGACGACCAGTTGGCGGATCTGCGCCTGCGCGAGGCCGATTACGGCCGGATGGCGTACCGGATCACAGAGATCGTTGGCCAGGGCCGGGTTCTGTTCACGCTGGAGGGTGGATACGACCTCAACGCCATCACCAACTCGGTGGCGGCAACGATTCGTGGGGTGGACGGCGAGTTCCCGGACCTCACCGGGGATGAGTCACCGCGCCGGGCGTTCCACATGCTCGAACTGGCGGCGAACCACCACGCCAAGACGTGGGAGATCTGAGCTCCCGAGAGGAGTTCGGGAGGAGGTTTGCTGTTTGCCCGGATGGGGCCCCAACCCCATCCTCCTCCGCAACGTGGGGCCCGAACCCCGCGGCGGCTGTCCCATCGTGTTGCGGGGAGTTCTGGCACAAGAACGCGCTGTCGCTGGACAGCGCGGCTTGGGCTCGTCGCTTGCCGCTATCAGCTCACAGCTGATTTCTGACAGCTGATAGCTGACGTTGGCCGTTCCCGTCAAGGCCACCCTCCGGCCGGCCGATAGGGTCCTCGATGACCGTTCCAGCCAGCGGGTCGCGCCCGCTTCCGCCGATTCATACGCTGCTCGAGGAAGCCGTGTACTCGCGAGCCAGCGATCTCCATCTCAAGGTGGGGACCCCGCCGGTCTTGAGGGTGGACGGTGATCTCCACTTCACGCCTTACGAGCCGGTGAACGATGCGGCGGCCGAGGCATATCTGCAGGCACTGATGCCCGAATATGTGAAAGGCGAGTTCGCCGCCGGACACGAGGCCGACTTTGCCTACGGGAACGGTGGCCCGGGCCGGTTCCGGGTTAACGCGTTCCGCCAGCGTGGGGTGCTCAGCATTGCGATTCGGGTTGTGCTGCCTCCAGAGACCACGTTCAGCAAGCTCGGCCTGCCCCCGGTACTTGATCGCCTCGTCCGTGAGCCACGCGGGTTGATCCTCATCACCGGCCCCACTGGGTCCGGGAAGTCCACAACGCTCGCTGCCATGGTTGATGCCATCAATCGGGAGCGCCGGGTGAACATCATCACGATCGAGGACCCGATCGAGGTGATGCATCCCGACAAACTCGCCATCGTGAGCCAGCGAGAGGTCGGACTGGACACGGGAAGTTTCGCTGAGGCTATGCGACGGGTTCTCCGCCAGGACCCCGACGTGATCATGGTTGGGGAGATGCGCGATGTCGACACGATCGATGCCGCGCTCAAGGCGGCCGAGACCGGCCACCTGGTGCTCTCGTCGCTTCACACACTGGATGCGACCGAGACGATCAACCGGATCCTGGACTTTTTCACCGGCAGCCAGCAGCGCCAGATCCGGCTGCTCCTGGCCGCCACTTTGCGCGGCATCGTCAGCCAGCGGCTCATCGCGCGAGCCGACGGTCATGGCCGGGTTCCGGCGGTGGAAGTGCTGATCAATACGGAGCGGGCGGCAGATCGGATCGGCGATCCGGACTCCACACATGAGATCCCCGATGTGATCCGTGAAGGTGAGTACTACGGCATGCAGAGCTTCGACGATTCGATTCTCGAACTGCTCGCCGGCGGGGTGATCGCAATGGACGAGGCGCTCCGCCACGCCACCAGGCCCGGTGATCTGAAGGTCCGGGCCCGGCAGCGAGGGTTGGTGGGGTAGAGAGCAGCGCCCGGGTGCCGGCCGGAGGTGGGGGGCCGGCGCAGCCGGTAGCTATCCGCGAATCGCTCAGAGCAAGACCCGAGGAGCTCGTCGCAGCGCCTCTACGATTGATCCCGTGATTCCCGCCCGGCTCGAACCCCTGCTCCGCGCCGACGGCATACCGGCGCAATTGGCCGGCCGCTTTGCAGACGGCGGTCATGATCTGATCCTGGTCGGGGGCTCAGTGCGGGATGCGCTGCTGGGCAAGATTCGCGAGGACGTGGAATACGATTTCGCCACCGACGCCCGCCCCGACCGTATCGAGGAGCTGTTGCGGGGCTGGGCCGACACCGTCTTCACGGTCGGCAAAGACTTCGGCACCGTTGGGGCGATGAAAGATGGTGAGACCATCGAGGTCACCACTTTCCGGAACGAGATCTACCGGGATGAGAGCCGTAAGCCGAACGTGACGTTTGCGGACGACCCGGCCACCGACCTGTCGCGCCGCGACTTCACAGTCAACGCCACCGGAATGCGGCTGCTCCCCGAACCCGAGGTGATCGACCCTTGCGGCGGTCTCGTCGATCTCGGGCGGGGAGTCTTGCGCACTCCCCGGGACCCCGAGAGCGCGTTCTCCGACGATCCGCTGCGCATGCTGCGCCTGTTCCGGTTCATGGCCTCACTCGGGTTCGAACCGGACCCTGATGCGCTGGCAGCAGTGCGGGCGATCGGGGACCGGCTCGATATCGTCAGCGCCGAGCGGATCCGGGATGAACTCGACAAGCTGATCGTGGGCGACCACGTGGAAGCGGCCCTGTGGGGCCTCTTCGATAGCGGGCTCGCCGCCCGGTTCCTTCCGGAGCTCACTGCCCTGGCTTTGGCGCAGGACCCGGAACATCACCACAAGGACGTCCTGGCGCACACCATTGCGGTTGTCGGGAAGTGCCCACCGGATCGGATCACTCGTCTCGCCGCCGTGTTCCACGATGTTGGGAAGCCGGAGACCCGGGCCTTCGGCCCCGGCGGTGTCAGCTTCCATCACCACGAGGTGGTCGGCGCCCGGCTCACCCGGGCCCGCCTCCGCGAGCTCCGGTACTCGAAGGACGATGTCGAGGCGATCGCCCAGCTTGTCTACCTCCACATGCGGCCGCACACCTTCAAACAGGGCTGGACCGACCGGGCGGTGCGGCGCTACGTGCGGGATGCCGGAGCACTCCTCGACCGGCTGAACGCGCTGGTGCGCTGCGATGTGACCACCCGCAACAAGCGACGGGAACGCGCCATCACCCATCGGATCGACGAGATGGAGCGGCGGATCTCCGAACTCCGCGAGCAAGAGGAGCTCGATGCGATTCGCCCCCCGATCGACGGACACGCGGTGATGGAGGTCCTCGGGATCAAGCCCAGTCCGCTCGTCGGGGAAGCGATGGACATGCTGCTCGAATACCGCCTCGACGAGGGGCCGTACTCAGAGGAGAAGGCGTTCGAGTTGCTGGAGAACTTCGCTGCGGAACGCGGGTTGGGGCTTCCGGGCTAGCTCTTGCTGTGTTTGTTTGACCCGGGCGGGGCCCCAACCCCGCCCTCCTCCGCAAGGCGGGGCCCCAACCCCGCCCTCCTCCGCAAGGCGGGGCCCCAACCCCGCCCTCCTCCGCAACCTGGGGCCCCAACCCCAGGGCGGCCGTCTTGTCGTGTTGTGGGGAGTTCTGGCACAAGAACACGCTGTGTTTGTTGACCCGGGCGGGGCCCCAACCCCGCCGCGGCCGTCCCATCGTCCTGTAGGGAGAACTGGCACAAGAACACGGTGTCGTGTTGCGGCGTTGACTCCGTCTGATTCCTGACTCTTTGCTGCCCAGCCGGGCAAACAACCAGGGCGTTCAATCCCCCTGCAGGAAGAACAGCCACTCGCCGGTGTCGCCGTGGATCCCGAGGCGATAGCCGAAGTAGCCGCCGAACTCGGCGAAAGCCTGGAGATCGGCTTCGGTGTAGAGGGGTTTCAGGGCCTGGCGATCGGCTTCGGGGACCTGGTCCCACTCGCCGATGAACGCAGAGGGCCACACGTACGAGCGCGACCCCTCAAAGGGGAGCGGGTCGCTCACCGTATGGGGCCGCCGCAGGATCTCGGCGAGGTAGTACATCGGCTGGTACCCGATGGCCTCCTCGTACTGCCACAACTCGAGCGGGTGGGTCGGCTCACCGAACGTGACGTTCATTCCACTGCCGTCGCCGACGTAGTCCGCCAGCAACTCCCAATCGCAGGTCACCGCAGCGTGATGGAGGTCGTCCCAGGTCTCGATGACCGGGCGGTTGTCCTCGAGACCCTGATCGGGGAGTGAGGGATCGGCCATTGTTCCCGAGCAGGTCTCGTTGAGAATCAGGTCCCAGGCCCATCCCGCAGCGCGTGCTTCGTCGACGGCTTCTACGAGTTGGGGACGGATGGCCCCGAAGATGATTTGCTCCACATCCGCCAGCCGGGCCTCCAATTCGCGGCGGGCGTCCGGATCGGTTGCCAGGACGACTTGCTCGGCGACGTTCTTGCGTTCCTTTTCGAGATCCCAGGCTTCGGCGCGGAGGCTCTGGATCCGCTGCCACAGCATCGTGTCCGGGTCCGCAGTCGACCCGTCGGGAGCGATGGTGGTGACGGTCGTCGCAGTGGCGGAATCGGTCGGTTCCAGCCAGACCGGGTGCTCCCGGACGTTGGTCTGGGAGCCGTCGCGGGCCGACTCCTCCCAGGCAATGAGTGCTCCCATCTGGGCTTCGTCGACGGTGTAGGGGATCTCGATCGTCCAGTCGCCGCGGCAACCGGTGCCGCACGTTGCCGTGGTGAAGCCCTCCCAGAGGATGAGACCGTCGCCGTCGGTGAGGGCGAGACTCACGGTGGCCTCGAAGACGTTCGCGTTCCCCGAAGCGACCAGCGGGTTTCCGGCGCGGCCCCAGTGGGGAGGCGATTCGATCATGATCGCTGGCAGGTATTCGGCGAACGCATCGCGCGTCCACCCCGGGTCGCTTGCAGGACCCTCAGGCGTCAGCACGGTTGGGGCGACCCCCTCGACGGTGAACAGCACACGGTCGATCTCGTCGAACGCGGTGAGGGTGAAGACCGCTTGAGCCAGGCTAGCGTCGAAGGAACGAGGATCGGTTCCACCGGCGACGAAACCGCTCGAGAGGTCGATGGTGGCGAGACCTTCGCTCACCGCGACATCGAGGACCCGGGTGCCCTCCGGAATCGCACTCGACATCGCCGGGACGGCATCAATCTCACCCGGCGTCGGGCCATTCACCAGGAAGGCAGCAACCGTGGCGTAGATGTTGGTCACCGGTGCGGACAAGATGGCTGTGGTCCGCATGGTGGGGATCAGGTACGGGCCAGGCGCGTTCTCGGTGCCGTTGTCGTCGAGGAACAGATAGATCGGGAACTCCCCGTCGTAGCCGACGGTCCAGGGAACCGTGGTCTCGGGTGCGGTGGTTGCCGGCGCTGGCTCGGTGGTCGGCGGCGGCGTCGGTTCGGCCGGCTGTTCGATCGGCAGCGTGGTGTCGGGGACGATGGAGGTCGGAGCCGAAGAGGCGAAGGGTTCGGATTGGTCGTTGTCGACCAGGAGCAGCCAAGCGCTGCCAAGCACGGCCACCAGGACGGCGGCGGTGGCGGCAATCGCCCAGCCGGGCATCGGCGCCGATGCAGTGCGCTTGTTCAGAATCCGTTCAGCAACGGACATCGGTGCTCCCGGGAGCCGCTCGTCGGGCACGGGATTGGCTTCCCGGAGACGGTCGAACGGGTCGGTGGTCATTCGGCGCCTCCTTGCATCACGTCTTCGAGGCGGCGGCGGGCTCGGTGGAGTCGCACCGCAGCGGTGTTCGGAGAGCAGCCGAGCACGTCTCCCAATCCCGACGGGTCGAGGCCTTCCCATGCAGCGAGCAACAGGATCTCGCGATCCTTGTCGCTCAGCTGGTCTAGGGCTCGGGTGAGATCGAGATCCGTCTCGATCACGGGGGTGGTGGGTTCGAACTCCTCGATGCGCTCGGTGAGTTGCCGCCGCCGCCGGTGTGAGCGCCGGGTGTTGGCAACAACGCGGCGGGCGACCCCGTACAGCCACAGGAGGGTTGCCGGTTCGTCGGGAACCGAGCGGCGCCGGCGCCAGGCCACGGCAAACGTTTCGGCGGCGACATCAGCAGCTTCGTCGCTGCCGACCCGCCGGACGGCATAGCCGTAGACCGCGGAGTAGTGGGCGGCGAACAGTGCCCGGAAGGTGTCCTCCGCAGTTCCGCGCCGTCCCACCGAACGGTTGATGGTCATGATGCTCTCCACACTCTGGTTCATGTCCGGAAGAGCGGGTGGATTACACAGCAACTGGCCGTACGCTGCCCGTCGGACGTGGTCGCGACCGGGTTGCTCCCCTCTGGGCTCAGGGTGGTAGGCCTGCACATTGCCCATTGGGCCGAGCGAGGCGAAACGCTTGATCGGTGGGTGGCCTGTGCCGATGGGGATGCCGTGAGCACGCGTTCACCATTCGCGCGATTTGGGCTGCTGCTCGCCGTCACGGCGCTGGGATCGACGATTCTCACCGCGTGTGCCGGCGGTGGAGGGATCCAGCCCATCCGGGCAACCGCGACCAGTTTTGCGGTCGAGCCTGCTGTGAACACGCCGTCGACCACCACGGCGGACGGCGCAGATCCGGTCGATCCGGCAGGGGATGATGATCCGACCGGCCTGCTCGATTTTGCGAGCACCTCGACACTTCCCGAACCGTCTGATCCGGATGCTCCAACGTCGACGGTGCCGGGCGGCGACGACGGATCAGACGACGAGACCACGACCACCACTGCAGCAGAGGATGAGGACACCACCACGACCACGGCTGCAGCTCCGGCCGCTGCTTCGCTGCCGACGACCGCCACGGTGCAGCGGATGACCTGGACGGGTGCCATGGATCTGTCCGCCGTCCAGGAGGACGGCTCGATCGGCACCACCAGCGGGGTGGTGAGTGGTTTCCACGTCGGCCCCGACCGTCACCGGACCGAGTATGTAGAGACATCGACGCTCACGTCGCAGGGCGGCATCGTCCTCGGTGAGCGGACGATGGAATGGGTGGTCGGCGTCGTGAACGATCGTGCCTGGTTCGAGCAGGACGGAGATGTGGAGGAGATGGACCTCGGCCAGGCCCACCGGTTCGTCCCATATCTCTCCTCGGCACTCGAAGGGGTGGTTCCGTCGGACGCGATCCTGGCCGACCTGGCCGGGCGCCCGGGCTCGGACGTCACCGTGCTCGGTCGTTCGGGCCGGAAGTTCGTCGTAGACAACGCCGACGTCGAGCTGTACGCCCCGGTCTTCCTGCGCTACACCCCGGCGCTGTACGGGACCTCGGGAAGCGGATCGGTGGCTGGCGTCGAGGTCGTGATCGACCTCCAGACCGGGGCCGCCCTGTCGGGCTCGCTGACGCTGAGCGGTGAGACCGCGGCCGGCGGAGAGTTCGATATGGCGGTGGAGTTCACCGTTACCGCGGTGGACGACCGCTCAATCCAGGTGCTGATTCCCGGATAGCTCCCGAGCGGAAGTCGGGAGCAGAATCAGGCATCAGAGATCAGACAGGTACGTGATTCTTCTCTGACCTCTGACCTCTGACCTCTGATCTTCTCTTGCACCCCCCTTGATGCCCTCTTGACGGCGTTCCCCGCACGATGACGGGGACGCTCAAGGAGGGCATATGACTCGCACTCGCAGGACTCTGATTGGCGCTCTGGTGCTGGGACTGCTGTCCGGCCCGGCGATCGCCATCGCCACCTCCGGCTTCGGATCCAACACCACCGGCGCCGCCTCCACCGTGCCGCCGGCGACATCGATGGTCGCGACGACGGTGACCGCGGCGGCCGCCGGGGCGACGGACGAGGACACCGCCGCCGCCTGCGGGTTCGACGGTCTGGCGCTGGTTGCCCAGGAGCAGGCCGGAACCATTGACGCAGTCGGTCAGGCGGCGCTGGATGCGTTGCGTCCGATTTGCGCCGCCGAGGGACTTCCGCTCCCGGCCGCTTCGTCGGTCTCTTCGCCACCGCCGACCATCGTCGAAACCGTGACTATCCCTGCTCCGCAGTCCGCGACTGCCGCGCCTGCATACGGGGAGTACGAGGACGACGAATACGAGGGATACGAGGACGAGCACGAGGAGGACGAGGAGGACGAGGAGGACGAGGAGCACGAGGAGGACGACTGATGGCCGTTCGGGAATGGCTCGGTCTGGCTGCCGGCGGTTTGCTGGCAGCGGTCGGGCTCGGCGCCTGGCTCGGCTCGACCAGCCCAGCGGCGGTCGACCCGACGCCGGCGGCGGTGACGAACCAGACCGTGGTGTCGGTTGTCCAGGAGGATCCGGCCCTCACCGGCAGCCTCACCGGCTTGCCGGGTGCTGTGAGCAGGGTTCTCGAGCAGCACGGACACCTGGAAGTGATGAGTCAATCGCAGTTGACCGGTTCGTTGCCCGAATCGGTTGCCAGGGTTCTCATCTCCGGTGATGCAGTGCTCGATGTGAAGGAGGCTCCGTGATGGTCAGACTCCCCGCCATCAGAATCGCCCGGATCGGGGTGTGGACTGCGCTCGCCACGGCGTGGACCGCGGCCGGGATCGCAGCCGTCGCCACCCCACCCCCACAGAGCACCCAGGCCGATCGACCAAGCGGTTCCGAGATCGTCGTTGCTCCCAGGTCAGGGACGATCCCGGCACCCCCCGAAGGGGGATTGGTGATCGTGCGGCATGCACCGGTAGATCCTGCGGCTGCTCCCGAGCCGGTCGTGGTCAGGCGAGTGGTGGTGGAGCAACCACCGCCCGCTGCGGCGCCAGTCGTGCAGACGCAGGGATCGTGATGGCTGCCCTTGGATTCCACGCCATGGGAACGGATGTGGTGGTGCACGGTTCCCCGGATGGAGGCAAGGCGGTCCGGGCGTTGTTCGAAGTCACCGAGGCCGTGTGCAGCAGGTTCCGGCCCGAGAGTGACCTGGAGCGCATGAACGACGCCTTCGGCATTGAGGTGGCAGTTCCAGAAGCGCTGCTCGAACCGATCCGGCTGGCCGCTGAGATGCGGGAGCGAACGGATGGCCTGGTCGACGCCGGTCTCGGAGCAGCTGTGGCCGGGTGGGGCTACGACCGCACCTTCGAAGACGTCGGCGACCTCGGGGAGCCCGGTGAGGTTCGGGCTCCCCGGTGGGAGCTTCGCGGCTCCACTCTGTTCCGATCTCCGGGAACCCGAATGGACCTCGGGGGAATCGCCAAGGGCTGGACGGTCGACCGGGCCGTCACATCGGGACTGGCTTCTGTCGTGTCGGCGGGCGGTGATCTCCGCAGCACGACAATCGACACGGTGCTTGAGGTGGTCGATCCCTGGGGTCGACCGACGGTCCGGATCCTGCTCGGGAGGGCTGCGGCGGCGACCTCGGCGGTGACCCGGCGACGGTGGCGTGTCGGAGCGACTGAGGCCCATCACCTCATCGATCCACGCACACTTCACCCTGCCGACACACCGATCCTCAGCTCCACTGCCGTGGCGGCAACTGCCGTCGAGGCTGAGGCGGCGGCCAAGGCGGTGCTGCTGCTGGGGACCGACGGGCTGGCGTGGGCGGCCCGCCAACCGTGGATCAGGGGAGCCGTCGTCATCTGGCGTGACTCCTCGACGTACGCCACCGCCGGCATGGAATTGGAGGCAGCATGAACTGGACCTGGCTGATCATCAGGGCCTCGGGGTTCATCGCGTTCGGCCTGCTGGCCGCTTCGGCGATGCTCGGGCTCCTGGTGTCGACAAAGCTCTTCGAGCGGCGGTTCCCGGCGAAGACGTTGACGCGACTTCACGAATCCGTATCGCTCGGGTCGCTGCTGGCGACCGTGATTCACATGGGAGCGCTGTGGAGGGACGAGTTCATCGGGTTCGGGCTGAACTCGCTGCTCGTCCCGGGAGCCGCCGTCTGGCAATCCCTTGCGGTGTCACTCGGTGTAGTGGCGATGTGGGGAGCCCTGGTGGTGACGGCTTCCTTCTACGTAAAGAAATACGTCGGTCGCCGCATGTGGCGGGCCCTCCATTTTGGCTCCTTTGGCGTATTCGTGGCGGCACTCGCCCACGGTGTCATGGCCGGAACGGACACCGGGAATCCGATTGCGCTGGCGCTCTACGTGACGGCTGCGGCCGGTGTAGCCGTGCTGACGGTCGCCCGGATCGTCTTGTTCCGGAGCAGGGGGAACGTCGCGCGGCCGACGATGACGGAGGCGGCCGTGGAAGCGACCCCGATTCCGGTATCCGTCCAGGCCGGCTGACGCCGGCTGTGACCCGCTCGGACCGCCCGGTCTCACCCACCGGGCGGTCCGACCCGTACTACGACCCGGGCGCCCCCAAATGGTGAGGCTCCGATGGTGAGGCCGCCTCCGGAGCGGTCGGCAGTTCTCCGGACGATGTCGAGGCCGAGGCCGGTGCTGCCCGCCCCGCTGCGGCCTCGCTCCGCCGCCCGATGGTCGTCGAAGCCGGACCCTGCGTCCTCGACGACCAGCACTCCGCCGCCATCCGGATCTGCGGTGACGGAGACCGAGTACGCCACCCCGGCGGCGGTGTGGGCGAAGACGTTGTCGAGCAGGGTATCGATGGCGTCGGCGAGTTCGTCCTCAGGGATACCGACATAGATCGGGCCGGCGGGTATGGCTGCCGAGGCGTCGCGGTCCTGCTCCTCGGCGAGGACACTCCAGAACTCCACCCTCGTGGCCGTCACCGCTGCAAGGTCGCTGCGGCGGCGGCCGGCGCCGGTGGCGGGCCTGCGGGCTTCGGTGATGATGGCGTCGACCTGGCGCCCGAGCCGATCGATGTCGTCGAGCATCGCTTCCGAGGCGGCAGGGTTGTCGAGCATCTCCGCTTGGAGCCGGAGCGCGGTCAGCGGCGTCCGCAATTGATGAGAGAGGTCGGCGACGGACTCCCGCTCCGCGACGAGCAGGTCGTCGAGTTGCTCGGCGAGGTGGTTGAAGGCTGCTCCGGCATCGGCGATCTCCGCGGGACCTTCCGGTTCGACCCGCGCCGCGAGATCACCGGAAGCCATCGTGCGGGCCGCTCCGGCCAACCGGCTCACCGGCCGGACGAGGGTGCGGCCGAGGCGGTCGGCCACCAGGACCGCCGCTGCGATGAGCACGGCACCGAGCAATCCCAGTCCGATCCACACCGCGGCGACTCCCTCAGTCAGCAACTCACCACCGACAAAGGTGCGAACGACGAGAGTTCCGGCGGCGGTGGACACGGGTGCCAGGATCACCGCACCGCCGTCGTCACGAACCGTGATTGCCTGCCCGCCCCGGGCGACCGCGACTGCCTCGTCATCCTCGGCCGGGGCTCCTACGAGGGTGCCGTCGGGGAGGAAGATCGTCGTGTCGCCTGCCGCCGCTGCGGCGACCACCAGCGTGGCGAGTTCGGGGTCGATTCTGCCGTCCGGCGAGAGTGAGGCTGCCACGGCGAGACCGCTGGCGACAGCCTGGACCGTTTCCTGTCCCCGGCTTAGCGCCCGCGCCTCGACTTGATCCTTGACGGTCAGTCCGAGCGGAATCACGAAGGCCAGGACCACCATCGAGGTGACGGCCAGCACCAGAAACGAGAGACGGCGCCTCACGAGTCCGGGTCGACCAACTTCACGCCGACGCCGAACACCGTTCGGAGGTATCGGGGCTCGGCGGCCGTCTCACCGAGCTTGCGGCGGAGCCAGGAGAGGTGCACGTCGACGGTTCGTTCGCTTCCGCCCCATGGTTCCCTCCAGACCTCAGCGAGCATGTCCCGCTTGGATACCACTTCCCCGCTACGGCGGGCGAGCAACAGCAGCAGGTCGAACTCCTTTGGGCTCAGCTCCAGTTCGTCATCGGAAACCTGGACGGTCCGGGCTGCAG
Source organism: uncultured Acidimicrobiia bacterium (assembly GCA_964511945.1). GTDB lineage: Bacteria > Actinomycetota > Acidimicrobiia > Spongiisociales > UBA11373 > CAZEHO01. The sequence goes on along the minus strand of CAZEHO010000007.1, from coordinate 16,676 downwards.
CGTCGATTGTGAGATCGCCGATGGTGAACCGCTCTGGCTCGGTGGTTGCGCCGGATGACCGTCTCAGCACCGCCCGGAGCCGGGCTGCCAGCTGCGACGTCGTAAAGGGTTTGACCACGTAATCGTCTGCACCCGCATCGAGGGTGTGCACCACTTCCTCATCACCATCCCGTGCGGTGATGATGATCACCGGTACTTCGGAGACCGCTCGGATCATGCGGAGCAACTCGGTGCCGTCCAGGTCGGGCAGGCCGAGGTCGAGGATCACCGCGTCCGGGGACTGCTGGACCACTTGATCCAAGCCTTCCATGGCCGTGCGGGTGGCGCTCACATCATGCCCGAGATCCGCGAGAACCCGGGTGACGGCAGCTCTGATGTGCTGGTCGTCCTCGATGACGACGATGGTTGCCATGCCCGGACCATAGGGTGTTCCACCCCGTGCGCCCACCTCTCTTAGGACTTCCTTGATGAAGTCTTTGGGGCACCTTGGGAGCCGACGGGCAACAATGGCGCGGTGAAGCGAACGCTTGCCATGATCGGGATCTGGGCCGTTGCGACCGCCGCGACCGGCGCGGTGGCCCTTGCACTGGTTCGAGCCGGCGGTGATGCAGTGGGCGACCAGGCTTTCCGACCGGTGTCGGCCGCGGAACTGGAAGCGTTTGAGGCTGCCCTCCCCATAACAGCCGCGACGACCACCGCACCAGCCGGATCCGGCACGGCGGAGCCCGCGATCCCCACCGCCGACCCGGTCCCGACGACCAGTCCACCGCCGACGACCGTCGCGATGACGATTGCCACACAGCCCGACCCGGCGGTCCCGACCACCATTGCCTCGCCCGCGGCGACCACCCCGTCTCCGGCATCCCCCGAACCCGATGCGCCGCCGATCGCGTCCGGGCAGACCACGACCGAGGCGTTCACGCTGGCAGCGGGAACGGTCGTCGTCAGCTGGGATGATGGGGGAGTGACCCTCGTGAGTGCGTCTCCCGCGCCGGGGTACCGGGTCGAAGTCAAGTCGGCCGGCCCGGCGCAGGTGAAGGTCGAGTTCGAGGCCGAGGGGGCCGAGCAGACCTTCCAGGCCGAAGTCTCCGATGGCCAACTCCAGGTGCGAACCGGAGGCGACTCGGACGATTGACCGGCCTGTCGGGGCGCTACTACCCCGCGATCCGGAGCCGGAGCAACTCCTCGGCGTCGTCGAGGGCCTCGCCGATCATCCGGAGTCTCGTTTCCGTATCGTCGGTCTCGAGGATCCGCTGCACATCGAAAGGTCCCAGCCCTCCGACTGCGACGGCCTGGAAGCCGGCGGCGACAGGATCGTGATGAAGTTCGACGTCGACCGGCGCCGCCGGGTCGCCGAGTTCCGAGCGCAGTGCGGAGATCCGGCGGACCCGGCGCTGGAGGTCTTTCACGATGCCGGCCGGTTCCCTCAGGGGCACTTCGTCGATCGTCTCTACGATCGCCCGCGGATAGGGATCGTCGGGAAGCCATTCGATGACCCGGATGCGGGTGGTTCCGACCGCGATGAGCAGCCAGCGTCCGTCGTCGGCCTCGTTGGCGTCGACGATACGAGCCAGAGTTCCGACAGAGGTCCGGGTGTCATCACCCCCGACCTCCGATCCGCGTTCGATCATCACGATTCCGAATTGCCGATCGGCAGCGAGACAGTCGTCCATGAGGCGGCGGTACCGGTCCTCGAAGACGTGCAGCGGGATCGCGGCGCAGGGCACGATCGGGTTGCCGAGCGGGAACATCGGGAGGTTCCGCATATCCCTACGCGGCGTAGTTGGCGACGTACTCGGCAGCGGCGGCGAAATGCAGAGCCGCAGCGGTGATCACCAAGATGTGGAAGACCTCGTGGTAGGAGAAGAGCCGGGGCCACAGCCTGGGCCGGTTCGTGACCAGGAACACCATGCCGAGTGTGTACAGCACACCGCCGACCAGGTACAGCACGACCGCCGCCGCCGGCAGGCGGGTCGCCATCGGATACAGAATGAAAAGCGCCAGCCACCCCTGAGCTGTGGTCAAGGCGACGGACAGGTTGCCGGTTCCCTCGGGGAACCCGAACTTCTGGATCACGCCGAGGAGTACGACCCCCCACTGACCGCCGAGGGTTGCCCACTGCAGCCAGCCGTCGAACACGATTACGGCGATCGGTGTGAACGACCCGGCAATGAGCACGTGGATCATCGTGTGATCGAGCCGCTGCATGATCGTTTTGGCCTTCTCCCGCCACGGCACCGAGTGATACAGGGCGCTAACGGTGAACAGGGCCACCATGCTTAGGCCGAAGACCAGCAGCGCGAGCCTGTCGACCGATCGACCATCGCTCAGGACCGCTAGCAGGATCCCTCCGATCAGCGCAACGACGGCGGCCGTCCCATGCAAGAACCCGCGCACGGGATGGGTCATTTTGCCGAGACGAATCCGCTCCTGGCCCTCCATGGGCCGCCACGCTAGCTGACGGGTTCCGAAGTCGGTGACGGCCAATCTCGGAATGGGCGGTGCTGGTCTCCTCAGCCGCTCGCCGCCGCCAGCATCGCCGCCTGCATGGCTTGCTGGGCTCGGTCGGCCGCGGCTCGAGCGTCCGCCGCCAATCCGGCGGCGGCCACAGCCTCCTCACTGCCCGGTGCAGACAGGTCGAGGCGGTCGGCGGCGGTTTCGGCCTCGACCGCGGCCAAGTCTGCCCAGGCCAGGGCATCACTGCATTCGACGACGATGGCTGCGTCCTCATCTCCGAGAATCGGGTTGTCCGGATCGGTGTTGACGAGGATCTCGGCTGCTGCGGGGCATGAGTCCGCCGCTGTCGCCTCTGCGTCCAGCGCAATCACGACCCGTTCTTCGATGTATGCGAGTAGCTCATCGGCGTTCACCTCGGTGGCGCCACCGTCCTCGGTCACCTCGGTGACCGGGGCCGTGCCGGGTCCCGCTACGCCGGCCCAGATCACCAGCGCCTGGGTCTCATCCGCGTACTCGAAGTAGCCGCTGACGATCACGGTGTCGCCGAACGAATCGATCTGCCAGAGCAGCATCTCCTCGCGGTCGAAGGTCTCGAAGGCGGCGGGTTGATCCCGGTGCCAGTGGAGGCCATCGCCGGATACCAGGATGAGCCCCTGTGCGAGATCAGCGGTGTAGTCGGCGCCCACGGCCACGTATCCGAATGGGGTGGCCGTAACGGCTTCGAGCCTGCCCGGGAGGCCGAGATCCAATGTGACGGCTTCCCAGGAGCTGCCATCCCCCGACCAGAACGCTACCGGGATGGTGCCGTCGGCGTCCTGGCTGTTCCCGACGACGACGAACCCATCTTCGGACCACACCGCTCCGGTGACGTGGAGTGTGCTGGTCGCCGGTGGCACGTCGGTGACCTGCTCCCAACTCAATCCGTCTTCCGATCGCCACACGCCGAGTGAATCCCGACCGAATGCGCTCTCTTCGCTCCCGATGGCGTAGAGCGCTCCGTCGGCGGTGAGCGCTGCGGTGAGCGAGCGGGAGGGGCCGCCGGAGAACACGCCGCCCAGATCGTCGAGGCGGGTCCACTCAGTGCCGTCTTCCGAGACCCACACGGCCCCGTCGGCAACAAATCGAGCGGTGGGGTCACCGAAATCCGGGATCACCGTCGCGTTGCCGACCGCGACGAGCCCCGGGCCGCCCGGCACCACCGCGTTGATCTCCTCATTCGCATCGCCACCCAGGTCGCCGTCGTCGACGAAGGTCCAGGTCCGGCCGTCGATGCTGATCCAGACGGCGGCGTCGTAGTCGTCCGTCGGGAAGGTCCAGGTGCCGTCGACCTGAGTCGGCGTCGATCCGGAGGTCCGCCACCGGCCGGCTGCGACGAAGCCACCGTCGAAGGGCGTGGCGTCGATCACGTACTCGTCGAAGAACCCCGGGCGGGGGAGATCCGCCCGCCGCTCCCACTCGGCACCGTCCGCAGAGCCGAAGGCCAGAGCACTGTCGTAGGAATCCCGGGTCTCGAACGGTCCGACGTTGACGAACTGCCCGAACACGCTCTCCCTGCCGACGGCGAGGAGGCCGTCCGGAACCCCGATCACCCGATTGAGACGGGCGGTCCCGACCTGACCGGGCCCCGCGACGAAATGAGGGGGGTATCCGATGAGCGCCTGGAACTCACCCCACTCCACCGCCGGCGGCGGGGGCAGCGTGGTCGTGGTCGTCGTCGGTGGCAGCGTGGTGCTGGTCGTCGTGGTGGTAGGTGCCGTGGTGGTGGTCGTTGCTGTGGTGGTCGTCGGCGAAGTCGTCGTGGTGACCGCTGCGGTGGTCGATGTGGTCGTCGGATGCGCAGTGGTTGAGGCATTTTCGGCGTCGTCGTCGCTGCAGGCACCGGCGATCATGAGCAGGACGGCGGCGCAGGCCAGGCGACGGGAGTTGCGGAACGAGGTCGGCATGGAGGCCCTCCCTTCGCGGTCAACCCCGCGATACGGGTTGCACATATCCGAGGCTAGGCGAGAAGGTCAGAACATGGCGCCGGCAGTACGGCGCGGCCGCCGCGGAAAGAACCCGGAGGTCCGGGCGACATACTCGGTGTAACCGGGCCTCCGTTTTGCCAGGGATTTCTCGAGCAGCGCCTTGCCACTCACCCGGATCAGGAGGATGGACATCACGATCGGTCCGATGACCGTCCACCAGGTACCGGCGGCTTCAAGCGCGACGAGGTACAGACCCCACCAGATCATGAGGTCGCCGAAGTAGTTCGGATGCCGGGTGTAACGCCACAGACCACGATCCATCACCTTGCCGGCGTTGGCCGGGTCGGCCTTGAACCGGGCCATCTGCCAGTCACCCACCGTCTCGAAGAACAGACCGGTTGCCCAGGCGGCGATCCCGACGATTGCAAGGACTCCGAGCGACGCCGCAGCGGCCGACACCTGGCCGGCTTGAACGGGCAGCGACACGATCCACATCAGGACACCCTGCAGCCCGAACACCTGGAACAGACTGATCAGCCACCACCAGCGCCCCCGCTTCTCGCGCATCGCGACGTAGCGGAAGTCCTCGCCCTTGCCGAGGTTCCGCTTCGCCAGATAGGCGGTGAGGCGGAGTCCCCAGATCGTCGTCAGGATCGTGAGCAGCCACCGGCGGGAGTCGGCTTCGTCGGTAAGGGCGAACGTGGTCCAGGCGACAACGACGAACCCGAAGCCCCAGAAGACGTCGACGATGCTGGCGTCCCGGAGGGCAAGGCTGAGGAGCCACAGCAAAAGCATCGCGACGGCTATCGCAACGGCGCCGACGATCAGCACATCGGGAAGGTTTGCCATCAGCTCAGCCCGGGCAGGCGTAACCGCGCTCCTCGGCGGTGGCGGCAATGCGCCGGGCCATCTTGGGGAAGATCGCGGTGTGGAAGGGCAGCATGGTGAGCCAGTAGAAGCGTCCGGAGAGCCCCCGCGGCTGGAAGATCGCCCGCTGCACCAGATCGGACCCTTCTTCGGTTGGAACGATCTCCCACTCGAGCCAGGCCTCACCCGGCAGCTTCATCTCGGCGTGGAGCCGGAGCATCCGTTCCGGGATCACCTGATCGACTCGCCAGAAGTCGACGACCTCGCCTTCCCGCAGTTCTTCGGGATGCCGGCGGCCGCGGCGCAATCCGACCCCACCGACGAGCTGGTCGGCAATCCCCCGGAGCCGCCACGCCCAGTTCAATCCGTAATAGCCCACGTCACCGCCGATCCGGCTGAAGGCCCAGTGCACGTGGCACGGATCGGCGTCGGTCGGGATCTCGCGGTGATCGACGAACACGGTGCCACCGCTCCAGGCTGGATCACCCGGGTAGGGATGGGCCGGTTGTGGCTCCGCGTCAGGCCACCGGGTGGCCACATCATCGGGGAGATGGGCGATCGCCCGCTGCACTGCTTCTCGGTACGGCGTCGGATCGAAGGGGAACACCTGCGATGCGTCGTGGTCCCCGACCACCACCTCGCTGCGGAGGCTTTCGATGAGTGGTCGGGCAACCCGCGGCGGCAGCGGGGTGACCAATCCGACCCAGAGGGAAGAAAGGCGGAGGCTGAGCAGCGGCAACGGGATGATCCAGCGCCGGTGGAGGCCGGCTTCGGCCGCGTACATCTTCATCATGTTGCGATAGGTGAGGACGTCGGGGCCGCCGAGATCAAGAGTCCGGCTCTCCGGTGAGGGGTCCTCGATCGCCTGAACCAGGACGGAGAGCACATCTCGCACCGCAACCGGCTGGCAGGACGTCCGCACCCAGCGCGGCGTCGTCATCACCGGGAGGACCTCCGTGAGATACCGGAGCATCTCGAACGACAGAGATCCGGAACCGATGATCACTGCGGCGCGCAACTGGGTGACCGGGGTGGAGCCGGAAGCGAGGACATCGCCGACCTCGTGCCGGGAGGAGAGGTGTTTCGAGAGCTTCCCACCGGTGGGGCCGAGTCCACCCAGGTACACGATCCGTTGCAGGCTGGCTTCGGCGGCGGCGTCCCTGAAGTTGGCGGCGCCCTGCCGGTCCTGCTCGGCGAATCCCTTGCCTCCGGCCATGGAATGGACCAGGTAGTACGCGGTGTCACAGCCGGCAGCCGCTTCCTTGAGGCTGTCGGGGTCCGTGACGTCTCCGGCCACGACCTCCACGCTCGAACGCCAGGGAAGGGTGTCGAGCTTGGCCGGACGGCGCACCATGCAGCGCACGTCGTGGCCCGCCTGGAGCAACTCCGGGACGAGCCGGCCGCCGATATAGCCGGTCGCCCCGGTCACGAGGATCTTCACGAACCGCGAGGCTAGGCATGGTCGCGCGGCTACGTGCCGTGAAGGGTTCGCGATCCCCGGGCTCCTCGGTGGGTCAGAGTTCCCAGCTCTCAGTCCCCAGACTCCTTCTGCGACAACTGACTGCAGGTCCCCCCGGGAAGTGCCGAAGTCATCGTCATGAACGCTCACTCCGGCCGTGTCGGCAACGGGGTTGGTGGCGACGCGCCGCTTGCGGTGTGGCATCTGATCCACGACCTCGGACCCGGCGGGGCCGAGCACGTGCTCGTCGACTTGGCGCGGATCGCCCCCGGCGCGGGCCTCGACCTGCGCGTGGTCTCGATGATGCCGCTCGGCGATCACCCATATCCGGTCCGGATTCGGGAAGCCGGCGTGCCGGTGCACAGCCTCGACCTCGTCTCCCGGTGGGATCCGAGGGGTCCGGCCCGACTCCGCCAACTGGTGGCCGGGGGACCTCCGGCGGTGCTGCATTCCCATCTCAAGCACGCCGACCTGCTGGCGGGAAGTGTTGCCGTCCGTAGCGGGATCCCCCACATCTCAACATTGCACCTCGTCGAGGACCGGGTGAACGGTGTCGGACGCCTGAAGCGGAATCTTGCCGCCCGGCGCAGGATGAGGACCGCCTCTACGACCATCGCCGTCTCGAAGGCGGTGCGGGATTGGTACCTGGCGGAGTTCGCCGAGGATCCGGACCGGGTTGTGATCGTGCCGAACGGGATTCCGTCACCAGAGCCGATCGGTGACGACGCGCGGCTGCAGATGAGGGCGCAGTTCGGCGTGGAGTCTGGGGAGGTGCTGGCCACCGTCGTCGCGCTGATGCGGCCCGGCAAGGGTCACGACACGCTCCTCGATGCTGCGCGGACACTTCGTGACATCCCGATCCGGTTCGTGTTGCTGGGCGATGGTGAAGAACGGGCCCGGCTCGCAGCGCGCGCCGCCGAGCTCGGTTTGGACCACAGCGTGGTGTTTGCGGGTTTCCGGGAGGATGTGTCTGCGGTACTGGCTGCATCGGACCTGATCGTGCATCCGAGCCTCGCCGACGCACTGCCGACGGCCTTGATCCATGCGCAAGCTGCTGGCCTTGCTGCTGTTGCCTCGGACGTGGGCGGGATCCCGGAGATCGTCGTCGAGGGGACCGGCCTCCTGGTTCCCTCCGGGGATGCTGCAGCCCTCGCCGCCAGAGTCTCCGCACTGGCCGGTGATCGATCTCTCCGGAACGAGATGGGGGCGGCAGCGCGACGGCACTTCGAGAGGCAGTTCGAGGGCGACGTGTGGGCTGCGCGGCTCCGTGATCTCTATCTGGCGGTGTCGCCGCGATCCGCAATACGGGCCCGTTGGTAGTGTGCGGCGCCCCGCTCACATACCCATGTCTCCCACCCTGCTCACCACCGCAGTGCTCCGTCCCGGTGGCCGGGACCAGTGGGAGGCGTTCTACGCAGAACTGTCGGGTCCGCGGCGATCCGAGTGGGTCCAGTCACAGCGGCGCTGCAAGGTACGCCGAGAAGCGGTCTGGCTGACTCCGGACCCGCTCCAGGCGGTGGTCCTCGTTGAAGGCCCCGATCCGGTGGCGTCGGCCGCAGCCCTCGAAACCTCGAAGGACCCATTCGACGTGTGGTTTCGGGAACGGCTCGGTGCTCTGACCGAGCTGCCTGCGCCCGCTGCTCCAATCTTCGACAGCAAGCCGCGCCCCGGGACCTGGCGGGGCCTCGTCGGTTGGCGACCGCAATGATGCGGTCCCGGGTCCCGCTGGTCATCGCAGTGATGGCCGTGGTCCTCACTGCGTGCAGTGAGAACCAACCGTTGTTCTCGTTCCCGCCCACCACCGTCCCGACACCCTCGACGACGAATGGAACGACGCCGGATGGGTCGACCACCACGACAACGCCGCCCGGAGGATCGACGACACCACCCGACTCATCGACCAGTTCGACCACGACCAACCCGCCCCGTCCGCTCACCATGGCCGAACTGACCGATCTCACCATCTCGGACCTGGAGGAGTTCTGGGCCATCACCCAACAGGAGGTCTACGGAGTCGAGTACCGGGAAATCGCCGACACAATCCCGTACTTCCCGAACTCCGGGCGGATTCCCGATTGCGGACTGGAGGACATCCCCCCCGACATCGCCGCCGGCAACGCGTTCTACTGCGAACCGGACGATTATGTGGCCTGGGATGCTGAGGGGCTGTTCCCGGACCTGTACACGGAGTTCGGTGATTTCTCGGTTGCCCTGGTGCTCGCCCACGAATGGGGTCACGTCATCCAGGCCCGGCACCGCGGGTCGGTCCAGGGTCCGACGATCATGACCGAGCTGCAGGCGGATTGTTTCGCCGGGGCCTGGACCGCCGACATCTCCGGGGGCGAGCGCAGCGTTCTCCAGTTGGAGGAGGGCGATCTCGAGGAGGCGATGGCCGGGTATCTGCTGTTCCGCGACCCTCCGGGAACCAGTCCGATGGATCCGGCAGCGCACGGGAGCGGGTTCGATCGGGTGACGGCATTCCAGGAAGGGTTCTTCGGTGGTGCCGGCCGCTGCGCCGCCTACGAGCAGGGCGAGTACCAGGTGGTCGATATTCCGCTGACCACGGCCGATCTGCAGACCGGCGGTGATCTGCCCTTCGACGATATGGTGCCGCTGCTCACCGGGGCGCTCGAGTCCTACTGGACCGTGACCTACCCGGTGGTTTTTGTTTCGGACTGGGTTCCGGTCACGGACTTCTTCCCCTACTTCCCCTCAACCGGCGAGCTGCCCGCCTGTGGTTCGATGCCGCTCGACGAGGATGCCTACGCGGGAAACGCCTTCTACTGCCCCGACGGCGACTTTGTGGCCTGGGACGGTGAGACCCTGTTCCAAGCGCTGTATCAGAGAATCGGTGACTTCGCCGTCGGGATGGTGCTGTCCCACGAATGGGCGACCGCGGTGCAGCAGCGGGCGGGCCTGGACATGCAGGGTCTCGATGCGGAGCTCCAGGCGGACTGCCTGAGCGGAGCGTTCTCCGCGGCGGCGCTGCCGTTCGACAACCCGACGAACATCGTGCTGTCTGCCGGCGACCTCGACGAGGCGATCTCTGGGTTTCTGCTGTTCGCCGACGAACCCGGTGGGACGGCCATGACCGGGACCGCCTTCGAGCGCTTCGACGCATTCGAGGACGGGTTCTTCAACGGACCAGAAGCCTGTTTGGAGTAGCTCCCGAGATCAGAAGCCGGAAGGCAGACGCCTGATCTCTGAACTCCGATCTCCGAAGGCCCCCGGATTCCGACGCCGCCCGTATCATCAACCGCGACTCCAAACGGAGGGCTTTTGGGCCGCCTTCGCAGCAGTGCACGCGGAACGCTCCTCAAGATCTACGAGGATCGGCTGCTGCGTTCCCTGGATCGGGAGCGGCTGCCCCGCCACGTCGGTGTGATTCACGACGGCCACCGCCGCTTCGCTCGCCAGACCGGGCTGCCGGATTACCAGACCAGCTACCGCCAGGGGATGGACAAGTTCGAGGAGTTTCTCGGATGGTGCGGCGAGGTCGACATCCCTGCGGTGACCTGCTGGCTGCTGTCCAAAGAGAATCTGGAGCGGCCCACGGAGGAGCTCGACCCCTACTTCGACGTCCTCGTTGATCTCTTCGACCGGCTGCCGCAGAGCCTGGGCAACGACGTGCGCGTCGGCATTATCGGGTCGGTCGAGTTGCTGCCGGACCGGCTTGCCGAAGCGGCCCAGCGGCTGACGGTCCGGGCACCGTCGGGCAGCCGCCGGCTCACCATTGCACTCGCCTACGGGGGTCGCCAGGAGATCGTCGACGCGGTTCGAGACCTGGTGGCCAAGCTGGTGGCTGATGGGATCGAGCGCGACGATCTGGCGACCCACATCGATGCGGCCTCGATCGCAGACAATCTCTACACCGCCGACCTGCCCGATCCGGACCTCGTCATTCGCACCAGCGGCGAATCCCGACTGTCCGGATTCCTGCTCTGGCAGGCTGCCTACGCCGAATACTCCTTCGTCGACGTTCACTGGCCGGCGTTTCGCCACGTCGATTTCTTGCGCTCGTTACGCGACTTCACCCGCCGCGACCGACGGTTCGGGAAATAGCCGGCGAGCCTCGCTCACTTCTTCGCTCGCGGCAACCGGGAACCGGGAACTGGCTGCACGCCGCTCGTCTGACGGACTCGCGCTAGTTGCGCGCCTCGGCGCCCAAGGTGGTGGGCCTGCTAATTGCCCTCTGTCCGGCTCCCAGCCCCCGTGAGGACTAGTACGAAGTAACTAGTCCCCACACCCCTCAAGCACCACCTGAACCCGCCGATGGGAGCGTGAGCGGTCGGATGACCGCGACCAACTGTCGTGAGGCGGGCACGAATGTCGTCAATTCGGATTACACGGGGGCGCCCCTCACGCATTCTCCAGGTGCTCCTGGTCGTCGCCATGCTGGCCACCCAGGCCGGTGTCATGCTGCAGCGCGACAACGCCCCACCCGCGTACGCCGCCCAGTCCATTGCCCAGACCCACTACACGCCATTCGAAGCCCAGGCATTCATCGATCAGCTCCGCTCGATCACAGGCGACCCGGCGTGCTGCAACGGCCCGGTCAACGTCTCGGTATCGATCACCTCGGGCGCCGATGCAAACACGGTCGTGTACGACCACTACGAGGACGGCTACGAGGCAGATCCGTTCAATCCCGTCCAGGCATCGACCGTCACCCTGACGATGGATCGAGGCGAGGTGTGGAGCCAGACCTCGAGCGTTCCGGTCGACCCCAGGGTCGCCGGTGACATCTACTACGACGGTCGGGACAAGGTGATCTCCACCGCCCCGATCGCCATGACCCAGACCGGATACGCCGACGACCCGGGCACCGTCCATGCCGGCGGCGTCCAGGTCATGGATCTCGACAAATCGGGCACCAACTTCAGGGTCCCGGTTGGTGAGGACGCCGATCACAACGAGGTGTTCGAGTACGTCGGTCTGATCATCGTCGGTACCGCAAACGGAACCACGGTGACCATCGACGCCGATGCCGACGGGACGCCCGAGGCACCCGTCACGGTGGATGAAGGCGAGGTCTACGTCGTCGACGGCGGCGTCAACCTCGGGGCCACTGTGTCATCCGACATCGAGGTGTCGGTGTACGTCGCCTCCGGTGACATCGGTGCGACGTACGAGGGTCGTTTCATCGAGTTGTTCCCCACTCGGGCATGGACCGACGCCTATGTCAGCCCGGTCGGAGCACGTTCCTCCAGCGACGACGACGGGACCCGGGTCTTCGTGTTCAACCCCGGAGCGGCTCAGATCACCGTCGACGTCGTGGAGGGTGGCGGCGGCACCGGTCAGCTGTTGGTTCCGGCAGGGGGCCAGGATTCCTACGTGATGCCGGTTGACGCCGGCGCTCGCTTCACCAGCATCGGTGGGTCCCCGTTCTACGCGCTCCAAGCGATCACCACGGAAGGGACGTCGACATCGGCCTTCGACTGGGGTTTCACTCTGATCCCGGAGGCCGCCGCGACCCCGGCGGTCATCGTTCCTTATGCCCCGGGCTCGGGTGGCCTGACGAACAACTACAGCCCGGTGTGGGTTGCGGCCGACGCGGCGACCGATGTCTACATCGACCTCGACGGTGACCCGGCCACCGGCGGGAGCACCGACCCCGAAGGCAATCAGTACGACTTCCTGTGTCCCGTGGCGGCCCTCGAGTCGCTCACGGTCTACGACGACGGGACCACCACCTGTTACTCACCGAGCGACGATGCGACCTCGGGCGGCGACAAGGATCTCACAGGCGCACGGCTCTATACGGTCGACGGGACCAGGCTCTCCTCGGCGTGGGGCCAGCGCTCCAACTACACCGCGGGCAACCCTGCCCTCGACATGGGAACGACGATCCTGCCATACCCGGCACTGCTCGTATCCAAGACGGCGGTCGTCACCGGCGATGTCGATCTCGACGGGAAAGCTGATCCCGGCGACACCATCACCTACACGGTGACCTTGGTGAACGAGGGGATTGTGGACGTCGATGTCGTGACGATCCACGACGAGGTTCCGGCCAACACCACCTACATCGCCGGGACCACCGATCTCGACGGGGTTCCCGAGGCGGACGACACCAGTCCCTACAGCCCATTCCCCGCCGACGCCGATTCACCCGCCGGGCATTTCACCTACGGGACGATCTTCGCCGGCGAAACGATCAACTTCAGCTACGACATGCTGATCGACGACCCACTTCCGATTGGTGTCACCACGATCGATAACCTGGCGACGGTCACGAGTGAATACGGGACCTCCACGGTGATCACCGTGGTCCCGCTCGACCTGCCGTTCACCATCGTCAAGTCATCGGCTCCGTCGGCATCCCCGGTGGGATCCGGCGACACCATCTCGTACACCGTCCAGGTATTCAACGGTGAGGACTTCACACACACCGGCGTCGATGTGACCGACACTCTCCCGGCCGGCACTTCGTATGTCGCCGCATCGGTTGCCGCCGACATCGATGGAACTCCGGTGTCCGCATCGGCACCGCCGAATCTCATTACCGGTGAGACGCTGGACGCAGGTCAGGTGCTGACGATCACCTTCGACGTCGAGGCTCCTGCTCCACTGCCGGCCGGCATCACCGATTTCGTCAATGTCGCAGAGGCCACGTCGGATCAGCAGCCGGATCCGGTCAGTGATTCGACCACCGACCCGGCCGATCCATGGGTCGACCTGTCACTCACCAAGACCGACGGCGACACCGGGGTCTTCCGGCCGGGCGACGCGTTCACCTACACCATCGATGTGACCAACTCCGGTCCCGACGTGGCCGACAACGTGGTCGTCGTCGACACGCTTCCCGCCGGAGTCACCTTCGATGCCGCCGGGTCCGATCCCTCCTGCGTGGAGGGCCCGGTGGGCACGATCACCTGCTCGTTGGGCGACGTCGGGGTCACCTCGACGTCATTTGATGTAGCGGTGGTGATCAACGCCGGCGTCGATGGGATCTTGACCAACGAAGCAACCGTTTCCTCCGATAGTCCCGAGGAGTACCCAGGCGACGAGACGGACTACGAGGACACGCCGGTTGACGCACTTCCGTCGCTGACCGTCCTCAAGTCGGCGGCTCCAAATTCAATGCCGGAGCCCGGCGGAACGGTCACGTTCTCCATCGAGGTGCAGAACCCAACCGTTGAGACCCTGACGCTCACGTCGCTGACAGACGACGTGTTCGGCGACCTGCTCGACGGCTCGAACCCGGCGGTGACGTCCAATACATGTCCGACGCAAGCGCTGGCCATCGCACCGGGTGACAGCTTCGGGTGCACCTTCGACGTCGATCTGACCGGGAACGGCGGTGATCCTCCACACCTCGACACCGTGACCGCTGTGGTCGAGGACGACGAGGGCAATCCGGCGACGGACACCGACTCGGCGACGGTGACCTTCACCGATGAGGTCCCGACGATCGACGTCACCAAGACCCCTTCGGTCTCCTCCGTTTCCGAGCCGGGTGACACGGTCACCTTCACAGTCGAGGTTTCCAACACGGCGATCGAATTGGTGACCCTGACGGCGTTGAGCGACGACGTGTTCGGCGACCTGCTCGACGGCTCGAACCCCAACGTGTCGTCCAACACCTGCGCCGCCGCCGCCTCCGCTTCGATTGCCGGCGGCGCCGTGCTCACCTGTACGTTCGACGCGTTCGTCTCGGGTGATGCGTCGGGTCCGGATCACGTCGATACGGTGACCGCCACCGTCGAGGACGACGAATCGAATTCGGTATCCGCTTCGGATGCTGCGACGGTCTCGTTCGACGACGTGCTGCCGACGATGACGGTCACGAAGACGCCGACGCCGGCTTCCGTGCGGGAGCCCGGCGGAACCGTGAGCTTCACTGTCGAGACCACAAACACCTCCGTCGAGGACATCACCGTCGGTTCTCTGACCGACGACGTCTTCGGCGATCTGCTCGACATCACCAACCCGGCGGTGGCTTTCAACGACTGTCCCGCCCAGGCCCTCACGATCGCCAGTGGTGGGACCCTCACCTGCGCCTTCGATGCCGTCCTGAGCGGCGACTCGTCCGACCCCGATCACGTGGACACGGTCACCGCGATCGCTGCCGACGATGAGGGCAACCAGGTGACCGAGAGCGACTCGGCCACTGTGCCGTTCACTGACGTCGTCCCGACGATCTCCGTCACCAAGACGCCGTCGGCGGGCTCGGTGCCGGAGAGCGGCGGCACCGTGACCTTCATCGTGGTTCTCGACAACACAGGCGTCGAGGAGATCACGGTCGTCTCGCTCATCGACGACGTCTTCGGCGATCTGCTGGACCCGGCGTACTCCGGCGTTGCCAACAACACGTGTGCGGCCGCCGGGCTCAGAATTTCGGCAGGCGGAACGTTGACCTGCACGTTTGACGCGGAACTGTCCGGCATGGCCGACGACCCGGATCACGTCGATACCGTCACGGCCACCGTGATGGACGACGAGGGGAACGAGGTCAGCGAGAGTGATTCGGCAACCGTCGGATACAGCCCGGTCGACACCGAACTGAGCGGCCACATCTTCGTTGACGAGAACAACAACGCGGTGCAGGATGCCGGCGAACTCGACCTGCCTGACATCGATGTGATGATCACCGACGGTTCCGGGAACACGTTCACGGTGACGTCGGACGCCGACGGTGATTGGGCGGTTCAGGTCCGCTCCGGCACGGCCACCCTCAGCGTGCTGTCGTACACCGTTCCGCACGGACATCAACTGACGACGGGCAACTCGCTGCAGTTCGCCGACGTGATACCCGGAATCCCGACCGATTCGGAAGACGTCGGGTACCGGCCGGGTGATGCCACCGTGCGGGGCGCGGTGTGGATCGATCTCGACGGCGACGACACCCAGGACGACCGCGAGCCGGTGCTCCAGGCGGTGCGGGTGTGGGTGCTGGACGGGAATGCTGCCGAGGTCGCCCAAGGCATGACCGATGCCTCCGGGGATTACCAGATCGGTGGGCTGCGCCCCGGTGACTACGTCCTTGCCCTTGACGATGCAACGATTCCGGAAGGCCTCGAGGCCTCTTGGGATGCAGAGGGCGACGCCGATCGCCGGATCGCGGTGACCCTCGGACCGGCCGAGACCGTCTCCGACCTCGACTTCGCCGAGCGCGGCGTCGGCATCATCGGCGACTACGTGTGGATCGACGACGACCGCGATGGTGTTGCCGATCCGGACGAGGATCCACTGCAGGGTGTCGCTGTTGCGCTGGTGTGGGCCGGGTTCGACGGCGAGTTCGATACCGACGACGACGTCGACTTCGGCGAGCGAGCCAGCGACGCCGACGGTGCCTACGAGTTCGTCGAACTGCCACCGGGCGACTACCGGGTGATGGCTGATCTCAGCACTGCCGGTATCGAGATGACGGCGACGACAGAGCTCATCGTGCTGCGCACCCTGGCGGCCGGGACGATCGAAGAGACCGTCGACTACGGCTTCGCCGCAGAGGAGGAACTGCCGAATACCGGATTCGACGTTCTTCGGCTGCTCCTGATCGCGGGCGGACTTGTGATCGCCGGTACGACGCTGGTCGGCGGCTCGATCCTGGTTGAGAGCAGGCGCAGGCTGTCACTGCGGGCGGCGCTTCAGCGCACCCGCACCTGATCGCCACCCACGTCGTCAGTGCTGGTGGTCGTGATGGTGACTCCGACCGGGGTCATTGTCGGGACCGCGTCAGCAGCCCGGTTCGCCGTAGTTCCCGCAGCAATCCTGCAGGCGCGTCGCCTTCCTCAGATTGTTGCGGAGGACGGCGGCCACTTTTTCGTGAGCCGGGAGGTCACTGTCGCGCCAGTTGCGCAGGAATCGCGAGATGATCGAATCCGCCATGCGGACAGCCTGGCAGATTTGGCCCGGGGCCGGCTATTGCTGCTCTAGGAGCCCGCTGAGCAATACATGTCGCACATCTCGACGACCAGTCATCACCA
>CAZEHO010000006.1:0-110349 GCA_964511945.1 uncultured Acidimicrobiia bacterium | reverse complement strand
CCGCAGGCAATCCACGACGTTATGCGGACAGGGCCGACCACCCCATCATGACTAGAAGCCTTCGGTTCCGCCATCCCTGCACGAGGAGTAGCAGAACCTGCGTCCTTGCGATTGGCGCTTCTGGCCACCGACCACCGTGCCCGGCGGGCACGCCACATCGGCATTACCCAACAGACCCAAAGGGGTTCACCCCGCCGTACGGGATGTCCGTCAGATGGTGCATCTCGCGATCGAAGGTCGTGAGATCGTCGATAGCGAACCGGTCGAGCCGCCGGTGTCCGCAGGCGCGAGCCATGACCGCCATGAGCTGAACTGTGGCCGTCAGGTAGCGGGTGAGCCGGTCCGCTGCCTCGGCGACGGGCAGCCGGGCCCGCAGGTGCTCCTGCTGGGTGGCGATCCCCACCGGACACGCATCGGTGGCACACGCCCTCATCCCGAGACATCCGATCGCCTGCATGGCGGCGTTCGAGATGGCAACCGCATCCGCCCCGAGCGCCATCGCCTTTGCGAAGTCGGTGTGAGTCCTCAACCCACCCGTGATGACCAGAGTAACGTCGCCGGCCTCACGGGCATCGAGATGGCGCCGCGCCCTGGCCAGGGCCGGAATAGTCGGCACCGAGATGTGGTCGCGAAAGAGGGCCGGAGCTGCTCCGGTCCCGCCACCGCGCCCGTCCAGGATGATGTAGTCGATGCCGATCTCGAGTGCGGCATCGAGATCATCCTCGATGTGCTGGGCCGAGAGCTTGGCCCCGATCGGGACCCCGCCGGTGGCATCCCGGACCTCGGCGGCGATCCGGCGGAACCCATCGATCCCCTCGATGTCGGGGAACGTTGCGGGTGAGACGGCCGGGGTCCCCGGCTCCAGGCCCCGAACCTCTGCGATCCGGCCCCGGACCTTGCTGCCCGGCAGGTGCCCGCCGGTCCCCGTCTTGGCCCCCTGTCCGAACTTGAAGTGGAACGCCTGGACGTTCCTGACCTTGTCGAGCGCCCATCCGAATCGCCCGGATGCGAGTTCGTAGAAGTAGCGGGAGTTGGCGGCCTGTTCCTCGGGAAGCATGCCGCCCTCACCCGAGCAGATTCCGGTCCCGGCGGCTTCGGCGCCGGTGGCCAGTGCAACCTTGGCCTCCTGGGAGAGGGCCCCGAAGCTCATATCCGACACAAAGATCGGAATCTCCAGATGCAACGGCCGTGATGCCGCCGGCCCGATCACAACGTCGGTGGCCACCGGCTCATCATCGAGCAGCGGCGGCCGGGCCAGCTGGGCAGTGACGAACTGCATGTCATCCCACGACGGGAGCCGTTCGCGCTCGACGCCCATCGACACGATCGGTCCGTGGTGGCCCATCCGGTCGAGTCCCTCGGAAGCGAGTCGGCGGATAAGGGCGACATGTGGTTCGGCAGGTGTGCCGTGCGGATCCTGGAACGCACCCTGGTAGGCGTCGCGGTCGTAGGGCTGGGGATTCCCTCGAGCCCAGGCGTCGAGCTCGTCGAGGTCGACACGTACCTCACCGTCTTCGACCCACGAATTGAACCGGTGTAACTGCTCGTCGTTGTTGTAGCTGGAGACACCGGTGGAGAACTCGTAGTCCCAGCCGTGCAGCGAGCACACCAGGTCTTTGCCCTCGACCCGCCCGTCGGCCAGCAAAGCCCCGCGGTGCACGCAGCGGCCGTACAGAATGGAGTGCTCGTCGCCGTCGCGGACCGCAACCAGGTCCACACCGGCGACGAGGAACCCGACGGGTTGCCGCTGCGGGAGGTCGCTCCAGGCTGCAAGGCGATGTGGACGCATCCCGGCGACCCTAATCAGCGTGGCGCGGAACGATCGTGAGCCGTGGAGGAACCGGCCGCAGCAAGCAGCAGGCCCGCAGCGGCACCGAACACCGTCCCGAGAGCCGACTCGAGCGAGGCATCACCCCACGGCAGGAGCGACGGCCCATCGAGGCGTCCGGCGACCAGCAAGAGCAAGCCGACGGCGAACGCCACCGCAGCAGCGCCGGGCGAATCCCATGCGGTCATAGGGGCGGCGCCGGCGACGATCACGGGAGCGATGTGGAACGTCGTCCCCTCGGCAATCAGGCCGACGGCCAGCCACAGGGCTCCGAGTGCGGCCGCGGCCGGGATTCCGAGTCTCGGGAGCGTCGTCAAGGTCCGTCCTTCCGCCGTGCCAAGTCCAGCTCCACCGCCCGCGGCAACACCGCCGGACCGTCGTGGACCCGACAGAGGGCGACCGTTTGCGGACCCATGCAGACGATCATCGCGCGGCCTAAGGTGCGACACCCCCAGAGCACAAGGAAGACGATGATGCTGTCCGATCAGGCACTCGACGTGCTCCGCCGAACCTCGCTGTTCGCCGGGTTCTCCGAGGAGCAACTCGAAGTCGTCCCAAAGGTGGCGCTTCCCAAGACTTTCGCGCCCGGAGCAACGATCGTGACCGAGGGCGAAGAAGGCGCCCAGTCGCTGTGGCTCATCGTAGAAGGCGAGGTCGAGATCCGTGTCGGCGGCGAACTGCTCCGGGTCGACGGGCCCGGTACCCACGTGGGCGAAATGGCATTGCTCACCGACGCCCCCCGTTCGGCCGATGTCGTGGCCCGCTCCGAGACCACAGCACTCCAACTCAAGCGCTCCCACCTCCACGGTCTCATCCATTCGAATCCGGAAGTGGGAATCGCCATGCTCGGCGAATTGGCCCGCCGCCTGCGCCAACTCAACGAGGTCGTCGCCGAGCTCATGCGCTCGGACGCCGGCACCGCTGCAGCTGCGGGCGCCCATGGCCTCAGCGAGCCGGACCCGGGCGCCGAGCACCTCGGAACCATCGAGCAGGTACGTGCCTCCGGCGAGGGGAACTGATGAGCCTCCCCCTTCCCGCCGCCGAGCTCACCCAGCTGTTCACCGAGACGTCGACCATTGCGGTGGTCGGGGCGTCGAGCAACGACAGGAAGCAGGCCCATCGCATCCCGAAACACCTCCAGGAGGCCGGCTACCGGGTGATCCCGGTGAATCCTCGGGGTGGAGAGATCCTTGGAGTCGAAACCGCCCGGTCGCTGGCGGACATCCCTGAGCAGATCGACATCGTCAACGTCTTTCGGCCGGCCGCCGAGACACCGGCGATCGCCGGCGCCGCAGCCGCAGCCGGCGCCAAGGTGCTGTGGCTCCAGCTCGGCATCCACTCCGACGAAGCTCGCCGGATCGCCGAAGCCGCCGGCATGACCGTCGTCATGGATGCCTGCCTCGGGGCTACCCACAAGAAGTGGGTGCGCTCGGGGTTCGCCGACTAGGCAGCCACCGGCCCGGCGCTACGGACCGGCCAGCGGCAGCCGGACCTGCATCGCAGTCCGTCCCGGTTCGGTATCGATGTCGATCCGTCCGCCGTGGCGATGCACCACGATGCCGTAGGAGATATCCAGCCCGAGGCCGGTTCCCGAGCCCGGAGCCTTGGTCGTGAAGAAGGAGTCGAACACCCGCGGCAGCACCTCGGTGGAGATCCCGGGGCCGTCGTCCTCGATCTCGACGAGTGCATCCTCGCCGTCCACCCTGGTGCGGATCGCGATCCGCCCGGGGTCGCGCTCCGCCTCCCGGATCGCGTCTGCAGCGTTGTCGAGCAGATTGGTCCACACCTGGTTCAGCTCGCTCCCATAGGCAGGGAACGGCGGCACCTCATCGAACTCCCGCACTACCTCGATGTCACCCAGCTTGTGATGCAGCAGCACCAGGGTGTCGTCGAGCATGCCGGTCAGGTCGACCTCCTGAATCGGTGCCTGGTCCATGAAGGCGTAGGACTTCACGGCACCCACGATGTTGGAGATCCGCCCTGCCGCATCGAGCGCAACCGATGCGAGCGACTGCACCTCCCGGGCTGCGATGGCCATCGCCAGGATCCGGCTCAGGTTCTCCGCATCGGCTTCGTCGAGCAGCCGGTCCACGGTACCGGCCTCGATGTCGACGAGTCCCCCGGCGGCCGAGGCCGGCCGATCAACGCCCATCATCTTGAGCCGGGCGATCAGTGCTTCCTCCCGATCGCCGCGGGCGAGTCCTCCGAGCCGAACCGTTTCGGCCGCTGCCAGTGATTCGGCGAGTGCCAGGACGGCGGTCGGATCGTCGGATTCGGCTTCGATCGCAGCCCGGGCAGTCGCCATTCGCTCGGCAGCGGCTTCGAACCCGGCGGCGGCCCGCTTGGCCGCAGCGGCCGGATTGTTGAGTTCGTGTGCCAACCCGGCTGCCAGGGTTCCCAGCTGTGCAAGCTGCTCCTGCTGACGAAGCCTCGCCTCGGTTTCCCGCCAGCGGGAGAGCAGCACACCGAAGAGTGCCCGGGCCGCAACCGCACTGGTCGCAACCACTTCGTCGAAGACGTCCTTGGGGACATCGAGCAGTATCGTCGCGCACTTCGCTCGAGCCGCCGCCATCCGCGGTGCTCCTTCGAGCAGCGACATCTCCCCGATGACCTCGCCTGCCTTGCGGACCGCGAGCAGTACTTCGCGCTGCCCGGACGTCTTCAGGATCTCGAGTTCGCCATCGACGATGACGTAGGCATGATCACCGTGGTCGCCTTCGTCGAACAGCCGCTCCCCGGCTTTGAGCTGCCGCTGGGTGGTTGCGGCACCGATCTGCTCCAGATCGTCATCGCCGAACTCGGCGAACAGCGGGATCGAGCGGAGTCGGGCGTCTGCCATCAGACGGTCTTGAGGTACTCGTGCACCATCGACACCACAACGCTGCCCTGCCCGACCGCCGATGCAACCCGGCGAACGACACCATGGCGCACGTCACCGGCTGCGAAGACCCCGGGCACGCTGGTCTCCATCGGGTAGGGGTCCCGTTCGAGCGGCCACACAGTCGACATGTCCCCGCCCATCGCGAGGTCGGGGCCGGTGAGGATGAACCCCTGCCGGTCTCGAGAGACAACGCCCGCCACCAGATCCGAATGCGGGGCGGCGCCGATGAACACGAAAACACCCGAGGCTTCCCTGCGCTCCTCGGTGTCGTCCGCAGTGTTGCACACCTTGGCCCACTCCAGCCGGGTATCACCCCCGACCTCGGTGATCTGGGTATTGAGGAGTACCTCGATGTTGGACGTCCCGGCGATTTGCTCGATCAGGTACTGCGACATCTTCGCCTCGAGCGAGTCGCCGCGAACCACCAGGCTCACCGTGCGGCAGTACTTGGAGAACATCATCGCCGCCTGCCCGGCCGAGTTGGCCCCGCCCACGACAAACACGTCCTCATCGGTGTAGGTCGAGACTTCGGAAGCCGCCGCTCCGTAGTAGACGCCGGCGCCCTCGTATCGGTCGTACCCCGACGCCTGCAGGCGGCGGATTGTCATTCCGGAGGCGACGACGAGCGCCCGGCACGACACCTCCGACCCGTCGGACAGGGTCAGCACCTTGACGTCGCCTCCCAGCCGCAGCGATTTCGCCTCAGTGGCGGTGAGCAGTTCTGCCCCGAGCCGCTGAGCCTGAGTTGCCGCACGCCGGGCCAGATCGGACCCGCTGACCCCGGACGGGAATCCCAGATAGTTCTCGATACGGCTGCTGGTACCTGCCTGGCCCCCGATGGCGCTGCGTTCGATCACCGCTGAAGCCAACCCCTCGGATGCGCCGTATACGCCGGCGGCAAGACCGGCGGGGCCGGCGCCGATGATGATCAAGTCATAGAACCGGCTCGACGCCTCCGTGTGGAGCCCGACCTTCTCGGCCAGCTCGCGATTGCCCGGAGCCACCAGGACCCCGCCG
The DNA here is from genome assembly GCA_964511945.1 of uncultured Acidimicrobiia bacterium. Classification (GTDB taxonomy): domain Bacteria; phylum Actinomycetota; class Acidimicrobiia; order Spongiisociales; family UBA11373; genus CAZEHO01. The sequence goes on along the minus strand of CAZEHO010000006.1, from coordinate 104,623 downwards.
TCGGGGAGGAAGACCACCGGCAGAGCTCCATCGGCATCGGTTCCCTCGACCAGTGCCCTGGCATCCTCGTCACGCTCGACGTCGAGGAACCGATACGGGATCAGGCTGCGTGCCAGAAAATCCTTCACGTCGTGGGTGTTCGGCGACCATGTGGTCCCGACGACCCGGATGCCGTCATAGGGAACCACCGCCGTCGCCTGCCATGTCTCGAGCAGGTCATCGAGAACCGGGTAGAGCTGGTCCTCGGGCGGATCCCACGGCTTCATCAAGTAGTGATCGAGACCGACCTGGTTGATGGCGTCGATCGCCGCCTGGGTGTCGGCGTAGGCAGTGAGCAGCGCGGTGCGTGCGTCCGGGACGATCGGGGACGCCGCCTGCAGCAGGTCGGTGCCCTCCATCCCCGGCATTCGCTGGTCCACCAAGAGCAGCGCCACCGGAGTGCCTCGCCGCTGCAGTTCCTCCAGCGTCTCGAGCGCTTCCGCACCCGAATCAACCGCCAGAACTTGATACTCCTCGCCGTACCGCTCGCGCAGATCGCGCTCGACCGCCGCCAGAACCTGCGGGTCGTCGTCGACGCTGAGAATTACCGGCCGTGCCATGGCTCCCCCTCCTGCGGCCGGAACCATACATGGTTCGCCGGCATCACGTCAGGAACCCAGCGGAAGATACGAATGGGCAATCCTCCCACCGTCGACCGCCACCAACCGCAGACCGGAGGGATCCACCCCCAATGGGTAGCCGACCGCACCCGTGGTGACCATCTCGAAGTCACCGTCACGGGCGATCGAGTTGCGATGCCAGTGCCCGGCCAGGGCCAGCGGCACCCGGTGGCGGCGGATCAGATCGAGGATCACCGAACGGCGCTCCAGCGGGAGATTCCAGTAGTCGTCTTCTTCGTCCGGAGCATGTTTGAACAATGGGTGGTGGCCGAGAATGATTGCCCTGCGACCCGCCACGTCGGCATCGTGGAGCTCAGCCTCGAGGAATGCCAGCTGGGCGGTCCACTCCTCCGGGACTTGCTCCGGATGGTCGATCACGACCGTGTTCAGCGCGATGAATCGGATGGGTCCGAAGTCGAAGGCGTAGTAGTCGGGTCCGAACGCGTCCCGATACTGAGCGATGCTGGAGCGTGTCGGCACCACTGTGTCTGCCGCGATGTCGTGGTTGCCCGGGACCCACCGCATCGGGATGTCGGAGTCAAGGCTGTGGGTGACCTCCATGAACTCCCGGTATTGATCCTCACTACTGGGATCATCGACCATGTCACCGCCGACCAGCACCAGGTCGGGCCGAGTCGAGTTAGCCAGGGCAATCGCCTCCCGGTAGCGGGCTGCGTCCCATTCGTGACCCTCGACACGCGGCCCGATGTGCACCCGCATGTCCATCTCGGCGTACCGCGCCACATCAGCTTCGGTCATGCCACTGAACGTGGCGAACGCGCCGATCTGCATGTCGGCCATGAAGATGAACCGGAACACGATCTCCCAGCCTCCGGGGCGAGCGATCCTAGTGCCGTGACGCCTGCACAGCACGGTTCCCGGGGCTACCCTCCCCGGCCGGAGGGGGCGCCGGATCGGGTTCGGCGTGCTCTCCCCTGGATTGGGAGGGACGCCACGTGATCACCTGCAGCAACTGCTCCACCGAAAACCCAGCCGCCGCCGCGTTCTGCATGGGATGTGGCTCAACCCTGGCCAGGGCCTGCGCATCCTGCGGGGCAGAACTGCCGGCCGAGGCCGCCTTCTGCATGTCCTGTGGCACCAAGGTCGGCGAAGCACCGCAGGCGACCCCTGCCGAGCCGGCACCGGAGCCGAGTGCCGAGGCCGCCGACGGGCTCCGCCGGTTCATCCCGTCGGAACTCCTGTCGAAGCTGGAATTCGCAGCCGAATCCGGCGGCATGCAGGGTGAGCGCCGCACGGTGACCATGCTGTTTTGTGACGTCACCGGTTCGACCGCGGCGGCGCGGGAGCTCGACCCCGAAGAATGGGCCGACGTCATGAACGGTGCATTCGAGCACCTCATCGCCCCGGTCTACCGCTATGAGGGAACGCTGGCCCGCCTCATGGGCGATGCAATCCTCGCATTCTTCGGAGCGCCCATCGGTCACGAGGACGACCCGGAGCGAGCGGTGCTGGCCGGGCTCGAGATCCTCGAGGAGATCGAGGAGTACAAGGAGGCCGTTAAGCGGGAGTGGGGCTTCTCGTTCGATGTTCGGGTGGGGATCAATACCGGATTGGTGGTCGTCGGTGCGGTCGGGTCCGATCTCCGGGTTGAGTACACCGCGATGGGGGATGCCGTGAATCTCGCGGCGCGGATGGAGCAGACCGCCGCTCCAGGCAGCGTGCAGATCACCCGGGACACCAAGGCCCTCGTCGAGCAGTTGTTCGAATTCGAGGAGCTCGGCGGTATCGAGGTCAAGGGTCACGACGAGCCGGTCACCGCCTACCGCGTGGTGGGGGTCAAGGATCGCCCGGCGAACCTCCGGGGAATCGAGGGCATCGAGGCACCGCTGGTCGGACGCGATGCCGAACTCGCCGTGCTCTCCGAGCAGCTGGAGGACCTCACCGGGAACGGCCGGGGCAGCATTCTCGCCGTCAGCGGCGAGGCCGGGATCGGCAAGTCCCGGCTCGTCGCCGAGCTCCGGGAGTCGGCACCCGGTCTCGACTGGCACGAAGGACGGTCGCTGTCGTACGAGACCAACACGCCCTACGCACCGGTACGGCGCATCCTGCGCTCCCTGACCGGCCTGAGCGGCAACGAGTCGAGCGCCGAAGCGTGGCGGAAACTCGAGGATGCCGTCGGCCGGGTGCTCCCCGGAAAGGTGGCCGACGCCACCCCCTTCTTGGCGTGGATGCTGGAGATCGATCCGCCCGAGGAGGCGGCGCATCGAACGCGGTACCTCCAGCCGCCCCAGCTCCGAGCCGAGGCCTTCCGCGCCATCTCCGAACTGATCGAGAGCCGCGCCCGGCAGGCGCCCCTAGTCATCGGTTTCGAGGATCTGCACTGGGCGGACCCCAGCTCGATCGAACTCATGCCCGTCCTGTTCGACCTCGCCACCCGGGTCCCGCTCACGGTGTTGCTGCTCTTCCGGCCCCGGCGCGACGATCCGTCGTGGGACGTGCACGAGGCGGTCGGTCGGGACTTCCCGCACCTGTACACGCACGTGCCGCTCTCACCGCTCCCGGCCGACGACACCCGAACGCTGGTGGCGCACCTGCTCGCCGTCGACGGTCTCGACGAACACCACCGTTCGGTGATCCTCGACCGCTCGGAAGGCAACCCGTTCTTCGTGGAGGAGATCATCCGAACGATGATCGACGAGGGCGTCGTCACTCACGATGGTGAGCGCTGGGTTGCGACCAGCGCCCAGGCCGACTTCACCGTGCCGGAGAATCTCTCCGCGGTCCTGACCACACGGCTCGACCGTCTCGACGAGCGATGCCGGACCATCGCCCAGGCCGCCAGCGTGATCGGCCGCCAGTTCCGCTACGACGAGCTGGCAGCGGCCGTTCCCGACATCTCGGGACTGGATGAATCACTGCTGGAGTTGCAGCGACGCGATCTCATCCGCGAGGTCGCCCGCATCCCGAAGCGGCTGTTCCGCTTCAAGCACGCCCTGGTTCAGGAGGCGGCGTATGAGACCGTGCTCCTGAAGAACCGGACCCGTCTCCACGCCACCATGGCGAACTTCCTGGATCAGCTCCAACCAGAGCGGGTCAGCGACATCGCCGACCACCTCGTACGGGCTCGGCAGATGAAGCGCGCCGTCCCCTATCTCGTCGCCGCCGGTGAAGAGGCTGCCCGCACCTATGCCCTTCCCGTCGCAGTCGCTCGCCTCGAACAGGCGCTCGACGCCATGGACGAATCGGCGCCCGCCGACCTGATGAAGCGCGCCCTCGAGGCGCTCGGCCAGACAAAGGAGTACCTCTTCGACTTCGCCGGCGCCGCCGAGGCCTACGGCCGGCTCCGGGCTGAGGGAGAGCAGCGCAGTGACGCCACCATGCAGATCTCCGGGATGAACAAGAACGGGTTGATCCGCGGCCTCTTCTTCAACCAGCGCGAAGAGGCGCTCGACGACCTCCTCTCGGCCGAGGCAATGGCTCGCGACGCCGAGGATGGAGCCGGTCTCGTCGAGGCCTGCATGTCGCAGTGCTACCTGCGCACCGGCTACGCCGAGTTCGACGAGGTCGAGTACTACATGCGTGAGGTGACCGAGATCGGCGACGGCCTCGGCATGCTCGAACCCTCCCTGTTCGGAATGGCGCACTTCGCCAACACGCTGGCGTTCCTGACCAGGTTCGACGAGGCACTCATCGAGGGCGAGAAGACGCTGGCACGGGCTGAGGAGGAGGGGCACCTCCATTACCAGGCGGAGATGCTGACCTTCGTGATCCCGACCTGTCACTTCCGCAACGGCGATGTCGAAGCGGCGATGGCAGCCATCGAGCGGGGTATGGAGATCGCTCAGCGCATCGGCGCTCGCGGGTCGGAGGCGTATGCCGCCGTGTTCCAGGGCAAGGTCGCGATGAATCGGGGGTACCTCGAAGAGGCCCTTGCGTTGTTCCGCCGGGCCAAGGCCGCGACCGATGCCATCGGAGTGCCCTACATGCAGGCGCTCGGATTGTGTGTGACCGGCACCTGCTACCAGACCATCGGGGGCTCGATGATCGAGACGGCTTCCGAATACCACCAGCAAACCCTCGACATGATGGAACTGCCGACCGGCACGACCCTCGGTGCCTGGTTGTGGTCGGAGATGGGCCACTGTGCGCTAGCAGCCGGCAATGTGGACGACGCCAAGGTGCTCTTCCGCAAGGCCATCGAAGAGAAGACGGCACCGATGTATCTGATGCGCCCATCGGCGCTGATGGGAGAAGTCGAGGTTGCACTGGTGGAGGATCGGATCTCCGATGCCGGCGAGGTGTTCGCAGAACTCGAGGAATACGTCACGTCACGCCAGATGCGCGACTACTACCTGAGCCTGCCGTTTGTCGCCGCTCGGATCGAAGCGGCGGCCGGCAACCATGAGGAAGCCCTGAAGCGCCTCGACGAATGCGAGGAGATGGCCACCGCAGGCGACCTCCGCCGGACCCTGCTCGACATTCACGCTGCACAAGCCCGATCGCTCGACGCAATGGGCCGCAGCGCCGACGCGGCCGAGGCGCGCGAGAGGGCAAACTCGGTGGTGGGCGCCATCGCAGCGACGATGCAGGACGCGGAGCTGCGCGAGGCGTTCGTCGCCAACGCTGCCGGCCTGCTCTCGGCGGCAGCGGCATAGCGGTCTAACGGGCCAAGGCGTACCCGACGGCGGCCTCGAAGGACATCGCTCGCCCGCGGTCGCGAGCCTCGCCCAGATCACCTTCCAGCGCGGCCAGATCAGTCTCGGCCAGGCCATCGACCTGGTCGGCCTCAACGCTGATCAGTTCGATCCCGCTGCGATCACGAAGGCCGTAGGCCGTACACCGCGTCTCCTTCGGTCCGAATCACGGTGCCCCGGTGCTCTGCGACGGCGTCTCTCCCAATCCGGTGATGGGCTTCGAGCAGCTCGCGCCACCGGTCACCCTGCGATGTCGAGCAGAGTTCCGGAAGCCCGGCTACGGTCTCGCCATGTCCAAAGCCCGTCCCCGCCAACTATGCCCCGAACTCGCCCGCGTCCCGCTGGACCCGATGCCGGACGGTGGCTGCACCGAATGCCTGGCACTGGGTGACACCTGGGTGCACCTGCGGTTCTGTGTGACCTGTCACGAGACCCGGTGTTGCGACGACTCCAAGAATCGCCACGCCCGCAAGCACGCAGCCGCCAGCGGTCACCCGGTGATCCGATCCAAGGAGCCGGGTGAGCACTGGGCGTGGTGCTATGAACATGACGGGGGAACCCGGCTCCCTGCTTCCTGACGAGTGTTAGCGTCGGCGGCGAGCATCCCAAGGAGCCCCGATGCCGGACGACAAGCCGTTCTTCACGATCTCCGATAACCCGCCGGGGGTCTACGACGAATCCGGCGCTTCGATCGTCCATCAGGACGACTACCCGAAGTACGAAATCGCCGAGGGCCTGATCTTCTGCCCGGTCTTCACCGAGAACATGTCACTGAACTTCGTGACGTTCCCGGCCGGGAGCGGCTTCCCACCGCACACACATCCCGAGGAGCAGATCTCCATCATTCAGGAAGGCGAGATGGAGTTCACGATCGGAGAGGTCACCCAGATGGTTCGCCCCGGCGATGTCATCGTGTTCCCGCCGAACGTGCCGCACTCCGGACGTACCTTTGACGTGGCGTGCCGGGTCATCGACGTCTTTTCGCCACCACGCCACGGCATGAAAGAACTCATCGCCAACGCCAATCCGCTGCGGTCGAAGGACACCAACAGCTGGTGGCGGCCCGAGGAGGACGAGCCGGCGTAGCGATCCGGCGCTCGTCGGTCGCCGAGCGGGGCGAACCGGCTACCCACTTCCTGATCTGGCAGCGCTTCGAGAACGAGCCGGACGGTGTCCGGCTAAACGCGGTCGCCGGCAGGGACGGTCGTCGAACAGACCGCCGACCTCTTCGGGGAGGGAGCGGCGGCGGAGCCGACGCAGACACACAATTCGGCGACAAGCGCCATGAAGAGCTGCCGACCCGCTATGGTGGCGGCCGCCGCACCGGGTGGAGGCCAGCGCACCGTCGCTTCCCCGGTGGTCACGGCTCGATTCTCACCCGGTTGGATTGCCTCTTCGGCCGATTCTCGATCCCGTATCTGCTGGACGCAGCGCGGTCGAGCGAGAGACCGGCACAACCGACCGACCATGCCCCCGCGCGGGGCCAGGAGACCTGATGACAACTTCGTTCGCCCAGCTTGGGCTGCCCAACACGCTCGTGCGCTCACTGCAGCGCCGCGGCATCGACACCCCGTTCCCAGTCCAGACCGCCACGATTCCCGACGCCCTCGCCGGCAGGGACGTCTCCGGCAAGGCTCCGACCGGCTCCGGAAAGACGCTCGCCTTCGGACTGCCGCTGCTTGCCCGGGTCGAGAAGGCCGAGAGGAACCGCCCGCGAGCGCTGATCCTCGCCCCGACCCGCGAGCTGGCAGAGCAGATTCGCCGGGAGCTGGTCCCGCTCGGCAAGGCGGTCAACCGTTTCGTCGCCGCCGTGTTTGGCGGAGTCGGCTACGGGCCGCAGAAGGGGGCACTGCGCCGCGGCGTCGATGTCCTAGTCGCCACCCCCGGCCGGCTCGAGGACCTCATCGAGCAGCGAGCAGTCCGACTCGACAGAGTGAATCTGGTCGTCGTCGACGAAGCCGACCGGATGGCCGACATGGGCTTCATGCCTGCGGTCCGCCGCATCCTGGACCAAACCGCCAAGCGTCGCCAGACGCTGCTGTTCTCGGCAACGCTCGACGGTGACATCGCGGTGCTCAGCCGCGAATATCAGACCGATCCGGTCCGCCACGACGCCGGCACTGTCGAATCCGAGGCCATCGACGCCCGCCATCACTTCTGGCTCGTCGACCACCACGAGCGGATCGACCACACCGCCGAACTCATCGATGCCGCCGGACGGTCCATCGTGTTCACCAGGACCCGCCACGGCGCCGACCGCCTGGCGAAGCAGCTTGCCAAGAAGGGTGTCGAGGCCGTCGCCATGCACGGCGGCCGGTCCCAGAGCCAGCGGACCAGGGCGCTCCAGGCCTTCTCCTCCGGGCACGCCCAGGCGCTGATCGCGACCGACGTCGCGGCACGAGGAATCCACGTCGACGCGGTGGCCTCGGTCATTCACTTCGACCCGCCCCACGACGCCAAGGACTATCTGCACCGTTCCGGCCGCACCGCTCGAGCCGGCGCAACCGGAACCGTCGTCAGCCTCGTCACCGGCGAGCACAAGCGAGCCGTCGGCCGGATCCAGCAGGACCTGGAACTGGAAGCCTCCATCGAACTCCCCCGCTTTGAGGACCTGCATACCGGAGGACACCGGATCGACAACCCCGACCCGCACAGCCGGCCGGTCACGCGCTCCAAGGCGTCGCCGGGACGCCGACCGGCACCCCGCCGCCAGGGGAAGCGGTCCGACAAGGCGCGCATCGGCAAGAGCCTCTACGTTGCCAACCTTCCCTGGGAGACGACCGAGGGCGATCTCGAGGCCTTGTTCTCGGCGTACGGCACGGTGGAGCAGGCGACGCTCATAACCGACCGCCGTAACCGCAGGCCCCGTGGCTTTGCGTTCGTCGACATGCCCGAGGCGGACGCCCGCCAGGCCATCGATCACCTCCACGGTTCGGAGTTCGGGGGGCGCGACCTCACGGTGCGCTTCGCCAACCCCAGTTCCTGACCTTTGACCAACCTCACACCACCACGGGCCAGGGTGGCCCGCACGAAAGGAGTGCCGATGACGGCACCAACCACTTCATTTCGGGATCGATCCCGAAACCTCAATCACATGCGACGCGGCCTGATCTACCTCGCCGTAACCAGCGCCGGAGCAACGCTCGGCGAATACCTCGGTATCGAATCGGCTCACGACGAGCGGGCAATCCTGCTCCGCAACGCCGCCGGGACCGAGTCGATCGCCGTGGGCGACCTCACCTCGGTGCTCCAGGCCGCCTGACCCGGCGGTGGTACTCGTCTCGGACCGCAGGCCACCGATTCTCAGGCGCTCTCGGAGGCCGAGTTCAGGGCTGGATAGAGTGGCGATCCGCCTCAACACGAGGGGGACTCATGTTGAGGCGATTGCTCCATGCCGCGCTGATCAGCACGCTTCTCCTGGGGTTGGCTGTCTCACCGGCGGCTGCGAGTGCGGATCGCATCGACGCATCCATTCGGTGCTCCCGGGAATTCATCGACTTTGGTGAGTACAGCCGGGTCGGTCAGATCGATCGCGTCCGGGGAGCGGTCGAGCGATGCCCCTCGCTCGACGCTCACGAGTACCTGGCAGGCGACAACATCATATCGATCGACCTTCAGATCAACCGGGTCACGGGCAGGCGCACGGGACATGGGACGTTCCACATCATCTCGGCGAACTACCCGGGATCCGGCTGGGAGGGGAGCTTCACCACCAAGTTCTCGCCCGAAGGACCCACAACTCAGCTCGTTGGAGGAGGCTACGGGCTGTTTGCACTGATGCAGCTTCGAGGTGTGGTGTCCGTTGCACCAGATGGGCTCAACCTATTCGAGGGGCAGATTCTCAGCCCGCCTTCAGCCGACGGCTGACCACAGCTACCGGTCGAACGCGGACCCCCGCTCCACCCCACCGCCCCTCGTGAAGAGGGCAAATCTGTCACAGGTGATGCATGTTGGGAACGGTTCAGCCTGGCACCGATCCGGTGAGATGACGCCGGCCTACGGATTGATGGGATCGTATCCGAGGGCGTGCAAGACCTCTGCTTGAACCAACGCTCGGGACCTCGCCCACATCGGCATCCCGTTTTTCAATCAGAGAGTGCGACTCATGAGCGGAACGCTCCGAACAGTGCCCTACCCAAGAAGCCGAAAGCCAGGGTCGCGGCAATCAGACTGAACGCGCTGGAGTAGCCACCCCAGTCTGCAATCGCATAGACAGTCGCGAGCCAGCCAGTCGCCAGACCACTGATCACGGTTGCACCGAGCAGACCGTCGGCACCCTTCGCTCCGTCCTTCCCTCGGCCGCGGGGACATCGTGGGCGCACGCAACGCCGTGGAAGTGCCGGCAGAGGCCCCTCGGGACCTTTGTCACTATCCTCCCACCATTAACTTCCAGATTCGGGTGGTGCAGCACCAGAAGCGCTGCCGTCGAGCACGGTCCCGGTTCAGAGCCCGGGCTTGGCCACCATCAACCAGATCACCGCTACTACGGCCACCCACTCGAACCGGAAGATCCAAAGCACCCGGCGAATGCGGTACCCCACCTCATCGGCATCAGGCCCATGAGCCTCAGCCAACCTGACAATCCGTCCCGACTCCGGGCCGTAGAACAGGATCCCGGCCAGGAATGAAGCCCCGAAGATGACCAGCGAGAGCCAGACCCACAACTGCGAATAGCCCCAGGCAGCACTTCGGGCCATCATCCAGATCCCCGACCCCAACAGCATCAGCGTGGCGGGTGTGAAGATCCTCAGCCCAATCCATTCGAGATCCGCCACGATGGCTGCCAAGTGTGAGGCGTCACCTGCCCGCTTGGCCCTGGTCGTCTGGATCAGCGCCATCGTCGCCCCGCCCACCCACACCACCGTGGTGAAGATGTGAAAGAACACCAACCAACCGTAGAAACTCATCGTTGCCTCCCTCAGCCCGGTCGAGGATGAGATCCCTCGAGCCAGGCCCAACTCACCGACCCGTCTTCCCCTGATCGGGTCGTCCATTGATTATGCCAGGTGTGCTGTGGGCTGTCCTCGGCCATCCCCGACTGGGCGGGCAGCGAATCCCCCGGGTACCTGCGATCTCCCGAGGTGAGAAGACACTCGCCACACCAATCTCCGCGGCCCCAGAGCCACCACCAGTGAGATGCCGGACCCTTCAGCACCCCTGTCAAGAGTTCGCTGCGATTCCGTTCAGCCTGGCATCGTTTTCGTGAGATGGAGCGCCCTCGGCCTGTTCGGGTTGAGCTTTGTGATACACAACTCGATCGGCATCTTTGCGGCGCTATCGAGATTCGCTGGGCGACCGCCCTGGAAGTGGCACCCACGTGACTCGCCTGGGTGTACCCAGTTCGGATGTGGGCTGCCGCTAGCCGCGTCCGGGAGGGGGCTGTGAACCGCGTCATCGCCGTCGTTCTGAGCCTGATCGTTGTCGGTGCCGCGTGCAGCGGCGGTGACTCGTCGCTGTCCGAAGAGCCGAGCCGCTCGTCCCTCTCCGAGGAGGCGGAGCAGTGGTGTCAGCGAAACCGGGATCTGCACGGACAGGTCGGTATGGAACTCGGTGAGGCCGGACAACCGGGTGTTGGCTCAGAACCGTTCTCTCCCGACGACTTCGAGTTCAGATCCTTCGAGTTCTACTGGACCGGAGAAGCCGGCTGGGACCGAGCCTGCGTCGAGGCGTATGAGCGTTTCGGTGAGTCCGGATGAGTGGCCGCGGAGTCTCGTAGGAGGCTCAGCCGAGAAAGCACCTGCGGCGTGGCCCTCCTCACGCCTCTGCCTGTCCGCCCCGGACCCGTCTCGCCGACGCCTCTCCCAACAGCAGCGCCGCGTCTACGAACTCGCCAACTCGCCATACGAGTCAGATCCGAACGCACATTCGGGATCAACGGCTCCATTACCACGCACGGCACGCTCAACCCCAACGAAGCCCCTGACCGACTCTCTACGAAAACCCCCCGGGACCCCTGTCAGAACTTCGCTGCGATCCGGTTCTGCCTGGCGACGGCCACGTGACCTCCTTGCGCCCCCGAAAGGTCGCCGACACGGACGGGTGGTCAAGTACGCGATACGTACGGAAACAGGGGTTCCGATCCGGGCAATCGCAGCGGTGGAAGGACGTGGAGGTTGCTGCCTTCGAGCAACCTTCCACCGGTGGGATCTGCGCCCATCTTGTCGGGCATGAAGAAGAACCGGACCTCGTCGTGCGGTGTTCCGGAGATGTAGGGGTGTAACTCGGCAAACGACGGGACTCTCCGGCCCACGACGTCGAAGACGGTCAGGACTCCGCTGTTCACCCTGAAGAAGATGGCCGCATCGAGGTCGGGCATGTAGTACAGGCAGTCCCGCAACGTGTACAGGCAGTGGAACATCAAGAGTTTGGGGTTCCATGCCCCCAGCAGATCAGAGATCGGACTGCGCTCGCGTGCCAACCGGTAGAGCAATGACAGGTCATCGTCGTTTCCCGGGTCCAGCTTTCGCAAGCCGGGTGAGCAGGCTGGCGGTGTCACTTCCAGCATGGTGACGGTCTCCTCCACCTGAACGAACCCGCACTTGGCGTAGAACGGAACCGCATCCTCATCTGCGAAGAGGAAGAACCCGTCGTGAGTCGCAGCGGCGGACTCCAGCGCCTGCTCCGTCAGCCATCGATTCAGTCCCTGTCCGCGATACTCGGGCGCTGTGCCCACGCCGGAGAACTGACCGAGCCGCCGTCGCACGCCTTCGATCACCATCTCCATCGTGAAGAGGTTGGTCGTCGCCACGATGCGATCCCCGTCGAGGAGCGAGAAGGCGGTGTAGTGCTCGTCATCCCAGTAGCCCTGTTCCTCCCAAAGTGAGAGGTCCAACCCGTGGATGGAGATAAGGAACTCTCTGAACCGTTCCTTGGCCCGAGGGTCATCCCAGTAGCCCGTTCGGAATTCCAGACCCCACGGTGTCCTCATGCTCCTCTCCTCCCGAGGGCAGCGAGGCGATCCTGGCACAACCGTTCTGGCGGGGTCCCAGGCCAACGCCGTCGTGGGCCTCTGAACCGACGTCTCATTTGATCGCGTCCCCCGGATCGCCTACCCCTCTTGAGGGGTCTCCTTGAGTGTCGCCACCCCAGCGGGAGGGAACGCCAGGACCCCCTCAGGACCGTTGTCGCTATCTTCCCACCATTTCCTTCCATGTCAGGGTGGCGGCGGAGTCGCGTCGTCCGAAACCTCCCCTCCTAGAGGCCCCAGATGTAACCCACCTCCATCAGCTCCATACCCAGGCGGTTCAGGAATCCGGCGCGTGCGGAGAGGAGGTGTGGGAATCGACATTCTCCGCACCCGGCTGTCGGATGGACATAGTCCACTGTTGGGAGGGGCGCTGGACCGGATCGCCTGAGGGGGCGCAAGCACTCTTCGAGCTACAGGACGAATACGTGGCCTTGAGGGAAGGGTGACCCGAGCACTTCCCGAAAACGGACCACGGGACACGACCACGGGACCGGTCGACGGTATCGAGGTTGACAAGGGCAGGAGCCCCTCGGGACCCCTGACCTCACTCTCATCGGTTGACATTTCGCCACACCGGCCCAAACCGAGATGATCGCCCGGGTCGAATTACCCGGGGACCGAGAGGTTCTGCCGCCTTATCGGCACCGGTCCGACACATACTTTGCGGGTAGATTCGGGCCCGACCGTGAGAGGAGTCGATGAAGCGCCTCGGCGTCCGTGAGTGCCTCGTGGACGGCCGCATCGTGCCGGGCGACGTGACCGTCGCCGAAGGGGCGATCGCCGGGACCGGGGTGACCCCCGCCGGGGAACACGGCCTGGCGATTCCCGGATTCGTCGACATCCAGGTCAACGGCTTCGCCGGTGTCGACTTCGCCTTCGCCAATGTCGGCGGATACCAGACGGCCGCCGATGCCATGGCGGCCACCGGCGTGACGTCCTACCAGCCCACGTACATCTGCCTGCCGCCCGACGCTTATGAACCGGCGCTCCAGATAGCGATCGAAGCACAAAGATCGGTCGCTGCGCCGCGCCTGCTCGGTGTGCATCTCGAGGGCCCGTTCCTGTCGCCGAAGCGCATCGGCGCCCACGACCCGGCCAATACCCGCGACCCCGATCCCGATTGGGTCGACCGGATGCTGGCCTGGGGCATCGTCACGTACACGACAATCGCACCGGAACTCCCCGGCGCCCTCGAAGTGATCCGCCGGTTTGCCGCCGCAGGTGTCACGGTGGCGATCGGACACTCCGACGCGGATGCAGCCACCGCGGTTGCGGCATTCGACGCCGGAGCAACCGCCGTCACCCACCTGTTCGGAGCACAGCGCGGCTGGCACCACCGCGATCCGGGAATCTCCGGCGCCTCGTTGCTGCGCGACGATGCCGTGCTCACCCTCATCCTCGACGGCAACCACCTCGCACCGGAGACCGTGGAGATGACCCGCAGATGTGCACCCGGGCGAATCGCCCTGATCACCGATGCCATCAGTGCAGCCGGCAGGCCTGGGAGAACCCACCAATTGGGCGACCGCACCGTGGTCGTCGCCGGCGGCGCGGCTCGTCTCGAGAACGGCACACTGGCCGGAAGCGTGCTCCGCATGGACCAGGCGGTGCGCAATTTCATCGAACTCGGCGCACCGCTGCCGGAGGCCATCGGGGCCGTCACGAAGGTTCCTGCCCGCCTCATCGGACGGCCCGACCTCGCTGCGCTTGAGCCCGGCACCCCCGCCGATATCACCGTTCTCGACGATCGGTTCGAGGTATCACGGGTCCTGGTCGGAGGCGAGGAGATCTACGCCACCTGAGGACTGCTACGAGCGCTCCCCATGTCGGCTAGCTTGTCTGGACAACGCTCGACAGAGGAGGTCATCCGTGGCAGATGGACGCAAGATCTCGATGCTGGGCACCGGGTTGATCGGTGACTTCTACACGATGACCCTGCATGGCCAGCGCGGCCGCGACAAGGTCGGCGTCGCGTACTCGCGTTCGGACGAACGCGGCAAAGCGTTCGCCGAACGTTGGGACATCCCTCGCAGCACCACCAGCATGGAGGAAGCGATCAACGACCCCGACACGGACGTCGTCGTCGTGGCGCTCCCCAACTTCCTCCACGAGGAGTCGATCGCGATGATTGCCGATGCCGGCAAGGCGGTGCTGTGCACCAAGCCGCTGGCTCGGTCGGGAGCCGAAGCGAAGCGGATCCTCGACAAGGTCGAGTCGGCCGGCATTTTCGCCGGGTACCTCGAGGACCTCGCCTACACACCGAAGACACTCAAGGCCATCGGTGCGGTGCAGGGCGGGGCCATCGGCGATGTCACCTGGGTGCGCTCCCGTGAAACCCACCCCGGACCGCACAGCGCCTGGTTCTGGGACAAGGACAAGGCCGGCGGCGGCGCCATTGTGGATCTCGGCTGCCACTGCATCGAGATCATCCGCAACTTCGTCGGCAAGGGGAATCGCCCCCTCGACGTGATGGCCTGGGCCGACACCCTGGTTCATCCGATCAAGGCCGAGGACAACGCCGTCGTCCTGATCCGCTTCGAGTCGGGCGCCATCGGGCAGTTCGAGGTGAGCTGGTCGTTCCGCGGCGGCATGGACCTACGCGATGAGGTCGCCGGGACCGAGGGCACAATCTGGCTGAACCACTTCCTCCGGACCGGGTACGAGATGTACTCGACGGGCGGGGGAAGCGGCTACGTGGCCGAGAAGCTCGAATCGACCGAAGGCTGGCTGTTCCCCGTTGGTGACGAGGTCAGCGAGCTCGGATATGTCGACATGTTCACCGACATGTTCAACGCCCTCGAGGCGGGCACGGACCCGATGGAAACGTTCTACGACGGCTATGTCGTCAACGCGATCATGGATGCGGCGTACAAGTCGGCCGAGACGCGGATCTGGGAACCGGTCGACGTCGAGTGGCGCGGCGGTACCACCGACCGGATCGCCAAGGACGTCACCCTTCACGACGGCCACGCCATCGTGAAGGAAGAGGTTCTCCCCGACGGGCGCCGCAAGCTGATGCTCAGCGACAAGGACACGGGCTCGATCTTCGACATCGTCACCGACGGGTGAGCCCGACCACCGAGATCATCGCGACCGAGGAGTGGGGCGAGGCGGTCGGTGACCGCCTCGCCCGCCGTCTCTCCGATCACCCCGGATTGCGGCTCTGCCTCCCGACCGGCAGCACGCCACTGCCGGCGTATGCGGCCTTTGCAGCCGGCGGAGGGCGGCTCGACGCAACCGAGGTGTTCCTGCTCGACGAGTTCGTCCTCCCGGCCGGTCACCCGGCCCGCTGCGACGAGATGTTGCGCCGCGATCTGCTCGACCTGCTCGACCACTCCCCAGCCGTGTTGCATCGCCTCGACCCCGAGGCGGAGTCGTTCCTCGACGAGTGCGCTCGTTATGAGGCACTTGTGGCCGACGGTGGACTCGATCTGACACTGCTCGGGATCGGCGGCAACGGGCACCTCGGACTCAACGAGCCCGGGTCAGCGGCGGACACTGGCACCCGGATCGTCGGGCTGGCCGCGTCGACGGTGCAGGCCGCAGAGCGGTACGGAGACGGCGCTCCACCACAGATGGGGCTCACCCTCGGCCTGGCTCAGGTGCTGGCCTCGAAGGAGATCTGGCTACTGGTCACCGAAGAACACAAAGCGGGGATTCTGTACGAAGCCCTGCGGGGTCCCGTCGGGCCGGAGGTGCCGGCCAGCTTCCTGCAGGAACATCCGAACACCGTCGTCTTCGCCGACGAGGCGGCCGCCTCACTACTCGGTTAGCGCGCCGGCACCCACTGTTCACATACGATTGGTGACGTCACCCAAGGGAGGGAGGCCTTGGGATGAGCGAGGTCGACGCCACCTTCTTCTTCACCGACATCGAAGGCTCGACCGCGGTGTGGGAGCAATACCCGCAGCAGATGCAGGGAGCGCTGGAGATCCACGACCGGCTGCTCACCGAGTCGGTGACCTCGTGTGGTGGCACGGTCTTCAAGCACACCGGTGATGGGGTGTGTGCCGTCTTCGCTTCTGCACCTGATGCAGTGCGGGCGGCAGTCGCTGTGCAGCAGGCATTCGACGACGAGCCGTGGGACCCCCTGCCGCCGTTGCGGATCAGAGTTGCCCTGCATTCCGGCCCTGCGGCACATCGCGACGGTGACTACTTCGGGCCGACCCTCAACCGGGTGGCTCGTCTCCTCGGCGTGGCCTACGGCGGCCAGATCACCCTGACCCAGGCAACCGAGGCTCTGGCCCGCAGCGACCTACCGGAGGGAACCTCGCTCCTTGACCTGGGCACCCATCGGCTGCGCGACCTCACCCGGCCGCTGCAGGTC
The DNA here is from genome assembly GCA_964511945.1 of uncultured Acidimicrobiia bacterium. Classification (GTDB taxonomy): domain Bacteria; phylum Actinomycetota; class Acidimicrobiia; order Spongiisociales; family UBA11373; genus CAZEHO01. The sequence goes on along the minus strand of CAZEHO010000006.1, from coordinate 88,015 downwards.
TTCCAGCTCGGCCATGCCGACCTCAAGGTTGAGTTCCCGCCATTGCGCTCCCTGGATGCGCATCCGAACAACCTGCCGCACCGGATCACCGAATTCATCGGGCGTCGGCAGGAGCTCGAGGAGGTGCAGAGCCTGCTCGGAGAACACCGGCTGGTGACGGCCGCCGGTCCCGGCGGCATCGGGAAGACCAGCCTGGCCCTGCAGGCCGCGGCCCGCATCCTCGACGACTACCCCGATGGGGTGTGGTTGATCGAGCTGGCCCCGCTGACCGACCACATCCAGATCCCGGGCACGGTCGCCGGAGTCCTCGGTGTCGAGAACACCGTCGGAATCGACCTGACCGAGGCAGTGGGCCGTCACCTCGGAGACAAGCGGGTTCTGCTGGTTCTGGACAACTGTGAACACGTCGTGGACGGTGCCGCCAAGTTTGCCAACGCCCTGTTGCACGCCGCGGAACAGGTCTCCGTGCTGGCCACCAGCAGGGAGCCGCTGCGGATCGGCGGCGAAGCCATCTATCGGGTGCCGTCGCTCGGGCTGCCACCGCCCGACTCCGGGCTCGACCTGCCCGCGGTCGAGGCGATCGAGCTGTTCGCCGACCGAGCGTCACTCATCCGTCCTGATCTGCAACTCGAAGACGAGTTGCCGGTCGTCGGCGAGATCTGCCAGCACCTCGACGGGATTCCCCTGGCGATCGAGCTTGCAGCCGCGCGGCTGGCTTCGCTGAACGTTTCCCAGATCGCAGATCGCCTCGACGAACGATTCGACCTGCTCACCAAGGGTGACCGCTCCGCGATGCGTCGCCACCAGACCCTCCGGGCTCTGGTCGACTGGAGCCACGACCTGCTGACCGAGCCCGAGCAGGTGCTCTACCGGCGGCTCGGAGCCTTCGGAGGCAGCCTCACTCTGGCAGCGGTGGAGCAGGTGGGTGGATCAGATCCTCTTGCACCCACTGAGGTAGCAGATCTACTGGATCGGTTGGTCGAAACTTCGTTGGTGCTGGCGCCGGAACCCCCCTCTCCGCGTTTCCGGATGCTGGAGACGATCCGGCAACACGCAGCCGAGAACCTGGAGGCCGCTGGCGAGACCGACGGGACGATGCGACGGCTCGGGGCGTACCTGCTCGAGGCCGGGCCGCCGACAGAGGAGGGCGTCCCCGAGGGCGACTGGGAGGACTGGCTTGCATGGCGGGCCGAGGAACAGGACAACTTCCGGGCTTCGCTGAGTTGGTCTCGCGTCGCTCCCGACCCCGAGATCTGCGGGTTGCTGGCAGTCGAGTTCTTCAACTACCTGGGGCTCCAGGCGTTCGATGAGGAGGCGAACGGCTGGATCGAAGCTGCGCTGCAGATGCAACCCGATCGCCCTGGTCCGCTGCGGCTCTCTCTCCTGAAGAAGCTGGCGGTCTCCGCAGCAAATCGATGGGACCCTGAGGCCTTGGGTCTGGTGATCGCACGGATCAGGCCCGAGGCGGAAGCGCTCGGCGACGATGTCACCACCGCCTGGACCCTGGCACTCGAAGCCGAGATCGAGGTAGACAAAGACCCCCGGTTGGCGCTCACCCTCTACGAGGAGGGGGCAGCAGGGCTGATGGCGGCCGAAGATCGCCGCTACGAGCACACGGTGGCCGGCGGGCTCGAGATCTACGGCGCCCTCGGCATGTACGACGAGGCGGAGGCCATGATCAGCCACTTCGAGGAGGCTCGCACCAAGCTGGGATGGCCGACCGACCGCGCCTTCCGCACCACCTCGTACCGGGCTGCAATCGCCTACATGCGTGGTGAGTACGATCGCGCAGTCGAGCTGTCGGCGTCGTGCCTCGAGCCGTCCCGGGACTTCGGCCCGCTTGAGCACGGTGGGCACATGATCATGCATGGCCGTGCCCAGCTCGCCAGGGGCAACCTCACCGAGGCACAGGAGATGTTCGACTGCGGAGTCGAGCTCATGACCGAGAGCATCACAGCAACCATCCCGTGGCTGCATGCCTTCCGCGGGCTTCTCGCGGTGGAGCAGGGTCGGCTTCCGGCGGCGGCCCACCACCTCTCGGCCGCGTTGGACAGCCTCCGGCTTCCCGGCCGTGTCCTCAACCGGATGGAGGTCCTCGTTGCCGTCTCCAGATTCGCCATCGCCGCAGGCCGGCCGATGGATGCGGCGGTCCTCGTCGGTGCGACCGACACGACCCGGGACAGCATCCCCGGTTTCGTGCCGGAACACTTCGTAGCGGAGCACCGCCGCATGGCCCAGGAGGATCTGGAGCTCGGCCTCCCGGCACCGGAGTTGGAAACGGCGATCGCAGACGGACGGTCGATGGAGTACGAAGCGGTAAAACGGCTGGCACGGGAAGTGCTCGATGTCTGATCAACCAATCGATCTCAACGCCATCCTCGGCGAACTCAGGGAGATCTCCGAACGGCTGACCGAGCTGCCGAACTCGGCCGGAGAGGAACGGAAGCGCCTCACGGATCGGCGCAGGCAATTGCGCCACCTTGCCGCCCGATCGGCTCCGGAATCGCGGGAGTCGTTGCTGCATCAGCTGGCGGACTTGAGGCGTCGCCGAAACGAGATCCTCGACCTCCTTCTCAGTGTCGGACACATCGGGCACGCCCACGCCGGTGGGCTGGATGCGCGCTCGACCCGCGAGTTCAACCGTGAAGTCGACGAAAGCTGGGGCCGGCCCGAGATCGAAAGGCGGATTGAAGAGATCCGGCGGCAATTGGACCAATGGGAGGAATGAGCTCTCCCTTGCTCAGGTCACCGACCTTATCCACGACCCGAACTCGGCTACATCGTCGAACAGTTCGTCCGGCTCCTCAGCGCGCAGCACCTCTCGATCGGCAAACTCCGACCACGCCGCCGCCACCGCCACAGCACCGGCCGTCTTCGCTTCTCGCACATCGCCCGGATGGTCCCCGACATAGACCACAGCCGAGGTCGGAATCCCCCACCGTTTGCAGATACTCCGGATTCGCTCCGCCTTGACCAGGCCTTGCGGGGCGCCACCCTCGACCACATCGAACGTGCCGGCGATGCCGAAGACTTCGAGCGACAGCCCGCCGGTGGTGGCCGTCTTCCCGGTGACGAGCCCCATCGGGATTCCGCGGTCATGCAGCATCTCGATGACCGCGCGGATCCCGGGGAACGGCTCCGGACACATCGCATGCATCTCGACGTAGCGCCCGAGGTAGCTCTCCCAAGCCTCCTGCCCCCGTGGTCCGAGCTGGCTCTCGAGGATCCCCTTCTCGGTGGGCCCGAACAGCGCGATGACCTCCTCAGCGCTGAGTCTTGGACCGCCGAACTTCGCAATCGTGCTCGAGATCAGCTCGATCGCCATCGGGAAGGTCTCCCCGATGGTGCCGTCGAGATCCAAGATCACTCCCTCGAGCTTCATACCCGCCGTGCCTCGATCCGCAGATGGGTCTTCCGGACCTGCCCGGGCTCCAGAAACGGCAGCCTGCCCTCGGCGCGGTCGGCCGCCCGACCCCGGGTCGAGCAGTTGGCGGGCTCCACCCCGAGCACCGACATTCCCGGGTTCGGGTCGAGCCACTGGTTGAGGCGGGGGAGTTCGGCGCGATCCCAGCCCAGGGTCACCTCCACCCCGAGTCCGGGGTTCGTCAGACGCGCCCAGCCCCAATCGAGGTCGGGATCCAACACCTGCTCCAGCACGCGCTCGGGCGCTTCCTCGACCTCCGGCGGGAGATGCCAGACGCCCAGCGCAACTTCCGAATCCGGATCGCGGGGAATGGTGTCGATCACCGGAAGCTCAAGCTGCGCCGGTGGTGCCCACAGCGGATACCCGAAGTTGCAGTGGTAGAGCAACGGCGCCTCCGCCGGTACATCTCCCAGATTGGTCGTCGTGTCGACCAGGTCGACTCGCCCCTCTCCGGCGGCGACCCTGATGGTGCGTTCGACCCGCAAGGGGGCCGGCGGGGCATCGTCGAGCATCGTGCCGCGCACCACGATACGCGGTTCGTCATCCATCACCCGTTCGACCGAGAGGCGCGAGGCGGTCAGGTGGGAAAAGCTGCCGTGCAAACCGTGGCCCTCCGAGGGCATGCCGACGTTGCGGAGCCCGCACGTCACCACGAGCCCGCCCCCGAACCCGTCGGTCCAATCCAAGCCTTCGAGCCGGTTCAGCGGTCCGGTCTCTCCCACGTGGGAGGCCCAGGCGAGCGGAGTGGTATCGAACCATGCCTGGCCGATGTCGAGGCCCCGATCGGGGTAGATCCGACATCCGATTCCACCCCACGGACGGACGTCGATTGCGCGGGTGCCGGCGGCCGGACCGGAGGCGACCTCCGACTCCCGCACCCACAGCACCGCGTCGGGATTGACCAGCCGCCCGGTACGGAGTTCGTCGGCGATGCTCACAGGACGTCCACCGCCCAGGTGTCGGGAGCATGAGGCACCACCCCGACGAGATCGGTTTCGAATGCGGTCAGGTGCCACCGCCCCAGATTCGCCGAAACCATGGTGCGGCGTTCTCCGCCCAGGAAACACACGTTGGTCGGCGCCGCAATCAGGGTGCCTTCGGGATCCTCGGCCAGAATCTCCAACTCGCCGCCGGGATGGAGGTAGTAGATCCGGTCGGGCCGATAGCAGGTCAGCACCGCTCCACCATCCTCGGTGAACGCGACCCCGTCGGGCACCGTCCCCGGCAGATCGACGACCACTTCGGGCGGGCCGCCGTGCAGCAGGTCGATCTTCGCCACCGGCCCCAGCGACTGCATCACCCACAGCTCGGCTCCGTCCGGCGTCACCGCGCAGCCGTTGGTGAAGAACCGGAGCGTGGTGTCGATCACCCGCGCCTCGCCGTCGGGCGCCAGAGCGACCACCGCACCGTTGTCCTCCTTCCAGGCACCCGAGTCGGAGAAGTACAGAGTGCCGTCCGGTCCGAACGCCGGGTAGTTGGGCAGCTTCAGCTTCCGGTCGTCGGCACAATCGATCAGGCGGCGAAGCTCGCCGCCGTCGAGCACCCAGATCGCAGCGTCCACGGAGTCGCAGATTACGACCCGCCCCCGCCCGTCGACCGCCAGCCCCAGGTTGAATCCCGGAGTCCTTGCGATCTCCTCGAAGGTCCCGGCAGCCGGATCGACCGCGTAGATCTGTCCGTCCTCGCCGCCGGCGTAGAGGATCCCCGACCTGTGGTCGAACGCGACCCCTTCGGGGTGATCGAGGCCGTCGACGAGAACTCGCCCGGTCAGCATCAGTCGTCCAGAGCGTGGCCGACGGTGCCGTTGATCACCAGCCCGCCGTCGACCACGATCTCCTGGCCGGTCAGATACCGGGATCCGTGGGATGCCATGAAGACGATGACGTCGGAAATCTCCTCCTCGGCCCCGATCCGGCCCAGCGGGATCCGCTCCTCATACGTCTTGCGCACCTGGGGGGTGTACGCCTTCAGGTTCAGCGGAGTGTCGATGGCGCCCGGAGACACCGCATTGACCGTGACGTCGTGCTCGGCCGCCTCCAGTGCCAAGGTCTTGGTGAGTCCGAGGATCCCACCCTTGGCCGTGATGTAGGCGCCGAGATTGGCGACCACGAGCACATCGGCAGCCGACGTCACGTTGATGATGCGGCCCCGCTTCTGGACGTACATGATCCGGGCCGCCGTCCGGCATCCGTAGAAGAAGCCGTGGAGGTTCGCGGCGAGCAGGCCGTGATAGTCCTCGTTGGTGGTCTCGATGAGGGGCTTCACCATCAGCCGGGCGGCGTTGTTGACCCAGATGTCGACGCTTCCCCAGCGAGAGACGGCCTCCTCGGCCAGCATGTCGGCCGTCGCCGGGTCTCCCGTATCGGCCGGGAGGATGACCGCCTCACGACCCGTCGCTTCGATCTGCGATCGCACCAGATCGGCCCCCTCGTGATCCGACCCGTAGCAGCCCACGATGTTGGCCCCGGCCTCCGCCAGCGCGACCGCGCCCGCCCGTCCGATGCCCTTCGATACCCCGGTCACCACAGCCACGGGACCGACGAGGTCGTTGCGATCGGTCATGAGGTCTCCAATCTCGGATCGATCATGATCTTCATTCCTTCCCCGGCACGAGTGGCCGCGATGGCCCGCTCCCACTGGTCGAGCCCGAATATGTCGCTGACCAGCGGATCGAGCTTGATGAGGTCGGCTTCGAGGAGCAGGAGGGCGCGTCGCCACGAAATCGGAGTGGTGGCGTTGCCGGACCGCACCGGCAGTTCGTGATACAGGACGGTGTCGAACGGCACGGTGACCGGCTTCCCGAAGATCCCCACCTGAACGTATTTCCCGCCCTTGCGCACAGACCCGAACGCGGTCAGCGCCCCCGCCGGATGGCCGGAAGCCTCGCACACCACGTCGAACATCCCGACGTCATCGGGACCGTCGGCGACCTCCGTGTGGATCCCGAGCGCCTCGGCGACCTCGAGCCGGTGCTGATCCTTCTCCAGACCGACGAGTGTCACCACACCACCGGCAGCCCTGGCGCACTGTGCGGTGAGGTTGCCCATGGCACCGGGGCCGACGACCAGGACACGATCGCCGGAATCGATGACCGGTGGATCGAACAGGCAACGGGTTACGCACGCCAGCGGTTCGGTGAGGGCACCCGCATAGCGCCCGACATGCTCCGGCAGCCGCCACAGGTTGCGGACCGGAATGGTGAGCCAGCGGGCGAATCCGCCGTCGACCTTGGAGCCCAGCGAGCGGCGTCCGGCACAGAGGTTCGGTTTGCCGTCGCGGCATGCTTCGCACTCTTCGCAGTACGCGAAGTACGTCTCACAGGCCACCCTGGCCCCCAGCCACTCCGGATCGACTCCGTCACCCAGCACGGCGACATCACCGGTGATCTCATGGCCCATCGTGACCGGGGGCTCGGTCGGGAACTCGTCGTCCTCGATGTGGATGTCGGTCCCGCACAGCCCGGTTGAGATCACCTCGAGGGTGACCTCACCGGGGCCCGGCGGGCGCACCGGCTGTTCCCTGAGCCCGAGATGGCCGACTCCCGGGGCGAGCTTCCCGAGTGCTCGGGTCGTCTCCGGCAGATTCATACGATCGCCTCCCTGAATGCGAAGAACCGCGCCGGGTTCGTCACGAAGATCCGGTTGGTGGCGTCCTCATCGACGCCGACGGAGTGGAGCACCGGGATCACCGCGGTCGCCAGTGCGGCCAGGCCCGGAGTACCACCGTATGCGGTCCACATGGAGCGGCGGGCACCGTCGGTTGCCAGCAGCAGCTGATCGGTCCGTCCGGCTTCGACGAGCCCGGCCACCAGCCGGACGGTCGTGCTGTCGGGGTCGATCGGGTACCGCAGTACCTGGTCGAACTCCAGGTTGACGCCGCTTTCCACGAGATCCAGGTGATAGGCCAGGTCGGGCACCTTGTCGGTGTGGGAGATAACCACATGATCGAGCGGAACCCCGAACCTGCGCAACAGGTCGATCTGCTCCATGGCTCCCTCCCCCTCCTCACAGTGGGTGAGGATGGGAACGCCGGTGCGGCGATGGGTCTCCGCCGCAGCGGCGAACACACGGATGTCACGATCGTTCGGCGCAGGCTGGAGGGTCCCCACCTTGATCAGCCCTGCCCGGTGCGAAGTCCGTTCGACGACGGGCCCGAAGTAGTCGTACCGGTCGATTCCGTCCTCGATGTCGGCGGCGAACAGGCCGGCGAGGGTCTCCGGATCGGCCTCGTTCGCCCAGGACCGGCCCGGGTACCACTTAGAGGTGTGGAGGCCGGTCGTGGCGATGATGTGCACCCCGGATCGGCGGCTGGCCTCGGCGAGCCGATCGGCGTCGCGGCCCGCTGCCGCCGGCATCGCATCGACCACCGCACCGACGCCGGCAGCGGCGCATGCGGTCAACTCCCCAACCGCAGCCTCCAGGCTGTTCAGGAGGATGTGGGGAAACCGATCCTCGACCAGAGGTGAATCGAGAATGACGTGTTCGTGAGCGTACGTCATGCCGAGATCGGCCGGTTCGACGTCTCCCAGCACGGTGCGGATCAAGCCGATCACGCCAAGCTCTCCATGTCCAGCAGCGCCCCGTCCCCCCGAAGCCGGTCTCGCAGCACCGCCACGTCGACCTCGCGCACGCTTGCCGCATCGACGGCGGCCATGGCAGCAGTGGTGCCGGCTGCCTGGCCCATCGCCATGCACTGGGCCATCGACCGCACCGACGCCTGGGCGTCGTGCTCGGCGGAGAAGCAGCGCCCCGCCATCAGGACATTCACCCCATCGCGTGGGATCAGGGTGCCCAGCGGGATCCCGACGGCCGAGCCGTCGGGCAGGTACTCCCACGTCGTACCCGAACCGGCGCCGCCGTGGTGGTCCTCGATGGGGGCCCCGCACAGCCCGATCTGGTCGGTGAACTGGCGGGCGCCGAGCACGTCGTCGCGGCTCAAGCGGTAGTCCCCGTACACCCTGCGGGTCTCCCGCAGCCCGACCTGCGACGACAGGGCAATCAGCGAGGCGTTCTCGTAGCCCGGCACCTTGTCGACCAGGAACCGGACGTATTCGATCGCCTGGCGACGCCCCTCGATTTCGGCCGCCGTCAGAACTTCCGGATCGGTGGCGTTGCGGAGCGACCCGTCGGCACCCGGCCGCACCTGATCCAATCGGGTCATCACGGTGGCGATCATGCCGTCGACCGGCGTGATGTGATCGCTCCCCTCACGTCGCGGCAGGTCGTAGTCGCCGGACTCGGCGGCAGCCGCCATTGCGGCATGCAGGCCCTCCTTGGTGATCGTCCGCCGCCGCTCCATGTCGACATTCGCCATGCGGAACGTTGTCGTCAGGGTCTGCGCCGGCGCCATATCACCAGCAGCCTCGTACCCGAACCCGGCGAAGTGGCACAGGTCGGCGTCGCCGGAGGTATCGACGAACACATCGGCTTCGATGGCGACCAGGCCGCCCTTGGTGGCGACCACGAGCGACTCCACCCGGCCGTCGCTCACCGCGACATCCTGGACGAAGGCGTGCAGCAGCACGGCGGCCCCCGCTTCGGTGACCAACTGCTCCCACACAACCTTCAGATGCTCGGCCAGGTAGGTGACCCCGGTTCCGGCTCCGTAGGTATTCGGACGCTCCAGCACCGGCCCCAGCCGCTGCAACCCGGCAACCACATCATCGCCGATCCCTCCGACCACCTTCCGGGCCCGTTCACCCGGCGTGTAGAAGCCGTAGAAGGTGTCGAGCACCGCTGTCGAGTTTCCCCCGAGGAACGGAAGTTTCTCGAGCAGCAAGGTCCGGGCACCGGAACGGGCGGAGGCAATCGCCGCCGGTGAACCGGCGGCACCCGAGCCCACGACGACAACGTCGAACCGACCGGGGGTCGCTCCGCTCTTCACGATCGGGCCTTCGCCCGCTACTTGACGTAGGGGCTGAGCACGTCGCGGGCCAACAGGAACCCGCGCTTCACCAACTCGTCGGTTCCCTCGAACCTGCGGTCCTCATGCTCGATGATGATTGGGCCGTCGTACCCGACCCGCCACATCGCCGAGAACAGCCGCTGCCAATCGACGTCGCCGAGACCGGGGAGCCGCGGAATCTGCCAGCCGATGCCGGAGGAGAGCGTTCCGTTGTCGTACAGGCCTTCGGCGTCGATCATGACGTCCTTGGCCTGGAAGAAGTAGAAGCGCTCGCCGAATTCCATGATGGCGCTCTCGATATCGATCATCAGCCACACCAAGTGGGAGGGATCGAAGTTGAGTCCAATGGTTTCGCCGAACTCCTCGAACATCCGCCGCCAGATCTTCGGGTTATACGCCAGATTGTGACCCGACGGCCATTCGTCCCGCGAGAAGATCATCGGGCAGTTCTCGATGGCGATCTTCACCCCGTTCTCTTCGGCGCAGGCGATGATCTCCGGCCAGACCTTGGTGGCGGTCTCCCAGTTCTCGTCCTGGCTCTTGGCCGCGTCGGCTCCCATGAAGGTGTTCACCACCGGCACGTTCATCTTCCCGGCAGCAACGATGACCTTCTTCAGATGGTCGATCACCATCCGGGCATGATCGGGATCGGGATGCAGCGGGTTCGGGTAATAGCCGAGACCCGACAGTTCGAGCCCCTTCGACGCGATGCTGTCGGCGATCTCAGAGGCCTGAGCATCGGAGATCCCGTCGACATCGATGTGACTGGTGCCGGCGTACCGCCGGGTGTCGCCGCTCGATGCGGGCCAGCAGGCGATCTCGATGGCAGTGAACTCGTTGTCGGCGGTCCACTGGGCTACCTCGTCGAGAGGTGTCTCCGGGAACGGTGCGGTCAGCAGTCCTAGTTTCATCTGGTCCTCCTATCTCTCGACGGTCACCCAGCGGCCGGTCTCCGAACTGCGAGCCACGGCCTCCGTGACCAGCAGTGCGTCGTGACCATCCGCAAAGGTGGGGTAGGTCGGCCGGGCCGCCGGGCCACCGGCGGCAATGTCTGCATACACCTCGCCAAACAGGGCCCGGAATGTGTCCGGATACCCCTCGACGTGGCCGCCCGGATACCCGATCACCCGGGCCGCCTCGGGGGCGGCGAGTGACGGATCCCGCTGCAGGATCTCGTTGGGACGGCCGCGGTGGCCGATCCAGAGGTTGTCCGGATTCTCCGAGAACCACGACAGGGCCGACGAGGTGCCATCGACCTCGATCGACACCGAGTTCTTGCGCCCGGCCGACACCTGGGAGATCGTCACCACGCCGCGTGCGCCGTTGTCGAAGCGGAGCAGGATCCCGGCAGCGTCGTCGGACGACATGGCCTCCTCAACGAGTTCCTCGTCGTCACCGGCGGCGGCGAAGGTCTCGACCGGCCCGGGCGGATGGCGGCGGGTGGTCAGGAAGGTGTGCAGTTCCGCCATCACCTCTGTCACCTTGGCGCCGGAGATGAAACGGGCCAGATCGAGCCAGTGGGAACCGATATCGGCGACGGCTCGCAGCGCCCCCGCTTTCTCCGACTCGAGACGCCAGTTCCAATCGGTCTCCAGCAGCAGCCAGTCCTGCAGGTAGCTGCCGGTGATGAGGCGGGGCTCACCGATGTCGCCGGCCGCGACCATCGCCCTGGCCTGATGGCAGTTGGGGTAGAAGCGGATGTTGAAGCACACCGCGTTGACCAGCCCCGACGCCTCGGCGCGAGCGACCAGATCGGCGGTCTCGTCTGAGGCCAATGCGAGCGGCTTCTCGCAAACGACGTGCTTGCCGGCATCGAGCACGATCCGTACCTGCTCGGCGTGGGCGTGATTCGGACTGGCGATGTGGATGGCGTCGATGCCGGGATCCGCCGCCATCGCCTCGATGCTGTCGTAGACCGCCGGCAGGTTCGCAGCGTCCGCCTTGGCCGCAGCCCGCTCCGGCGTCGATCCCACGATGCCGACCACGTCCACCCCGAGGCGGCGCAGCGCCTCCACGTGAGCGACGCCGATGAAGCCGACGCCGACGACACCCGCCTTGATCTCGCTCAGACGCATACGCGTCCCCCTTCCTACTGCTCGGCGGCGATGCGGGTATACAGCCACGACAGCCCGATCACGATCGAGCCGTACAGCATCTGCTGGATCGCCTGGCCCGCTCCCAGGAATGTGAGGAGCGACTGCAGCACACCCAGGATCAGCGCGCCGAGGATGGTTCCGGTATAGGTGCCGATCCCGCCGAAGATCGAGGTTCCCCCGATGACTGCGGCGGCGACCGACGGCAAGACGAAGTTGTTGGCCAGCTGCAGGTCGACCGCGCCGACCCGGCCGCCCAGGAGCAGGCCGGCAATGGCACCGAAGATCCCGGCGATGGTGTAGACGACCAACAGCACCTGCCAGGAGCGCAGGCCCGACAGGCGGCTGGCGACGGGGTTGTCGCCCAGGGCATAGAGGTTCCGCCCGAACCCGCTGTAGCGCAGCATGTAGATGACAAAGACGGACACCACCGCCCAGACGACCACCGCCCACGGGATACTGCGCCCAAAGAACGATCCGCCGCCGAGCGTTCGAATGAAATCGCCCATCCGGGTCGATCCGGAGAAGATCGTCTGTGCCCACGACGTGAAGAGCCCGAGCAGAATCCCGGACATCGCCAACGTCATGATCAGCGGGTTCACCCGAAGGATGCCGACGCCGATCCCGTTGGCCGCCCCGGCGAGCAGCCCGACGACCAAGCCGGCAACGATGGCGATGAGGGCGCCCTTCGGCGACTGGTTGGCGGCGACGTAGGCCGCCCCAGTGGCGATCATCCCGATCGACAGGTCGATGCCGCCCGTCAGCATGAGGATCGTCTGCCCGGCGGCGAGCACCCCGATCGGTACGGCAAACAGGGCCGAGTTGCGCAATCCGCTGACGCTGAGGTAGTTGGGCTCGATGGCGCCGGTGATCAGGATCAGGATGACCAGCACGGCGACCAGCACCAGATGCGGATGGTTCACGAGATACCGGGCGACCTGCTGGCGCCTGGACTGAGCCTCGGTCGACTCGATGTTGTTCTGGTCGATACTCATGAGCGCCGCTGCCTTCGCCACGCGAGCAACCCGGTCACCGCCATGACGGCCACGATCAGAACCCCCTGGATCACCTGGGCGCCGTGCGGGTCAATGCCCATTGCGGTCAGGATCGGGTTGAGGAAGAAGAGGATCAGTCCGGCGGGGATCACGGCGATCACCGAGCCGACACCGCCGCTGAGGACCACACCGCCCAGCACGATGGCGGCAACCGAGTTCAGCGTGAGGTTGCCGCCGAACACTGTGGCATTGCCCCGGCCGGCGATCGCAGTCGTCGCCAGCCCGGCCATGGCGGCGAATCCTCCGCCGATCGCATAGGAGATGATCTTGACCCGAGCGGCGTTGATCCCGCTGAGGAACGCGCTCGTCTTGCTGCTGCCCACCGCATAGAGCGAGAGCCCGCTTCTGGTCTTTCCCATCCACCAGGCGAGGATGAGCACTACGACGGCCATCATGATCGCGGCGGGCCACGGATTCGATCCGATCCCGGTCTTCGAACCGGTGAAGATCCAGCGGAAGGTTGGGTTGGCCCCGCCGCCCGGGTTCGGCAGCACCGCCAGCGCCAACCCCTGGAAGAAGTAGAGCGAGCCGAGGGTGATCACGATGTCGGGGACCTTGGAGACGTTGATGATCCACCCGACGACCGCATTGATCGCGGCAGCAGCCAGAACCAGGCCGACGGCGATCAGCAGCGCCACCGCAAACCCCTGGCCCTCCATCAATCTGGCGGAGGTGACACCGATCAGCACCAGCATGCCGCCGACTCCGAGATCGATGCCGCCGGCGATCACGATGATCGCCTGAGCAACCGCCAGGAAGACCAGCGGAACCCCGTTGTTGATGATCGACGCGACCTGGAACATCCCGAAGCGCGGGATCAATGTGGCGTAGTAGCCGACCAGACCGAAGAACAGGATCCAGACGCCCACCGTCCAGCCGTGGCGGCGGAGCCAGCGCTGCCAGGCGACCTGGGAGCCACTCACGAGAAGGTCTTGCGACGCCGTCATGCGGCGCCCTCCCCCAGCCCGTGAGCGGCGCTGAGCAGCGTCTCCTCAGAGGCGGTCGGGTCCTCCTCGGCAACGATCCGCCCGCCGTACATCACCAGGACCCGGTCGCACACGAGCGCGATTTCGGGGAGTTCGGAGGTGTAGATGAGGATGGAAGATCCATTGGCCGCTAGTTCGCGCAGCAGGTCGTAGATCTGGGCCTTGGTTTGGATGTCGATGCCCCGGGTGGGGTCGAAGCACAGGAGGGTGTCGAACCCGGAGGCGAGCCAGCGACCGATGGTGGCTTTTTGCTGGTTGCCACCCGACAGCCGCTGCGCCTGGCTGCCGGCGCGCACGTCGATGTCGAGCCGCTCGACCGCCTTGTCGACCCGCTCGGCCTCGTCGCGCACCAGTGAGAACCAGCGGCCGGCCCGGTTGTACATCGGCGTGGAGAGGTTCTCACGAACCGACCGCTGCGGGAGCAGTGCCTGCTGCCGGTCGGCCGGGACCAGGACCAGTCCCTTGCGGATCGCGTTGTAGGGAGAACGGGCCAGCAGCCGCTCACTGTTGACGTGGAGTTCTCCTGAGGTGGGGCGGTGGTCGCCGGAGAGCACCTGGAACAGCTCGTCCTGGCCCTGTCCTTCGAGGGCGGTTAGGCCGAGGATCTCACCCTGGTGCAACTGGAGCGAGACTCCGTTCACCCGGTCCCGCAGGTGCACGTCCTTGAGTTCGAGCACCACAGGGCGGTCGATCACTTCCTGTTGGTGCGTGACGACCTCTTCGGCCTCGACCGATTCCACTTTCTCAACAAGTTCCTCACCGAGCATCGCTGTCACCAGCTCGGACTCGTCGACACCGGAGAGGTCGAGGTGGGCCACGGCGGTGCCGTTGCGCAGGATCGTCGCCTGATCGCACATCTCGAGGACTTCGCCGAGACGATGGGAGATGAAGAGCACGGAGCGTCCCCGCTTCTTCCACTCCCGCATGACCTCGAACACGTGGCGGGCCTGATCGGTGGTGAGCGCAGCGGTGATCTCGTCGAGCATCAGCAACTGCGGATCCCGGGCCAGCGCCCGCGCCAGGTCGAGCAGGCGCAGCACGGCCAGCGGCACGTCGCTGGCCTGCAGGTCGAAGTCGATGTGGCCGAGGTTCATCCGCTCCAGCCACGGGAGCACGTCCCCGGCGGCCAGGCGGGAGATCCGCAGGTTCTGTTCGAGTGAGAGATCCGGGATCAGAGCCGGATCCTGAAAAACTGTGGCGATGCCACCGGAGATGGCGTCGGTGGGCTTTCGCAGGTTGGTCTCCGAGCCGTGCACGGAGATGGTTCCCGCATCCGCCGGGATCACGGCGGACAGGATCTTGACCAACGTGCTCTTGCCGGCGCCGTTTGCACCCAGCAGAGCATGGATCTCACCGGGCTCCACCGTGAGGTCGGCAGAGCGCAGCGCCACGACGGGCCCGTATCGCTTGGCGACGTCCCGCGCTGCGAGCAGAGAGTCGGAGGTGATGGTCATGGATCCTTCGGGTGGTGGGTTTGGTGCCGGGCTCCCGAAGGAGCCCGGCACACAGTTCGCATGACCGAGACGGTTACTCGCCCGGGCCCTTGCAGTCGATGACGTCCTGAGCGCTCGTGTAGGTCACGTAGGGCTCGATGACCATGTAGGAGGACCAGCCTGCGGTCAGATCGGCGACGAAGACACCCTCGAGTTCCTCCATGGTGTCGAGCACCACGGGGGTCAGCAGGGTCTGCTTCGCCACGTCCTTGCCCTCGAGAATGTCGAGCGCAATCGCGGCACCGACTCCGCCGATCGACGGCGGGTTGGTCACACCGGCACCACTCAGACCGTCGATGGTCATCAGCTGCTCGATGAAGGCGTTGTTGTCTGCGCCGACGATCGGCACATAGTCAACACCGGCAACTGCGAACTGCTCGACGACCGAGTAGTCGATGCCGGAGGTCCAGATCCCGTCCACTTCCATGGACGTCAGGATCTCGAGTGCCTGCTGGGCACCCTGGGACGGATCCCATCCGGTCCAGTTCTCGTACACCAGTTCGATGCCGGGGTACTCGGCCATCACCGACTTGAAGCCGGTGTCACGATCGGTATCGGCCGGGTGGCCGTCGAGGCCACGCATGTAGGCGACCTTGCCCGATCCGCCGAGCGCTTCAGCCAGCCAGCGAGCGCCGACCTCGCCGTACTCGACCTGGTTGTTCGAGACGAAGTACGCCTCGGGCGCAGTCACCGGAGCATCGACGGAGATCACCGGGATCCCCTGTGCGTCAGCCTCGGCGATCACGTCATCCAGGGCCGAACGGTCGGCCGGGTTGATGATGATCGCGTCCACACCCTGAGAAATCAGGGTCTGGATGTCGGCGATCTGACCGGCGACGTCGGTGTTGCGATTCTGGAGAACCACCTGATCGACGTTGCCCCGAGCCAGCGCCTCAGCCTTGATGGCGCAGATCATCTGCTCGCGCCAGGCATTCCCGACCAGCGTGTTCGATACGCCGAGCGTGAACGTCCCGTCGCCGCCATCGTCATCACCGCATGCAGCGAGTGACATGGCTACGGCCATGAACACCACCAGGACGGCGATCTTCTTCCCTCTCAACACGCTTCCCTCCTCCTCCGGTTGCCCGGTTTGCGTTGCTTAGTGTTGGGCCTCTCTACAGCCTGCGTCGGCAGGCTGCTCCCGGGACCCATGGCGGGGGTGTTGACCTTCATGCGCTGCCCTCCGCCACCGCCAGCGTGGAGTTGACGGCGGCAGGTGAGAGCACGTGCTCGATCACCATGGCGGCGGCACCGGTTACTCCGGCGTGCTCGCCGAGAGCACCGGAGCGGATGGAGAGGTGCCTGGTGGACAGCGCGGTGGAGCGGCGGTAGACGACCTCGCGAACCCGGGCGAGCAATTCGGCGCCTACCGAGGCGAGGTCGCCGCCGATCATGATCACGGCCGGATTGAGGACGTTGACGATCGTCGCCAGGACCGACCCGATGAGCCGGCCGGCTTCCTGCACCGCGGCGATGGCGTCACGGTTTCCGTCCCGCACCAGAGCGACGACGTCGTTGGTGACCCTGGTGTCGTAGCCCCGATCGGCGAGAGCACGGGCCAGTGCCCCGCCGCCTGCAGAGGCTTCGAGGCAGCCGGGGTTGCCGCAGCGGCAGACGATCACGGGGTCCCCGGCCTGGATGTGACCGATGTCCCCGGCGGCGCCATCGTGGCCGCGTTGCAGCGTGCCCCCGAGGATGAGCCCGGACCCTATTCCCGTGCCGACCTTCACAAACACGAAGTCGTCCACTCCCGGTTCCATGGCCCACCACTCCCCAAGGGCCATGATATTGACATCATTGTCGACGAGCACGGGAACTTCGAAGGCCGTCTCGAGGCGATTGCGCACGTCGTACCCGTCCCACCCCGGCATGATCGGAGGCAGCACGGCGCGGCCGGAGGCGAACTCAACCGGTCCCGGGAGTCCGACGCCGATGCCCCGAACCTCATGCGGACCGCGGCCGTTCCCGTCGAGGAGTCTGTGGAACTCCGTCTCGACCCAGTCGAGGATGACCTCGGGACCCTCTGCGATGGGGCGGTCGGCGGCTACCTCGGCGATCACCTCGGCCCCGAGGTTGCAGACGGCGAGGCGGGAGTGGGTCGCTCCGAGATCCGCTACCAGCACGACGCCGGCATCTCGATTGAACTCGAGGAGTGCTGCCCGGCGGCCGCCGGTCGACGGCGCTTCCCCTACTTCGACGAGGAGCCGGCTGGCGAGAAGGTCGTCGATTCGCTGCGCAACCGTGGAGCGGGCGAGGCCGGTGATGTCGGCGAGATCGGCACGGGTTCGGGCCTCACCCTGCCGGATCAGTGTCAGCAACGCCCCAGGCGTATTAGTGGATGGCATCGAGGCCAGCACTCCCCGCGATCCTCCGCCGCTGCCAATAGCAAAGCACAAACTTCTGTCGGTGTCCAGTACAAAGTCTGTGAGATAGGGCCGCTGTCGCCGATACTTCTGCTGCTCTGCCGGCAGAAGTATCTCGCCAGAACGTAAGGGACTCACCGCCGGTCCGAGCCTCCGAGAATCGTCGCCAGGCGGCGGGAGTAGTCCCAGTACGCCTCGTCGAACAGCTCCGTCGAACGCTCGGCCCCCACCACCGAGGCGGCGGTGAGCACCGCCGGCAACGCGTCCCGGGCGGCGAGGAGTTCGGCTGTCTGGACCTTGATCTCGTTGACTACGGCCGTGTTGGCAATCGTGGACACCGGACCCACCGGGGTCTCGACGCCTTCGAGACCGACGGCGGCATCGCCGACCGGGATGCACATATCGATCACCAGATCGGCGTGATCGAGAAGCCGGGTGCCGCTGCTGTGACGCAACGGCGCCGCCATCGAGTGGTCGACCGCCGTGACCGCCACCACCGGGATGCCCCGCCGCTTCGATCCCATCGCCATCTCGATCGGCACGGCGGTGGCCCCCGACGCCGAGAACACCATCATCACGTCGGTGGGCCGGAACACGAAGTTGCTCAGGATGACGTCGGCCAGCCCTTCGACCCGTTCGATGTACATGGCCTGCCGCTGGCCGTTGGCACCCGCCACCTGGGTGTGGAAGGTCATCGATAGCTCCGCGATCGGGTGGAACCCGGGGAAAGATCCGTATCGGGGGAACATCTCCTCGATTGGGATGCGGGAGTGACCGGTGCCGAACAGATGCACCACCCCGCCGGCTTCGATGGAGTCGGCGGCGAGTGCGGCGACTTCACCGATGACCTGCATCTGGGTCGCCTCGATGCGATCGAGGACGCAGCGGGCTTCCGCCAGCCACCTGCCCGCCGAGGTGCTGATCGTCACGGCATCCTCCAAGCCGATCGACAACTTGTCTAGACAAGCAAGCTAGCACCCGGCGACGATCGGTATGCTCGTCGCCATGACGGCGCGCTACGAGGAGATCGCCGAGTATCTGCGCACCCTCGTCGCCGACAGGGAGCCGGGTGATCGCTTGCCGTCGGAAGCCGAGTTGTGCCGGCGCTTCGGGGTGAGCCGGATGACCGCCCGCCACGCCGTGCAAACCCTCGAGCAGGAGCATCTTCTCCATCGCAAGCGGGGTACAGGAACCTTCGTCAGCTCCCGTCCGGTCCCCCGCCTCCTCGGCTCCGCGCTGTCGTTCACGGAGAGCATGCGCCGCCGCGGCATGAAGGCCAGCTCCCAGACCCTTCACTCCGAGCACACCCCGTCCGGCGCGGACGACGCCGCCGCCCTTCAGATCGCTCCGGGCGAGGGTGTCGGCATCCTGGAGCGAATCCGCCTGGCGGACGGAGTTCCGATGGCAATCGAGCGAGCGG
The DNA here is from genome assembly GCA_964511945.1 of uncultured Acidimicrobiia bacterium. Taxonomy (GTDB): domain Bacteria; phylum Actinomycetota; class Acidimicrobiia; order Spongiisociales; family UBA11373; genus CAZEHO01. Next base: position 69,277 of record CAZEHO010000006.1, on the reverse strand, counting down.
TGCTCGCACCCGACTGTGCCAGGGTGATCGAGACTCTCGGCGATGGCTCCCTCCACAGCGCCTTCGCCGCTGAGGACCGGAACCCGACGCGAGCATCGGCGACCGTCGAGGCCAGAAGGGCCACCGCCCGGGAGCGGCGGCTGTTGGACCTCGGCTCCGACGGAGTAGTTCTCTGTGAGCGGCGGGTGATCTACGACGAGATGGGCCGGCCACTGGAACACACAGAGACCCGCTACGCCGCCGACCGATACCTCTTCGAGGTGATGATGTACAACGACGAAACGGGAGTCCCGTGACCACCAGACGGTTCCTCGGCGTCGACCTCGGCGCCACCAACACGAAGATGATCGTCCTCGAGGCCGGAGAGGGTGACTCCGAGATTCTGTCGGTCGATTCTGTGGCCACCGGCGGCGACGACGGGCACGAACTCGTTCTCGAGCGGCTGATGAGCACGTTCCGCGACAAAGAGCGGGCAGAGGGGCCGTTCGCCGGGTTTGGGATGGGCACGCCCGGACTGTTCGACGCCGACGGCGTGGTGGAGATCTTCACCAACCTCCCCGGCCAGTGGCGCGGGGTGCGGCTGCGGGATCTCCTCGAGGAAGGCCTCGACTGGCCGATCAGCATGCTCAACGATGCCCGCTCCTTCACACTGGCAGAAGGCCGCCTCGGCGCCGGCAGAGGGGCCCGCATACTCGCCGCCCTGACACTGGGCACGGGGATCGGCGGCGGTCTCATGATCGACGGCAAGCTGTTCATGGGCACCACCGGATGCGCCGGCGAGATCGCCCACCAGACCGTGCAGCCTGGAGGCAACCTCTGCGGCTGCGGCAACCTCGGTTGCGCCGAGGCCATGTCACGCTCCGACGTGCTGGCGGGAATGGCGGGCAAGGACACGGTGAAGGAGGTCTTCGACGGCCTGACCGCCGGGGAGCCGAGGTGCGCCGAAGCAGTGGAGACCGCGGCTCGCTATCTGGGCATCGCTCTCGCCAACGTCGTGCACGTCGTCGGGCCCGATCGCATCGTCATCGGCGGCGGCTGGGCGGCGGCCGGCGACGCCATCCTGGATCCGATCAGGGCAACGGTGCGGAAGCACGCCACGCTGGTCGATGACGGCCTCATCGACATCCGGCCGGCTCACTTCGGATCGGAGGCCGGTGCGGTGGGCGCAGCCGTCCTAGCGATGGACGCCGCCGGCGCCTAAACCCGGCCCTCCGTCACCGACCACCCGCCGTCCAGCGCGATCACCTGCCCGGTGAGGTAGCGGGACTCGTCGGACAGCAGGAACACGGCAAGATCGGCGGCGGCCTCGGCGGGCAGCAGTCCATGCGCCAGCGGCTGCTTGGTGGCGGCATAGGCAACACTTCGCGGATCGGCCTGAGCCCGGGCCGACATGGGGGTCGCCACCAGGCCGGCCGCCACTGCGTTCACCCGGATCCCGTCGGCGGCGTAACGGGCGGCCATCGCCCGGGCGAGCGAGTTGACCGCTCCTTTGGAGGCGGCATACCCGTGGGTGGAGAACAGCGCCGCCGGGTGGTCGGCCAGTACGCTCGACATCAGCAGGATCGACCCTCGCACACCCGAATCGTTGGGATCCCGGGCAAGCATCGCCCGCACCGCACTGCGGGCCGCCAGGAAGGCGGGAACTGCGTTGTAGTCGTAGGCGGCCAGGAAACCTTCGAGCGGTGCCTCATCGGCGGGCCCGTCACCCTCGTTGCGGGCGCTGGCCCCGGCCACCGCGAACAACCCGTCGATCCGGCCGAGATGCTCGACGCATGCATCGAACGCGGCCGCGGTTGCATCCTCGTCGCGCAGATCGGCCGAATGGGAGCCGGCGCGGCCCCCGGCAGCGATGATCTCGCGCTCGAGCGCTTCGATCTCCTCCGGGTCGCGGGAGACGATCCACACGATCGCACCCTCGGAAGCGGCGGCTCGAGCCGATGCGGCGGCCATCCCGGTGGCGCCGGTGATCACACACACCTTGTCGAGCAGCCGTGGCGCCATGTCGCGGTTCTACCACACCGGTGGCTAGAGACCTGCAATCCCAACGGCGAAGGTGAACACATGCGCCCAGAACGGAGGCTCGAAGGCGAACCGGATCCGCGGTAACAGGTACCCGGCGAACCATGCCGCTCCCAGATGGCACCGGCCCATGCCAGCCATTCGGCGATGGCATCCGATTCGGCCAGGCCGTATGTGAGCGCGATCGCCGACGCGTACGACGCGAGCATGTGGATCCGATGTCCGAGACCCACCCACGACTCCAGGAGCGCGAACCAATCGGGAACGTCACCGCCGCCCGCGACCCGCGCCGCGACCCGTTCCTGCACCGTCAGCCGGAACGTCAGTTGCATCACCCAGAACACCGAACCGAGGGCACAGGCCACCGCGGCGGCCCAGACGGCCGGATGGCCGGAACCCGCAGCGATCCCACCGAGCCCGGCCGGCGTGAGGATCATCGCGACCACCATCGTCGAGTGGATCCACCGCAAACGCCCGCGATCCGCATCGAGGTGGGTAGCCGCTCCGGCAGCGGTAGCTGGTATTCGAGCTTCCATGCCCCGGCGCCCGCCATGAACACCACGAACCCGGCAATCAGGAGCCATCCGGACATCTCCACAGCCTGCCTCCTCGACAGTGGCCGGCGACGTTGGCCACCGGAGAAGCCGCTCTGCACCCGATCTAGGGTTCAGATGGCACCACCGCCCACGGAGGACCGATGAAAGCCGTTGTTCCGAGCAGATACGGGCAGCCCGCCGACGTCCTCGAGACCCGCGATCTCGAACGTCCGACGCCCAAGGACGGCGAAGTGCTGATCGCGGTCCGGCGCGCCGCCATCCACGCCGGCGATTGGCTCCAACTGACCGGCAGACCGTACGTGTTCCGCCTCGGCACGGGCTTGCCGAGGCCGAGAAACCGCCCGCTGGGCCATGATGCGGCCGGCATCGTCGAGGCAGTCGGCAGCAAGGTCACCGGGTTCGCCCCCGGCGATCGGGTGTTCGGGGAGTGCCGGGGCACCCTGGCAGAGTTCACCGCCGCCAGGGCCGAACGCATCGCCCACATCCCCGACGGAGTGACGTTCGACCAGGCCGCCGCAGTGCCCGTGTCGGGTTCGACGGCGCTGCAGGGATTGCGCGACCAAGGGAAGGTCGGATCGGGAACCGAGCTCCTGGTCAACGGAGCCTCCGGCGGAGTCGGATCGTTCGCGATCCAGATCGGCAAGGCTCTCGGTGCGGAAGTCACCGGGGTGTGCAGCACCGGGAAGATCGACCTCGTGAGGTCACTCGGCGCCGACCACGTGATCGACTACACGGCAGAGGATTTCACCCAAGGAACCGGGCGCTACGACGTCATCCTCGACAACGCCGGCAATCACACCCTCCGAGCCCTGCGCGGAGCGCTGAAGCCGAGCGGGACCCTGCTGCCGAGCAACGGCACCGCCGGCGGCACGTGGTTCGGACCCCTCTTCCGGATCCTCGGGGCGATGGTGATGTCTCCATTCAGTCGGAGGAAGAACCGCATCTTCGTGGGGGTGGCCAACGCGGCGGACCTCGATCTCCTCGGCACGTGGATCCAGGATGGAACCGTGTCACCGGTGCTCGAGGCCACCTATCCGATCGAGCAGGCTGCCGATGCCTTCGCCCGCATCGGTTCGGGCCACGCCAGCGGGAAGATCATCATCGAGATCACGGAGTAGCACTCATGCGCCGAGCGGCGGCAATCGCCGGACTCGTATTCCTCACTGCCGCCTGCGGATCGGGCGAGCCCACGCTCACCGAGTAAGCGGAATCCGTCGAGGGTCTGGCCGCCGAGATGGAGGCCGACTTCGCAGTCCTCGATACCGAGTGGTTGTCGGAAGCCCCGACCGTCGCCCGTGCCCTCGACTACTGGGACGGCCGCCTTGACGTCAGAGAACAGTTCCTCGAGGGGATCCAGGACCTGAAGCCGCCGGAGCGCCTGCTCGACCAGCACACCACCGCCCTCGACGTCTTCACCAGGATCACCGCAGCCGACGAGGCGCTGGCGGCGACGGTGGCCGACTGGGACACCATCGACGATCACCGGCAGTAGGTGGACACTCCGGAGGGACGGGCCGCCGATGCGATCCTCGAGGAGGTGTGGGTGTTCTGCCGCTCCAGTCAGGAGGAGTTCGATGCCACCCGGGAAGGTGAAGGCTTCGAAGCAACACCCTGGCTGGCCGGCGAAGATCGAGGTGGTGAAGGTCGCCTTCGGCTGCCCCCGGGCAGAATCAGGCTGACCCGCGGGCCCGCTCGAACCCGTCGAGGATCAGGTCGAGTCCGAACTCGAAACCGGTGAGACCTTCATGGCCCTCGGCGATCGTGAACCGCGTGACCTCGGCGAGGTGTGGCATGTCCATGCCCTCGAGCTGCGCGAGCAGGTCTGCAGCGATGGCCTCGAGTTCCTCGGCGTTGTCGAACGGCAGATCGATCTCCTGCATCGTGAAGCCGTAGACATAGGCATCCGTCGCGGAGAAGGCGTGCATCGCCAGCTGCAACGGGAATCCCGCACCGCGCAGAATCCCGAGCACGGCGTCGTAGTACCGGAGGGTCGCGATCCCAGGGGTGGTCCGGGTCTCCATCACCCTGGTCGCCCACGGATGCCGCCGCAATACCTCTCGCGCCGAGATCGCACGGTCGCGCATGGCCCGCCTCCAATCGGCGGTGGGATCCGGCAGGCCGATCAGTTCGACGATCACATCGATCATCCCGTCGAGCAGGTCGTCCTTGTTGGCCACGTGGTTGTACAGCGACATCGCCTCGACCCCGAGATCGCGACCCAGCTTGCGCATCGACAACGCGTCGAGGCCCTCACGATCGGCGAACTCAACGGCGGCGACGACGATGCGATCGCGGTTCAGCGGAGTGCGCCGCTGCGGTGTGGTTTCGTCTGCCGTCATTTCCGACCTCTCGCGTGTGATTTCCGATTGACATAACTTACACTGTATGTAAACTTACGTCGTAAGTACAGGACATTGACCAGGAGTTACCCATGCCGGTTCCCAAGTGGATCGCCCGAGTCAACAAGCACACCTTCAACAAGGCCGAACTCAAGCGGGGGAAGCGGCCGGTCCTCACCCACCGGGGCCGCTCCTCGGGCCGGATCTATCGCACCCCGATGGACGCCCACCGTGTCGACGGCGGGTTCGTGTTCTTCCCGATGTACGGGCCGGACTCCGATTGGGTGAAGAACGCCCTCGCGGCAGGCTCCGCCTCCGTCCTGAAGAACGGCACCGGCTACGACCTCACCTCCCCGCGCCTCATCTCACGGACCGAGGCCGAGCGCCTGGTTGCCGACGGCACCCCGATGCCGCCCGACCGGCTCGGGATCAGCGACTTCCTCCAGATGGACCTGGTCGGGTAGCCCTCACCCCACCCGAGCTGCGATCTCGGCGCCGGTCGACCAGCGAGCACGACCGGCGCCGACGAGTGAACCCAACCGGCCCAGCAGTAGGTCGAGTCCGTTCAGTGCCGCCTGTTGGGGTGCGGCCTCCGCCGACGCACCGATCACGTACTCGTTCGTGTGGGTGACGAAACCCCACACGGCAACGCTGTCGACCGGCAGGGTGGCAGCCTCCGCCACCGCCGCCTCCGCCAGTCCGGCGAGCGTCGAGAACTCCGCCTCCGCGAAGACATCCGCCGGCGCTCCATCGGTGATGACGTACTGCAGCGGCGCCTGGTCGATCATGATGATCCCGGCTCCGTCGTCGGTGCAGACGTCGCTGCCCGCGGGTTGCCACGGCTCGATCGCATTGCCTCCACTCGAAACCGAGCCGCAATGGTCCGACATGTTGACCAGCAACTGCGTTGCCCCGACATCCCGAAACACCTGCAGCGATTCCCCGAGCGTCGCGTCGGTCGAGCCATCGGGACCACCGGCCATCGCCGCCAGCCCGGAGCCGGTGCCGATCGCCCGTCCGCACGTCAACTCCATCTCGATCGCGGCGCGGAGCAGGAACTGATTTGTGTGAGCGTGGATGCCGATCTCGTGCCCGCGGGCTGCGAGGTCATCGAAGTAGGCCGGATCGAGGGTGCAGAGTCCGGCTGCAGTTCCGAACGTGAAGTGGAAGCTTCCCCTGGCGCCGTGCGCCTCCAGGGTGCCGGCGATTGCCTCGATGTGGGTGACAAACCCTTCGGCTGCCGTCACATCGAGATCCGTAAGTTCTGGATCCCGGAAGGGCGCCCATTCGTTCTGCGTATGCACGTGGATTGCGTAGAAGAGGTCGACCACCGGTCCCCCGCCACCCCCAACCGTCGGAACGCTCGTGGCCTCGGCCACCGTCGTTGCGGGCAGCGTCGGTGCCGGGCGGGTCGAATCAGGCGGCGGAGCCGGAGCCGAAGTCGACGGCAAGGGTCCCGGGACCCCCGGAGGCTTTGCGTCATCGTCGCCACAGCCTGTCACTCCTGCGACCAGGAACAGAATCAGCAACGCGGCCCACCAGCGGAGCATCCTCATCATCCGGCACCTCCTGGACCCTGCCATCGTGCGCCCGAGGAGAGTCCGGCTCAAGGGACGTCTGTCACATCTGCGACCGGCCGGCGCGCCTCGATAGCATCGGGTGAGCCGATCGAGGGAGGTCCGGTGTCCGTCACTGCGAGCGGGAACCCCCACCTGTGGCGCCGGCTCTCCGCCGTGCTCGGCGCGGTCCTGGCTGCCATTGCTCTGATCGGCCTGCTCCCGGACATCGCCCTCGACACCTGGTTCGCCGACGTCATGGTCCGCATCTCCGACACCGCGTACTGGACCCAGATGCCGCTCATCTGTGCCGCGGCCGTCGTAATGGCGTTCACCCGGCCCGGCATCAGCAGACGCCGCCGCGGGGTCGAGGCCGGCACTCTCATCCTGGCGATGCTGGTCGTCCTCGCCGGGAACGGCCTGCTCAACGAGTCCGTCGTCAAGGAAGCCATCGGAGTGCCCCGGCCGAACATCGTCGAACTCGCCGAGGCCGGCACCCTCGGTCCCGAGGTCGCCGATGGAGATGCCTTCTATGCGCTCGGCAACAAGGACGAACGGCGCTCCCTGCTCGCGGACCGCCTCACGCCGCAGACAACACCCGAACTCTCGGATCTGGTGCGCGACCACTGGATCCACGAGGCCGGGTATGCCCTGCCCTCCGGCCACACCACCACTGCGGTCGCCTTCGCCACCATGTGGGCTGGCTTCGGGCTCGCTTGGATGCAGGGCTGGAGGCTCCGGGTCGGCGTCACGGTCATCCCGGTTTGGGCCGTCGCGGTGACCGTCTCCCGCTACCTGCTCGGAGTCCACACCGCCGCCGACCTGATCGCCGGTGCCGTCGCCGGCGTGCTCTGGGGAGCCGCCGCGTTGTGGGCGGTTCGTGCTGTCGCCGAACGGCGTTCCTAGCCGGGCGACCGCCCCGCAGCCGCTCGAGCAGCCGGGCGTACGGCGGATGGAGGGCGATGGCCCGTCGATACAACCGAACGGCCTCGACGGTCTGTCCGGCGGTCGGCAGCCGCCCTGCCTCTTCGACGATCTCATCGGCGCGCCGCCGATCAGTTCCGGCCCCCTCCCGCCGTGGGCGGCGCCATCGGGGCATCCCCCACAAGGGTGATCGGGAGCCCGTAGTCGGGGTGGCTTTGGACCCTGGCCGGAGCCCCCGCCGGATCGCACACTTGGTGGATAGTTATCAACGGAGCAAGCATGCAATCCACCAAGGACGCCGCTGCGTCGTTCCTGTCCAACAAGCGAATCGCCGTTACCGGCGTGTCACGCAAGGCCGGCGGTCGCGGCGGCAACATCGTGTACCGGCGGCTGCGCGATCGCGGGTACGAGGTGTTTGCGATCAACCCGAACGCCGAAGAGGTCGAGGGCGACACGGCATACCGGAATCTCGGTGCCGTGCCTGATGGTGTCGACGCCGTCGTCATCGCAACTCGCCCCGACGCCGGCGAGGACACCATGCGGGAGTGTGTCGAACTGGGGATCCGTCACGTCTGGATGCACAAGGGCCCCGGCCCCGGCAGTATCTGCGATGAAGCGACGGTCCGCGGTCGCGACAACGGGATTACGGTCATCGACGGCGGCTGTCCTCTCATGTTCGGTCCGACTGCCGACTTCGGGCACAAGTACCTGATCAAGCCGATCATGCAGCTCACCAGAGCAATCCCGCGCACGGTCTGAGCGAAGCGGCGAGCGGGAAACCTCGCAGGTCGATCGATTCGACTCGAGGTGATCCGGCCCGCTAGATTACCAGTGGTAATGACCACTGGTAATGCGGAGGTGGTGGCGTGGCGAAGTCACCCCGGTCGGCTCCCTCGGTTGAACGCCTGGTCGACGAGACCGTTGCGCTGATCACGGAGAAGGGTGGATCCCTCGGTGTGAACCTGCGGGAAGTCGCCCGCCGCGCCGGGTTCGCCCACACCAACGTCTACAACTACTTCCCGAGCTTCGACCATCTGCTGTGGCAGGCCTTCCGCCGGGTGCTCGAGCACTACGGCGGGCACCTTGCCCGAGGGCTCGACGGTCCGCTGCCGCTCGAGGAGTACCGGCGGCGCCTGATCACCAACCTGGCGACGTACCCGCAGCAGTACCCGGGGTTGTACCGGTTCATCGGATCGGACCCGCTGGGGCCCGATTACCCCGATGACATCCTCGAGACGGTCACGGTCATGAAGCAGTGGCTGTTCGATGCCTTCGGCGCCGCCACCCCCGGTGTCGACGCGGCCACGGCGGCCGACGCCTGTGACATCGTCTACGCCTACCTCGACGGAGAAACGTTCAACCTCATCAACGATCGCACCGTGCCCGGAGAGGATGTCGGCGGCCGCATGGTCGGCAATGCGCTGCGCCTCTATGAACTCCTCGCCGGTACCGCCGGCGGCGGATCGGAGCAGATCGATGGACCGCCACTCCCCCGCCTCCCGCTCGCCGGATCGGACTGACCAGAAGAAGGAGCGCACACTTGATGGATCAGGTCTTCCCGTACGCAAACATCGTCGCCGGCGTGATGGTCCTGCTGGTCGGCTTCTGCATCCACTTCCTCGCCCAGGCTCTCTCGGTCGCCAACTGGGAACTCGGTACCCGACTCGGCCTGCAGGAAGCCGGGATGCGGCCCGAGCACAAGAACTACGAGCACGCCATCGCCGTGGCCGACACCCTCCTCGGCTGGACCTACGGAATCGCCGGGATTGGACTGATCCTCGGTGCGTCGTGGGCCTATGCCTGGGCGTGGATCCCGGGGTCGATCCTCACCTACCACGCCCTGCAGTTCTGGTTCTGGACCCGCAACCACCGGGCGTCCGGTGACCACTACTCGACCACCAAGAACCCGATGCGCAATGTCTGGACCATCGCCAATCTGGGAACAGGCGTCCTCACCCTGGTCGTCACCAACTCCCAGATGCTCGTCCCCTGAGGAGAACCCCATGGATGTCACCGTCTTGACCTGGATCGTCGCCATCGCCGGCATGGTGCTCATGGCACTGCTCGGCGGCCTGCAGTTCGTGGCCGCTCTCCGCCCGCGGACGGAATGGACGATCGAGAACGTGTACGGGGGCAGCCCCGACGCCACCGACCCCAAGGCCTACTTCGCCTTCAACCAGGGCTCGGCCTGGGCCGACCCCTTCTTCTGGGCACCGCTGCAGTTCGCCGGCAGCATCGGCATGCTGCTCGGCCAGCGCTGGGGGTTCCTGCTGGCCCTGATGGCATCGGTCCCGTTCTGGTACACCGCGATCTGGATCTACATCTGGGATCGCGACCTGGGATTCCGAGAGAACACCTTCAACTACTGGGTGATCGTGTGGGGCATGTGGCCGGCATTCGGAATCCTCGAGGGGGTCTACACCTTCATCCGCCTGGTCGACTGACCGCTACCCGATCTCGATGACGACCTTGCCGAGGGCGTGCCCCTCTCCCAGATAGCGGAGTGCCTCGGGCACCTCGGCCAGCGGGTATGTCCGCTCGATCACCGGCTCGATCTCACCGGCCTCCAACCAACCGGCCAACGTCTCGAGGTCGGCCTGCTTCATCGCAGCAGTGAACGAGGCCATCCGCTTGCGGCTGAACGAGGACGCCACCCGGCGAGCGATGAGGTTCCGGACCGGACCCATCCATCGGTGTTTCGGCCCGGTGATGGTCACGTTGATCCCGCCCGGGGCCAGGACCCGCTTCGTCCGCCGCCAGGGACGGTTGCCGGCGTTGTCGAGTAGCAGGTCGTAGCCCTGCTCGCTCTCGGTGTAGTCGTCCCAGGTGTAGTCGACAACCTTGTCGGCCCCAATCGAACGGACCATCTCGACCTTTGTCGTGCTGCACACGGCGGTGACCTCGGCGCCCAGCGCCTTGGCGATCTGCACGGCGAACGTGCCGACCCCGCCGGAAGCTCCGTTGATCAGCACCCTGTGGCCGGCCTCCAGTCCTCCGACATCCCGCAATCCCTGCAGCGCGGTCATTCCGGCCAGTGAGGTGGCCGCCGCCTGCTCGAACGTGATGCCATCCGGTTTGTGGGTGATCCCCCGCTCGCTGGCGACGGTGTATTCGGCGAATGCGCCCCACCCGACTCCGCCGAACACCTCGTCACCGACGGCAAACCGGGTCACGTTCCGTCCGACCAGCTCAACGACCCCGGCAACGTCGGCCCCCGGGACCGGCTGCTTCGGCCGCCGCAGTCCTGCCACCATCCGTGTCATGTACGGGGTCCCGGTGGTCATGTGCCAGTCGAACATGTTCAGGGACGAAGCTTCCACCCTGATGAGCACTTGGTCGTCGCTCGGAACCGGGACCTCGACCTCGCGCAACCCCAGAACCTCGGGACGGCCGTAGACGTCCTGCGTGATGGCCTTCATGGTTCGCGGCTCCCCCGGCCCCGTGGTCTGCTCTGTAGCCAGCGGCTGCATGGTCATGCCGATCCCCTGTCGTCGTCTGGTGTTCGCACGATGTAAGATTACCATACGTTGTAAGGCTGTCAAGCCTTACCGCGTACGGTACGATGATTCCCCATGGTGACGGACACCGAATCCCCCACAGAACGGCGGCTCCCGCTGAACCGGGAGCGCATCCTCAAGGCGGCGGTCACGCTTGCCGACTCGCAGGGCATCGTCGCCCTCACGATGCGCAATCTGGCCCACGAACTGGGGGTCGAGGCCATGTCCCTCTACTACCACGTGGCCAACAAGGAGGCGCTGCTCGACGGCGTCGTCGACACCTTGCTCGGTGAGGTCGAGACCGAGTTGGGCGGCTTCGACGCTCCGGCGGGCAAAGACTGGCTGCCGGCGGTACGCCACCGCATCCTCACGGCCCGGCAGGTCATGCTGCGCCATCCCTGGGCCCCGGCGGTGATCGAAACCAGGACGGTGATGACACCGACACTGCTGCGCTACTACGACACCTTGCTCGGGATCATGATCGAGGGCGGGTTCTGCAACGACCTCGGCCACCACGCGATGCATGCGCTGGGGAGCAGGGGCCTCGGGTTCAACCAGGAACTCTTCGCCCCGGACGATCCCAGCCGGACCGATGAGCAGATTGCCGCCATGCTGCAGGACCTGGCGCCTCAGTTCCCCAACCTGGTCGGCATGCTTGCCGTCATCACCCACGACGACCCCGAAACGACACTCGGGTGGTGTGACGACCAGAGCGAGTTCGAATTCGGGCTCGACATCATCCTCGAGGGACTCGAGCGGCGCCGGCTGAACGGCTGAAGGTCGGCGACGGTTACGAGCCTGCCGCGAGACGCTCCAACTCGGCGACGAGTTCGTCCAGTTTCGGCCTCTCCGACTCCGGGATGGTCAGCGAGAAGATCGCCGAGCAGGCCAGCAGTACGTCGTAGCGCTGCTCGACGTCACGCTTCTTCATCTTCTTCGACTTGACCCGCACTTCCCGGTACGTGCTCACCGGGTTGCGGGCGACCTCCTGCATCCCGTTGTGGCGGAACTTGGCCACCGATGCACCGTCGAACAGGATCGACTCGCCACCCTCACCCTTGATCTCAATCATCATCCTGCCAGTACGCGGGGCGGTCCGGCCGACTCCCGATCACACCACGGCTGCAGCATGCTCGGCGATCGTGCGGCAGTCGGTGATCCACACGCCCTCGTGCTGCCTCATCTCCGAGATCAGGTCCGCGAGCATCTCGAGCCGGGCGGGCCGCCCGATCACCTGGGGGTGCATGGTCAGAACCATCAGACCGCCGAGGCGGTGCAGCGCTCGGAACTCCTCGATCCACACCTGGCGCACCTGGACCGCCGGAACGATCCGTGCCAGACCATCGTCCGATCCGTGACCGAACACCGACCAGTCATCCATCAGCCATTGTGAGGGCAGTTCGATGACCTCGGTGCCGGGATACCGGTACGGCCTGATGTCGTCCATCATCCCGCTGGCGTACAGGAGCCCGTGCTTCGCCAGCAGGTCGACGGTGTTGACGCTCGCCTCAAAGAACGGCGCCCTGTATCCATCGACCTCGGCCCCGAGCCCACGCAGGACGCGCAGGGTGCGCTCCAGGTGGTCCTCTTCCTCCTCCCGGCTCAGACCCGACGGTGCCACGTGGGCGTAACCGTGGGCCGCAACCTCATGCCCGGCATCGGCGATCATCCGAACAGCGTCCGGGAAGTCCTCGGCCGACCTGCCCGGGATGAAGAACGTTGCCGCGACCTTCAACCGCTCGAGCATCTCGAGGATCAGCGGAACCGCCACCTTCGGCGCGTAGTGGGCTTGGGAGAGGAAGCCGGGCCGCGACACCACCGACGGATCCTCGCCGACAAACGGGGTCTCGATGTCAAGATCGAACGTGAGCGCGACAGCCGATCGGATGCCGTCCGGCCAAAACGTGTCGGTCATCTCACGCTCCTTCGGCGATGGCTTTGCCGGCCAGCAGGTACATGACCACATAGACGATCGTGCGGTACACCACCTCGGAACCCGGCGAGATGCAGATGAACGACAGCCCGGCGAATCCTCGTTTCCCGACCTCGTGGGCGATCCGGATGACCTCGTAGTCGGTCATGCCGATCGGTTCGGCCAGCATGCCGAGGAGGTCCCCCGGGGCCGGGCCGGCTCCACCGAGCACATCCATGTCGAAGTGGACGTAGACCGCATTGGTGCCTTCGTAGGCAGGGTCGAGTTGCTCGCACAGGGCTTCGATGCCGATCCGGCGCACCGTCCACATCGGATAGAAGTGGGCACCGGCGTCGAGAAACGTTCGGACACGCTCCTTGTCCTCGATCATGCCCCGCTCCCCGATCTCGACCAGGTTGGGGACGGGCATGTTGGGGTGGTTCTCATACATCTTCGATTTCCAGTTGCCGGCCCCGGCCACCCGCGGATCCCCGGTGTCCTTGTCGAGTGGTTGGATGTCCCAATGGGTGTCGAGGCTGACGACGCCGACGGTGCCGGCGGTGCGTTCGGCAATCGGCTTGGCGATGGCGTACGACCCACAAGGCGAGTTCTGGGAGAGCACAATCGGCACGGCGCCGGCATCGAGCACGTCGTTGACCTTGGCTTCGACGGCCTGCTGGGCGGTCATGACGGTGTCGAAGTCGGTAGCCCCGGCATCTGTGGTCAATTCGGCGTCGCCGTAGTCGACGACGTTGAGATGCTCGAAGACATCGAGATCGAAATCCTGCACGTAGCCGGAGGGGTAGCGGGCGGATTGCTGGCGGACCCGCTGGGATGCGGCCGCCCATTCCGACCGGGGCACCCCCCACAGGATGTCCCCGGTGCCCGCGGTGTAGGCACTGCCGATGATGACCGCGTCGGCTCCCTGCAGATCCTCCGGCGTCCGTGCGAGAGGGCGCCGCATGAAGGTGGGGGTCGTGTCATCGATCATCGGCACGTCGACGTCGTCGAAGAACTCGCCCTTGATGGTTCCCCAATTCGGATACGTCACGGCAGTCTCCGCTCCTTCGCGGTCATGGGATGAGGCAGGCCATCATCCCCTTCTGGGCGTGCAGCCGGTTCTCGGCTTCGTCGAATGCGGTCACTCCCCACGGGCCGTCGAGCACCTCGTCGGCGACTTCGTAGCCACGATCGCAAGGCAGGCAATGCATGTATCGAGCGTCCGGCTTGGCCAGCTTCATGCGCCGCTCATCGGCGGTCCAGTCCCGATAGTTCTCAAACAGCGCCGCCATGTCCTCGTGGCGCGGCTCCGGTGAATCGGGCGGCAGCAGGTCGAGCGCCACGTAGTTCTTGGCGTACAGCACGTCGGCGTCGGCGGCCGCTTCCTCCATCGAGTCGACCACGGTGTACGACCCGCCACTGAGTTCCGCGTTGGCCGCGATGGCGGCTTCGACATCCCGATCGATTCGCATCTCCGGCGGGTGAGCGAACACGATGTCGGCCCCGTACAGGCTGGCGGAGTACATGAAATCGTGATGGGGAGCGACCGGTTTCTTGGTACTGGGTGAGTAGGCCCAGCTCACCCCCAGCTTGTGGCCTCGCAGGTCCGGGCCGTACAGCTCCCGCAGGGTCATGATGTCGGCCAGCCCCTGGCAGGGGTGGTAGATGTGCTCCTCCATATTGATGACCGGCACCTCCGCCCAGCGGGCGAATTCTTGGATGATGCGAAGACCCTTGTCGTACTCCCAGCCGATCACGTCTCCGAGGATGCGGATGGCAATGGCGTCCCCCATCCGCGACAGCACCCGGGCGACGTCCGAGATCCGTTCGGTGACGTAGGCCGCCTCCTCCCCCTCCAGCGCCGGGATCCGGGTGGCGGCGGGCTCCAGGAAGTGGGCGTGACCGCCGAGTTCGAAGATCCCGGCCTCGAAGCTGTTCCGGGTCCGCAGCGACGGGTTGAAAAACATCATGTGGAGGGTGCGGGTCGCCAGCAAGTCGGTGTGATCGCACCGCATCGCCTTCTCCTCCTTCAGCCGCAGCGCAACATCGAGCATCGTGTCGATTTCGGCCCGGGTGAAATCGCGCAGAGTGATGAAGTCCCGGCCCTTCAATCCCCCGGTGATCATTCGTTCTCCTTGGCCGTGTTCGATCGTTGGGCTTGGTGGCGCCGGGTCAGCCCGCCTCGGCCCGCTCCTCCGACTGAGGCCTCCCGTTGCCGAGCTCGATGAGGTCCACCCGCTGCATCTGGACCGGGTACCTGCGCAACTGGTAGGCGACATTGATGTCTCCGACACCGGGCAGGACGTGGAGCCGCTCGGTGACCAGTTCGGCAAGGTGCTCGGCATCACGGCAGAACACATCCACAACCAGGTTGTAGGTGCCGGTGGTCATCGAGGCGTAGTCAACCTCGGGCAGGCCGATGATCCGTTCGACCGTCTCGTCGAAGTGGTTGGGTTCAATATCGAACAGCAGGGTGGCGGCAGCCTCGAACCCGACCCCATGGGGGTTGATCAAGGCGGCCACCCGAACCACGCCGGTATCGACGAGCTTGGCAACCCGCGCGCTGACGGTCGACACCGCGACCCCCAGATCCTCGGCGATCTCCGAATAGGAACGGCGCCCGTCGCGTTCGAGATGACGGAGGATCCCGATATCCAGCTCGTCCAACGGCCGCCGCATCAGAGGCTCCCAACACCAGGTTCTCGCAAATCTGTTCCGCACATGGTTATTGCTGCACTCAGAATTTGCGGCTAATTGTATTCAGCACAAAGATATTGTATTCTTGCGATGCCTCCGGTGCAACAACCCGGGCGGTGGAGTGATCGACGTGGCTCGAAGCTTCCGATACCTGCGTCCCAACTCGGCGCAGGAGGCAGCCGTCCTGAAGGCCGAACTCGGCAGCGGCGCGGTGTTCTGGGCCGGGGGAACCGACCTCCTGCTGCAATGGCGCCGCGGCAGCATCGAAGTCGGCGCCTGCATCGACCTCTCCGGCCTCGACGAGTTGCACTCCATCGACATCAACGGCGAGTCGGTGACGATCGGTGCGATGACCACCATCGCGACGCTCGAAACCCATCCCGGCCTGCGGGCCTCGTTGCCGGTGCTCTCGGCCCTGGCGGAGCGGTTCGCCACTCCCCAGGTCCGCA
Source organism: uncultured Acidimicrobiia bacterium (assembly GCA_964511945.1). Classification (GTDB taxonomy): domain Bacteria; phylum Actinomycetota; class Acidimicrobiia; order Spongiisociales; family UBA11373; genus CAZEHO01. The sequence continues at coordinate 53,327 of CAZEHO010000006.1, read as the reverse complement.
CCATGGCCACTCTCGGCGGAAACCTGTGCCACGCCGTCCCCTCGGCCGACTACTCGCCGCCGCTCATCGCCCTCGATGCCGGGGTGACGCTGCGCTCCCCCACCGGTGCCCGCACCCTCCCGCTCGAATCCCTCTTCGTCGGCCCGAAGGCCACCGCCCTGGCCGGCGACGAGATCCTCACTCACGTCACCGTTCCCATGCCGGCAGATCGTTCGGGGTGTACCTACGAGCGAATGGTGAGATCGTCGGTCGACATCGCACTGGCAGGGGTGGCCTGCCGCCTCGACACCGATGATGCCGGACTCATCACCTCCGCCCGGGTGGTGCTGGGAGCGGTCGCCCCTACCCCGGTGCGCTCACAACCCGCCGAGGCGCTGCTCGAGGGAACCGGCATCGGAGAAGTCACCGGCGACCTGCTCGACCAGGTCGGCGCAGCGGCGGCCGCGGATACCAACTCGATCTCCGATGTTCGCGCCGGCGCCGCCTACCGGACTCACACGGCCGGTGTTTTGACTCGCCGCGCGGTGAGCGGAACCGCAAGGAGCCTCGCAGCGTGACCATTGAGATCGAACTGCACGTCAACGGCACGGATCACCGCCTGGAGATCGAAGCCCACGAAACGCTCGGTGACGTGCTCAACCGTCGCCTCGGACTCCACGGAGTGCGGCTCTCGTGCGAAGAGGGTGAGTGCGGCGCGTGCACCATCCTCGTCGGCGGCGCCCCGGTGGCGTCATGCCTGATGCTCGCGGTCCGGGCGCAAGGATCCGAGGTCCTGACGATCGAAGGCCTCGGCACCCCGGGCCGTCTCCATCCCCTGCAGCAGGCCTTCATCGACGAGCACGGGTTCCAGTGCAGTTTCTGCACTCCGGGGTTCATCATGGCCGCAAAGGCGCTGCTCGACTCCGAGCCGGAACCGTCGCCGGACGAGGTTGCCGCGTCGATCGCCGGCAACATCTGTCGCTGCGGCACCTACCCCAACATCGTGCGATCCGTGCTGCGGGCCGCCGAAGTCCTCGCCGGAACGGGACCCGATGACTGAGCGGCCATCCCTCAACGTGGTCGGTACCGCGGTCCCCATCGCAGACGCCGTCGCCAAGGTCGCCGGCATCCTCCGTTTCGGGGTCGACGTTGCAGTCCCGGACATGGTGCACGGCAAGATCCTGCGAAGCCCTCACGCCCACGCCGCCATCACCCGCATCGACACCACACGAGCCGAAGCGCTGCCGGGCGTCCTCGGCGTCGTCACCCACCGGGACGCCCCGACCGGGCCGTGGAAGAACTGCTGGCACAACCACGAGGGCCGCATCCTCGACGATGTCGTTCGATTCGTCGGCGACGAGATCGCGGCGGTGGCCGCCGTCTCTCCGGACATCGCCGCCGAAGCGCTGAAGTTGATCGAGGTCGACTACGAGCCCCTGCCGGCCGTCTTCGAACCGCTCGACGCATTGACGGCGGAATCGCCGCAGGTCCGCCCAGAGGGAAACGCCCGGCCGCCGATGGAGGTGGAGTGGGGCGACTTCGAGGGGGCAGAGGCCGCCGCCGATTGCATCGTCGAGGCGGACATGTCGTTCGATGGACAGGCCCACGCCCCGATCGGGCGCAACGCCTGCATCGCCGATTGGGAGGGCGATCGGGTCACGGTGTGGACCTCGACACAAACTCCGTCGGAGATGCGTGAAGCCATAGCGGCCGTGATCGGAATCCCGCTCGCCGACGTCCGCGTGATCGCCCATCCGACGGGGTCCTCGTTCGGCCTGTGGTGGATCGGTGCGATGCAGATGATCACCGTGCTCCTGGCCCGCAAGACAGGACGTCCGGTGCGAATCGAACTCGACCCGGAGGAGTGCTTCGCCGGCGTGAAGCGGCGCCACCGGGAGCGTTCCCGCGGCCGCCTCGGAGTCAACCGCGATGGCACCGTCACGTTCATCGACGTCTCCCATGTCCACGACAACGGCGGCTACGGGATGAAGCCCGACGTCGGGTTCCTCGTCGTCGATACCTGGGGCGCGTGCAGCGCAGGGCGCTATGCGATACAGGGGGTGTCGACCAACAACCTGACCGCCGGATGCATGCGCGGCGTCGGTGACGTGACTCTCGGCGCCTTCGTCGAACGCCTGCTGGATCTCGCGGCGATCGAGATCGACGAGGACCCACTCAGCTTCCGGCTCCGCAATCACCTCCGGGTGGGAGAACCACTCCGTGCCGCCGGCAAGCGCGACGAAGCGCCCCAACCCCCCGCCCACCTGCCAGAGGGATGGCCGGAACCCGGGCTCCTCTCGAGCGAAGCACTCGGAGAGTGCCTGGTCCGGGGAGCGGAGGCGTTCGGCTGGGAGCAGCGGTGGGCCGGGTGGGGTACCCCGACATCGGTGGATGGACCTAGGCGCCGCGGGGTCGGAGTCGCCACAGGCGTGCACTGCTGCGGAACCGAAGACGAGTACCCGGCCTCAGCGCTGGTGCGTATGCACTCCGACGGCAGCGTGAGCCTGGCATGTTCCATGGGCCGCCAGGGCCAGGGCAGTGAGACCACCCAGGCGCAAATCGTCGCCGAGGTGCTCGCACTGCCGGTCGACCGGATCCGAGTCGAAGCCGGCGACACCGACATCTGCCCACCGAACCACGGGTCGATCGCGTCGAACACGGCATTCCGGACCGGCTTCGCCACTCACGACGCCGCTGTCGATGCCCGACGTCAACTGGTCGACGCAGCTGCGCAGCACCTCGGGGTGGACCCCGGCGGGCTCATCGTTGAGAACGGAGCCGTCCGATCGGTGACCGACCCGGCGCTGTCGATGAGCTTCACCGAGGTGTTGACCACGCACCTCCCCGACTCGTTCTCGTTCCCTACCGTTGTGGGCCGAACCACCTCGCCGATGCCGCCCGGTTTCACCTACGCCCGCAATTTCGCAGCCCACTTCGTCGAAGTGGAGGTGGACATGGAAACTGGAGCCATCCGCCTCATCGACCTGGTGGCCACCCAGGACAGCGGCACCGTACTCAACCCGAAGGTGCTGGAGAACCAGGTGATCGGCGGGGCAATCATGGGTTCGGGCTATGCCCTCAGCGAAGGGCTGGCACACGACCCGGACACCGGCCGCATCCTCAACCCGGGGTTCCTGGACTACAAGGTGATGCGAGCCCCAGACTTCCCGATCGACCCCACCGTGATCTTCTGTGAGTCGTACGACCCCGTCGGACCTTTCGGAGCCAAGAGCGCCGGCGAGGCTCCGGCCTGCGCCCCGATCCCGGCGATTGCACAGGCCGTGTACAACGCCGCCGGCGTCTGGCTGGATGTCCCGATGACGCCCGAGCGGTTCCTGGTGGCGCTGGGAACCCTCCCGCCGACCGTGCCATGAGATTCGACAGGGTCCTGGTCACCGGCGGCAGCGGCCAGCTGGGCCGGTTCGTGGTCGAAGAGCTGCTCGACCACTGCCGGGTGTCGATTCTCGACGTCGAACCGCCGGGGATGGACGTGCCGCATTTCGCCGCCGACATCCTCGACGCCGCAGCCGTTGCCGCCGCCGTCGCCGGCCATGACGCCGTCGTCCATCTGGCGGCGCTCGACGCAGCGGTCGAAGCCACCGAGCAGCAGTTCTTCGAAACGAACACCCAGGGCCTGTGGAACGTGCTCGAGGCGGCAGAGGCCGCGCAGGTCCGGCGCACGGTGGTCTGTTCGAGCGTCGCCGCCTACAACATCAGCCCGGGGAACCCGCCGCAATACCTGCCGGTGGATGTGAATCATCTCGCGGCGCCGGCGACCGCGTACGGCCTCAGCAAACAGGCCGGCGAGGTGATCGCACGAGGGTTTGCGCGCCGCAGTTCCATGCAGGTCCGCTGCCTCCGTCCCACCCTCGTGATGCAGGCGGAGATCGCCTACGACATCGCCCTCACGACTGCCGGCACCGACGGTGCTCCGCCGCCACCACCGGCGTCGGACCCGTCATGGGTCACCCTGTCCGAGATCATCCCGGGCTCCCGGGCCTTCGTCGCACCGGCGGACGCGGCGCGGTGTTTCCGGAGAGCGCTCGAGGCAGACGGCCGGCCCTTCGATGTCTTCAACGTCGCCGCTGCCGATACCTACAGCTCGCTTGCGACGCTCGATGTGGTCCAACGGGAGTTCGGAGTCACCCCCGAGTTGAGGGAACCCGAGCTCTATGAAACAGATCCGCGGGCTTCGATCTACGACATCTCCCCGGCCCGCGAGGAGCTGGGGTGGGAGCCGCGGGAACGCTGGGCAGATCTACTGGAACGGGTCATCGCCGATGCCGCTTCCACGGCGCCGGGAGATCGATCCGACGGATGACGCGCCGGACTTGAGCCGATCCATCGAGCCCGCATTCGCGCCCGGAACTGGATCGCGTCAGGCGCTCCGCTCGGCCAGTTCCTTGATGCCCAGCATCATCTTGCGACTCATCACGAAGCTGATGACCTCGATCGGGAACCGGCTGAACGTGAGGCGGGCTTTCCAATCCGGGGAGTAGTCGTACCGGCCCCGGGTCAAGAAGCGGCTGCCGCCACCGGGACCCGGATGGACGGCGAACTGCCAGGTCGAAAGGCCCCAACTCTCCTCCGACTCCATGCCGGCGGGCGAGCCCACTAGCACGAGGGCCGTGGGTGGAGCCACCGTCTCGATTCGCATCGGTGGTGCGGTCGGGTGCAGGAGGATGCCCTCCCCCACCTGCGGATGCTGGTGTTCGGCCAGGATCTCGTCGGTGTTGACGATCTTGCAGCCGGCCAGGTTCTCCAGCCCCTGATAGGTGTAGAAGCCGCCCCTCCCCTGCCCGAGCTGCGCGATCCAGGGCCACACCGATTCCGGAGGCGCATCGATCCCGACGCCGAGGGTGTACGTCCATTTGGGGTCGGGAACGTGTTCATCGCCCGGCAGCGGATCGGTCGACTCGGTTTCCACGGTTCCCCACCGGAGCCGGCGGCGGCCAATGAACGGGGTGGCGACTGTGTGCCACAAGAGCAGGGCGACTCCCTCGAGTGCAGCCGGCACCCCAACTCCAGGAGGTCGGCCTGCGCCCCGCTCGAGCCGTCCCGCCATGTGGTCCTCCTCGATGCCGTTCGTTTCATCGTGCCCGATTGTGCGAGCACCACCAGGGCCGGAGGTCCCGCTCGCAGGGGCTGCCCGGCATGCGCCGCCTCCACACTCCTCCGTGATGCGTTCACAAGTCCTCCACATTTGCCCCGCAACGAAAGGACGAAGCGCTGCGGCTTTCCGACGAGCTCGGCGAGCAGTTCCGGGACGAGTTCGAGAGCGGACCGGTGATGCAGTACGGCAGCGTGATGCGCGGGTATGTGTCGATCCCCGCGGACCTGCTCGCCGCACCGGACCAGTTGGCTCCGTGGTCCAATCAGGCCTGGGACTGGATCGGCTCGCTACCGCCAAAGGCAACCAAGAAGGGCTAGCGGACGTGTCGCGCTCGGCCGCCCCTACTGCTTGGCCGGCCGGGGATCGAACTCGACGTGTTCACCCGTCCGCAGGTGGCACGCAGCGAGATGATCTTGCGCCTTGTCGGCCGCCAGGAGATCCGGGGACTGCACATCGCAGACTCCCTCGAGGGCGATCGGGCACCGCGGATGGAAGTGACAGCCGGAAGGCGGGTTCAAGGGCGAAGGGATCTCGCCGCTGAGGATCTGCCGCTTCTTCGGGCGATCAGGATCGGGCATCGGGATGGCAGAAAGCAGCGCTTCGGTATAGGGGTGAAGCGGATCGCGATAAAGGGTGTCGCGGTCGGTCAGCTCGACGATCCGGCCCAGGTACATGACGGCAACCCGATCCGAGATGTGCTCGACCACCGCCAGGTTGTGGGCAATGAACAAGAGCGTGAGGTTCAGCTCGGCCTGGAGTTCCCGGAGCAGATTGAGCACCTGAGCCTGAACCGACACGTCGAGGGCCGATACCGGCTCGTCGGCAACCACGAGATCGGGTTCGAGGATCAGGGCCCGGGCGATGCCGATCCGCTGCCTCTGGCCACCGGAGAACTCGTGCGGATACCGGCCCGCATGCGCCCCCCGCAGGCCGACGATCTCCAGCATCCTCGTCACCCGTTCCTCGCGTTCGTCCCTGTTGCTCACGCCGTGGAGGCGAAGGCCCTCGGAAATCGAGTCCCCGATCTGCGATCGCGGGTCGAGAGACCCGAACGGATCCTGGAAGATGATCTGCATCCGCTTCCGGAAGGGTTTGAGGTGCTTTCCGTCGAGGTGGGTGATGTCGGCGCCGTCGAAACTGATCGTGCCACTGGTGGGCTCGAGCAACCGCACCAGCATCCGGCCGAGTGTTGTCTTCCCACACCCGGACTCGCCGACCAACCCCAGCGCTTCACCCTTGACGATGTCCAGGTCGACTCCGGCCACGGCATTCACGGTGCCGACACGGCGGTGGAAGATGCCCCCGGTCACCGGGAACTCCTTGACCAGATCACGGATCTCGACGAGGTTCTCAGCCATCGGAGGCACCCTCCTCGTACAGCCAGCAGCGGACTCTGTGCCCCGCCGAGGTCTCCAGGAGATCCGGTTTCTCCCTCGTACAGATCTCGAGGTCGTTCTCGATCCGGGCCACGCACCGCGTAGCAAATCGGCAACCGGCGGGCAGGTCGATCAGCGACGGCACGACCCCGGGGATAGTCTCGAGAACGTCCTTGACGACTCCCAGCACCGGAATCGAACCGATGAGTCCCTGGGTGTATGGATGAAGAGGCTGCTGGAAGATCGTACGAACGTCGGACTCCTCGACGATCTCGCCGGCGTACATGACGGCGACCCGGTCTGCCATCTCCGCCACGATGCCGAGGTCATGAGTGATCAGCAGCACTGCTGTGTTGAAGTCACGCTGAAGGTCGCGAATCAGATCGAGGATCTGCGCCTGGATGGTCACATCCAGCGCTGTGGTCGGTTCATCGGCGATGAGCAGCTCCGGCTGACAGGCGAGCGCCATAGCGATCATCACCCGCTGGGCCATGCCACCGGACATCTCATGAGGAAATGAACTCGCCCGGCTCTCCGGGTCAGGGATCCCGACCATCGCGAGCATCTCCGTGACCCGTTCCTCTTCGACGTCCTTTGACCATTCACGATGGAGTTCGAACACCTCGCGGATCTGAGCTCCGACCCGATGGACCGGATTCAGCGACGAGGTTGGCTGCTGGAAGATCATCGAGATGTGCTCGCCGCGCAGATCGCGCAGTTCGCTCTTGCTCATCTCGACCAGGTTCTTTCCGGCAAAGAGGATCTCCCCTGCAACGACGCGCCCGGGATGGGGAACCAGCCCCATGATCGAGAATGAGGCAACCGACTTGCCGCAGCCCGACTCCCCGACCAGACCGAGCACCTCGCCGCGATCGATATGCAGGTCGAGGGCATCGACGGCCGTGACCACCCCCTCGCGGGTGTCGAAGTGGGTCTTCAACCCGCGGATTTCCAGCAAGGGCTCCCCGGCGACGAGTGCCTCGGTGAACCCGTTCTCGACCTCGGGGGCAGGCTTGTCGACGCTCATCGATGCAGCGTTGGGTCGAGGGCGTCACGTAGACCGTCGCCCATGAGGTTGAAGCCGAGCACCGTGATCATGATCGCGAGACCGGGGAAAAACACCAGGTGGGGTGCGGTGAACACCTGATTCCGCTCCGAGGCCAGCATCGAGCCCCACTCAGCCTGCGGGGGTTGCGCCCCGAGGCCGAGGAACGACAGCCCGGCCGCCTCGAGGATCGCGGTTGCGATGCCGAGGGTCGCCAGCACCACGAGCGGAGTCATCGCGTTGGGAATGACCCGGCGGATCAGTACTTGGCGAGCCGAGGCTCCGAGAGCCCGCGAGGCCGCCACGAAGTCGCTCTCCTTGATCGCCAACACCTGGGCTCGCATGACCCGGGCGTAGCCGGGCATCGTGACAATGGCGATGGCCAGCAGCGCGTTACGGAGTCCCCGACCGAGCACGGCCACGATGGCGATCGCCAGCAGCAAGGCGGGGAACCCCAGGATGACATCCATGAACCGCATGATGATGTTGTCGAGCCAGCCCCCCTTGTAGCCGGCGATGGCGCCCAGGGCCGATCCGACGACGAGTGCCAGGGTGACCGTGAAGAACCCCAGGGTCAGGCTGACACGGGATCCGAAGATGACCCGGGAGAACTCATCACGCACGTTGCCGTCGATTCCCATGATGTGCTGCGGCGTCTCGGGGTCGCAGCCGAACAGGTGCACACACGGATCGTCGTATCTGCGCACATCCTCTTTCCCGATCAGGATCTCGGCGGGCCCGTAGGGGGCCAGCACGGGTGCCAGCAGTGCGATCAGGATGAGGAACAGGACGATGCCGAGCCCGATCATCCCCGAACGCCGGCCCCTGAACCGCCGCAACACCAGCCGCCACTGGGTCAGGGGTTTCTCGAAGAGACGATCGACATCGCCCGCTTCAGCTTCGAGGCGCTGAATGGCTTCTTTGCGATTGGTCATTCGAGTCTGATCCTCGGGTCGAGATAGGCATAGGACAGGTCAACGAGCAGATTGACGATCACGTAGCCGGCGGCCACGACGACTGTGAAACCCTGCACTACGGCGTAGTCGCGCCCGGTGATTGCATCGAACAGCGCCCGACCGATGCCGGATAAGTTGAACACCGTTTCGGTGAGCACAGCCCCTCCGAGCAAGGTGCCCAACTGCAGTCCGATGATGGTCACGACCGGAAGCATGGCATTGCGGAACGCGTGCCCCCGTACGACGCTGATCTCGCGCACTCCCTTCGCCCGGGCCGTGCGGATGTAGTCCTTGCCCATGACCTCCAGCAGCGAACTCCGGGTGATCCGGGCGATGATCGACAGCGGAATGGTGGCCAGGGCGACTGCGGGGAGAATCATGTGCTTGATCGCGTCCCCGAGGACTTGCCATTGGCCGGTGATCAGGTTGTTGAACATGTAGTGGTTACCGACGTACTCGTGGAACTTCGCCCAGAAGGATCCTTCCTGCAGGTCCCAGCCCCACACTTCGTAGTAGGGGACGGAGAAGACGCCGGCGCTCAGCCGACCCGACGGTGGTAATTGGAACCACGTGTCCTTGAGCACGAGTGCGAACAGATAGGCCAGCATCAAACCCAGCCAGAAGACCGGCATCGAGACGCCCACGTTGGCCAGCGCCATCGTTCCGGTGTCCACCGCGGTGTTGTGTCTCCGGGCCGCGATGATCCCCATCGGGACGCCGACCAGCACCGCCAGTGTGAGCGCCGACAGCGCCAGCTCGGTGGTCAGCGGCAGCCGTTCGATGAGGAGTTGGTTCACGGGACGGGAGAACCGCACCGACTCGCCGAGGTCAAGGGTGACCACGTTCTTCATGTAGATGCCGAGCTGGACCCAGACGGGCTCGTTGAGTCCGTTCGCCGCGTCGAAGCGTTCGCACGCCTCTTCGGTGGCCCGTTCCCCGAGCAGCGCGGTGCACGGGTCCCCGGGGATGGCCCGAATGAGCAGAAAAACAACAAGAACGATCCCGATGAGGACCGGGATCGCCAGGAGCACGCGTCGGAGAATGTAGCTGACCATCGGTTGCCGGATACTAGGCGAGGGGGAGGCCGACCGGCCTCCCCCTCGTCATCTCGGCTGTGAAATGGGCTCTTAGCTCTCCGGGGCCGGAGGATTGATCAGGCCCTTCCACAGGTAGTCGTAGTACTCGAACGCGCCGCTGTTGCCGACGTGCAGCGCACTGGACGCATCGAGGCCCGCGGTGTACGAAGCCACCACGTCGTTGGCATCGAACGTAGTTCCGTCGTGGAACATGACGCCTTCACGCAGCGTGCAGCTCCACACGCTCAGGTCGGCGTTGGAGGTGCACTCGGTGGCGAGCTGCGGTTGCACTTCGCCGTCGGTGGTGTAGGAGTACAGAGCCTCCACCACCTGGCCGCACGCCCGCAGCGACTCGCCATCGCTCTCATCGGAGCAATACAGCGAGATCGGCTCGTTGCCCTGCATGAACACCAGCGTGTCGGTGCCGTTGTCCCACAGGTTGAGCTGCACATGGCCCCACGGGGTCGCGTGAGCACCGTCGACGCCGGCACCGGCTGCGAAGAACGCGCCGGCGTGGGCGATCGGCACCATCGGGACCAGTTCCTTGATGGCGTTGTTGGCCTCCTCATAGAGCGGGGCCGCCACCGCCGGATCCGGCTCAGACGCCGCAATCGCCAGCGGTTCGAAGATCTCCGGATGGGGAACTCCGAACTGGGAATTGCCGTCTGCGAAGTGGAAGTCCAGGAAGTTGGTCACGTGCGGGTAGTCACCCGTCCAACCAAGCAAGTGGATCCCGTCGCACTGACCGAAGGTCGAGCACTGCTGGATGAACTCACCCGACTCCATCTGCACGATCTCGGCTTCGATGTTCAGGGTTTCCCTGAGCTGCGCCTGCAGATCGGCTGCCACATCGCCCGGTGTCGGCAGATAGCCGCGGGTGACGTCGCGGTAGTAGATGGAAGTCTCGAACCCATCCGCGAAGCCGGCGTCGGCAAGCAACGCCTGAGCGGCGGCAACATCCTGGTCGTACCAGGCTTCACCCTGACAGCCGTTCTCTACCGAGCACGGCGTGAAGTGAGAAGCCACTTCCGACCCGGGGGCGTAGAACGTATCCACGATCCGCTGCCGGTCGAGCGCGAGGCCGATGGCCTGGCGTACCCGAACGTCATCAAACGGCGGGAAGATATCAGTGAAGCCCACGTAGAAGATGTTCGGCTCCGGCTTGTCCAGCAGGATCAGGTTCGGATCGTCATCGATGGTCGCCAGATCCTCGGTGCCGGGGAAGGTGATTCCGTCCACCTGGCCGGCCTGGAGCTCCAGAAGGCGCCCGGCGCTCTCCGTCGCCCAACGGAGCACGGCCGTCTCATGAGCCGGCTTCTGCCCGTAGTAGTCGTCGAAGCGCTTGAACACCACCGAGTCGCCGCGCACCCACTGCTCGAGGCTGTAGGGGCCGGTCCCGACCGGATTGTCGAGCGGCGCACCGCCCGTGGCTTCGAGGTGCTCCTCCGGCTGGATGCCGAAGACGCCGAAGGCGATCTGCGCCAGGAAGGCCGGATGCGGGCCACAAAGCTTGAACTCGACCGTGTATTCGTCCACCGCCGTGATCGTGTCGACCCTGCCTTCATACAGGACGGGTTCGCCGTCATCGTCGGTGTAGCCGAGATCGCGCCCACAACCGCCTGAGTCGAGCACCTTGCCCTCGAACGCAGCGGGAGCCGCTGTCGTCGTTGGAGCCGCGGTGGTCGCAGGAGCGGCCGTGGTCGTCGGGGCTGCTGTGGTATCGGCATCATCATCGCCGCACGCGGCAGCGACGAGCGTCAGCGCGAGGATCAGCGCAACCCATATCAATGGTCTCTTCATTCCTGCCTCTCTTTCATGGCTTCGGATCAAGGACCCGAAGCCTCCAAGCTAGTGCGATCGAAACATTCGTGTAGTCAAATCTGCGGGACACTGGCTGACGCTGTGACCCCGGGGGCATCGCTCCGGCACAGCGCACCAGGATCTCCGCCGCCTCCAAGCTACCTGCATCCTCATCCGGGATTGCGAAGGCGACGAGATGCTGGCCGAGCACGGGATCGGGAACCCCGACGACGGCCGCCTGTCGAATCGGTGCGATCCGACAGATGATCTCTTCGACCTCGGTGGGGCTGATGCGGAAGCCGCTTGATTTGATCTGGTTGTCGCGACGGCCGACGAAATACAAGAACCCGTCCCCGTCCATCGTGACGAGATCGCCCGAATAGCAGACACGGTCGCCCTCGCCGCGCCCCGGAGGAGAATAGGGATGCGGCCTGAGGACGCGGTCGGTCAACTCGGGGTTGCCCCAGTAGCCGAGCGAGACCGTGGGGCCGTCATGGACCAGTTCCCCGATGTCGCCCGGACCACACCGCCGGCCGTGATCGTCGATCACCAGGATCTCGGTGTTCGGAATTGCTTTGCCGATCGAGTCCGGGCGCCGGTCGAGTTCGTCCGGGGGCAGGTACGTCGACCGGAATGCTTCGGTCAACCCGTACATCAGGTAGACATCGGTGTGCGGGAGCAACTCTCGAAGTCGGGCGAGCACGGTGCGAGGCATCGCACCGCCCGTGTTGGTGATGTAGCGCAGATGGTCGACCGGTTGCTTGCCGAGGCCTGAGCTGGGTTGGGCAAGCAGGCTCCACAGCGATGGCACCCCCGCCAGCGCCGTGATTCGCTCATCCACCACGGCACGGACGATGTCGCTTCCGAATCGGAACCCGACCATGATCGTGGCGGCACCCTTGAGGACGGCCGTCATCAATTGATTGAGCCCGGCGTCGAAACTGAACGGCAACGCCGCCAGCAAGTGATCCGCGTGGGTGATCGACAAGTACGTGGCCACGATCTCGGTACCGGCCAGGATGTTCGCGTGACTCAGCATCACCCCCTTCGGCAGCCCCGTCGATCCGGACGTATAGAGGATGGCGGCCAAGTCCTTCTCGGTGCACGTCTCCCCGGTGGTCGACGGCGGGTGCTCCAGCAGCGTCTGCAGATCGTAGGTTGGGAGCGGGGAGGCGGCCTCCGGCGGGCCGTCGAGCACGGCGAATGCCAGGTCGGGAAGCGTTGCTAGGGAGTCGGCGAGGCCCTCCCATCGCCCGGCGTCGGTGATAAGTGTCTTCGCGCCGCTGTCTCGGAGGATGTGCGCAACCTGATCCGGGAACAGCCCATGATGAACCGGCACGAACACGCCGGCGGCCTGTGAGGCGGCGAAGATCGCCAGAGGCAGTGAGGCTGTTGGACCCAAGAAGACGGCGACGCGATCGCCGCGCCGGACACCCAACGCCTGCAAGCCCCCGGAAAGAGCAGCGACGCGTTCGGCCATGGTGGCGTAGTCGATTCGCTGCCCGGATCCGACGATCGCCTCCCGATGTGCGTCTCGCCACGCACTGTCTCGCAACATGTGGTGGACGAGGTACTGCACGTTCAGCGACCTTCCATGCCGCCGGTGGCGTTCTTGGATTCGACCAACTTGGCGACGCCGGCGATCGAATCGAAATGGTCCGCAACCATCTCGTCGTCAGTGATCTCGATCCCGAAATCGTCTTCCAGGAACTGAACGAACTCCAAGGTGCCCATGGAATCGATGATCCCGCCGTCCAGCAGGGAGTCGTGTATCCCGACGTCGCGGTGCCGAGCCAAAGGAAACGTGCGTCTGACGAAGCCGAGGATTCGAGCGATCGTGTCGTCCAGTTGCATCACGGTCCCAGTCGTTGGCGCGCGGTCGCTCCGTGCTTCGCGTCACCGTAGTTGTGTGGTCGACGGCAGCTGGGTCAATCTCTCCGGCGTCCCCAGCGGCTGAGATGCGCCAGGAACCGAGTGGTGACACCTGCTCACAACCAAGGAAAGGCCCCGTGACCAGGGCCTTCCATTGTGGGCCTGATAGGACGGCTTTCACACCTCGAAGTACCTGGTCAGGGAGCTGAATAGGTGCCCGATCGCTTCCGGAGGTGGATGGGAAGAACGGCTGAGGCGCGGGCGTGGTCCCTGTGCTCCCGACCGGCGAGGGCGAGTCTCGACATGCGTTGGCCGGCGAGGACCCAACCTGGCACCCCAGCGTACAGGCCGCCGTGCACGACCTTGGCATAGGCTGAGTGGGGCGTCTGAGAAGGAGGTTCCATGACCAGCTTCGGGATCGTCGGCGGAGGCGTAGCAGGCCTCGGGGCTGCTTGGACGGCGCTCGAAGCAGGACACGAGGTCGTTCTCTTTGAGAAAGCCCCAGATCTTGGAGGCCGCTGCCGCACGCACGAATGGCACGGCGAATGGCTGATCCGAGGTGCAGCCGCCTTCGTCGGCGGCGAACACGAGATCGTCGAGATGAGCAAGAAGCTCGGCATCTACCACACCGACGATGTCATGAGCCGGAAGGAAGAGCATGAGTTCGACGTCGTGCATTCAGCGAAGGGGTTCGTATTCGTCGGCGCTCTCGATGTGCCCTCGGTGCTGAGATCGCGTGTTGTTCCGCTTGCTGAGAAGGCGAAGTTCGGACTCGCGTTGCCGAAGATGATCAAGGCCTACTTCCAGGCCGAACAGGACGATCCAACCTCCGTGGTATCGATGGACGACCTGAACGCATGTGAGTACTTCCGTCGCTACTCACCTGCACTCGTGGACTACGTCATCGAACCGTTCATGAACATGTACTGCGGATATGGAGAAGACGACTTCTCCCTGGCCTGGCTCGGCTGGATGATGGCGAGCCCTCGGGCATGGAACTCCAAGGCATGGACCTTCGAGGATCGTGGCGTCGGCAAGCTGACGCAAGCGTTCGAGGCGCAGCTTCGCGAGAACCCCAACTGCACGGTGCATCTCGGTGTCGACGTCTCGGAGATCACCGTCTCAGACCAGCCGCCGACCGTCCGCTACTTTCTCGATGGATCCTCGGCCGAGCAGGCCTTCGACAAGCTGATCATCGCAGTGCCCGGTGCTGTCGTTCCCTCGATCGTGAACGACCTGCCGGCCCCCCAGGCCCGGTTCTTCGAGGAAGTGCAGTACGTGCCTCACCACATCGTGCATATGCTGATCGACCGTCCGCGGAACGACCCGCCGCCCAATCTGCTGCTGCCGACGAGCGAGGGGTTCGAAGCCGCTTCGAACATCGCGCTGCCGCCGTCCGTCGAGGACGAATCGCTGTCGCTGTTCTACGGCGAGGTCAAGGGCAAGTTCGGTCGGGAACACGCCGGTGAGGACGACGAATTCTTCCTAAACGCAGTGTGGGAGGACGCTTGCCGAGCGGTGCCCGAACTCGCCGAGTCCGCTACGCATGAATGGCATGTCGAACGCAACGAGTTCGGCCTCTGCAGCCGCCGAAAGGGCTACACCACGGCATTGAAGGAGTACCGCGACCTGCCCCCCCTCGAGAACGTGCGTTTCGCCGGGGACTACCTCATCAACTCCACCGTAGGCCAGGCACTGCGATCGGGCATCTGGGCCGCCGAGGAATTGATCGCGTGACCGACACGTCCGCAGCACCGAGCTGCCAGGGCCAGAATCCTCTTACCCAATCCCTGAGGCTCGGCGTTCGACGGAGCGTTGTCGAGACGACAACGAGTGGGCCTGATAGGACTGAACGCGAACCTTCACTGGTGCGGCGGCACGGCCGATTGAGGAGGGAATGCGGCCGAGGTGACGACCAGTCACGAAAGGGCAGACAGCTGTGGCGTTGTCCAACAGCGGACCTGATCGTGCGTTGCCACTACAGCGCACCGTCTCATTCGTCGTCGCGGTGTCGCTCATCGGTGCCGCGTGTGCAGGCCATGAACCCTCGACGGATGATGCGACGTTCCCGAGCGCTGTTGAGTCCACGACCGCTCCCGTTTCCTCGGCAGCTCTGGATCGACAAGAGACGGCATCTACCGCGGTCCCGGATCGAGAAGAGGCCACGGCAACCACCGATCTCGTCCCGTCAGAGGCGCCGCCCCGTCTCGCCTCTCACCTCTTCATGTCCGTCGGTGACACGCGGTCGATCGTCGGACTCGGTGAGCTGCTCGAGATCCTGCATCTCGATGACTCCGAAGCGGTCACGGTCCAATCCGGTGTGCTGACCGCGGTCGCGGGCGGTGTCTCATGCTTGCGGTTCCGCTACCGCGATGTGTCGGGCGAGAACTCGGTGCAGACGATGTGCGTCGTAGCGGTCGACGAGATCGGTGACTGTTCCGGCCTCGACCCCGTCCCCCTCGACCTCAATGTCCATCTCGATCCCGGAGCTAGTCCGGTCGGGAATGCCGATGCGCTCGTAGGCGGGACGCTGTTCGCCACGTGTCGCACCGCAGCCGGTGCCCTGAGGCTGACCCGGCCCCAGGTGAATCTGCCCGACCTGTACCTCATGATCGTCGATGCACTCGGTGACGGGCCCTACTCGCTCGGCGATGACGAACTCGAAGCTCAACGCAACGGGGTCATCACGGCCTTCGACGGCACCGAGATGCGGGCTCCGTGGATCGTGACCGTCAGCCGAGAGGTGTCTCGGCTCGAGTGGCTTGAGGACGGAACGATTGCGGTCAATCGGGAGGACTGTGCAAACACGCCGTCGTGCACCGACAGTCCCAAAGTCGTGTTGCCCGGCGACATCTTTCGTACCTCCCTCGGCCTGGCGCCCGATCAGCTGAGCCAGCTTCGAGACACCGCCGACCCGAGCGCGGTCGACGAGTTCCTGACCTCACGGATCGGCATCGGTCTGGATGAAATCGCCGCTCTTCACCCCGACGTGCTGCCGAGAACGTTCGACCGGCTAGCGGTTCTTGAGATCCTGCTGGGCCTCCTAGAACAGTGGGACGCGACGTACCAACTACGCGCCAAGCAAGTCATCGTGGGCTACCGCCAGCCCTGGTTCGCCGAACGCGAGCTGACCGAGTTCTGCTTCCCTGATGCCGCCCAACAGGAGGCCTGCGCCCGGATCGAAACGGCCATCGCCGGCTACGAGCAAACGCGGATCGCCGAAGCGCGCGCCTCCGGCGTGCGCCTCTGGCAAACCGGGTCGATCGATGTCGATGGACGGCTCCCGCTGCCAGATCGTCGGCCGCACTGGTCGAACTTCGAGGGTGTCATGGCCGGCATCGGCGACCAGGACCTGGGGAGTGCCGACCTCAGGATCTCGTATCGGGATGCAGCGAGCCGACTAGCCATCGAGGTCGGTTCCGACACACCGGTGGTCCTGTTCCTCACCGGCGGTCCGCTCGAAGCACAGACTGCGGGGATCTTCTGCGAAGCGGAGGTTTGTCCTTCGGACTTCGCCGGGGCCTATGAGATGGCGGAGGGGGCGCTGATCGGCGCCATCGAGGCGCTGGGCCCCGATCAATTTCGAGGCTTCGCCGTCGGCCTGTTCGACGGCAGCCACTTCGACATCGCCACTCCGTATGAGGGTTTCGGTTTCGTTTTGAACCGGGTCGGCGAAACCGGCTACAACCACCCGATCCTCAACGTATGGCGAACCGGTCCCCCACCACGGTGACGAGGCGCCGCACCCGTCCCTCACGCCTTGGCGGTGCGCGAGCTCAAGTCGTGCAGCGGGCAGTCCGAAGATACCGCAGACGAATCGAAGGATGGCCCGACATGGCCTTCGGCGAGGGCCGCTCCCCGTCCCCGTTGGCGGCATACCTGGCCGTGGTGGTACTCGCCGTCGCCGGCTGCGCCCCCGAGACGGAGACAGCCGACCCGACATCGCCACCGCCGGCTGCATCCCACGCCCCGGCTCCCACGGCATCCGTCACGACCTCCAACGTCCCAACCACTGCCGCTGAGCAGCCCTGCATCGACTCGGGCACCCACGAGAGCATTCAGCACGCACTCACCGGGCCCGGCGCAGAGGCGGTGCTCTGCCCCTACGCCGTCTTCCGGCTCGCAAAGACCATCGAGATGACAGCGGCCAGCCAGGCCATCTACACCAGAGGGTTCCCCACCGACGACTCCCGCGCCCTGCTTCGGGTCGAGGGGCCGGAGGTCTATGTGGCGGTCCGTGCCGGGAACCACGACGATGTCGCTTTGCGCAACGTGATCATCGACGGAAACGAGGACCTGGGACGGGGGCCGTACGGTGCCTTGATCGAATGGGGCGGGGCCGCATCCGGCCACGTCGTCGAGTGGGTGAAGGCCTTCAAGCCTCGCGGCTGGTCGGTGCTCTACCTCGGCGAGGGCGACGACCGGAAGTGCAGACAGGCTGTGGCCCGCCACAACGAGTTGGGGCCGGCTGGCCACCACGTCTTCGGCATGGCAGACGGCATCTCGCTCGCCTGCCCCGACAGCGTGGTCGAGCACAACACGATCATCGACGCCACCGATGGCGGCATCGTGATCTTCCAAGCGCCCGGCTCGGTCGTAGCCAACAACACCATCATCTCGCGGACCCGCACCAGCTTCTACGGCATCTCGATGGAGGACTACGGACCCTGGGATGGTGACTACACCGGAACCCGGGTCCTCGACAACGTGATCGAGGCAGAAGGAGCACTGATCCGGCGGGGCATCTCCATGGGAACGCGCGTCGGCTGCATCCCACCCGACGAGACGGGGCCAGTCAACCGGGGGGCAGTCGTCACCGGAAACACTCTCCGAGGGACCCACATGGGCTACGGGTTCGTCGTTGCCGGAGTGACCGACTGGACGGTGAAAGGCAACATGGACGACTCCACACACCGGGTGCCGCCCTACCCCGTCGACTGCTTCGGGAACGCGGTGGACGCACCCGCTGGCTTCCAGATGAGCGCCGACTCCGCCGAGGGATCGTTTCAGCCGGAGTTTGTGTCGGCCACACTTGGATTCAGCGTGGAGTGGTGGCCCAACCAGGTCGTGAGCGACGAGGCATGTCTCGAAGAGATGCTGGGTGAAGACGCGCTGGAAGCGATCAGGAGTGGCGGCGCTGGCCCTATTCAAGATGCCCTCAGGAACGCCTCGGAACCCGAACCGCTGTATACCTGCCAGAACGTCTATGAGCCGCCGGTACTCGAACCGGGAATGGGCAACGTCGCCATTCTCGTTTCGGCATGCGAGCCGTACTGCGCCACCGTCGAGCTCTTCAACTCGTCGGACGTTCCCGTGGATCTCACGCGCGTCGAGTTCATCCTCGAGGACTTCATCGTGGATTGCGCCGGGCTGCCAGACACGCTCCGCCCCCAGGAGATGGCCATGTGCACCGTCGACAACTGGGTTGCCGACGGATTCCAGGTCCTCTGGTTCGCCGGATTGCCGCCGCAGTGGACCGGCTGGGGCTTCAACTACCCCTTCGCGCGCTGACCCGGCTCACCTTCTCAGGCGATCGATGAGTGACGCCCCCTCAGGCAGCCGCTCGACGGCAACCCACTCGTCGTCCTGGTGACCGCCACCACCCACGCCGCCGAGGCCATCGAGGACCGGAACCCCGAGCCGGGCCTCTACGGCGTCGCGTCTACCAGCAGGCCATCTGGCAACATGCCCGAGGACCCGTCGGGATTGGTCACCGTGACGTCCCAACGTCTGTCCCTGGGTGGACCGCCTTCCTTGGTGGTGATCTCCACGTCGATCTCGGCATCAGAGACGAAGGTGGAGATAGCCTCCGGCGCCGGCCCCTCACCCCCGGAGAAGCTCACCACTGCACCATCGGTGAAACCGGAGCCCGTGACCGTAGCCGACAGCGATCCTCCGGAGACCACGGTGTCGGGTTCGATGGTGTAGACGGCCACCGATCCGGCCGAGGTCGTGGTGGTGGTGGTGGTGGTGGTGGTGGACGACGTAGTGGTGGTCGATGTGTCGCACCCGTACCCGTTGTCGGGAATGGCACCGTCGAACAGCCGTCCCGTACCGTGGATCCCGGTCACTGCGGTCGCGTAGCAGCCGGATTGATGGTTGCGGATGAAGATGCTCGCCGTGCCCGTGTCATCGGTGGTCACAGTGTCACTGAGGATCATGGCATCGTCCCAAGTCACCTCAACATCGACCTCTGCACCGGGAACCGCCGGATCGAGCAGGATGTCGATGGTCAGATCCTTGTCCCCTCTTCCTCCGGAGGTGGAGTATCCGACGTCCGCCACCGAGATGGTGGAAACGGCCAGTCCCATAAGATCGGCGACGTTCGCCCGCACATCGGGCATCCGCGGATAGAAGGCATTGCCCGGACAGGCGGTGTCTCCGGCAGGCGAAGGCCAGTCACGATGGGCCGATATCGTCTCGATGGTGACACTCGTGCCCCAAACATCGTTGTAGTAATCGACCATTCTGAGGGGGTCGAGTCCGTGGCGAATGGCCAACTCCGCCAGAGCGCTCTCTAGCGCGGCGCGGGCCGCCTCCTTGGGCTGAACACTGGTGAAGTCACCGAGCAATGCCACCCCGAGATTCCCCTGGTTGTAGTAGGCGGTGTGACCGCCGGTCACGAGGTCTCCGTCGGCATTGTGGGCGAAATCGGTGCCGTCACCGCCCGAAGAAACACAAGACAAGCTCTCGCTGCCGGACCAACGGCCCTCGTAAACCCTGCCGGCCTCGTCAATCAGGTACTGATAAGCGATGTCGCCCCACTCCCGATCAATGGCGTGGTACCGGTAGATAGCCCTTACTGTCCCGGCCGGATCGGGGTCGTCGTTGGCGGTGACAGTGTGGTGCACCGTCATCACCTGGACGGGCTCAAAAGTCTCCGGCCAAGGGAACGTATCGCGCAAGGTCTCGTCGGCACCCCAGTCGGCTCTCGAAAGGCAACTCGACAGCGCGGAGAGTTGAGGACGCTCGCCCACGGTCACCAGTGGACCGTCGGTGGTGTTTATTGCTACGGCCCGCGGCGACTCAGCGAGCGGCGGTACTCCTCGGATCTGATATCCCTCGGCATCTCCGCCGGACACCAGGGCACTGCCCCACTGGCCGACCGCTTCCGCCCCATCGGGAACCAGCGGAATCCAGGGGCCCCACAATCCGTCGGTCAGGAACCGCACCGACCCGTGCGGCTCGGGGCCCCCGTGGTGATCCGGCCGAGTCCCTGGTGTCTCCCACACCACGCCGAGATAGTCAATGGGGAACCCAGGATTCACCGGCCCGGTCTGCACCGGCCTCTGATCGGCCAACGTCACCGGGATCCGTACCGCTTCGGCGTGCCGGTCCCCGGCTGCGAGCACGGAGGCCATCACAACCAGGACGAGGATCGGGCGGAGGACGCGACTCCACGGTGCACTCGGGGAGTCTGAAAGCCTCTTGGTCATACGAATCGTCCTCTCCAGCCGGGAGGCTGCCCTGTCGACGATGCCCACCAGACCTCGGTCGCGTTCTACCAACTACGAATGCTGGCATAGGCGAGTCATGGCCATATGGATTTCACTGGAAAGAGCCCTCGGCTCTGACCAGGAGAGTCGCGTGTTCGAGAACCAAGCAGTGGGCCCGGCAGGACTCGAACCTGCGGCCAAGGGATTATGAGGTCAGTCCGGGGCGATTCACCGACCTGGCCGGATACGCAGAAATCGCCCCTGAACAGGGGCTTCACCTCTGGACGTCGGGCAACGGTTCGTGCCGTTTCTCAACGACTCGCGGCCTGACCGCGGCCTGGAGCGCACCCTTCCTTTGGGATGGGACCATGCCACCCCAGAGGGAGGGATCGTCCTCCATGTGCCAGACTCGATGAATGGCGAGATTCGGCTGCGCATGCGGCGACCAGATTCGTACGTCGGGCGAGATCCCAAACCCCGACGAGTGGCTTCTCATCTCCGACACCGATTTCGACGAATGGGAGAAGCCGCTCCTCCCGGAAAGCCTCCACGCACGGATGATTCATGGCTGGAAGTGCCGCACCTGCGGTCGCCTCCTCATCTTCTGGGATGGCATGGGTGCCGAACCCTCGTGGTATGAGCCATCCGCTCCATGAGAGGTATGTGCTTATGAATCACCACCCCAGCGGAGCGCTGCCTCAGCCTGACGGTGACTCCGGTCGGTAGATGCCGCGTCGATGCCCTACCCGAAGCACGATCACTTCCCGAGCCCGATCGTCGACGCGGTACAGGATCCGGTAGGTGCCACGCCGCGCACTCCAGATCCCCTCGAGTTCCCCCCGAAGCGGCGCGCCCACACGGTGCGGGTTCTCTCGCAGCGGTCCGGTCACGAAATCGATCACCGCAAACGCCACCGCCTCCGGCAACGTCTCCCTGATCGCCCGGGCTGCCGGGCCGGTCACGACGATCTCGTACGGTTCCCCGCTCACCGGGGACGCAGCGCCCGAACCGCCTCAACCCCCCGGACCACATCGCCCTCGAGGTACGCCTGATGCGCCTCCACCAACTCGGCAACGGCCTCCGAGTCACCCAGCACCGCGATCGTCTCCTCCAACGACTCCAGATCATCGGGGTTGATCAGCACCGCAGCCGGAGTTCCGTTGCGGGTGACCACCACCCGTTCGTGGTGCCCCTGCACGCGTTCCACGAACTCAGAGAAGCGATCCCGAATGGTTCGCAGCGATTCACTCGTCATGGCCACAATTGTGCCACACCCTCCGGGCCGACGGAAGACCCCATTGCGCGCGACCGCTCGATCCCCGATCCGGAGGGACCTGCGGTGCACCCGGCCGCCGTCGCCCTCCGCGAACTGAGGAACGTTTCTCCCGTCCTTCCCGGTCGCTTCCAATGACACACGCACCTGCAACATGATTTGCGCAAGCCAAATGGGAGGTCCTTGAGTGGCCCCAGAAGGGGCCGCGAGTACGCCCTGCGAGCAGGTTGGCCTAGCCTGCGGGCGGGTGCCGGAGAGGTGAACTGATGCGCTGGTTGCCCTGGTCTGGTCGTGGATGGCTGGTCCCGATCTACTTCTTCGTCATCGGTGCTGCTGTTCAAGTCACCGTGTTCGCGATCGCAGGCGAGGACTACTTCGCGGAACACAGCTGGACCTACGCCCTGACCTTCGGAGCACCGGGGATCGTGACCGCGCTCCACGGCCGAGCCCTCTACAAACGTGGCGCTGCGGATGGGAACACCTCCGAGTCCGCTGAGGCCGGGCCTCAGCCTGCGGCACCCGAGGGCCACCGGTTTCTCTGGATCCCAATGGAGGCGTGGGGCTACATCCTGTGCGCTCTCGCAGCCTTGATGCTGCTCGGGGAACTCACTTAGATCGGACGGTCTCAGGGCAGGGGCACGTACCCACTTGACGCGACAACTTCCTGGCCTTCGGCGCTGAGGAGCCAGTCCCGCAGAAGGAAGGCGCTGTCGTCGGCGTCGGAGTCACCTCGGATCGCAACGTAGACCTCGGACAGGAGCGGATAGGTACCGTTGGAGATTGTCTCCGCGGTCGGCATGACGCCGTTGACGCCGATCATGGTCACGTCAGGGCCTGGGTTGATGTGCGCTGCATAGAAGTACACCGAGTACCCGATCCCATGTGCCTCAGCCGCCAGCATGTTGAACGGGACCATCATGTCGTACAGCACCAAGTCGGGAGCTGAGGCGAGCATCGGCGTGCACGCATCACCAGCTTCTCCATGAGCTCCTGGCTCCCGGAGTTGCGGTTCCGAACAAACGGGACGATCTCGTTCGGTGCCGCTCCGGCAACTGCTTGGTCCCATGTGGTAATGCTTCCCGAGTAGATCTGGCGGATCGTCTCCAGGGGAAGATCCCGGACTGGACCCGAGTCATTCGCCAGGAACACAAAGGCATCCAGGGCAACGGGCTGGACATCGAGGTTCACGGCTGCCGTGGCCGCAGCCTCCAGCTCGTCGATCGAGGGTTCTCTGGCGACAAGGATCAGGTCCGCTTGACCGCTGATCAGGTTCATGTAGGCGGAGTGCGTCCCGTTGTGTGACACGTGATCGCGGAAGAAGTCGAAGATGCGTGGATCTTCGTCATATGCGGTGTCTGAGGGCCCGATCAGCCTCGGAGCTTCAAGCCCGCGCGTGTACCACTCCCAGTCAATGTCGAGGATCTCACAGAAGACAGCGCCCTGCAGAGGCTCAGCAGAGGTTGATCCATCGACCGACGGGTAGTCCTCAGCAATGGCAGGGACCGGATCCGATGAGCAAGCGGCCAATCCCATAGCGAGGAACATGGCAGCGAGGCCGAAACTGAGTAGTCGCATAGGGCCATCGTGAGAAACCCAGCGCAGCCCCGATAGGGGCTTCAGACCTTCCACACAGATGGAAGAGGACCTCGACCTCGCCCATGGGAGCCGCATCGAAGCCGAATGGGAGCAGTTTGAAAGGTCTCTACGAGAGCCTCCATGACAAGTGGTGTCACCGCGGCGTGATACCGATGCGGGAGATCAAGCACCGAAGACAACATGGCCCACATCGAGAAGCGTGGATCGAAGCGCTACCGAGCCCGCTACCGCACCCCCGCCGGCGAAGAGAGATCCCGGACCTTCAGCCGCAAGGTCGATGCCGAGCGGTTCCTCGCAAGCGTCGAGGTCGAGAAGGCCCAGGGTCGCTGGGTCGACCCGAGGCTCGGGAAGACCCTCTTCGCCGACTGGGCTGAGCGGTGGTTCGCCACCACAGTGCATCTCAAGCCGGCAACTCGAGCCAGCTACCGGTCCCTGCTCGACGTGCACATCCTGAAGCGCTTCGGCACCACGCCGCTGCACGCCATCCGCCACCTCGACATCCGGGAATGGGTCGCCCAACTCGAAACCGGGGGCCTAAGCGCCTCACGCATCAGACAAGCCCGCCAGGTGCTCTCCTCAACCCTTCGAGCCGCCGTCGAATCTGGATACCTCGTGGCAAACCCCGCCCTCGGAGTCAAGACCCCACGCGAACGACCAAAGGAGATGCGGTTCCTTACCGCCGAGCAGGTCGAGGATCTCGCCGCCGCGGTGTCCAAGCCGATCGACACCCTGGTCTACGTGCTCGCCTATGGCGGCCTCCGGTGGGGAGAAGCCGCAGCACTCCGCCGCAAACGCCTCGACATCCTCGGCCGGCGCCTCCACGTCACCGAATCTCTCGCCGAGGTCAACGGCAACCTCCACTTCGGAGACACAAAGACCAACCAGAGCCGTACCGTCTCACTCCCCCGCTTCCTGGCCACGCGTCTCGGCAGGCATCTCGGGACCCACGTCGGCCCCGATCCCGACTCCCTCGTCTTCACCTCTCCCCAAGGTGACCCGATCCGCTACTCCCACTTCCGTCCCCGGATCTGGCTTCCGGCTCTCAGCGCGACCGAGTCGGTCCCGGACGACCTCAGGATCCACGAGCTGCGCCACACGGCAGCCACCCTCCTCATCGCCCAGGGAGCCCACCCCAAGGCCATCCAGCAGCACCTCGGCCACTCGTCCATCACCGTGACACTCGATCGCTACGGGCACCTGTTCCCCGGAGAACTCGACCGCCTCGCCGACCGTCTGGACGCCATCAGAGCTGCAGTTCTGGATCAGTCCGCGGCCTCACCGCGGCCTGAGGGCCAACAACGGGTACTCCCGTTCGAACTCTGAACGCGCAGAAACCCCCGCTGAGCAGGGGCTTCTGACAGTGGGCCCGGCAGGACTCGAACCTGCGGCCAAGGGATTATGAGTCCCCTGCTAACAGGCCCCTGACCAGGGAGTCTTTGAGACTTGGGCCGCGGTGGGGCCGCGGCTACTCGGCCTGGGAGGCCGCCGGCACCGCTCTGGTGGCTTCCAGAAGTGCTGCTTCGCGGGTGGCTTCGAGGCGTTCCGCCAACGCATCCAAGGTGTCCGGGTACAGGTGCCCGTACCGATCCATGGTCACCGTGATCGACGAGTGCCCCAGCTGAGTCTGGACCGCCTTGGGGTGCTCCCCTTGGGCGATCATCAGCGCCGCCGCTTAGGCGGGAATCCTTGGGGTGAGGAGCGCGTCATCAGATTCAACAGCTTCGGTATCCATTCTGGTGTCTGTTAGGGCGCTGGGGGGTGGGAGGGGGAGCCTGAGTTGGAAGGTGGTTTGACCGTCTCGCCGCGAGTAGGTGAGGGCACCTCCCATGGCTTGAGCGAGGTTGGAGGCTACGGGGAGGCCGAGACCGAGTGAGATCGGTCCCTCGTTGGTCCGGGCAGACCGTTGAACTCGCTCGAAGGCTTGGTCTTCTTGCCCTGGGGGAAGACCTGCACCGTTGTCAGAGACTGTGATGATGCCGTCTTCGCCGTCGGTGACGGCGTCGATTGTGATCTCTTCGCCGCCGTATGTGACAGCGTTGTCGATCAGGTTTCGCATGATCTGACGGAGCCGATGCTGATCGGCGTATACCAATGCTTCACAGGGCCCGAAGTGCAGTCGCTTTCCCGAATGTCTGACACCAAGGTCCAGGCTCATCAACGCGAGAAAGATCGGCATGTCCACTGGTTCCATGTGCAGTGGGAGTGTTGATAGATCGCCTCGGCTTGCTGCCAGCAGGTTGTCGACGACGTGAGACAACGTGTCTGCTTCCTGAGCGATGATCGCCACCGTCTCGGCCTTCTCGGTGTCATCGAAGTCGCCGGGTCTGTCGGTGAGTTCACGAGAAAAGCCCGCCACACTGGTGAGGGGTGTTCTCAGTTGGTGGCCCACACTCGCGAGTAGATCGTCCTTGAACTCGAGAGCGTCGCCCGAGCCGGAGAGGTCAGTGATCGAGACGACTGCTCTGCTGAGGATCAACTCACGATTGGCGTCTACCGGGAATGTTGTGCCTAGCAGCACCTCGAGTTCGGAGCCATCGCCCCTTTTTGCTGTGAAGGTTGTTTCGAGGACTGCACGCTGCTGCCAGATCGCTACCAGTTGCTGTGTGAAGGCCTCGAGGGCTTGTGGGGAACCGGAGGTCTTGGCGAGTTGCTGCACCAGCGCCCTTCTTGAGTCGACCCGCATCAGATCGAGCGCCGCGCGATTGACATGTTGAATCTCGAGTAGCGATATTGCCTCTGTGATCTGATCAGGATGTGTTGAGAAGTAATCCTGCAGCCCATCCGGATCGCTCACCGGGAGCTCAGCGACCCGGTCCCCTACGGCACTGAAATCAGCCTCGATCATCCCCACCGGTGCCGCCCCGAAGACACTGCCGTAGCGGCGTTCGCTCACCGAGAGCGCCGAGGTGACCATCCCGATCGTCTTCACCCCGAAGAGGAACAGGCCCGTCTGGATCAACCACTGCGCGGCGTCGTGAAGATCGAAGGAACCACTCCAAGGCTGGGCCCAGATCAGTTGTGACACCCACACGCCCGTCACCAACGCTAAGAATCGTCGGTCCCCTCCGTCCTCGACTCGCAGTGAATGACCGGCCATGGCCAGAAGAATCACAGTCGCCGATAGCCCATGGACGATGTCTGAATTCTGCAACGGCATCACAAGCCCAACAGCAGTCACAGACACCGCCACCGCCATCAGTGCCCGGAGTCGCCCAGTGATCAACTCGTGGACCGAGATGGCGAACATCACCCAGAACGCAAAAGCCGCCAAGACGATCCGTCGATCACCTGAAGCAAGGCCCAGCGTTGCCACAGACACACCCACCAGTGCTGACGCGACAGTCAAAGTCGTGAGGACAGCTCGGGCTATCCGGAGCGGCTCGGCCCTGACTTGGAAAGAACGACGCTCAGTCTTCATCATCAATCGACTAATCGGCGAAATGTCAAAAACTCTTGACCTCATTCTCGGGCAGCCCTGATTGCACGTTGCCGTGGACTGACAAGGCCCATGTGGAGCCGTCCGGAATGGGCGGTCAACCGTTCACGTATACGGCCGACAACCTGGTCGGTCTCTGCTCACATCATCACGACGTGTTCGACGGCCGCCAGTTGGACGGCCGGCAACGGCTGCTCAGGGAGCTGACGAAGGTCCAGGCCCAACCCCACTCATGAGCCAGGCATGGCCGATCCGACGCCACCGCCACCTCGATGGCACTCTGAACGGTCGCTTCGATCGCACCCGCCATCAACTCGCCGGGCGAAGCGGTGGCCCGGTCCCGAGACCCGACTCCAACCAACAACACGACCCGCTCCATCACCCGGTACGTCCCCGGGGCCGCGTCGGCGGGCAGGCGGATCGGGTCACCGGCACGCAGCACCAGGTCACACACCTGCTCCTCCATCGGCGGACCCCACTGACCCTCGGTGGCCTGGTCGTAGCTGGCAGAGCCGATATGGACCCAACCGTTGGTCTCCCAGAACTTCAGGTCAAGGCAGTCCCAGTAGTCGCCCAGGTCGGCCTCCCCATCAGCGGTTACCAGATCCGGGGCCGGGGGATCAACTGGCACCGGCTCGTAGGTGATCGGGGCCGTGGACGAGGTTGGGGTGGACCAGTTCGACACCGGCTCGCCCGTACACCCGGCAGCCAGCACCACGAGCAGCCCCCCAATGGCGATCCACTGTGCCCGCACCCCGGCTCCCGTGTCGGTGCAGCGTCCAGACTGCCACAACTCGACGGTTCGGCAACACGGGCCGGCGTAGGGTTTCACGCATGGGTTCCCGCCACGTTGCAGCCAGCCTCCTCATCCTGGTCTTGGCCGGGTGCGGCACCGACGCCACTCTGTCCACAGTGACACCCGAGACCAGCACGGCGCTGTCGGTCGACGGCTGTATGGACCCACCTCCCGAGGCTCTGGCAGCCGAGCGGGATTTCGCTCTCATCGTTGTCCCCGACACCACAGTGGCGGGCGACGATCTCCACGTCATGATCGACTACGACAAGCCGCCGGGTCGTGCCGTGCGAGGTGTCACTGCGATGTGGCAATGCTGGAACGGCGAGAAGTGGATCAACACCCACCAGTTGCTCCAGAGGGGTCCTGACGGGTCACCAGCCGCCGTGGAGATCCAACCCGGCGAGTACACCACTACCCCGGCTGTCGGCGTGCTCATTTCGCAGGCCCCGAGCTACAGGATGGTCGCACCAGATGTTTCGCCCGGCATCTACCGGATCAAGGACTCAATCCACCTCGGCGGCGGCACGGTGCTCACCGGCTACGGCAAGGTGGAAGTGATCGACTCGCCCGAGGACACCGAGGCTCTCTCCTTCGAGGGCCTGTGGCTCCTCGACTCCTTTGAAGTCGATGGGGTCCGGCACCAGGTCGACGTGGGTCTGAACGCCGCCCGGCACCCGTGGATCGAGATTGACCGGGTGTTGGACGGATCGACCGGCTGCAACCGCTTCGGCGGTGACTACACCTTCAGCGACGGCGTCCTATTCCCCGGTGAGGTCATCATGACTGCGGCTGCCTGTGTCGAGTCCGACGGTGCCGACCTAATGGCGACGGAGCGGGTGTTCACCGATGCTCTGTGGGTCGGAGAGAACGCGATCACCGTGGTGGTCGATGGTGACACGATGACCTGGATCATGGGTGACACGACGTTGGTGTTCGTTGCCGCCGACGAGATACCACAGCCTCCACCCCCGCCGACAGTGCATGCGTTCGGGCGGCTCGACTGTTCCCCCGGCCATGTGGTCGAGGAACGCCACGAAGGTCACAGCTTCGACCCCGAGCAGCTACTGATCGAAGCCGCCCCCGAGGTGGTACTGATCGAAGCAGGCCAACCGCTGTGGTGGTGGGGCTACAACGCTGCAGGGGAAGTGATCGCCGGCGTGGCTGAAGGCGACATCGTCCCACCCCAGTATCAGGTGTTCACCTGCACCGAATAGGCGAACGAAGGGACTCACGGGCTGAGTTCGATCGCTTCGATCGCCGGTCCGTAGCATGGCAACCGGCGAAGGAGCTTCTGGATGCTTCACGGTGGTGGCCCTAAGGGTTCCAATATCGATCCGCGCTCCGGCAAGGCCCGCCAGGAATCAATGCTGTCGGGTCGGCGTCGAGGTGGTGGCCCTCGCCGTCGGTGGCTGATGGGGACCGTCGCCGCAGCAGTGGTGATTGTGATCGCTGTGGTGGTGGCGTTGAGGCTCACGGGCAATGGGAATGAGCCGTCGGTCGACACGGCTGACCCTGATATCCGCTCGACCATCGGCCTGTTGAACTGCTCACCGGGTGTGGTGGCGGAGCGGGTGCTCCCGGTGGATGGCCGCAGTCCGAGGGAGATGCTCCAGACGATGGAGCCGGCGGTGGTGTCAGTGGCGCACGACCCTGTGTCGTCGGATCGGGTTTGGGGCTACGACGCTGCGGACCGGATAGTGGCCGGCATCGCCGAGTCGGACCTGGCCGAGGAGTACACCGTCTACACCTGCTCTGGCTGAGCGGCAACCAGCTTGCGATCGAAGCGATCAATCCTCCCCGTCATCCGACTTCGGTCGCTTCGTTCGCATCCCCTCGACCAGACGTCGAGCGAACTCGCCTTCGGTCTCGCCGTCGGCAGGTCGGAAGAACCCGACCAACTCCCGGTCCCCGCCAGCATGTGAGCGCCCCATTTGCATGTCTTCGCTGAGAACCTGGGAAGCCCGGCCGACGTCTCCGCTGGGCACCCGCACCTCGACCGCTGGGGACCCGCTCTCGGGCCTTCCGGACCTACCCGCCCTCCAGATCCACGCCGTGAATCCGGGCGACCCGCACGATCTCACCGTGAACACCGACCAGGACCATCACTCAGAGCGGTGCCGCAATCTCGACAACCGCCACCTCTGGTCCGATGCCAGTGGTCAAGCTCCGGCCAGGAGGGGCAGCCTCGGCCGTAGATTGCTCATCGATCCCATGACTCCCGATCCGGCCACACAACCTCTGCCTCTTCCAGATCGCCGATCGAGACAGCCAGGACCTGCCAGTAGCCCGTACGTTTCGACAGGTAGAGGCTCGCCGTGCCGTCGATGCCGGTGCCCTCAAGTGTCAACACCGCCCCGTCACCACTTACCTCCTCGTCGGTGATCCGAACCGAGCCGCTCAGGTCGATGAGAAAGGCGTCGTGCTCGTCGGCAGCCAGCATCAGGGCATCGAAGAAGCGCCAGGTGCTGGGGGCTACGATCCCGAGCGTCGAGGCGATACGTTCGTACTCACCGTCGGGGATCGCCCCTCGGTCCACCACCACGCCGTATCTCATCAGAGGGATACCGTTCTCGATGTCGTACTGGGCGACATCAGCAAGCACCAGCCAGACCGTCAGGAAGTCGTTACGGGCGAACGCATCAAGGAACGTCTCGGCCGCCGCCGTCGGAGTCGACAGATCCAGGGCCTCGAAGTAGGTGCGGGCGCCAGCCGGCGGGACCACCTCATCAGAGTCCGAGCATGCACCAACCAGCAGCACCAGGACGGTCAGCACCACGATCCGACGCATACGCCGACTCTATACGACGTCGCCGGTCACCCTTCACGGTGTCTGGAGGTGGGATGCTGGGCTGGTGGGCTGCCCACCCACGACAGCCGGTTCATGCCGACAGCGGGTACCGTGGAACTCCGATGATCAAGGTGCTGCCCGAGAGAGGTTCCGGCGAAGGAGCGACCGTCTTCCGGTTACCGCCTCAACCCTGCCAGCGACCATTGCCGTCATGGAGAATGACCTGCCTCGCTCTGGTCGTGCTCACCGCGTTGGCTGCATGCGGGGGCAACGAGGGCGGGCCAGTCGTTGGTGAGGAGGAGCCTGCTGTAGCGGGCGACCTGAACTGCCCTAACGGACCCGTCTGGATGGAGCGACCTTCCTTTCCGCCGGCCGCTCAGGGTTCCCCCAGTGCTGGGGAAGCCATCCGCTCAGCCCTTCAACCCTGGATAGATCGCTATGGCGGTGAGATCGTTCTGTTCTTGGAAGACCGAGGCTCCCTGGTGGTGGCGCAGGCGGAACTGGTGACCGTTACCGTGTATGAGGCTCCTACCGGAGGGTGGCTCGTATCCACGATCGTGAGTTGCGAGCCGTTCGATTGATGCCGCCGGCCGTACCGCTTCTCGGTGGATGCTGACTCGGATCGTCCTCCAAGCCCTCCGTTGGCCATTGCTGCTTCAGGGTTGCTCGCTGACGAGCCTATCCGACGCGTGTCTTGGACGAAGTGGTGAATGCGTTTGGGAGCGCATTGATCCACTCGCCGGCGCCGGCAGCGAGTTAAGCCGTGGCCGGGCTTGGGCCGCGGTGGGGCCGCGGGAGTGGCCAAAACGGGCCTAAATCGCGCGAAACGTGGCGAGACGCTGCGAAACGTGGTCGGGCCGGGAATCTCTCAGAGACCCTTATCGGATAAGGGGAGATGCCCTCTACGCAGGGGCTTCTGACAGTGGGCCCGGCAGGACTCGAACCTGCGGCCAAGGGATTATGAGTCCCCTGCTCTAACCAACTGAGCTACGGGCCCGCTCCGAGGGATTGTACGGAGCGCCTCGGGGCGATTCATGTTCTCATCGAATTCTCACAAACCGCTTGCGGTCGCGGAACACACGGGTCCGACGCTGAAGGCATGACCTGATCGAGGGAAGGAGCAAGGGTCATGCGGAAGACACTCAGAGGAATCACCATTGTGGGGCTGATCGCCCTCCTGGTGGTGGCCAGCGTCGGCACCGCCTTCGCCCTGGACACCACCGAGGACACGCCCCCGGACCTGGAAAAGGTAAAGGAGCGAGTCATCGACCGGCTCGGCACCAGGATCGACAAGCTCAACGGGAAGATCGGCAAACTCTCTGAGAGTGATTCGGATCGGGCCGCACAGCTGGCGGAGACCCTCACCGAGGTCGTCGATGGGTACAGCGCCGCGATCGCCGAAATCCCGAACGCTACGTCGGTCGACGAGGTACGCGACATCGTTCGCAGTGCCAACGAGGGTGTCCGTGATGCCGCCCGGGTACGCCGGGGATACGCCCACGTGAAGAACGACCTGGCCAAGTTCGGCCGGCGTCTGGTCGCTCTCCGCAATGCCATCGAGCGGGCCGAGACCGCCGGTTTCGATGTCACCCGGGCTGTCGCACATGCCGGTGCGGCTGCGGATGACCTGGCTGAAGCACAGCGGGCTTTCGACAGCATCGACCCATCGATGACCGGACCGGAGGTGGTCGAGACCATCAAGGAGGCACACCGGAAAGCACACGAGGCGCAACGTCACATTCGAGAGGGCTTCCTGGCCCTCAAGAACTCGATGGTCGATGCCGAAACTGGTTGACCGACCGCTCGGTCGAACGAAAGGAATCCCCCGGTACGCCCCGGGGGATTCCGACGTTTCGGGGTTGGTTGCTCTCGGCTAGCCGGCGGCTCCCCGGCCGATTCCCGCCGACCGCAATGCGGCCGTCGGCACACCGGCTTCACGCCAGGCGGCGTAGCTGATGTGTTTGCGCTCCGAATAGCTCTTGGCGTACTGGACGAATCCGGCCTCCAGGCCGGAGATATCGTCTGCCACCTCGGCCGCAGCAAGGGCGGCCTCGGCATCGATCCGTTCCTGTCGCATTTCGAGCGCCCTCAGCGGGTCGCCTTCGGCAGCGATCTTCTCTTCGAGCGCCCCAATTCGTTTGCGCAGCGATTCAGGCGTCACCGGCCGCCCGGGACGGCGCTTCTGCGAAAGCGCTTCGAGATACCGCTTGATGGCACGAGATTCGCGGCGGCCCCGAGCCAGAGCTTCCTTGTGCTCGGGCGTCATCACCATGAAAGAACCCTCCAGGTTGGGGGATTAAGGGTGGAGATACCGTAGCAGTCATTAAGGGTCAAAGCGAGAGGGAGGTTTCTCCCCTATAGAGATCCGCGGGTTCGTATGCGATTCCTCGAACCTTGTTCTCCCTAAAGAGAGTTGCAGTGTTTCGTGAGCTCCGGAAGATCGTCGCCTTCCCGACACTTCGCGTGCGGCTGCGGTGCATCCCACGTTGACAGGGTCGTATCACTTCACGGAGACCACGAACCATCACCACAACCGCTCCCCCACCCACCACCGAATCGAAGCGGCGGCCGATCGGGTGGATCATCCTGGTCGGATGGCTCGTCGTGATCGGCCTCATCGCCGGCATCACGGTACTTGCGAGCGGCGACGACACCGAAACCGTCGAAGCAGCGACTGATCGGACCCCTGCCGGACCGGTCGCACCGATTGCCCCGTTCGAGTTCTTCGACGGCACCCAGGCCAATCTCTCGACCTACCAGGGCCGCCCGCTGGTCGTGAACTTCTGGGCGTCGTGGTGCCCGTCGTGCGTCGCCGAAATCTCAGCGGCGTTCGTCCCGGTACAGCAACAACTCGGTGCCGAGGTCGCGTTCCTCGGACTGAATCTGCAGGATGACCGCGCCCGAGCCCTTCAGTTGGTGGAGCAGACCGGGGCGTTGTTCGACCTCGCCGAGGATCCCAACGGCGATCTGTACGCCGAACTCGGCGGCATCGGCATGCCGTTCACGGTCTTCATCAACGAGTTCGGCGAGATCGTGCACAAGCACAATGGACCTGCCACCGAAGGCCAACTCACCGACCTCATCACGGAGAACTTGCTGTCGTGATCGACGCCCCACTCGCCCTCGCATTTGCCGCCGGCCTAGTGGCTACGGTCAACCCCTGCGGGTTTGCGATGCTGCCTGCCTATCTGTCCTATTTCATCGGCACCGGGGATGTCGCCGAGGAGACCAGAACCGCAACGATCCGCCGGGCACTCTTTGTCGGCGCGATCGTCTCAGCCGGGTTCCTGCTCGTCTTCGGGGTCACCGGCGTTCTCATCACTGCCGGATTCCAGGCCATCACCGATGTGATCCCCTGGATTGCCCTGGTGATTGGAGCCGGCATCGTGGTGCTGGGCGTCGCCCACTTGCGCGGTTTCAAACTGACCGTTGCACTCCCAAGGGCGAAGCGGGCACAGAAGGGCAAAGGCATCAGGTCTCTCTTCGCATTCGGTGTCTCGTACGCAGTTGCGTCGCTATCGTGCACCCTTCCGGTGTTCCTGTCGGTTGTTGCGCTGCAAACCCAGCGGACCAACTTCATCTCCGGCATCGCCACCTTCGTGGCATACGGACTGGGAATGTCGATGCTGCTGTTCGGCGTGACCCTGGCCATCGGATTCGGCCAGCAGTCCCTTGTCGGACGGTTGCGCCGCTCGGTGCAGTACGTGAACAAGGTTGCGGGGGCAATCCTGATCCTCGCCGGCGGATATGTCGTGTGGTTCTGGTCGACCAATCTGACGACCGGAGCAGACGCCCTGAACGACTCGGAGGTGTTCCGTTTCATCGAGAGTCTCTCCCAGCGAGCCTTTGCAGTGATCGGCGATCACCCCCTGGCATGGGGACTGGGTCTCGGCGCCACGATTGCCACCGCGATCCTCTACGTCGTCCTGACGGCCCAGGAGGAGGCAGCTGCGGAGGCGGGCGATCCTCAGCCGGTCGGGGCAGGATTCAGCGTCGATGACTGACCCGATCGCCGCCGACCCCGTGACCCACGACCCCTCGTTCCCGCCCAGGCAGCGCCGTGCGCTCGCGACCATCGCCACCGCCCAACTGTTCGCGTTGACACTGTGGTTCTCTGCGTCGGCGGTGGCCCCACAACTCAAGGTGGTCTGGGGCCTCAGCTCGGCACAGAGCACCGGCCTCACCCTGGCCGTGCAGCTCGGATTTGTCGTCGGCGCTCTGGTGCTGGCCGTCTCAGGCCTCCCGGACCGCGTGAACAGCCGGATCATCTTCCTCTGGGCCGCAGGCATCGGCCTCACCGCCAACGCTGCGCTCGTTCTTCTCGGCGACGGGGGTTTCCTCTTGGCGCTGATACTCCGGTTCGTGACGGGCGCAGCGCTCGCCGGCGTCTATCCGAGCGGGCTCAAGGTGATGGCCGGCTGGTTCCGCTCCGGGCGCGGGATGGCACTGGGGGTCCTGGTCGGCGCGCTGACGGTGGGCAGCGCCGGGCCGCACCTAATCAAGGGCGTCGGACTCGAGTGGCGCGGCGTCGTCCTGGCCGCGTCCGCTCTCGCCGCACTGGGTGCGTGGATGATGAGGTCCATCGATGACGGCCCGTTCGAGGTTGGGACAACATCGTTCTCCTGGGGTCATATCGGCGCGATCATCCGCAACCGCGGAATCCGCCTCTCCTCCTACGGCTATTTCGGTCACATGTGGGAGCTCTACGCAATGTGGGCATGGACTGCCGCATTCCTTGCGGCCTCCGCCGACGCAGGCGGATACGGTGACGGATGGGTGCCGATGGCCACCTTCGGGATCATCGCCATCGGAGGCCTCGGAGCATGGACGGCGGGTGTCGCCGCGGACCGGCGGGGACGCACCCTCTCCGCCGGCGCCGCGATGGCAGTCTCGGGAACCGCAGCGGTGCTTTCGCCCCTGGTGTTCGGGACACATCCACTGCTCACGATCGGGCTGTTCCTGGTCTGGGGGTTTGCGGTGGTCGCCGATTCCGCCCAGTTCTCGGCCATGGTCACCGAAACCGCCGACGATGAGGTCCGGGGAACCGCGCTGACCCTGCAGACGGCCCTGGGCTTCCTCCTCACCCTGGTCACGATCCAGGGGATTCCGCTGCTGGCTGACGCCTGGGGATGGCGCTGGGCCTTCCCGATCCTCGCCGCCGGACCGGCCCTGGGCATTGCCGCCATGGTCAGATTGAGGCGCTCGCCGGCGGCCGCCGCCCTCGCCGGTGGGCTGGGTTGAGCCCGGTTCTCAGGTTTTCGCGATTTGGGGCTTGACAAGATTCGAAAATGTGCGACCCTTGAGTGGTACCGGTTCCAGCCGACCGGGAACAAACGGGCCAGTTGGCCCGTTGATGTTGTTGATACTTCCTTTGGAAAGGCTCAAATGCCGTCACGCGTCCGAACTCGTACCCGCACTCGCGACATCCTCGATGATCGCGGGCGGCTCGCCGCCGATTCTCTCGGCGTCTATCTCGACTCCGTCGGCAACCACGATCTGCTGACCGCCGACGACGAGATCGAGCTCGCCCAGGCTCTCGAGGCCGGGGAGCGGGCAGCCGAGGAGCTCGCCTCCGGTGACATCACCGAAGGCTTCGAGCGAGCCCGGCTCGAGCGCGCCGTTCGTGAGGGTCGCAAGGCCAAGGACCGCTTCATCACGGCCAACCTGCGACTCGTCGTGTCGAACGCACGCCGCTATGCGGGAGCAGCAAATCTCGATTTCCTCGATCTCGTCCAGGAGGGCAATACCGGCCTCATTCGTGCGGTCGAAAAGTTCGACTGGCGCAAGGGCTTCAAGTTCTCCACCTACGCCACCTGGTGGATTCGACAGGCCATCACCCGGGCCATAGCCCAGCAGTCGCGCACGGTGCGGATTCCGATCCACCTGCACGACATCGTGGGCACGGTCCGCAGCACCGCCTCGGCACTCGAGGCGCAGATGGGCCGTCGCCCCACCGACGAGGAGATCGCCGAAGAGACCGGTCTCGAGGTGGACAAGGTGAAGGAGGCCCTCGAGGTCGCCGACGCCATCTCCATCGACAACCCCGTCGGTGAAGACGGTGCCGTCCTGGGTGACTTCATCCTCGACGCCGACGCCGAGGACCCGGAGGTCATGGCCGCCCGCGCAGAGATGCGCGACGTGGTTCGTGACGCTCTCGGCTCGCTGTCGGAGCGGGAAGCCCGGATCGTCATCGCCCGTTTCGGTCTCGACGAGGAAGGCCGCACCCGGCCGCTCTCCGAGATCGCTCAGGAACTCGGCGTCACCCCCGAGCGGGTTCGCCAGATCCTCAACGAGGCGTTGGCCCGGCTTCGCGTCGAGGCCGCCCGCCTCGAAGACGCCCCGGCCGCCTAAGCAACCGGCCCTCAACCTTCGATTCCCCCACGTCCCGGCTCCGGCC
The DNA here is from genome assembly GCA_964511945.1 of uncultured Acidimicrobiia bacterium. Classification (GTDB taxonomy): domain Bacteria; phylum Actinomycetota; class Acidimicrobiia; order Spongiisociales; family UBA11373; genus CAZEHO01. The sequence continues at coordinate 16,388 of CAZEHO010000006.1, read as the reverse complement.
GGAACGTGGGGTTGTCGCGTCTTGGGATGATCCGGACCCCTACAGTGGCGCTGCGGCACGAAGGGGCACGAGTGGCGTCTTCACGCTGGGTCCGTGTCTCAGAGCGCACCTCCGTTGTGGATGGGAAGACCCACACCCCGATCGGCTACGCCGAGGCCGGGGATCGTCTCCGGATGCAGCGCACCGACGGTGACTGGGTCCTGGTGGCCGACGGCCGCAGGCGATTCGGCTGGATTCCCACTGCGAGCACCGTGGCTCCGGACCGTGGCGGCCAACCACCGGAGGACGGCCCGGCACCTCCACACGGCTGTCTCGTGGGCCTGTCCTGGTTGGCGGGCCTGGCGCTATTCGTGTTCGCCTGGGCCGCCGGAGATGTAAATGATTGGCTCGGCCTCAGCATCGACAGCCCCCGGCAGTTCCTCGCGGCTGCGGCGCTCGGCTCGGTCGTGGGTATCGCGGTACCACACCTCATCCACACCAACCGCACCCGGCCCTGGCTCAAACCCCCCGATCAGCGCGCCTAACCATCGACTCCCCACATCCTGGCTTCCGGCCAAAAGGTGGGGATGTCGCGTTGGAAGGCGGTGAATCCCGGAAGCACACCGAGAACCTCCCCCTTCAGGGGCCCGCTGCGGGCGACACCGCGCACCGGATCCCACTCGCTGCCGGTCTCGAGATCCACGATCACCCCGTCGCGGTCCACCAGGGTCACGACCATGTCGTCGAGTCGCCGGGAGAACACCGCCCACCGGTCGGGATCGGCGGGATCGGTCAGCACCACGATCTCGGTTCCGGCGACCACGTCGTTGGCCGGGCCGTCACGGCGCAGCACGATGGCCGAATAGGCCGCAACCTCCTCACCGAAGTCGACCACGATCGAGACGTTCGCCAGATTGAGCGATACGCCGCCGGGCCGGACATCCTGCGCGAACGTCTGGGGATGCGCTTCCCGCCAGGCACCCCACGTGGTGAGCGAGGAGGGAACCAGTTCGAGCGTCTCGCCGGTCAGCGGACCCATGATTGCCTCGCCGAGCGGCTGGCTCCACACGCTGCCGGTCTCGTGGTCCCACCAGGTCATGGCGTTCCCGAACAGTGCTCCATGGTTGCCGAAGAGCACAGCTCTCCCGTCGATCTCTCGGCGATGGACCATCGCCGTCCCGCAGAGCGGTCACCAGGTGACGAGTAGCGGTTCCCCACCGATGGTGTCGTTCACCATCTCGCGGCGCCCCAAGAGGGCCACGCTGTAGGCACGAGCATCACCGTTCACTTCGACTCCGATGACGATCGTGGTCTCCGTCCAGACCGACTCGTCGGTGGCCACGAACTGCGGATCGTAGATGGGGCGGATCGCATCGCGGCTCAGCAACTGGTGGAAGTCATCCGGGATCGGCTCACCGGCCCGGACCGGGTCGTACACATCGCCGATTTCGAGTGCACGGGTCGGCTCGGCCGCCGTGTCGCCGGGGCCGGAGATCAGCGCAAACAACCCGGCGCCGACCGCGATCAAGGACAGCGCTCCGATGATCGGCCATCGCTTCATACCGGTGGAACGTGACGGGCCCCGATCCCTGTTCCCGGTCCGGGCCGCAATGCCAATTTGCCGACCATGTTGCGGGAATCCCGGCACGTCCCGATGGGTTGATTGACCCAATGACGACACGATCAGCCGACCCCGCCGACGCTCAGCATCACGCCTGGCTGGCACGCAGCTTTGGGCGAACCGACTATCTGATGCTCACCCCGGACGATCTCGATGCGATCGCCGCAGCCGGTGGGTACATCACCAAGTACCCCGGAACGCACCTGTTCCGCCAGGGAACCGAGTCGAAAGCCGCCTTCGTCATCCACAAGGGCAGCGTGGAACTCTACCGGGGGGATCGTGCCGATAGCCGCGTCGTGACCCGGGTGGGTCCCGGCGGAGTGATCGGCGACATCGCCATGTTCCAGGGCAATCCGTATCACTCCTCGGCGAGGGCCGTGGACTCGGTGTCGGCCCTGCGATTGGATCGCACCAAGCTGCTCCCGTTGCTGGTGCAGCGCCCGGTTATCGCGCTCCGCTGGCTGGTCGCAGGTCTCAGCCAGCTCGAAGACACCCAGCGGCGAGTACTGCGGCTGCTCCACCGAACGGTGCTGGAGCAGGTTGCCGATTTGGTGCTCGATGAAGCGGACGACCGCGGCCAAGTCAACCTCTCGCAGTCTGCGATCGCGACCTTGCTCGGCACCAGCCGGCAATCGGTGAACGAGGCACTCGGGGCACTTCGCTCCCAGGGCATCGTGGAAACCGGATACCGATCGATCAGGCTGATCGATCGCAGCCGGGTGGAGCGCGTCGCCGGACGGTGATAGAGCCGGCCTGCTGAGCGGCTGAACGCGGATCGCACCGAACTGCCGGCACCCCGAGTAGCCTCCTTCCATGGCTCGAGTGACGCGCCGCGCCTCACTGCTGGCTCTCGGAGCTCTGCTGGTCGCCGCCTGCTCGGGTGACGACGCCGCCACCACGACCACCACCGAAGCCGTCACCACCACCAGCTCGACCACGAGCACGACGACCACGCTTCCCGGCAGCCTGGTGGAACTGGAGCCGAACGGGAACCCGTTCCTCACGATCGGCGACGACAGCGAGTACGTGTTCGCCCTGCAGTTCTATCTGGTGTGCACCGGGCACGAGACGCTGTGGCCGGACGGGCCCCAGGTCACCGTGGACGGGGTATTCGGGCCGATCACCGCCGACGCCGTCGCCATCGCCCAGGCGGAGCGGCGCCGGATTCCCACCGGAGACCCCGACCTGTGGCTGTTCGCCTCACTGGCGCGGGCCTGCAGCCAGGAACGAGCCGTCGTCTTCGAGGATGGCGCCACCACCATCGGCGTCGCCGGCAACGTGACTGAAGGTGACGACGAGATCTTCGTGGTGAGCGGCACCGAGGGGCAGTCGCTCACCGTGTTCATCGTCGAGGGCAATGTCTCCTACACCGTCACCGGTGTCGACGGCACAGAGGTCAAGAGCACCGACGACCCGAGCAATTGGACCGGCACCCTGCCGACGACACAGAATTATCGGATCACCGTGGTCACCAACGGCGGCGACACCTCCTACTGGATGAGCCTCGAACTACCGCCCCCGCCGACCGTCGCCATCGATTGGGGCCCGATGCGCCTGGCGCCGGGAGGCCTCGGCGTGGCCGACTTCGCGGAAGATCCGGACACCACCATCGAGGTGCTCTCCTTCGTGCTCGGCGAGCCGACCGGCGACAGCGGCTGGATCGTCGGGGCCGACCCCGACCGCCCCGCCTGCAGCGGGGCGAATCGCCATGTGACCTGGCTGATCCAGGAACCGGTTCCGGTCCCGGAACCCGATCCCGACGACGAAGACGCCCAACCGGCAGAGCCGGGCGGCCCGGTCGCGGTGCTCGAAGTGGACTTCAGCGACGTCGAGACCGGTGAGCGCCAGTTCGCCCAGTACACCTACTTCAGCGAGGATCCGGCGTTCGTGGATTCCGGAGCCCGTGGCCTGGCCACGGTGGAGCGGATCACCATCGGTTCCACGATCGACCAGTTCATTGCCGCCTACGGCCAACCGGATTGGATCGAGGAGGACCTGGGCACCGCGATGTTCGCCGGGGCCATGAACGTGGAGATCGAGGTGCCGCCCGAGGATCCCGACGGCACTGAAGTTCTCCGGGTGCTCTCGATCAGTGCCGGCGCCGACGGCTGCGCCGACCGCGGATAGAAACACTGCTTCACCGCACCACGTAGGGTGGTTCGCAGTCGACACACGGGGGACATGTGGCTGGCAGCGGTGAGCTGCTCAAACGCAAAGACGGGAAGTGGGCGTTCCGAGTGCGGGCATCGAACGGGCAGGTCGTGGCCACGGATGGCGGCCAGGGCTACTCGTCCAAGACCTCCGCTCGGAACACACTCGAGAAGCTCATGAGCGGCGTCTACAACGGCGAGATCAAGGACGCCTGAGCCAATCTGCGGGAGGGGGTGGTACTGCGGTGCCACCCTTCTGCGCGCCCGCCGGGCCTACCCCACTGCGATCAGCAGATCGACAACTGCGCGAACGTAGGCCGGATCGCCGCCTTCGGCGAAGGCCTCCGAGCCGGCGTTCAGCGCCGCATTCATCACGTCGGAGTCGTAGACCGAACTGCTGATCCCGGCCTGGGTCGCGGTCAGCACCAGGACAGTTTCCTGCCCGACCGATGATTCGATCTCACCAGCGATGGCGCTCGGCTCGGGCCAATCCTCGACCAGGACGACGGCGGCAAATCCGACGCCGTTCGCCTGTGCCCGCTGCACGGCTTCACCGACCTCGTTGCGCGGATCGATGATGCCGGGTGACAGGTAGAAGCCATCCCGGTTGATCACTTCGATGATCAGCGGGATCTCGACGACTTCCTCTTCGAAGACGATCGTGGTCGCCGGTTCCTCGATGATCTCGCCTCCGTCATCGACCTCGGAGGCAACGAAGAGGCCGAGCACGAGGGCGACCCCGAGAATCGCAAACGCTACCCCGAACAGGGCGGCCACCAGGCTGCCGCGACGAGCGGCGACCGGCCCTCCCGTCTGCTGTCCCGGATGTGGCTGACGCGATGGCTGGCGGCGGGTGGGGACCCGCTGCGACGGTTGCGGCGTCCGCATCACCGGTCCCGCCTCGTCCACCTGCACCGGAACCGGCAGTGAGTACTCCTCGAGGTCTTCCGGAAGCCCGGGCATGGGTGTCCGCGCCTTGGCCTCGACGGCCTGGCGCTCCAGCATCTGGCGGGCCTCCTCGAGAACCGACTGTGCACCCGATCCCGCCTGATCCAGCTGCTCCTTGGCGCGCCGGACGAGTTCCCCGCTCGGCGAGGTGGAACGACGGCGGTGGGGATCACGACCCATTGCGCACCCAGGCTACGCAGTTGCCGCCCCGCAGCAACTGCACCGCCAGACCCGGGCTCCCTCCGACTCGATCTAGGGTGGGCGCCGATGGACGACCTCCTCATCGGGATCGACGCCGGCACTTCGGTCATCAAGGCCGTCGCGTTCACCCCCGACGGCACCCAGATCGCCGTTGCGTCGGCCCCGAGCGTGATCAGTCGCCTCCCCGACGGGGGCGCCGAGCAAGACCCCATCCAGACCTGGGAAGCCGTTGCAGCGGCGCTGCGGAGCCTCGCCGAGGACGTCCCCGATCTCGCCGCCCGAACCGCGGGGGTTGGCATCACCGCTCACGGCGATGGGGCATGGCTCGTCGACGGGGAAGGACAGCCGGTCGGCGCAGGCCTGACCTGGCTGGATTCGCGAGCCGGGTCGATCGTCGAGCGCTGGAGAACCTCGGAGGCCGGTCCGGCGCTCCACAACATCACGGGCACCGCGCTCAACCCGTGCCTGCAATCGGCGCAACTGGCCTGGCTCCGGGACCACCGCCCGGAGCGCGTCGAACGAGCGACGGCGGTCCTCCACCCCAAAGACTGGCTGTATCTGAGCTGTACGGGTCGCCCCGCCACCGACCCGACCGAAGGCGTGCTCACCTTCGGCGACTACCGGACCCGGGCGTACTCGGACGATGTTCTCGAAGTGCTCGGGCTCGCGGACGTCGGGCATCTCCGCCCCGAGATTGTCGACGGGACCGTCGAGCACGATCCGCTTACCGACGACGCCGCAGCCGCCACCGGACTCCGCCCCGGAACGCCGGTCGTACTCGGACCGATCGACGCGGTCGCCAGTGCACTGGGATCCGGTCTCTACGAACCGAACGCATCGGTGGGTGTCTCGATCCTCGGCAGCGCCGGCAACCATTTCCGCCTCTACCGCAGCGCCGACGATGTCGTGCTGGCTCCAGAACAGGTGGGCTACACGATCCCCTTCCCGGTTCCCGGCACCTGGTGCGCCTTCATCTCGCACATGGCCGCCACCCTCAATATCGACTGGCTGGTCGGGATCGTGTCGGAGTCGATCGAACTCGCCGGGGCCTCCGCTGATCGTGCCGCCATCCTGGAGCGCCTCGAGGCGACAGCGGCGGCGACGACGTCCGACACCGTGGTGTTCCACCCCTACATCGCCGAAGGGGAACGGGGCCCGTTCGTGGATCCCGCCGCCCGTGCCCAGGTGCTCGGACTCACGGAGCGGTCCGGGCTCGGGACCCTGGCCCGGGCCGTCTACGAGGGCATCTCCTTCGCCGCCCGCGATTGCTACCGCGCTCATGCCCTGGATCCGTCGGAGATCCACCTCACCGGGGGTGCCGCCCGCAGTCGTCTGATGCGCCGCCTTCTGGCCGCCGCGGTCGGTGCGCCGGTTCGAGTGGTGACCCGCGGCGAAACCGGAGCGGCCGGGACTGCTCTGGTGGCCGCAGCGTCGGTCGGGATCACGGAATCCGTGGTCGCCGGTCTCGATTCGTGGGTGGAACCGTATCTCGGCGATGCCGAGGAGCCCGAGCCGCAGCTCATGGTCGCGGCCGATCAGCGGTATCCCGCCTACCGGGCAGGACACGAGGTGACCCGTCCGGTGTGGCGCATGCTCAACAGTCCATCCGCCGGGAGTGACCCCGAATGACCCCCGAGGAGCTGACGCTGCGGCGCCAGATCATCGCCACCTGCCTCGAAATGAACGCTGTCGGCCTCAACCAGGGAACGGCCGGAAATGCCAGCGTTCGCTTCGGCGACGGCATGCTGATCACGCCGACCGGCATTCCCTACAGGGAGACTGAGCCGGAACACATCGTGTTCATGCGCTGGGACGGCACGATCGACGGTGAGGTCGACCCCTCCTCCGAGTGGCGCTTCCACCTCGATATCTACAACGCGAAGCCGGAGATCGGGGCGATCGTTCACGCCCACCCGGTGTACTCCACGACCATCGCAATCATGGAGCGCGAGATCCCGGCGCTCCACTACATGGTCGGCGCCGCCGGCGGCACCACCATCCCCTGCGCCCGCTACGCGACATACGGCACTCAGGAATTGTCCGAGAATGCGCTCGAAGCTCTGGAAGATCGGGCCGCCTGTCTGCTCGCCCACCACGGCAGCATCGCCACCGGCCCGGATCTCGCCAAGGCACTGTGGCTGGCGGTGGAGGTCGAGACGCTCGCCCGTGAGTACTACTACACGCTCACCCTCGGCGGCCCGCCGATCCTCGGTAACGATGAGATGGCCCGGGTGCTGGAGAAGTTCAAGAGCTACGGCAAGCCCGGCAGCACCCGCGACTGAGCCCTAGTGTCGCCGGTCATGGGGGTGGAGTTTGCCGGCGGTGCAGTGCGCTGGACGCAAGAAGCCGAACGCCTGTGGCTCGATGCCGGTGGCCATCGGCACCACTTCGACATGCCGGATGGATGGTCCCTGGCCGACACCCATCCCGATCTGGTCCGGGTCGCCTCGGCGTTCCTGGTCGGCAGATGGATCCACGGGACCCTGGCCGACTGGACGCCGTCACGGCCGCCCGGGAGCCGGCCCGGCCTGGCGTACTCGGGCGGGACCGACTCCACCGCAGCGTTGCTGGTCATGCCACCCAGCACTGCACTGGCGTATCACGAACGCGACTTCCCGTCCCAGCTCCGCCACCACAATGCCCACCGGATGTTTACCGAAGCGGAGCGGAGGTGGGGACGTTCGGTGATCCGGGTCCGATCCGACCACGAGCTGATCCGGACCCATTTTGGACACCGCCTTGGATTCAGCGAGGACATGGCCGTGATGGCACACCTCCTGCTGCTGGGCGACTATCTCGACCTCGACAGCGTCGGGGTCGGGACCAACCTGTGTGGCAGCTACTTCGAACAGGGTATGCGGTGGCGCGACTTCGCAGACAGCGGACTCTGCCAAACCCTGGCGCCGCGGCTGGCGTCGATCGGGCTCGGCATGTTCTGGGCTGTCGCCGGGTGCCACGGCACGCTCTCCCAGCAGATCATGGTCCGGGAGGGGCTCGAGGACGTCGCTCTCGGGTGCGTGCGCGGGGCCGGTGAGCCGTGCCGGACCTGCATCAACTGCTTCCGGACCGACGCCCGGCTCGGACGGGCCTTGCGGCTCAGCCGGGAGGTGAGGCGCAAGGTGCTCCAGACCGATCCAATGCATGCGGCGTCGTACGTGGAGACGTTCGGATCGGCCGAACGTCTCGGGCTGCGCTTGCCCCGGCGGGTGTTGCGACACCCGATGATCCGGGCAAACCGTCATGTGGATCTATCGATCTTCGACCGCCACTACCCGCCGGCGCTCGACCTCATCCTGAAGCGCTATCGCGACGACACGCGAGCGCGCCTGGAGCGCTACGCCCGGCCGATGACTCCGCCGTATCCGGTGGAGCAGATCGACTTCACACCAGTTCCTGTGGGATCTCGTCGAGGATCACGTCGAGGATGAGCCCCCGGTGGGTCGGCGGAAGGCCCAGCGGCGCCTCACCCTGCACCTGATCGCGCAGATCGCGGGAGTACGTGACCCAATCCACCCAGGTGTCCACGATGTGCCCCCACGCCCCGGTGTCTGCGGTGTAGTCCGACGGGATGGCGGCGAAGGCTTCATTCGGATCGAAGGTGTAGAAGACACTGAAGGCATAGGCGCGCCCCACTTCGAGGACCTGGTGAACCATCCGGGCAACGGGCATCTGGCGATTCGGCGCCTGCAGACAGGAGACCTCGCTGCTTGCCAGCAGGTTGCCGTTGAGGCAGACCCGCCACCCGGCGGCGTTGGGATCGGTGCCCTGGAGCTGGCCGGGCGAGGAGAGCAGGAACTCACCAACGATCGGTTCTCCAGACTCCGGGTGATCCCCCAGGTAGAAGGTTGCGGTCCACAGCTCCTGCAGGGTCCACTCGTACCCGCCGGTCGCGGGTTTCCAGACCGCCGCGACCACTGTGGTCTGGCCGGTCTCCAGGAGGACACCGCCGAGGACCGCCCGCATCGGCGCGTTGTAGCACTGGTAGTAAGCACCCGGGATCCCGCAGAACCCGTCGGGATCATCTTCGACCAGCCAGCCGAGCACCCCGGTTCGGCCCTTGACCCGGTAATCGGCATCCGGCCAGGCGGCTGCCGTCACCGGACAGTCGTTGGTGTAGACCGGCCGAGCGGTGTTGTCGAGGGCCGTGATGTTGGCGCACGGCGGGCCTTCACCGGCGACATCTGCAACGTCGAGTGCGGGTGCCGGCGTTGTCGTGGTCGTCGGCGCGGCCGTTGTCGTCGTGGTCGTGGGAGGGAGGGTCGTCGTGGTAGTCGTCGTCGACGAAGGTGGTGCCGTCGTGGTCGACGGCGCTGACTCCCCGGTAGCGCACGCAGCCGCGAGGAGTGCGACAGCGGCGATGGAGACCCTGGCCCTCATCGGGCGAGGGTACCGGGTGCGATGGCTCAGGAGCCCGGATCGATTCTCCCCAGCGGTGCCGACCAAGGTCAGGGGTCGAGGTTCGCCACGAGTTGCAGCGGTACCGGCGCCTTCGGACCCCGCTGTGGAGCACGGTGGGCCGGTTCGACGGTTCGGCGAACAGGAACCCTGTCGCGACGGGTCACGGTCACCACACCCCCGGGCGATACGGCCCATCGCCGGGCGGAGGCGACTGTGAGATCGACTGTGGCCATTGGTGGCAGCTCCGAGTGCTCGCCGACGATGGCGTGGCGAACCACCGCTTCCGGCCCGACCGTGACCCCATCGAGTAGCACCGATTCCTCCACCCACGCACCGCTCCCGACGCGTACTCCTGGGGCAATGACCGATCGGAGCGGTTTCGGCCGCTCCCCATTCGCGTGTGCTGCCGGTCTCCGGATCTGGACCCGGCTCAGCTCTCCGACCGTGCCTCGTCGCCCAGATCGGTTCGATAGCGCCGGATCCACTCCCGGTTGCGCTCCGATGCGAGCTTCTGGAACGGCGGCTCAGGGAGTTCGACACCGCTGGTGTCGATCTGGAGGAACTCGAACACCCCTTCCAGGGTTCCGGTGTAGTCGGCGGCGAAGTCCTCGTAGGTCACTTCCAGCGGGGTGATCTCCCGGTCCCGGAAGTAGTGCTCCCACTCCTGGTTGTTGGCCGTCAGCCGGCGCCGGTGCACATGGATCGCGTCGAAGTCGTATTCGGGTTCCTTCTCGACGCCGGATTGCCAACTGTTCCATTGATCGGTCTGGCGGGCGATCTCCAGCGACACGGCCTGGGCGATGACGTTGCGGCGGCGCACCCAGACCCACCTGATCGGCTTCAGCATCTCCCCGATGTCCATGACCCTGATCCAGGACTGCCAGGCCACCTTGAACCCGAACACGCCTTGCGGCGAGGTTCGGTGCGCCAGGAGGATGTCGAGGTACTGCCGCAGAGGGATGTCACCCCATCGTTCGGCCGCAGCCTGGCGGACGTGCGGAGCGAAGTAGTCACCGGGAGCGCCCGCGATGCCGGACTCCAGCAGCGCCCGAGCCAGCAACGTGCTGCCGGATCGGGGGGTGAACCCGATGGCGAAAGCGTTTGTGACCGGAACGCCGCCGGGCACATCGTGGGACGGATCGATGATCTCTTCGCTGAAGGGCGAGGACATGGCGATCAAGCGTAGCCCGACCGGTTTGCGCCGAATGAGGGGCCTCGAGGTCAGGGTTTTGAGAGCGCCTCGATGGTGAGATCGGTCTCCATCAGGCCGACCTCGAGCAAGCGTACGCTTGGCTCGATGAACCGGAGCATCGCCGCTTCACTCAGGATCTGTTCTTCCTCGAGAGCGAGCTCAGCGTCCGGTTCTAGGCGGGGCAAATCAGCCGGAGTTCGGCAGCCGGTGGTCGAGCCACCAGATCCACTCGATGCCGACCATGTCGTGATCCAGGAGCCTCTGAGCATCCCCACCGGTGACGGTTACGGACCAGATTCCACCCGCGGAACCGCCGATGTAGCCGAGCCGGCTTCCGTCGGGCGACCAAAACGGGCTGTGGCCCCGCTTGGTGAGGAGCCGCTGTTCTCCGGTCGCCACGTCGATCGAGTACAGGTTCCAAGCCCTTCGCTCATACACGATCGAATCCCCGCCGGGTGACCACACCGGCGAGCGCAACTCCCTACCCTCGACGAGCAGACGCGGGTTCGTCCCGTCGGCCGCGGCCACCCAGAGGGCATCGGCGGAGGTGCAGCCGCCCACATCGTTCGGGACACAGGCGATGTACGCGAGGCTCCGATCGTCCGGCGCCCAGGCAATGCCGGCCACGCCTTGGGCCTGGATAATGGACCGGGGATTCCGTCCGTCGGCATCCGCCACGATGATCTCACCGGGCTTCCCGCCGAACCTCAAGGCAAAGGCAACCCTGGATCCATCCCACGACAATGCCGGGACATCGGCCCTTGGATCGTCGGAGATCTCGTTCAGTCGCGAGCTGCCGTCGGTAGTGCCGGCCACGATCGTGTCGCGGGCAACCATCGCCAATCGGGACCCATCCGCCGACATGCTGATCATGTCGTAGTGGTAGCGATTCACATCACGGATGTGGTCGGGGATCGAAGCGGCGGCAGTCTCCCCGCCGGCCACAGAACAGATCCCGCCGTCGTTCCAGAAGACGATCGATCCCTCGCCGATGAGTTCTCGGCCTGCCTCCCGAACAACTCCCGGTGGGCCGCCGAAGGCCTGGGCACAGGGATCGAGCATCCTCTGCGGATCACTCTGGACGAACGTGGCGTTGATGATGCCCGCAAGGATGGCAAGCGGAACGACGGCCGAGACCGACCAGAGGACCGCTCGGGGCGGTGGCCGCCTTCTGATGCGGCGAACCGCCCAGACCGCCCCGGCCACACCTACGAGCACACCGATGAACCCTCCGAGCGCGATGTTTCCGAGTGTTCTGTCGAGGCAATCGAACAGTCCTGCGAGCACGTTGAAGCCGAAAGGACCCGAGGCTTCCGGTGCCGGACACTCAGGCATCGTGGCCCCGGCGATCGATCCGCCCGCCGCCCCGAAGAGCCCAATTACGGTCAGCGTCACCCCGATTGAGAAGAGTGTTCTTTCCCAGTCCTTCAGCGGTTGACGATCCGAGGATTCAGTTTCGGGTTGGTCGGACATCAGCGCTCCCCTCCACGCCGAGAGCATGCCAGTCGCTGGCGATCCCTCCTATCGGGAATCACCCTGATCCGTTCCCGGAGCGGCGGTCCGGAACGCGACCAACGCCCGGGCCAGAATTCCTGGGAGCTCTCCCCATGCTCCAGTCCCCTCAGGGACAGGAGCCCCCAAGAAACCCGGGACGGTCCACAAGGCCACCTGGCCGCTGATTACCTACGAAGGCCGAATCCTCCCCACCGACTGAAAGGATGCCCCCAAGCCGGGGACACCGAGAGACCGACAGCGTCGGTTCTCATGCCTAGGCTCGGTTCCGGAAGACCCTTTCCCGGGAGTGGACGGCGTGGAAATGGCCTGGACGGTGTTGGGCACTGCCCTGGTGGCTTATGCCTTCGGTTCCTTCCCCACGGCCTATCTGGTGGGGCGTCTCGCCCGCGACATCGACATTCGGGAGGTCGGAGAGGGCAATGTAGGGGCGCGCAACACCTTCCACGAGGTAGGTCCGTGGTGGGGGGTGGTGGTGACCGTGGTGGACATGGGTAAAGGTTCCGCCGTCGCTTTGCTGTATGGGCGCTCCCCACTGTGGCAGTTGGGGGTTGGGGCCGCCTTCCTGGTGGTGGGGCACGCCTACCCGGTGTGGCTTCGTTTTGTGGGGGGCAAGGGCGTGGCGTGTGCGGGGGGCTTTGGGGTGGCTCTCTTTCCGTGGCCGGGGATGGTGGGCGCCGGGGCCAGTGGAGTGGCTTGGCTGCTCACCCGCCGTTTCCTGCCCACGCTGGTCACGATGTGCGTGCTGGCCTTCGCCTGTGTCCCTCTGTTCGGGTACTCCTATCAGGTGATGGGGGTGGTGCTGGGGGCCTTTCTGCTGGTGTCCGTCAAGCGGATACTCGACGAGCCGCGTATGCGACGCATCGAGGCTGAGACCGGATGGGACCGGGTGCACGGGGGGAGCCGGGCGTGAGTCGTGAGTTCATCCTCGATTGGGCCTTGACCTGGTTGTGCCTGGGGCAGCTGGGATTGATCCTTTGGAACCAGTGGACCCTGCGCCGGCCGCTGGCCCGGATGTGGGGAGATGACGCCCCTTTGGTGAGCGTGTTGGTGCCCGCCCGCAACGAGGAGAAGACCATCGGCCGTTGCCTGCGGTCTCTGCTCGCCCAGGACTACCCCAGGTTGGAGATCATCGTTCTCGATGACGGATCCACCGATGCCACCGCGACAATCGCGCGGGAGGCGGGTGGCTCCCGGGTGCGCCTGCTCCATGGAGCGCCCCTCCCCTCAGGCTGGACCGGGAAGAACTGGGCATGCCACCAGCTGTCCCAGGCGGCATCGGGCGATCTGCTCTGCTTCATCGACAGCGACACCTACCTGGCCCCCGGAGCGCTGTCGGCGGCTATGGGGCTGCGCGAGGAAGAAGCCGCCGGGCTGGTGTCGCTGGTGCCCCGGGCCCAGCGGGGGTCGGTGAGCGGGTCGGTGCTGCTCCCCATGGTGACCCACGCCATGTTCGCCCTGTTCCCGATGGGGCTCGCGCACCGTGCCACCCACCCGGCAATCGCCATGGCCTTCGGGCCCTTCATGCTGCTGACCCGCGAGGCCTATGCCGCGGCCGGAGGGCATGCCGCCCGCCCCGACTCCATCGTGGACGACGTCGAGTTGAGCCGGGCGGTGAAGGCGGCCCGCTACCCGGTGCGGCTGGCCAACGGCACGGACCTCGTGGAAACGCACTGGTACGACTCGCTCAGCGAAATCTGGCGTGGCTTTTCCAAGAACGCCTACGGGGGAGTCGGCTACAACCCATGGATCGCGGCCGCGTTCCTCCTCGGATTGCTGCCGGTGCTGCTCTTCCCCTTCCTCCGAGTCGGTCTCGGCATCGTCGGCGGAGACATCCCCACCGCCGCTCTGTGGCAGGTAGCCCTGCTCCTCAGCAACCGGATGCTGACCTCGCATCTGGGCAGGGACCCGCTGTGGTCCACTGTGCTGCATCCGGTCATGGTCGCTTTCTGGGGCCTCACGCTGACCTGGTCAGCGACACTGTCCACCACCCACCGCTCAGTGATCTGGCGCGACCGCGATGTCCCCACCCGGCCCAACGACATGCCCTGAGGTCGGACTGGGCACCCCTGCTGGAGCGGGCAGAACCCGGCCTACCACCGGCGCCACCGTGCCCCAGGCCAGGTCCCGTCGCCGTCGCGCGCCGAGACGAGGTGAGACGGAACCACTCCACCCTGTCCAGGGCGGCGGACGCCCTGACCCGGGCGCCCGGACGGAGAGGTTGAACGAAGGCCGGGATCATGACCGGCGCCTCCCTTCTGATGGACATTCCCTCAACACGTCTTCGGCAGTCATCGGGCAATAGCCGTCCCACATCGTGTTTGGGTGGCGACCGAGAGCATCCGAAACGAACCGTCCTGGATGTTGGGTTCGCATACATCACGAACACCGTCACCTGCGGGCGGAGCTCGATGGCACGATGAGCCGCCGGCTGTGGCCCTCTCAAGCACCCCCGAGCAGGCGCCGATGAGAAGGGCATGGGAGTTGCCTTCAGCCGTCCTCGCGTGCTGCCCAAGGGGCGACGGTGATCGACCGCTGGCCTTTCCGCTACGGAACCGCGCTCGGAATCGGGCTGTTCATGCTGCTGATCGTGATCGTCGCCGTCATGATGCAGGCAGCCGCCGACCGGGCACTCCCGATGGGATACGTAGCGGCCGGTGAGTACTCGTTCGCCGATCGCTGCAGCGGTTGCCACGGCTACTACGGAGAAGGCACCGAAGCAGGACCGAGCTTGATCGGATCCCGCGCCACTCCACCAATTGACACCGACGCCATCGTGCGATCGGTCCGTGGCGGTGTCGGGACCATGCCGGCGGTGGAAGGACTCGACAACCAAGACCTCGCCGACATCGTCGCCTTCGTGCGGGACCTCCAGACCGGGCTTTGAGCCGGGCTCTGTCGACACAGAAGCAAGCCGCAGCCGACAACGTCGACAAGCCGGACCCCGAGGCAATCAAGCGGCAACTGGGCCATTCGTCGATCACAGTCACGATGGACCGCTATGGCCACCTACTGCCTTCGGACCTCGACAAGCATGCAGAGAGCCTTCAGGAGGTCTTCTCATCCGCCGAGGTCTCACGGCGGACGACACTCTCGCAGCCTTCGAGCGGAGAAGTCGGATCCCCCTTGGTTCTGACCGTCTCAGAGGATTCAGGGATCTCTTAAACGGGGGGAGGGGTTCGGCCTCGATGCTGCCGATTTCCTGCTGAGCCGAATGGACCCCGATGTCAACACCGGCTGAAAGTTGACCCCCTGGCACCGGTTGAATATTGACCCCCCCGGGCCGGGTGTTGGTCACTCTGTGTCGTTGGTTGGCACTCTCTCTAGGTCGCGGTCTTTGAGCCGGTAGGAGTCTCCTTTGAGGGAGACGACTTCGGCGTGGTGGACGAGCCGGTCGATCATGGCTGCTGCGACGACGGGGTCTCCGAAGACCTCTCCCCAGCGTCCGAACGGTTTGTTGGAGGTGACGATGACGGAGGCTCGTTCGTATCTGGCGGAGACCAGCTGGAAGAAGAGGTTGGCGGCTTCGGCTTCGAAGGGGATGTATCCGACTTCATCGATCACGATGAGTGGGATGCGGCCCAAGCGGGTGAGTTCGTCTCCGAGACGACCGGCGGTGTGGGCTTCGGCGAGCCTCGCTACCCAGTCGGTGGCGGTAGCGAACGCGACCCGATGGCCGGCTTGGCAGGCTCTGATCCCCAGGCCGATCGCGAGATGCGTCTTGCCGGTGCCGGGTGGGCCTAAGAACACCACGTTCTCTCGAGCGAGCACGAAATCGAGGGCTCCCAGATGCAGCAGGGTGTCTCGTTTCAACGACCGTTGGAAGGAGAAGTCGAAGTCTTCGATGGTTTTGCGGGCTGGGAACCGTGCCGCTTTGATCCGGAGCTCACCGCCGTTGGTCTGGCGGGCGGCAACCTCCCGTTCGAGGCAGGCAGCGAGGAACTCTTCGTGGCTCCATTCCTCTTGACGGGCCCGTTCGGCGAGCCGCCCGAACGCTTGGCCCATTGAGGGGGCTTTGAGAGCCCGGCACAGATAGGCGATATCCGAAGAAGCCTTGTTCGTTGTTGTCATGAGGCCACCTCGACAAGACAGTCGTAGACGTCGAGGTCACGTTCCTCAACGGTCACCTCAACCGGTCCCGGTTCGGTGGCTTCGGCTCTCATCTGATGCAGTGCCCGAGCATGTTGTGGTGCCAGCAACGTCTGGTATTTCGCCAAGCATCGGCGATGACGGGCCACCTCGGTGTTCTCGCACGTCACGACCACCTCGTTGAGGGTCACCGTCACTTCGACTCTCCGGCCCACATACCGAGGATTCACCGAGTAGTCGTTGGTCAACGCCGGTTGAAATCTGCGCGGTTTGCGCCGGTTGAAATCTGCGCGGTTGG
>CAZEHO010000005.1:0-112314 GCA_964511945.1 uncultured Acidimicrobiia bacterium | reverse complement strand
GCTCCGGACGAGGAGCCTTCGGCGGTGTGGGTGCCGCCACCCCCGCCGCCCCCGCCCTCGCCGCTGGCATCGCTGCCGGCTCCGTAGCCGAAACCGCCTGCCCGCTCCACCGACGCTGCAGCGATGACGACCCGGCCGTTCGCCTCCACCGGGGTAGAGAACACGTCGGCTGCCTCGATCGACCCGGCGATCTTGTCGAGTGCCCCCTGTAGGAACTCGGCTACTTCCTCGTGCCGTTCAGTCATCTGGATCCTCGTCTCCTTCGGACCAGCACCGCCAGTGCGATGATCCCGAACAGGAACATCCTGATCTGGAGTTCCCGATCGGGCACCGCAACGGTGCGGATCAACGTGTCAGCCCGGTGAACCTCGACCCGGTGGGGCCGGTGGTAGCTCGCTTCGATGCCGCAGTGCCGATGGCCGAGCCGCAGACTCGACTTCCGGGCGACCGGCCGGTAGCTGATGCCCTCGGTCTGAACCACCGACCCGGCGGTTTCCTGAGTGTTCAGCGTCATGAGCCGAGGCTACCTGCGGCCGCCTCCCCGGGCACCGGTACGATCGCAGCATGACGAGCTTCGACGTTGCCTCTCTCCGAACCCGGTTCCCCGCTCTCGCCCGAACGCTGGACGGCAGACCTGTCGCCTACCTGGATGGTCCAGGGGGCACACAGGTCCCGGATTCGGTGATCGATGCGATGAGCGCCACGTTCTGCGCCGGGGTCTCGAACCTGCGGGGTGGGTTCGCGTCGAGCGACCTGGCCGATGCCACTATCGCGGCCGCCCGAGCGGCGGCCGCCGACCTGTTCGGGGCGGAGCCGGGTGAGATCGTGTTCGGTCAGAACATGACAAGCCTGACCTTTGCGCTGAGCCGTGCGGTCGCCAGGACCTGGACATCGGGTGATGAGATCGTCGTCACCCGACTCGACCACGATGCCAACCTGACGCCATGGCGGCTTGCCGCCGCCGATCGGGGTGTTGAGGTCCGGGTGGCCGATCTTGATCCGGTGTCGGGCATGCTCGATGTCGACCACCTCGAAAGTCTCCTCGGGCCCCGTACCCGGCTCGTGGCGGTGACTATGGCGTCGAATGCCCTGGGCTCGAAGCCGCCGCTTGAGCGGGTGATCTCCGCAGCGCACGCATCCGGGGCACTGGTGGCCGTCGATGCCGTGCACGCCGCTCCCCACCTGCCGATCGACGTGCGCGCCCTCGGCTGCGACTTCCTCACCGCATCCGCCTACAAGTTCTTCGGACCTCACACCGGCGTCCAGATGCTGCGGGCCGAACTCCTCGAAGCGTTGCACCCCTACAAGGTGGAACCGGCGCCTGCCTCCGGCCCCGGCAAGTGGGAGACCGGCACCCAGAGCTTCGAAAGCCTTGCCGGCGTGGCGGCGGCGGTCGACTATCTGGCCGAGTTGGGAACCGGTGTCCGGCGCCGCGATCGCCTGGTCGCCGCAATGGGTGCAATCGCGGAGTACGAGACGGATCTGACGAGGCAATTCCTCGAAGGTGCCGCCGCGGTCCGGGGTCTGCGGGTCTACGGGCCGACGGAGCCCGATCTGATCGCCAGCCGGACGCCGACCTTTGCGGTCGAGGTGGAGGGCCGGCACGCCGGTGAGGTGTCCGCTCTCCTTGCCGGTCGGGGGATCTACACCTGGAGCGGGCACTACTACGCCCTCGAGGTGATGCGGTGCCTCGGGACGCTCGACCGGGGTGGGCTGGTGCGCATCGGGTTCGTCCACTACACGACCGGCGACGAGGTCGATCGGGTGCTGGGCGATCTGGTCGCGATCGCCGCCGGGCAGTTCGACTGACGGGCGTTAGCTCTCGGCGACCGGAATCGGGACTCGCCAGAGACGGGTCGTCATCAGCGTGGCCGTGATCGCCAGCAACAGCAGCGCGGCGCCTCCGTACACCACACCGAGGCCATACGCGTCGGCGATGGCGCCGCCGACCACGGGTCCGATCGGCAATCCGGCCCAGGCCAGAGTCCGCGAAGCGGCGATCACTCTGCCGAGGACGGCAGGCGGGGGGAGTTGCTGGCGGAGCGTCATGAAAGCCACGTTGGTGACCGACAGCCCGGCCAACGCGATACCTGCCGGCGCGATCGCCACCAGCGTTGCGGTGAGATCGCTGCGTTCGGCAAGCTGCGGTGCGACGAAGTTCAGCACCAGGAACCCGATCGCCGGCAACGAAAGCCCGAGGATGAACGTCCGCCCGAGGCCGAACCGGCGGGTGAGGAAGGGTGCCGCAACCACCCCGGCGGCACCGACCAGGGCGTGCCCGGCGAACAGCCAGCCCACCATGCGCTCGCTCTCGATGCCGAGGCGGTCGAGAGCGAACAGCACGAGGAGCGCCTCCATCGCAGCGAAGACCAGGTTGAGTCCGGTGGCGGCCAGCGTGGCGCTGCGGAGCAGCGAGTCCCGCCACAGGTAGCCGAGGCCCTCGGTGAGGGAAGCCCACCACGGTGGGTGCTCTCCCTTGGGGCGAGGCCGGAGTTCCGAGAGCGCCAGCACGACCGCGGCGGAGAGCGCGAACGTCACCGCATTGAGTACGAAGGCGGCGGTGAACCCTCCGGCGCCGCGCACGGCGAGGAATCCCGCGACCGGCGGCCCCACCGTCCACGCAGCCGTCCGGATGAACTGGAGCTTCGAGTTCATCCCAACCAGCGCCGTCGGCGGGACCAGCGAGGGGAGCCAGGCCTGGAACCCCGAGTCGAACCCGACCGTCATCGAACCGACGAGGAATGCGACGAGGAACACCATCCAGAGCTCTGCCGCACCGGTCGCGACAGCAACCGCGAGCACCGCAAAGGCTGCAGCGCGACCGAGATCTGCAACGACAAGGGCCCTCCGCACCGGGATCCGGTCGATCACGACACCCGCCGCGAAGCCGAAGAGCAGCGTGGGAATCGTCTCGAACGCGGTCGTGAGACCGAGATCCAGCGCCGAGCCGGTCAACTCGAGCACGAACAGCGGGAGCGCCAGGATGGCGACATAGTCCCCGAGCAGAGTGATGGCCTGGCCGCCCAGGATCAGCGTGGTGTTGCGGCGGCCGGGGCGCGGCTCATCCGCAGGTGTGCCGGTCATGGTGCGAGCGTAGTGGCGGCATGTCCGGCTCCCGCGGATCGCCGGCAACCGACGGCGACCCCGTACGATGAGCCCGTGCCCGACCCCCTTCCGCTCCTCCCGACCCGCCGAGTGCTGATCCCGGGAACGACGATGACCATCGCCGGAGCAGACCGGCAGTGGGAGACCGGTGCCCGGGTCCTGGTGCTGCACCACTCACCCGATGACGAACCGGGCAGGGTCGGGACCGTTGCTCGCATCGAGTCGCTCGAACTCATCGACGATTCCAGCGTCTTCTATACGCTGGCGGGCGAGTTGCTGGTCGCGATCACTCCCGAGCGAAGAACGCAGCCCGTCGACGACCCTGCCGACGACGTTCCCGACGCGCTGCTCGAGGAAGCCGGGCGGGCAGTCCAGGCCTATATGGCAGCGCTGGCCGAGTCCGGTGAATCAGGCGACATTTCGATCCGGCTGAGCCCCGATCCGACCACCGCGTCCCATGAGGTAGCCTCATACCTGCGGATCAGCTGGCCTGAGGTCCAGGACCTGCTGGAAGCCGGCACGGCTCGCCAAAGACTGGAGCGGGGCATCCTCGTCCTGCGGCGCGAAGCCCGGCTCCTGCGGAGCGCCCTGGGCGGGAAGGGAACGACGTGACGTCGAGAGTCAAAGAACTCCCGGAGCTCATCTCCGAGTTCACCGACCTTGCCAAAGAGTATGTGCGCGGTCAGATCGCCGGCCCCGCCAAGGCACTGGGACGGCTCGCCGGCATCGGCTTTGCCGCCGGCTTCGTGTTCTTCCTGGCGGCGCTCTTCCTCGCCATCGCTGCAACCAGGGCGATCATCATGCTGCTCCCCGACGGGGCGATCTGGAGCGGATTCGGGTACGTCATCTCGTCGATCGGGCTGCTCATGGTGACCGGACTGATCATGTGGAGGGCTTCACGATGACGGTCGAGAAGAGTGATCTCGAAGCGAAGCTGCGTGAGATCCAGGAGATCGTCGACGAGACCGGCGAGCAGGCGAAGACGACCGGCGTCATCATCGCGGTCGCCGCGGTCGTCATCATCCTGATCGCCTACCTGTCCGGGCGGCGTAAGGGCAAGAAGGGCTCGGCGCGGGTCGAGGTCTTCCGGCTCGGCTAGGCCCCGGCCGGACTACTCGGCTGAGGAGTCTGACTCCGGATCCGCGGCAACCTCGATCTCCTCGTTCCTCTCGGGTCCGAGCAAGCTGATCCGCAGCGCATCACCGCGCTTCAAGGTTCGGGCATACAACAACTCTCGTTTCGGGCGTGCCCGGCGTTTCAGCCAGCCGTAGGCGGCGAGCGCTGCTCCGAGACCGGCGAAACCGGCGTTGCCGGTCCGGACTCCTCTGGCGAGGTACTTGAGGCCACGTGCGATCGGCGTCATAGCCGAGAGGCTAGTGGCCGGCGGCGGAACGGTCGGGGCCCGGCGCCGGCGGTTCGCGGCGGGAACGCATTCACCGGCGGCCGCGGCTCGTACCATGGCGTCATGTTCCGCAATCGAGACCGCATGATCCGTATCTTCGTGATCTTCCTCGCGGTCACCCTCGTCATCTCCTTCACGCTGCCGCTGATCCTGGCCGGCCGATGAGCCGCCCCTTCGAGGCGGGCGACGTCTGTCTGCTGGTCGACGCCCGCGGCCGCACGTATCTGGTGGATCTCACCCCGGGGGCGGTCTACCAGTACCACGGCGGCACGCTGTCGCACGACGCGGTCATCGATCAGCCCGATGGGACGTCGCTGTGGACCTCGAACGGGGCGCGGCTGGTTGCGCTCCGACCCCGCCTGTCCGACTACATCCTTCGGATGAAGCGAGGAGCACAGGTCGTCTACCCCAAGGACGTCGGTCCGATCCTGATGTGGGGCGACATCGGGGCCGGGATGAGCGTGCTCGAATCGGGGACCGGTTCCGGTGCGCTGGCGATGGCATTGGCGAGGGCTGTCGGTCCAACCGGTCGGGTGGTCAGCATTGAGCGGCGCGAGGACCATGCGGCCCATGCCCGGCGGGTAATCGAGCGCTTCTTCGGCGCGATCCCCCCGCAACTCGAGTTGCGGATCGGGGAAGTCGAGGATGCCGCCGCAGAGGTTGCGCACGATCGCCTCGTCCTCGATATCCCGGAGCCGTGGCACGTACTCGAAGCCGGGGTCCACGGGTGTGCCGACGGCGGAGTCGCCACCGTCTACGTGCCGACCGTTCCCCAGGTCATGCAAACGCAGGACGCCATGCGGCGCTCCCGGCGGTTTTTCGACATCGAGACGTTCGAAGTCATCCAGCGAGAGTGGAACGCCGAAGGGCGATCGGTCCGGCCGTCTTTCCAGATGGTCGGCCACACCGGGTTCATCACCGTGGCCCGCCACACCCCGCCCCTCCCGAAGGCAGACGACACCACAACGGAGTGACCCCGCCGGGCGGCGGGGTCACACACTCGAATCTGCAGTCGGGTTACGGCTCGATGAAGATGCACTCTCCGGGGCACTCCTCAGCGCTTTCGACCACAACATCGTCCTGGCCGTCCGGCACCGCCGCCAGACCCTCCGCGCCCTCGGTATTGCCCTCAGACGCAGCAAAGATCTTGTCGCCTTCGCGGACGTATGCCAGACCATCGTCGAGCATGACGAAGACGTCGGGAGCGATCTCCTCACAGAGACCGTCGCCGGTACAGAGATCCTGGTCGATCCACACCTTCATATTGCTCAGCTCCGAAACTCGGTTACGGAGATAGTACCCCGGTACGGGACCGCTCAAGAGCCGCGGGAGCCCGCCGTCAGGTCATTGGACAGGCAGGTGCCGACCGTATACTGCACAGCCGCGGCCGGGGGGAAAGCCCGGCCTCGATGACGCTGGTGAGGGTGCCATGTCCGAGAGCGATCGCACCACCGAAGAACTCCGTTCGACCATCAAGATGCTCGACGAGGAGATCGCCATTCTGCGGCGGCGCCTCCAGGATGCCCCGCGCCGTGTGCGCCTGCTCGAGGAGCGGCTGCTCGAAGCGAAGGGCCGGCTCTCTCAGGCGGTCTCCCAGAACGACCGGATGTCGGCAGCTCTCGAGGAGACCAGAGAGCAGCTCGCGGTGCTCCGCGAGGAAGTCGAGAAGCTCACCGCTCCACCGAACCCATTCGGCACCGTTGATCAGATCAACTCCGACGGCACCCTCGACGTGATGAGCGCCGGTCGCAAACTGCGGGTGAACGTCGACCCGGCGATAGAGATCAAGGAGTTGGAGCGGGGCCAGGAGGTCCTCCTCAACGAGGCGATGAACGTCATCGACGTCCGCCTCTACGAACCCACCGGCGACGTCGCCACCGTCAAGGAAGTCCTCAATGACGGACGGCTCATCGTCCTCGGCCGGGCGGATGAGGAGCGGGTCGTGCAGCTCTCGGGCCCGATGCAGGAGACCTTCCTTCGAGTCGGTGACCACGTCCGCGTCGATCTCCGCACCGGCCTCGTCCACGAGCGTCTGGTGCGTCCCGAAGTCGAGGAACTGGTGCTCGAAGAGGTTCCCGAGGTGTCCTATCACGACATCGGCGGACTGCGTGACCAGATCGAGACCATCCGTGACGCGGTCGAGCTCCCGTACGTGCACAAGCACCTCTTCGACGACTACGGACTCGCCGCCCCGAAGGGCGTGCTGCTCTACGGCCCCCCGGGATGCGGCAAGACCCTGATCGCCAAGGCCGTTGCCAACAGCCTCGCCAAGGCGGTCGCCACCAAAGAGGGCAAGGACGATGCCAACGCCCGCTCCTACTTCCTCAACATCAAGGGCCCCGAACTCCTCAACAAATACGTTGGCGAGACCGAGCGCCAGATCCGGTTGATCTTTGCCCGGGCCAAGGAGAAGTCGGATGAGGGATTTCCCGTAATCGTCTTCTTCGATGAGATGGACTCCCTGTTCCGCACCCGCGGCAGCGGGATCTCCTCGGATGTGGAGTCCACCATCGTTCCCCAGCTGCTGTCCGAGCTCGACGGCGTCGAAGCGCTGAAGAACGTGATCGTGATCGGCGCCTCCAACCGGGAAGACCTGATCGACCCGGCGATCCTTCGTCCCGGCCGTCTCGACGTCAAGATCAAGATCGAACGGCCCAACCAGGAAGCCGCCAAGCAGATCTTCGACATCTACCTGTCGGCGGGAGTTCCGCTCGACGCCCAGGAACTCGACGCCGCAGACGACGATATCGCGACCCTGGTCGGGAAGATGATCGGCACCACCGTGACCGACATGTACTCGACCGGGGAGCACAACAGGTTCCTCGAGGTCACCTACGCCGACGGCGACAAGGAGGTCCTGTACTTCAAGGACTTCGCGTCGGGTGCGATGATCGAAAACGTCGTGCGGCGCGCCAAGAAGGAAGCCATCAAGCGGGAGATCGATGGTGGAACCCGAGGTGTGAAGACCGCCGACCTCTTGTTTGCGATCAAACAGGAATTCCGGGAGCACGAGGACCTGCCCAACACGACGAACCCGGACGACTGGGCACGGATTTCGGGCAAGAAGGGCGAGCGGATCGTCTACGTGCGCACACTCATCGAGGGTGACCGGGAGAGCCGGACGATCGAGGCCGTCACCACCGGCCAGTACCTGTGATCGACATTCTCGGCACCGAGACCGAGTTCGGCATCACGATCCGAAACCAGCCGGACTTCAACCCGGTTCTGGCATCCAGCCTGGTCATCAACTCCTACGCCGGGGAGCAGAACCGCATCCAGTGGTCGTACGACGACGAGAGCCCCGGTCGCGACGCTCGCGGTTTCGGCTACGACCCCACGCCGACCACCGATTTCGACACCGGCCTGGTCAACGTCGTTCTCACCAACGGGGCCCGCTTCTACGTCGATCATGCCCACCCCGAATACTCGACCCCCGAATGCACGGATCCGCTGCAGGCCGCTCTCTACGACAAGGCGGGGGAGTGGATCATGCAGCAGGCGGTGACGGCCGCCTCCACCGCCCTGCCGGACGGCCAGCGCCTTCAGATCCACAAGAACAACAGCGACGGCAAGGGAAACTCCTACGGCGCGCACGAGAACTACCTGATCAGCCGCGATCTGCCGTTCTCGGAAATCGTCCGTCACATGACTGCATTCATGGTGAGCCGCCAGATCTTCACCGGATCCGGGAAGGTGGGCTCGGAGAACGGGAGGCCGGGAGTTGGATTCCAGCTCACCCAGCGGGCGGATTTCTTCGAAGAGGAGATCGGTCTCGAGACCACGCTCAAGCGTCCCATTATCAACACCCGTGACGAGCCACACGCCGACCCGACCCGGTACCGCCGGCTCCACGTGATCATCGGCGATGCCACCCAGAACGAACTGCAGACCTTCCTCAAGCTGGGCACCACGGCGCTGATGCTGGCCGCCCTCGAACGAGGAGCCATCCCGGAGGCCATTCGCCTCAGCGATCCGGTGGGAGCCTGCTGGCGCACCAGCCACGACCCGGGATTGCGTTTCGCCATCGATCTCGGCGACGGCAGTACCGCAACCGCCCTCGATCTGCAGTGGCGGTATCTGGAGTGGATGCAGAAGTTCGTGGAGGACGCGGACCTGGACGACAGCTACTACCACGTCGTCACCGAATGGGAAACGATTCTTACGGACCTCGAGCAGGACCCCTTGCTGACGGCCGATCGCCTCGATTGGGCCGCCAAGCTGCGCCTGCTCGAGGGGTACCGGGATCGCGACGGGCTGGAATGGTCCGATCCCAAACTGCAGCTCCTCGACCTGCAGTATCACGATGTCGACCCGGATCGCGGGCTCTATCAGCGGCTGGCGGCAGGCGGAAGGGTCCGGCGCCTCTTCACCCAATCGGACATCGAACGGGCGGCGGTGATGCCCCCGGACGGCACCCGCGCCTACTTCCGGGGACGCTGCATCGATCGGTACGGGGATGCGATCGTGGCCGCCAACTGGGATTCGCTCATCTTTGACGTTGGCGAAGACGTACTGAAGCGAGTGCCTATGATGGAGCCGCTCCGGGGCAGCAGGGAACGGGTCGCCGCCCTCCTCGACGACTCCCCGACGGCTGCCGAATTGGTGAGGGCACTCGGAGGTACAGATGGCCGAACAGGAACGGAAACGGGCCCGTCGCGACGATGAGGCGACTGAAGAAGTCGTCGAAGACGAAGAGGGCCGCGACGTGGCCGGTGAACTGACCGGCAAGATCGACGATCTGCTCGATGAGATCGACTCCGTGCTGGAGGAGAACGCCGAGGAGTTCGTGAAGAATTACGTCCAGAAGGGCGGAGAGTGATCGGCGACGGCCTGGTGGTGCCGTCGGATCCGGTGACGCCGACGGAGAGCTTCTCGTCGCTCTTGAAGGCGCACGGTCTGGAGCCGGAGTGGAATGCGCCGCCGGGGGCGGAGCGGCTCGACGCACCGGAGGGCACCACTGTGCTGGCCTTTCGTTACGGCGGCGGCGTCGTCATGGCAGGTGACCGGCGGGCAACGGCCGGGAACCTCATCGCCCACCGCAACGTCCAGAAGGTGTTTTCCGCAGATCGATTCAGCGCCGTCGCCATCAGCGGCACCGCTGGGATCGCGGTGGAACTGATCAAGCTGTTCCAAACCGAACTCGAACACTACGAGAAGCTTGAAGGCAGCCGGCTCAGCCTCGAGGGCAAGGCGAACTACCTGGCCCGCATGATCCGGGGCCAGCTGCAGCTGGCGTTCCAGGGTCTGGTGGTGATCCCGCTCTTCTGCGGATTCGACGAAGAGGACCAGCGGGGACGACTCTTCTCCTTCGACGTGGTCGGAGGACGCTACGAAGAGACCGACTACGCCGCCACCGGTTCCGGGGGACGCGACGCCAAGCTCTACTTGCGCACCGCGTTTCAGCATCATCTCGAGGAGGGACCGGCCCTGCGGCTCGCCCTCGAAGCTCTGCTGGCCGCCGCCGAGGAGGACACCGCAACGGGCGGTCCCGACCTGCAGCGGGGGATCTTCCCGAACGTCGTAACGGTCTCGGCCGACGGTTTCCGGGAGCTGCCGGAAGACGCCGTCGAGGCGGCAACCCGGGAGCTGATGGGCTCATGACGATGCCGTTCTACGTCCCGCCCGAGCAGTTGATGAAGGACCGCGCCGAGTACGCCCGCAAGGGCATAGCCCGGGGCAAGGCCATCGCCGCCGTTGAGTACGACAACGGTGTCGCCCTCATCGCAGAGAACCCGAGCGGAGCGCTGCAAAAGATCAGCGAGATCTACGACCGGGTCGCCTTCGCCGGCGTCGGCAAATACAACGAGTTCGAAGCACTGCGGGTCGCCGGGATCCGCCACGCCGATCTCAAGGGCTACGCCTACGCCCGCGGCGACGTCAACGCCAAGTCCCTCGCCAGCGCCTACTCACAAACGCTCGGCAACGTTTTCACCCAGGAGGTGAAGCCGTACGAGGTGGAGCTGATGGTGGTCGAAGTCGGGGCGGCAACACCCGACAACCGCATCTTCCGGGTGACCTACGACGGCACCCTGTACGACCATGACCGGGTTGCTGCCATCGGAGGGCTCGAGGAGGAGATGGCGACGGCTCTCGAAGCCAGGTTCCAGCCCGACGCCCCGCTCGGCGAGGCGATCGGGTGGGCCCGCGAGGTCTTCGAAGAGCTCGCCGAGCGCAGCCTGGAGCCCCACGAGTGGGAGGGGGCGGTGCTCGACCGCACGCTCGGCCGGCGCACCTTCCGCCGCCTCAGCCCGGAAGAACTCGCCGGCCGATAGCATTCGTCACTAGAGGAGACGGACGGCGATCGCCACGAGCACGGCGATGACTCCCAGGGCGACTGCGACCTGCCACGAGACCGCAGGAGCTGCCTCCTGTGGCGCCTCGACTTCACCCAGGGTGTCGGCGACTTCTGCCTCGAGCATGATCCCCTGGGCTGCCTCCAGGCGGCTGGCGGGTACCCACAGTTGGGTTTCCGCCAGCTTGCCGAGCGTGACCGGGTACGGACCAAGCGCTTCGCCGTGCACCCGGACCTCGATGCCCTCCGACTCGATGCGCGCCGCGAACACCCGGGCGATACTCAGGTCACCCAGGGTGGCCAGCAGCACGAAGCGCTCGATCGAGTTCTGATCGGTCGTCACAGCACTCGATCGTATCAACCGGGTCGGCCAACCCGTGCAGTCAAGACGACCACTGTCGCCTGCCCGGAGGTACCCTGCGCGCCGTGAAACGCCGCATCTTCGGGATGGAGAACGAATACGGGGTCACCTGCACCCTGCGCGGCCAGCGCCGCCTCTCACCCGATGAGGTTGCCCGTTATCTCTTCCGCCGGGTCGTTTCCTGGGGCCGCTCCTCCAACGTCTTTCTCGAGAATGGTGCTCGGCTCTACCTCGATGTCGGCAGCCATCCGGAGTACGCCACACCGGAATGCGACAGCCTGTACGACCTCGTTGCGCACGACAAGGCCGGGGAGCGGGTCCTCGAAGGTCTGCTCCATTCCGCCGAGCAGCGTCTTGAGGAGGAGGGCATCCGGGGGCAGGTGTTCCTCTTCAAGAACAACACCGACTCCGCAGGCAACTCGTACGGGTGTCACGAGAACTACCTGGTGACCCGCCAGGGCGATTTCCAGCGGGTGCTGGACACCCTGATCCCGTTCCTGGTGAGCCGGCAGATCTACGCCGGTGCGGGGAAGCTCCTGCATACCCCGCGTGGCACGGTGTTCTGCCTGGCACAGCGCGCCGAACACATCTGGGAGGGGGTGTCCTCCGCAACCACCCGGAGCCGGCCGATCATCAACACCCGCGACGAACCGCATGCCGACGCCGAGCGCTACCGGCGCCTCCATGTGATCGCCGGCGACTCGAACATGTCGGAATACACCACCTACGTGAAGGTGGGCACCACCACCGCGATCCTCCAGATGCTCGAGGACGACGTGGTGTTTCGCGACCTCACGCTCGAGAACCCGATCCGGGCGATCCGCGAGATCAGCCACGACATGACGTGCCGCCGCAAGGTCCGCCTGGCCAACGGCCGCGAGCTGTCCGCTCTCGACATCCAGTGGGAGTACCTGGAGCGGGTGCTGCGCTACTCGCGATCGGTCGGCTTCCCATCCCAGGTTCAATCGGCCGTCGAGATGTGGGAGCACATCCTCACCGGGCTCGAAAAGGATCCACTTTCGCTACGCGGCGAGTGCGACTGGGTGGCCAAGTACCACCTCCTCGAGGAGTACCGGGCACGACACCGCCTGGAGCTGAGCGATCCCCGGGTGGCGCTCATTGACCTCGCCTATCACGACGTCAGCCGCCAGCGCGGCCTCTACTACGTGCTGGAGCGGCGCGGGCTGGTCGAGCGGATCGTTACCGACCGTGATGTCTCCCGGGCTCTGGTGCAGCCTCCGCAGACCACCCGCGCCCGTCTCCGTGGCGAATTCATCAAGCGGGCCAAGGCGCGCAAACGCGACTTCACGGTGGATTGGGTGCATCTCAAACTCAACGACCAGGCGCAGCGCACCGTGCTCTGCAAGGACCCGTTCAAAGCTCACGACGAGCGGGTGGAGAAGCTGATCGAGAGCCTGTAGCAACTCGCTGTTCGCAACTCGCAACTCGCTCCTTCCGCGTCCTCCGGACACTGGATAGGGTGTCGACGTGCACCGAGTGATCGAACGCATCCTCAACCTGCTTGCGTTCCTCCTGACCGCGGATCGGCCGGTCACCGCCGACGAGATCCGCCACACTGTCGCCGGATACGACCAGGAGACCGACGAGGCCTTTCGCCGCACCTTCGAGCGCGACAAGGATCTCCTTCGCCAGCTCGGAATTCCGCTGCAGTTGCAGCCGACCGACGCCTGGGAGGTCGAGCACGGTTACGTCGTGCCTGCCGAGGAATACGCGCTCGCCGACCCCGGTCTCACCGATGAGGAACGGGCGGCGCTGGCGCTTGCCGCTCAGGTCGTTCGTCTCGGCGGCCACCCCGCAGGGCCCGGGGCGCTTCTCAAGCTGGGGGGAGCCCCCGCCGCCTCCGGCGTCGAACCACTGGGAGCGGACCTCGGAGCGGAAGTCGAGTCACTCCCGGAGCTGTTCGCTTCGGTGACCGAACGCCGCACGCTTCGATTCCAATACCGCGACAAACCCCGGACGGTCCACCCCTACGGCCTCGTTCACCGCCGGGGACACTGGTATCTGATCGGCGCCGCCGGCGATGACATCCGCTCGTTCCGGGTCGACCGGATCGAGGCGCTGGTCATCGGTGACTATCCCGACAGCTTCCGGCGGCCGCCGGGATTCAAGGCGTCGACGGCCCTGCCGTCGGCTCCGTGGGAAACCGGCGACGAACCCAGCCGCCTGCAGGTCCGCTTCGATGGCGATGTCGCCTGGTGGGCCCGGCGCCAGCTGTCCGCTGCCACGCTCACGGCGGGCCCGGATGGATCCCTGGAGGCGGAGATCCAGGTGTCGAATCTGGATGCGTTTCTCGGCTGGATGATCGGTTTCGAAGATCAAGCGGAGATCCTCGCACCCAACTGGGCGCGCCGGCGCTTCGTCGAACACATCGAGGGGGCAACGTGACGAGCGCCCGCACCGCCGAGCGGCTCACCCGGATCCTTTCGATGCTCCCCTGGGTGATCGCCAACGACGGAGCCACGGTCGACGAGGTCTGTGACCGGTTCGGATACCGCCCCGACGAGTTGGTCCGGGATCTGAATCTGGTATTCGTGTGCGGGCTCCCCGGCTATGGACCCGGGGACCTGATGGTCGCCTACGTCGACGAAGACGAGGTCGTCGTTGACATGGCCGACTACTTCGCCCGCCCCGTCCGTCTCACGGCCGCCGAGGCGCTCATGCTGCTCGCCGGAGGCATGGCCTTGGTGTCGTCCGGGGTGGCGCCCCCATCGCTGGCGACCGCCGTCACCAAGCTGCAGCGGGTGCTGCTTCCGGAGGAAGAAGCGATCTCGGTCGAGCTTCCGGCCGAACCGGAGTTCGTCGATATGTTGCGGCGGGCAGCCGCCGACGGTGTGGTGGTCCGGCTGGTGTACTCCTCCATCGCCAGCGGGGAGCGCACCGAGCGCAACGTCGAACCGTGGTCGGTGTTTTCGACCATGGGCAACTGGTATCTCTCCGCCCACTGCCGCCTTGCCGGTGGGGAGCGGGTCTTCCGAGTGGACCGCATCCTCGATCTCAAACCGGCCGCCGAGCGGTTCGAGCCGCCGCCGGAGCCGCCGCCACCGGTCGTCCGGTACACACCGGGAGTTGACGACGTCCGTGCCCGCATCCGGCTGGGTCCGGAGGCGACCTGGGTGGCGGACTACTACCCGGTTGAGATCGTCGAGCGCTACGACGGCGGCGATGTCACCGTCGACTTCAGTGCCACTGACGCCAAGGTCGCGGCCCGGCTCCTGCTCCGGCTCGGTGATCGTGCCCAGCTGCTCGACGGGCCTGAAGTTGGCGACGCCCGTGAAGATCTGCGGTCCAGGATTCTCTCCAGATACGGCGCGAGCTAGTCCCAAGGGACTATCTGGGGGAATGGTCATTCAGGCCCCCCGGAAACCGCCCGATACGGCCACTGGAAGCTACGAACGGACCGGAGACTGGGATGACGACCATTCGCACATCTTGCCCAATCTGTGGCGACGTGGAATTGGCTCCGTCGGACCTAACACTCCGCCTCACCCCCGACGACGGCACCGGGACTTACCTCTTCCAATGCCCGCATTGCGACGATGTGCAGCATCGTCCGGCCAACCACCGAGTGGTGAGCATTCTCCTGGCTACGGGAGTGGCATACGAGGTCCCCGACGAGCCAGGCCCGATCACCGAGAACGAAATCGCTGCGTTCACCGCGGCGCTTGAACACGAAGACTGGCCCGAACGCTTGGGATCCTGAGCGACAGCACGATCTTCGAGTGAGGGGCGGCCATCGGCCGCCCCTCATGTTCTGGTCCCCCCGAGAGCGACCGCCCTACGATGGCGCCGTGTTCAGCGTCAGCCCGGCCGAGATCGTCACCATTGCCGTCGTCGCACTCCTGGTGTTCGGTCCGCGGCGCCTGCCGGAAATGGCCCGGCAGGCGGGCCGGTTGCTCCGCCAGATGCGCTCTGCGGCGAATGAACTCAAGGAAGGTCTGGAGGCTGAGTACGGGGACACCCTGACGACGCTCTCCGACGTGCGTCGCGAAATGGCGACGACGGTCGACCCGGGCCCCACGGATCCCGGTACCGGTACCACCGCGGCGGCCGACCCGGAGGAGCCCGACGAGCCCCCGGAGCGTGGATGAGATCTCCGCAGCCCCTGATGGAGCATCTCGACGAGCTACGGTCCCGCATCTTCAAGGCTGCGCTCGCGATCGTCGTCGGGGCCATCGTCGCGTTCATCTTTCGGGAGTGGCTGTTCGACCTTCTCATCGGCCCCTACGAGAAGGTCTCGGATCAACGGAACCTCGTGTTCTTCCGCCCCACCGAAGCGTTCTCGCTGTTCATGCGGATCTCGCTGTTCGGTGGCGTGGTCCTGGCCAGCCCGGTCGTGATCTACCAGATCTGGGCGTTCATCAGTCCCGGCCTCACGAAGCGTGAGCGGAAGTGGGTCATCCCGATCGTGACCGTGCTGGTCCTGCTCTTCGTAGGAGGCATCTGGTTCGGCTACTGGTCGCTGGAGCGAGGCCTCGGATTCCTCATCGATTTTGGAGGTGACGATCTCGATCCGACCATCGGCGGAGATTTCTATCTCGGCTTCGCTCTCCGCTTTCTGCTGGTCTTTGGGATCGCCTTCGAGTTCCCCGTCTTCCTGTTCCTCGCCGCGGCAGCAGGCATGGTCGGCTGGCGCACTCTGTCAAAGGGCCGCAGGTGGGCTGCGGTGATCATCGTCGTGGTCGGTGCGGTGGTGACCCCCAGCGGAGATCCGCTCACCCTGCTCTTGCTCTCCGCACCGCTCTACCTGCTGTACGAGATCGATATCTGGCTCGTTCGATTCCTGCTCCGCCGATGACGGGTGCTCGCGGGTATCTGGACGGCCTCCCGTTCTCCGCCGATCGGTTCCAATACGATGCCGCGGCGGCCATCGACCGGGGTGAGTCGGTCGTGGTCACGGCACCGACCGGGGCAGGCAAGACCGCCATCGCCGAGGCCGCAATCGCCCGGGCCCACCAGCAGGGCCTGCGGGCGATGTACACGACACCGCTGAAGGCGCTCTCGAACCAGAAATTTGGGGATTTCCGGGGTGTCCACGGCGATGCCGCCGTCGGCCTGCTGACCGGCGACAACTCGATCAACGGCACTGCGCCGATCGTCGTCATGACCACCGAGGTCCTCCGCAACATGATGTACGCCGCGAGTCCGGACCTGGCCGATATCGGCGTCGCCATCCTCGACGAGGTGCATTACCTCCAGGATCGGGCCCGCGGCGCCGTCTGGGAGGAGATCATCATCCACCTGGACCGGTCCATCCCGCTGGTCTGCCTGTCTGCGACCATCGCCAACCCCGAGGAGTTCGCCGCGTGGGTCACGGCGCGGCGGGGACCCACCTCACTCGTCGTCGAGCGCACCCGACCGGTGCCACTCGATTCCGAATACCTGATCAAGGACCGCTGGGACCGTGGGGAGTTACACCTCATGGGGGTCTTCGACCCCCCGGGCCGCCCCAGCCAGCAGATCACCAAGCTGCTCCGCAAGCGGGCCCCCCGGGGCAAACGTTTCGTCACGCCCCGTCGCTACGAGACCGTCGAACTGCTGCGCGGCCGCGGACTGCTGCCGGCCATCTACTTCATCTTCTCGCGCGTCGGGTGCGACGCCGCCTCCCAGCAGGTGGTTGATTCCGGACTTCGGCTCACGACCACGGAGGAGGCCGCGACGATTCGCGCTGCCGCCGAGCAGCGGGTGGCCCACCTCGATCCCCACGACCTCAGCGTGGTCGGCTACGACACGTGGCTGCGAGCGTTGGAGGCCGGGGTGGCACCCCACCACGCCGGGATGATTCCCGCCTTCAAGGAGACCGTCGAGCACCTTTTCGGAGCGGGCTTGGTCAGGCTGGTGTTCGCCACCGAAACGCTGTCTCTTGGTATCAACATGCCGGCTCGCACCGTCGTCCTGGAGAACCTCTCCAAGTTCACCGGCGATGGCCACGAACTCCTCCAGCCGGGCGACTACACCCAGTTGACGGGGCGGGCCGGCCGGCGCGGGATCGATGAACTCGGCACCGCCGTCGTCCTCTACTCCCAATACGTCCCGTTCGAACGGGTCGCGGCCATCGCCGGAACCGGCGCCCATCCCCTCCGTTCCAGCTTTGCCCCAACGTACAACATGGTCGCCAACCTGATTGCCACCTACCCGCGCCCAACCGCCGAAGAGTTGCTCAACTCATCGTTCGCACAGTTTCACGAGGATGAACGACGCCGCCAGCTCGAACTGAATCTCCAAGAAGCACGCTCCGAATTGCGGGGACATGAGGAACTGGCCCGCTGCGAGTACGGGCCGATCGACGATGCGGTAGGTCCGAGCGGCCCGTCGCTCGCGGACGTGATGGCTGCGTTTGCCGCTCGCCTTGGTCCGGGCGACATCCTGCGCTGGACCGACAGGGGCGAAGCCGTTCATCACGTCGTCGTCGCCCGGGGGCGGGGCAGTCGGCCCCGCCTGATGACCGTCACTCCCACCGGTGAGCTGCGCCAGATCGCTGCCGACCGGATTCCGGCCGAGGCCACCCGAATCGGCCGGCTCGACCTCCCCGAGCCCTATGCCCCACGTGAGCAGGCGTTCCGCGACGCGGTGCTGCGGCGGCTCGAAGCCGAGACGCTCGGCGGTGAGCCCGAGCTGCGCCCCGACCTCCCGGCCGGCGAACCGGCCGACGCGGGGGTGTGTCCGGATCTCGACCGCCACCGCTCGGCAGCGCGCGCCGCCCGCCGGACCGAACGCAGGATCGAACGCCTCCGGCGGCTGCTGGCCGGCTCCGCTGCCGGTCTCGTGCCCCAATTGCGATCGATCCGGGGGCTGCTCGAGTCCTGGGGGTATGCCGAAGGCTGGTCCCTGACACCGACGGGGGAGCGCCTCCGCTTCATCTACAACGAGCTCGACCTGCTCCTGGCCGAGTCGCTTGGGGAGGGCCTGTTCGACGGACTTGAACCGGCTGAACTCGCCGCACTCGCCTCGGCGTTCACGTTCGAACCCCGGGCTGAGGTTCCTCCCGATCGCTGGCCCTCCTTTGAGCTGGCCGAACGCGCCGACGGGGTCGCCGCCCTGTGGAACCGTCTGGCCGATGACGAGGCAGCCGCCGGCCTCCCCCAGAGCAGGCCGCCCGAGGCAGGGTTTGCCGAACTCGCCTACCGTTGGGCCTCGGGAGACGACCTCCAGGATCTGTTTGAGGACGAGGGGGGGAGTGTGGGGGACTTCGTGCGCAACAGTCGCCAGCTGATCGACCTGCTCCGCCAGATCCGGGATGTCGCTCCCGAACACGCCGACGGCGCGGCGGCAGCCGCCCGGCTGGTGGATCGTGGTGTGGTCGCAGCCGCGGGTGCCGTATGAGGTGGCTTGCGATCCTCAACCCCGGTGCAGGGGGTTCCACCGACGTGGCTGAGCCGGTGCGGCAGGCCTTCGAACGCGAAGGGATCGACGCGCACCTCGCCGTCTCGGAATCGCCGGAGCACATCGCCGACCTCATCGCCGAGGCCGAGACCGGGTCATTCGATGGCGTGATCGCGGTCGGCGGGGATGGCACGGTCAGCCTCGTTGTCGACGCATTGCTGAAGCGCCGTCCCGTCGAACCACCGCTCCTGGGGATCGTTCCGGCGGGCTCCGGCTGCGATTTCGTGCGCGTGTTCGGGATTCCCCAGGACATCGACGGCGCGGTCGCTCACCTCAGCGGGAACACGACCTACCTGACCGATGCAGGAGTCATCGAGGGCTCGTGGGGTACCCGATACTTTATGAACGCAGCCGATCTCGGACTCCTCGGAGCCACCGTGAAGCGAGCCAACCGCCTGCCCCGCTTTTTCGGTGAGCGCCGGTACCTCGCAGCCTTCTGGACGGTGCTGCCGTTCTTCGCCAGGACCCGGATCCGCGTCGAGATGGAGCAGCGGCAGTTCGACGGCCGGGCGATTGCCACGGTCCTGGCCAACGGGCAGTTCTTCGGCGGCGGGATCAACATCGCTCCAAAGGCCAGCCTCGTTGATGGAGTGTTCGACGTTCAGGTGTTTACCGGATCCCGCCTTCGATACCTGGCGATCGTTCCGAAAGCCCGCCGGGGCCTCCATCTCAATCACCCCACACTCCGCCGCTTCCGGTCTGGGACACTCACAATCACCGCCGAACGGTCGTGGCCGGTCGAGGTCGACGGCGACTATCTCGGGGAGACCCCGGTCACGGTTCGGACCGTTCCGGGGGCAATTCGGATCAAGATCTAACCGATGTCACATGGAACGACCCACAGAATGGTCGATTCGGCCGCCGGCCGACCCTATACTCTCGCCGCCTTGTGAGATAGAGGAGACGATGGTTCCGCCACCCAAACGGGATGAGCAAGAGTTCACGGAAGAGGAGCCGCAGAGCGGCGACTGGACCGAGAATGAGGGCGAGGACCTCGACGCAGACGACGTCGACGGGGCCGACGACTTCGAGGGCGAGAAGTACGCCGAGGGCGACAACGCCGAAGCGAAACCCGGTGACGAAGAGGGCGCGGATGAGGCGCTCGACGAGCTCGAAGAGGAAGAGCTCGAAATGCTCACCGAGGATGAGGCCGCGGAGTCACTCCCGGTCGATGAGCTCGAGGAGCTCCGCCAGATGAGGCGGGAGGCAATCGCCTTGGAGTCGAGCGCGGAGTCGATCCACGACGACGAATTTGTGTGCAGCTACTGCTTCCTGGTCAAGCGAACCACTCAGCTGGCCAACGCCAGGAAGAAGCTGTGCCGTGACTGCGCCTGAGGGCGATGACGCCGGCGGCACCGCGCCGCAGATCGCGAGCCGTCCCGCCGCGCTCGCGGATGCCTCAGAGTTCATGCGGCTCTATCGCGAACTCGAGACGGAACTCACTGCCCTGAAGAAGGTCTGGCCGATCACCGAGGGCCTCGCCGAGCCGGTGGATGAGACCTTCACCGGGCTCCTCACCGACCGCTGGTCGACGGTACTCATCGGCACCATCGACGATGTCCCGGTTGGGTTTCTGGTCGGCCGCTCCGAGCCCTTGCAGCCACAAGCGGGATCCCAACGGATAGCGGTGGTCCGGCATCTGTTCACCGAGCCTGCGGCACGCGAGACCGGAGTGGCCGAGGCGATGATGGGGGAGTTCCTCGCCGACTCCCGCACCAGCGGCCACCGCCTCTTCGACGCTCACGTCTCGCCCGGCCACCGGATTGCCAAGAACTTCTACGAGGCAAACGGATTCAAGGCGCGCCATATCGTGATGAATCGTGACGAGCGCTCCGAATCCGCAGACCGACTTGGTGGCTGACGGCCCGGCGGCCGCCGGCTCCGGGCCGACCCGGGCCGTGGCAGGATGCACTATCGGATCATGACATCGAGGAGGACGTGTGATGGGCCCGATTGCAGCCGGTGAAGTCTCCGAGCTCCTGGTCGCGCTGATCCGCAACGCCTGTGTCAACGACGGCACCCCCGATTCCGGGCACGAACATCGCTCTGCGGCCACCCTGGCCGGCTACCTCGGCGAACCCGACGCCGTGTACGAACCCCACCCGGGCCGCACCAGCCTGCTGTACCGCGTCCCCGGCTCCGATCCCACCGCACCGACCTTGATGCTGATGGGGCATACCGATGTGGTGCCTGCGAATCCGGCGACCTGGACGTTCGACCCGTTCGGGGGTGAGCGAATCGACGGCATCATCTGGGGCCGGGGCGCAGTCGACATGCTGGATCAGACCGCTGCAATGGCGGCCGCCTTCAAGCGGCTCCGTGACCGGGACATTCCCCGGCTACCGGGCGACGTGCTGTTCTTCGCCGTTGCCGACGAGGAAGCAGCCGGCCACCTCGGTGCCAAGTGGGTGATCGAACACCATTGGGACGAGGTGCGGTGTGACTACCTCATCGGTGAGATCGCCACACCCCTGCTGCCCGGGTCGGGCGGTGCAGGCCTTCCCGTCACCGTCGCCGAAAAGGGCCCGATGTGGCGCCGGCTAACGAGCAGCGGGATACCGGGGCACGGCAGCCAGCCCTACGGGACCAGGAACGCACTGGTCCCGCTTGCGGATGCCCTCCAGCGGCTGGCGGCAGCTCCACCGGAAGCGAACATCACCGACGAGTGGCGCCGATTCGTGGCTGCCTGGGATCCTCCGGGTGACCTTGCGGAGAGCCTGCTCGACCCGGATCGAATCGACCGGGCGATCGATCTCATCGCTCTCGATGATCCGGGCTTCGCGAGGTGGATCCATGCCTGCACCCACCTGACGGTCAGTCCCAACACCATGCATTCGGGCGTGAAGATGAACGTCGTGCCCGACGCCGCCGAGGCGGAAGTCGATGTTCGGGTCCTTCCCGGCCAGGACGAGATGTCGGTCATCGATCACTTCAGGAAGGTAATCGGTCCGGCACTCGAGGAGGAGATCGACATCGGTGCCGTTGAAGCCACCCCTTCCAGCAGTTCCCCGGCAGAGGGTCCGCTGTGGGAGGCGCTCAGCGCGGCTGCGTTGGTTGCGGGCGGAGACGACATCCGTCTGGTCCCCACGATGATCCCGGTCACCACCGACGCCCGCTATTTCCGGACCCGCGGGACGATTGCGTACGGAGCCGGCCTGCTCGACGACACATTCGCCTTCGGTGACTTTCTTGCGATGTTCCACGGCAACGACGAACGGGTCAGCGAAGCATCGCTCGCCCGAACGGCACTGCTCTACGTCGAGACGCTGCGCCGCTTCGGTGACCTCACCCGCAGCTGAGTCGATCCGCACCTGCGACTGGTACCGTCCCGCTCCGGCGCACAACGGAAGGGCGGAGCAGGCATGACCGGTGGGTCTCCAGATCGGGACGGCGATGTGGGCAATCTCGTGTTTGACCTCGACGGGGTGCTCTATCTGGCCGGTACCGGCATTGCGGGCACCGGCGACGCCCTCCATGCCCTCGACGCAGCCGGCTACCGGCTCCTCTTTGCAACCAACAACTCGACCACGGAAGCGTCCGGAGTCGCGGCCCGCATCGAACGGCTCTGTGGGTATCCGGCACGGGTGGATCAGGTGGTGAGTTCCGCGATGGCGGCAGCCGCCATGGCCGGACCCGATGACGCACCGGCCTTCGTGCTCGGGGAGCCCGGGCTGGAGGCGACCCTCCAATCTCACGGCATCGCTCTGACCGATGATCCGCACTCGGCGCGTTCGGTGTTCGTCGGCCTGGATCGCGATACGACCTACGCCCGTATGCGAGACGCCGCAACCGCGGTGCTCAACGGAGCGAGGTTCATCTCAACCAACTCCGACCTCACTTTCCCGACCGCCGATGGTCTCTGGCCGGGTGGTGGCGCACTCGCCGCGGTGGTCGAACTCACCGCGGGAGTCGCGCCCGAGATCGCGGGAAAGCCGCACCCACCGATGCGCCAGGCGGTGGCAGCCCGCCTCGGACCGGGCCCGACCTGGATGATCGGTGATCGCGCCGAAACGGACCTCGCGTTCGGGATCGAAGCCGGCTGGCGGACCATCCTCGTGCTCACCGGTGTCACCTCCGACCCCGGCGATGTCCCGCCCGAATTCGCGCCGGACATCGTGGTCGATAGCGTCGCCGATGTTCCCGCTGCGCTCGGCTCGACGACTGGGAGCCGCTAGGAGCGCGCCCGGACCGGATCCTCGCCGCTGAGGGTGTTTGCCAGCAGCCTGCGGCGGAACGGCAGGGTGACCAGCACACCAAACACGAACCCGGCGACGTGCGCCTCCCATGCGATTCCGGACTCCTGGCTCGCCAGTGCAAACTGGCTGATGAACCAGAACCCGAGGAAGAAGATCGCCGGGATCGCGGTGATGAAGAAGAAGATGATCGTCAGGACCAGGTGGCGAGGGAACAGCACGACGTAGGCCCCCATCACACCCGCGATCGCGCCGCTCGCACCGACCAGCGGCACCGTGAGGTCGGGGTTCACCGCGACGAACCCAAGCGTCGCAGCACCACCGGCGGCCAGGTAGAACAGCACGTAGCCGACGTGGCCGAAGGCTTCCTCGACGTTGTTGCCGAAGATCCGCAGGCTCCACATGTTGAAGAGGATGTGGGCGATGCCACCGTGGAGGAACATCGATACCCCCACCGACAGCCACACGTTCTTGCTGGGGAAGACAACGGGAGCCAGATCCTTCGAGGAGCAGCGTTCCTCGACGATCTCGGCGGCATCGAGGGGAGCTCCCGTGGTCAGCTCACAGGCGATTGCCGCGTTCTCATACGCAAACTCGTCGGCGCCGGAAGCAAACCGGATCCCGGGCAATCCAGCCGACCCACCCTCATCGTCTCCCGGCTGCAGGAGAAAGAACACAGCGAGGTTGAGGAGGATGATCCCCCACGTGATGACGGGGCGGATCCGCGTCGGGTTGACATCGCGGAGCGGAAGCAAAGACTCCTCCTGTCGTCGTCACGCGGGATAATGCCGGGTGATGGATATTACGCATACCAACGAATTGATCACCGCCCTGGAATCGGCCGAGCCGGCAGACGCCCCCGATCTGGCCGACCGCCTCGCCGCCGAGCTCTCAGCCGAGCTCGAGCAAGCGCCGGGCGCCGCACCCCCGTCTGGAGCAGCGACCTGACCCGCGTCCGCCTCGATCGTGAACTGGTCCGACGCGGTTTGGCCGCGAGCCGTACCGCTGCGCAACGCGCCATCACAGACGACCGCGTCCGGGTCAGCGGCATGCCCGCGACCAAGCCGTCGACACTGGTTGGACCCGGCGACCGGATCGACCTACTCGGGGACGAACTGGAGTGGGCCGGGCGCGGTGGCAAGAAACTCCATGGTGTCCTCGATGTCTTCGGTGTCGATCCTTCGGGGAAACGCTGCCTGGATGTCGGGGCGTCGACAGGAGGCTTCACGGACGTGCTGCTCCACCACGGTGCCGCGGCAGTCACCGCCGTCGACGTGGGCTACGGACAGATGATCACCAGGCTCGCCCACGATTCCCGTGTCACCGTTGTCGACCGTAGCAACTTCCGAACCATCGACGTCACCACACTGGACCCTCCGTTCGACCTGGTGGTGGTCGATGTGTCCTTTATCTCCGTGACTCTGCTCGCCGCAAACCTGGCCGCCGCCGGCGCCCCGGGGACCGAGTACGTCGTCCTGGTGAAGCCGCAATTCGAAGCCGGACGGGATGCCGTCACCAAGGGTGGGCTGGTGCTCGACCCAGGCGAGCGGAAGGATGCCGCCCATCGAGTCGCGCTCGCCCTGTCCGCAGAGGGCATCGGATTCCTCGGTGCCGCCCCATCGCCGATCCATGGGGCGTCCGGCAACCGGGAGCTATTCGTCCACGGACGCCACGGCGTCCACAATGGACCCGACCGATCCGCGATCGATGAGGCTGTGACCCCATGAGACTGGCCCTGGTAGTGCACCCGGAGCGCAAGCTCGCCGGCGATGTCGCCCGCCGTCTGGTAGCGGCCGCGGCGCGCCACGGCATCGAGGTGGCCGCGGCTCCTGAAGACGCGGCGAAGATCCCGGGGTGTATCAGCAGGCCCGGTAACGGGGCGGGTGGATCGGACGCGATCGTCGCCGTCGGCGGTGACGGCACGGTGCTCGAAGCCGTCCGGCTCGGGATGCAGGCCGATCTTCCGATCTTCGGCGTGAACGCAGGGCACATCGGATTCCTCACCCAATTGGAACCGGGCCGCCTCGAGGACGGCATCGCCGCACTCTCCACAGGGGAGTACACCGAGTCGCGCCGGATGACGCTCGATGCGATCCTGCCCGACGGCCGCACGGTCTCGGCACTCAACGATGTGGTGGTCGAGAAACGTCTCAGCCAGCATGTGGTGAAGCTGGCGTTCTCGGTCGGAGAGGAGAGCCTGCTCTCCTACCGGGCCGATGCGGTGATCGTCGCCTCACCTACCGGGTCCACCGCCTACACGTTCTCAGCGGGAGGACCGCTGGTCGATCCGGAACTGGAGGCGCTCGTCGTGACACCGGTCGCACCGCACAATCTCTTCGGCAGGCCCATGGTGTTCAGGCCCACCAAGCAACTCCGCTTCGACGTGGTCGACGACCGCCCTGCCCGAGTCAACGTCGACGGCCGCGCCGTCGCCGATCTCGAACCGGGCGAGGGTGTCACCGTCGTCCGGGGCGCGACCGCGGCGCGCTTCATCACGTTCACCCCGCGCAACTTCGCTGCCGCGGTTCGCGACAAGTTCCATCTCCACGATGCTTGACGAACTCATCGTCGAGAACCTGGGTCTGATCGCCGCCGCCCACGTGGAGCCCGGCGGAGGCCTGGTCGCCGTCACCGGTGAAACCGGGGCGGGAAAGACCCTCCTGCTCGGCGCGTTGCGCCTCCTCCGTGGGGATCCGGCGCGAGCAGACCGTGTCGGACCCACCGGCTCGGAGTCCCGGATCGAAGGCCGCTTCGTGTTCGCCGAGGGCGAGGAGATGGCCGTGGCACGCCGTGTCGGAGAAGGGCGGTCGCGGGCCTACCTCGACGGATCGATGGTCCCGGCCAGAATCCTCGACGAGCGTCTTGGGCCCAAGGTGGAGATCGTCGGCCAGAACGAACACGTGACGATCGGGCGTGAGAGGACGATCCGGGTCATCGTCGATGGCCGCCTCGATGCAGACGGGCAGGATGCGCTCCGCTCCTACCGGGCACACTGGGAGCAGCTGCAGCAGTTGCGTGACGACCGCGAGGCCCTCGGCGGCGATCGCCATGCGCTCGAGCGAGCGCTCGACCTCAGCCGCCACCAGGCCCTGGAAATCAGCGCCGCCGGGCTCGTTGCCGACGAAGAGATGGGTCTCCAGGGCCGGATCGAACGGCTCCGGCATGCCGAGGAGATCTCCCTGGCACTCGCCGAGGCTCATCGAGCACTCGCCGACGATGGCGGAGCGATCGACGCGCTCGGGACCGCAGTCGCCGCGGCACGCCGGGCGTCCGGGTTCGACGGCGGGCTCGGCGCACTGACGACCGCGCTGGAGGCACTCGCCGAGGAGGCTTCCGAGGCTGCCGCGTCGTTCCACCGGGCGACGGTCGAGGTAGACCAGGATCCCGAAGCCCTCGAAGATGCCAACCGGCGGCTCGGACTCATCTCTGATCTGCGCCGCAAATACGGCGACACGGTCCGGGCAGTCATTGAGTTCGGGCAGGCCGCCGGAGCTCGAGCCGATGAGATTGCCGGGCTGCTGGAGCGAGGCGACAGCCTCGATGGCGACATTGCCCGGGCGGAAGCTCAGGTCCGAGCATCCGGCGAGCACCTCTCGGAAGCCCGGCGCCGCTCAGCCAAAGAACTGTCGGAGCGGGGGTTGGAACACCTCCGCGACCTCGGCTTCGATGACCCATTCCTCGACATCCTGGTCGAGGCCGCCGAACCCGCTGCTCACGGTGCCGATCGGTGCTCGCTGCGCTTTGCATCCGACCGGGCGCTCGAGCCGGGGCCTGTCGGAAGGATTGCATCGGGCGGCGAGCTCAGCAGGCTCGTTCTCTCCATTCGCCTCGCCGCAGGTGCGGCGGATGTCCCGATCGTGGCCTTCGATGAAATCGATGCCGGGGTCGGCGGCGCCACCGCACTGGCAATGGGGGAGAAGCTCGCCGGGCTTGCGTCGGACCGCCAAGTCCTCGTGGTCACGCACCTCCCGCAGGTAGCTGCGTTCGCCGACACCCACCTCGTGGTTGATCGCGATCGTGATCGGGCAACGGTGCGGGCCCTGGGCGGTACCGACAGGCTCGAGGAGCTCACGAGAATGCTCGGGGGACTCCCAGAGAGCGAGCGAGGCCGCCAGCATGCGGCCGAACTCCTGGAGCTGGCCGCGAACGTCTGGTCATCCCCGGAGTAAGGCCGAGCAGAACCCCGGTGGTACGATGCCCCCGGCCGAGGGGAATTGCACCATTGTGACCAAGTATGTCTTCGTCACCGGGGGAGTGTCGTCGAGTCTCGGAAAAGGGATCACGGCGGCATCCCTCGGACGACTCCTCAGGGCTCGCGGACTCTCCGTCGTCAACCAGAAACTGGATCCCTACATCAACGTGGATCCCGGGACGATGAACCCCTTCCAACACGGGGAAGTGTTCGTCACCGACGACGGCGGCGAGACCGATCTCGACCTCGGCCACTACGAGCGCTTCACCGGCATCAACCTCCGGCGCGACTCGAATGTGACCACCGGATCGGTGTATCTCTCGGTGATTCAGAAGGAGCGCCGCGGCGATTACCTCGGGGACACGGTTCAGGTCATCCCGCACATCACCAACGAGATCAAGAGCCGGGTACGGCGTCTCGGGGAACGCACCGAAGCCGACGTGGTCATCACCGAGGTCGGCGGCACGGTCGGTGACATCGAAATCCTCCCGTTCCTCGAGGCCATCCGGCAGCTGCACAACGACTTGGGCCACACGAACACCGCCTACATCCACGTGACCCTCGCTCCGTACATCGGACCAAGCGAGGAGATGAAGACGAAGCCCACCCAGCACAGCGTTGCCGAGCTGCGGAGCCGCGGCATCCAGCCGACCGTGATTGTGGTGCGTTCGGACCGCCCGATCGAGGACGGTGCCCGGCGCAAGATCAGCCTGTTCTGCGACGTCGGCCCCGAAGCAGTGATCAACGCCACCGACGCCGCCGACATCTACCAAGTCCCGCTCCTCCTTCACGAGGGTGGACTCGATGATGTGGTTTGCTCCCGCCTCGAGCTGGAGACTCCTCCGCCGGAGCTCGGGGTCTGGTCGCAGATGGTGGATCGGCTCGCATCCGCCGAGCGGTCCGTGACGATCGGCCTGGTCGGCAAGTACGTGGATCTCCCCGACGCCTACCTCTCGGTGGTCGAAGCCCTCAAGCACGGGGCGCTGGCGGCCGGGGTGTCGCTGGACCTGCGGTGGATCCCCAGCGACGAGGTCGACGGCCTCCTCGCTGCGTCGTACCTCGAGGGGGTCGACGGCATAGTCGTGCCCGGGGGTTTCGGGGTCCGCGGCATCGAGGGCAAGATCGCCGCGGTGCGCCATGCCCGCGAGAACGACATCCCCTTCCTCGGCCTGTGCCTCGGGTTGCAGTGCGCCGTCATCGAGTTTGCTCGTTCCCGGCTCGGCCTGACCGGCGCCAACAGCGCCGAGTTCGACCCGACCACCCCGCACCCGGTCATCGATTTGATGGTCGCTCAACAGGACGTCGAGGACCTCGGCGGGACCATGCGACTCGGGCTCTACCCTGCCCGACTCACCGAGGGAAGCATCTCGCGGGAGCTGTACGGCGAGGAACTGATCTACGAGCGCCATCGCCACCGCTACGAGGTCAACAATCGCTATCGCAAAGATCTCGAGACCGCCGGAATGCGCCTCGCCGGGATCTCACCGGACG
Source organism: uncultured Acidimicrobiia bacterium (assembly GCA_964511945.1). Taxonomy (GTDB): domain Bacteria; phylum Actinomycetota; class Acidimicrobiia; order Spongiisociales; family UBA11373; genus CAZEHO01. Next base: position 83,877 of record CAZEHO010000005.1, on the reverse strand, counting down.
AACAACTTGTCGAGATCATTGAGCTCCCCGAACATCCGTACTTCGTGGCGTCGCAGTTCCATCCCGAGTTCAAATCGCGCCCCGACGATCCCCACCCGTTGTTCGCCGGATTCATGGCGGCGGCGGTACGACGCTCGCCCGAGGTCGTGGAGCGCGGCGCCGTGATGACGGACACCGACGCCGCGGTGACGGAGCTGAGCTGATGTCCGATCCCGGCTTCCCCTACGTGGGGGCCCGCCGGGTCACTCGATCCCAATTCCTCACACTGGAACGGGGCTACTACCGCACCCCCGACGGCGGTTGGATGATCCGAGAACTCATCCGCCACCCGGGCTGCGTGGTCGTCGTGCCGTGGGACGGCAGTTCGATTCGGATGATCCGCCAATTCCGGGCAGCCGCCGGCGTCGCCATGCTCGAACTCCCGGCAGGGAAGCTCGACGTCCCCGGGGAGCCCCCCGAACTCACCGCCGAACGCGAAGCCGTCGAAGAGATCGGGATGCGGCCCGGACGCTTGCGCTTGCTGCACCGGGCCTATCTGTCGCCCGGTTTCAGCGACGAACTATGCCACATCTACCTGGCGGAGGACCTGACCCCGGTTGCCATGAGCCCGCAGGGAGCCGAGGAGGTTCACGCCGAGGTCATCGCTCTCGACCTCGACCAGATGACCACCGCCATCAACCGTGGGGTCATCGTGGACGCCAAGACCCTGATCGGCTGCTACGCGCTGCTGCGCTCCCTGGAGCAGTGACCATCGACGACCTGCTCGCCGACTACCTCGGCTCGCTCACCTATGAGCGAGGGCTCTCGGCGGCGACCGTGGCCGCCTACCGGCGGGATCTCACCCAATATCTCCGGTTCCTCGGCGAGGCGGAGGCCAACACCGAGACGGCAGCAGCCTTCGTTCGGCACCTCCACACGCGGGGACTGGCGCCCGCCAGCATCGCCCGCAAGGTGGCCGCGGTCCGCAGCTTCCATCGCTTCCAGGTGCAGGAGGGAATGCGCGATGACGACCCGACGGTGCTCCTCGATGCTCCCCGCCGGGGCCGCGCTCTCCCCAAGGCTCTCACGATCGAGCAGATCGAGCGGCTCCTGACCGCACCCGATCCGTCGACATGGCTCGGCCGCCGGGACCGGGCCCTGCTCGAGTTCATGTATGCCACCGGAGCCCGCGTCGCTGAGGTCGTAGGAATGGACCAGCTCGACCTGGATCTGGAGGAGGGGGCGGTGCTGGTCACCGGCAAGGGAGGCAAGCAGCGGCTCATCCCGGTCGGGCGCCACGCGAGGGACGCCATCGGCGCGTACTTGCCGGATCGGCTGGCGAATCGTCGGGCGGGACGCGACACCGGGGCAGTCTGGATCAACGTCCGTGGTGGGCGTCTCACCCGACAGGGTGTCTTCGACATCGTGCGCAAACACGCACGTACCGCCGGACTGGAACCCCATTCGGTCTCCCCGCACGTCCTGCGCCACTCGGCTGCAACGCATATGGTGGAAGGGGGAGCGGACCTCCGAACCGTTCAGGAAATGCTCGGGCACGCTAGCATCAGCACCACTCAGGTGTACACCAGAGTGTCACCACAACACCTTCTCGAGGTGTACACCGTGGCCCACCCCCGGAGTTGATTCCGTGATGAGTACGTTCACAGACGAGCAGCAAGCCAGGCTCCAGGAGGAACGCGCCAACCTGCTGCATCAGCTGGCGGAACTCGGCGCCGACGAATCCGGCGAACTGCGCGGTGATGTCGATTTTGGGGAGGGGTTCGCCGACGCGGCGGCAATCACCGCTGAACGCACCGAGGTCCTCGGTGTGGTGGACACCCTGAAGCGGATGCTCGACAACGTCGACGCGGCACTCCTCCAGATTGAGGAAGGCACCTACGGCACCTGCGCCCGATGTGGCAACGCCATCGGCGAAGCCCGCATCGAGTTCCGGCCGGAGTCGATCTACTGCGTCGACTGCAAGTCCAAGACCAATTCGCACTGACCCGGCGCGAACCTCCGGCATGCAGCCAGCATGATCCACGACAATGCCATCGTCGATGTCGTCTTCTTCGTGCTGCTGCTGCTGCCGAGCGTCATCCTGCACGAGGTCGCTCACGGCTACGCCGCAGCTCGCTTCGGTGACGACACCGCCCGCCGGGCTGGACGCCTCACGCTCAACCCAATTCCCCACATCGATCCATTCGGTTCGATCCTGATGCCGGCGATGCTTGCCCTGGCTGGCGCCAACGTGTTCGGGTGGGCCAAACCGGTCCCCGTCAACCCTTCCCGGTTCTCCAATCCAACCGGTCAGATGGCCCTGGTCGCCCTCACCGGCCCGGCCACCAACCTCCTTCTGGCAACGATCGCCGGCACCATCGGACCGTTGGTCAACGTCAGGGAGTCGACCGACTACGTGGTGTGGATGCCCGCCCTCGACGTCGGGATCAGTACCGGCGCGTTCTGGGGCCGCCTCGTGTTTGCCTTCGTTCTGGTGAACGTTGCACTGGCGATCTTCAACCTCCTCCCGATTCCGCCCCTAGACGGCTCCAAGCTCGTCCCGCTCTTGTTGTCGGAGAAGGGCCGGGTTCGGTTCGCTCAGATCTCCCAGTACGGGTTCCTCATACTCTTCGTCCTGCTCTTCGTCTTCGACGAAGCCCTCTTCTTCATGGGAGATGCCATCGGATGGGTCATGCGCCTGATCATCTGATTTCACATCTGCGCCACCTCGCGGCCCGGTTCTTCGACGTGCTCCGGGCGCGACCGCTGACTCCGGACGAGCAGCGCCGGGTGTCTGACCTGCTGCACCATTCAGAGACGCCCCTGTTCTGGGCGCAACCGCTACCCGATCAGCGTCACGGGCTCGCCGCGGCGGACCGCATCGGGAGCAGCCGTCCGGAACGAACCGACCTGCAGCGGGCCGCTCTGCTGCACGATGTCGCCAAACGCCACGCCCGTCTCGGCGTGCTGGGGCGGGTCGCCGCCTCACTCACCGAGATCCTCCACCTCCCGGCCCGCGGCCGGATCGCGGCCTATCTCGACCACGGACCGCTCGGCGCGCAGGAGCTGGCCGCTGCAGGTTCCGAACGGCTGATCGTTGAGTTCACCAGGGCCCACCATGGAGCCCGCCCGGAGTCGATTCCGGCCGAAGAGTGGGACCTTCTGATCGAGGCGGACCACTGAATCCCGCCGGGGGTCTGCCCCAGCCAATACCATGGCCGCCGCCGTGACGTACGAAGTCTCCACCCCGGTCTTCTCCGGGCCGCTGGCGCTGCTCCTCCAGCTGGTCACGAGCCATCGCGTTGAGATCACCGAGCTCCCGCTCACCGAGGTGATCGACGAGTTCGTCGCCTATCTGGAACTCGCCGCCGAGCTGGACCTCGAGGTGACCAGTGAGTTCCTCGTCATCGCCGCGACCTTGATCCAGATGAAGGCTCGCCACCTGCTCCCTTCCGATGAAGAGATCGAACTCGACGAAGAGTTGCTCATGGCGGCGGAACGTGACCGGCTGCTGAGCCGGCTGCTGGCATGCCTGACCTACAAGGATGTGGCCGCCGTCATCGCGCACCGGCTCCAGGCGACGGCACGGATGGTCCCCAGGCTTGCCGGTCTCGATCGCGGCATCGTTCCGAAGCCGCCGGAGGTCCGCCTCACCATCGGGCCCGACGAGCTCGCCTCGCTCGCCGGACGGGTGATCGGACGCCGCCGCGAGCCCGACCTTGATCATCTCGATCTCGATCTCCCATCGGTCGGACTGGCCATCGACGACATCAGGGGCCGGGTCGCCGAGGCCGTGGAAACCGACTTCGACTCGGTGACCTCCCACCTGTCGCGGCCGGTCGAAGTCGTCGCCTACTTCCTGGCGCTGCTCGAACTGGCCCGCTGGGGTCTGGTGGAGGCAACCCAGGAGCACCTCGAAGACGTCATCCGGCTCCGCCACCGCCGGGATGCAGCCGAGGACGACCTGATCTCGGAGTGGTCGAGATGACCGACGACCTCATCGCAGCCCTCGAAGCGATCCTCTTCGTCGCCGAGGAACCGGTACCGCTCAACGAGCTCGCCGAGGTGCTCGAGGAGCCGGCCGACGTGACCTCCGGGGCACTCCAAGACCTCGCCGCCGCGCTCGACGAGCGCGACAGCGGGCTCGTGCTACTCGAGATCGCCGGGGGCTGGCGGCTCTACACCCGGCCGGCCCTGCGGCCCTACCTGGAACGTTTCGCCGCCTCGGCCACCGCCACCCGGCTCTCCAAAGCAGCCTTGGAGACCGTTGCGGTGGTGGCGTATCGCCAGCCGGTCTCGCGAGCTCAAGTGTCTGAGATCCGCGGTGTCGATTCGGACCATGCCCTGCGAACGCTGGAGCGACGGGGACTCGTTGACGTCGTCGGCATCGCCCCCGGCCCCGGTCAGGCCCAGCTGTACGGAACCACCCCGCTGTTTCTGGAGAAGCTCGGGCTGCGCTCCCTCGACGAATTGCCGCCGCTTGCCGATCACACGCCGCCGGCATCGGTGGTCGAGGAACTCGAGCGCCCGATGCGGCCGGAGGAGCCATCGAGCGACTCCAGAAGCTGATCGCACACGCCGGGATCGCCTCCCGCCGCACCGCCGAGGACCTGATCAAGGCCGGCCGGGTCACCGTGGACGGCGAACCGGCTCATCTCGGGCAGAAGATCGATCCGGCAACCGCCCTGGTCGAAGTCGATGGGATTCGGCTCCCGGTGAAGCCCGACCTCGTCTACTTCCTGGTGTACAAGCCGGTTGGTGTCATCAGCACCGCCGACGATCCTCAGGGCCGCAGCACCGTGCTCGATCTCGTGCCCTCCGATGCCAGGGTGTACCCGGTCGGCCGGCTCGATGCCGACTCGGAGGGGCTCCTCATCGTGACGAACGACGGCGACCTGACCATGCGGCTCACCCACCCGCGATACGGCGTGACCAAGACCTACGTCGCCAGAGTCGGCGGTATCCCGCGCCGGGATCAGTTGCGCCAGTTGGTGGATGGTGTGCAGCTCGACGATGGTCCCGCAGCCGCGGTCTCTGCCCGCCAGCTGGATGAGCTCCGCGACGAGGCACTCATAGAAGTGGTGATGGGGGAGGGACGCAATCGCGAGGTGCGCCGGATGTTCGAGGCGATCGGGTTCCCGGTGGCCGCGTTGGTCCGCACCGCCATCGGGCCTTTGACCGATCGAGATCTCAAGCCGGGAAGCTCCCGGCCGCTGACCATCGATGAGGTCCGCACCCTCTACGCTGCTGCCCAGTGACCACCACCATCACCGGCCCCGCAGCACGCTTCGCCGCCGACGTCTCGGTCCCCGGCGACAAATCGTTGTCGCACCGGGCACTGATCTTTGCCGCCATGGCCGAAGGGCGCAGCAGTGCCACCGGCCTTGCCCCGGGCGGGGACGTCGCGTCTACCGCCGCCGCCCTGCGCCTGCTCGGAGTCACGGTCACCGATGACGGAGTGATCGATTCGCCCGGGGTCGGGCACTGGACCGAGCCCCCAGCGGCGATCGACGTCAGCAACTCAGGCACCACCATGCGGTTGCTCGCCGGAGCCCTCGCCGGCCGGCCGTTCTCGAGCACTTTGATCGGTGATGCCTCGCTCATGAAGCGGCCGATGCGGCGCCTGGTCGCGCCTCTCAGCGAGCTCGGTGCCGCGATTGCGGTCTCCGCCGGCGGAACCGCCCCCGTCACCGTCGGGGGGACCCCGCTCCGGGGCGCCAAGGTCCAGATCGGTGTCGCATCTGCTCAGGTCCGCTCGGCCGTCGCTCTGGCCGCGCTGCAGGGATTCGGCCCGACCACCATCGACTCGCCGCCCGGATTCCGCGACCACACCGAACGTGCTCTCGTCGCGATGCATCGGGGAGCCTGGGAATCGAGGACCGCGTTCCGGATCGATCCGGGTCCGCTTCCGGCTACGGAATGGCAGGTCCCCGGGGACCCCTCGTCCGCCGCGTTCCTGCTCGCCTCTGCGGCTCTCCGGGACGGCTCCCGGGTCACGGCCCGAGGGATTGCCCTCAACCCCGGCCGGATCGGCTTTCTCGCCGTTCTCGAGGACATGGGGGCTGAGATCCACGGCACCGTCACGGGCGACTCCACCGGAGAGCCGGTCGGAGACGTCAGGGTCACCGGAGGTGGCCTCCGTGGAACAACCATCTCAGGAGAACTGACCGTCCGCTGCCTTGATGAACTGCCGCTACTCGCTCTCCTGGCGGCAACCGCCGACGGGCCCACCACGATCAGCGATGCAGCCGAGCTTCGGGCGAAGGAAAGCGACCGTATCGCCTCGACGGTGGCCCTGATCGAACACCTCGGCGGCATCGCCGAACCGACGGAGGACGGGCTCGTCATCGAGGGTGGCGCTCGCCTGCAGCCCGGTCGGGTGGACGCTGCAGGCGATCACCGCATCGCGATGGCAGCCGCCGTAGGGGCCACCACCGCGGGCACCGTGGAGATCGACGGGTTCGAGGCCTCGGCCGTATCCTGGCCGGGATTCGCCGAAGCGCTGGAGCGGGTGTGGTCGTCGTTGCCATAGATGGGCCCGGGGGAGTAGGGAAGAGCACGGTGGCTCGTGGGGTCGCCGCCGCGCTCGGAGTCGCGTACCTGGACACCGGTTCGTACTACCGGGCCGCAACCGTTGCAGTCCTCAACGCCGGTGTGGCACCCGACGACGGACCGGGGGCGGTGGCGGTCGTTCGAGCCTCCGACCTCGACTACCGGGACGGAATGATCCACCTCGACGGGGCAGACGTCTCCACCGAGATCCGCAGCCCGGAGGTCACGGCGGCGGTTAGCGCTGTTTCTGCAGTCCCGGAACTCCGGGAGATCGTTGTGGACCAGCAGCGGGCCTGGGTGGATCGCCACGGAGGCAGCGCGGTGGTCGAGGGGCGCGACATCGGCACCGTGGTGTTCCCCGACGCCACGGCGAAGATCTATCTGACCGCAAGCGCCGAGGTCCGGGCCCGGCGCCGTGCCGGAGATGCCGAGGCCGCGGATCTCAACGTCGACGAGATTGCCGCGGATCTCCGCCGCCGCGATGCCGCCGACTCCGGCCGGGCTGCCTCACCGCTGCGGCCGGCCGATGACGCGATGATCCTGGATACCTCGGAACTGGGGATCGACGCGGTCGTTGCAGCCGTGCTGCGGATCGTGGAACAGTCGGACCACCGCTAGACAGCTAGAGGGCGAGCAGGTCGAGCGCCTCGGCTGCATCCCAGGACCGATCGTCGTCGAGTGGCCCCGGTCTTCCGGCCTCAGGGGTGCTCCAGCCTCCCTCGACGACCGCTTGCAGCGTCGTCAACATGGCCCGCAGCTGCGGTGGGGGTGGGAAGTACTCGCCTTCTTCAGTCACCGAGACGAGTTCGACACCGTCCCTCGGCGCGACCGCCTCGATGACGGCCCGGACCGACTGATCGGGAGCCGACGCCCCGGCGGTCACTCCGACGATGGTTGCGCCGTCGAGCCACTCCGGCCGGATTGATCCGGGCCCGTCGACGCGATGGGCCGCACACCCGGCAGCTCTGGCGACCCGGACTAAAGCCTGGGTGTTCGACGAGTTCTCACTGCCGACCACGAGGACCACGTCCGAGCGTTCCGCCAGGAGCTGGATCGCATCCTGACGGTTCGTCGTGGCGTAGCAGAGATCGCTCTTGCGGGCCGTCCACAGATCGGAGTAGCGGTCGGCTGCGTCGTCGAGCACCGCCTCCCACTCGTAACGGCCGAGGGTGGTCTGTGCCAGCAGCGCCACCCGTTGCTCGTCCCGCGGCGCAAAGCCGCCCAGACCCCGGACCGGATCGATCAGCGTGACGGAGTCGGGGGCTTCGGCAACCGTTCCCACCGCCTCGTCATGGCCCTCGTGACCGACGTAGATGATGTCGAACCCCTTGCCGGCCATACGCTTGACCTCGTGATGCACTTTGGTGACCAAAGGGCACACGGCATCGACCATCACGGCACTGCGAGCGGCCGCCGCAGCCACCACGTCGGGAGCCGAACCGTGTGCCGACAGCATCACCGGAGCCCCTTCAGGGACCTCATCGATCGTGTCGACGAACACCACGCCGGCCCGCTCGAATGCCGACACCACCGAAGCGTTGTGCACGATCTCGTGGTAGCAGTAGACCGGCGGGGTGAAGACGCGCACCATCCAGGTCAGTGCCTTGATCGCCATCTCGACCCCGGCGCAGAAGCCGCGCGGTTCGGCGAGGAGAACTCGTTCCGGCATACCGGCATGGTAGGAAGCGAGTTGCCGCAACCGTGAGCGACCTATCCTGCCGCCGATGATCCGACGACCTCAGCTCCCCCAGCGCGCCCGGAGACTGCCGTGAGCAGCCTTCCGGTCGTCGCCGTCGTCGGACGCCCGAACGTCGGGAAGTCCACCCTCGTGAACCGGATCCTGCGGCGCCGCGCCGCGGTGGTCGAGGAGAAGCCGGGGGTCACCCGCGACCGGCGCGAGTTCCGCGCCGACTGGGCGGGACGAGCCTTCCTCCTTGTCGACACCGGAGGCTGGGCCGTCGGCGATGAGGAACTGACCTCAGGGATCCGGATTCAGGCAGAGGCGGCTCTCAGCGCGGCGGATGTGGTGATCTTCGTGGCCGACGCCACCACCGACTTCACAGATGACGATGTCGCCGTCGCCAGACTGGTCCAGCAATCCGGTGTCCCGGCATTGCTCGTGGCCAACAAGGCAGATAGCCCGAAGGTCGACATCGACCTCGGCCATCTCTACACCCTGGGATTGGGCGATCCGCATCCGGTCAGCGCGCTCCACGGCCGCAATACCGGCGATCTCCTCGACGACATCGTCGCCTTGCTCCCGGAATGCGAAGAACCCGACGATGAGGAGCCCGGGATCGCCACCCTCGCCATCCTCGGCCGCCCCAATGTCGGCAAGTCCACCCTGCTCAACCGCTTGCTCGGCGAGGAGCGGGTCCTCGTCTCACCGGTTCCCGGCACGACCCGCGATCCGATCGATGCCGTGATAGACCTCGACGGCGAGCCGTTCCGCATCTGGGACACCGCCGGAATCCGACGCGCCGCCAAAGTCGACGAGGCAACCGAGTACTACTCGGTGATGCGGGCTCGTGAAGCGCTCGCCGAGGCCGACGTCGCCTTGCTGGTCATCGATGCCACCCAGGGCGTGACCCACCAGGAGCAGCGCCTTGCAGAGGAGATCGTTGCCGCCGGGGCAGGACTCATTGTGATGCTGAACAAGTGGGATGTCGCCGAGCCCGAGGAGAAGGATTGGACGGAGGATGGAGCCGGCGACCGCCTGGGCTTCGTCGGCTGGGCTCCGGTGCTGCGGATTTCCGCCCAGACCGGCGCCCGCCTCAAGCGCCTCGCCCCGGCCGTGCGTCACGTGCTCGACACCCGGCGTACCCGTATCCAGACACCCGAACTGAACCGCCGCATCCGGGCCTGGCAGGAGGCCCACCCGCCGCCGGTTCGGCGCGGCCGCCGGGCACGGATCATGTACGCCACCCAGGCAGGCACCGAGCCTCCGACGATCATCCTGTTCACCCGTGGCGGCGAACTCGGTCCGGATTACCTCCGGTTCGTGGAGAACCGCCTACGCGATACCTACGAGTTCTCCGGGACCCCGATCCGGCTTCGCGCCCGGGCTCGCAAGCGAGCAAGCGAGCAGTAGATCCCCGGTACACTCCGGGACGACGGGCTGTGGCGCAGCTTGGTTAGCGCGCTTGACTGGGGGTCAAGAGGTCGCCGGTTCAAATCCGGCCAGCCCGACCAGAGAAACCCCTGCTCAGCGGGGGTTTTTCGTCGTCAGAGACCGAGCTCGAGACCCTGATCAGGGCTCAGAGTCCGTCTGGAGTCCGTCAGAGTCCGTCCGAATGCCTCGTGGAGACGCTCCGCCGCGGCGTCATCGATGCCGTCGAAGAGGTGCCCATAGGTGTCGAGAGTGACCTGTATCGAGGAGTGGCCGAGGCGGGACTGGATGACCTTTGGGTGCTCTCCTTGGGCGATGAGCATCGCAGCGTGGGTGTGACGCAGGTCGTGGAAACGCATCGGTTCGCCAACGGTTGCCTGAACGGCTGCTTTCCAGTCGCGGTTTCGGAAGTTGGTTCGACGCAGGGGCCCACCGTCAGGCGATCCGAACACGGAGCCGTCGGCGCCTGGCGGGTACCTCTCAAGGTGTCGGGTGAGTTCGTCGCAGAGGAACTCGGGGAGAGCGATCCTGCGACGCGCTGCTGCAGTCTTGGGTTCGTCCAGGGTGACGTGACCTCGAACCTCGACGAGAGCTTCCACAACTGTCAGGCGACGTCTGATGAGATCCAGGCGGGGCAGCCGGAGCCCCGCCAACTCCCCGAAGCGGCAGCCCGTGTATGCGGCTGTGATCACGAGAGCCCGATGCTCGGAACGCACGGCGGCCGCGAGCGCTGCCACTTCGTTGGCATCGAGGAATCGCATCTCGATCGGGAGGCGGCGCGGGAGCTTGATCGACCGACACGGTGAGCGCGAGATCAGTTCAGCTTCAACGGCTGTCTTGAAGACGCGGCGCACGAGGAGATACGCCAGGCGGATCGTCGCCGGCGAAATCCCCTTCGACTCCAGTTCAACGACAAACGCCTGGACATCCGTCGGCCGGACCGATCCAATCCGGCGACCTGCGAAGTGGGGGAGCACATGGTTGCGGAGTAGGGACTCATCGGTGGCCCGCGTCGACGGTCGGAGATCCACCCGACTCGCTCTCCAGGTGGGAAGCACATCCTCGAACTTCCGACGACCTAGCTCAGGGTCGGTCCACTCGCCACGGACCTTGTCCGCTTCGACGGTCGCGATGAAGCGTTCAGCATCGAGCTTGCGACGGAAGCTGCGAGCACGCTCCCGCCCCGACGGATCCATGTAGCGGGCCTGCCACTTGCCGGATCGGGTTCGTCGAATGTGAGCCACCACAGCACCTCAGTGAGCTCCTCCTCCAGCAATGATGAGGTCACCTGCTCCCAAACTGCTCCCAGATCACTCCCCACCTTCTCCCAATCGGCTCCTCTTCGACCGTGGCACCTCCCAATCAGCAGCCATTGAGTGAGAGATTCGTGAACCGTTCTGGCTCCTCGGGTCAATAAGGGACAAGGGGATGTCCGATTGAAGGGAGCCATCCGTTGAAACATAGAGCACGCCTGGGTGGGTTCTGCGGGATCTTGGCGCTGCTCGTCGCTTGCCTCGCGCCGGCGGCGAGTGCCTTCCCTCGCCCACAGAACAACTGCATCGATGACACCGTTACCTTCTACTTCAGCGACGACGGCCCCGGTGGGGCGTGGTCGACGTGGCAGGAGAATGCGGCTCGAGCTGGGATCCTGGATTGGAACGCTGTTCTCGATTGGGATGGCGGGAAGGTTGTCGACTCGCTGTACGAAGTCAGTGGCCCGGGAGGCGGCGCAGTCGAGGTGAAACTGGATGACTCTCCGGGAGGGAGCCCGGACAGCCTGGGGCATGCCGAGTGTACCTGGCCTGGGGCCAGTATCTCGATGAACCCCGACTTCCTCCTTTCGTCAGCTTCAATGGAGCATTGGACACGCCACGAGATGGGGCATCTGCTTGGTCAGGAGCACACAGGCTTGACCGATGCTTTCGAGGGCGGAGTCGAGACCATGGCAACTTGCCACTCTGTCAACTCAACCGCCCCGAGTCTGTCCCAGGATGGCTACGGCGGCATCGTGCATAAGCTCGGTGATCTCGACCCTGACACAATCCACGCCAACGCGGGATTCGAACAGGGAACCAGTTGGTGGGGATCGGAGGGCGTCTCCTATTGGTACACCACGACGTCGAATCCTGAGGATGGCTCGGCTTCACTCCAGTGGCAGCCTGCATATGACCGGGGCGGCATCTATCAGTCGATGAACTATGCGGCAGCAGGCGGGACCACTATCGATGCCCGGACGAATCACCGGAAGATCTACTCCTCGGCAACGTATGGGTACGTGATTCTGGAGATCTGGGTGCGGCAGGTGACCTATCAATCGAACCCCCAATGCGACTATCCGACAAACAAGGACCAGAACCATCGCTCCTACGAGGGCGACTGGACGCGAGTCAGATACGAGAGTGCGTCACCCTCAACGTCGTGGGCCATGTTGACTGAGTCCACGGCGTACACGGTGCCATCCAGTTGGGATGCTGCGGATGTCCGCGTCCGAGTCAAGAGCACAGTGCGGTACTCATCCTGGGGTGGACTCGCTTCACTCGGCACTGACACAACGCGAGCAAGGGACTGATGATGAACCCACGCAAACGAACGCTTCGCCTGGCAACTGCCACTGTCAGTCTCTGGCTCATCGCCTCTGCCTGCTCAACGCCCACGATCCCCACACTTGGGGCTCAACTGACCGACGCTGAGCAAACACCTATCCCGCTGGACACTCTCGGTCAGGAGTGCTCACAAACGAGGTTCGATCGTGCGAACTCTGCGTTCTACTTCAGCGTCACCGCAAGGCTCGACTCGGTTCCGTCTGGCCCGCTGGCTGAGGCCGTCCTGAATGGGAGTCCGAACGATGGGTCCTTCGACCTGTCGAGTATCTGGGAGCTCCCTTCTCGCGAGGAGGTCTGGAGCGGCAGCGAAGTGGAAAACGCGACGCTCCTCATCAGTCTTGGCCTGGCTAAGGAAGTGGCAAGGCTTCCTTCCGGCGAGAACACGATTGTCGGGATCCGCCCGTCAAGCGCAACCGAACGAGTCTGGGTGCAGATGGTTGTTGTCGATCGAGGCAATGGAGACCTGGCGTTCGCGGGTGACTGCGCCGATCGGCTCTACAGGCAACCGCTGGCCGCATATCGTGACGCGATCCGGCCCGGGGACACGCTGCTTCAAGTCTTCATCGATGTGACCACTGATGCGACCTCCAACGCCGATTTCAACGACTGGGAACTCCACCAAGGACGCTACGAGGAGGCGAGCTTCGAAGACCTCAACCCGCAGGATCGTCAGATTGATGCCGAGGAGACACCTAAGTCAATCCTCGAGAGTCTGCAACCCTTTGCGTTAGATCTCGGCATTCCCGAGGCGTGGGTCGGACTCGAGGCCGGCGCCGTTTGCACCTTTTCACCGCAGGGATGGAACGAGTGCGTTGCTTTCGAATCAGTGCAAGAGGGGCCCGCACTGACCCTCCTCGGATTCTCCGATCCAGGCGATCCAATCGAGGTTTGGCTGATTGACTACGTTGACAGGGGAACCCGGGACCCGATCGCGCTTCTCGGTGTGGTGAACCCAGTTCTCACAGACGACGGTGCCGTCGCAGCAGCTGCAGCACGGTTGGAGGGGCCCGAACTGCTCACCTTCGGGGACCTGGAGGCCGCGGCACTCGCCGGTGAGCTTTCCCTGGTGTCAACACCCTGACTATGACCTGCATTCAGCCTCCTTGGCGCGACAGGAGACCAATGAGGCCCGCAACGGACTGACCTGCAGCAAAGGCCAACAAGACCTGATACACGCCGTGCCAGGGTTCCGCCGCGGCCCCGTCGTGGCCCTGACTGCGTCGACTCACGCCGACATGATCGGGTTGCCGCGTACCTACCGCGGGCCTTTCAGAGTCCTCTCGCAAATCATGTTGCAGGTGCGTGTGTCTCTAGAAGCTGTCTGAGAGGATTCGTGTGGGACCGCTCAGGCCGCGACTCCGTCACAGGTGGCTGTGCATAGAGGAGGGAGAGGGTTGACCGTGGTCCTACAGGTGTGTTACGATGTCACACATGCGGGTTCAAGCTGCAACACTTGCCGACCACGCTGAAGTGCTGGGTGGGAAGCTCTACCTCATGGGCGGAGCGTTCGACACGATCTATGCCAGGTCGGTGCCAGTCGTCCACAAGAAGTTGCATGTGGTGCTTGTGCTGGAGATCGATGCCGCAGAACGGCAACGCGACCTCCGAATCGAGATCAACCTTCTCGACGAGGACGGCCAAGAGGTCGGCGTGCAAGCAGAGGGACAGCTACGCGTTGGCGCGCCTGCGTCCATGAAGCCGGGGCAGCCGAATGTGGTCCCCCTTCACATCCCCTTCACCGATATGAAGTTTCCAGCAGCGGGCCTATACGCGTTCCAGATTGTGTACAGCGGCAACGAGATCGCGCGGATCCCCGTGGGCGTTCAGTTGCGCAATGCTGAATCCTGACCTCATCGCGGACTTCGAGTTTGACGCTGTGAATCTCACGCACCTCGTTGGCAAGCACGGCATCGAACCTGAGGATGTTCTTGAGGTGTTCGGCAATGATCCGATATTCATCGAGGACGACGAATCCCAGAGCGGAGACTGGTACATGGTGGCACCGGTTGCAGGTGGCTGGCGCACAATCGTTGTGACAGAATCGCTGGCCGGGGACGAGACCATTGCAAGGCCTATCACCGGTTGGTCGTCCAATAGGTGGGAGATCGAGCGTTATGAACACGAATCCTGACCATTCCAAGATGACGGAGCAAGAACGGGCGGAGTGGCACGACGCGCGCTCCAGCAAGGCTCGCCGTGGGCGAGCAGTGAAGCGCCAAACCAGGGTGACCGCGGATTCTCACCTGTCCGTTCGGCTCTACGCCGACCAGATCAGTCGATTGCGGCAGCTCGCGGATATCGAGTCGCGATCGGTCAGCGGACTCGTCCGCGAGATTGTGGAAGAGGAGCTGAACCGGCGTCTCCCAGTCCATACCCCAACGGAGAATGCGATCACCTGGCACTTCTCTGGGCCCGCGGTTGAGTTCGGTGGGTCAGCGATACCCGAAGATGACATCGAGCGAGAGGTCCTTCGAATCGCGTGAACTCCTGACCGCGGGACCATGATCTCCATCGGGTAGTTCTGGCCCTGCGCGGGATCTCCGATGTGCGGAGTCGTCCAGAGTCCGTCTGGAGTCCGCCACGGAATGCGAAACGGCGAGAAATACCACAAACTGCCATCAACAAAACCCCAGGTCAGGCAGCATTTCTCCAGATTCCCCCAGGTCAGAAAACCCCCCATAAACGCCTGGGGGTCAAGAGGTCGCCGGTTCAAATCCGGCCAGCCCGACCACAACCGAACCAGGTCGCCGGTTCAAATCCGGCCAGCCCGACCAAAACCCGGCGCAATACCGGTCAGCTGCAATCACTGTCCTTGGCCTACGTGCCGGAGCCCGTCGTGAAGGCGCTGTCAGACGCAGTCCTAGGCCCCGAGGCGCTCCTGCGCCGCCGCTTGTGCGACTCGCCGATACGGTCGGCCAGGAGCTGCAGATCCCCGGCCCGCGCACTGATCAGGACGCCGGCGAGACGGTGCAACGCGGACAGGTTCTCCGGACTCGAATCATCCATCGCGATCGATACGCCCTCATCGAGGGTTGTGTCGAAACGCCAGTAGCGATCTCCGAGCAGGGCTCCGAGCATCTCGTCGTTGACCGCAGACTGGCCGACCTGTGCCGCCTCGAAGATCGCCTGCGCGAGCTTGAACCAGCTCTTGCCCACGAACTCCGCATGGGTCAGCTCCGGGCGCGCCGGAGCGGTACCCGTCCCCAGTGACACGACTTCGACGTCTCCGGCATCCGAACCAAGGCGGCGCGCCATCCGGACCCCTTCGACGTAGGCCAGCATGGCGGGGGAACTCGCAAAGACGCCGCCGTCCACCAGCACCACCGGTTCCCCGTCCTCGGCCTCAGCCTCGACGGCGGGGAAGTAGGTCGGGGCGGCGGTGGTTGCCAGGCCCACTTCCACCATCGTTAGGTCGGGGGCGAATCCGGCTCGGACATCGGACGACCGGAACAGGCGGGGCCGTTGCCCGCGAACGTCATAGCTGGTGACCACAACATCCGTCAGCGCGTCCCCGAGGGTTGCATCGCCCAAACGATCCTCCAGGGCGTTTCGAAGCCCTTCCGGCGAGTACCGCGCATTCCCGACATCGCGATTGAACCCGAGCACAGCCACGGACTGGGCAGGCCGGCGCACCATGTCCTCCAGCTCGCGCAGACTCCGAGGCCAGTTCAGCGAGGCCGCCGGGAAGATGTCCCGGGCCCGTTCGGTGAAGAATTCGCCGACACCGCGGGCGCTCCCCATCGGTTGCCCATCGGCGCCGGGCCGGGCAAGCGAGAGCACTCCGATTCCACCGATCGACGTGCCGACAAGCAAGTCGAACATCTGGGCGGTCGGCCGTTGCGCCATGTGCTCGAGGGCGGCAAGCACCCGCGCCGGGAGGATGCCGCGGACACCGCCACCGTCGACTGCCAGCACTCGAATCTTCCGGCGGGCCACCGTCCTCCTCTCGACCATGTCACGCTACCTCCGAGCGCACCGCAGATCTGCGACACAGATACGATCGGCAGTACGAGCCCACATGCCACCGATCCTGATCTTCTACATCCTGGCTCTCAGCGGCGGGCTGCTGACCGGTAGTGTGCTGGCGCGAAGCGGCAGGCTCGACCGGTTCAACCGCATCCGCCAATCCGGGGCTCTGCTGGTGACGGGCTTCATCGGCGTGGCCGTGATGGCAACCGGGACCTCAGGTGGGCCGGCTGCTGCAGTGGGCTGGTTCCTCGCCGGATGGACCGCTGCCGTCGCGATGGAGTACCGGCGAGCGGCGTAGGGCAGCGCTCTCGCGAGCAACCGGAATCGGAGTGCCGCTGAGTCAGTCGAGGCGGGGCCGGGCAAAAAAGGCGATGATGCCGCCGAACATCACCAGGATGACCCCGGTCTTGATGCCCGACGTCGTAATGGCCCCGTCGAGGCCTTCTAGGTCGGCGATGAGGCCGTTGTAGAGACCGATAAGGAGCGCAATCGCCGCGAGGAACCCGGGCACCCACCGCGAAGAACCGGATCCGGCGTTGTAGGCCACCAGCGCCACGCCGGCGGTGAATGCCAGACCGGCCAGCAGGCCGAGGAGCGATGTCAGGACACCCCGGTCGTTATCGAGCAGGCCCATGAACCACGTGATGATGAGCCATAACATCGCGATCGTGAGCAAGGGCGTTGCCACCAGCGACATCCAGCGCCGGCCGATGCCGAGTACAAAGAGGATGATCCCGATGGCGGCAAGGAGCACCACGCGGCCGGCGAAGCTGTCGAGCCCGGCCGTTGTGAGGACCTCGCCGTCGACGTACTCGATCGTGCGCCAGCGGAGGAGGGAGCCGATGAGAATGAGCGTCGCACCGGCCAGAACCGTCAACTCCTGCAGCGACAGCGGAAGCCGCTCGAGGAAGCCGGCCAGACCGCCTTCTTCCAGGTCGAACTGCTCTTCGGTGCCGAACTGCGTCATCGGTCGTCCTCACCAGCCGCGAATGCTGCATGCAGGGTAGCCCGATCGAGTGGCGCCAGGCGTCTCCGCCGGGTCCGGTAGCCTGGCCGCCATGGGAGGATCCCACTGATGCGCTGCACCGCAGCCCTGCTGGCCGATTCGGCGCAGGTCGTCGCCGGGAAAGTGTTCATGCTCGGCGGAGGGTTCGACACCCTCACCGCTCGGGAGTTTCCGGCGACCCACCGCTCCCTTTCCCTCGTGATCGTTTTCGAAGTCGGTCCCGGCGATCGCAATCGCGATCTCGAGGTGGTCACCCGCCTCCTCGATGAGGACGGAGGTGAACTCGGCGTCGAGTCAAAGGGAACGTTCCGGGTCGGCACACCGTCGACTCTCCCGGCGGGAGCCACCAGCCTCATTCCCCTGGTCACGGTCTTCGGCAACCTCCGTTTCCCCGAGCCCGGCGGCTACGTGTTCATCGTCGAACACGACGAACAAGAACTCACCAGAGTCCCGTTGCGGCTCCAGCGCCCACCCGGAGTGAGGCCGGCATGATCCTCACCTGGCCGAACCTGATCTCGGCACTCCGGATCGCGGCCGTTCCGGTGTTCCTGTGGCTCGTGTTCGGTCGGGACGACCTGGCGGCTGCCGGCTGGCTGCTGGGCGTGCTCGGTGCCACCGACTGGGTCGACGGCTGGCTGGCCCGCAAGCTGAATCAAGTCTCGGAGATCGGGAAGCTGCTCGATCCGATCGGCGATCGGCTGGCGATCGCGGCCGCGCTGGTCAGCGGCTGGATCACCGGAGCATTGCCGTGGTGGATCGCGCTGCTGCTCATCGTCAGGGAGACGGCGATCGCACTCGCTGCCCTCGTGGTCGCATCTCGCGCCGGGGCCGCCATCGAAGTGCGCATCATGGGCAAGGGCGCAACCATGGCGCTCTACCTCGCCATCCCGAACTTCTTCATCTATGCCGGCACGGATTGGCTCCTCTTCGGCATGGTGGCGTGGACCTTCGTGGTCCCCGGCTTGCTCTTCTACTACCTCGTGCTTTTCCAGTACTTCGGAGATGCCCGGCGGATCCTGCGGGATGGGTCTTCGGTATCCTCCGAGTGATCACAACCAGGAGGAACCGTGGACGTCCCTGAGGAACTCCGCTACACCGAAGACCACGAGTGGGTGCGGCTCGAAGACGGCAAGCTCCGCGTCGGGATCACCGATTACGCCCAGGATGCACTCGGTGATGTGGTGTTCGTCGACCTCCCCGAGGCAGGTGTGCACTTCGACGCCGACGATACGCTCGCCGAGGTCGAATCCACAAAGTCGGTGGCCGAGGTCTACGCACCGTTCGCAGGCACCGTGGCAGAGGTGAACACCGACCTGGTCGACAGCCCCGAATTGATCAACGGGGCCCCCTACGGAGACGGCTGGTTCGTCCTAATTGAACCGGATGATGCCGGCGCCTACGACGCACTCATGGACGCCGCCGCCTACTCCGAGTTCACCGCCTAGGACCCTCGACCTCGTCTCGAGGCGCTTGATCCTGAAGGCAGCACTACGATGGTGCCATGCCGGAGCCGCATGAGAGCGACGCGGTCCGACGGACCTCGAATACCGGGGCAGACAGCACCCTCGCGTTTGACCCTGTTGGAGAGGCTCGATCGCTGCGGGCCCGGGAAGCCGCAGCTGGGATCCCGGGGCTCGAGGGCTATGCGCTCGTCGTCACCGGAGGCCCGGGCGAAGGCAGCCACTGGCCTCTCGCTGAAGGCATCAATGAGGTCGGACGCAACCTCGACGCCGCCGTCTTCCTCGACGATGTCACCGTCTCCCGTCACCACGCTGAGTTCCGCGTGAAGGGCGGAACGCTGTCGGTGCGGGATCTGCGGTCAACCAACGGCACTTATGTCAATCGGGAGCGTGTGGATATCGCCGTCCTCAATCCGGGCGACGAGGTGATCATCGGCCGCTTCCACGTCGTCATCGCTCGCGGCGCATGACCGCAGCAGACACCTACACCATCGGCGACGTGGTGAACCTGCTCAAAGGAGAGTTCCCCGACGTCTCTGTGTCGAAGCTCAGATTCCTGGAGGGCGAAGGCTTGATCGCGCCGCCCCGCACCTCGTCGGGGTACCGGGAGTTCGGCGCCGACGACATCGAGCGGGTTCGCTACATCCTTCGCCAGCAGCGCGACCACTACCTGCCGCTGAAGGTGATCAAGTCGAAGCTGACCGCGTGGGAGCGCGGGGAGGAGCCGACGTTGCAGCCCGCCTCGGGCCCACCACCGGAGACCTACTTCGCCACTACCGGCGTCGAGATGAGCTCCGATGAGATCGCCCGGGCGGCGGGAACGACCGCCGACCTCATTGAGCAGCTCGTCGCCGGGGGAGTGCTCGAACCCGGAGGCACCGACAAGAAACCGGTGTTCGGTGACGACGACCTCGAGATCGCCCGCGCTGCCGCCCGCCTGGTGAATCACGGTCTGGAACCCCGCCACCTGCGGTCTTTGCGTCTCGCAGCCAATCGGGAGACCGATCTCTTGGCCCAACTCACCGGCCCGCTGCTGCGCCACGGCAGTCCCGCCAGCAAACGCCAGGCTGCCGAGATCCTGGCCGACGGCGCCCAGGCCGCTCGCGAGATGCAGGACGCAATCGTTCGAGCCCAGTTGCGCCGTCTTCTCGATCGCCGCGCATGATCCTCGCCGCCCTCGTGCTGTCCGTTGCGATGTCACCGGCGCCGCCGCCGGCCGCCTCCCTCCGCACACTCCCCGAACTGCCGCCACAGGTGGTCTTCGCCCCGGCGCCGGGGCCGACCACGGTCGGCGCCGCTGCATGGGGCCTCTACTCGGTCGACGGGGAGCAGATGCTGTGGGAGAACGGCGCCGATCAACAGCGTGCGATGGCTTCGGTGACCAAAGTGATGACCGCGCTGCTCGTCGCCGAGAACACCGAAGCGACCACTGCGGTCGCGATCAGCGCCAACGCATCGAACACTCCCATCGGATATGCCGACCAGCCGCGGGTCCTCGAGGGGGACGCCTGGACCGTGGAAGAGCTCCTCGCCAACCTGCTCGTGCAATCCGGCAATGATGCTGCGGTCGCCCTCGCCGAACATGTCTCGGGATCTCTCACCGACTTCGTCGCACTGATGAACGAGCGGGCTCTGCAACTCGGTATGGCGCAGACCTCGTTCGCCAATCCCAACGGGCTCGATGCCCCGAGCCACTTCACCACGGCCCGCGACCTGGTGAAGCTCGGCGTCGCCGCGATCGCCGAACCACGTGTGACCCGGACTTCACGACTGAAGTATGTGACGTTCGATCCGATCCAGCGTGAGGAGTTCGGGGTCCGCAATAGCAACCGGCTGCTCGGGTCGTTCCCCGGGATCTACGGCCTGAAAACCGGCGACACCCTCAACGCCGGCCTCGTCCTGCTGAGCCACCTGGACACCGGCAATCACGAGTTCGTCGGCGTGGTGATGGCCGCCGACGACGGACTCGGCTTCACCGCACTCGATCACATGGTGGCAACGACCGACCTCATGGGGTACGCCCTGCGGTCTTTCCGGCCTTCCGACTACGTGCTTGCGCCGCTGGTCCCGGCGGATGTCACAGACGCGCTGCCCGACTGGCTTGATGCCCGGCTGCTGGCGACGTCGGTGCTGCCGACCGGACGCCACCAGACCACCGGCTTCGGAACCACCACCGGGGAACGCTCCGTGATCGCTGCGCTGTCCGACTTGCTGCCCAGTGTCTTCGGAGGAGCACCGTGAATGTCGTCACCGAGGTGATCGACCGCCCAACTCTGCACGCCCGGGTCGCCGAACTCGGGGCCGAGATCAGGGCCGACTACGCCGGTCGCGAACCGGTCCTGCTCGGCGTACTGAACGGGGCAGTGCCATTCCTCGCCGATCTCAGCCGGCAGCTTCCGCCGCAACTCGACATCGATTTCCTCAGCCTCACCCGCTTCGGCCGTGAGGGTCGGGTCAACATCGCGGTCGACAGCGCAACCTCGATCGCGGGCCGGCATGTGGTGTTGGTCGAAGACATCGTCGACACCGGTCTCACCCTGTCCTACCTACGAGGTCTGCTCTCCACCCGGCAGCCCGCCTCGCTGGCCACCGTGACCCTGCTGGACAAGCAAACCCGCCGCATCGTCGACGTCCCGCTGGAGTATCGGGGCTTCGAAGTTGGCGACGAGTTCCTGCTCGGCTACGGGCTCGACTGGGAAGGCCGGTACCGCAATCTCCCCAGCCTCTGGGCGGTCCTCGATCTGGCTGCATTCCAGGCCGATCCCGATGTGGTCACCCGCGAAGCCTTCGCGGGGCCGCCTGATAATGTGAGCGCATGACTGATCAGGGGATTCCGGTCGAACTGGTCGGTGTTCGGATCGAACTGCCGACCAATCAGCCGATCGTGCTCCTGCGCGAGGTCGAAGGGCAGCGGTTCCTGCCGATCTGGATCGGTGCCACCGAGGCCACCGCCATCGCGTTCGCTCTCGAGGGTGTCGAGCCACAGCGCCCCCTGACTCATGACCTGCTGCAACTGACTATCGAGGCGCTGCACTCCCGAGTTGACCGGGTCGTGGTCACCGAACTGCGGGACGGCATCTACTACGCCGATCTCATCTTCGATCTCGAGGGCGCCGAGGTCGTCGTGTCCTCGCGGCCATCGGACGCCATCGCACTGGCCGCTCGGACCGGATCTCCGATCTTCGTGTTCCCCAGCGTGCTCGAGGAAGCCGGTGTCGAGATCCGGGATGAGGAGACGGAAGAGGACGAGATCGCCCGCTTCCGCAACTTCCTCGAGTCGGTCAGTCCCGAGGACTTCGAAACCCCTACATGAGCCGGGAGCAGCGACTGCTCGGGGCGGTCGGACTGCTGGTAATCATGACGGTTCTCGGATCGATCGGCTACATGCTGATCGAGGGCGCCACCTTTCTGGACGCCATCTTCATGACGATCATCACGATCTCGACGGTGGGCTTCCGGGAGGTGTTCCAACTCTCGGTCGCCGGGCAGGTCCTGACGGTCTTCATCATCATCATCGGGGTGGGGGCCGCCCTCTACACTGCCGCTACCGCTCTCGAGATCGGTTTGGAACGGTTCCTCGGCGGCGAGCGGGAGCGGAGACGGATGGCGAAAGCGATCGCAAGAGTCGACCAGCACGTGATCCTCTGCGGTTTCGGCCGTGTTGGGAGGGCCACCTGGCACGCCCTCGAGGCGGAAGGTGCCACGACGGTGGTCGTCGAACGGGATGTGGAACTCGCCGAAGAGGCCCATGAACTAGGTGCCCTCGTCGTCACCGGCGACGCCACCAGCGATGCCGCCCTCACCGAGGCGAACATCGAATCGGCTCGCGCCCTCATCGCCTGCGTTCGATCAGACGCCGACAACCTGGTCATCGTGCTCTCCGCCCGCCACCGGCGCAGCGATCTGCTGGTGCTGGCACGGGCGTCCGAAGCCGCCTCCATCGACAAGCTGCAGCTCGCCGGAGCAGACCGGGTGGTTGCACCGCAGCGAGTGGGGGCCGAGCGGCTTGCCCAACTCGCCGCCCAGCCCCGGCTGGACGAATACGTCGACCTGATCCTCCACGGGAAGCTGATCCAGTTGCAGATCGAGGAGTTCGGCGTGCAGCCTGCTTCTGCACTCCAGGGGCGGGCGCTGCGCGACTCCCGGATCCGGGAGGAAACCGGTGCGATGGTCGTGGCGATCGAGGAGCCCAGCGGCCAGCTCACCTTCAACCCGCCTCCGGAGATGAGGATCGAGCCCGGCTTCACCCTCCTCGGGATGGGCTCTCAAGAGCAACTCGACGCTTTGCGCGCCCTGCTCGAGTGATCGGTCCCAGTGCTCAAGCCGGAAGCCGCCCGGCCGACTTGTCCACAGGGGTTGTTGACAACCACCCATCGGCACTTCTAGTTTCACGTCGGTAGTTCCCAGGGACGGAATTACGGTCGTGTAAGCTCCGGGGGAGGTGAGCGTGACCGTGGCACAGGAACATGGGTATCGGGCGCCGCAGGTCTGCAAGATCGTCGGGATCACATACCGACAGTTGGACTACTGGGCCAGGACCGGACTGCTGACACCGTCGATTCAGACGGCGCACGGGTCCGGATCTCAGCGTCTGTACTCGTTCCAGGATGTCGTCCAGCTTCGTGTGATCAAACGACTGCTCGATGCGGGCATGAGTCTGAAGAAGATCCGTCAGGCCATGGAGATCCTGCGTGAACAATTCAGTAGCGACCGGCCACTCGCCGACGTGACGCTGCTCTCCGACGGGGCCACCATCTATGCCGCGCAAAGCGCCGACGAGGTCGTCGACGTCTTCCGGCGGGGCCAGGGTGTGTTCGGCATCGCAGTCGGACCGGTCCAGAGAGAGCTTGAAGGGGAGATTCACCGACTGTTCCCGGAACAGGTGGTGGCGGTGAGTGTGGCAGACGCCACGATGGAGGCGTAGCACCCTGACGGACCGACACGACGGCTTCACTTCGCCTGCCGACGGGGTGGAGTTCGCCCACGCCAGCGAGCAGCAGTTCGCCCGTCTGCTGGACTTCTACGCCATCGACTGGGAATACGAGCCGCGCTCGTTTCCCATCGAGTTCGACCAGGACGGCAACGTCACCCGGTCCTTCACACCCGATTTCTACCTCCCCGAGGAAGAGACGTTCATCGAGATCACGACGATGAACCAGAAGCTGGTGACGAAGAAGAACCGCAAGGTCCGAATGCTCCGGGAGCACTACCCGGATGTCGACTGCAAGATCTTCTATCAGCGCGACTACCTCCACCTGCTCATCAAGTACGGGCTCGAACCCGCCGAGGACGAAACACCGCCGGCTCCGACCCGGATTCCGGGGCCGCCCCAGGTGTTCAATCTCAGCGAGTTGGAAGAAGCCGGATAGCGGTTTGGCTTTGCCACCGCGCCCTGCTGCGGTGAGCCGGTAGCATCGAGTTCGTGACTTCGGTGCCGACGCGATCTCCGCTACACGACCACCACGAACGTCTCGGCGCCAGATTCGTCGACTTCGCCGGCTGGTCGATGCCGGTCCAGTACCAGGGGACCCTCGCCGAGCACGCCGCCGTCCGCTCCGACGTGGGTGTTTTCGACGTGTCGCATCTGGGCCGCTTTCACCTCGCGGGCGACGGGGCCACGACACTCATCGGGCGCCTCCTGTGCAACGACATCCGCGAGATCGACCCGGGCCGCTGCCAGTACACGATGATGCTCACGCCCGGGGCCGGGATCATCGACGACATCATCATCTGGCGCCTCGACGACGAGGACTACTGGGTGCTTCCCAACGGAGCCAACTACGACCGAGTGATCGCCGGGTTCGAGGCCGGTGCACCCGACGGTGTGACTATCGAGCGGGGACGAGAGGCGACCGCGTTCCTCGCGGTCCAGGGACCTCGGGCGCCCGAACTGCTCGAGTTGGTCCTCGGGTGGCGGCCCGGAAGGTTCCGGGTGACAACGCTCGACTGGCAGGGTCACGAGTTGCTCGCCGCCGGGACCGGATACACCGGCGAGAAGGGCGGTGAGATCATGGCCGATGCCGCCATCGCCGGCGGCCTGTTCGAGGCGCTGTGTGACGCCGGAGCGCACCCGGTTGGGCTCGGGGCTCGCGACACCCTCCGCCTCGAGATGGGCTATCCCCTCTGGGGCCAGGATCTCGACCTGTCGACAACACCACTGGAGGCCGGACTCGGCTGGGTCGTCGGGTGGGATCACGACTTCGTCGGACGTGACGTTCTCGAGGACCAGTGCGCCAACGGCATCTCGAAACGCCTGATCGGTTTCCGGTTCGAGGGCCGTACGATCGGCCGCCACGGGTATCCGATGCGTTGTGGAACCGCAGAAGGTCGGGTGACGAGCGGGAACTTCAGCCCGACCCTCGAGGTCGGCATCGGCATGGGATATGTGGCACCGCCTCCCGGCGATCACGATACGCTAGAGGTTCAGATTCGCGGCAATTGGGAGACCGCGGCGCGCCAGGATCCTCCCTTCATCTGATGGACTTCACACCGCACACCGACGCAGATGTGGCCACCATGCTGGAGCGCCTTGGTCTCGGCGCGGTGGACGATCTGTTCGTCCATCTCCCTCCTGAGATCCGGAGCGATACCGAACTCGATCTGCCGGCGCCGCTGTCCGAGCCGGAGATCGCCGCTCATGTGGATGCGCTGGCGGCCCGCAACACGGCCGATCTCATCTGCTTTGCCGGCGGCGGGATCTACGACCACTACCTACCACCGGTGGTCCGCAGCCTCACCATGCGACCCGAGTTCGTCACGTCCTACACGCCGTATCAGAGCGAAGTGGCGCAAGGTGTGCTGCAGGCGCTCTTCGAGTACCAGTCGATGATTGCCTCGATCACCGGGCTCCCCGTCGCCAATGCATCTCTCTACGACGGACCGACGGCAGGCCTCGAAGCCGTGAATCTGGCGGTCGGAGCGACCCGTCGTGATGCGGTGTGGGTTTCGCGTGGCGTGCACCCTGCCACCCGCTCGGTGATCACAACCTTCGCCGCCGCCCGCGACATCGAGGTCGTCGAGCACCCACTCGTGGCAGGCACCACGGCATGGGCGCCCGATGCGGTCCCGCCCCCTGCCGCGGTGATCCTCGCCCAACCCAACTATCTCGGCGTCATCGAGGACTACCAGGCTGCGGTCGAGATGGCCGGGGCAGCCGGGGCGCTGGCGATCGCCGAGGTCGACCCCATGCTGCTCGGAGTGCTGCGCTCTCCGGGAGATGCCGGGTGCGACATCGCCTTCGCAGAGGGGCAGCCGCTCGGCAATCCAATGTCGTTCGGCGGGCCGGTGCTCGGGATCTTCGCCACCTCCCGCAACTTGATGCGCAAGGTTCCGGGGCGCCTTGCCGGACGCACCGTCGATCGCGACGGCCGGACCGCCTACACGCTCACGCTGCGAACCCGGGAGCAGGACATCCGCCGCGAGAAGGCATCGTCGAACATCTGCACCAACCAGAGCCTGAACGCCATCGCCGCAGCAGTGCATCTCGGCTGGTTGGGCCCCGACGGCCTGGCCGAAACCGGTCGACAGTCGGTGCAGAAGGCGCACTACCTGGCACGGAGGCTGGAGCAACTGCCCGGCGTCAAGGCGGCGAGCGACGCCCCATTCGCCCGCGAGTTTGCGGTGCTCCTTCCCCACGATCCGCACGCGGTGGTTGCCGCGATGGCCGAGCGTGGCTACCTCGCCGGCATCCCGCTCCCGGACGATTACCCGGAGTTCCCGGGTGGCCTGCTCATCGCCGTGACCGAGCTCCGCACCCGTGCGGAGCTCGACGGCTACGTCGATGCGCTCGAGGAGGTGCTCTCCGATGCCTGAACCGGGAGGCCGTTCGACCGCGACGCCCCTCATGGGTGGTGCCGCCGAGCCGACGCTGGCCGACCTCTCATCGCCCGGGCGGAGGGCATGGTCGCTGCCGTCGCTCGATGTGCCCGAACAGAATCTGCAGCTTCCTGGGGCCGCTGCTGCGCCGCCGGCGCTCCCGGAGGTGTCGGAGCGGGATCTCGTCGGTCACTTCACCCGGCTCGCCCACCGCAACTTCGCCGTCGACCTCGGCGCGTACCCACTGGGCTCCTGCACCATGAAGTACAACCCCAAGATCGCCGATTGGGCCGCCGAACATCCGGGCTTCCGCAACCTCCATCCCGCCACGCCGTCCGATCTCACCCAGGGCATGCTGGCGGTGCTCGCTGAGGCCGAGGCAATCCTCTGTGAACTCACGGGCATGGCCCGGGCCACATTCCAGCCACCCGCCGGCGCCGCCGGCGAGTTGACCGGGCTGCTCATCATGCGGGCGTATCACGAGGCGAACGGGCGCCCCAGAGGCACGGTCCTGATCCCCGACTCGGCCCACGGCACCAATCCGGCCTCGGTGACACTGGGCGGATACCGCGCAGTCCACGTTCCATCGAATGAGCGCGGGATGGTCGATCTGGAGGCGCTGCGAGGCCTGGTGGATGAGGACACCGCCGGGCTGATGCTCACCAACCCGAACACGATCGGGCTGTTCGAGGACGAGATCTGCAGCATCGCAGAGGTCATCCACGACACCGACGGCCTCGTCTACTACGACGGCGCCAACCTCAACGCGGTCATGGGAATTGCCCGCCCCGGTGACATGGGCTTCGACATCGTCCACTCCAACCTCCACAAGACCTTCGCCACGCCGCACGGCGGCGGCGGCCCCGGATCGGGACCGGTGGCGGTCACCGATCGGCTCGTCGACTTCCTCCCCGGTCCGATCCCGTCGGCAGACGATTCAGGTGTTCTGCACTGGACGATGCCTGCACGCTCCATCGGCCGGGTCCACGGCAACCACGGCAACGCGCTGGTCGTCTTGCGGGCGCTCGTCTACATGCGGGGCCTGGGCGGCGCCGGGTTGCGACGGGTCGCCGAACGCTCGGTATTGAATGCCCGCTACCTACAGCACCTGGTCACGGATTCGTACGACATGCCGTATCCGGCGCCATGCATGCATGAGTTCGTCGCCTCGGCAACCCAACTGAAGAAGGCAACCGGGGTCCGGGCGATGGACGTCGTGAAGGCGCTGCTCGATCGTGGTTTCCACGCCCCGACCGTCTACTTCCCCCTCGTCATCGACGAGGCGCTCATGATCGAACCCACGGAGACCGAGTCCCTCGAGACGCTCCATGCCCTCGCCGATGCGCTGGCGGATATCGCAGCGACCGCCAACACCAATCCGGAGGAGATCATCGAATCGCCCCACTTCACTCCGGTGAGCCGCCCCGACGACGCCCTGGCGGCGCGCCGACCCATCCTCACGTGGGACGACCAGTCGGAGGACTGATGAGCGACCGAATGCTCGGGGTTGACGTCGGCGGTTCCGGCATCAAGGGTGGAGTCGTCGACCTGGCCACCGGGCAGCTGATCGGGGAGCGCCGGAAGCTCAAGACGCCGCGGCCGTCGAAACCCAAGGCTGTCGTCGAAACGATCGCAGAGGTCGTGGCGATGGCGGAGTGGGACGGCCCGATCGGGTGCACCCTTCCCGGGCCCGTCCAGGACGGCGTGCTGCACACCGCGGCGAACATCGATGATGCCTGGATCGGAAAGGGAACCGAGTACCTGGCAAAGCGTCTCGAGCGTCCGGTCACGCTGATGAACGATGCCGATGCCGCGGGCATTGCGGAAATGGCGTGGGGCGTCGGAAAGGACCATCCGGCGCGCAACGGGGTCGTCATTCTTCTGACGTTCGGAACGGGGATCGGCAGCGCGGTGTTCGCCAATGGAGAGCTGGTATCGAACACCGAACTCGGCCACCTGGAGATGTGGGGAGACAGCGCCGAGTTGCGAGCGTCATCGAATGCCAGGGAAGTGGAGCAGCTGAGCTGGGCGGAATGGGCGGAGCGGGCTTCGGCCTACATGCAGTATGTCGAGTCGTTGTTGTGGCCTGCGCTGTTCATCTTCGGCGGTGGCATCAGCCGCAAGCATGAGAAGTTCCTTCATCTCCTCGAAACCCGCGCTCCGATCGTCCCGGCCGCCCTGCGCAACAACGCCGGGATCGCCGGTGTGGCCCTGGCCGCCTCACGAGGAGACCAGCCATGAGCATGACCACCCGTATCACCGCTTTCGACGGCACCGATATCCTGACCCGTCGGTGGGAAGCCGCAGGGACGCCCCGCGCCGGGATCCTGATCGTTCACGGCCTCGGTGAGCACAGCGGCCGCTACGAGCACGTAGGCGCCGCCCTTGCCGGGCGCGGTTTCGCCGTTCACGCCTTCGACCTGCCCGGTTTCGGTTCCTCGGGCGGGGCGCGGGCTTACGTCGATCGCTTCGACGTCTACCTCGACCACGTCGCGGAACGGCTCGGCGACGTCGCCGGACTGGATGCCCCAACGGTCCTCTTCGGCCATTCGCTCGGGGGGCTCATCGGTCTGGCGTATGCCATCAGCCGCAGGACCTCCCCGAGCCTGCTCGCGGTTTCCGCCCCGGTCCTCGACGCCGACGTCCCTGTGATCAAGAAGGTTGCCGCCCGCGTGCTCTCGCGAGTCGCTCCGAAGCTCTCGCTGCCGAATGACATCATGGGGGAGCAACTCTCCAGAGATCCGAAGGTGGGGGAGGCGTACTTCGCCGATCCGCTGGTATGCACCAAGACCACGACCCGCCTCGGAGCCGAGTTCCTGGCCGTCATGCAGCCCACCACAGCAGCGTGCAAGGCGGGCCTGCCCGTCCCGACTCTGGTCATCCACGGGGCAGAGGACACTCTGGTGCCGCCCGCCAGCGGCGAGTTCCTCGACGGCGTCCCGGGGGTGAAGCGCATCGTGTTCCCGGAGTTCCGTCACGAACCGCACAACGAGGACGGGGGCGCGGTCATGGTGGACACGCTGGCCGGCTGGATCGACCGCAACCTGGCCTGAACCGCTCCGTTCCCCTCAGACCTGGACTGCGAACCCGGCTGCGACCCGTCCCCGGACCCGGCTCCGCACATCCTCCGGACAAAACGCGGCGTCGGCGGCCGCCAGCGTCACCTGGAGCAGATCACTCCGATCGAACCCGTGGTGGTCGACCGCGATCGCGAACTCGTCGGTCGGGCGGGTGCGGCTCATCAGCCGGTTGTCTGTGCTGAGCGTCACCGTGAACCCGGCCCGATGCAACACCCCAACCGGATGTTCGGCCGGCCCGGGGAACGCCCTGGTGTGAAGATTGGAGGTCGGACAGACCTCAAGGGGAACCGCGTCGCGATGCACCCGGTGGGCAATCGGCCCCATCTCGGCGACTGCCCCGTTGGCGATCGTCATGTCGTCGACGATGCGGACCCCGTGTCCGAGGCGCTCCGCACCGCATATCTCGAGCGCCGCCAGCATGCTCTCCGGTCCGTCGGCCTCACCGGCGTGGATCGTGAGATGGAGCCCTCCGGCCAGCGCCGCCCGGCAGGCATCGAGGTGATCGGTCGGGGGGAAACCGGCTTCCGGCCCGGCCAGATCGAACCCGACGACACCCCGACCCTGGAAGTCCAGGGCTGCAGTGGCCACCTCCATCGAATCGTCGTCCTGCCGCATCGCATCGATGATGACGCCGGCGTCGATGCCGGCTTCAGCGGTCCCGACGGCAACACCTTCCAGGACCGCTGCAATCACCTCGGCGCGGCTCAGGCCCTGTGCCAGGTGCAAGCTCGGTGCAAAGCGCAGCTCGGCGTAAACCGTGCCGTCTGCGGCAAGATCCATCACCGCCTCGTGCGCCACTCTGGCCAGCGCTTCGGGGGTCTGCATCACACCCACGGTGTGGCGGAACGCTTCCAGGTACCGCTCCAGCGATCCGGACTCTCCCTGGTCGAACCACGACGCCAGGTCGTCGGTATCCATCGTCGGCAGATCGTGGTACTCGGAATCCCGGGCAAGTTCGATGACGGTGGAGGGCCGCAAACCTCCATCGAGATGATCATGGAGAACCACCTTGGGGAGTGCTCGCAGCGAAGTGGTGTTCACACCACGACGCTAGTGGCTTCCCAGAGCCTCGGGCACGATGAGGATCAGCCTTCTGCGGCCGCTCCGGCCGGCATCGGGGCCGCCCACCAGCGGCGCGAGACCACCTGCTCGGTCTCCACCCGGCGCTGAATCACCTCGCCCGGAGCGAATCCCATCGCTTCGTAGAACCGCTCAGCCTCGAGATTGCCCAGGAGCACATCCGCATACAACGGCAGATTGGGAGCGGAGGCCCGAACCGCCTCGACCAGCGCGCCGGCGGCACCGCGGCGCCGGTAGCGCGGATCCGTCGAGATAGCGGCCAGCTCAACGTGGTCGCCGGCGTTGCGGGCATGCGCAAACCCGATGACCTCACCGTCGTTCTCCTCGGCGACCAGCACCCCGCCCGACAGTAGCTTCCGCTTCAGCGCCGACGGCGAGTAGGACCGCTGGATCAGCTCGGTGATGGCCCCGGGGCCCAGCAGCGCTTGGTAGGTCTGCCAGTGGGCGGCATCGGCAACACGCCCGATGGCGAGCAGGTCTCCGCGCTGCGCCGGCCGAACCCTCATGGGTCCAAGCTACTCCTCCGGAACGGGCGCGGTTCGGCGGCGGACCGTACACTGGTCGGACCATCCGCCAGATGAACCAACCAACACCAACCTCGCCCATCGACCTCGAGGATCTCCGCCGGAGAGACACGCCGCCGGCGCGCCCCGATGGTGAAATCGCCACCGCAGAGTTGCGGGATGAACTGCAGCGCCTGCGACGAGTGCGCGACGGAGAGGCCCGCCGCCTCGAAGCACGGATCGCCGAACTGGAACGCCTGCTCCCCGAGCTCTGGGAAAGGGGGAGGCGGATCGACGAGCTGACCACCGCACTCGAATCGGAGCAGCGGGCCCGACGCGATGCCGAGGAGACCGCGGCGATCTTCCGTGAGGAGGTGGAGTTGCTGCGCCAGAGCATCGATGCAGAGCGCGAGCGGACCGCCCGCTTCAGCGGCACCGGCGATCCGGCCGCACCCGCCGACCCCTACCGGGTGTGGGAGCAACGGTTCCGAGATCGGGCACACGAACGCGACTCCGATGAGGTCCGCCGCCTTCGCGAGCGCATCGACCAACAGCTCGTTGCGCTCGAGGAGAAGGAAACCCGCATCGTGTCGCTCGTCGGGCTGCTGGAGGAGCTGGATCCGGAACCTGCCGACGGACCTGACGACCTCACCCGGATCAGCGGGATCGGACCGGCGATTGCGGCGATCCTCCACGACCGGGGAGTTTCCGGCTTCGACGATCTGGCCGCACTGTCGTCCGAGGAGCTGGAGGCGCTCGGAGGAGTCATCCCGGTCTACCCCCGTCGCATCTTCGACGACCGGTGGGTCGACCAGGCGCGAGATCTGGCGGAAGAGCGCGACGCAAAGCGCCAGCGCCGGGAGGTGCGCCGCTGATCGAGGACTGGATGATCTGGCTTGCGGCCGGGGCCGGTGGTGGGCTCCTCGTAGGCGCGTTCGCTGGATGGCTCATCGGCCGCCGCAAGCCGAACGGCGACACCCGGGACTGGAAGACCCGGATCGCAGCTCGCGACCGGGATCTCCACGCTGCCGAGGAGGCTCGCTCAGAGGCCGCCGCGGAGCTCGAGCGGGTGAGGACCGAACTCCGGGAATCCAAGGTGCAGCTCGTCGAGGCGGAAACCAAGACCGCGGAGCTCGAGACAGGCCGGGTCGACGATGGCGACCTGTTTCCCATCCCACCCGACACGCCACCCGCCGATCCGGCAGACACCACCCCCGCACCACCGCTCGCCGACGTCACCGACCTGCTGGCGCAGGTCGACACATTGGAGCGTGAACTGGCCAAGGCGGAGGATGAGCTCATGGCGTTGCGGGCCGGCAGTGACGACGGTGCCGGCGGCGCCGACGGTAAGGGGGATGCCCGGACCCGCATTGACGAACTCGAATCGGGCTTGGCCACCCTCGAAAGCCTGCGCTGCCCCGACCCAACCGTGCACCAGTCCGCCGAGGAGCCCGATTAGGGCCGGTCCTGGCAACACCAGGCACCGTCTATCATCCACCCGGATCACCGGGAGGATGACGTGCCATTCCAGGATCGGCCTCGTGCCCTTACGACGCTTGTCGTGGGAGCGATCCTGTGGGTGCTGGTCGTCATCGCTGCCATCGTGTTCCGCTCCGGACCAATCGAAGAGGATCTCGAAGCCCGGTCGGTACATGCTCTGGAGGCCGCGGGATTGGCCGGGACCATCGAATTCGACGGCCGAGATGGAACCCTGACCGGACCGTATGCCGACGACGCCGAGCGTGCCAGAGCCGACGCGGTGGTCGGCGCCCTCTGGGGGGTGGCCGGCGTCGACACCAGCTTCGAGGGAGGCGCACCGGCCGCAACGACCACACTGCCGCCTGCTACGACCACCACCGCGGCGCCAGCCACCACCACAACGACATCCACCCCACCGGCCACAACGACCACCACATCCACGACGACCACGGTGCCCGAGGAGGCCGCCGCCAGCCTTGAGCTCAACGCCACCGTCGATCAGATCACAATGCGCGGGGTGGTGTCATCGGGTGTCGAGGCCGCCGCACTCGGCGACGCGTTTGCAGCCGCCTTCCCGGGGAGGGAGATCGTCTCGGAGATCACCATCGACCCCGACGCGGTAGGAAGCGGTTGGGTGACACCGCTCGCCGGTGCAGCCGGAGCCCTTCGGGGCATTTCCGACCTCCAGCTCTCCGTCCACGGCACCGACGTCACCGTGGCGGGCGGGGTGGCCTCCAACGACGCCGCGGCGGCGGTCGTCGAGGCTCTCGAGGGGGCAGGCTTCGCCGTCACCGACGGCCTCGACCTTGCCGAAGCACCGGATGCCGGGGAAGCCGGAGAACTCGAGACCGAACTCAACGCCGCTGAGTTCGCTCCCGACGTGCTTTTCGAGACTCGCAGCTTCGAGGTCGCCGATGAAGCGACGGCCTACCTAAGCCGGATCGCCGAAATCCTGATTGCCCACCCCGGCGCCCGGGTCGAGATAGGTGGCCACACCGACGCGGTGGGTGATGCCGCCGACAACCTCGTGCTCAGTCAAGCCAGGGCGGATAGCGTCCTGGCGTATCTCATCGCGGCCGGCGTCGACCCGGTCCAGCTCACCGCCGTCGGTTACGGCGAGACCCAGCCGATCGCGGACAACAACACGCCCGAGGGTCAGGCTCTGAATCGAAGGATCGAGTTCACCGTGGAAGGAAGCGAGTAGACCATGCGGTATCTGGCCGGACAGATCATCCTGTTCCTGATCCTCGCCATCCTCATCGGGTTCGTCGTCGGCTGGCTCTTCCGCCACTTCTGGGGCAGCCGCGCGCAGCGCACGGCGCTCGCCGACACCAACCGTGAGCTCGAGACCTGCCGGAGCCTGCTCCGGACGGCTCAGGACCGGACCTCCACCGTGGAGCGAGACGCGGGCGCGGCATCGGGACGAGTTGCCGAGTTGGAAGCTGCACTCGAGGCCGCCGCATCGGACGGCAACGCGATACGCCTCGAACTCGAAACGCGCATCGCCGACCTCGAGGGCGATCTCGACACCGCCCGGTCTCGCTCTGGTGATCTCGAAGCCCGCACCGGGGAGATCGATGCGCTGCGCTCCGGCCTTGCCGACCGCGATGCCCGCATTGCCGACCTCGAGGCCGGCGTCGACGACCAGATTCACGAGCTCGGCGCCGCCCTCGATGCCAAGGATGCCCGCATCACCGAGCTGGAAGCACGCCTGGCCGCGGACCAAGCCCCCCAGATCACCCAGGATGAAGCTGCGGCGCAGGTGGCGATGCGGTTTGCCATCGGCGACGAGGAGATGTCCGATGACCTCAAGGCAATCAGGGGCATCGGTCCGAAGCTGGAGGGGCTCCTCAACAGCATGGGAATCCGCACCTTCCGCCAGATCGCCCAATGGGGACCGGACGACATCGCCATGGTGACTGCTGCCCTCGATGCCTTCCCGGGACGCATCGCGCGCGACGACTGGATCGGCGCCGCTACGAAACTGCTTCGGGATACGTACGGCGAGGAACTCTAGCCACCGACCCGTCGCTGCGGTTACCCGTCAGCCGGCGGCGGCCGCCAGCATTCCGCCGGCGTCGTCACCCCGCTCCATGAGGATCCGACGGGCCAGACCGAGCGGGTCCTGACCCTCGTCGAGCCGGTAGCCGATCGGCCGCTCCACCCACGCCGCCAACTGCTCGGCCGGCACCTGATCGTGCTCGACGAGCAGCGCTGCAAGAGTATCGGTCCACAGCCAGGCCATCGGGTCTCCAGAACGATTCGTTCCCACCGTACCCCCCATGTCAAGAGCGCCCGACCTGGGAAACGACACTCTTGTGATGCGGGGGAGAGCGCAGGAATGGAGACTCTCGTGGGGTCCCGGCCATTCGGGACAAACGGCCCTAATGCACATCATGCAGCATGCATACGATGCACAACATGCAGGAGATGCATGATCCGCAGGTGCAAACCGCCCCGGTCGGCGGAACCCTGCTGACGACCAAGGATGTGCAAGCGCTGATCAACGTCGACCGCTCCACGATCTACCGCATGGCTGAAGACGGCCGGCTGCCGGCAGTCAAAGTGGGACGACAGTGGCGCTTCCCGGCCGAGCGGATCCACGCCTGGCTGAGCGGTGGCGAGGTCCCCGCAGCGGCTTCGGCCCCCGATGTGCGCCGGCCTGCCGTAGCCGGTGACGCCTTACAAACCCTCGCCGACCTCGTCGGCCGGGCGGTCGGAGCGATGGTGATCATCACCGACATGCAGGGTGAACCGCTGACCGATGTTGCCAATCCGTGCGGCATGTTCGCTGCAGTGCAATCCCGGCCCGAGACCCTCGAGCGCTGCGTCGAGGGCTGGCGCGAACTCGGCGATCAGCCGGATCTGGTGCCGGCCTTTTCTCCGAGCCATCTCGGTTTCCTCTGTGCCCGCGGCTTCGTCCGCCAGGGTGCCGAGCTGACCGGGATGGTGATCGTCGGTGGCATCGCACCGCCGGAGTGGCCGCCGCCACCGGACCAGATCGCTTCGGTCTCCGAGGAACTTGGGCTCCAGGCCGAGCAGCTGGAGGCCCACATCGACGAGGTCTACCACCTCGACGAGACGGAGAAGGATCGGATCCTCGAGCTGCTGCCCCGGGTCGGCGTCCTCATTTCGCAGATGTCCGCAAACGCCGCGTCCGCGTCCGACCACGCCGAGGCGCTCGGTGCGCTCGCCGGCCGGCAATCCCAAAGGAGAGAACAGTGAAGCGATTGCTCGTGCTGGGCGCCGGCACGGCCGGAACGATGGTCACCAACCGCCTGCGCCAGAAGCTCGATTCCGATCAGTGGCAGATCACCGTCGTCGACAAGACGGAGTGTCACTACTACCAGCCCGGGTTCCTGTTCATACCCTTTGGGATCTACTCGGCCAAGGATGTGCAGCGGCCCCGGCGCGACTTCCTGCCGCCGGGCGTCGACGTGATTCTCTCCGACGTCGAGGTCATCGAGCCCGAGCGCAATCGGGTGAAGCTGGCCGACGGCAAGGTCGTCGACTACGACTACCTGGTCATCGCCACCGGGACCCATCCCCGCCCCGATGAGACCCCGGGACTCGAGAGCGATTCCTACGGCGACACGGTGCACGACTTCTACACGCTCAACGGGGCGGTCGCCCTCGGTGAGAAGCTGAAGTCGTGGGAGGGCGGGCGCATGGTGGTCAACATCATGGAATACCCGTTCAAGTGCCCGGTGGCACCGCTGGAGTTCACCTTCCTGGCCGATTCCTTCTTCCATGAGAAGGGCATGCGGGATCGGGTGGAACTCGTCTACGCCACACCGATGGACAGTGTGTTCACCAAGCCGATTGCCGCCTCACGGCTGGCCCACCTCCTCGATGAGAAGAAGGTCAACGTCGAGCCGGACTTCTATGTGGAAAGTGTCGACACCGAGAGCAACATGCTCCTCTCATACGACGAGCGGGAGCTGCCCTACGACCTGCTGGTGACGATTCCCATCAACATGGGCGACGAACTCATCGCTCGGTCGGGAATGGGCGACGAGCTCAATCACGTCCCGGTGGACAAGCACACGTTCCTCTCGCGGCATTTCGACAACGTGTTTGCCATCGGCGATGCCGCCGATCTGCCGACCTCCAAGGCCGGCTCCGTGGCCCACTTCGCGGTCGACATCTTCGCCGAGAACTTTCCCCGCTACGTCGAGGGGCTGCCGATGCTCGAGAAGTTCGACGGGCATGCCAACTGCTTCATCGAGTCCGGTGGCGGCAAGGGCCTCCTCATCGACTTCAACTACGACACCGAGCCGCTTCCCGGGAAGTTCCCACTGCCGGGTTTCGGTCCCTTCTCGCTACTCGAGGAAACCACGACCAACCACTGGGGCAAGATGATGTTCCGCTGGGTCTACTGGAACCTTCTCGTGCGCGGCAAGGAGTTGCCGCTCCCGGCCGAGATGACGCTCTACGGGAAGGTGCGGTGATCGAGGTGGCTACCGCCGTCGACACCGACCGCATCGATCAACTCGAAGCCAAGATCGACCGGCTGACCGAGCAGATCGAGTTCCTGGCTGCCACCGCACGGGCTGAGGAACTGCGGCGGCTCCAGTGGGACGAGCTCCGTCACGAACTGGCCCCGATCGCCGGCGAGGCCTTTGAGATCGTCAGCCGGGAACTCGACGAGGTGAAGGACTTCGTGGAGCCCGCCGACGGGATCCGGGTCATGAAGCGCCTCGCCCGCAATCTCCCGATGATCGAGCGAGGACTCGATCAGCTCGAGAGCATTCAGGATCTGGCCGCAGACATCGGTCCGCTCACCGGTGAGATCACCCTGCGTCTGATGCGAACGCTCGACGAATTCGAGCGCAAGGGGTACTTCGGGTTCGCCCAGAGCGGGATGGGTGTTTTCGATCGGGTCGTCACCTCCTTCACTGAAGAGGACGTCGAGGCTCTCGGCGACAACATCGTTCTGATCCTGAACACGGTGAAGGAGATGACCCAGCCGGAAGTGATGCAACTGCTGCAGCGCACCGCCACCGGTGTGCGCAACGCCGAGCCCACCGATGTCGGGCTGTTCGGGATGATGCGCCGGATGCGCGACCCGAAGGTCCGCCGTGGTCTTGGGCGGATGATCGAGATCCTGGAATCAATGGGAGAAGGCGGCAACGCCGAGGTTCCCACCAACGACGAGGAGGACGACGACTGATGGCGACGCAGGACATTCTGGGCAACACCGTCCAGATCGACGATGAGGGGTTCATGACGGACCCGAGTGAGTGGTCCGAGGAGATCGGCGGCTTCCTCGCCAAGCAGATCGGGCTCGACGAGCTCACCGAGGATCACTGGAAGGTGATCAACTTCCTTCGCAGCGACTTCGCCGACCAGGGCGAGACGGCCACACTGCGCCGGGTCGCGACGGTGGGGGGCGTGGCGACCAAGCAGCTCTACCAACTCTTCCCGAAGAAGCCCGCGAAGAAGATGGCATACGTGTCCGGGCTCCCGAAGCCCAAGGGCTGCGTGTAGGGGAGGACGAACCGACATGACTGACACCCAGCCGATGACCATCCCCGCCTTCATGGACGAGGACGACACCGATCGCAAGCTGGCGATCATCTGCTCCAAGGGCACGCTCGACATGGCCTACCCCGGGCTGATCCTCGCCAACGGTGCGCTGGAGAACGGGGTCGAAACCCATCTCTTCTTCACCTTCTGGGGCCTGGACATGGTCAACAAGAAGACGATGAAGAAGCTCACCATCACCAGTGCCGGCAACACGTCGATGCGCTTCCCCGGCACATCGATCTCGATGCCGCAATGGATGGCGTGGATCCCCGGGATGACGAAGTTCCAATCGTGGATGATGCGCAAGCAGATCGGCGATCTCGACGTCCCCAATGTCACCGACATGTTGCAGCACGTCGTCGACGCCGGCGGGCACCTGTGGGCCTGCAGGATGTCGGCCGACATGATGAAGCTCGAACGCGACGACATGTTCGATGAGGTCGAGGACATCATCAACGTCGATTCGTTCATGGCGATCAGCGAGGACGCCCAGGTCCTGTTCATCTAGAGAAGAGACATGACGCGATTCGCGATCCGCGATTCGCCAGATGTTACGAGGGGGTGTCGCCGGGAGGCGGCACCTCTTCCGCGCCCGGGGCCGAAGCCTCGAGCGGCTGGCCGCCCTTGCGCATCTCGGCCCGCCAGAAGGCATAGGAGATCACCCCGAGCAGCACCTGCAGCAGGTAGGTCAGCGCCCGGTACACCAGGACCGCAGCCACGACCGGAGGCTCGTCACCACCGGCGAGGACCAGCGCAGCCGACATCCCAACTTCGACGATGCCCAGGCCGCCCGGTGTTATCGGCAGTGCCGTCGCCAGGCGGACGAACGCGAACGCGGCGAGGGCCTCCTGCCAGCTCACCGCTTCGGGCTCCACTCCAAGGTGCCGCAGCGCGGCGAGGAGGACCCAGAACAGCGAGACGTGGCTCACGATGGTGCTGACGGTGAGCACGTGCCACCGCCGCCGCAGCAGCCCGGCGCTCTGACGGCGGAACCCTGCGAATCCTGCCGCCCAGTCGCCCACCGGACCGGCCCCGAACCATCCCCGGATCGTGCTGACGGCCTTTCCCGCCGTCGTTCCCAGCGCGCGAGCCAGCCGGTCACTGGTGGTCACCAGCACGAGGATTCCGATTGCGGCCAGCAGAATGGCGATCCCGACGATGGCCGCCGACAGCATCGCCGTGTTCACCTCCCGCTCGGCGATGGAGAGCAGGCCCAGCGCCACCACCGGCAATCCGAGCTTGACCAGGGTGTTCCACCACCCGGTGAGTACGGAAGCCAGGGCGATCGCCGCCCCACCGTGCCCGAACGATGCCAGCACGCTGTAGGTGACCCCGACACCGACGAGCGCTCCGGCCGGAACCGTGTTGGCAACGGCGGTCGAGATCTGACCGGTCATGAAGGCGTGTCGCAGTTTCAGGCCGGGCAGTGCCGACATCATCACGAACTGGTAGGTGATGATGTTCCACGCCGAGAAGAGGGCGAGGCCGCCGACCTCGAGTGCCGTCATCGACCGGACTGAGTCCCAGACCTGGGAGACATCGGCGAGGCGGGGGAGCACGCCGACCAGGAGCGCCCAGCCGAGGAGAACCGACGCGACGGCTTTCACGGTCCGTTTGACGCGTGCGGAGCGCTCCGCGGCCTCCGAGGAAACGTCCGGCTCCTGCTCGGGTGGGTCCGGGTGGTGCTCGCTCACCATCCCATCGACCCTACCCGCCTCCCGTTTCGCTCCCGCGGTGCTCCACAACCTTGGTAGCTTGCGGGGGTGATCGGGGGGAACGAGACCGCTGCCGGACGGACCAGGCTCCGCGCGGTGCGCGACGCGCCACCGACCAACCTGCCGTTGTTCCCGAGTCCCCTCGTCGGCCGCGACGAGGAACTGGAGACGGCCGGCAGGCTGCTGGGGGAGACCCGGCTGCTCACGATCACGGGGTTTGGTGGGATCGGCAAGACTCGCCTCGCCGTCGAACTGGCCCATCAGCAGCGCGCCACTTACCCGGACGGAACCTGGATCGCCCGTTTCTCCGGTGTCACCGAGCCCGACCTCGCCGCCCTGGTCGTCCTCGACGAACTCGGGGTCGCCAGCGGTGGCACCGGTCTCGGCGGGTCAGCGTCCCCCGCAGCGACCACATCGCTCGGTCAACTGCAGGCCTACCTCGACGGCAAACGGGCACTGCTCATCCTCGATCACTGCGAGCACGTTGCAGCCGGCATTGCGGAACTCGTCGACGATCTGGCCCGATCCTGTCCGGAACTCTCCTTCATCGCGACGTCACAGCAACCGCTGCGGGCGCCCGGAGAGCGAGTGTGGACGCTGCCGCCACTGCCGGTCCCGGAGCCGGAGGCGGACGAGGCTGCGATCAGAAACACACCGGCAGTCCGGCTGTTCGCAGCGAGGGCCGCCGAAGCATATGCCGAGTTCACCCTCGACGCCCGAACCACGCCGGCCGTCGCCAGGATCTGCCGCCGCCTCGACGGAAGTCCGCTGGCGATCGAACTCGCCGCGGCCCGGGTCAGCGTCCTGGATGTCGGCCAGATCGCCGACCGGCTCGACGACCAGTTCAAACTGCTCGGAGGCGGAGGCGACCACGAGACCACGCACGGCCAAACTCTCGAGGCCGCGGTCGCCTGGAGCTACGACCTGCTCGACAACGACGAGCGCCTCGCCTTCCAGCGGCTCGCAGTGTTCCCCGCCACGTTCTCAGCCGAGGCGGCCGAGTCGATCGCCGCCGGCGGCCCCATCCACCCCGATCACGTGGTCGACTTGCTCGCCGGACTGATCGCCAAGTCGGTCGTCTTGCGCGACCAATCCTCGGGAAGCCGCCGGTACCAAATCCCCCGCACACTGCGGATGTATGCCCTCGCCCGCGCTGCCTCCGAAGGGGATCCGGCTACGGCCGTCGAAGCGCACGCCGACTTCTTCCTGGAGTTCGCCCAGGCCCGGTTGGCAGGGATGGTCGGCCCGGAGACGGTCGCGGTCTTCGACGAACTCGACCTCGAGGGGCCCAACATCTACGCCGCCCTCGAAGCGTCGATCGCAACCGGGAACGTGGCGCGAGCACTCGCGTTCATCTCCATCATGGGCTGGCCCTGGTTCATCCGCGGCTACGACGAGGCCGTCGATGCCGCACGCCGGACGCTCGCCCTCGATGGTGAGGCCGACGCGGAGTTGCGCTCGCGGGCCCAGATCAGCGCGGCGCTGCTGTTCATCGGCCAGGGTGCTCATTCCGAGGCAACGGAGATCCTGGTGCAGGCACGTGAGGAGCGGCGACTTGCCGGCGATCGGGTTCTCTCGGGCCAGGCCGCCCTCTACCTGGGCCTTGCCTCCTATCACCAGGGAGATCTCGAGAAGGCCTCCGACCACTACGCCGCGGCGCACCACGCCTTCACCGCAGAAGACGCGGAGGTCGGTATTGCCTGGGCCAGTTGGTTCATCGGCTGGGTCTCGCGCGATCGCGGCGAATGGGATGAGGCGGCGTCTTTCATTTCGTCGGCGCTCGAGAGATTCCGCCGGCTCGAGCATCCGTTCGGCATCGCCAATGCGCTCGCCGAGATGGGTCGTATCCATCGCCGTCGAGGAGACCTCGAGGGTGCCTGCCTCGCTCACGCCGAAGCGCTGGAACTCTTCCGCGACATGGGCGACCGGGTCCGGGTGGCGGAGTCGCTCGGCTCGCTGGCAATCGACGAACGTCACCGCGGTGACCTGGCACTCGCGCTCCGCTATGCGGACGAAGGCATTGCGGTGGCTTCCGATCTGGGTTCCCGAGCCGCCGAGGCCGAGGGGCACTACCTGAAGGCGGAAACCCTCCGCCAGATGGGGAAGGAATCCGAGGCGGTCGCTTCGCTGAGGCGTGCGATAGAACTCTCCGCCGGGATCCCCGATATGGCACCCCGCTACACCATGGCCGTGTCGCTCGAAGCCCTCGCCTCGATTGCGGGTCGGGGAGGCCGTCACGGCCAGGCGGTGCGGCTTGCAGGTGCTGCGGCCCGGCGCCGCGAGGAAATCATCCGCCCTGCAACAGGCCCCCGGCGAGATGACGTCGACACCATGCTGGTGACGGCACGCTCACACCTCACCGAAGACGAGTACGGCCGCCTGCTCGACGGCGGCCGCGCCATGGATGACGATCAAGTCGTTGCCGCCGCGCTCGCCGAGACCGACCCGGTCGCAGGCGCGGAGGGAATACTGAGCCTCGAACAGGTCGAACTGGGGAAGCGAGTTGCCCGTCATCTCGGCGGTGTCGGCGAACGCTCAGAGGTCAAGTTCGGTGGGATCCGGGTTGCCGGCCGACGACGGCGTCCCACCGGTGAGAGCCCGCCGCTCCCGATCGAGTTCCGGGCCAGCGGCTGGATCTGGCTTGGACTGGGGATCGTCGGAATCCTCATCTGGGGCTCTCTGTTCTGGTGGCCGGAGAGCACCGCGTGGTGGGAGGCACGCGATCAGACGGTGAGCGACTGGCTGATCGACCTGCGCACCGATTTCGGTACCGACGTGGCCCGGGCATTCCACTCGCTCGGTTCTGCGTGGTTCTGGCGTCCGATTCGCTGGGCGTCGCTGCTGGTGCTCGGTCTTGTGGCCAAGCGCTGGCGGCATTTCTTCGGGGCCACCTTCGCCCTCACCATCCCGGGTGCCATCGCAGAGTTGATCTCGA
This sequence comes from uncultured Acidimicrobiia bacterium, assembly GCA_964511945.1. GTDB lineage: Bacteria > Actinomycetota > Acidimicrobiia > Spongiisociales > UBA11373 > CAZEHO01. The sequence goes on along the minus strand of CAZEHO010000005.1, from coordinate 41,063 downwards.
TCGGGGTCGCCCGCCCCCGTCCCTTCGTGCCGATCATCGGTGTCTGGAAGGGCTACTCCCATCCGGCTGTTCCGGTGGTCGAACTGGCGGCAACGCTTGCCGTCCTCGGCCTCGCGCTCATCCCGATGGGGAAGTGGCGAAACTGGTTCATGACCGCCGCCGGCGGGCTGATCGCGGCGGTTGTCGTGTCGCGGGTCTACCTCGGGGTCGATCACCTCTCCGACGGCGCGGTGGCCGCAATCGTCGGACCCGCGTTCGCCGTGGTCATCTTCCGGCTTTGGGCCCCCGAGAGCGTGTTCCCGGTCACCTACCGGCGGGGGAATACGGCGCACCTCGACGTGGGCGGCTCTCGCGGCGCGGCGATCACGAAAGCGATCTCCGATCAGCTGGGTATCACCCTCACCGACATCAAACCGGTCGGGCTGGACGCCTCCGGTGGATCCACCCCGCTCCGGCTCACCGTCGCCGGTGACCCTCCGACCCATCTTTTCGCCAAGCTGTACGCCCGCAGCCACCTGCGCGCCGACCGCTGGTACAAGGTCGGCAGAACCATCCTGTACGGCGCACTCGAAGACGAGGTGAGCTTCCGCACCGTGCGCCGCCTGGTCGAGTATGAGGACTACATGTTCCTCACGATGTGGAAGGCAAACATCCCTTCTGCTCATCCCTACGGAGTCGTCGAGATCACGCCCGACCGGGAATACCTGATCGTGACCGAGTTCCTCCACGATGCCTCCGAGATCGGGGATACCGAGCTCGACGAGTACCTCATCGACGACGCTCTCCTCATCGTCCGCCGGATGTGGGATGAGGGCCTGGCTCATCGTGATGTGAAGCCGGCCAACGTGATGGTTGCCGACGGACGGGTCCGCATCATCGACGTCGCATTCGGGACGATCCGCCCCACACCGTGGCGCCAGGCGGTCGACCTCGCCAACATGATGCTGGTCCTCAGCCTCAACGCCCCGGCGGAACTCGTGTACGAACGCGCCCTGCAGTTCTTCGCCCCGGAGGACATCGCCGAGGCCTTCGCCGCTACCAGGGGAATCACCGTGCCGCGGCAACTCAGCGCCGAACTCAAGGCGCACCAGCGCGACGACGGCATCGACCGCCTTGCCGAATTCAGGAGCCTGGCTCCCGATGCCGAACCGATCTCTATCCAACGCTGGAGCCCTCGCCGCATCCTGCTGGCGCTCGGAGCATTGCTGGGCGGATTGCTGCTGCTGAGCCTGATCATCGACAGCGTGCAGGGAAGGGGGCTGCTGTGAGCCGCCGCGCCACCACCGTCCTGCTGGCTGTGGTGATCGCTGCCACCGCTTGCTCGGATCGGATCGGTCGCGCGATCCCGGATTGTGACCTCGATCAGGTGCGCTCAGAGATCCTCACCCAGGCACAAGCGGTGCCCACCGCCACGATAGGTCCCTGCATCATCGAGCTCGAGCCGGGCTGGGAATACGAACATCAGCAGGCGGAGAGCGGTGCCGCTCGCTTCTGGCTGTCGTCGGACCGGATGGGTGACGATTTTGTCGAAGTGACCCTGACCGAGACGTGCGACCCGGGAGCAGCGATCCGGCGCCCGGCGCCTCACCCGGATGTCGAAGCCAGGGTCTCCGGCAGTCCGTACGTCGATCCGGTGCCGGTCACGCTGGTCCCGGTCAATGGTCGTGTGGTCGAGTACGCAGCTTCGATCGGTGTCGACCTCGCCGGTTCCATCCTCCGGGGCCGTCCGCTCGAGCTGCGCCTGGCATCGGCCGGCAATGCCTCTGCCGAGATCACGGCGGCGAAGGCGGCGGACCGCATGGTGATCGTCGTCGACGATGCCGATGCCGCCGCAGGCACTCTCGAACTCCTTCTTCCCAGTGGTGACGTCGAGTCCGAGATCACGGTCCAGGACGCTCTCGATGAGATCGAGGACGAGGTCGCCGAAGCCCACTACGACGCCACCTGGTACTTCCTCTTCGACGGAGGGTGCATCTCGTGGCAATTCGACGCGAAGGGCGCAGAAGTGGCCACCATCGAACAGGACATGGTCCGAGCCGTCGGCTTCTACGACCTTGCCGAAGTCCGCCGAGTGGCCGGCGAGCTCGGGTACTTCCTGGGTCCCTGATGAACGACGAGGCCCCCGAGACCCCGACCCTCACCGGCAGTCTCCTTGTGGCCGGACCCGGCCTCTACGACCCGAACTTCCTGCGCACCGTGGTGCTCATCTGCCGCCATGATTCCGACGGAGCGCTCGGACTCATCCTGAACCGCCGCACCGACATTGCGGTCGGCGATCATCTGCCGGGATGGACAGAAGCACTCACCGCCCCGGATGTGGTGTTCGTCGGGGGCCCCGTCGAACCCCAGGTTGCGATCGGCCTGGGCCGCCGCAGACACAGCTCTGAACCCCCCGGGTGGACACCAGTCTCGTCTGACCTGGGCCTGGTCGACCTCAGCGAGGCGCCCGGGCTCGTCACCGGTCACCTCGATCGCCTCCGCGTTTTCAGCGGGTATGCCGGCTGGTCTGCCGGTCAACTCGACTTCGAGGCGTCCTCCGGCGACTGGCTCCTCGTCGATGCCGAGCCCGATGACCCCTTCGGGGAGGATGTCGACAACCTCTGGCACGACGTTCTCAGACGTCAGGACGGAGAGCTTCGTCTCTACGCCGACTTCCCACTCGACCCGTCGGCCAACTGATCCAGCACCAGCGCGGCCACCCGGGCTGCATCGGACCTCTCGTGACCCGCGGGGGCAGGAGCGTCGATCGCAGCGCGCACCGCAGCATCGATCCCCGAGCGAAGCGCCGCGACCCCGCCGTCCCCGACATCGATTCGCGGATCACCCCGCGCCTCGAGGACGGCCTCGAGGCTCGGTGTCTCCGGGAAACGGCCCCGGGGAATCCAGGCGAGCCGGGTTCCGGCCAGGAGGCTCTCGGCCACGATGCCGTACCCGGGTTTGGTGAGAACGACCGCTGATCCGGCAACGAGCGACGGATAGGTGGCGTCGGGGAGCCACATGCCGTCCGAACGCGACCGGGCCGTGTCGTCGTCGGTGATCCAGGTCACGCCCTCGATCTCCGGCAGGATCTCGGCCAACCGATCCAGCCCCCACCGACCGAAGCTCACCAGCACCGACCGTTCCGGTAGCGGCGCCGGCGAGTCCTGGAGACCGACCAGGCCGGCGGTGGCCACGCTCCGGAATCCAAACATGCCGGGTCCCGGCCACAGTGAGATCGCCGGATGGGGCGCTTGCCATGCGGTGAAGCGTTCCTCCCAGTGCTCGAGCCCCTCGTAGTGGCGGTAGATCCACGCCCAATCGAAACTGCCGACCGCAACAGCCGGCAGCCCGACCCGACGCGCCGCTTCCAACACGGGAGCGGCGACATCGGCAACGATCAAATCGAACGGCGCCAATCGGTCGCTCAGCGCGGTGATCCGCTCCTCGCTACAGAGTTCCTCGAGGCGGGCCGCAGTGGCGGGCACGTCCTCGGTTGTGGTGTCGGCCTGCACGAATCCGACGTCCGCTTCGAGATGCGCCGCCGAGACTCCCGGTACCAACCGGGCGGCCAGCAACGGCGGCATCGTCGAGAACACCGTCGGTTCCGCTCCCCGGGCCTTCAGCTGGGCCGCAACCGCCAGTTGCCGGGTCGCGTGGCCGTACCCGTGGCCGGAGCAGACGATGGCGATGCGGGCGGGCTCAGTCCGTCTCGACAACGGCGACTCTGAGGTCGTGTGACAGGTCCGGACGGGTGTACTCGTAGTAGAAGAGCACCCGATCCTCCTGAGGGAGGGCGAAGACGTAGCGGACGCAACCATGCGGTGACCGCACCCACGGTTCGTCGGAGGCAAGCCGCTCCAGCGACCGCCAATCGGGCCCGGCCGCCAAACCGGCGTGTTCCTCGTAGTTGTCGTAGGACGTCCTGCCGCCGTCGAAAGTGCCCACCATGAAGCCCTTCCACGGAAACACCGAGTTGAGACGAGCCCGGCGGCCGTGCCACGAATCGTCACCGGGAGCCTCGAAGACGTACTCGATGCTCGGGAAGTAGAGCCCGTCGGCGGATTCGGCCAACACGGTGGCACCCTGTGGGGCAGCCCAGAAGCGCACACCGTCGGTGCTGACGCCTTCGCGCGCCGGGGCTTCGGCGTACATCAGCACCCGGCCATCCTCGACGTACACCACCGGGTCCTTGATCCACGGGATGCCGAAGTCGCGGGGGTGGAGCACGGTGCGGCGGTCCTGGGCGCGGAACCGCTCGGGACGATCGGCCCGCAGGACATCGATACGCCACTCGCCGGTCGGGGCGTACTCGTAGGAGATGTAGAGGCGCCACTCGTCCCGATAGGGCACCACGTGACCAACCTCGATCGAGGTGCTCGCCAGGTCGTCCTTCGTTGCGCCCCACACATCGGCGAACTCGATCCCGTCGCTCGACAGCGCCACCGCACACGTGCCGCCGCGTCCACGCTCGAGCGGGGAGCGGCGCCGGTAGAACAGGGCGTAGCGGCCGGTCTCGGGGTCGAATGAGACCTTGTGGCCGCCCACCCAGTACCCGTATCCCTCACCCTCCGGGGAACGGATGACGGTGCCTTCGGAGGGATCGAAGCGCAATTGGTCGAAGAGTTCACTGGTCATGGGGATAACGCTACTCCGCGTGGTCGGGAGCTAATGAACACAGAACTCGTTGCCCTCCGGATCCTGCATGACCACCCAATACTGGCCGCGCTGGTTGACCGGGCCCATCACGACGGCGCCGGCGCCGGTGAGCCGGGCCACTTCGGCGTCGATTCGGGCACGCTCCTCGTCGCCGGGCGGCCCCGGGCCACCTCCCACGTTCAGGTCCAGGTGAACCCGGTTCTTGGAGGTCTTGGGCTCCGGCACCCGCTGAATGAAGATCCGGGGACCCGATCCATCGGGGTCGATCAGCGCCCGGGCATCGCTCCAGTTCTCCTTGGGAATCCCCTCAGAACGTGCCCAGTCATCCCAGGATTCGTGGCCGGGCGGCGGCGGCGGAATCACATAGCCGAGCGCCGCCGCCCAGAAGTCGGCCAGCGCGGCGGGGTCGGCTGCGTCGAAGGTCACCTGGAAGGTGGTCACGGCGGCTCCCGGTCGGCTGCCCGCACGGTACCCGCCGAACCTGTCATACGCAGGCCACAGGATGCCCCAATGGATGCCGGCGCGACAACCATCCTTCCCCCGACCTCGACGCGTGTAACGCGTTGATCGGACTCACTCGGCGGCGCCGGCTGCCCGAGCCCCGTCGTAGCCGGCAACTTGCGCATTGCGCGGAGGATGCACCAGGCTGAGGCCCGTGAGGATGTATACCCGTCTCCTTGCGATCCTGGTTTTGCTCGTCGCCGCCTGCAGCGACGCTGAGGACGCCGGGCCGGCGACCACCACCGCACCCGCGACGACCGGCGTCGCTGCCGTCACGACCACAACGACCACCGTTGCTCCAACCACCAGCACATCGTCGACGACGACCACCAGGCCGGAGACCCCCGAGGCCGCCATCGCCCGCCGCTATGTCGAAGCCACACTCGCGGGGGACGCTGCTGAGTGGCGGTCGCTGGTCTCCGACACCGCGGTGTTCCGCGACGGGGAAGATTTCATTCCTCTGTGGGAGCCGCTCTCGGAGTATGCCGGCAGCCTGACTGCCGACTTCAACGGCGACGGGGTGCAATCGCTGGGTGATCAGCTCCTGCGCGATGTCACCCTCAACGGCGCGCACCAGGCCCGCCTCGAGGGCCTGGCGTGCACCGGCCGCGCCGACCGGCTCGAGTGCACGGTGAGCGCCACCGATGTGTTCTACCTGACTTCCGGCTTGCTGCCGCGGCCGTGGACCCTGCTCCTGTCCCTCGATGCCGACGGGTTGGTGCAGGAAATCCGCCATCTCGAACGGGAAACGAACTTCGCCGACGAACTCGCCGGGCTCGGCCGCAACGCGGCCCTGCTCGAGTACGAAACCTGGGTGTTCGCCACCCACGGCACCCAGTACGGAGCACTGTTCGGACCGAGCGGCCCCACCTACACCGCCGAGACCATCGCAGTCCATGCCCGGTACATCCCGGAGTGGTCGGCGCAACGGGAAGATCCTCGTGGAACCCCCGCGGGCAATGATGCGATCGTTTTCCAGCGCACCACTGCCCTGGGACCGTCGCTGTGGCGGATCGGGACCGGCGGCTCCGGACTGCTTCCGCTTGTCACCTTCGATCGCGGCCGGGATCCTGCCTGGAATCCGGATCGGAGCCTGGTGGCGTACGAGGTCGACGGGGACACCCCGTCCATTGCGATTGCGACGGCCGACGGCACCGGATCCGAAGTCCTGCTGCGGGGAACCGACCCCGCCTGGATGCCCGACGGCTCAGGGATCGTCTACGCCGCCGCCACCGACGGCGGCCTCGCCGATCTCTACCTGCTCGATCTCGAGTCAGGCGACTCCACCCGTCTGACCGCGACCTCGGATGTGGGGGAGAAGACACCCGATGTCGCCTCCGACGGCACCATCGTCTTCGGAGCGGGCCAGGGAGACAACTCCCGATGCAGCATCCTCGACACCGGAACCGGGGCCATCACCCCGCTGGAGGCTCCCGGGGCCGCCCGCTGCGTCTGGAGCCCCGACGGCAGGAGCATCGCCTACTACGCGTTCGACGCCGCCGGCAACGCCGATGTGTGGATCGTCGAACTGCCGGCCGGAGAGCCGCAGCGGTTGACGTCGGACCCGGGCCTCGACATCGCGCCTGCCTTCTCACCGGATGGAGCCTTCGTGGTGTACTCGTCCGAGGCCGGCAACGCCGCCCGTGCCCTCAACCTGTGGATCATCGACCTCGCAACCGGCGACGGCCGCCAGGTGACACAGTCAGACTCGGCCGATGTGTTCGCCGACTGGGGATAGTCCGCGGTGACCGCCGCCCTCTACGAACGAGCGGGCGACGAGTTCCACCCAACCACGGCAACCCGCAGTCCGTGGCACCCCGATGCCCAGCACGGCGGACCCCCGACCGCATTGGCAGTCCGGGCAATCGAGGAAGCCGCCGGGCCCGGGATGACCCTGATGCGGCTCACCGCCAACCTGCTGCACGAGATCCCCATGGTGCCGCTCCGGGTCACCACCAGGCCGGTCAGGCCGGGACGCAAGGTCGCCCTCCACGAGGCCGAGCTGACCGGCGACGGCGGCACTCTGATCCGGGCGGTGGCGTGGGCAGTGCGGCGGGCCGAGGTAGCCCTGCCGGAACCGCCGGACGTCATGCCCGATCCGCCACCTCCTCCAGAGAGCCTGCCACCGCTCGATTTCCGGCTGCGGGAGTACGACGATTTCTTCGGGACCGCTCTCGAGAAGAGGCTGATCTCGGGTCATCTGGACCGGCCCGGACGTGCCGCAGCATGGTTCCGGTTCCGGATGCCGATCGTGGCCGGGGAAACCGCCAGTCCTCTCCAGCAGCTGACCGCGATCGCCGACTCCGGCAACGGCATCAGCTGGGCGCTCCCATTCGATCGGTTCCTGTTCACCAACACGGATCTCAGCCTGGCGCCGTACCGTCCACCGGCCGGAGAATGGTTCGCGATGGAATCGGTGTCCCACTTCGACCCATCGGGCCGGGGAACCGCCTACACCTCGCTGTTCGACACAACCGGCTGGCTGGGCCGGTCAACGCAGGCGCTCTACCTCGCAGAGCGCTAGGAGTCTGCTGAGTAATGCCGATGTGGCGTGCCCGCCGGGCACGTTGATCGGCGGCCAGGCGCGCCAATCGCAAGAACGCAGGTTCCGCCACTCCTCGTGCAGGAATGGTGGGACCGAGGACACCGCAAGTGGTGATGACTGGTCGTCGAGATGTGCGACATGTATTGCTCAGCGGGCTCCTAGGGACGCGCCGCTAGCCCCCTCCAAAGATCTCCCTGACCGCGCCGATGGTATCCGCGTCCGAGGGGTCCTTGTCCGGCCGATACCCCTTCACCCTGGCGAACCGGAGCGCCATCCCGCCCGGATACCGGGGGCTTGCCTGCACACCGTCGAAAGCGATCTCGGCAACCAGTCTTGGCTCCACCACGACGACATGACGGTCCCGTTCGACCTCGAGTTCGAGCAGCCGTTCGGTCTGCCATTCCAGCATGGCATCGGTGAGCCCCTTGAAGGTCTTGCCGAGCATCACGAATCCGCCGTCCGGATCACGGGCCCCGAGGTGGAGATTGCTGAGCCATCCCCGCCGGCGACCGGACCCCCACTCTGCGGCCAGAATGACCAGGTCAAGCGTGTGGGCCGGTTTGACCTTCCGCCAGGCGGCACCGCGGCGCCCGGCCGCATACGGAGCCGCCGGGTCCTTCACCACGACGCCCTCCTGGCCGGCGGCGAGGGCCGCCGCGAAGAAAGCCTCAGCCTCAGCCGGGTCACCGGTTTCCATCCGACCGACCCGGAACGCCTCCGGAACGACGGCATCCAGCCGCGCCAGACGTTCCCCAGCCGGGAGGTCGATGACGTCCTCACCGTCGACATGCAGGATGTCGAAGAAGAACGGGTGCAACGGAAGTGAACGGGCCGCCTCCGTTTGCGTCCCGAACCGCCCCATGGTCACTTGGAACGGCAGCGGGCGGCCTTCGCGGTCCAGGGCGATGGCCTCCCCGTCGAGCACGAAGGCATCGGCACCGAACGAGAGGACCGCCTGCACGATCTCGGGAACCCGGGCGGTGACCACACGAAGGTTCCTGGTGTAAACCTCAACCCGATCGCCGTCGCGGTGCACCTGGATCCGGGCCCCGTCGAGCTTGTGCTCCACCAGGGCGTCGCCATTCTCAACCGCATCTGCAAGGGAGTCGGCCGGCTGCGCCAGCATCGGCCGCAGGGGAACGAACAGGGTCAATCGGAAGCGCTCCAGTGCTTCGGGCCCGTCCTGGAGCAGCGCTGCCGCCACCGGCTTCACATCGCCCGCCATCATCACGGCGCGCCGCACCGCGTCGGCCCCGATCGCGGTGGCGCGGGCCACCGCCTCGATGAGCACTCCCTCCAGGGCGCCCTGGCGCACTTCCCGCACGATCAGTCCGCGGATCAGGCGCTGTTCCTCCGCAGTCGCCGCCGTGAGCACCGCCTCGAGGAGTTCGCGACGACGTCCGGCGGACCCTGCTCCGGACACGTCGGCCATCTCCTGAAAAGCATCATCGAGTCCCTTGACGGTCACGGTGGGCGGCGGTTTGGCCGGCACCGGCGCAACATCCTGCACGGCGGCGTACCCGATGCCCAGCCTGGATTGGCGCGGTTCGCCGGCAAGAAACGACACCCCGGCTTCCGCCTCGGCGGGGGAGAAGCTGCGCAGGCACTCGGTGAGCGCCTCGATCTTCTCGGTGCGGGACCGGGTGGACCTGACCCGCTCGGAGGTGGCGGCGATTTCGGCGAGCAGCACCCGTCGATGCTATCCATGCCGCGCCCACCAGTCGACCCCGGTCCGCGATGTCCCCGCCGGTGGCATCGGCTGGACCACCGCGCTAGCCGGCCGCCCCGATGTCGGCGATCTCCGCTCCGGTGAGGTTCACGAGGTCGTCCGGGGTCACCTCGACCTGAGTGCCGCGGCGCCCACCCGAAACGAACAAGGTGTCGTGTTCGATGATGCTCTCGTCGATGACGAACCGAAGCGGACGCCGCTGCCCGAACGGACTGATGCCGCCGGTCACGTATCCGGTGAGACGCTCGGCATCTGCCGGGTCCGCCATGACCGCCTTTTTCCCGCCGCACGCCCGCGCCAGGGCCTTGAGTCGCAGGACACCGGTCACCGGAACGATTGCCACGACGGGCTCCCCGTCGACAGCGGCCACGAGCGTCTTGTAGACCCGATCCGGAACGACCTGGAGGGCGGCGGCAACCGCCTCGCCGTAGGTGGCGTCGTCACCATCGGTGAGTTCATAGCTATGCACCCGGAAGGAGACACCGGCCGATTCCAGGGCGGTCGTCGCCCGAGTCGCCACCATGAGCCAACGGTACCCGCCACTAGGCTCACCGGTACGAGGGGACGCCCCGACGACTCCGGAGTGATGCCATGAAGCGCCGGTTCACCAGCGGGTGGGCAGTAGTACTCATCCTCGGCCTCCTCGCCGGATGTGGTGATGGCCGCAACGCCTTTGAAGCGGCGGCCGAATCCACGGCGACCTCGTCGCTCCCGGCCACCTCGACCACCACAAGCCCTGCTACGACCGCCGCACCGACCACGACGACCCTTCCCGCGACGACGACAACTGCGGCACCGACCACCACCGTCGGCACCACGACGACCACGAGCACGGCCCCGTCGACGACCACGACCAGCACGACGACGACCACCACGTTGCCTCCGTTCCCGTGCCCGCTACCGGGCGCCGGCCCGATCCCCACGGGGGTGACCGACGTGTCGACCATCGGCGGGGACTTCGATGGTGACGGCATCCCCGACGACCTCACGGCGTACAGGGACGGCGGTACCTGGTATCTCCAGGCTCGCCTCGGGCCCGGGTACACCACCCGGCTTGCTCTCGACGCCGGCTTCGAAGCAGGTCCCCTGGGCGGGCTCAGCGCCGGGCCGGTCTTCGTCGAGAACGCCCTCACCCTGGGCCACGCGGCTCAGTTCGCCCTGGTGATGGTGCACGGCGGGCTTGTGGCCGTCTACGGGCTCTTTGCCGTCGAGTCGTGCGCCCTGGTGCCGGTGACCGAGTTGTCGGGCGAGTTCCCGGACCTCTGGGTCGGCGGCAGCCCGGTGCACATCGACCGGCCGATCTGCGGCCCCGACAACCAGGTGCACATGGCCGTGTTCGGCGCCACCGCGGGATGCGACATCAACTCGTGTACCGATGTCAATTTCCAGCAGAGCAGCTATCAGGTGTGGCGGAGCCCGGCCCGCATCGAATTGGTCACCGACGGGGCCACGGTTGTCCCGGCCGCCACCATGGCCGACGTGCTGGCACGCAACTGCCTCGACTACTGACCGTCAGGCGAGCGAATCGATCAGGTCCCAAAGGGCGTCGACGTGGCGGGCCTCGGTGTGGGTCGCTCCGATCGCGATCCGCACGAAGGCGCGATCGTCGATACGCGACGCCGTCACGAACGCCTGCCGTGACGCGTTGATCTTGGCCGCCAGACGCTCCGTCGCCTCGTTCCCGTCCCGATGGGCGAACGAAACCAGGGCAAACTCCGTCGGGGCAACGAGCTCGAACCGGGAATCCGCCTCGACCCGCGACGTCAGCGACCTGGCCAACTCCACGTGGTTGCGGATATACGCCCGCAGCTGGGCAGCTCCGTATGAACGCAGCACGAACCAGAGCTTGAGAGCCCGGAATCGGCGCCCGAGCGGCACGTGCCAGTCCCGATAGTCGATCACCTCACCCGACTCCGACGCCGTGTTGCGCAGATAGGGGGGAACGATGCTGAGGGCGTCGATGAGCGGCTCCCGGTCTCCGACGTAGAACACCGAACAGTCGAAGTTGGTGAGCAGCCACTTGTGCGGGTTGAACACGTAGCTGTCGGCAAGCTCGACACCGTCCAGGTGGTGCCGGAACTCCGGACAGACCATGGCGGAGCCGGCATACGCGGCATCCACGTGGTGCCAGAGACCCTCTGATCGGGCGATCCCGGCGATCTCGCGGACCGGATCAACCGCCGTGGTCCCTGTCGTCCCCACCGTCGAGCAGACGAAGGCGGGGAACAGCCCGGCCACCCGATCCGCCGCGATCGCCGCCTGCAGATCGGCCGGCTTCATCGCAAACCGGTCATCGACGTCGATGGATCGCACGTGCCCGTACCCGGCCACCCGGGCACCCTTCTCGATCGATGAGTGCGCGTGGCTCGACGTGTATGCCACCAGGCGATCACAGAGCAGCCCCGCTTGGTGGCGGGCCACCGCCAGGGCGGTGTGGGTCGAGTCGGATGCACTCATCTGAATGACGCCGCCGCCCGCCGAGGTGGTTTTCCAGGCACCCGGCAACCCCATGAGGTCCACAATCCAATCGAGGACGGCCGACTCGAGCTCGGTACAGGCAGGCGATGTCGACCACAGCATTCCCTGCACCCCGAGGCCCGCCGCCGCCAGCTCACCGAGAATCGCGGGCGGTGAGGCGTTTGCTGGGAAGAAGGCGAACCAGTTGGGAGACTGCCAGTGGGCAATCCCCGGCATGACTATGTCGTCGAGGTCGGCAAGGACCATGTCGAACGATTCCGGCTCCTCGGGAGCCTCCGCCGGGAGGCGGCGCCGGATCTCGCCGGGATCGACGGCGGCGGTGACCGGAGCGTCCTCCACCGCCTCCATGTAGCGGGCAATCCAATCGATCACGGCGTAGCCGTGGCGGCGGAACTCGTCGGGCGTCATGTGGACGACTTCAGACATGGCTTCCTCGAGCTGTCGGGTCCGCCCGTAACCTATCGCGCCTGAGACCGGCGGCGGCGGCGGCGGCGGCGTGCAGGTCCCTGTCCGGCGTGGCTCAGAAGGCGAGCGAGATCAGCCCGATAACACACAGCAGTCCGACAACCACTGCAGCGGCCGACGCCAGCGCCACCGCGCCGAGGTAGGGGAGTGCGAACACCCGAGCAGTCCCGGCCGCTTCGGCAACGAGGCCGCGGACTTCATCGCCATGGCGGCGAATCTGGCGCAGGGCTTCAAGCAGGCTCCGCAACCCGCGCTGTCGGAGCGCCACCAGCCGGGATTCGGCCTCGTCGCGAATTGCGCCGACGACCACTCCCGGTTCATCGGCGATCCGGCTGATTGCCGGTCCCAGCCGAAGCATCCGCTTCCCGAACCCGGTGAGGATGAGACCGGGGACGAGGAGGAACACCAGCACTGGAAGCCAGCCGAGGAATGCACCCGCCGAATCGAACACCCACCGCCGCAGCAACAGCGCCCAGGCGGCGACCGCCGCGATTCCCACCCCGAATCCGACCCAGCGGGCCCGTGTTCCGATTCGTGCCGCCAGCACCTGGACCCGGGGCAGTGCCGCCTCGAAATCCTGCAGATCCGCCATCACCCCGTTCCGCGCCTCATGCGGCATCGGGCCCGATCACGGCGTCGGCAATGGCATCGGCGTAGCCCACAATGTGTTCCTCATTGCGCCAGTCGCCCCCGAGCCCGTTGCGCACCATCGCCTTGGCGATGAACCCCCTGGTATCTGCGGTCAACCGGCCCCCGAACGTCACGACATCGGCTCCAACCCGCCCGGTGAGTTTCTCGACCGATCGTGGAGCCTTCTGCGGCTCATCGCCATCGTCGTCGCCGAGCGGGCCACTGTGGAACAGCCACAGCGGCGGCCGGTCGTCGAGCCGGGCGGCCTTGCGCAGTGCGCGGACCGCCGAGCCCTGCCAGCGCCCGGTGTAGAGAGCGCTCCCGATCACGATGGCGTCGTATCCGTGCAGGGATGGTGCGTGCGAAGCAGGACGGACCTCGGAATCGATACCCCGCTCCTCGAGCCGCTGAGCGATCATGTCCGCAATCCCTGCGGTGCCGCCTCGCTTTGAGGCGTGGAGCACAAGGACTCCTGGCATGGTCTCCTCGCTGTGGTGTGGTTTCAGAGTGCCACGTGTGGAGCATCCCCGGCGAGAGCCGAAGGTCCCGAGCCGCCGGACCGGCCGGATCAGCCGAGCAACGCTTCGCGCAGCTGCTCGACCTCGTCGAAGGAGAACCTCATGATCGATGTCCGCATCGTCGAGCTGCCCGCCCTCCGTGTTGTCAGCGCCCTCGGTTTCGGTCCAAGCCCGGAAGAGGAAGCGTGGAAGCTCATCGGTGACTTCGCAGATGCCCGCGGCCTCGACATGTGGTCGGAAGAGCATCGTTTCTTCGGATTCAACAACCCCGACCCCTCGCCGGGGAGCCCCAACTACGGCTATGAGCAGTGGATGACGATCGATGCCGATGTCGCCGTCGAAGCCCCCTACGAGGTGAAGCAGATCCCGCCGGGTCGATACGCGGTGACCGGGTTCACCGGCCTCAGCCACATCACCGACACCTGGAAGGCGCTGGTCGGGTGGTTCCACGACGAAGGCCACCAGATCTCATGTGACCGCGACCGATGCCTGGAGGAGCTCCTGCCTCCGTTTGGGCGGCCACCGGAGGAGTGGCGCTTCGACCTCTATCTCGGAATCGACGGCTAGAGGCTCAGGGCCGGCCGGGTCGGTAGGCTGCGCTCCGAGGGCGCTCATGGACACTCTTGTGGTACGCCTCAAACGATTCGGCCTGCGGGTCCCGGGCATTCTGTGGCGCCGCGTCGTCGCCGGCGAAGCTCGTCGGAGCGGCAAGTCGCTCGAATGGTTCAGCGCCGACCACCACCGGGTGCGCGACTTCGCGGTCACGGAAATCGCCAGGACCGGAGCCCCGCTCAGACCGAGAAGCATTGCCGCTGCGACCGGGCTGACCGACGCCCGCCTCGGTGAGGTGCTCGACGATCTGGAGCGGGCGAAGACGTTCCTCTACCGCAGCAACGGCGCCCACGTGGATTGGGCGTATCCGGTCACCGCAACCACGACACCCCATCTGATCCGGCTCGACAGTGGTGATCGCTTTTTCGCCGCATGAGGCATCGATGCGATAGCAGCGCCCTTCGTGCAAGGGCGTCTCACCAACAAGCCGGTCACCGCTGTGATCGGATCGTCGTGTGCCTGCTGCGAACGCCCACTCGAACTGATGGTGACGTCAGATCTGGAGTACCGGGTACAAACCGAAGGCGCCGAGCCACTCATCTCCGTGCCGTTCGTGAACTTCGCCCGGCTCAAGGATCCGAGCATCATCCATGCGTTCTGACGACGCAGCCTGTTCTTCTGGTCAGAGGAACACGTCTCTCAGTGGAGATACGACGTGAGTGGCATCTATCCGACGCTCGATCAGGCGGGCACCATCACTACCGGTGCCCAATCGGCGTTGTTCGACTTCCCCCGCCACCGGCCGTGAGATGATCGACCTCCCCGCGGATCTGTTTCCCGCAGCCAACGGCTACCTCAATACCGCCAGCCTCGGGCTGCCGCCCTCAACTGCCGTCGAGGCGCTCGAACGCGAACTCCGTCGCTGGACGGCGGGAAGCGCATCACCGCCCGACTATGACGCGGCGGTCGCCGATTCCCGCGAGACCTTTGCGTCCATGGTCGGAGTCCCGACCGCTTGGGCCGCGGTCGGCAGCCAGGTGTCGGGGTTCGTCGGTCTCGTCGGTGCTTCGTTGCCCGACGACGCCGTTGTCGTGTGCCCCGAGGGCGAGTTCACCTCCGTCCTCTTTCCGTTTCTCGTCCAGCGCCAGCGCGGCATCACCGTCCACACCGTGCCGTTCGAGGAGTTAGCGTCTGCCGTCACACCCGGTGTGAGCCTGGTCGCCACCAGCCTGGTGCGCTCCGACGACGGCCGCGTTGCCGACCTCGAGGCGATCACCGCCGCAGCCGGGAGGACCGGGACGATGACCCTGATCGATGCCACCCAGGCTGCCGGCTGGCTGCCGATAGATGCCTCCGGTATCGATGTGCTGGTCGCCGGCGCCTACAAGTGGCTCCTTTCGCCCCGGGGGACGGCCTTCATGACGGTGCGTCCGGAGTGGTGGGAGGGGATCGTTCCGGCACATGCTGGCTGGTACGCCGGGGACGACCCGTGGGACAGCATCTACGGCGGTCCGTTGCGGCTTGCAGGTGATGCTCGCCGCTTCGACCTGTCGCCGGCGTGGCTCCCCTGGATCGGCACCTCGCCGGCGCTCGGTCTGCTCGCCGGCATCGGGATCCGCGCCATCCATCAGCACAACGTCGCGCTCGCGGACGCGTTCTGCGCGGCCATGGGGGTCCCGCCGGCCGGCTCCGCCATCGTGTCCCTGGAGCGTCCCCGGGGGTTCGATCCGGCCTCCCTCACCGGGATTTCGGCAGCGACCAGAGCGGGCCGGCTCCGGGTGTGCTTCCACCTCTACAACACGACCGACGATGTCGATCGGGCCGTCGCCTCACTCAAAGGCTGAACCTCAGGTCGAGTCCGCCAGCAGGTCGGTTTCGGGCCGTGACCACATCCTGGCGAAGCGGTGCGTCACGAACAGGATCAGCGGGATCACGATCAGGTTCCCGATCGCCAGCGACCGGAACACCCCCGAGAAGCCGAGGTTGTCGGAGAGTGCCGTCGCCACTCCCTCGCCTGCTCCGATCCCGATGTTCGACATCGTCTGGAGGATGGCGAACATCGATGCCGCGATGCGGGTGTCGGTGATGCCCATCGACAGTGTGACGTAGGTGGTCCATTGGAGACCGACCGCAATACCCCAGACCGCAGCCACGATCAGCAGCGCTCGCTCCGATTCGAGGCCACTGAACATCAGCCCACCGATCGTCACCGCGGCAACGGTGACGAGTGCTGCGGTCCGCCGGTTGAACCGGGTGATCAGCCGGGACACGCCGACCGCCCCGACGACCATCCCCACGCCCTTGAGCGTTCCGTACAGCCCGATGGTTCGGCCGGTCGAATCGAGCTCCTCGGACATGTAGTAGGTGACCAGACCGTCGATCCCTTGGAAGAAGAACCAGGCGAGGACCAGGAACACACCGAAGACCAGATACCGGGGCTGGAGCATGGTCCGGAACGCCCTCCGGTCGAAGGTGTGCGCCGGCGTCCGTTGCTCGGGCTCCCGCACCCTGGCCACGTACCACAGCGGCCCGAGAAGCAGCGCTGCGATCACCAGGAATATCACCTGGTAGCCGACGCTGTCGGCGATAAGGCCGAAAGCCAGGGACAGGACGACCAGCCCGGCGGCCCGGCCGCCGGTCATCCAGGCGTTGACCCGGCCGTGATCCTCCGGAAGGACCACGTCGACGGCGAGGGCGTCCGCTGTGGTGTCGAACAGCGCCATGAAGAAGGTCGCCATCAGCACCATCGCGGCAAGGACACCGAAGCTCTCCGACGGATCGATGAAGAAGGCGATCACGAAGGCGATCGACGTGCAGATCAGCCCGATCGTCATGTACGGGACCCGGTGACCCCGCCCGAAGAGGTTGTAGCGGTCCGAGATCAGGCCGTAGATCCACTTGATGATGAAGGGCAGCAGTGCCAGCGACGCCACGATGGCGAGGCGGTCGGCATCGATGCCTTCGTCCTCCATGTGGGGTTTGAAGAAGTTCAGCTGGTAGGCCTGGATCACGCCCTGCACGAAATACAGAGCCGCAAACATCAGGAATAGCTGGCGGCGTGACAGATTGACGTCCATGGTTCTCCCCGGTCCCGGCGCCGACCCTAGTGGGGTGGGCCGGCAGCATCTGCCGGGCCGCTCACGTGGTGCGCAGAAAACGATCGGCGATGTCGCGCACCGTCCGCAACGCCCGCTGTGTCGTCCCCATCCCCAGCGTCCGCATGGTGCGGCCCTCGCTGTACGTCGATTCGCTCCGGGGCCCAGCGTGTCACCAGTAGAGCTCGCGGCCGACGATCCACACCCGCTCGAGGCCATCCACAGAACCTTCGACCTCTGCAGCAGCCTCCGGGTCCGGGACCCGTTCGAGAAACGAGACCTCGACCAAGCCGCCCTCGGGGACATCGCGATCAGCCGCTTCGACGACTTCTTTGGCGGTCCTCAAGAACACCGGAACCTCGAACCCCAGCTCCTCATGAAGGGCGGCCTCGATGGCTCCGCTATCGAGGAGCCGGTCACCGTCGAAGATCACGTTCCCGGAGGCGATGTGGGTGGCGACGTTGGTGAATCCGAGGCCTGTGAACACGGCGCGCAGCCGCACCATCTTGACGTGACGAGGCGGGGTGTTGATCGCCCGCAAGAACGCGACGTAGCGAATCATGTGGGAGGGGAGAAGCGGCAACCCATCAAACGACCGTACCCCGTACCCTGATCGTATGCACCAGATCGCCGAACACATCCACCGCCTCGGCGGGAAGCGGCACAACTTCTACATCGTGACCGAGGGTGGCCGGGCCACCGTCATCGACGCCGGTGGATCGAAGGAGTACCCGGCCCTGCAACGAGCCCTGGCGGCTCTCGGCCTCGGCCTCGACGCCATCGAGGCGGTCCTGATCACCCACGCCCACACCGACCACATCGGATTCGCCCGCAAGGCGTCCGAGGACGGGATCAGTGTCAAAGTGCATGAGGGCGAGGCGGCCTATGCCCGGGATCGTTCGCAGGGTTCTCAGATCGGGGCAGGTGATGTTCCGCTCTGGAAGCCGCGGGTCCTGCTGTTCCTGGCGGAAATGGTGCGTGTGGGAGCCCATCGGGGCCGCTCTGTGCCGAACGTTGAGACCGCCCGCGACGGCGAAGTTCTCGACCTGCCGGGGCGCCCCACGGTGATCGCCACCCCCGGACACACCGCCGGCCATGCCGCCTATCTGCTCGGTGACCGCACCACCCTGTTCTCCGGGGACTCCCTGGTCACCAATGGGATCATCGGCGGCCCCGACGGACCGCAGATCCTCAAAGACCGGTTCCACCACGACCCGTCCCGGGCCCGAGATTCCGTGCAGATCCTGGGACGGCTGGGAACCGAACTGCTGCTCCCCGGGCACGGCGAGCCCTGGCGGGGGCCCATTGCCGACGCGGTCAGCCTTGCGCTCTGACGTTCAGGGAGCACCGACCAGATCGAGGATCCCGATCGACGGCCGCACCCCGAACCGGACCTGCGGCGCATGGACACGTTCCCGCCCAACACCGGTGGACACATAGATCGTGTGCCCATCGAGGTCGTGCAGCCCGCCGGCGGCCACCGACCGCGACACCGATGACCGGGGGACCGGGGGACCGAAGAAGGGGATCGCCACCCGACCGCCGTGGGTGTGGCCGGCAACGAGCACATCGAAGTGATCGGTCGATGTCATCGGGCTGATGAGCGAGAACCACCCGCACGACCGGGCTCTCCGCAGCATTCAGGAAGTCCTCGATCTCCCTCTGGGCGGGGAGGCTGATGACACCCAATCTGGGCCGCAACGGGACGGCGCCGGAGACCCTCAGCGCACAGGAGCGAAGGCGCGGCTGGGCAGCCGAGGGGTGCATAGGCTGGAGTGGAGTCATGAGAACACCCCGAACGATCCGTCGGTCCCCGGCTCGCGCCGGTGATTCGGGCATCCTCTCCGCCCTTGCCTCACTGCTGCTGCTGGTAGCGCTGGTGCGGGCGCTGCGGCGGCAGGGGAGTGGTAGCTCCGCCGAGCGCGGTCCGGCGCCCGTATCGCCCGCCTCCGATACAGCCGGCGGGCGGATCCGGAGCATTCTCGAGTGTTTCGACGAATACCGCGCGATCGCCCCTGGCTGGCGTTCCCGATCGGCGTTGTCAACAAGTTCGCCGAGGACCGTGCCGGATACCTCGCCGCGCTGGTGGCCCACTTCGGGTTCTTCTCTCTCTTCCCCCTGATGCTCGCCTTCACCTCGGCCGTCGCATTCCTCCTCACCGACCCGGAGCGGCAGCGGGAATTCTCGAGTGGCCGACACCTACGACGTCGTGGTGGTCGAGCGGAGTGGGGCGGGGGACGGCAGCGCGGCCCCATCCTCCGGCTCGGGCGGTTCCTGAGCGCAACTGGAGACAGGCGCTGCATCCCGATCCTCCTGACCGGAGGCCCTGCCAGCTGTACTTGACATAACGTGGATTATGGGCGTTACGTCAGGAACGGTGTTCCGGCTGCTCCAGGACCGCCACCGGTTCGATCCACCCATCGCGCAGCGGTGCCGCCGCCGCGTACAGGTGCTGGAACGCCCGGCGGTACTCCTCGAGCGGCGGCCGGCCCCGAAGGTCTGCCTCCACATCGTCCAATGCAGCCTCGAGCACGTAGATGCTGTCCCTCAGATGCTCCAAGGCGTCACCGTTCACCACCGCCTCACCGCTCGACAGGCCCATGCGCCGGCCGAGCCGTCTCGCTTCGAAGGCCCGCTGGCGATGACTCCGGCGGCAATAGCGCCGGGGACGGCCGGGACCGGTCCCAACCGCCATCGCCCGTCCGCACCAGGCGCACCTCGGATATTCGGGTGAATCCGTCACAGTGACGATACTAAGGCGGTTTCGTGCCCGAACGAGAGATCGAACAACGAGCAACGACCAGGCCGACCACCTCTGACTCCCGACAACTCCCGTCGCAACGCTCCTCCCACCCCAACACCACCTGTGCTGGCTCTATACCGTCACCGTGACGAAACCGAACGGAACCTGCCCCGTCTACCATCGCCGGCCATGAAGGCGTCAGATCGCTCGGACATCGCACCGTTCTATGTGATGGAAGTGATGAATGCCGCAGCGGAACGGGAACGCACCGGCGGTGACGTGCTCCATCTCGAGGTCGGACAGCCGTCGACCCCGGCACCGGAGCGCGTGCTGAAGGCGGCGGCTGCGGCGCTGGTCTCCGACCGCCTCGGATACACCGGTGCCCTCGGAGTCCCCGAGCTGCGCCGGCGGATCTCCCGGCACTACGGCGAGCACTACTCGGTCGACGTGCCACCCGAACGCATTGCCATCACCGTTGGAGCATCCGGCGGATGTGTCCTCGCGTTCCTAGCCGCCTTCGACGCCGGAGCCCGAGTTGCGGTCACCGAGCCGGGGTACCCGTGCTACCGCAACATGCTGGAGGCCTTCGATATCGAGGTCGTCGGGCTGCCGATCGGCCCCGAGACGCGATATGCCCCGACGCCCGAGATGCTCGATGGCGATCTCGACGGGCTCGTGGTCGCATCCCCCTCAAATCCCACCGGCACGGTCCTCACGTCGGACGAACTCGGGGCTCTGGCCCGGCACTGTGCCCGCGCCGGCATCCGGCTCGTCTCCGACGAGATCTACCACGGCATCGAACACACCCACCCGGCAACCACCGCCGCCGAATTCCCCGGCGCGATCGTGGTCCAGAGCTTCTCGAAGTACTACTCGATGACCGGGTGGCGACTCGGGTGGCTCGTCCTGCCGCCGGATCTGATCCGGCCGGCCGAGCGGCTGGCTCAGAACCTGTTCATCTCTGCACCGACGCTGTCACAGCTGGCCGGCATCGCCGGGTTCGATGCGACCGAGGAACTCGACCGCAACGTGGATCGCTATCGAGCCAATCGTGATGTGCTGGTCACCGCTCTCCACGATGCCGGGATCACCGAGATCGCCCCGGCCGACGGCGCCTTCTACGTCTATGCCGACGTCTCGCACCTCACCGATGACTCTCAGGAACTGTGCCGCATCTGGCTCGACGAACTCGGGGTGGCGGCGACCCCGGGAATCGACTTCGACGTGCCCCGCGGCCACCGCTTCGTCCGCTTCTCCTGCTCCGAGAGCACCGCGGATGTCACCGAGGCTGCCGCTCGCCTCTCCGCCTGGATCGCCGGCGCCTGATCAGGAATCGGAAATATACCCCCCCGGGTATTGCTGCTATGATTGGAATGCCCGGCGACACCGGCGCGTTCGGATGAACAGCCACAGATTTCAGGAGCACCAATGGCCACCGTCACGCTGACCAAAGACAACTTCGAGGACATGATCACCAACAACGACACAGTGATCGTCGATTTCTGGGCGGAATGGTGCGGGCCCTGCCGCATGTTCGCCCCGACCTTCGAGACCGCCTCGGAGACTCACGAGGACATCGTGTTCGGCAAGGTCGACACCGAGGACCAGCCGGAGCTCGCCGGATACTTCAACATCCGGTCGATCCCGACGCTGATGGTGTTCCGCGAGAACGTTGTGCTCTACTCGCAGCCGGGAGCGCTGCCGGCCGATGCCTTCGAGGATCTGGTCGGCCAGGTCAAGGCCATCGACATGGAAGACGTCCGCCGTCAAATCGCCGAGGCGCAGGCCGCCGGAGACCAGGACACCCACGACCACGCTCACTGAGGGTCAGCCGACAGAGCGACCTGAGGGGCCGGCTCCGCACCGGCCCCTCTTTCGCGTCACACCTGCGGCGTAGCGTGGAGCCATGCGCTTTGCACTCTCCGTTCCGTGTTTCGGTACCTTCGGCGACCCCGCCGATCACGTTCGCCTCGCCCGCACCGCTGAGGAAGCCGGGTGGGACGCCTACTTCATCTGGGACCACATCCGGATCGGCGACTGGGCGGGTCCGGTCACCGATCCCTGGATCGTCCTGGCGGCGGTGGCAACGGCCACCGAGCGGGTGATGATCGGACCCATGGTTACTCCCCTCCCCCGCCGCCGGCCCACCAAGCTGGCCCGGGAAACGGTCGCCCTCGACCGTCTCTCCGGCGGCCGGGTCATCCTCGGGGTCGGGATCGGCTGGCCCCCCGATATCGATTTCGGTGACCTCGGTGATGCTGAGAACAATCGCACCCGCGCCGACCAGCTCGACGAGGGACTCGAGGTGCTCACCGCACTCTGGTCGGGCGAACCGGTCGATCACGCCGGCGAGCACTACACGGTGAAGGGCGCCCGCTTCATCCCTACTCCGGTCCAGGAACCCCGGATCCCCATCTGGGTCGGTGGCATGTGGCCCAACCGCCGGCCGTTCCGCCGCGCCGCCCAATGGGATGGGGTCGTCCCGATCGCGGTCGACGAACAGAACATGCCACGCGATCTGTCACACGACGAGATCCGCGAGATCATCGCCTACGTCGCAGCTCACCGCCCGAGCGACGAGCCCTTCGAGGTCATGGTGGGCGACTCGACCTTCGGCCGGCGTGAGGCGGGTCCGGAACTCGTAGCCACCCACGCCGAGGCCGGCGTCACCTGGTGGCTGGAGCACATCGGCTGGCCGGTCGACACCCTCGAGGCCTGGGAGGCGCATATCGCGGAGGGCCCGCCGCTACCGCTCCGGCTGCATCGCGTACACGAAGGCCCAGACCTCGCCGCCGGGACCGAAGACCAGATCGATCACCGCACCGTCGGCGAACCCCTCATCAGGCGCGATTAATGTGTATCCGAGCCCGGACACCTCGGTGTGCCGGGTCACGATTCCGGGCTGGTGGATCTGGAAGAGCCCCTTGGCGGCGTTCATCCAAACGTCGCCGGTTGGTGCGGTCCATAGGTCCCCGATGTGGATCAAGCGCACGCCCTCGATGGTGTCGACGTTCTGGACATCAGGACCGACGACGAACAGCCCATTGATATCGGTCGCCACATAGAGCGTCCCGTCTGGGGCCAGGGCGATGTCCTTGTAGGTCGACTCGTCGGCCAACTGCACAGCGACACTGCCGCCGGGTTCGAGCCGCCACACATCCTCGCTGTGGTCCCCGGCGTCCCGGTCGGACCCGGGTGCGAAGTAGAGAGCGGTGTCCAGCGGGGAAGCGTAGGGATAGGCCTCGTAGTACGGCCGATGCTCCGGCTCCATGAACGCGACCCACGATGACCCATCCCAATGCCCGATCCCCGCAGGTGTCATCGCCCAGACGCCGCCGGCCGCAATCTGGACGTCGGTCACCACCGACGACGGGAGCCCATCGTCCATCGTGAATGGCGTCCATGTTGCGCCGTCCCAGCGGACCAGCCCGCTGAGAGTGGCCACCCACACCGAACCGTCGGCATCGGCCGCCAGTTCCGTCACATGCGGGAGAGTGATTGCCGACGGCAGCGACCCCGCCTGCCAGCGCATGCCATCGAAGTACGCAGGGCCGGCTGCGGTGCCGGCCCACACCGTGCCGTCGGCGTCGGTATCGAGATCCCAGACCTGGAGTGACGGCAGACCGTGGGAGAGGTCGAACTCGGTCCAGCCGTTGCCATCGAAGAGGAACACGCCTTCGCGACGACTGGCCGCCCACAGCCCCCCATCGCCATCGCGGGCAATGAATTCGGTGAAAAGCTGGTACACGTCGAGCGACTCTTCCGCTTCCGGCGTCAACTCCTGCCCGAGATCCAGCACCTCCCAATTCGCACCGTCGAATTGGACCAGGTCGCCCGTCGGCTCAGTCGGATACTGCACCGGCGGATCGGGCAGGAACACGTCAGCCTCCGCCAGGTCCGGAACTGCCGAACCCTCCGGTCCGCCACCGATCCAGACCGCAGCATCATCGGTTCCATTGGCGGTGGCCATGCCGACCGCCACGAACCGGTTCTGCCAGAGGACGACCGCGGACATGTCGCCGAACTCTCCATCGGCGAGCAGCGAGAACCCGCGGACGTGATGCCACACCCCCGACCCGTCGAGCACCCGCATCACCGGACGGCTCTCCCGGTACCAGATCGGTCCCTCGGTATTCCATCCACCACCTGCACCCACCGCCAGCAATCCCTCTCCGGCAGGCGTGGCATCGATCACGCCGATCCCACCGCCGGTCTCCCAGGTGATTCCGTCGGTGCTCATCAGCGATCCGGTGCCGAGCACATACATACGATCACCGACCATCTCAGCCGTCGAGAAGCCCCAGCGACTCATGTCATACGCCGGGAGAGCAATGGATTCCCATGGGCCGCCTCCGGACGACGACACCATCGCCAACTGACCGTCGACATGGGTGCCGAGCAATTTGAGCCGGCCCTGGTACGCGACGACCTTGTCGACATGAGCCAGCCCGGATGCGGGACCCTCCAGCACAATCGTTTCCCACGCCAGACCATCGTCACTGACCCACAGTGCACCTCGATCGGTCACGGCTTCCCGCTGCCAGTGTTCCAGCACATCCGGATTCCAGGCACTGGTGTCTTCTCCGGGGGCAAGCGGCAATTCCGTCGATCCTCCGATGTACAGCCGTCCGTCGGCCGTCATCAAGTCGGTGAGGAATTGATCACCGGGCCCACCCAATGCGGGAACGTCTAGCCGGTCCCAGCCCGTGCCGTCGCCCGACCGCCAGATGGCCCCGTCTCGGTCCTCCTCCCCGGCCCGGCCGATGGCGTAGACCCAGCCATCGAACACGGCCATCCGGGTGATGGTCTGGACACCGGCCCCCTCCAGATCCGGATCGCCACCGCGACTCCAGGTTTCCCCATCCTCCGACGTCCACACCGAGGCATCCCAATCGCCCAGTTCGGAATCCTCGACCGTGACGCCGAGCACCAGGCCGTCACCGAAATCCTCCTCGAGCATCGCCAGGCAGACGTTCCCCGTCATCGATTCGCCCAATTCGAGGCGCCCTCGAAGGCTCTCTGGGAGCGTCCCGCACCACACTTCTTCGGCTACCGGCCGCTCATCCGGTCCCCACAACGTGAGATCGGCGCCGCTGAGCACCTGGCGTGTTTCATCGCGCTGGTTCGTCACCTGCAGCGTCACCATGATGTAGCGGAAGCCTTCGGGGGCCGGTTCGTTCTCTGCATCGAAGGCCGCGATGTCGGCCGACGCATCGAGGTTCACCGCCGTCACAGCGATCTCCCAGTCGGCGACGGAGACGGGCCCTCCGCCATCCGACAGCGAGATGACCGCCTCGGGAAGGCGATAGTTCAGCGAGGTTCCGCCCGCCACCAACCGTTCGGCATGCACGACTACGTCGTTGATGCGCTGCTCGCCGGGAAGCAGGAACTGCATCGGATCCACCTGGCGCCAGTTGATCGCCGGGTCGATACCGGGTGGAGGCCCGGCAGTCGTTGGAGTGGTGCCATCGCCAACAGGCCCGATCGTCGTACTCACCGAATCGTCAGGGGCAGCGGTGGAACTCGGGGCCGCAACCGGGTCATCACCGCCCGTGAGCGCCAGGACAACAGCGACCCCACCACCCACTGCGATCACGGCCCCGAACAGCCACAGCAGCAACAGGCTCCGCCGCCGTTCCTCGGATTGGGGCGGTTGCGGGGGTTGCGGCGGCAAGGCCCCACCAGGTGGCGGCACGAACGGCTGACCGGGCGGCGGCGGAGGCGGACCACCGTCGGACGGTGGCGGCGGTGGAAACGACATTCCCCTCCGAACACTGCGTCTCCGACAGCATCACCGAACCGCTCTCCCCTACCCAGGGCCGTTAGTCCTCAGCTGTCAAGATTCGCCAGCACCACCACCCGGGCGGCTTCCACCTCGTCCCGAACCCAGCACCCCTCGAGGTGGTCGTTCACCAGCCCCATCGCCTGCATGAAGGCGTAGACGGTGGTCGGGCCGACGAAGCGCCACCCATCACTACGGAGTCGCTTTGCCAGCGCCGTCGATCCGTTCGTGGTAGCCGGAATCGTGACCGGAGGCGGCCCCGGTGGCGCCGCAAACGGCCACACCACCGCCGCGAGCGATCCTTCCCGCTCAATCGACTGCAAGGCGATCCCGGCGTTGTGGATGGCCGCCTCGATTTTGCCGCGATGCCTGATGATCCTGCGATCCTCGAGCAGTCTCTCCACATCGGCGTCGGTCATCGCAGCCACCGCTGCCAGATGGAAGTCGTGGAACACCTCCCGGAATCGGTCGCGCTTGCGGAGAATCGTGATCCACGACAATCCGGCCTGGAAGCCCTCGAGCACCAGCTTCTCAAAGAGGGTCCGATCGTCGGCCGTGGGCCGACCCCATTCGACGTCGTGGTACCCCTCGTACAGATCGTCGCCGACTGCCCACCAGCACCGGCGGCGCCCATCGGCACCTGCGGCCAGCTTCACGCGTCGTCGCGCTCCAGGTCCAGCGCCGCGCTGTTCATGCAGTACCGCAATCCGGTCGGCTGCGGCCCGTCGGGGAACACGTGGCCCAGGTGTCCGCCGCAGGTTTCGCAAACCACCTCGGTCCGCGTCACTCCGTGGGAACGATCCTCCCTCTCGGTGACCAACCCGGGCTCGATCGGCTCCCAGAACGACGGCCATCCGCTGCCGGAGTCGTACTTCGTGTCCGAGCGGAACAGGCCGGTTCCGCATCCGGCGCAGCGGTACAACCCCGGATCCTTCTCATCCCAGTAGGCACCGGTGAAGGCACGTTCCGTCCCGGCCTCGCGCAGGATGTGGAACTGCTCCGGCGACAGCTTCATTCGCCATTCGGTATCGCTGCTAGGGAGATTGGTCACGGTTGCTCCTGTTGCGTTCCTGCGAGCGTATCCGGGTTTCGCGCCAATCCCCGGTCGTGCGCCCGAACGAGGGAAACCCTCAACCTGGGCTCGAGGTTCAGTGGATGCGCCAGACGCCGGCGCTGCGAGGCTCGAGGGCGAATCGAGCGGCTCCGTCGCCGATCGATGCCTCCCCCGTGCCCCAGATCCGTTCGGCGCCGCCCCCGTCCAGTTCGGCCCACGGGTGCACCGCGTGGTCCCCTGCGTTCACCGCGACGACCAGGCGCTCGCTGCCGTGCTCCCGCACGAAGGCATACACCTGAGCTTCAGCCAGCAAATGCCGGTAGCTGCCGTGGCGCAATGCCGGATGATCTCGCCGCAGGGCCGTCAGTGAACGGTACGCTCCCAACAGCTCGTGGTTCCAGTGCCCCTCGTCATGCCACGGGAACGCCCCCCGGGAGCCCGGGTCTTGATGCCCGGTGAGCCCGATCTCGTCTCCGTAGTAAATGCAGGGCGCGCCGGGGAAGGTGAACACGAGCACGTTCGCCAGGATCACCGACGCCGCATCGCCGCCCACCATGCTCAGCACCCGTGGAGTGTCGTGCGAGCCCAGCAGGTTGAGGTTCGCCCGGTGGGCATCCTCCGGGTACAGGTCGAAGAGGCGGTCGAGGGCTCGCCGGTACTCGTGACCATTCAAGGACGGGTCGAGGGTCATGTTGACTGGAGCGACCACATCCCGATCGATTCGGCCGCCGGCGGCGAAGCGCAGCACGGCAGAAGTGAGCTGGTAGTTCATCACGCCGTCGAAGCGGGTGAGATCGTTGATCCACCCCGTCGCCGCGTCCCAGATCTCACCCACCAGGTATGCGTCGGGATTCACTGCGCGGACGCGTGACCGGAACTCCTCCCAGAAGCCCTCGGTCTTGATCTCCTCCGGCACGTCGAGCCGCCAGCCGTCGGCACCCCGCCGCATCCAGTACTCCCCCACCCGCATCAGGTACTCCCGCACCTCGGGGTTATCGGTGTTGAACTTGGGGAGTGCGTGCAGGCTCCACCAGGCGTCGTAGTCCGGCGGCAGTGAGGTGTCGTAGGCGTTGGTCGGAGTCCGGTGCACGGTGAACCAGTTGATCCACGGCGAGGACGCGCCGCTCTCGAGGATGTCGTTGAACCGGAAGAAACCCCGGCTGGCGTGATTGAAGACCCCGTCGATCACCACCCGGATCCCACGGTCGTGGCACGCACCGACCAGTTCGTCGAACGCCTCGTCCCCACCGAGCAGCGGATCGACCCGGTGGTAGTCGTGCGTGTGATAGCGGTGGTTCGCCGCCGACTGGAAGATCGGGTTCAAATAGATGGCGTTGATGCCCAGATCCGTGAGCCAGTCGAGCTTCTCGGTGATCCCCCGCAGGTCACCACCCTTGTAGCCGTTGACCGTGGGCGGCGACTCCCACAATTCGAGGTTCGCGGGCTTGTCGACACGATCCGATTTGGCGAACCGGTCGGGGAAGATTTGATAGAAGGTCGCATCGGCGACCCATGTGGGGCGGTGTTCGGTAGTCATGCCAGCGGGCAGTCTGCCACGTCGGAGTCGGTCTGCCGATCTGCCCGTCGGCCGGGAGCCCCGCTTCTTGAGGCGATCACTCGGCCGGGCCGGCCTGCGGGACACCCTCGCCGCGGGTGCGGCTCACCGTGATCGCCGCCAGCCAGGTGGTGAATGGCACCGCGGCTACCACGCCGATGCTCCCGACCAGGGTCCTGATGACCTCGGTGGCGACGACCTCGCTATTGACCACCGTGCCGAGCGACTGATCGGCGAGCACGAAGAACAGCAGCAGCGGCATCGACGCCCCGGCATAGGCCAGCAGCAGGGTGTTGACCATGGATGCAACATGGTCCCGGCCCACCCGGACCCCGGCGCGGATCAACTCGAGCGGGCCGAGGTGGGGGGCGGCCCGATGCAGCTCCCAGACGGCCGACGCCTGCGTGATCGTGACGTCGTCGACCGCCCCGATCGTGCCGAGAACGATGCCGGCGAGCACCAACCCGGAAACGTCGAAGGTGCCCACCAGGGAGATGATGTAGCTCTCGTCGGAGGCGAACCCGGTGATGCCGGCAAACGCCATCGTCAGCGAGGACAGCACCACCGTGAGTGCCAGCGCAGCCAGCGTGCCGAGGAGCGCAATCGTGGTCATCCGGGAGAACCCGTGCGCCAGGTACAGAGCAACGTACGAGACCGCCCCCGCTCCGACCACCGCCACCATCACGGGTGAACGCCCGTCGAGAATCGCCGGCACCACGAACTGGAGCAGGATGACCACCGTTGCCAGCAATCCGATCAGCGCGGCGACCCCCTTGAGCCTCCCCAGCCCGACGACGACCAGGGCGAACAGGATTGCGACCGCCCACAGCACCGGCCGCCGCTGCCGATCCAGGTACGAGTACCGGAAGCGCTCCTCGACGGCATCGTCCCGGTAGTCCATGACGATGCGGTCGCCGGGCTCGAACGAGGGCGAAGTCTGGCTGACCGGCATCTGAAACTCGAACGTGTCTCCGCGATCCGGACCCTCATCGAGCCGGACCGTGACATCGCTGCAGGGAATCCCATCGTCGGCCGTCGTGCCGGTGCAGGGCACGATCTCCACCACTTCCACGGTGGCGTCGAACACGCTACTGGAGATCCCGATCCGGCTGAGATCGGGACGGTCCTCACCGGTAGGCCGAAGCACGATGATGCCGATGACAACGAGCACGAACAGTCCGGCGGCAACGATTGCCGGAAGGGCGCGGAGCAGCCCGAACCGCTCCGGCTCGAGGAACCGTTCGAGATCGTCGCGCGCTGCACGCCGGGCCTCGTCGTCCTCCCACCAGCCGTCGTCGCGGCTCATCGCCTCCCCGCGATCACCAGCCGGCCCAGGACGCGCTCGGTTGCATCGGCAATCTCGGCAACGGCCTCTTCGAAGGCCTCCGTATTGCGCCGCGACGGCTGACGGAACCCGGTCACCTTTCGGACGTATTGGCGGGCGGCCGCTTCGATGTCGATGCGCCCGGCAGGCCCCTCGTCATCCCTCAGTGTCACGATGCTTCGGCACATGGCCGTGACCGTAGTCGCTGAGCAACAGCCCGTACATGAGCAGGTCGGTGGTCTCTCCCGCCTTGTCCACCGCGGCGCGCAGGGTGCCCTCCAGTTGGAACCCGGCCTTCTCCAGGACCCGGGCCGAGGCGGGATTCCACCGGAAGACCGTCGCGTGGAGTCGGCCCATCCCGAGCGCTCCGAATCCGTACCGGACGAGCGCATCGAGGATCGCCGAGGCGTACCCCTTGCCCCAGTGGTCCTGACCCAGCCAATAGCCGACCTCGGCAGCCATCCCGCCGTAGTCGGTGATCGGAACGACCCCGGCTCCACCGATCACGGCCCCATCGGTGAGAACCGCGAAGTGCTGCGGCGGCATCGACCCCTCCACCGCGGCGATCCAGTCGTCGGCATCACGGAGCGTGTAGGGGTGCGGAAACCGGTTCGTGAGGTTGCGCCAGATCTCGAAGTGGTTGGCCTGCTCGGCGAGTTCGGCACGATCCGCCGGCCTCCAGGGGCGGAGCGTCACCGGCCCGGCATCGATCGTGAAGTCGATCACCGCTCCGTTCGTCCTCCGGTCCGCCAGTAGCTGCCGTCGGCTCTGGAGAGGAAATCGTCGTCGATCAAGTACCGCCGGAGTGCTGCGTAGTCCGGATGGAAGACCTGCAGGATCGAGTTGACCTCCCGCTCCGTGTAGCGGATGCCAGGTTCGAATTCGAGTGCGAGGCGTTCGAGCACGACCGCTCGCTTGGCGCGGTTCGTCGGGATCTCGGCCAGGCGGGAGCCGGAGAAGAAGCGAGAGAGCACGAGCGCCTCGTCTGCGCTCCACGGACCGTCGGCAATCGCCGGATCCATCTCCGCGGTCTGCGGGAGGGCGGCTGCAATAGCCTGCAGCATGGATCGATCCAACTCAAGGACATCGGTCAGCAGGCCCGCTTCGGCCAGCTTGCCCACCTCGCGCAGCACTCGTCG
Organism: uncultured Acidimicrobiia bacterium; assembly: GCA_964511945.1. GTDB lineage: Bacteria > Actinomycetota > Acidimicrobiia > Spongiisociales > UBA11373 > CAZEHO01. The sequence continues at coordinate 10,318 of CAZEHO010000005.1, read as the reverse complement.
TTCCGGCACGCCAAGCCGATCGGCAAGATCGGCCGCATCGACGGAGCCGGTCGCAGCCGCGCCGAGGACGGCGAGGCGGATCGGATCGACCGCGATCCTCAGGTAGTCCGTCGGCGGGAGCATCCGTGCAGAGTACCCACCCGGTAGGCTGCCCCGGTGACCCGACTGCTCCTGATCCGTCACGCGCCGACACCCGAGACCGGCAACAAGCTCACCGGGCGCCGTGCCGGCGTCGGCCTCGACGCCGCCGGGAAGGAGGTGGCATCCGCCACCGCGACCGCCCTCGCCGATGTCGACCTCGCCGCCGTCTACTCCTCGCCGGTGCTCCGCTGCCGGCAGACCGCCCGCATCATCGCCGAACCCCACGGACTCGAGATCACGCAGTACCGGAACCTCACCGAGGTCGACTACGGCACCTGGACCGGCCGCAGCCTCGCCTCACTGCGCCGAACCAAGCTGTGGCAGCAGTTGCTCGCAGCCCCATCTCGCACCCGGTTTCCCGGCGGTGAGCTGCTCGGCGACGTAGCCGCCAGGGCGGTTCGGTCCTGCGAGGAGCTCGCCGGTGTCCACGGCAAGGACACTATCGCCGTAGTCAGCCACGGAGACGTAATCAAAGCGGCGCTGGCTCACTACCTGGGAGTCCCGGTCGACCTCTTCCAGCGCCTGTGGGTAGCGCCCGGATCGTGGTCCGTCGTCGACCTGCCGGCGGCCGGCGTGCCCCGGGTGCTCGCCATCAACCGGACCGCCACCGGAGCACCGGCCTGATGCGCAACTTCGGCGAGTCCGACCACTTCGTCGCCGGGGCAATCGGTGAGCCGGGTCGCCGCACATTCCTCATTGAGATCGGAGGCGACGACGCGATCGAGTGGTTCGTACTCGAGAAGCAGCAGGTCGCCGCGCTCGCCCAGCGCTCCCTGGAGCTGCTGCGCCAGCGCGGCCTCCATCCGGATGAGCCGGGGCCCGACCTTTCCAGCCCCGGCGAATCGACGTTTCGGATCGGCGAGATTGCGGTCGGCGAGGATGGAGAGAACATCGTGATCGTCCTCTCCCCCACCGATGACGAACCAACAGACCCGGTTGCGGTGACGGTGTCCCCGCAACGGCTCGGAGCCATGGCCGTCCGCGCCCTGCACGTGGTCGGCGCCGGCCGGCCGGCGTGCCGCTTCTGCGGCCTGCCGATGGATTCGGACGCCCACACCTGCCCCGCTTTCAACGGCGACCTTCGCGACCGGTGAGCGCCTGGGAGCCGCGCGTCGACGAGATCGTCGGCCAGTTCATCGGCGCAACCAACACGACCCTGCTCGGGCGTGCTGCCGGAGGTCTGGTCGTCTACAAGCCGATCACCGGCAACCGTCCGCTGACCGACTTCGACGGGGCGACCCTCGGACGGCGCGAGGTGATGAGTTCCCGGATCGACCAGGCGCTGGGATTCGGGCTGATCCCCGAAACTGCCTGCGGGGAAGGACCGCTCGGTCCTGGCGCGATTCAGCGCTACATCACGCCCGACGACGATTTCGATCCGACGCCGATGGTCCGGGTGGGTGACGAGCGGCTGTGGCCGATGGCCGTGCTCGATCTCCTGCTCAACAATGCCGATCGCAAACTCGGTCACATCTTGCGCGATCGGAAGGGGACACTGTGGGCCATCGACCACGGCCTCACCTTCCATGCCGAGGACAAGCTGCGGACCGTGCTGTGGGCGTTCGCCGGTCGGCCGATCCCCGGCCCACTGGTAGATGCAATTGCCGCGCTGCCGCCTGAGCTCATCGATCACCTGGAGGAAACTCTCGGTGAGCCGGAAGCGGTGGCGCTGCGGGAACGCATCGACCGCATCCTGCAGCGGCCCATCCACCCCGAACCGCCCGACGACCGGCCGCCGGTCCCCTGGCCGCTGTACTGAGGCGCCGCGGGTGCCGTGTCTCATGACTTTGGTGATGGTCGCCGGCAATCAGGGCGTCGCCCGGCAAGGACGCAGTCCCGCAGGCGCACTCGGATGCGTGCGTCGAGGGCTGGGACGCGTCCTGACCAACGACGCCGGAGGCGCCCTGAGCCGCATCTGAACCTGGCAAACGTTGTGGGCGCGGCACTACACGCCGGCGCTGGCGACCCTGCCCGCCCGGCGCGGATCTCTTGCCTCGAAGTGCCCTGCCACCGGATCCCACATCGTGACCCCAACGCCGCCGAAGTACATGGACAGATCGGGGAACCGGCGGGCTACCAGGTCGTCGAAGCCCTCCACCGGGATCCCGGGTTCGTAGGCGATCGTCGGCCGACCATCGAAGAACTCAACGTGGAGCCGGGGATGGTCGACTGCTTCGGTCAGCGACATCCCCAGGTGGAAGAAGTTGAGCAAGACCTGGGCGATCGCGGTGGTAATCCGGCTGGCACCCGGGGAGCCGATGGCGAGGACCGCACCGTCGGCACGCCTGGCGACCGTGGGGCTCATATTCGACGGCAGCCGCTCCCCCGGCGCCACACCGTCGAGGCCCGCCGGATGCAGTTCCATCTCGCCGAGCGAGTTGTTCAGCCAGAGCCCGGTCCCGGGCACCATCACGCCCGACCCGTATCCAGCGGAGACCGTGATCGAGACTCCGAGGCCGTCGCTGTCCACGCACGATGTGTGGATCGTCGAGGGTGATTCGAGGAGCGCACCAAGATCGCCCACCCGGGCGGCCTCGAGCAGGCGGCGGGCGGCCTCGGGCCGATCGCCGGCATTCTCGAGGACCCGCGACCTGTACCGGAGCACGGCTCGTTGCACCGTCGCCAGGCGGCGAGTCTCGTCGTCGGTCCACGCTGAGAAGGGGTGGTCGTCGAGCAGCAGCAGCATGGCGGCGAGGACCGATCCACCGAGTGCTGGCGGTGGGTTCACCGCCACCTGCCAGTCATCAACGTCGACCACGATAGGCTCACGCTCGATGGGCCGATAGGCCGCCAGGTCCTCTTCCGTGAGCCGGCCCCCGTTGCCGCGAACCTCGGCCGCCATCCGCTGGCCGAGATCCCCGGTGTAGAACTCGCCGGGCCCACGATCGGCGATGGCTTGCAGGCTCGAGGCGAGGCCGTCGATTCGCACCAACTCGCCCTCAAGAATCGGAGTTCCGTCCGGGTGATGGATGGCCCGGTGGGAATCGGGGTGTACTCCGAAGATCGGTTCCCGGGAATAGGAGAGGTACTCCGCCGACACCGGCGACATCGGGAATCCTCGCTCGGCCATGGCAACGGTCGGAGTCACCGCGTCTCGCCAGCCGCTCGCACCAAAGCGCTCCGAGACCAATCCGAGTCCGGCGACGGCACCCGGTGTCGCCACCGAACCGTGCCCGACCAGGGTCTCCATTCCGCCGCCGTAGGCCATCGACACCCGGCGCCCATGACCTTCCACCTCACCCGGAGCCAGGCCCCGTCCGGGCATCTCGGCATAGCCGTCGATCACGACCGGAGGCCCATCCGAGGGCCAGACGGTGATGAATCCGCTGGCCGCCGGAGCGATCATCCCCGGCTCGGCCACCATTCCGGTGATCGTCGAGGCCACCGCGGCGTCGACGGCGTTGCCGCCGTGCTCGGCGACCTCCACGGCCGCCTCGAGCGCAAATGAGGATGGAGCGGCAATAGACACCCGGCGCATGGGAGTCGAGCGTAGCGGCCGATCACCCGGCCTCGTCCGCGGACCCCAGGTCCACATGGTCGGCGACGATCTCGAGACGGCTTCTGCGGCCGTCGGATCCGCTCCAGAACCTGCGCTGTACCGCTCCCTCCATGTGCAGCCGCTGACCGGGAGCAGGGTCCGCGTCGAGCACATCGTCCGGCGGATTCCACAGCGTGATCGGCACTACATCCACTCGCTTGGGGTCGGTCGAACACACGGTGACCAGGTAGCGGACCAGGCGGTTGCCGGAATCGAACTGCCGGATCTCCGGCGGTGCCGCCAGGCGGCCCGCCAGCCACACGACATTGAGGTCCATATCGAAGCCTTTCCGGGGAGGCGGGAACAACCTCAAGGTAGGGTCGAGCTGTGACACCGATCCGAGCCCTCCTCTTCGACGTGTTCGGGACAGTCGTGGATTGGCGCGGATCTCTGATCCGCAATATCGAACAGGTCACCGTCGATGGTCCCGACGTCCCCGCGGCTCGGCTCGCCGACGAATGGCGGCATCGCTACGGACCGTCGATGCAGCGTGTCCTCGACGGCGACCTGCCGTGGATGAACCTCGACAAACTCCAGGGGCTGACGTTGGCCGACATCGCAGACGACTGGGGCGTCGAGCTCAGCGCCGGTCGCATTGCGGAACTCACCGCCTGCTGGCACCGCCTCGACCCCTGGCCCGACGCCGTTGCCGGCCTGCTTCGCCTCAGGCAGCGGTTCATCCTTGCGACCATGTCGAATGGGAACGTTGCACTCCTCGTCAACATGGCAAAGCACGGGGGACTCCCGTGGGATGTGATCCTGTCGGCGGAACTCGCCCGGCTCTACAAGCGAGACCCCGAGAGCTACCGATACAACATCGCCCTGCTCGGCCTGCGCCCGGAGGAAACGATGATGGTTGCCGCCCACGGCGGTGAACTGGCCGCGGTCGCCACGCTCGGAATGCGTACGGCCTACATCCAGCGACCGTACGAGTGGGGTGGCTACGACGAAACCCGGCTCGACCCGGGTTGCCCCGTCGACTACCTGTGCTCGGACATTGGTGATCTCGCCGACCAGATGGGCCTGCCGTGAGTGACGTCGTCGTCACCGACCTCGGCCACGACCTCTACCTGATCGACGCGTTCCTGTTCGATGAACCCGAACGCCTCTCCTGCTACCTCTTCGACACCCCGAACCGGGTTCTGGTGGAGTGCGGTCCCTCACGTTCGATCCACCACCTGTTCGCGGCGCTCGATGCCGCCGGGGTCGACGACGTTGCGACCCTTGCGATCACCCACATCCACCTGGACCATGCCGGCGGGGCCGGCCATTTCGCCGCGCGCTTCCCCAGCGCCCGCATCGCGGTGCACACAGCTGGAGCCAACCACCTCGCCGACCCGAGCAGGCTCTGGTCATCGGCGACCCGAATCTGGGGCGAAGAAGGGATGCAAACACTCTGGGGCCCTATCGAACCGATCGATCCCGGACGGCTCGACATTCTCGAGGAGGGTTCCCGTATCCCCCTCGGAGGACGCCGGGAGCTGGAGGTGATGGCCACTCCGGGCCACGCCCGCCACCACGTGGTCTTTGGTGATGATGAGACCGGCGGCTATTTCGTCGGAGATGCCGTCGGCATTGCCTTCCCGCACGGCCATCTCGTCCAGCCGGTCACACCGCCTCCCGACTTCGACCCCCACCTCGTCGGCCACCAGCTGAGGCGGATCGCCGCCCGCAATCCGAGGTTTCTCGGCTTCGCCCACTTCGGTCCGAACGACGATCCCCAGGGTGCACTCGAGGAAGCGGAGACCCGGCTCTGGCACTGGGTCCGCTGGGTGGAGGCTCATCCGGCAGCCGATGCCGACACGATGCGGGAGTGGGTCCTCGCCGAGTACGCCGCCCACGGCGTCACACCCGAGATCGCGTCGTGCTACGACCGCAACACCTACTGGCCGATGCAGCCGGCCGGAATCCGGCGGTGGCTCGATCAGCCCTAGCCGGCGTCGCCGATCATGCGATCGAGCTCGTCCATACCGGGCATCGCCGGGTCTGCGCCCTGAATCGCCTCATACAGCTTGCGGGCGGTCCCTGCATCGCCGAGCCGGGCTGCAGCCCGGGCGGCGACGTACCAGACGCGGACCTCACTGTCGCGCGGCTGTGCTTCGATCCGGCGCGGATTGGCGACATCCCACGCCCCGCGCGGGTCGTCCTCATCGAGCAGGAACGATCCGTAGACCACCCGAGCCTCATCCATGGTGGCCTTGTCCCCGCCGAGGCGCCGGAGCACCGTCCACGTCTTGCGTACCTCCTCGGGCCGCTCGAGCGCTCGGAGCACATCCATCTCCACCGGGACGTGGGTTGTCTCACCGGTGAGCCGGCGGAAGGTCTTCAACTCGCGCAGCGCGATATCCCACCGTCCGCTGCGATAGAGGGCCAGTCCGAGCACCTCGCGTACGGTTGCGTCGCGAGGCGAAAGCTGCTTGGCCACCTCGGCCTCCCGGACCGCCTTGCCGTGGCGGCCACCGGCGAACGCCTGAGCTGCGGCAAGCAACCGAGAAGAGGCCTCGGCGAGTTTGGCGCGCGGGGTGACCCGCGCCAGTTCCTCTGAGATCCAGCCCGGCAACGTTCCCGATTCCGGCGACCATGCCTTGCGGCGTTGGCCGTCGCGCCGCTGATCGCCTCCGCGTCGGTCTCCCCGGCGTTGTCCATCCCGCTGTTCGGGCCGCCGGTTTCGGCCGCGTTCGGAGTCACGTCCACGGCTCCTGCCGCGCTCGGAATCCCGGCCGCGACTACGGCCCTGTCCCCGGCGTGATCGGTCATGCCCACCCATGGCGCTCCATCGTACTGCTCCTTCAATCCGGTCCTGCGGCCATACGCGATGAAGGGCCGCAATTGCGGCCCTTCATCTCACATCAATCCGGCGACGACCTACTCTCCCAGGGGCCTACGCCCCAAGTACCATCGGCGCTGGCGGGCTTAACTTCCGTGTTCGGAATGGGAACGGGTGGTTCCCCGCCGCTATCGCCACCGGAAATCTCATGTGCTCAGCACCCTGAGCACTCCATAGCGAGCACGCACGTCAAGAATTCGAAGCAAGCCCTCGACCGATTAGTACCGGTCAGCTTCACGCATTGCTGCGCGTCCACATCCGGCCTATCTACCTGGTGTTCTGCCAGGGGTCTTAACCGTTAAACGGTGGGAAGTTTCATCTTGGAGCCGGCTTCGCACTTAGATGCCTTCAGCGCTTATCCGTTCCGCACGTAGCCAACCAGCCATGCCCTTGGCAAGACAACTGGCACACCAGAGGTGCGTCCATCCCGGTCCTCTCGTACTAGGGACAGCTCTCCTCAAACTTCCTGCGCCTGCGACGGATAGGGACCGAACTGTCTCACGACGTTCTAAACCCAGCTCGCGTGCCGCTTTAACGGGCGAACAGCCCGACCCTTGGGACCTGCTCCAGCCCCAGGATGCGACGAGCCGACATCGAGGTGCCAAGCCTTGCCGTCGATATGGACTCTTGGGCAAGATAAGCCTGTTATCCCCGGGGTACCTTTTAGCCGATGAGCCACGGCGCTTCCACATGCCGCCGTGGGATCACTAGGCCCTGCTTTCGCATCTGCTCGACTTGTAGGTCTCGCAGTCAAGCTCCCTTGTGCCCTTACACTCGCCGTCTGATTGCCAACCAGACTGAGGGAACCTTTGGGCGCCTCCGTTACATTTTGGGAGGCCACCACCCCAGTGAAACTGCCCGCCAGGTACTGTCCCTGATCCGGATAACGGACCGAGGTTAGAAGCCCGATATACCAAGGGTGGTATTTCAACGATGGCTCCACAACGGCTAGCGCCGCTGCTTCCAAGCCTCCCACCTATGCTACACATGCTATACCAGACTCCAATGCCAAGCTGCAGTAAAGGTCCCGGGGTCTTTCCGTCCTGTCGCAGGTAGTGAGCATCTTTACTCACACTGCAATTTCGCCGAGTCCGTGGTTGAGACAGCGCCCAAGTCGTTGCGCCATTCGTGCAGGTCGGAACTTACCCGACAAGGAATTTCGCTACCTTAGGACGGTTATAGTTACCGCCGCCGTTTACTGGGGCTTTGGTTCAGAGCTTCGCCGGAGCTAACCCCTCCCCTTAACCTTCCAGCACCGGGCAGGCGTCAGAGCGTATACGTCGTCTTGCGACTTAGCACGCTCCTGTGTTTTTAGTAAACAGTCGCTTGGGCCGAGTCACTGCGGCCCCCTCGGGCCTCAGGACGAGAAGTCCTGCAACCCTACCGGGGCGCCCCTTCTCCCGAAGTTACGGGGCCATTTTGCCGAGTTCCTTAACCACGGTTCTCTCGCTCGCCTTGGTATTCTCTACCTGTCCACCTGTGTCGGTTTGGGGTACGGGCACCATGTGCACTCGCTAGAAGTTATTTCTCGGCGGCATGGGCGTTCAGCGGCTTCTCCTTAGACGGATCGGCATCACGCCTCAGGCTTCGTGAGATCCGGATTTGCCTAGATCTCGCCCTACGCGCTTACCCCAGGTCAACCAACGCCTGGGTCCGCTTACCCTTCCGCGTCACTCCATCGCTGGCCTAATACCGGGTGGGTCGGTAGGCCCCGAAGGGCTTTCCTTAGCAACCCGGATTCAGCCTGGACGCGCACATAGTGGTACTGGAATATCAACCAGTTGTCCATCGACTACGCCTCTCGGCCTCGCCTTAGGTCCCGACTAACCCTGGGCGGACGAGCCTTCCCCAGGAACCCTTGGACTTTCGGCGGAGGAGATTCTCACTCCTCTTTCGCTACTCATGCCGGCATTCTCACTCGAGCGGCCTCCACGGCTGGCTTCCGCCGCCGCTTCTCTGCCCGCTCGACGCTCCCCTACCGATCCCATCACCTGGACCCGAAGGCCTGGTTAACGATGGAATCCCGCAGCTTCGGTACTCAACTTGAGCCCCGTTACATTTTCCGCGCGGAATCACTCGACCAGTGAGCTGTTACGCACTCTTTAAAGGGTGGCTGCTTCTAAGCCAACCTCCTGGCTGTTTGGGCAATTCCACATCGTTCCCCACTTAGTTGAGATTTGGGGACCTTAGCTGGCGGTCTGGGCTGTTTCCCTTTCGACCAATGAAGCTCATCCCTCATGGTCTGACTGCTGCACTGTGGCACCGTGAAATTCGGAGTTTGACTGGGGTCAGTAAGCTTGTCGGCCCCCTAGCCCAATCAGTGCTCTACCTCCACGGTGGAACATGCAACGCTAGCCCTAAAGCTATTTCGGGGAGAACCAGCTATCACCGAGTTTGATTGGCCTTTCACCCCTATCCACAGGTCATCCCCCAAGTTTTCAACCTTGGTGGGTTCGGGCCTCCACGAGGTCTTACCCTCGATTCACCCTGCCCATGGATAGATCACTCGGCTTCGGGTCTAGAGCACGCGACTGGACGCCCTATTCAGACTCGCTTTCGCTGCGGCTTCGGCTCACGCCTTAACCTCGCCACGTACTGCTAACTCGCCGGCTCATTCTTCAAAAGGCAGGCCGTCAGATCTCCGAAGAGATCCTCCGACTGCTTGTAGGTCACTGGTTTCAGGTTCTCTTTCACTCCCCTCACCGGGGTGCTTTTCACCTTTCCCTCACGGTACTAGTTCGCTATCGGTCGCTAGGAAGTACTTAGCCTTACGAGGTGGTCCTCGCAGATTCACACGGGATTTCACGTGCCCCGTGCTACTTGGGAACACCACCAGGAGTTCGCATGCTTTCGCCTACAGGGCTGTTACCTTCTGCGGCGGCCCTTTCCAGAGCGCTTCGACTAACACACGAGTTTCTGACTCCTCGACGGTTCCGACGCACCGTCAGGTGGGTCCCACGACCCCAGCATGGCAACGCCGTCGGGCTATTACACCACGCTGGTTTAGGCTCTTCCCCGTTCGCTCGCCGCTACTGGGGGAGTCGCGGTTGCTTTCCTTTCCTCGGAGTACTGAGATGTTTCAGTTCCCCCGGTTGCCTCAACCGGTTCTATGTGTTCAAACCGGAGTGACTGGGCATGACCCCAGCCGGGTTTCCCCATTCGGACATCCCCGGGTCAACGCCTGCTTGACGGCTCACCGAGGCTTATCGCAGCCTGCCACGTCCTTCTTCGGCTCCTAGCACCAAGGCATCCACCAGAGACCCTTAGTAGCTTGATTCATATGAATCCAAGACGATTGTGCTCGCTATGCAGTTCTCAAGGTGCCAGAGGTGTTCTGGTCGAACCAGACTCCCTCACGACTAAACAGTGTGCCCAAACCGACGACCACGAAGGTCATCGGCCTGAATAACCAAATCATTGACTGAGAAGCTGTTGAGGCAGAAGCCTCGGTGCTCCTTAGAAAGGAGGTGATCCAGCCGCACGTTCCCGTACGGCTACCTTGTTACGACTTCATCCCAATCGCCGACCCCACCTTCGGCAGCTCCCCCCAAATGGTTGGGCCACTGACTTCGGGTGTTGCCGACTTTCGTGATGTGACGGGCGGTGTGTACAAGGCCCGAGAACGTATTCACCGCAGCTTTGCTGATCTGCGATTACTAGCGACTCCGGCTTCATGGAGTCGAGTTGCAGACTCCAATCCGAACTGAGACCGGCTTTCAGGGATTCGCTTCACCTCGCGGCTTCGCAACCCTCTATTCCGGCCATTGTAGCACGTGTGTAGCCCTGGGCATAAGGACCATGATGACTTGACG